>NZ_KB850206.1:39350-856249 GCF_000369825.1 Acinetobacter sp. NIPH 542
CTCTGTTCTCTGTTCTCTGTTCTCTGTTCTCTGTTCTCTGTTCTCTGTTCTCTGTTCTCTGTTCTCTGTTCTCTGTTCTCTGTTCTCTGTTCTCTGTTATTTATATTTCTGTCTTAACTCATCTTTTTCTTGATCTGATAAAAATGCGATTTTAAGTCCATTTTCTTGAGCTGTATAAATTTGCTCCGGGCTTAAACCTGCTAATGGGGCAGCAGTTAAATATTCATGTTGTATCTCAATACCTTCTACTGCTGGGTCATCTGTATTAATGGTGGCAAGTACATCATGTTCTAAAAAAGTCTTTAATGGGTGCTCTGCTAAAGACGGTACAGTGTTGGTTTGAATGTTTGAGGTGAGACAAGACTCAATACCAATCTTATGTTTTGCTAAATAATCTAAAAGTTTTAAATCTTGAACTGCTTTAACGCCATGTCCAATTCGTTCGGCCCCTAATTCTTCAATAGCTTGCCAAATACTTTCTGGGCCAGCAGCTTCACCTGCATGTACTGTAATGTGCCAACCTGCATCACGCGCTTTTTTAAAGTGATCAATAAATAAATTGCCCGGAAAACCAAGCTCATCTCCAGCAAGATCCAACGCTTTAATATCATTTTTATGGGCAAGTAGGGCATTTAATTCTTTTTCACAGGCTTCTTGACCAAAAGTACGGCTCATAATGCCAATTAAATTCGCTTTTACCCCGTAAGCTTGACTACCTTCTTTGACTCCAGCAATAACTGCTTCAACAACGCCTTCAAGTGGAAGTTGATGTGTCATTCCCATATAACCTGGTGAAAAACGCAGCTCTACATAATCTAGGCCTTGTTGGGCAGCATCCTGCATGTTTTCAAAAGCAATACGTTTGCAGGCATCTAAACTGGCTAATACTTTTACGCCCCAATCCAACTTCGATAAAAAACTTAATAAGTCAGGTTGGTTATCCATCACTTGTACGTGTGGTCGTAAAGATTCAATGTCGTAAGCAGGTAAATCTAAATGGTATTGTTGGCCCAATTCTAAAATGGTTTGAATGCGGATGTTGCCATCAAGATGACGGTGTATATCTGTAAGCGGGAGCGTTTTTGTAATCATAGATTTCTTCTTATCTAATCGTATCAGTTCATCATGCCTGTTTAGAGCTGCTGATAAAAGTTTGGATTTGCTATGTTTTTGTGAAAAGCGTTGAGTTGAGTTTTTTGAACTTACTATATTTGTATAAGTTTTAATTTTGATGACATTGTTCTGGCCTAAGAAGATAACGCAGTCTGTGTAAGATACAAGCACCAAGATTTTTATTGTTTTTAATTTCGCTGAGCCTGTTTTTTGTTGACTCTTCAAGAGTAGATTGGCTGAAGAATGGTCATTGGTATTTTGCCTTTTAGTTGTAAAGATGAATAAAGGCTTGCTAAAGACCAAACTGATAAAGCGATTAATTTATCTGTAGAAATCTATTTCTGGCAAGTAAATGAAAAAGAAGAAATAGGAAGCACTCAAATGAAGTCGGTACTTTGTCATCAAGCAAAATTACAAGTGGTGGACCAACCGAAATTAACACCTGCAAAAGGACAGGTGTTATTAGAAGTGGTGCGATGTGGGATTTGTGGCTCTGATTTACATATGCAGCACCACTGTGACCACATGCATGATTTGGCTGCACGTGTTGGGTTTAATGGTTTAGCGAAGTCCACAGACCCATTTGTACTTGGACATGAATTTTGCGGCAAGGTTTTAGACTATGGTCCAAAAACACGTCATAAATTTAAAGCCGATACACTTGTTTGTGCAATGCCACTTTTAAATGTAGATCAGCACGGTTATTTATCTACAGGGCTTTCTCCAAATGCTTCGGGCGGTTATGCCGAGCAAGTATTGGCTCAATCGAGCTTGATGTTTGAAGTACCCAACGGTCTAGATGCCCATAGTGCTGCCATGACTGAACCTATGGCGGTTGCATTGCATGCTGTTCGACGTAGCCGTGTAAAAACAAGTGAACCTGCGATTGTAATTGGCTGTGGTCCTGTCGGGCTAGGTGTCATATTAATGCTTAAAGCAGCTGGGGTTAAAACTGTAGTTGCCAGCGACTTTTCACCAAACCGCCGTAAGCTTGCCGAGCAATGCGGTGCCGATATTGTGGTAGACCCTAAAGAGACATCGCCATTTGCCAACTGGAAAGAGTTTGGTTTGCTTGGCAATGTTTCTGATGCAATTAACATGGGCATGGGGCTGTTTGATAAGTTGCAAGCGACACGCTTACCATGGTGGCATGGATGGCGCATGATTGATAAATTAGGTGCTTTGCCAAAACGTCCTGTTATTTTTGAGTGTGTGGGTGTGCCGGGTGTTTTACAGCAAATTATTGAAGGTGCACCTTTGTTTTCCCGAATTGTCGGGGTGGGCGTCTGCATGCAAAGTGACAAAATAGAACCTGCACTTGCGATTAATAAAGAGCTAGAAATTCAGTTTGTGTTGGGCTATACACCGCTTGAGTTTCGAGATGCGCTGCATATGATTGCAGAAGGTAAAGTGAACTGCTCACCACTCATTACCGGTGTTGTTGGCCTAGAAGGAGTTACCAATGCATTTGAAGCGTTACGTGACCCTGAACAGCATGCCAAAATTTTGATTGACCCGAAACGTAATGGTTCAGACATTCAATTAATGAGTCATTAATTCAAAGTCATTTGCGCTTAACTAAAAAGGTTGTGATCTCATTAATCACAATCTTTTTTATGAGTATAGATCGCAATATTGAGCATAAGTAAAACCTGCTGAGCTAATTTGTATTGCTCTTTAGTTGTTCTAGTTCTTGGTAAATCCACTCAACAAATTTTTGAATGGTCGGTGTGATGTCTTGGCTCGAGTGAATAAGATAGTATTTTCGGCTACCTTTTAGTTTCTTATTGGAAACAATCACCAGTTCCTTTTTTTGTAGTTCAGACTCAATCAACATTTGTGGAATTAAGGCCATTCCCATGTCATGACTGGCAGCAACGGCAAGCATTGAAAATAACTCATGGCGTTGTCCATCAAAGGGCTTCGGATGCTGCATGTGATGGGTCAGAAACCATTCTTGCCAAATGCTTGGCCGAGTGGTTTGTTGTAGCAGGGGAATTTTTAGCAAATCTTCTGAGCTTAAATCATAGGTATTTTCATTAATCATCACAGCATCTGGAAAATACTTTTCGATTAGACTTGGCGAGCATACAGGTACAATTTCTTCATCCATTAAATAATGCGCTTGTATGCCGGGCCAGTGGTCAATTTGCTGCTGCGTACCTGCAAAAATCGCAGCGTCAAAAATATTGTCATTAAATAAAAAGGGCTTGGTACTGGTTTCTAAGTGAACCGTAATTTCAGGGTGTTTTTGATTTAAAAGATGAAGTTTGGGTAACAGCCAACGCGTTGCAAAGGTAGGAACCACACCTAACTTTAATGTTCCACCTAAACCCTTATGAGAAATCACATCGGCTGTACATTTCTCTAAACCCAATAAATAGGGCTTAATACTTTTAAAATACTGCTGACCTGCAATGGTGAGTTCAACGCCATGCCGAGTACGTATAAAGAGTTCAACACCCAAGAAATCTTCTAACTGCTGAATTTGGCGAGAGACCGCGCTTTGGGTAATGCATAACTCTTGCGCAGCATAGGTATAACTTAAATGTTTTGCTGCACTTTCAAAGCAAATCAGGCCCTGAATGGATGGGATACTTCTTCGCATAAATAAATCCTTTTATTTGTCGTCATATTTCAAAACAGCATATGACCTACATGCAGATATCAAATTTTAGTATAAAAATAAGTCATTTTTAATAAAATACAATGAATTAAATATCTAAATTTAATGCGTCTTATTTTAAATATGCGTAAGTCGCATATCTGCATGAACATTTATCGTTTGATTACTGCATTTTTCACGCATAACATCGAGTTAAATAAAGAAGATCAAATCAAGCAGAGGATGCGATGAATCACATGGTGACAACAAAAAAAGCAAAAGTTCAATTTAACTGGCAAGACCCTTTTTTAATTGAGCAACAGCTTACCGAAGATGAGCGCATGATTCGTGATGCGGCTCATGCCTATTGCCAACAACGTTTGCAACCACGTGTACTTGAACAATTCCGTCATGAAAAAACAGACCCATCTATTTTCCGTGAAATGGGAGAGCTTGGCTTACTGGGTCCAACCATTCCTGAGCAATATGGCGGTGCGGGTTTGAACTATGTGAGTTATGGTTTGGTTGCGCGTGAAATTGAATATGTGGATTCAGGCTACCGCTCTATGGCGAGCGTGCAAAGCTCATTGGTGATGGTTCCAATTAATGAGTTTGGTACGGAAGAACAAAAGCAAAAGTACTTACCTAAACTTGCCACTGGCGAATATATTGGTTGTTTTGGTTTGACCGAGCCTGACCATGGTTCAGACCCAGGTAGTATGATTACCCGCGCTAAAAAAGTTGACGGTGGTTACCGTTTAACTGGCGCAAAAATGTGGATTACCAACAGTCCAATTGCCGATGTATTTGTCGTCTGGGCAAAAGAAGTTTCTGCTGAAGGCAATGTTGGTGATATTCGCGGCTTCATTTTAGAAAAGGGCTGGGAAGGCCTATCTGCACCAGCAATTCATGGCAAAGTCGGTTTACGTGCATCCATTACAGGTGAAATTGTGATGGATAACGTTTTTGTCCCTGAAGAAAATGCATTCCCTGAAATTCGAGGTTTAAAAGGCCCATTTACCTGTCTAAACAGTGCGCGTTATGGCATTGCGTGGGGTGCAATGGGTGCTGCTGAATTCTGCTGGCATACAGCACATCAATACACCATGGACCGTAAACAATTTGGTCGTCCGTTGGCTGCAAATCAGTTAATTCAAAAGAAACTGGCAGATATGCAAACTGAAATTGCATTAGGTTTGCAAGTGGCTCTACGTTTTGGTCGTATGAAAGATGAAGGCATTGCATCAGTTGAAGGCACATCACTAATTAAGCGTAATAACTGTGGAAAGGCGCTTGATATTGCCCGTATGGCGCGTGACATGATGGGTGGAAACGGTATTAGTGACGAGTTTGGTGTGGCCCGCCATTTGGTCAATCTTGAAGTCGTAAATACCTATGAAGGCACACATGACGTCCATGCTCTTATTTTAGGTCGTGCGCAAACAGGCATCGCGGCATTTAGTAACTAACTCATTCATTTAAAATATAGAGGTGTTCTTTCGAGAGCACCTTTAGGGATTTTTACGCAAAAAATTTATGGAAAATGACAAGATTCATCGTAAGGATACTCATGTAAAGATACGCCTCTGTGTACTTAAAACTAAATATAAGATGATGAAAATATAGAAGATTAAGTCATACAGAAAACATAAGTACGCTATCGATGACTCATTTGGGAAAATGAGGAACTAAAGATGAACAATGACGTTCAAGTAATATCGAAAGAATTAAGAAATACATTTCCAAGTAACCTTGGAACATATGAAAAGATCGGACCTCATACATGGAAATGGGCGTTGTTATTTGCCTATTTTGCAATGGTAGTCGATGGCATTGATATTATGCTGCTGTCTTATAGCTTGACCAGCTTAAAGGCAGAGTTTGGTTTAAGTACCTTTCAGGCAGGTGCATTAGGTAGTGCTTCTTTGGCAGGTATGGGTATTGGCGGTATTTTGGGTGGTTGGGCATGTGACAAGTTTGGTCGTGTAAGAACCATTGCCAACTCTGTGACTTTCTTTTCGGTAGCGACCTGTTTATTGGGTTTTACGCAAAGCTTCGAGCAATTTATGGCTTTACGTTTTATTGGTGCTTTGGGAATTGGAGCACTCTATATGGCCTGCAATACCTTAATGGCTGAATATGTGCCAACCACATACCGTACCACGGTATTGGGCACATTACAGACGGGACAAACCGTAGGTTATATTGCTGCGACGCTATTAGCTGGCGCAATTATTCCAGATCATGGCTGGCGTGTTTTGTTCTTCCTGACCGTGGTGCCTGCTTTTGTTAATATTTTCCTACAACGATTTGTGCCAGAGCCAAAATCTTGGCAGCTCACTAAAATTGAAAGCTTACAAGGCAACGGACAACCTAAAGAAAGAGTTGTGGCTGAAAAGCCGAAAAGTGGCAGTATCTATAAGCAAATATTTAATAACTTTAAGCACCGTAAAATGTTTTTGTTGTGGATGACCACAGCATTTTTCTTACAGTTTGGTTATTACGGCATTAACAACTGGATGCCAAGTTATTTAGAAACAGAAGTACATATGAACTTTAAAAACTTAACCAGTTATATGGTGGGTTCATATACAGCAATGATTCTAGGCAAAATTTTAGCGGGTTATCTTGCTGACAAATTTAACCGCCGTGCTGTTTTTGTGTTTGGAACAATAGCCAGCGCCGTGTTCTTGCCAATCATTATTTTCTTTAACACCCCTGACAATATTTTGTATTTATTGATCACCTTTGGCTTCTTATATGGCATTCCATATGGTGTGAACGCGACTTATATGGCTGAAAGTTTTTCAACCGATGTGCGCGGAACGGCTATTGGCGGGGCTTATAACATTGGTCGTGTCGGGGCAGCTATTGCACCAGCCACCATTGGTTTCTTGGCGTCGGGTGGTACGTTTACCATGGCCTTTATTGTGATGGGCGCTGCGTATTTTGTTGCGGGTGTATTGCCAGGCTTATTTATTAAAGATCGTCAGTACGATCCGCAAAAACAATCATAAACAATGACAAGAAGGTGCGTTGAGTACCTTCTAAAAAGATAAGGGTATCGTTATGGGTGCATTACAAGGAATTCGGGTTTTAGATTTAAGTCGTGTGCTTGCAGGGCCTTGGTGCGGACAAATCTTGGCAGACCTTGGCGCGGAAGTGATTAAAATTGAACGTCCTCGAGTTGGTGATGACACCCGTATGTGGGGACCGCCATGGATGCCCGATCAAGATGGAAACATGACCCGTGAATCTGGTTATTTTCAGTGTACCAACCGCAATAAATATTCGGTTGCGGTAGACATTACTACACCCGAAGGTCAGGCTTTAATTTATGAAATTGCTAAGACAGCCGATGTGGTAATTGAAAATTATAAGACAGGGTCTTTGGCTAAATATGGTTTGGACTATGCTTCTTTAAGTGAGTTAAACCCAAATATTGTTTATTGCTCGATTACGGGTTTTGGGCAAGATGGCCCACGTGCAGAAGAACCCGGCTATGATTTTATTATTCAGGGTATGTCTGGCTTAATGAGCATTACTGGTGAGCCTGATGATGTGGCAGGCGGTGGTGCACAAAAGGTTGGTGTGGCTGTTGTAGATATTCAAACGGGATTGTATTCAACCATCGCGATTCAGGCAGCTTTGATTGCACGGTCACACACAGGACGTGGACAATATATTGATATGTCTTTGCTTGATGTACAGGTCGCGGCACTGGCAAATCAGGGAATGAACTATTTAGCCTCAGGTAAAGCCCCGCAGCGCATGGGTAATCAACATCCGAGTATTGTGCCGTATCAAACTTTTAAGGCTAAAGATAAAGAATTTATTATTGCTTGCGGTAACGATAAACAGTTTAAAGATTTGTGTGTTGCGATTGGTTATCCAGAGTTACTCGAAAATGAAAAATTTGTGCGCAACCAAGACCGCGTCAAATATCGAGATGAACTGATTCCTTTATTGTCCGAGCACTTTTTGCAAAAAACTGCCAAAGAATGGGTTGAGATGATTCATGCGCTTAAAGTGCCAGTAGGTGTTATCAATTCTATTGAAGAAGCTTTGGCTGAACCACAAATCGTCCATCGTAATTTGGTGGTGAATATTCCTCATCGTTTAAATGAAAACTTTCAAACCATAGGCTCACCAATCAAGCTGTCTGATACTCCAGTTGAATATCATCATGCACCGCCAGAGCTAGGTGAACATACGGCTCAAATCTTATCGAGATTTAAAACAGCAGAAGAACTGGCTGCGCTAAAAGAGAAAGGTATTATTGATGGAAAAATTGCTTAAGCTGTTGTCGTTTTTAATGTGATTCAATTTAAATAAAACTGTGATTTGCAATAAATCACAGTTTTTTATTATTAGAAAATAAGCATTTTAATATTTAAAAATAAGCGGCAGTTCTGGTCTGAAATCATGAATCATTCCTTGAGGTTCATGATCAAAACTAATTTCCATTAAATGCTCCGATCCATCTGTCACTTCAAAACTATCAAGCGAATTGAACAGCAATGAAGTAGGGTGCTTTTCAAGGTTTGGAATAGAAACTTTAATCGCAGTGATTTCTGATAAATCTTTGCTATGCACAAGTGGTTGTTGTTTTTCTTTTGCAGCAAGGTCTGGTCGTGAAGCAAATGAAAGGAAGAACCACATCGGTTCAGATACCACAGAATCTTTGGCAACATTTACTTCTAAGCTGGCTGGTAAATAGCTTGGCTTGTAAACCCAATGAGGAAATTTTGCACCGTTATCATCTTTATTCTTAGGGCGAAAACAAATACCAAAAGGGGACGCAATATTATTTTGAGCACTTAGTCGTTCAAAAAGCAGAGTCGGTTTGGTGAGATCACTTGAGGCTTCTTCTGGGTTATTTAAAAAGATTAATTCGATAAAGCTATTTTTAAAGAAAAAGCGTCTGTTTTCTGTACCTTGACCCGGGTGCTTATTGGATGAACCTTCTGTTAGACCGAATTTTTTTAAAGTTTCAGCTTCGGGAGCGCCTGATTGTACACAAATAAAAATATGGTCCACTTCCATTTTAAGTTCTCATACTAATGTTGATGAATATTAAATAATTGATTAATAGAGTTTTTCATGTTTATCGCAAGTATTTCATCGAAACCATCGACTAAAAAGCGGCTAATTAAGCCTTCAATCACCGTATAGATCAGCTCAGATAAAGCTTCACCATTCGGTATATTGCAGTTTTGCGCAATCAATACTTTAATCCATTGTTTATGAGCTTTAGAAATAGAAATAATGTCTTGATCATCTTGGTTAGATTCAGCGACTGCTCTTACAAATAAACAGCCTTTAAAAAAATCTTGTCTAAACCAATTGGTGTGCCAATCCAGAATTTTATTGATGGCTTCCAACCCTGTTGCATCTCCCACATAGCCCAAAAGGCTTTGCTTAAACCGTTCATCACGTGCAACGAGTACAGACTTAACCAGTTGATTTTTATTTTTATAGTACGTGTACATGGTGGTTTTAGAGCAGCCAGATTCATCGCGAATCAGGTCAACGCCAACCCCGACAAAACTATTTTCATTAAATAGTTTCTCGGCTGTATCTAATATTTTTAAGGCAGATTTTGACATGTGTCTTTTCCAAAAAATAAAATAGTACAGATCTGTACTATTTGAAATTTTATCTATATGCTTTTTAAAAAGCAAATTTTTGTTTGAGGAAAAAACCATGTTCTCGATCTTTTATGGCAAAGAAAAACTGGCTCCATCGCCCACTAAAGTTGATGTTTTAAGAAGCCTTATTGGGGGGACAGTTAGTATTTTTATACTTCTGTGGTTGAGTAAGCTCACACATAATATTTTTATCATGGCGCCGTTTGGTGCGACCTGTGTATTGCTCTATACCGTGTCGCAGTCACCTTTGGCACAGCCGAGAAATATTATATTTGGGCATCTTATTTCGGCTTTTGTAGGTTTGTTTTTTCTAAAATTTGTCGGTGTTTCTATTTTTACAATTGCTTTATCAGTAGGTTGTGCCATTGCGCTCATGCAAGTGTTTAAATGCGTTCATCCACCTGCTGGGGCCAATCCTTTGGTTATTTTACTCACTGCGAGTAGCATACATTACCAGTGGAGTTTCTTAATTTTCCCTGTTTTGGTTGGCGCAGTGTCTTTAGTTTTGGTGGCGATGCTGATTAATAATATTAAAGCGAGTACCAAGTGGCCGATGTATGGCTTGGGAATTTTAAATAGTAAAAAGTAGGCAAGGTATAAAGTATTTTGATCTTAAAATAATGAAAGTATTCACTACGCCAAGATAGTGAATACTTTTGAATGAAATTATGACTTTTTAGAAATACGTTCTTCGATGGCAAATTTGAGTAAAGAAGCACTGCGGTAAAAACCGTGTGCGAACTTTCCAAATGGCATGGTAATGAAGAAGGTCATGACTGTAGCTAAATGGAAAATCAGTAAAAGTGCCATGTAAGGCGTATTGCGAAATGCCATAAGAGCTAAACCTGAAGCACTGACTAAAATTAAAAGGAAAATAAAGCCTCGATCCACAGGTTTCTGCTCGCGGTCACCATGTAATGGATGACGTTTAAGGTTTAAATAAAGCAAGCCAGATGGTCCAATCACTAAGCCAAACCCACCCAAAGTACCCAAAATAACAGGCAAGCTAAAGATAGGGTAAGGCGCATGTAGGTTAAGGAAATAGTGATATAAAGTCGCTACGCCTGTGGCTGCAAAGCAAAGCATAAAGCCATAAAAGGTGAGGTGATGGAACACACGGCGGATTTGTGTGTAACGGTCATCTTGCTCATTACAGCCTTTGCCATGTCCACCGTCTAAATATTTAAGCGTTAAAACATTTTGAGAGGCTTGAATAAGGTCGGGTTTTTCAACTTTGCCGTGAATAACTTTAGACGTCTGTCTCCAAAATTTACTAATCCCAATGCCGAGCAAAACAATCGCAACTGTAAAGGTCGCTCCAAACAGTAGAGCTAAAAAGTTATGCGGGAAAATCGCGTAGAAATTACCTTGATAACCTGCAAACAGGTCGGTGCCTTTGTACCACACCACAGCTAACATGCATAAAAAGAAAATAGCTGATAATGCTGAGACAAAAGGAATGCCCACCGATTTATAAAGTCTGCCTAGTGGTTGAGGTGTCGCAAACTCTTGGTAAGTTTCTAAACGTACTTGTGCCATCGCTTTTGGAATGTTTACACCAAACTCATGTGGTGGGGCATATTGGCAAGCGTGTAAACATGCACCACAGTTATGGCAAAGGTTTGCGAGGTAATGAATATCGGCTTGATTGAACTCAAGGCGCTTGGTCATCGCCGCAAATACAGCACAAAAAGACTCACAGTAACGACAAGCATTACAAATCTGTAGCGCTCTTTGAACTTCCTGCTCATGGTCAGAGAGTTGAACAACTGGAATTAGGGCTTTAGTACTAGCATTCATGTTCAACTCCTTGTGAAAGTGCATAGTGGGCTGCATTTTTTCCGGCAATACGTCCAAAGGTTGTGCCAATAGACATACCAACGCCTGCGGTATAACCCTGACCGAGTACGTTACCTGCCATCATTTCACCAGCGACAAACAGGTTGCGGCTGGCTTTATTGTTAAAACGTACCGCAGCATCGTCTTCGACTTTTAAACCTAAATAGGTAAAGGTAATGCCGGGTTTAAGCGCATAGGCATAGAACGGTGGGCGATCGAGAGGAACCGCCCAATGGGTTTTGTTGGGAACAATATTTTTGGTGGTGCAGTCATCTAAAACCGTATGGTTAAAGGTGCCTTGTACACAGGCTTGATTAAATTCTTCTACCGTGTGACAGAAGGTTTTTGCATCTAGCCCGATTTTTTCGGCCAGTTCTTGAATGCTATTTGCTTTTACCCCTGCAAACACAGGTGGCATAAAGCGCCCAATGGCTTTTGAGTCGATAATAGAATAGGCAATTTGCTGAGGTTGTTTGGCAACAAGGCGGCCCCAAATCGCATAACGTTTTGGCCAGAAGTCTTCGCCTTCATCGTAAAAACGTTCAGCTTTGTTATTGACCACAATTCCCAAGGAAACGCAGTCAATACGGGTGCAGATGCCGCCGTCATATAACGGTGCGCGTGCATCTACAGCGACGCAATGCGATTGTGATGGGTCACCAATAATATCGGCGCCTTGATCTATCATAAATTTGAGTAAGTTGCCTTGATTAAAGCGGGTTCCGCGAATAATGAAATTATCGGCAGGCCATTCGCCGTTTTCATTTTGTCCCCATGCTTCTCTTAACCATTCCAGATTTGACTCAAAACCACCTGCGGCCAATACACAGCTTTTCGCCTTAAACACGCGGCCATCTTCCGCAATTGCAGCTTCAAAATGTCCTTGGTTTAACTTTAGATCTTTAATTTTTGTGTTGTATAAAATCTCAATACCAAGTTCTTGAGCACTACGGTAGTACGCATTAATAAGAGCTTTACCGCCACCCATAAAAAAGGCATTGGTACGTGCAACGTGTAAAGCACCCGATAGAGGCGGCTGAAAATTCACGCCATGTTTACGCATCCAGTCGCGACATGTTGCCGTACTACGAATGACCAGACGAGCTAAGTGCTCATTGGTTTTGCCCGCAGTCACTTTAAGTAGGTCTTGCCAATATTCTTCTTCTGGGTAGGCATCGACTAATACATCTTGAGGAGCATCATGCATGCAACGGAGGTTACGAGTGTGTTGTGAGTTACCACCACGCCATTCTTTAGGCGCTGCTTCTATGACAAGCACAGACGCGCCACTTTCTTTTGCCGTGAGCGCGGCACACAGTGCGGCATTCCCACCACCAATTACAATCACATCATGCATGGATTTCTCCCTTTCTCAGCTAGGGCTAATGTAGCTTTAAAAGGGACGGTGAAGTGAGAGGCTAAGCTTGAATGGGTGTTTAGTAAAAATAAACACTAATGGCTTAAGTGTTTATGAGTTTCGCACCGGGCCAGCGCTTTTCATTAATCAGGTTGGTCACACAAGCACGAATCACTACTTTGGTGGCTAAAGTTGCAGGCGAGAGTTCTTCTTCAGACAGACTAATTAAATAGTTAATGCGTTCAATAGCAGGTTCTACAACGCGCAGTAAACATAGGTCTTGCCGTGAGTTTAATGAGGCACCCGCAGGTTGGATGGTTGCCATTTCGAGTTGGCTGATGCTTTCCATTAACAAGTGCAGCCCATCAATTTCATAGGCCACTTTAAGCTGATGAATTTTCTGTTCGAGCAACAAGCGCAGTCCATGTCGTTGGCTCGGTAAAATTAGCGGAAGTTCTTTAAGCTGTGAATGAGTAATGGTTTGAGTGTCTATACAGCTTTCAAGATGGTATTGACTCAGCACTTCTTTAGGCGAGATTAAAAACATTTGCTCTTTGACTAAAGGCTGTATGGCCCACTGTGGGTCGACATCGTCACTAAAGATGATGGCAACATCGAGCTGCCTTGCATTAACTAAGGCCTTGAGGTCACCCGATAAACCTTCAATTAGACGGACTTTAATGTCGGGGTAACGGTTTCTCATGAGTTTTAAAAAGTGTGTGCCAATAACCGACGCGACACTCGGCGAAAAACCGACGGTGACATGACCGCTTAAACGTGAAGAGTGTGCAGAGTCTACGGCATGGTCTAAGTGTCTAAGCGCCAGTTGAACCTGTTGAAAAAAAGCTAAACCCGCAGGGGTGGGAACCGTTCCCAAAGCAGTACGTTGTAAAAGGCGAATCGAAAGCTCGCTTTCTAATTTTGAGATTTGCTGACTTAATGCAGAAGTTCCAATATCGAGATTTTTTGCAGCTTTACCCAAGCTTCCTGACTCGATCACCGCAATAAAATACTTTAATTGTTTGAGTTCCACGGTAAATACTACATTGTCCTTTATTGGTTATTCTACACTGGTTTATCGCTATTCATTTTGTTCTATTGTGCTGAGTAAACCACCAACAGAGTAAAGGCAACATCACCTCAAGATGTTGCCTTTTAGAGCTTTTATTGTTTAACCTGCTCAAGACCCTGTTCTTCAATAATTTGTGTTGCTTGTGGTGACTTCACAAATTTGATGAGTTCTTTTGCGACTTTTTCATGTTCAGAGTTTTTACCAATGCCCGCTGCAAATACAGTGACTTTCTGGTAAGGCGCAGGAATTGGGCCGACTAAATCAACTTGACCATATTGGCCTGTAAAAGGTTTGATTTCACTAATTTGCTGGAAACCAATATCGAACTGACCTTCAGCAATACGTTTTGCAACACGGTCACCGACTACTTTTTCTGCTTTACCAGAAATCACTTTGTACTCGACAGGTGGGAAGCTTGGGAAAACATCTTTTTCAAGATGCGTGCCGCTCGCACTTGCTGAATAACCAATGTGCTTAGCATTTAATAAAACTTTTTCGAATTTTGCCGCAGAGCTAATATCTGGTTTTGGTGCACCTTTAGGCACAGCCATACCAATGCTTGAATTGACTAAAGCACTTTGTGAACTTGGGTCTACATAACCCTTTTCTGCAAGCTTGTTCAGTTCAGGAGCAGCTAATACCACCACATCAAAATGTTCACCACGATCGAGTCGATTTGGAATTGCAGTTGGTGATGCGCCCATTGATGAACCAGACGAAAGGTGAACCGTGTGACCAGTTTGCTTTTCAAATATTGGAATGAGTTTTTCCATAGATGAATAGAAACCGCCTGAGCTAATCACTTCGAGTGTATCTGCGTTAGCAAGCGTTGAGCCTAAACCTGCACCAGCTAAACAAATGGTCATGAAGATAGGGGACTTTTTCATAGTATCTCGCTTTAATGATAGGAGAGCACAGTACGGCTGCAACATGCGCCGTACTGTTCATTAAAATTTCAGGTTAAATAGTTGTTGTTTTAAGCGCTAACCTTCGCAGGTTCAGCAATTGGGTCTGCATTCTTCTGCTTAGAACCACGGCATAAATACAAGCTTGAGATTAAGCTACATACCGCTGCTAACATCAGCCAGAATGCAGGTGTGCTTGCATTACCTGTGTTTTCGACAAGGTACGTACAAGCCATTGGCGTCATACCACCAAAAATAGCGGCTGCAAGGCTGAACGCTAAAGAGAAGCCAACTGTACGTACACGTTTTGGCATTACTTCGGCAAGCGTTGCGACCATGGTGCCGTTGTACATACCAAAGAAGAATGAGAAGTAAGCAAGCGTAATAATCAGATTGGTAAAGCTAATGTCACTCACTAACCAGCTTAAAACTGGATAAGTTGTAAAGATGGCAAGGGTTGTAATGCCGACTAAAACTGGACGACGACCAATTTTGTCTGAAAGTAAGCCACCCATTGGTAACCAGAAGAAATTGGATAAACCCACAAATACGGTTGCTAAAAGGCTATCCGTTACCGACATTTCTAGAGTACGTTTTGCATACACAGTGGTGTAAACCGTAATGAAATAGAACGTGGTTGTGGTCATGGCACTCATCATCATGCCCGCAAGTACGATGCGCCAGTTGCTCGCAAGCGTGCTGAAAATTTCTTTGGTCGATGGATGAGTTTTTTGCGCTTTAAAGTCTTCAGTTTCTTCTAACGTACGACGGAACAAGAAGATTAAAGGAATAATCAAACAACCAATTAAAAACGGAATACGCCAGCCCCATTCACCCACTTGAGCATGAGTTAAAATGGTGTTGAGCCAGTAGCCAAGTAATGCTGCGAATACCACCGCAATTTGTTGGCTGCCAGATTGCCAGCTTGTGATAAACCCACGGTTTTTATCTGTTGCAATTTCAGCGAGATAAATCGATACACCGCCAGATTCAACACCTGCCGAGAAGCCTTGTAATAGACGTCCAATCACCACCAAAATTGGTGCAAGAATACCAATCGTCTCATAACCAGGTACAAAGGTAATTAAGATGGTTCCGATTGCCATAAGGCTTAAAGTCACAATAAGACCTTTACGTCGACCAACTCTGTCGACATAAGCACCCAAGAAAATAGCGCCGAGAGGACGCATAAGAAAGCCCGCAGCAAACACGGTAAATGTCATCATTAAAGAGACATATTCATTTTCAGAGTGGAAAAATTTTGCTGCGATATAAGTGGCATAGAAACCAAAAAGAAAAAAATCGTACTGTTCTAAAAAGTTGCCACTCGTTACATTTAATATTTTTTTAAAAGTAGCCCTACGGTTATTCACGACATCCATTGGAGACCTCCTTGGCCTGACAAAATGGAAACATTCACGATCTTCAATTGAGGGCTTTAAAATTGACTCATTCAATAAACCTAAATAGGAAATGGGTTAGAGATGAGATTTAAAGGTATCCTTCGTAGAAAATGTGATGCCTTGTTTCCAGTTCAAACTACACATCTATAAGTCGATAAACAGAAATTCACTTATCATTCAGATGAAAATGTAATCTCAAACGGCAGGAGGGAGTGAGAGGGCAAAATTAATTAGGTATTTAATAAAATTAATGACCCTTTATAAAATAATTTCAGAACACGGCCATATTTGGTTTTGAATCAACTCTTTCACACAGGCTTTAATTGCCGATTTTGCAGCCAGTGCAGCAGGTGATAATTCTTCTTCGGCAAGGCTCACCAAGTAATTGATTCGCTCAACTTCAGGATCAATCAATTTTAGTAATTGAAGTTTATGTTTGTATTCTTGCAGGCAGGCACTTCCAGGGCGAACACTTGCAAGGTCAAGGTGAATTAGACTGTCCATCAGTAAGTGTAGACCATCAATTTCATAGACAACATTAAGCTGCCCAATCTTATGCTCAAGCAATTTTCTTAAGCTATGACGCTGCCGTGGCAACACTAAAGGAATATCGCCAATTTGCTGCGACTGAATAATTCCACTTTTGATACAGTCGGCAAGACCGTATTTTTCAAGCACTTCTTTGCGTGCCATCAAATACATTTGTTCACGTACCAAAGGTTGTATCGACCACTGTTTATCAATTTCATTGGTAAAAATAATGGCAATATCAAGCTGACGCGAATTAATCGACTGAATTAGATTACCCGACAGAGTTTCCACAATTTCTAGACGAATGTCTGGATAGCGTTCAGACATTAGTTTCATTAAAGGGATGCCAATTAAAGCGGTAATGGTGGGCGGAAAACCAAGGCTGACATGGCCTGAAAGCCGAGCTGAATGTGCAGCGTCTATTGCGAAGTTAACTTGACGCAAAATAAGTTGAGAGTGTTTTAAAAAGGCCAGACCCGCTGGTGTAGGCGTGACGCCAAAAGCATTACGCTGTAATAAGCGAATGCTTAGCTCTTGCTCTAGCTTGCTAATTTGTTGACTGATTGCTGACGCACCGACATCGAGTTTTTGAGCAGCTTTACCAATACTGCCTGCTTCAACCACCGTCAAAAAATATTTTATTTGCTTGATTTCCATAATAAATGTATTCGCTCATCATCCTTAATTTATAGAGATATGAAGGATTGGGAAATCTATCATGTGCTTTAATATTAACAGCAATAAATACAAAAGTTTCTTAAAAAATTATCTGAAAGTTTTAAATCTTTGTCGTCTTTAATCTTGAGTTCAAAGGAACTTATCCCACTTCAGAGAGGCAATCGTATAATTTTTAAATATGGCATCCACAGTCAACGAATTGGCGTTTGGGGCTAAGCGCACCACTCAAAATCTAAATAAAGTGAACAATCAAAATAAAAAAATCCAGGATGGATCCATGATTTTTGTAGTAAGAAATAGAACATTCGTATTGGGAATCGCTTCAATTTGTACAAGTGCATTACAGGCTGCTGCATTTGATAAAACAGGCCAATCCGTATCAGCATTTTTACAACCGGGAAATTACTTTGAAGCAAGTCTTGGTGTGACAGATACTGATTTAAAAGGAGTGGAATCTGGTACTAACCCTTCACATCAGTCAATTTCAGATATTGCCAATACAGATTATCGGCCGACTGCGGCTTTAAAATTTCAGCTTGCACCGCAGTATTCATTTGGGTTGCTTTACGATCAGCCTTTTGGGGCTGACACAGAATATTCTGGTGTAAATGGCTTTGTCGCAACGCCGAAAGACACAGTTATGCTTCCCGGTATTACGACTACAAGCCTTGCAAATGCTACTTCTGGTCAAGTTCCCACAGGAAATGCTAAATCGAAATTTGATATTCAAAGTTTTAGCTTCATTGCGGGATATCAGCCTAATAAAAACTGGAATATTTTTGCAGGGCCGGTTTATCAAACTTTCAAAAGTCAGGTCAATTTAAGAGGCAATGTATTTAGTCTTTATAATGGTTATGACTTTCAAACTAAAACTGTGGGTGATTGGGGCTGGTTAGCTGGACTGGCTTATCAAATTCCTGAAAAGGCCGTTAAAGTTTCGCTTACCTATCGTTCTGCCATTACCCACAAAGTAAACGCAACTGAAAATGCGCCGTTAATTGATATGTTAACGACTCAGCAAGGACGCGATTTAGTTAGCCAACATCTCGACTATATGATTTCTATCGGGCAGATGACCGAGCAAAAGAAAAACTATTTAAATCATATTATTTCAGAGTTACCCAATAGCGAAGGCTCTGGCCCAACCAAATTTAAATCTCCAAACTCAGTGAATTTAGAATTTCAAACAGGTTTACGCCAAGGAACTTTATTGTTTGGGAGCTTGCGCTGGGTAAATTGGAGTGATTTGGCGCTACAACCTTACCGTTTTGGTGAAATTTCAAAAGTTATTGGGGGATTATCAACACCAAGCCGTCCAGAAGGGTTTAATTTGGTTCGTTATGATGATGACCAGTGGGCTTTAAATTTAGGACTAGGGCAACGTTTTTCACCTAAATGGCTAGGTTCTGTGTCAGTGGGCTGGGACTCGGGAGCTGGCGATAAAGTTTCAACGGGTGGCCCAACCAAGGGATATTACAACTTAGGAGTGGGAGCCCAATACAGTCCAACATCGCAATACTTTATTTCTGGTGGTGTGAAATATTACTGGTTAGGCGATGCAAAAGCTCAGCTTGGCGCACAGGCAGGCAGTGACTATTATGTGGGTGAGTTTAAGGATAATCACTCTATAAGCTATGGCTTAAAAATAGGATATAAATTTTAAAATTAAATCATTCATTTATAAGGTTTTAATTACATGAATAAAATCATCAAAAATGGCATATTTTTAGGGTTATCGACTTTGATGGCAGGTTATGGAACTGTCCTCCATGCCGAAGTAAACCCATCTAATTTACCTACTGTCTCACAAAAAGCGTTAACGATTATTGATGGACAAACAGAATGGTTAAGTAAGGTTTATAAAGATATTCATGAACACCCTGAACTTGGGTTTATGGAAACGCGTACCTCTACCATTGTTGCCAAAGAGCTTAAGTCATTAGGGTTTGATGTTAAAACTGGCATAGCCAAGACAGGTGTGGTCGGCATTTTGAAAAATGGTAATGGGCCAACGGTCATGTACCGTGCCGACATGGATGCCAATACTGTTCAAGAAGCGACTGGCTTACCTTATGCAAGTAAAGTGCGGGTAAAACTTGACGATGGAACCGAAACGCCTGTTGCACACATGTGTGGCCATGATGCACATGTGACATGGATGCTCAGTATGGCAAAAACCTTAGTCGCTTTAAAAAAGGAATGGAGCGGAACTATTATTTTAGTCGCACAACCTGCTGAAGAGCCTATAACGGGTGCTAAAGCTATGGTGACTGACGGTTTGTGGACAAAATACAACTTACCAAAACCTGATTATTTCTTTGCAGTACATACCACACCTGCACCTGTTGGAGTGGTCATTAATGCGCCAGGGCCACGCATGGCGGGAACCGATCAGCTCGATGTTTTATTTAAAGGCGTGGGTGGGCATGGTTCATTACCAATGCTAACCAAAAATCCAATTACTATGGCGGCAAATGCAGTAACTCAATATCAAACTATTATGGGTAACGCAGTCGACCCTCAACAAGCAGCAGTTTTATCGATTGGCTCGATCCAAGCTGGAAATTCGAATAACGTGATTCCTTCTACTGCACTGGTCAAAATGAACTTGCGTTGGTTTGATCCAAAAATACGTGAAACCATGTTAAATAACATTAAGTTCATGAGTGAAGGTGCTGCCGAAATGCAGGGCATGGGTAAAGATCAATTGCCTACTTTTACCTTTAAGGGTTCAAGTACGCCTGTAGTTAATAATAAAGAGTTCTCTGCGCGTTTAAATGGACCTTTAAAAGCTTTGCTAGGCGACAAACATGTTCTAACTGATTATCCCGCCGTTATGGGGTCAGAAGATGTTCACCATTTATTAGGTGATCAAAAAGACATTCCATTTAACTTTATGTTCATTGGCGTGGCAGATCCGGTTGTGTTTGCTAATGCAATCAAGCAAGGCAAACCTGTGCCTTATATTCCGCATAGTCCGAACTATGTTGTAGATTTAAAAGCCTTGCCTGTCGGGGCTAAAGTCACCACGGTGTCTATGCTTGAACTGTTAAATAAAAAATAAGATATTCATAAAAAAAGATGCACATCGAGGCATCTTTTTTTATCTAAAATTTTTAAAAATTTAAGAACAAGAGAGATGTTTTTCCCGATAGTGTAGCGGTGATAAATCTGTCCAGCGTCGAAAAGCACGGGTAAAACTACTCACATCGGTAAAGCCAAGAATATAGGCAATTTCGGTAATATTGTGGCTTGAATTTTTGATATAAGACAAAGCGAGTTCGTGCCGTGTATTGTCGAGTAGCTCGCTATAAGAGGTATTTTCTGCCGATAGCTTACGTTGCAGACTGCGTATACTTAAGCCTAAACTTTTCGCAACGTCTTGCTGTTGAAAGTCACCTGTAGATAATTTTTCAATGAGTTTTACTTTCACACGAGCCAATATATTTTCTTTATCAAACCGAGCGAGATAACGATTAATAATCTCATCATATTCTTGGGTGAGGCTAGGATTCCCACCATCTAAAGGCTGCTCTATGGTGGCTGTGTCAAACACAATCATGTCTTTGGGTGCATTAAACACAATCGGGGCTTTTAAAATACTCTGAAAAGTTTCCAGATCTTCTGGCTCTGAGCGTCTTAATTCAATGCGTAAGGGCGAAAAAACAGAACCTTGTAACGCACGACTTGAACGAATAAAAACAGAGATAAAAGCATCGATAGATTCGGGTTGAACTTCATCGGGAACATGAATAACGAAATAATGATTTTTTCCCTCGCCATAAAACTCAAGTTCGGGAATGTCGGTCACTATGCGGAAGTAACGAATAATTCTTAAAAACATTTCTTTTAGTGTGGTGCTGGTAATGAGTGAATGGCCCAACACATGAAATGTATTTTGGTTGACTTGGCTGGCAACTTTAAGGCCAAAGCACGAGTCTTGAGTCGCTTGAACGGCTAATTTCCATAAAGTTGCTGTGTTTTTTAATGAATAGCGTGCATCAGGATCATTTAGGGCCTGAACATCTAAACCTGCTTGTTTTAATAAAGGTTGGCTATCCACACCTGCTTTCTCAAGCGCTTTTTGAATCGCTTTAACCCAGCTAGCCAATGCCGTTGCTGTCTGTGGCATGTTATGTCCTATAACTTGTGACTCATATTCCTGTGAGCAGTATAAAAGATTCAAAACTAAAAAATCTTTTGTTTGTTTTGAATCTTACTATTTTGGCATCCATAGCCAATAGATTGGCGTTTCGAGCTAAGCGTACAAAGGTAGATATAAATAAAGTAGGGACATGAGAAAACTGAGGAATAACGGATGACCTACATATATAAAAATCCTGCTGGAATGAGCGATAGCGAAAAAACGGAACACATTAAAAAAGTGGTCACAGCGGAAGGCGTGGCTTTACGCAAGCGCCATCCCATTTTGAACCATCAAAACGCAATAGGGGCGATGATTCTATTTGTTTCCCTTGTTGGAATGATTGCTACAGCCTTTCTTTATATCAATCATCAGCTTTCAGCTTGGTTCGCAATTCCAATTATTGCGTTTTTTGCATCTCTTACACATGAGTTAGAACACGACCTCATTCACTGGATGTATTTTAGAAAAAAACCATGGGCACATCATTTAATGATGGGATTAGTGTGGTTAGCTCGCCCAAGTACCATTAACCCATGGAAACGCCGTGAGCTTCATTTTAATCACCATAAAAATTCAGGCACTGAAGTTGATTTAGAAGAAAGAGCGCTCACCAATGGAGAGCAGTGGAGCATACGCCGACTCGTCGCCATCGGTGATAATGGCTTTGCAGTTTTGCTACGCATTATTGCTGCAAGCAATTGGACTGTTAGAAAAGTTATTTTTAAACGTGCGTTCTTAGCTTATTTTCCACTTGGAATTATTCATTGGTCTCTTTGGTATATCTTCTTAGGTTTCCATGCAGTTGATATGGTTTCAAGCTTGGCAAATGCACCGATTTCGTGGTCAGCTACAACCCTAAATGTTATGCATGTGATTAATATTCTGACTGTGGTGTGGATTGCGCCAAATGTGCTGCGTACCTTCTGCCTGCACTTTGTGACAAGCAACATGCATTACTACGGTGATGTTGAATTGGGTAATGTCATTCAACAAACTCAAGTGTTAACACCGTGGTGGATGATGCCGTTCCAACTCTTTTGCTTTAACTTTGGTTCGACACATGCCATCCATCATTTTGTGGTGAAAGAACCATTCTACATTCGACAAATGACCGCGCCCGTTGCCCATAAAGTCATGCGTGATATGGGAGTACGGTTTAACGATGTCGGAACCTTTAAAAGAGCAAATCGTTGGAATGTAAATAATTTATCTGAATCGAATACTTAACAAATAGATTCTTAACTCGCTTGAATGGACTGAGTTCTGTACACAGGACTCAGTCCACACTCTACAGTTTCTTAAAAATTAAAAAGTTTTACTGAAACTTAGTAAAAAGCAGAATCACGCCTAAAACACATAAAATTGAACCAATCACCTTATTAATTTGCACTTGCTTGGCTAACATTTTCTGTCTCAATAGCATGGAAGAGAAAAGCACAGCCACAAGTGAAAACCATATGCAATGCGCAAATGACATAAAAAAGCCATAAGCCAAAAGAATGGTTTTAGGCGTGGTTAAGCTCACAATTTGGGTATAGGTACTAATCACAAATAGTGTGGTTTTAGGGTTCAGGGCATTGGTAAAAAAGCCGTATTTTATGGCTTGCAAACTACCTATAGCAGTTAAAGCAGCAGTGTCTAAAACAGGTTTTTGAGTAAAGGTTTTATAGCCAATGTAGATCAGGTAAAGCGCACCAATGTACTTAACAATATTTAAAATTTGCGGCGTATAAGTCATCACAAAGGCAACGGCAACTAACGTATAGGTTACATGTACCAACACGCCAAGCGATATCCCGAGTGAAGTGAACACACCTATTCTTCTACCGTACAGATAACTATTTTTGGTGACAATCGCAAAGTCAGCTCCGGGACTTACCACTGCCAAAATCGTAATTAAAATAACCGCAATAAACTCTGCCATTATCTTGTACCCTCACTGAAAACGAGGGAGTTCATCTGTACTTTTTGGAATGCATGTAAGAGAGCGAAAACACTACTTAAAGCTGCTATTATTTTGGTGAGAAAGATTGGCGCTTTACATTTGCGAAGATAGATATCGATATTCAATATGTTTTTCATCATCTAAAATGGGGTTTAATCAAGATGATTTTTATTTTGAACAGAAACCTAGAAATAAAAATCGATAAAAACGACTACACATTTATGAGTTTTTGGAATGATTGAAAGAATATCGCTGAATTCATTAAAATTTTTCTATTTTGTGGCGAAGTATGGCAGCGTCACTTTAGCTGCAAAGAAATTATTTGTGACGCAAAGTGCGGTTAGTAAACAGATTTATAATTTAGAAGAAGCTTTAAATACGCCTTTGTTCGATCGAAAAAATAAAACACTTGTGATGACCGAGCAGGGCGAAATTTTATTGAGTTGTTGCCATCAGGTTTTTGGTCAACTCGATGAATGTTTAATAGAACTCAGCCAGCCTAAAACTCACAATAAACAACTGGTCTTGTCGTGTGAACCGACTCTTTCCATGAAGTGGCTTATTCCACGGCTCTCAAAATTTAAAAAGCTCGGTCATGATTTTGAGGTTGTGCTACTTACTGCAGGCGGCGTGGTCGATTTTGAAAAAGATAATATTGATATAGCGATTCGCAGAAATGATTTTGATTGGGGAGAGCATATTTACAGCGAAAAAATTGCCGATGAATATATGGCTCTAGTTCAAGCAACCAAACATTCGGACACAAACGACTTACTCATTTCGACTTCTAGACCGAATTTTTTCAAAAGTATGAGCCGCATTGCTGAGTTAAAGCAAAGCTTAAAAAGCTATACCAAAGTTGAACTCGAACATTTTTATTTATGTTTAGAAGGTTGTTTGGCTGGACTCGGCGCAACGGTCATCTCAATTTATATGATTGAAAAAGAGCTTGAGTGGAACTTACTGCAAAAAATTTCACCTGTTATACAAGATAATTCAGCCTATTTTTTACTTTCTCATAGTACTTTTGAGGAAGATCCACGGACGATTATATTTTTAGAATGGCTAAAAGCAGAGATGAATGAGAGTCAGCATAAATTACTTTAAGTCTAGCCATTCCATCTAAAGCTATATGGTTTAAATTATTGAAATTAATAGTAAATATTTAAAACTATTAAGGCGTTTTATGCACGCCATATATTGAGTTTCTGCTGTCTAAAATTCCCTAAGATGAAAAATATTTAACTTCATACTTCTTTATTAAATCCTAAACATGAATTTCACTCAGTTTTGAATGAGACTAAATCATTTTTATTCATGTTGTGATTGCGGTATAAATCTATTCACGCTCTGAAGCGTTCCAGTCATTCACTTTTGATAAGACCTTAAGGCACAAATCTGACAAGGCTGGAAAGTTTAAAAAGAGCTCGAAATATTTTTAGGTTTATCTCAGAAATTAGGGTACTGATCAAAATGAGTAAAGAATTTACATTTACGATTAAGAGTATTTGTTTCGATGAAAACTATCGTCCAGCAGACAATACGCGTATTACAACCAACTTTGCTAACTTAGCGAGAGGGATGAGCCGTGAAGAGAATCTGCGCAACACTTTACAGATGATCGACAATCGTTTTAATGCCTTAGCTCATTGGGACAACCCTAAAGGTGACCGCTACGGCGTTGAACTTGAAATCATTTCAGTTGAAATGAATATTGATGCCGAAAACCGAGCAAGCGGGCTTCCTTTAATCGAAATATTGAAAACCAATATTGTTGATAAGAAAACCAATGAACGCATCGAAGGTATTGTAGGTAACAACTTCTCATCTTATGTGCGTGACTATGACTTTAGTGTGCTGTTGTTAGATCACAACAAAAACAAGTCTACTTTTAGCACGCCAGAAAAGTTTGGTGAATTGCACGGTAACTTGTTTAAGAGCTTTATTAACTCTGAAACTTACAAAGCCAACTTTAAAAAAGCACCTGTGATTTGCTTAAGCGTTTCAACCACTAAAGAGTATCACCGTACTGAAAACGAACATCCTGTTTTAGGTGTTGAATACAAGCAAGAAGACTATTCACTCACTGATGAATATTTCCAAAAAATGGGCTTAAAAGTTCGCTATTTCATGCCTAAAAACAGTGCTGCACCTTTGGCGTTCTATTTTACTGGTGATTTGCTGAGTGATTACACCAACCTTGAGTTGATCAGCACCATCAGCACCATGGAATCGTTCCAAAAGATTTACCGCCCTGAAATTTACAACGCAAATTCAGTGGCTGGACAGTCTTATCAGCCAAGCTTAAAGAACCAAGATTACTCACTTACTCGAATTGTGTATGACCGTGAAGAACGTAGCCGCCTCGCTATTGAGCAAGGGAAGTTTGTTGAAGAGCAATTTATCAAACCATACCAAGCGATTCTTGAGCAGTGGTCTGCTAATTACGCTCTTAACTAATCAACATATAGGTCATTGATCATGAAAAAATTACTACCGACTTCAACTGCTGGCAGCTTACCTAAACCGTGTTGGCTTGCAGAACCTGAAAAGCTTTGGTCACCTTGGAAACTCGAAAACGAAGGTCTACTTGAAGGTAAAAAAGATGCTTTACGTTTAGCGTTGCACGAACAGCGCCTTGCTGGCATCGACATTGTGAGCGATGGTGAACAAACCCGCCAACACTTTGTGACCACGTTTATTGAACACTTAAATGGCGTAGATTTTGAGAAGCGCGAAACAGTTCGAATTCGTGACCGTTACGATGCAAGTGTGCCATCTGTTGTAGGTGCGGTGTCTCGTCAAAAGCCTGTGTTTGTTGAAGATGCTAAGTTTTTACGTCAGCAAACTGATCAACCAATTAAGTGGGCATTACCTGGCCCAATGACCATGATTGATACACTTTACGATGGTCACTACAAGAGTCGTGAAAAACTTGCTTGGGAATTTGCTAAAATTTTGAACCAAGAAGCGCGTGAGTTAGAAGCTGCTGGTGTAGATATTATTCAGTTTGATGAACCAGCATTTAACGTATTCTTTGACGAAGTAAATGATTGGGGCGTTGCGACATTAGAGCGTGCAATTGAAGGTCTTAAGTGTGAAACTGCGGTCCACATTTGCTACGGTTACGGCATTAAAGCCAACACTGACTGGAAAAAGACATTAGGTTCGGAATGGCGCCAATACGAAGAAGCTTTCCCGAAACTGCAAAAATCTAACATCGATATCATCTCGTTAGAATGTCACAACTCACATGTGCCTATCGATTTACTCGAACTCATTCGCGGTAAAAAAGTAATGGTTGGCGCAATTGATGTCGCATCTAACCAGATTGAAACTCCAGAAGAAGTAGCTAACACTCTTCGTAAAGCGCTTCAGTTTGTAGATGCTGACAAGCTTTATCCTTGCACAAACTGTGGCATGGCACCTCTTTCTCGTGAAGTGGCACGTGGCAAGTTAAATGCCTTAAGTGCAGGTGCAGAAATCGTTCGTAGAGAACTTACGGGTTTTGAACTCTCTGCTTAATATTTACCAATAAGTGGTATAAAGGGTTACTTTTTTGATGGCAGTTGATAATCAAACAAGTAACCCTCATTTTACTTACTACATGTCGTTCTAATCAGAACGCATGTTGATAAAGTACCTTCCTGATGGAGTTGGGCGGTATAGCAAACACTCAGGACAAGGTACGATTCAATTTAGGAATAATGTCATGGTTCAAGCAACAGACTTTAGAAATGCAATGTCTTTACTCACAAGTGCGGTTAGTGTTGTGACTACGGCAGGCATGTCTGGCCGTTTTGGATTTACTGCCTCTGCTGTTTGTAGTGTGACTGACACACCTCCGACATTATTGGTATGTATGAACCAATCTGCGAGTTCACATGCACATTTCCTAGATAACAAAATCTTAACTGTGAATGTTTTAGGCGCACACCACGAACATATTTCAAAAGCATTTTCATCTAAGCTCACGCCAGAAGAACGCTTTAAACATGGCGAATGGATTGAGTTAGAAACAGGTTCACCTGTGTTAGATGATGCTTTGGTCAGTTTCGATTGCGAGATTGAACAAATTCAACAAGTCGGCACACACACTATTCTTATTTGTCCGATTGTTGCGATTAAACAAAGCCAGCATGATCAAAGCTTGGTTTATTTTAATCGTGCTTATCACCAAGTGGGGCAGACGGAAATTGTCTAATTCCACTTTTTATAAAATTTAAAATAATAATTTAATAAATCTAAAAAATAGTAATAAATTTAATAACTTACGTTATTTTTAATATTGACACAAGCAGTCTTCCAAATTATTCTCGTCTGCTTACCGCTATGGTAGGACGAGAGGGAGACGCTTTGTGCGTACTGGGTTCTTGGGACAGTCTGTCAACTTCCTTTCGTTCTGCTGCCATTATTTGAAAATGATTGGTGGAAACTTCTCTATTATGGCGAAATGAAAGAAGGACGCCTCGTGCGTACTGGGTACTCGAAGCCAGTCTGTTAACCTTCTTTCGTTTCGCCGCCATTATTTGATATTTATAAAATGAAATATAATATCTAAAATAATAGTTAAGTTAATCTAATGAAAAATAATAATAAATTTAAATACTTGTCATAAAAGCTACATTGACACCTACCAACTCTCGGATTATCCTTTGCCTGCTGGCCACATTGCCAGCCGGTTTTAGCAGACCGTATAGTAAGAGCATCAGATTATTCCTTCTGAGGAGTAGTCTTATGTGTTCAATCGTCCCTCGCTCGTTGCGGTAGGACGAGTGAGGGACACCTTCGGGTGTGCTGATTTCTTACTATCAGTCTGCTAACCCTTGCTCGTTCTGCCACCATAATTCCAAATGAATGCTTTGGCAGAACTCCCAAAATCAGGAGTTGGCTATGCACATCCATTATTTCTTGGCACTCATTGCCAAAAGCTATAACGACACAGCTTAAAAATTTAAAGCAGCTTGAACGCCATAAGGTTTTCAGGCTTTAGTCATTTTTACTTAAAACTTAGCAAAACAAAACTTGAGATATGCCAAGCACTATCTTACGGCTTTGCTGTGCCTTTTTTTCTCCCAGAAAGGGCACAGTCTTTTTATCTCAGCGAGACATAACAACCTATTTTTATAATGGTAAAACTATGCCAACTTTAGAATCGGCTTCAAAAAAATTAAAAGTTATTCATAGCGCAGTAGATCTATTTAATCTCTATGGATTTCACAACACGGGCGTAGACCTGATTGCCAAAGAAACTAAAATTCCGAAAGCCACGCTTTATAACTACTTTCACTCGAAAGAAAAGCTCGTTGAAACCTGCATAAGCTTTCAAAAAAGCCGCTTGAAAGAAGAAGTGCTGGCAATTGTCTATTCACACCGCTATCCAAAACCAAGCGATAAACTTAAAGAAATTGTGCGCTTACATGTTGATGTAAATAGCCTTTATCATCTTTTGTTTAAAGCCATATTTGAAATAAAACAGCTTTACCCAAGCGCTTACCGCATGGCAGTTGAATATCGAAAATGGCTACTTCGAGAGCTTTTTGATTTGGTCTTTAGTCTAGAAACTAATGCATTCACCCCCGATGCCAACATGGTTTTAAACCTAATTGATGGCTTGATGCTACAGGTTTTAAGTTCAAATAGTGTGGATGAACGGGATGTGGTGTTGGAGAGGTTTTGGGGGAGGGGATAAAGGGGTAAAGTTATTTAGTTAAATTTGATCCTATATTTCGAGAAATTTCCTTAATGAGAAATTTTGTTTATATAGCTAATATAGGTTAAAACTTGATAAGTATTTAGTCTTATTAGCTTGACTATTTATATTATTTTATATATTTAATTTTAATGGATTTTTGAGTTTTAGTTGTGTTCGGTAGTTATTAATTAAATTAATTATTTTCGGGTGGGTTATGATTGAAAGCTTATGTGAGAAAACCGAAACAACTGTTGATCAACATATATTTAGAGTACTTGTTTTACAGGATTCTCATTTTAATACGTTGCGAGATTTATTAATTTCTAAATTACCAGAGTATTATTTAGCATCACGATCATTCCAAAGAACTCTGAATCTTCTAGGGCAAGCAGCAGCTTACGAAAAGCTTAAATTGAAATTTCCTAATTCACGTCAAATTCGATCAGGAGATGTAGGTGAGGTTATCTCAAGTATATATATAGAAGAACATTTAAATTACTTTTTGCCTATCAGAAAGCTCCAATGGCGTGACCATAAAGATATGGCAATGAGAGGAGATGATGTAATTGCTCTTAAATTTGAAGAAGATAATATTAAATTTATTAAATGCGAATCCAAATCTGCAAAAAGTTTAAGCACAGCTACTTTAGTGGAAGCACGTGAAGAACTAGATTCATTTGATGGGAGACCATCTCCTCATTCCATAGATTTTATAATTGAACGTTCATATGAAATCGGAAATGATGATATAGCACAGCAACTTGAAACGTTTATCTATAAAAAATCTATAAAAAATAGTGATGTTAAGCACTTATTGTTTGTCTTAACTAAATCTAATCCAAATCTTCTTCAAAAGACAGCATTTGATAATTATAAGGGAAATTATCCTCAAATTTCTATTGGGCTTAAAGTAGATAAACATGCTGAGTTAATAAATGAAATATTTTTTGGTTTAAATAAAAACTATGAATAATGAACAAATTGATTTACTAATTAAACAAAATTTAGAACCTGATTTTAAAGGTAGATTACTTGATCGAGGTTTATCTAGATCTATGATTTGGAAGGATGGTATCTTGCCAGAAAATGCTCCTCATTTTTCTGAAGATCTATCTTATGATTTACTAACATATGGGTATGCACTTTTATCTCTTGCTATAAAAAGTACTGAGAAAAATGGTGATGTTGAATTGAGATTACAGGCTTTTGAAAAAGCTGCTATTGCATTAATGGTAGTAGTTAATAATGGGGAAGAAGATTATACTCAGCGATCATTTCATATACTTCTCTCTGCATCAGCATATCATTTAGCACACTATTCAGCTAAAGCTTATAGTCTATTGAAAAAATATAATGATTTATATGCACATAATATTTTAGAAAAAGCACTAAGTTTTCTTATTACAAGAGATTTAAAACAATTAACACAAAATATTCCAATTTGGAAACAAGAGAATCAAAAAGATTTAGATAGATTGGCAAATCTTGAAGTAGATTCAAAAGATTCAGCAATGGATAGTATTTCTGCAAATTTGAATTTTATTAATCTCAGTCTAATTAATATATATTTAGAATCCTTATATGAGTTTTTAGATGCTTTAGAGGTGGGGTCGGGAAAAGTCATTGAAAATATTGAAAAAAATCTTAGTTTAAATATTTCAATTAGTCAGGAATATAATTTTCTAGAAGAATGGTGGATTTTTAGAATAACTAAGTACCTATTGAGAGATTTATGGTTTCAAACATATCATCATATTCTACCTATTAGGGATAATGACACGAATTGGTCAAAATTAAGATATAAATTTATTAAAAACTTACTTAAAAAGAAGAATGCAGAGATAGATTTATGGCCTTCACAAATTGAAGGAGCAAAAAGTGCAATAAATGATTCAGAAAATTTAATTGTATCTTTGCCAACAAGTTCTGGCAAAACTAGGATTGCAGAGTTATGTATTTTAAGAGCATTATCACAAAATAAAAAAGTTATTTTTATTACACCTTTGAGAGCTCTTTCTGTTCAAACAGAAATTACATTAATGAATACATTTAAAGATATGGATATTAAGGTTTCATCGCTTTATGGGGGGCAGAGCTTATATGGTTTCCAGAAAAACCAGTTTGAAGATAGTGAAATTTTAATAGGAACACCTGAAAAATTAGACTTTATCTTAAAAAATGATCCTGTTTTATTAAATGATGTGGGCTTAGTTGTTTTAGATGAGGGCCATATGTTAGGGCTTGGAGGTAGGGAAATAAAATTTGAAGTTTTAGTGCAAAACTTACTTAATAGACCTGACTCTAACTTACGAAGAATCGTTTGCTTATCTGCTATTTTACCTAGTGGATCTGAATTAGATGATTTCGTTGATTGGATAAGCCATCCAAGTGAAGGAAAAGCAATTAGTTCAGATTGGAGACCAACAGATCTGCGTTTTGGAGAAATATATGGTACTAATGAATCAAATAGCTATAGATTAGATTTTACAATAGGTGAGCAAAATCCATTTATCCCTAAATTTATTGAAAAAAGATTAGTAAGATCAAGAGTTAATTTTCCAAATAATTCTCAAGACCTAACTCTCACGGCTGCACATAAATATATTAATGATAAACAAAGTATCCTTATCTATTGCCCAGAAAAAAAATCAGTAAATTCCTTAGCTAAAAGATTAATTAAAATTCATGATCTCAATTATTTAAATTTTGATCTTGGTAAAATTCAAAGCCCCTATTACTTTTCTGCCTTAAGCCAAGGTGAAGAACTATTAGGAGAAAATCATATAGCAATACTGTGTTTAAAGCTTGGAATTGTAATACATCATGGAGGGCTACCAAAAGATTACCGTACAGCGATAGAGCTTTTAATTAAACACTCTCGTGTTAGCTTAATCATCTCATCTCCAACTTTAGCACAAGGACTAAATTTACAAGCAAATATTGTATTGTTTAATTCTATTTTTCGTGCAGGGCAACTTATTCCATCATCTGAATTCAGAAATGTTATTGGTCGAGCGGGAAGATCGTTTGTCGATTTACAGGGAATTGTTCTATTTCCGAACTATGGACATATCCTTAGTAAAACGAAAAATTGGAATTCATTAATACGTGATAAAGATAAACTAACATTAAATAGCGGCTTAGGATTATTAATAGTTCAATTAATTTTGAGAATCGCTAATAGTTTAAAAGAAAATAATATTTATACTATTTATGAATATATTGTTAATTCAAATTATGCCTTTGATTTCCCTCAAGTCGCTTTTGAAAATCAGGATGCCGTGACGGAAGCTAACGTGAAATGGAAAGAATATCTGGGTTTATTGGATTATTCAATAATAAATCTAATTGGAGATGAAGAGGTTGCTATAGAAAATGTGGCTGAATTTGTTGATATTTTATTAAAGAACTCCTTTCTTTATAAGCAAATTAGACATCTTTCAAATGAAAAGCAAATGCTGATTAAATCATTTGTACAAAAGCGTTCAGAATATTTATGGAAAACTACTACTTATAGCTCAAGGCAACAATTATACTTTTCTGGAGTAAGCTTAGATACAATTAATAATAATGATAAAATTATTAATGATATTTTAAATAAAATTAATGAAATAGATACTTTGCTAATTGTGGATGAGTTTAATTACTCAATTTTGAGTAAAAAATTAATTCAACTTGCTGAGTTAGTTTTTTCTATATCTGAATTCACTCCTAAGAAAATTCCAGAGCATTGGGATAAAATATTATACAATTGGTTGAATGGTCTTAATTATTTAGTAGGCTTTGATGTTGATGTGGCAGTTGATTTTATTGAAAAAAATATTTCTTACAACTTTATAATGGCTATTGAATTCTTTAAGGCAAGATGTAGTTTACTTTCTGAGTATATAATTGAACAGTCTACATTTGATTATATTAGTCAAGTTTTTGAATATGGTGTATTAGATAGGAATGCTTTATTTTTAATAGGATTAGGTTTGAAATCTAGAGTTAAAGCAAATGAAATTTCTCGCTTTATAAACTTTCCAAGCGCTGGAAAATTACTCAAGTGGTTGAATCAAGCTGACTTTGATAGCTTTATTGATACTTTTGGTCAAGAAAATACACAGATACTCAAAAATTTTGCTTCTAATATCAAGAATACATTATTAGAAAAAGAAGATAGAATCCTTCGGAATATATATGTTAATTGGAAAGAGATAGATCCATTGGATTATATGTTTACGAATATTAAGTTGCTTAATATAGATAGTATTACATATTTAATTTCTAGGAAAGCACAAGTTGTTGGTAGCTTTAATTTTAATTTGAATTTAGATTTAATGTCAGAAATATTTGTTTATATTAATTCTGATTTTTCTGTAGATATACGGTATAAGTGTTCCCCTGATGATTCTTTACGAATTGTTAAAAATAGATAAAATTTTTTATTTAGAAATAATAATTAAGACCAGATTATCTATCTGGTCGTGTGAATATAAATAGAATACCAATAACATCTATAAAGTTTTTTCATACTCCACATACCCATCTTCAATTGCAGGAATAATCTCTACAAACTCAAAGTAGGGCACTGTACAAAATTCAGAGTCTCGAATCGCATCAATCACAAAATAATAATCTTGCAGAGATGTCGTCTCAAACACAGCAATATCACTGGCTTTAGTGCTAAACGCTTCAACGTCATACCACCGAACTTTTACAGTTGGGTACTTCTCAAAAATAGGTTCAAGCTTTTGTGTACTAAACTCAGCCCGCTTTTCACGAGCTAAAGCCAACCAAGCAGGTAAAGCTCTTAAATGAATAAAAAAAGTATAAGTTCTAGACATAACCACTCCATGACTGGGCCGAGTTGTAGTTCAACCGAAAAGACTGTATTTGCTTGTCATCTCAACATGACTCAGTCAGTATATGAGTGATTACTCACATTAAATACTCGCATTTCGGCCCATGTCAGAAACACTTCCAGACCCACGCAAACACCCGCGTCAAGCACGCTCAGTGGCTACCTTTGAAGCAATTTTAGAAGCGGCTGCTCGTATTTTAGAGTCATTAGGCTTTGCTGGATTTAACACAAATGCCGTGGCTGAACTTGCTGGCGTAAGCATTGGTAGCCTATATCAATACTTTCCATCTAAAGATGCTTTAATCGTTGAGTTAATTCGACGTGAGCGTATTAAACTCTCAAGTTGTATCGTTGAAGCCATTCAGCAAAATGACGCCGCAGACCTAAAAGAAAAATTAAAACTCGTCATATATTCCGCTGTGCAACATCAATTGAGCCGTCCGCAGTTGGCACGAACATTAGAGTTTGCTTCTGAACTCATTGGAAAAGACATTGAGGAAAGTGAGCATCAGTATGAGCTTGAAACCATAATTTCTGATCTGTTTATACGCTCTGGAGTTTCACATGCACAAACAGCCGCACAAGATGTGATTGCTTTAAGCAAAGGAATGATTAACGCGGCAGGCATAGCAGGGGAAAGTGATTTAAAAAATTTACAGCAGCGAGTTGAAAAGGCTGTATTTGGTTATTTGGATTTGAGCTAAAAATCTTTTTTATTTTCCCTCCAGAAGCTTAATTGAAAATAAGTTAAATTTTACTTAATTATTTAGTTTTTCTAATTAATTGCATGTGTGATACTCATTTAACTAAAATAAATAATGATTATTTAGCAGAAGTAATACAATTGTAGTATTTCGTATTGCCATACCCATTACTATGATTAAGAAATATAATTTTAATTAATATAGATAACATTTAAAAATGCTAGATAAAATTAAATGCGACGCCTTTTCGGCCGTTGTTGAAACAGGAAGTTTCGAAAAAGCTGGTAAAAAATTATGTGTATCTCAATCAGCAATTTCTCAAAGAGTTCGATTATTAGAGGAGCGATTAGGGAATGTATTATTAGTTAGAGAAAGACCATGTAAACCAACACCATTTGGAGCTGAGTTATTTGCTTATCTTCAGCGAGCATCTTTATTAGAGAATGTTTTTTTAAAATCAGTCATCAACAATAAATTTAAACCATTACCCATTGCTGCGAGTATAGGTACATTTGAGTCATTGCTTTTCCCTATATTAGCCAAGTACTGTCTTTCTGAGGCTATTACAATAGATGTAAAGATTGATACGCTTTGTAATACCTTCGAACTCTTAAAAAGAGGAGAAGTTCAGGCCTGCATTACTTCAGAATCTGAGATAATTAGAGGGTGTACAAGTGTACATTTAGGTAATATGGTTTATTGTCTGGTTGCCTCAGAGAATTTTATTAATAAATGGTTTAAAAATGGAATTAATAGAGAGAGTCTTCGTTTAGCTCCTTTAGTTTTATTTAATGAAAATGAAAGAATATATTTCGATTTTTTAGAATCTAACTTCGGACTAACAAAATCAATGATTCCTTTTCATATTATTCCTTCGACTGACTCTTATATCTCTGGACTTGCTTGTGATATGGGCTATGGAATAATGCCTATATGCAAAATGAATCAGGATTTATTGAATCAGGGGATAAGGGAAATTTCAAAAGAATATAGAATTAAGATTCCATTATACTGGCATCAGCTCTCTTATCTTTCTCCAGCAGTTTTAATAATGAATGATATTATTATTAAGCACTCAACAACAATCTTGGCTACCGTAGGGAATGAAGATGTTTAAGCATGAGGGTCAAAGTCCAATCGAAATATACAACTCCATGATTGATAATGGTGTTATTCTTGCAGATCCATCTCAGCGACAAGCTATTGAAACATTAGATGAGATTTGGAATAAACTTGAAAACCAGTCTAATCATTTCTTTAGTCCTCAGATTAAAGGTCTATATATGTGGGGGAGTGTAGGAACAGGCAAAACATGGATTATGGATTTATTCTATAACTCTCTTAATTTTAAAAAGAAAATGAGAGTGCATTTTCATCATTTCCTAAAAGATGTTCACAAACAACTTATTGGCTATCGTGGAAATAAAGATCCTTTAACGCTGATCGCTAATGACATAGCAAGCAACTATAAACTGATTTGTTTCGATGAGTTTTTTGTATCAAATGTTGCCGATGCAATGATACTTTCAAATCTATTTAATCTGCTATTTTCAAAGAAAGTGATATTGGTTGCTACCTCGAATATTGATCCGAAAGATCTTTATAAAGATGGCTTAAATCGCGATAGATTTTTAGAGACCATAGATCATATCAATAAGAATTGCACAGTCTTGAAGATCGGTAATCAACTAGATTATAGAACCATAAAAGAAAGCAACTCCAATGATGAGTTCTATAGATTTCCATTAAATGAAGAATCAGAACAATGGCTTCATTCGGTTTACCAACGACTTACAAATAACCAGAAAGAACTCAAGACTCAGATCATGATTAATCATAGATCAGTAGATGTTAAATCTTGTCATGAGAATGTGATTTGGTTCGACTTTGAAGCCATTTGCCGAGAAGCCAGAAGCCCAGCTGATTATATTGAGATCGCTACGCAATATGACTATGTTCTAATCAGTGGAATTGGTGATCTAACAGATAGAATTTATGATACCGTGAGACGTTTTATTTATTTGATTGATGAGCTTTATGATCAAAAAATCAAACTCTACTTTGTTGCCTCACAGCCACTAAATCAATTATATAAAGGTGAGAGACTTAAATTTGAATTTCAAAGAACGTATTCACGATTACAGGAAATGCAAAGCATAAGTTATAACAAGGAACTTCAAGAGCCTGCTTGAATATATGACTATGCTTTGCATGACTAACACGCAGTGGGATTAAGCAAAAAAGTACGATTTTTCTGGAAATTTTGACTTATACCCATTCTGCAAAAATACTTCTAATGCTTGAATAATGTCTGCTTGTTCCTCGGTACTAATTTCCTTTTTTCTATTCTTCTGAAAGTCTTCAATAATATATTGAATGTCAGCGTTATAGTCTTTAATAAAAATCTCTGAACTCAGTCGAGTTTTAGGTTCAATATTGGCGAGTAGGGGTTCTATCTCTTCAATATTTTTAAAAAATTCAATACTAAATTCTCCAATTTGAAGAATGATATAACGGCTTTCAACCTCAATATCTTTATTTGCAAATCTGTGTCTAACATTTGGTGGAATTTGAAAAAAGTCACCCTGATTAACAATATATTTCTGCTTCAAATCTGGTAACTCAACCTGAATAGCACCTTTTGAGCAGTACACAAGATCGGGGATATGAGTATGCCTATGAAATGGAAACAGGCTATCTTTTAAATTGCATAGCACTATCCTAATATCACGGTCATAACAAAACTGATGCATTTCCATTGATCATTTCCTAGTCCGATTAACTAATTTTATAAAGTTGTTCTGGAGTAAATATTGGTTCACTGAGATGCTTTTGAAGCAATTCAACCCAATCAGTCGAGACAGAATCAGCTGCATCAACAATCGCTTTGGAAAAATTGCGTTCATTTTGCCAGTATCGGGTAAGCACACCAAAAGAGTAAAAATACTCCGAGGGCTTTATGGATCCTCTACGGTTTTCCATGAGTTTGTAGGTCTCGAAACCATCCAGCATTAATCCCCCAGTGTTATATTCATCCTCCATATTCGGGACAATATTCTTTTGCTCTAACAATGATTTAACCAATACTGAAGGATGCTTATAGATATCAAAGTCTTGACTGATCGTATTCACTACAAGATCAAAATCAAATGAATACCCCAGATGATCAGTGAGTTGTACACGGCTATCCATTATCTTTAGAGGTTTGCTGTTATAGCCAAGCTTAATTGATTGGAGTAGACCAGCTTCAAAGAGGCATTTCAGCTTTTGTGCATTTTCCAGTGGGATTGGTACGGCAAGACGAATGAATAAATGATCAAACTCTTGGTCGTAGCGTTTTTTATCATGACTACTTAAATAACGGTAAAACTTCATTCTTCGTACTTTAAGAATGATCATATTAATTAAGTCATTAAGCTCTTGGTGCTCCAGATCATATTTCAACTTTTCATAAGCATTTGCAAATTTCAAGTTGCACAAATCATTGAATGACACTTCACCATTCGTTGCATTTTTAAGCTCAAGGTCAAGCAGATGAAGAATATTATCCAGTGATAAAACTTTATTTAAGTGTTGCTGCAACTCAGGAAAAGATTCATGGGTGAAATACTTAAAGTCATAGTTAGGTTTATTGCCTCGTACCGCTGGAAAGTACCCTGAACGACTGACAACATAGGCTTTGAAGTATTCATCTGTCTGTGCCTTCTGATAGCTAGAGAAGGCTCCATTTTCAGTTACAAACGATCCTTCACTAAATAGAGTAATGACCGTATCAACACCACTAGGGCCCATACCACGAACAAGAACATTTGGCTTATGATCTTGTTTTATAATTTGATTAAGTCTCATTAAGACTTTTTGGAAAGGGTATGGTTTCACGAATAAACTGTGCTCGGAGTCTAAACTACTTGCATTCCAGTGCCCGATAGTGAGTAACAGCTTAGAAAATCCTTTTAATTCAATTGTTCGATTTGAGTTTTGATTCTTGATAACTAAATTATAACCGTCTTTAGCTTCATAGCCATCGATAGCTTCATAACCATTGTAAACTTCAACTTTAATGTAATTTGATTTAGCTAACTCTAAGTATTTTTTGAATCTATCATTGAGATAGACACCAAATAAAGCTCTAGGGTAAAAAGCATTAGGATCGGGGAAGACTTGTGGTTCACCAGTCAAAGATTTCTTATAAATTAGATGTGGATAATGATTAATCAGGTGATCTTTATTTTCTTCCATCCAATCCACAAAGTCGTTATCCCAAAGCGACATTGAATGGGCAGGGTTATTACACAGATGACCAGCCAATAATTCATCTTTGTCGTATGGATTCCCATGTCCAATAGATTCACGCATTTCGACAAGAGTGATAGAACATGACTTATGATCAATATCTTGATTCAGTATTTTTTTTACAAAGCTAATGAAGGTACACGTACCTGAGAATCCCATTCCAATGATACAGAACTTTTTCAAAGTAATATCGTCCATAAAAATGTAAATTCAGGAAGTTAAAAATTAACTTCCTGAATAATATGAGTTAGTTCAATTTCTGAAGGGCGTCTTTAATACGTGCTGCGGCTGCTTTTAGAGTCACTGGATCACGTCCACAATTCATACGAATGTAATGTCGGAGGCTATCGATGTTTTCACCAAAATGCATGCCTCCAATAGAAGCAACTTTTGCTGTTTCCAAAAGATATTGATCGGCTGAATCAAATCCTAACTCTTGGATTTTGTCGCCATACTTTGACAAGTCCAAGAATAAGAAAAATCCACCTTCAGGCTCAGTTACTTCTAAACCAGTGCAGCTTTTTAAGTCTTCAATGAAGGTCTGCATGTTCTGTCTAGCCACTACCGCACGTTTCTTTGCAACGTCATCCATGTATTCTTGCATTGCTTCATGCGTAGCAATTTGGGCATAGGTCGAAGCAAATGAGTTTAAGTTAACCTGTACCTTCTCCATAACTTTAATCAGTTTGTCCGAAGCACAAATATATCCAGATCGGTCTCCATGCATTCCATAGGTTTTACCGGGACCAGTAATATAAATAGTGTAGTCCCACATAGAGTGTGTCTGGGCCTTAAACTGCTGCGTAATATTTGAAATGTTTGCAGGCTTAGTATTCAAAATATGTGATTCATAAGGGCAATCAAAAAGCACATAGATTGGGCTTAGACCTTTTGATAAACGTTCGGCATTGGTAGTTAAAATCACTTTCGAAATCGACTCTAAGTCATCACGAGTATAAATTTTGCCAGAAGGGTTTAGACAGTCACCAAGAATGATAATTTTGGTCTTATCTGTAATGGTCTTTTCTAATTCAACTACATCAATCGCTTGGTTATAAAAGTCTTTGACATAGATTGGTTTAGCTTTACCTAAGTGTAATTCAATCATGTCTGCGTAATGGGGCCAGTTTGGTACTGGGTAAATCACTTCATCGTCTGGATTTAGAAGTGTATGAAATACCACGGTGATAGCACCTTTAATACCACCAGGAGTCACCATGATTTCAGTATCTGGGTTGAAGCTGATGTCTCGTAAACGCTTCACACGCTCAGCAATAGACTTTCGTAAGAAAGGAAAGCCTTTAACTGGGGCAAACTCATGGATAATTGCAGCATTATTCGAGATATAACTCTTAACTGCATTATCAATGCCGCTATTAGTCTTTTCATCCAATGTACCAATACTTAAATCAATGACCTGATCATCTGCATTAGATTTTTGATTTAATTCTAAAATTTTCGCCTTAGTTCCGTGTGTAATTGATTCACGTAAATTCAAGGCTGCTTGTGAAATACCTAAGTTTTGCATTATTAGATCTCAAAATCCGTTTTTAATTAAAGTGATACAGCTTGGTTAAACATTGCATTCCACATCTTAAGCTGGGCTTTTAATGTTTCATTCGCACCGAACTTAATCTCATCAAGGTCTTCTTGATCATTACAGTTATTATGGACACACTGTTTAGCATCTTGAGCGTGACGATCTTCGACGCCATTTTCGATATGGGCGTTAAAATAGACTTCAACTTTCTTAACGAATTCATTTGGATCAAGGTTTTTGTTATTAAATCGGAATGCTTCACGGAATACTGTAAGCATCTTATCTGCATGGTTCTCGAGCGCCATGACTGCTCCCAACATGCGAGGATAACTGCCTGTAATCAAACCTTGGATAGTATCTCGATACTGTAATGTCTCTGCGATGATTCGATCACTATTCTTAGCTTGCTGAACCTTCATCTCTGGAAGATTGTATTCTGCAGCGCCAAATACATTGAGCGCATTCTCCATAAATATTTCATGGCACTTGGCCTTTTCACCCATACCTGTTTCTTCACTTAAGATGTGGGTGAATAAGACTAGGGTGTCCATATCATTTTCAAAAGCAGATCGTGAACATACATGAGCAATCCCTTTTACTGTCAGCTCTGTACGATAGAAGAAGTTGTCACGAAATAAGATATATGATTCTGGCGTCCAAGACGTAGAAGTTAAATGCTTGAAATAATTGTTTTGGAAAATTTCATGATCATCCATTTTAGTAATGAATTCATCTAACTCAGCACTGATAGTTCCTTTACAATCAACATTTCCATTGATGATTACTTTAGAGTTCATTCTTGAATTATCCTTTTATAATAAAAATTATTTTTACAGCGAAATTTTTATAACAAAGAAATAATCAAAAAAAATGAGTATTAAATATTTTAATGTTTGATAAAATTATCTAATATTTGTGTGATGATTTATATTTTCGTGTAGTTTGACTTGGTTAAAAATCAAAAATGGAATTTTAAATGTATCTTTTAGAATATTTTTCAGTGCTGCAACTTTCGATAATGTTAATAACAATAGTTTTTTCTTATATTATTTTTGGAATGGTGGGTTTTGGAACTGCGTTAATTGCGAGTCCTGTATTACTTAACTTTTTACCTCTCTCACAAATTATTCCACTATTAGCCTTACTAGATATGTTCGCTGCCATTTCAAATGTCATTAAAGATGGTAAGAAGGCAGACTTTTCTGAATTAAAATTTCTAATCCCACTTATGTTTGTCGGTAGTTTTCTTGGCTTTATACTACTGATGAGAGTTAATGCAAGTTACGCACTTCTAGCATTTGGCATATTTACTCTTTTATATGCTATTTACTCATTAAGTGGCTTTAAACCACACAAAAAACTAGAGAAAAAATTTGTTTTTCCTTTTGGGTTATCTGGTGGTTTCTTAGGAGCTATGTTTGGTAGCGGTGGGTTTTTATATGCGATTTATCTTAACGGGCGAATCGAAACCCCAGAAAAAATCCGCGTCACTCAAACTACATTAATTGGGTGCAGTACGGTTTTTCGAGTCATTCTATTTACTACAGCAGGTGTGTACTTTTCGGATAATTTATTTTCACTTGCGCTTCTGTTTATTCCATCCATGTTGATAGGTGCATTCATTGGCAAGCGAATTACACTTAAATTGTCTAAACAACAATTCTTGAAGATTATTAATGTCATTGTACTGCTATCTGGAATCTCTATTATTGTTAAATATGCTTTAACAATATAGATTCATTATTTTTAGTTTCTAAACTAATTGATTTAGATGTTAATAATTTCAATCTTAAATTTATTCTATTTGTTTTAATAATGAAGGGTAAGATACATATATTGCTTTGTAGGAAATATTAATCAATACCTTGATACCTATAGTGAAATAAAACCAATTAATAAATACCCAGTTATAATTTTTGATTTTAATGGTGTGTAGTGGGTTCTGACAAAACTAACTATAGACGCACTAAACTTTGCATTAAGCTTATTTAAAATTAATTTAAGTGAGAAAGTCACAGGAGATAAGTATAGGGGAGTCAATTTAGTAAGATTGCTAAAGATTGATACAGACCTGAACGTGATGTGCGCGAGATACAACAAGAGATAGCCAATAAAAAACCGCTATAGATAGCGGTTTTTTATTTAGCAGATGCTTAAACTTACCAGCTTAACGCACCACCAGTTTGGTAGTCAGTTACGCGAGTTTCAAAGAAGTTCTTCTCTTTGCGTAAGTCCATCATCTCAGACATCCACGCAAATGGATTGGTTACACCAGCAAATTGCTCTGGTAAACCTAACTGAGATAAACGGCGGTTACAGATGAATTTCAAATATTCTTCCATCATGCTTGCGTTCATACCCAATACACCACGTGGCATTGTGTCACGCGCATATTCGATTTCAAGCATTGTGCCTTCAACAATCATTTGAACCACTTCTTGTTGGAACTCAGCGCTCCAAAGGTGAGGGTTCTCAATCTTGATTTGGTTAATCATGTCGATACCAAAGTTCAAGTGCATAGACTCATCACGCAAGATGTATTGGAATTGCTCAGCAACACCGTTCATCTTGTTACGACGACCCATACTCAAAATTTGAGTAAAGCCACAGTAGAAGAAGATCCCTTCAAGAACACAGTAGAATGCAATCAGGTTACGAAGTAAACGCTGGTCGTTTTCAGGTGTGCCTGTGTGGAAATTAGGGTCAGTTAAAGATTGAGTATACTTTAATCCCCATGCTGCTTTACGCGCAACAGATGGAACTTCACGGTACATGTTGAAGACTTCGCCTTCATCCATACCTAAAGATTCGATACAGTATTGGTAAGCGTGAGTGTGAATTGCTTCTTCAAATGCTTGACGCAAAATGTACTGACGGCATTCGGGGTTAGTAATGTGGCGGTAAATTGCCAATACTAAGTTGTTTGCAACCAAAGAGTCCGCAGTCGAGAAGAAACCTAAAGAACGCATAACAATCGTACGCTCATCTTCAGTTAAGCCGTTTTCAGACTTCCAAAGCGCGATGTCTAGGTTCATGTTTACTTCTTGCGGCATCCAGTGGTTTGCACACCCGTCAAGATACTTCTGCCAAGCCCACTCATATTTAAATGGAACAAGCTGGTTCAAGTCCGCACGACAGTTAATCATTGCCTTGTCGTCAACTTGAACACGTTGCGCGCCCATTTCTAGCTCTTCAAGGCCAGGGGCAACGTCTAAGTGTTCTAAGGCTGCAGAGGCTCTAGCCACCGTATCGGAGGCAACTGTTGGTCGCACGGAATGGGTTCCAGCGGATTGTGGAGCTGCCACGCTCTGCGATGATGACTGCGCAGCAGATACATTCTGCGAATCAGACGTTTTTTCCGGTTGGATGGGCGCAGACTTGTGTTCAGGTGCAGCCGGTTTTTGCGAATCATCTTCAAAATCGTCCCAACTAAGGATAGACATTTTTGTTCTCTCTTCGTTGTGTATATCTATATTTGACATCTCTTAAACGAAGATGTCCCTACTATACGCTTTTAATGTGTAAACAAAATTAAGTTTTATTGATGCATGACCAAATTTTGGGCCTCTGGTCTCTACTCACTACAACTTATTTTGCTTACGCTGTTGCTTACGTATTGTGAAAAATGCGTAAATCAATGGTATATAAAAGAAAAGAAAGGCAAAGATTAAAACTCCAACACCAAGCATATAGTTATGGCTGAGATGAAAAAGCATAATCTTTACCTCTTAAAATTGCTCTTTAGTGAAAAAGAGCAATTTTATTGAATGTTATTGGCAAGCTTCACAATCTGGGTTGTCGATTGAACAAGCCATTGGAACTGGAGCTGCTTGGGTAAAACCATCTTCTTCAACAGCTTCTGGTTTTTTCGCTTCTACAACAGGGGCAGCAACTGCCGCTGCTTCAACAGTCGCAGGTTTAACTGCATTTAAAGCACCTGTGTTGATTGTAGATTTTTCAGCAGAAGTTGCGCCTAAAGCTCGGAGGTAATAAGTCGTCTTAAGACCACGTAACCATGCCATCTTGTAAGTGATGTCAAGTTTCTTACCATTTGCACCAGAGATGTAAAGGTTAAGAGACTGAGCTTGATCAATCCACTTTTGACGGCGTGATGCAGCATCAACGATCCAACGTGTATCTACTTCAAACGCAGTAGCAAAGATTGCTTTTAATTCTTCAGGAATACGAGCAATTTTTTGTACTGAACCTTCAAAGTGTTTCAAGTCATTAACCATCACTGTGTCCCAAAGACCACGATCTTTTAATGCACGAACGAGGTAAGGGTTAATAACAGTGAACTCACCAGACAAGTTAGATTTCACATATAAGTTCTGGAATGTTGGCTCAATAGACTGAGAAACACCACAAATGTTAGAGATAGTTGCAGTAGGAGCAATCGCCATCACGTTTGAGTTACGCATACCGTCTTTTTGAACTTTGGCACGTAAAGTGTCCCAGTCTAAACGTTGAGTACGGTCAACTTCGAACATGCGCTCTGGACGAGATTTCGCAACAATTTCTAAAGAGTCGATTGGAAGGATACCTTGATCCCACAATGAACCTTTGAATGTTGAGTAAGAACCACGTTCAACAGCCAAGTTGCTTGAAGTTTCAATCGCGTAGTAGCTAATCACTTCCATTGATTCATCAGCAAAATCAATAGCAGCGTCTGAACCGTAAGCGATGTTCATTTCATATAGAGCATCTTGGAAGCCCATGATACCCATACCCACTGGGCGGTGTTTCAAGTTCGAGTTTTTCGCTTGTGGTACAGCGTAGTAGTTAATGTCGATAACGTTATCGAGCATGCGTACTGCTGTTTTGATTGTGCGAGCTAACTTTTCACGGTCTAACACACCACCTTGAACGTGTTGTACAAGGTTGATTGAGCCCAAGTTACATACTGCAATTTCGTCTTGATTTGTATTCAAGGTAATTTCAGTACATAAGTTAGATGAGTGAACTACACCAACATGTTGTTGTGGTGAACGTAAGTTACATACATCTTTGAACGTAATCCACGGGTGACCAGTTTCAAACAACATAGAAAGCATTTTGCGCCATAAGTCTTTAGCACGTACTTTCTTATGTAGCATGTTGGTTTCTTTCGCTACAGACTCATAGTAAGCATAACGCTCAGCAAATTCTGCACCAGTTAAGTCGTGCAAGTCTGGAGTTTCAGAAGGAGTAAATAGTGTCCATTCACCATCTTCAAATACACGTTGCATAAACAAGTCTGGAACCCAGTTTGCAGTGTTCATGTCGTGTGTACGGCGACGGTCATCACCAGTGTTTTTACGAAGTTCTAAAAACTCTTCGATGTCTAAGTGCCAAGTTTCTAAGTATGCACACACGGCACCTTTACGCTTACCACCTTGGTTTACTGCAACAGCTGTATCGTTCGCAACTTTTAGGAATGGAACTACACCCTGAGACTTACCGTTTGTACCCTTAATGTAAGAGTTCAATGCACGTACAGGTGTCCAGTCATTCCCTAAACCACCAGCCCATTTAGAAAGCATAGCGTTGTCACGCATTGCGCCATAAATGTCGTAAAGGTCATCGCCAATTGTTGTTAAGTAACAACTAGAAAGCTGTGGACGTAATGTACCTGAGTTAAACAGGGTAGGCGTAGACGCCATGTAGTCGAAGCTAGACAATAAGTTATAGAACTCGATTGCACGTTCTTCTTTATCTTGCTCATTTAACGCAAGACCCATCGACACACGCATGAAGAATAATTGTGGTAATTCAAAGCGAACGCCGTTTGAGTGAATGAAGTAACGGTCAAATAAAGTCTGTAAACCTAAGTAGGTAAACTGATTAGAACGTTCTGGCTGAATTGCTGCTGCCAATTTCTCTAAATCGAAATCAAGCAAGTCTGGTGAAAGCAAGTCAAGCTCTACACCTTTTTTCAAAAAGGCTTCGAGTGCATTGTTTTCAGGCGTATCTGTAGGTAAGCCTAAGAATGCTAAACCTGTGCTCACTAATTCACTAGAAAGCAAACGTGCAGTTACGTAAGTATAGTTTGGTTCTTGTTCAATACGAGTACGTGTTGCCATCATCATTGTAGTGGCAATATCACTTTCTTTTACGCCGTTATATAAGTTCTTAACGGTTTCATCAACAATGGCCTGAACGTCAATACCTTCCAAACCTTCAGCTGCTTTCGCTACAGTTGCTTGTAATGCACTTAAATCAAGTGGCTGAAGCTGACCGTTAGCATCGGTAACTTGTAACGTAGGGTGGTGGTTTGAGTTCGTTTGCTGACGAGCAGTAGTACGTTGTTCACGGTAAATCACGTAAGCGCGAGCAACTTTCTGTTCTCCGGTACGCATTAAAGCAAGTTCAACCTGATCTTGAATTTCTTCAATATGGATTGTACCGCCTGATGGTAAACGACGAGTGAAAGTATTTAATACCATTTCCGTCAGTTGGGTAATACGGTCGTGAATACGGCTTGAATCCGAACTCTGTTGACCTTCCACAGCAAGAAAAGCTTTACCAATCGCAACAGAAATTTTCTCTGCATCAAATGCAGCAACATCTCCAGTGCGTTTGATCACCTGAATTTGACCGGGAGTCGAAGTAATTACGCTCATGCCAGCATAGCTCCATTGTCACTTTTGTTATGTTTATAGACCGTTTGAACCGAGCAAAAAGTATGCCACGATGTTTGAGGGATAAACACAAGACTTAGTAGTTAAAGTTTATTTTGAACACAAGATACGGGATTTTTCATAGCAGATCAATCTTGACTTTTTAGTAATTTTTTATCTGTATGATTTGATGGGAGATAGCATAGCAAAGCTATTAAAAAACGCTTATAGATAACTTTGTGGATAACTCAAAAAACAAGCACTTAAATACAATTAATGTAGGTGAAGAAATAATTTGTTTAATATTCATACATTGGAAATATGAATAGAATATGAAATTTCATAACAATAACTAAATGTTAAAAACACGAGAAAATTCAAAGGTTAATAAAATGCAACAAAAGACGGTTGTCATGTATCAGTTTGGTGAACGCCTACTTGTTTACAATGTAAACGTGTGTATATTGCAAATGATAAACGAATGTATCTGCAAGATTTTTAAGATGCATGTAATGAGATTTATAGGGGCAATGATATGAGCCAAGAAGAAAAGTTACCAAAGATTCTGATCGTTGAAGATGACGAGCGTTTAGCACGATTAACTCAAGAGTATTTAATCCGCAACGGCTTGGAAGTTGGTGTAGAAACTGATGGTAACCGTGCAATTCGTCGTATTATTAGTGAACAACCAGACCTAGTGGTCTTGGATGTCATGTTGCCGGGTGCCGATGGCTTAACTGTTTGCCGTGAAGTTCGTCCACATTATCATCAACCGATTTTGATGTTGACTGCACGTACAGAAGATATGGATCAGGTACTTGGTCTAGAAATGGGTGCAGACGACTATGTTGCTAAACCAGTTCAACCACGTGTGCTATTAGCGCGTATTCGTGCACTATTACGTCGCACAGATAAAACTGTAGAAGACGAAGTTGCACAGCGTATCGAATTTGATGACCTTGTAATTGATAATGGCGGCCGTTCTGTAACACTGCATGGTGAGCTTGTTGATTTCACTAGCGCAGAATATGACCTATTATGGTTGCTTGCATCAAATGCTGGTCGTATCTTATCGCGTGAAGATATCTTCGAACGTTTACGCGGTATTGAATACGATGGTCAGGACCGTTCAATCGATGTCCGTATCTCACGTATTCGTCCAAAAATTGGTGATGATCCTGAAAATCCAAAACGTATTAAAACAGTACGTAGTAAAGGTTACTTGTTCGTTAAAGAAACCAATGGGTTATAAGATCTGAATAAACTTCCTATAAGGTTGGTCGAGTGTTTAAACACAGCATATTCCTGCGAATCTATGCGGGACTGGTAATTCTTGTTGTTTTGGTTGCCGTTTTTGGTTATTTGCTTGTACAAATTATCAATTATCAGCGTGCTCAAGAATACCGTGAATCTTTAACTGATGGTATTTCTTATGTCATCAGTGAGGGAGTCGCTCGACAACCAGGGAAGCAACAGAAAATAGACTGGGTTTCAGATGCATCAGATTTATTGGAACTTCCAATTTATTACACTGATGCAAGCAAGGTCGAGTTATCTCGTACTGAGAAAAAACGGATCGAAGCTCAAAAGTCTGTTGTTCGTTACGATGCCAGTAATAGTATTGCGTATATCATTATTGGTTTACGTGACGATCCTCAGCACTTTTTATCGATAAAAGTAGACAAAATTAGTGAGCGCCAAATGAAGGCTCTCCCTATTTTTGTACTTGATTATCTAATGTTTTATCCAGGGCAAGAACAAGAATATCTTGCCAAGATTCAAAAACATTTTTCATATCCAATTAATATCTACAATATTCAAGATATTAATTTAGACTCTGAGCAAATTGGTCGTTTACGCCAAGACCAAAGTGTCATGTTGTACAAAGATAGTGCAACAATGCGCGGAACAACCATTTCAATCGTATCTCCAATACCAAATCAGCCTACACGAGTTCTGGTTCTTGGACCGGTTCCAATGTTTAACTGGATGCCTTTACAGCTTTCTGCCGGAATTACCTTATTTAGCCTATTCTTACTGAGTTTGGGTGTTTATGGTCTTATCTTGCCGTTAGAGCGTAAAATTCGCCAAGTACGTTATGCATTAAACCGCATGAAGTCAGGTGATCTGTCATTGCGTGTTCCTATTGAAGGAAGTGACGAAATGGCAAACTTGGCATCAAGTTATAACAATATGTCTGATCATATTCAGCGTTTAATTGAGGCTCAGCGTGAGTTGATGAGAGCTGTATCTCATGAACTTAGAACGCCGGTTGCACGTATACGCTTTGGTACAGAGATGTTGGCAGAGGAAGATGATTACAATCATCGTATGCATCAGGTCGATATGATTGATAAAGATATTGAGGCGCTTAATACCTTAATTGATGAAATCATGACTTATGCAAAGCTAGAGCAGGGTACACCTTCATTAGATTTTGCTGAAATTGCGCTATTTGATGTGTTGGATCAGGTTGCGGTAGAAACTGAAGCTTTAAAAACGCAAAAAGAAATTGAGCTTGTTGCTCCTCCCGTTTATTTAAAAGTAGATGCAGAGCGTCGTTATCTTCACCGTGTTGTTCAAAACTTGGTGGGTAACGCTGTTCGTTATTGTGATAACAAAGTTCGCATTACAGGTGGTGTTCACAGCGATGGCATGGCCTTTGTTTGTGTTGAAGATGATGGCGCCGGAATTCCTGAGCAAGATCGTCAAAGAGTATTTGAAGCTTTTGCCCGTTTAGATGACAGCCGTACGCGTGCGTCGGGTGGTTATGGTTTAGGGTTGTCAATTGTAAGTCGTATTGCTTACTGGTTCGGTGGTGAGATTAAAGTAGATGAAAGTCCTACCTTAGGTGGAGCTCGCTTTATCATGACATGGCCGGCAAAACGCTTTAAACAACCTCCTTTGAAAACCAATAAAAAAGCACCTTCATAAAGGTGCTTTTTTATTGCATTACTTATAATTGAGTTGCATCTGGTTCCAAAATAGGTTTTCCACTTCTTAAGCTGGTCAACGCATCGGAATTAAAGTCGATTAGTAATGAATTGTTTTTTGCATCAATCTGGTATTTTTGAATAAGAGGTTGATCTCCATTAAGCGTTTCTATTTTATATTCATCTGCAATATGCAAAATACCTTCTAGGTTTGTTGTCGTTGACGCAAAATCCTGTCTAAATATTTCATAGACATCTCGCAAGTCAAAAATTGCATTATTCGCATCTGGATGTTTGTGAATATAGCTTTCTATATGTCGCACAAGTAACTGAGCAAACAAGTAGTAGTTTGGTTTATGCGTATATTCTAGAGTCATGCATTTTTCTCCTTATTATCTGTTATTAGCATACATGGCAAAACACAGGTTATTGTATAAAATTCATTACACTAGATGATTAAATGAAAACCTATAAAGATATAAAGACCCGATTACGCCCTTGACGTTTTGCTTGATATAAAGCGTCATCTGCTTCTTTAAATAAATTTTCAATTGCTCTATGTGATGAAGGGGAATATAAACTTATACCAATACTGACTTGTATGAAAATTGGTAATTTCCCATAAATGTAAATCGGTTGCTGACTAATTTTAATTCGTATTTGCTCTGCAAGGTCAAAGGCACTCTCTTTGGTGGTATCTGCAATGAAAATTGCAAATTCTTCACCGCCAAATCGTCCTAATAAATCATGAGGATGCAAAATATTTTGAATAGTGGTGACACAGGTTTGTAGGGCGCGATCACCTATTTGATGGCCGTAGTTGTCATTAACTTGTTTGAAATGGTCTACATCCAACATGAAAAAGGCTGAGGTTTTATTTTCCTTGTGCACTTTTTCTTGAAGTAGTCTGACCGACTGTAAAAATTGGCGTCGAGTAAGACTGGAGGTTAACTCATCATGCGCAATCGCGTGTTGAAGCTTTTGAATTAATTCTGAGTGTAAAACGCTAATACTGGAAACCGTAAGAGGGGCAATCGTCATCATGATTAACCCAATACGGATTGAAATCGTATTGCTAAAATAGTCATTTGGATAGAGTAAAAGATAATGTCCAGAGACATGATAAATAATGTAGGCACTGGTAAGACTTGTAATGAGTGCAACAACAATAGGTTTGTAGCGAATTGCACACCAAATCAGTGCAGCTATTGGGTAGAGTAGCGAACCGGGACCAGAGTCATAATAACTGGCTGCAATCGAAATGAGGACAGCCCCGAAAGGTAAAAGGTCAGTTACTTGTAAGCCGCGATTTCTTGAAAAATAATGTTTTACCTGACTATATTGAGGTAGGTTTAATATGATCGGTAAAAGAAGCAAAGCATTTTGCAATTCTGAAGTGAACCAGTAACCGAATTCATCCCATAAGCCACCTAGCATAAATTTAGTATTAAACATGGGCACGAAAGTTGCTGCAAACAATGCGCCTGCTACGCTTCCTACTCCGCATAAAGCAAATAAAAAAAGGTAAGAATAACCTCGGTAGGCCGCTTTAATATGCTGATTAAAAAACATATAGAGTGCAAACGTAGTAACAACATAAAGAAAATTTGACGTTGTTAAAACGAGTGTAAGAGCAAATGGAGTACCCTGAAGCAGATCGGCAACGACATAGCCGCTATAAGCACCTAAAAATGAGCTTAATCGACGTGTGCTTGGAAAGCGAATGAGTAAACCAAGCAAAACCGAGTTAGCAGGCCAGAAGAATGCGAGAAAGCTTAAAGGACGAGATGCGATGCCAATAAAACAACATACTGCAATAATGAAGCTAAACAGGAGAAAAATTTTTAAAGAGGAGAAAAATGAAAATTCACGAAGTGAGTATGGCATCAGCTGCCCTTAATGATAAATACTCTTATCCAAGAGTAATAAAATATTATGCATGACTAAACATTCATCATAATTCAGAGGAGAAGCTGAATACAATAAAAAACAAACTAATATTATAAAAAAGTAAGTTATTAAAACTTAATAGTCGATGAACTGTGTAAATATTCTAAAATTAAAAAATGAAAAAAATCATCATAAACAAAAAAACTATTAAATAAACCGATTATGTGCGGTGAAACCCCCCTTACAACCCATAGAAGAATAGTTTTGTTTAGAAAATCATCCGAAAGACTAAGACGCTTCAACTAGCATGCGAAATTAGAAATCAGGTACAATTGGCGGGATTAATTTTGTGTTTGGTGTATTTGAAGGCCAATACATACATTCTTTGTTAAATAATAGGCCTGCCAGGAGTTATCCCCGCATGAGTGCCATTACTCCATACGACTGGGCGATTATCGCCTTCGTGATCGGCGTTACATTTCTTTGCGTCTTTATGCTCACAGTTCCCTTACTCCTCGGGGGGAAATCGTGGGGGCGTGCTAAGCAAGAGCAGTTTGAATCGGGTGTCGTGAGTGCTGGTGGCGCTCGCATTCGCCTGTCTGCAAAGTTCTATTTAGTTGCAATTTTCTTTGTTGTCTTCGACTTAGAGGCACTTTACCTCTATGCATGGTCTACTTCTGTGCGTGAAGTAGGGTGGTTGGGATATACCACTGTCGTGATCTTTGTCGTTGATTTATTGATTGCGCTTGTTTATGCCTTCTCTGTAGGTGCTTTAAGTTGGTCACCAGCAGATCGCCGTAAATCAGCAGGTGAGGCGATTAAAATCGGTTCACCAACAATGAACATTGCTGAAATTACACGCTTTAACTCTATTGAAGAGCTCGTAACTGACCCTACAGGCCAGATTCCAGCTCAATCATCAGGTCGTGTTAAGTCAAAAACTACACCTGCATTGTCATCTGAAAAGGAGTAAGTCGGGATGAAATATACTCTGACCCGCGCGAATCCGGATGCTGATCAATACCCATTGCAAGAACGTCAAATCGTGACAGATCCACTAGAAGAGGAAGTGAATAAAAATGTATTCATGACTCGTTTAGAGGATGTCTTGCATACAGCAGTAAACTGGGGGCGTAAAAACTCCTTGTGGCCATTTAACTTTGGTACCTCTTGTTGTTACGTTGAATATGCAACGACCTTAACAGGTGTGCATGACTTGTCACGTTTCGGCGCAGAGGTTATCCGTGCTTCACCTCGTCAAGCTGACTTGATGATTGTTGCAGGAACCTGTTTCGTAAAAATGGCACCAGTTATTCAGCGTCTATATGAACAGATGTTAGAGCCTAAATGGGTCATCTCGATGGGTGCTTGTGCAAACTCTGGAGGTATGTACGACATCTATTCAGTAGTTCAAGGTGTAGACAAAATTATTCCTGTTGACGTGTACGTCCCAGGTTGTCCGCCTCGTCCTGAAGCATTAATTCAAGCTTTAATGCTTTTACAAGACCAGATTCAATTAGAGCGACGCCCGCTTTCTGCCGTGATCGGTGATGATCTTCAGCCAGTGTATAAGCCAAAGATGATGCCAGAACGTGACCGTAAGAATGCAGAGCGTATTGCCGTTAAAAACTTACGCTCTATGGATGAGATTAAATAATTTTTTGACGGTGTTTTGACATATCTAACCGATATGTTCATCGAGAAAATTGACAGAATTTGTATTAAATAGGAAGCCAAGCCAATGGCTGAAACTGACATTGCTATGCCAGAGTCAACACCAGTTGATTCACGCCCAGCATTTGCAATCGTAGAAGAACTCAAAACCAAATTTGGTGAGAACTTTTACGTGCAGGCGACTTTTGAAGAGTTTCCAACAGTCTGGGTTGAGCGCGCACGCGTGCAAGAAGTCCTTATGTTCCTACGTAAAGTGGAACGTCCATATGTAATGCTGTTTGACTTGTCTGCGATGGATGAGCGTTTACGTGTTCATCGTGATGGTTTACCAGCATCTGACTTCACTGTGTTTTATCATTTATTATCGCTTGAGCGTAATAGTGACATTCGTATCAAGGTTGCCTTGAACGAAAATGATCTTAACCTTCCGACAGCGACTAATATCTGGCCAAATGCCAACTGGTATGAACGTGAAGCTTACGATATGTTCGGTATCAATTTCGAAGGGCATCCAATGCTCCGTCGTATCTTGTTGCCAACGTATTGGGAAGGTCACCCGCTTCGTAAAGAATATTCAGCACGTGCGACAGAATATACGCCGTACATGCAAGACAAAGCGAAACAAGACTTTGAACAAGAGCACTTACGCTTTGTGCCAGAAGACTGGGGTCTTAAGCGTGGTAACGCTGACGAAGACTTCATGTTCTTGAACTTGGGGCCTAACCATCCATCTGCACATGGTGCGTTCCGTGTTGTATTGCAGTTAGATGGCGAAGAAGTGAAGGACTGTGTTCCTGATATTGGTTATCACCACCGTGGTGTGGAAAAGATGGCTGAACGTCAAACATGGCATTCTTTCATTCCTTATACTGACCGTGTTGACTACTTAGGTGGTTGTGCTCAAAACATGCCGTATGTAATGGCTGTAGAGCAAATGGCTGGTATTAAAGTTCCTGAACGTGCGCAAGTGATTCGTGTCATGTTGAACGAATTGTTCCGTATTAATAACCACTTATTATTCTGTGGTACGGCAATTCAGGATGCCGGTGGTATGACACCAGTATTCTATATGTTCGCAGACCGTCAAAAAGTTTACGACATTGTTGAAGCAATCACGGGTTACCGTATGCATCCAGCATGGTTCCGTATTGGTGGTACAGCACACGATCTTCCAAACAACTGGCAGAAACTTGTTAAAGAATTGCTAGAGTGGATGCCTAAGCGCTTAAACGAATACTACACAGCGGCATTGAAAAACTCTGTGTTTATTGGTCGTACGCGTAACGTTGCACAATACGATGCTAAATCTGCACTCGCATGGGGTGTAACTGGTACTGGTTTACGTGCGACAGGTATTGATTTTGACGTTCGTAAATATCGTCCATACAGTGGCTATGAAAACTTCGATTTTGATGTGCCAGTTGAGTATGAAGGCGATGCATATGCACGTGTGCTCGTTCACTTCCGTGAAATTACTGAGTCGTTAAAAATTATTCAACAGTGTTTGGATAACATGCCTTCTGGTCCATATAAAGCGGATCATCCATTGGCTGTTCCACCACCGAAAGATAAGACATTACAAGATATTGAAACCTTGATTACGCACTTCTTGAGCGTTTCATGGGGTCCTGTCATGCCAGCGGGCGAGTCATCATTTATGACTGAAGTGGTTAAAGGTGCAAGTACATACTACTTGACTTCAGATAAAGCGACGATGAGTTATCGTACTCGTATTCGTACACCGACGTTTACTCACTTACAGCAAATGCCTTCAGTGATTAACGGAAGTTTGGTATCTGACTTAATCATTTATCTGGCGACCATTGACGTGGTTATGGCTGACGTGGATCGCTAAGAGGTAACACATAATGATGATTTTGACTGATAAAAAGCCACGTGTGAATGTTGAAGGAATTTTGACTGCGGAAGAAATTCACGATATCGAACATCACATTGGTCACTATCCATACCCTCGTGCAGCCTCTTTGGATGCATTGAAGTGTGTACAGCGCCGTAATGGTTGGGTAGATGACGCTCAAATGAATGCCATCGCACAGTTATTGTCGATGAGTGTTGCTGATTTGGAAGGTGTTGCAACATTTTACAACCGTATCTATCGCCATCCGGTAGGTCGTCACGTAATTTTGCTTTGTGACTCAATTGCTTGCTTCTTGATGGGTGCAGAAACACTTGCTGAAGCATTCCAGCGCGAACTAGGAATTCAGTATGGTCAGACGACACCAGATGGTCGTTTTACGCTGCTTCCAATTTGCTGCCTTGGCAACTGCGACAAAGGCCCAACTTTAATGATTGATGAAGATACTCACGGTTTAGTTGAAGTGACATCGGTCAAACAGTTATTGGAGAAGTATGTATGAATACTGAACCAAAACCAATTTATGGCGACGGTAATCCAGAAACTCATCCACTAACTTGGCGTTTAAGTAAGCGTGACGAAGTTCGTGGTGCTGATGATTACGAAGCACTTGAAGGTTATGCTGGCTTTAAAAAAGCATTAGGCATGAAACCTGCTGAAGTGTTAGACGTGATTAAAGCTGCAACTGTAAAAGGTCGTGGTGGTGCGGGTTTCCCAGCGGGTATTAAATGGTCATTAATGGCACCAAATGATGGTGGTCCACGTTATTTGATCTGTAATGCCGATGAAATGGAACCGGGTACCTTTAAAGACCGTTTGTTGATGGAAAAACTTCCACATCAATTGATCGAAGGGATGTTGATTGCGGGTTATACCTTAGAGGCAACTCAAGGTTATATCTTTATCCGTGGTGAATACATCGAGGCGGCTCAATATCTAAATGAAGCGTTAGAACAGATTCGTGCTAAAGGTTATTTAGGCGAAAATATTTTAGGTTCTGGCTGGAATTTTGAGTTGCATGTACATACGGGTGCAGGGCGTTATATCTGTGGTGAAGAAACTGCATTGATTAACTCGCTTGAAGGTCGTCGTGCTAACCCTCGTACTAAGCCGCCGTTCCCGCAAGTTGCAGGAGCATGGGGCCGTCCAACAATTGTGAACAACGTTGAAACTTATAACAACTTGCCAGCAATTATGCTTCGTGGTCCAGAGTGGTATATCGGTTTATCAGCAGGTAAATCAAAAGACCCAGGCACTAAAATTTATGGTGCGTCAGGTAAAGTGAAATTCCCAGGTCTTTGGGAATTGCCATTTGGTACAACTGCACGTGAAGTGATTGAAGATCATGCTGGTGGTATGCGAGAAGGCTTAAAGCTTAAAGCATGGTTACCGGGCGGTGCTTCAACTGACTTTTTACCAGCAGATACCATTGATTTACCAATGGATGCAGACACGATTATGAAAGCAGGTTCTCGTTTGGGAACATGTTTATTGATGGTTGTAGATGAAACTCAATGCATGGTATCGCTCACTCGTAACTTAGAAGAGTTCTTTGCGCGTGAATCATGTGGTTTCTGTACACCATGTCGTGATGGTTTGCCATGGGCTGTTAAAGCGCTTAAAGCACTTGAAGCAGGCGAAGGTAAGAAAGAAGATATCGACCATTTACAAGAATTGACTCGTAAATTATGGATCGGTAAAACTTTCTGTGCCCACGCACCAGGTGCGATGGAGCCGCTTATGGGCGCACTCAAACATTTCCGTGGTGAGTTTGAAGCGAAAGTGACGACTCGTCCTGTCGTGCAAACCAGCAACGTAGAACAAGCTTAAGGAATTCGACTATGGCTACAATTCATGTCGATGGAAAATCGTATGAAGTCAACGGCTCGGAAAACTTGCTACAAGCATGTTTGAGTCTGGGCATCGACATCCCATATTTTTGTTGGCATCCATCCTTAGGTTCGGTTGGTTCTTGCCGTCAATGTGCTGTTACGCAATATGCGAATCCAGAAGATACGCGTGGTCGTTTGGTCATGTCTTGCATGACACCAGCATCTGACAATACCTATATCTCAATTGAAGACAAAGAAGCAACGGATTTCCGTGCATCTATTGTTGAATTTTTGATGACGAATCACCCGCACGATTGTCCAGTCTGTGAAGAGGGTGGTCACTGTCATTTACAAGATATGACTGTAATGACGGGTCATGACCGTCGTCGTTACCGCTTCACAAAACGTACGCATTACAACCAAGAACTCGGCTCATTCATTGCGCATGAAATGAACCGCTGTATTGCTTGTTACCGTTGTGTTCGTTACTACAAAGATTATGCGGGCGGTACAGACTTTGGTGTGTATGCCAATGCATCTCGTGTTTACTTTGGTCGTCCAGAATCAGGTACTTTAGAATCTGAATTCTCGGGTAACTTGACTGAAGTATGTCCAACAGGTGTATTCACTGATAAGACTCATTCAGAGCGTTATAACCGTAAATGGGATATGCAGTATGCACCAAGCGTGTGTCAAGGCTGTTCTTCTGGTTGTAACATTTCTCCGGGTGAGCGTTATGGTGAAATCCGTCGCGTAGAAAACCGTTTTAATGGTTCGGTTAACCAGTACTTCCTTTGTGATAAAGGTCGTTTTGGCACAGGTTATGTAAACCGTGCAGACCGTCCACGTCAGCCTCAGTTCCGTAACGGTGAAACTGTTGCAACTGTTTCTGTTGATCAAGCTTTAGATCAAACGATTGCAAAGCTTCAAGGCAAAAAAGTCTTGGGTATTGGTTCTCCACGCGCAAGTTTGGAATCGAACTACGCATTACGTGAGCTTGTAGGTCAGGCAAATTACTCAACTGGTGTTGCTCAAAAAGAACAAAAACTTGTTGAACTTGCTGCGTCTATCATGCAAACCGAGGGTATTTATAACCCGAACATGCGTGAAATCGAAAGCTACGATGCTGTTCTGATTTTAGGTGAAGACCTGACTCAAACTGCTCCACGTATGGCATTGTCTGTTCGCCAAGCTGCGAAAAACAAAGCTCGCGAAATGGCTGCGAAAACACGTACTCCAGATTGGTTGGCTGAACCTGTACAACGTATTGGTCAAGAAGCAAAATCTCCGATCTATATCTTGGCTGCAACTCAAACTCGTCTTGCCGACGTTGCAACTGGTGAAGTTGTTGCTTCTCCAAATGATATTGCACGTTTAGGCTTTGCCGTAGCAGCAGCAGTGAAAGGTGATGTATTAATTGGTCTAGATGACGATGCAAAAGCATTCGCTCAAACCATTGCTGACACTTTAAAAACAGCAAACAAACCATTAATCATTGCGGGCACAAGTTTGCAAGATGCTTCTATTATGGAAGCTGCGGCTGAGTTGACTCAGAACTTAGGTTCTAAAGCTGGTTTAAGCCTTGTGGTTCCTGAAGTGAACTCTATGGGCTTGGCATTGTTTGGTGGCTTAAGCCTTGAACAAGCATTTGCTCAAGACTACGACACACTTGTTATTGTTGAAAATGACTTGTTCCGTCGTTTACCTGCTGCTCAAGTAAAAGCTGCACTAGATAAAGCTGAAACAGTAATCGTGCTTGATCACAGTGAAACAGAAACTGTGAAACAGGCTGATATCGTTCTTTCAGCAGCAAGCTTTGCAGAAGGTGACGGTACTGTTGTAAGCCAAGAAGGTCGTGCACAGCGCTTCTATCAAGTTTACGATCCAAGTTACTACAAGCCTGAATATGCAATTAAAGAATCATGGCGTTGGTTACATGCCATTGAAACTGGCATTAAAGGTAAGGCTGTAGATTGGACATTGCTTGATGATGTGATTGAAAGCATCGTGAAAAATGTACCAGTACTTGAAGCAATTCAAGATGTGGCACCTGATGCAGGTTACCGTGTACATGGTTTGAAAATTGCACGTGAACCACGTCGTTATTCAGGTCGTACAGCAATGCGTGCGCCGTTATCAGTTCATGAACCGAAACAGCCTACCGATCCAGATTCAGCATTAACATTCTCAATGGAAGGTTATGTTGGTCCACAAAAAGCATCATCATTAGTACCGTTTGCATGGGCTCCGGGCTGGAACTCTCCACAATCTTGGAACAAATACCAAGATGAAGTAGGTGGTCACTTAAAAGGCGGTGATTCAGGTGTTCGTTTATTCGATCGCTTGGTAAAACGCCCTGCGCGTAGCTATGTTGCTCCAGTGGCTGTAGTTGCAAACCCTGAAAGTTTCCGCTTAGTACCAATGCATCATATTTTTGGTTCTGGTGAATTCACTATTAAAACACCTGCAATGGAAACTCGTATTCCAGAAGCTATGTTTGCAGTGGGCGAACAAGATGCAACTCGTTTGAATCTTCAAGAAGGTCAACGCATTACAGTAAAAGCAGGCGAAACCAGTGTGAGCTTGCCTGTACAAGTAATTGAATATTTACCTACAGGTTATATTGGTTACCCAGTTGGTTTAGCACCAATGGTGTCACTAGCTGAGCCTGTTTCAGTGGCTTTAGGAGTGTAATTCATGAATCAAGAAATTATACGTCAAACGCCACTTTGGGCTGAGAACTGGCCAATCGCCTACGCTGTAGTTCAAGCAGTTGTGATTTTGCTTGTTGTTGTTTTAGTTGCAGCGTTGATGTCTTTCATTGAACGTCGTTTACTTGCTTGGTGGCAAGACCGTTATGGTCCGAACCGTGTTGGTCCTGGTGGTATGTTCCAGATCGTTGCCGACATGCTTAAGATCATGTTCAAAGAAGACTGGACACCAAAATTTGCTGACAAACTTACATTCCGTTTAGCACCAGCTGTTGCAATGGCAACAGCGGTTCTTTCATTCATGGTAATCCCGGTGAGTCCTTCACTGGGTGTTGCCGACATGAGTATCGGTTTGTTGTTCTTCATGGCAATGGCTGGTATTGCAGTCTATGCAGTATTGTTTGGTGGCTGGGCTTCAAATAACAAATACTCATTGCTTGGTGGTTTACGTTCAGCTGCTCAAACCATTTCTTATGAAGTGTTCTTAGGTATCTCATTGATGGGTGTGGTTGCAATTGCAGGCTCATTTAACCTTCGTGAAATTGTTGAAGCACAACGCGATGTTTGGTTCGTTATTCCACAATTCTTAGGTTTCTTGATTTTTGTGGTTGCTGGTGTTGCGGTAACTCACCGTCATCCATTTGACCAACCAGAAGCAGAACAAGAATTGGCTGAAGGTTACCATGTTGAATATGGTGGTATGAAATGGGGTATGTTCTTCGTTGCTGAATATGTCAACGTGGTACTTATTTCTGCATTGATCGTAACTTTATTCTTCGGTGGTTGGTTAGCACCATTCAATTTAGAAATTCCATTTGTTCCGCCAGTATTCTGGTTTGTGATTAAAACAGCATTCTTTGTAATGATGTTTGTTTTGGCTCGTGGTTCTTTAATGCGTCCACGTTATGACCAAGTCATGAACTTTGGTTGGAAAATTTGTTTGCCATTGGCGTTGGTCAACTTGTTAGTGACTGGTGCTGTGATTCTGATGAATCAGGCCTAGGACAGCAGGGAGTACAAAATGTATAAATTTCTAGCTGGATTCGGATCGATTGTACGTTCGTTGTTTATGGTATTTAGCCATGTAACGCGTAAACGTGACACGATTTTATATCCAGAAGTACCGGCTGAACAGATTGTGCCGCCACGCTTTCGTGGTCGTATTGTGTTAACGCGTGACCCAGATGGGGAAGAGCGTTGTGTGGCATGTAACCTATGTGCGGTTGCGTGTCCAGTTGGCTGTATCTCACTACAAAAAGCAGAAACAGAAGATGGACGTTGGTATCCGGAATTTTTCCGTATCAACTTTTCACGTTGTATTTTCTGCGGTATGTGTGAAGAAGCTTGTCCAACAACTGCAATTCAGCTCACACCAGACTTCGAGTTAGGCGAATACGTACGTCAAGACCTTGTTTATGAGAAAGAAAACTTACTCATTTCAGGTCCGGGAAAATACCCAGACTACAACTTCTACCGTGTAACGGGTATGGCGATTAACGGTAAAGAGAAAGGTCAAGCACAAAAAGAAAGTGCACCAATCGATGTACGGAGTCTATTACCATGATGTGGCCGTTTTATTTGATGGCACTCGTGGCCATCGTTTCTACGGTTCGTGTAGTGACTAACACGAACCCTGTACACGCTTTACTTAGTCTAATTGTTTCATTGCTTGCTGTTGCTGGTATTTTCATGATCGTGGGGGCGCCTTTTGCAGGTGCTCTTGAAATCATCGTCTATGCCGGAGCAATTATGGTTCTGTTCGTATTCGTTGTGATGATGCTTAACTTAGGTCAACACACCGTTGAACAAGAACGTAAATGGCTTTCTTCAGATGCTTGGGCATATCCAGCACTCATGAGTTTCTTGCTCGGCTTGCTTTTAGTTTGGATGCTTGGTGGTGAATACACTACTATTTCAGCACCGCTTGGGGCACAAGTGATTGGACCAAAAGTCGTTGGTCAAGCACTCTTTACTCACTATTTATTATTGGTTGAAGTTGCCGCGATGTTATTGCTAGCAGCCCTTGTTGCAGCATACCACTTAGGTAAACGTGAACCAGGTGCAGAAGAGGAAAAAGAATAATGGGCCAGATTCCTTTAGAACATGGTTTGATTGTTGCAACCATCCTTTTTGCACTCGGTTTTTACGGTGTAATGGTGCGACGCAACCTATTATTTATGTTAATGAGCCTTGAGGTCATGATGAATGCTGCTGCATTGGCATTTGTTCTTGCGGGTAGCGTATGGGCACAACCAGATGGACAAGTGATGTTCATTCTGATTTTGACCCTTGCAGCAGCAGAGGCATGTATCGGTCTTGCGATTGTCCTTCAGTTCTATCATCGCTTCCATCATTTGGATGTGGATGCTGCTAGTGAGATGCGCGGATGAGTTATTTATATCTAACAGTATTATTTCCGCTAATCGGTTTCATTTTGTTGGCGGCGGGACGAGACAAACTCTCTGAAAATGTTGCAGCAATTATTGGTGTAGGTTCTGTAGGTTTATCTGCATTATTTGCATTGATTGCTGGAATGGCATTTACCACAAGTGGTCAGCAAGTTTTTGTTCAAAATCTGTGGACATGGTTCAATGTTGGTGGTTTTGCACCGGGCATTAGCTTACATTTAGATGGCTTATCTTTACTCATGATGGGCATGGTGACAGGTGTTGGTTTCTTAATCCATATCTTTGCATCATGGTACATGCGCGGTGAAGAAGGTTATGCGCGTTTCTTCTCTTATTTCAACCTGTTTGTTGCCAGCATGCTTGTGCTTGTATTGGGCGACAACTTAGCGTTGTTATTCTTAGGTTGGGAAGGCGTAGGTCTTTGCTCTTATTTGCTTATCGGTTTCTATTATGCAAACCCTGCAAATGGTTGGGCTGCGATCAAAGCATTTACAGTTACCCGCGTAGGTGACGTATTCTTACTTATCGCTTTATTCTTGCTTTACCAACAATTTGGTACGCTGAATACTCAGTACATTGTTGAACACGCAGCAGAAGTAATGACGAAGAGTTCGTCTCTTACGATCTGGACTGCATTAATGTTGTTCTTGGGTGCTGCTGGTAAATCTGCACAAATTCCATTGCAAACATGGTTGGCAGATGCAATGGCAGGTCCAACACCTGTTTCTGCATTAATCCACGCTGCAACAATGGTAACGGCTGGTGTGTACTTATGTTGCCGTCTATTCAGCGTATTTGAACTTGCTCCTGAAGTGATGCAATTCATTTCGGTAACTGGCGCGGTAACTTTGTTAGTTGCAGGTTTTGCTGCGCTCGTACAAACAGACATCAAACGTATCTTGGCTTACTCAACAATGAGTCAGTTGGGTTATATGTTTATGGCTGTAGGTGCGGAAGCTTATCAAGCTGGCTTGTTCCACATGTTGGCTCACGCATTCTTTAAGGCATTATTATTCTTGTCTTCTGGTGCGGTGATTCTGGCTTACCACCACGAGCAAAACATCTTCAAAATGGGTGGCTTGTTCAAACGTAACAAATTCCTGTTTGCTTGTTTCGCGATTGGTGGCGGTGCATTAGCAGCGATTCCATTCTTGACCATTGGCTTCTTCTCTAAAGATGCGATTCTTGGTGAAGTTTGGGTACAAGGTCAATCAGTTGCTCTATATCACACTTTATATTGGGTGGGTGTAGCAGGTGCATTCCTGACTTCAATCTATACATTCCGTTTAATCTGGGTTGTATTCTTTGGTCAAGAAAACACGCCTTACCATGAAATTAAAGGTGCAACTTACTGGGCTCCATTGGGCATTTTAGCTGTACTGTCTACTTTTGTGGGTGCCGTATTAAAAGCGCCTGTAGCTGGTATTCTTAATACTGCAAAAATTCCTGAATTCCATGTGGCTGAACAATTTGTTGAAGGCATGCATGGGGCAGAGCATTTAGCTGTAGGAATTGCGCTAGTTGGTCTAGTTGTTGGTATAGCATTATTTACATTTGCTTATGGTGCAGTGAAATCATTTGCTCAAACAAGTTTGGGTTCAGGTTTGGCACATATTTGCCGTACCGCTTTTGGTTTTGATGCATTGTATGACATCGTTTTTGTTAAACCTTATTTATTCTTCGCCAAAATCTTTGGCCGTGACCCGATTGACAGTTTGTGGTTAGTTCTTCCTGCACTTGTTAAAGGCGGAAACAGTTTTACAAGCTCACGTCAAACCGGTTCATTGCGTGAATACGCATCAAGTATGTCACTCGGTGTAGTGGTGTTATTGATGATCTTGATCGTTATTCAGGTAGTGGGGAAATAAAATGGAAAACAATTTAATTTTACCCGCGCTGATCCTTGTTCCGTTCATTGCTGGTTTTATTTGTTGGTTAGTCGATAAGCTCGACAAAACCTTGCCACGCTGGATTGCCTTAATTGGTATGCTCATTACTTTGGGCTTAGGTCTTGCACTTTGGCAAAATGGAACTTATAGCTATGAGATGGGTTCAAAAATCCCAACTTGGTCTGCTGAGTTCTATTTACCGTGGATTCAATCACTCGGTATCGGCATTCACTTAGCTGTGGATGGCTTATCGTTACTCATGGTGTTATTAACAGCGTTACTTGGTGTACTTGCTGTTGGTTGTTCATGGGGCGAAATTCAAAAGAACGTTGGTTTCTTCCACTTAAACCTTTTATGGAGTTTAGGTGGCGTTATCGGTGTATTCTTAGCGATTGACCTGTTCCTGTTCTTCTTCTTCTGGGAGATGATGCTTGTACCAATCTACTTCCTGATTGCGTTATGGGGTCATAAAGGTTCAAACGGTCGTTCACGTGTTTACGCAGCTACTAAGTTCTTCCTTTACACGCAAATCGCTGGTTTAGTGATGTTAATCGGTATTCTTGGTCTTGTAGTTTATGGCTACATGATGACCGGAATGATCGGTTTCGATTACAACTATTTATTAGCTGTAGCTAACCACTTACCGCCTGGCTTAGCGTACGGTTTCATGATCTGTTTCTTCATCGGTTTTGCGGTGAAGTTACCAGTCTTCCCATTACACGGTTGGTTACCAGATGCGCATGCTCAAGCACCTACAGCAGGTTCTGTAGACTTAGCGGGTATCTTGATTAAAACAGCTGCGTATGGCTTGCTTCGTTTTGTTATTCCATTCTTCCCGACAGCTTCTGCTCAGTTTGCAGACATTGCGATTATTTTCGGTTTGATTGGTATTTTCTACGGCGCATGGTGTGCTTACCAGCAAACTGACATGAAACGTTTACTTGCGTATACGTCGATTTCACACATGGGCTTTATTTTACTTGCGATCTACGCAGGTAACATTTTGACCTTCCAAGGTCTAATGATCATGATGTTGGCACATGGTTTGTCATCAGCTGCATTGTTCATTATGTCTGGTCAAATCTATGAACGTTTACATACACGTGATTTGCGTTTAATGGGTGGTCTTCGTGGCCAGCTTCAGTACTTGCCATTTTTCTTGATGTTCTTCGTTGCTGCTCTTGTTGGTGTGCCAGGTTTAGGTAACTTTATTGGTGAATTCCTGATTTTGATGGGTTCATTTAATAAATATCCTGTATTCACGATTCTTGCTTCTATCAGCCTTGTATTCGCAGGCTTATACGGCTTGATTTTGATTCACCGCGCTTTGTTTGGTGAACCAAATCCTGAACAAAAGCAACACTACACTAGTCCACTAAAAGACTTATCTGCTCGTGAAGTTGGTATTTTGATGATTTGTGCGATTGGTCTCGTTTGGCTTGGTATCTATCCACAAACATTCTTGGATGTATCTCATTCAAGCATGCAGTGGTTCGTCAATAGTTATGTGCCAGTTCAAGAAGTCGTTGACACTGTTCAGCAAACAGCTACTCAACTTGACCATGTGGAGATCCAATAATCATGAACTTCACAGTATCATTCGCTACGCTTATGCCTTTAGCTCCGGTGATGATTGTTGCTTTAACAACAATCGTCGTCATGCTGTTAATTTCAATTAAGCGTAATCATAATTTAATCGCAACAGCTTCTGTTGTTGGTTTAAACCTCGCTGCACTTTATATTTTATTTGCAGTATTTGGCGGTAAGTTTGTACCGGCAAATGTGATGGGCATGTTTATGGTTGATCCATTTACTATGTTCTATCAATTTATGATTTTGATTGCAGCGTTGGCTTGTTGTACTTTGTCTCACGCTTACATCGAAACCTATAAAGATAACCGCGAAGAACTCTATCTTTTGTTACTTGCTTCGGTAGCAGGTGCAATGTTGATGGTTGCAAGTTCTCACTATGCATCGTTCTTCATTAGCCTTGAGTTAATGTCGATCCCTGTATACGGCTTACTTGCTTATACTTATCAACGCAGTAGTTCACTTGAAGCTGGTATTAAATATCTTGTACTTTCAGCGACAGCTTCTGCAATGTTGTTGATGGGTATGGCATATATCTATGCATATACTGGTTCACTTTCATTCTATGATTCTGTACAGGCTTTATTTGGCGCAATTAAACAGCCAATGGTGTTATTAGGTTTAGCACTCATTATCTTTGCTGTTGCGTTTAAATTATCGCTTGCGCCGTTCCATAAATGGACACCAGATGTATATGCAGGTGCACCAGCGCCAATGGCAACTTTCTTAGCGACTGCTGCTAAAGTTGCAACCATTGGTTTGTTCGTGCGCTATATGCTTGCTTCAGGCGCAATTATGGTGGATTCGTTAGTCACTATTTTGACAATCATTGCAGTATTGTCGATTTTAGTTGGTAACTTACTCGCTGTTCGTCAAGTTAACTTAAAACGTATTCTCGGTTATTCATCTATTGCTCATTTTGGTTATTTGTTAATTGCTTTAATTAGCATGACTTATGCGAGCTTGGGTAGTGTAACTGTATATGTGGTGTCTTACGTATTAACAACTATCGGTGCTTTTGGTGCTGTAGCGTTAATGTCTAGCCCATATAACAACGTAGATGAAGCACAAAGTCTTGCAGACTACCGTGGTTTGTTCTGGCGTCGTCCAGTACTTACAGCAACTTTAACAGTCATGATGTTATCTTTGGCTGGTATTCCATTAACAGCAGGCTTCATTGGTAAGTTCTTGGTTGTAATGGCTGCTGTAACAACTCAGCACTGGTTCTTGGCTGCAATGATTATTGTGGGTAGTGGTATTGGTTTGTACTATTACTTACGTGTGATGGTTGTAATGTATATGACACCACCAGAAACTCCTCGTATTGATGCAGATGCTCATTGGGGACAAAAAGTAGGTGGTTTAATGGTATTAGCTGCTGCTGCATTAGTTATTATTTTGGGTGTATATCCAGATCCAATGATTAATTTAGCATTAAAAGCAGAAATTTTATCTCCATTACATTTCATGCTTTCACAACAACACTAATTCTAGTGTACAAAAAAGCCTCCAAATCTGGAGGCTTTTTTTTATTGAGCATTAAAAAAAGATTATAATAAATACGTTTTTATATTTTTAGGTAACATCTGTGGCCATTCAAGAAATTCGTCACCCACTTATTCGTCATAAATTAGGTTTGTTGCGTCGTTCTGACATCAGTACTAAGAATTTCCGTGAGCTTGCTCAGGAAGTGACTATGTTGTTGACGTATGAAGCAACAAAAGATTTACCAGTGGTGGATTGTGAAATTGCTGGATGGGCTGGAACTGTTACTACACAGCGTATTGCTGGTAAAAAAATAACGATTGTACCGATTTTACGTGCAGGAATTGGTATGCTGGATGGTGTACTTAATCTGATTCCAAGTGCAAAAGTAAGTGTTTTAGGTCTTGAACGTAATGAAGAAACACTAGAAGTTCGCACTTATTATAAAAAACTAGTTCCAGATGTCGCTAATCGTCTTGCAATGATTATCGACCCAATGTTGGCAACAGGTAATTCATTAGTTGCTGCGATTGATGTATTAAAGGCGAGTGGCTGTAAAGATATACGTGTTATGGTATTAGTTGCTGCTCCAGAAGGTGTTGCTAAAGTTGAAGCAGCTCATCCAGATGTACAGATTTATACAGCATCTATTGATAATGGCTTAAATGAACAAGGCTATATTGTTCCTGGTCTAGGTGATGCGGGCGATAAAATTTTTGGTAGTGTCCAAAAAGACTAATTTTTGAAATAACGATAAAAGAGACTTAATCAAACCGTAAAGTTTTGAGTGCGGATTGAAAGTCTCTTTTTAATTTTCTGCTGTAACGACAGTATTGAAAAAGTAAGGTAAAGATCATGAAGCAAGAATTTTATACCGGAAAAGTTAAACAATATGATCCTGATAAAGGATTTGGTTTTATTTCGACTACTGAAGGAGATATTTTCTTTCATATTTCTGATTTCCCTGCATCCGAAGGTGAGCCAAAAAGAAATGAAAAAGTGAGATTTCTTGCGGCAGATAATCAGGGGAAATTTAAGGCTATCAAGATCGAGCGTATCGATCCTAATCCAGCTAAAACAAAAAAGAATAAAATCGCTGATCATAATAAAGCGATTACGTCAGAGTTGTTATCACATTTTCGACGTTAATAGAGACTCTCAATCTTCAAACCTAGCTTAGTGTTGAGTTTAGCTATGACGGATAGAGATGATTATTGATAACGTTTCGAACAAGTAAGTAATACAAAATTAAGGGAGGCATTGGCTTCCCTTAATTGTCTTAACCCATAAATAATAAAATGAAAAATGGTGAGCCATGTGAGAATGACTCAAGATGGCACTAGAAGATCAGGTCTTAAACTTGATCTTCACAGAATTGTAAGAATGCCTTGAGGCCAGGACCTTGGTATTTTTGACGATGTACCAACATGTAAAGTGGGCGAGTGAGTTGCCAGAAAGGTGTTTCTAAAATCACTAATTGCTCTTTTTCAATTAAAGGTTCAATAGCGAGTTTAGAGATACAAGACATTCCTAAGCCACCAGCAACAATTTTCAAGATTGCTTCATTGTGACCTAGGGTTAGGCGAATATTGGCATCTGGCAGATCTTGCAAAATAGCATTATCAAATACTTCACGAGTTCCCGAACCTTCCTCACGTAAAATCCATTCAACTTGATAAAAATCATTTGCTGTTAAAGGTCGATTTAAACGTGCTAGAGGGTGATTAGGGGAGCAACATACTGCAAGCTCATCATCTCGCCAGTGAATACATTGAAGTTGAGGCAGATGACATGAGCCCTCAATTAATGCCAAATCAAGCTGAAACTGATTGACTGCTTCAATCATTTGGCGTGTGTTGCCCACTTGTAATTGCAGGTGTGCTTTGGGGTGATACTGTAAAAAGTTCGCCATTAAATCTGGCATAAGGTAATCACTGATCGTTAGAGTTGCCCCAATACGTAAATCAATGCTTTGTAACTCACCTTTTGCAGCTTGCTCAAAAGCTTCACAGCGACCTAATATTTCTAGCGCTTGAGGCAATAAAAACCGACCAAGATCATTGAGTTGTAGTCGTTTACCTAAACGATCAAATAGAGGGGCACCAAGACCATCCTCTAAATCGGCTAAAGCCATACTTGCTGCACTTTGCGTCAGTCTGACCGCATCACTGGCTTTGGTGACAGTTCCTTCTTGAGCGACTGCTACAAAAACAGCCAACTGGCGTAATGTCATGCGCATGTTTAAAAAGCCTTAACGTTTAAAAGTATTCATTATTTCGGCTGTCATGCTAACATGAGCGCACTATTTCATGCCACGTTGAAATCATGTCAATTGAAAAATTTAGCGTAGAAAAAGTTTTATCTGTACACCGCTGGACGCCAACTCTTTTTAGTTTCACCATGACTCGCCCTGCACATTTTAAATTTACGGCTGGGCAATTTGCGCGTATTGGACTGAAAGTTGGAGAAGAACTTGTTGTTCGTGCCTATTCGGTGGTGTCTTCTCCATTTGATGAAACGCTAGAATTTTTCTCGATTGTAGTGCCTGATGGTGCATTTACTTCAAATCTTCAACATTTGAAGGTAGGTGATGAGCTTTACTTAGAAAAAATACCTTATGGTTATCTTACTTTAGCTCGCTATCAACAGCCTTTACCACATGATTTATGGTTATTGGCAACGGGTACGGGTTTAGCACCATTTTTGTCGATGCTACAAGACTTCGATACATGGTCTAAATATCAAAAGATTAATTTGGTCTACAGTGTCCGTACCGCAGCTGAATTGGCTTATGTCGATCGTATTCAAGAAATTGCTGAAACTTTTGGGGAAGGGCACATCGGTTTTAAATTTATTTCAATTATCACTCGTGACCCATCAGCACAGTTACATGATCGTTTGCCAGTTTTGATTGAGAATGGTGAATTAGAAAAAGTTGCTGGTATAGAACTGAGCCCTGCAACAAGCCATGTCATGCTTTGTGGAAACCCAGAAATGGTAGATGACACGAAAGATGCTTTAAAGCGGCGTGGTTTGACGATGAATCGTCGAGGTGAGGGAAATATTGCAGTAGAAAATTACTGGTAACAAACGACAATTAAAAGAACTTTAAAATTATTTTTATGGATATGTTTATTAATGGACAAACATATCCATAAATTCACGAATTTCGGAAATTGCACTGTCTACATCGCTTGAAAGCCAAGTTGGTTCAAAAAGGCCTGCATAATGTTCCAAACGATCTTGAGGAACAACTAAGCGAACAGGGCAGTCTTCTTCAAGTAAACGCCAAGGTAAAATTGGAACTTCATTGTCCAGAAAAATATTGATATTACGAATATCAACAATCATGGCGTTAATGCAGTCAGGAAATGGCATCACTGAAAACTCTTCAGTACGACGACGAAAATACTCCAGATCACCCCACTTGAGTTCATAACTTGGTTTATTAAATTCAATAATACCAATGAGATGTTCATCTCTAGTCTGGTGTATATAACATTGATGTGTGACGTCAGTGTCGAGATCAAGAGTTACGTTTTGCTGACGATACATCATAAAATAGAGCAGCTTTAAAACACGGGGGCTTATTATAGCCTATTTTATAAAAAGTAAGCGCTAAAACATATTGTATTACAAATGGGACATAGACGAAGTTTGTGAATAAAGAGAAATTATTTTTAATTGTCTAAATTAATGTGTGCAAATTTTATACTGTTTTTATTATTTTAAAAGTAGAGTTTTGCAACTACAGACACCTTCCAATAATGCTTTTTCACACAATGCAACAAAGCAAATTGCTATGATGAATATAAAGTTAATGATAATAGAAGAGGGGAAAGAAGATGCATGACTTTTCAAAACCACCTCATGTGACGAGTCCTGAAGAAACTGCGAAAAAAAGAAGACTGCCAGTTTATATTTTAATTATTGTTGGGCTTTTTCTTCTTGCACTTATTGTCTATATGGTTGCTGACCACAACCAGACTCCTAAACAAGAAGGAGCATTTCAAAATGAGACCACACCACATGTAATTAAGGGTAGTTCTGATTTGAATTTAAAGACCTACACAGGGTAATAAGAGAATCAGTTTAACTTTATATCAAGCCTTTAGGTGTAAACCTGAAGGCTTTTTTGCAACCTTTTGCATCAATTTGTTGTATTTGTGCAGAAGTGTGTTGATTAGAAAATATTCAAAACATAATGTGAGATAGACCGCATTCATCGTCATTTTTTACAACGAATGGTGTTTCCTAGAGATAACACTGAAAAGAACATAACAATTGAGGACATAACAATATGAATGAATTTTTTGATGGGCCTCGCGGCGCTCAATTTGATGCGATGTATTACTGGGATCAGTTTCATCCTATCCTAGCTGCAGTAGTGATCTTATTGGTTGGTTGGATAATTGCTTTATTAGTAGCAGCAGGTGTGAAAAAGCTTCTACAAAAAGTAAATACCAATGCCAAACTATCTTCAGCTACTGGCAGAGCGCCAAATATTGAAGGTCTGATCTCCAAGGTTGTATTCTGGTTTATTCTGATTTTAGCTGTTGTTGCGGCTCTAAATGTGCTCAACATTAGTGGCGTGAGTGGCCCATTCAGCAACATGGTAAATCAGGTACTGGTCTACATTCCAAATATTATTGCTGCTGTGGTGGTGGGTTTTATTGGTTGGATCGTTGCTCGACTGGTGCGGGCAGGGATTACCAATGTTTTATCCAGAACCCAACTCGATGATAAGTTAAGCAGTGAAGTGGGTGTAGGTGGAATTAGCCAGAACATTGGTGAAATTCTTTACTGGCTTGTATTGTTACTTTTCCTTCCGATTGTTTTGTCAATATTAGGACTTACAGGCTTACTCATTCCAGTTCAAAATATGGTAAATGACGCCGTAGCTTTCTTACCGAATATCTTTATTGCTGGCGTTATCGTTTTTGTTGGTTATATCTTGGCAAAAATTGTACGCGGTATTGTTGAAGGTCTAGTAAATAGTTTAGGTGTTCAGGCTCAAGCGGAAAAAATTGGTCTTTTTAAAAGCTCTAATGTAGGCAAATTCTTAGGTTCATTTGTTTTTGCCATCATCATTATTACTACATTAATTGTAGCTTTCGAAGCGTTAGGTATTGAGACAATTTCTCAACCTGCGACAGCAATGCTAAATGAAATCTTGCAAGCAATTCCAAACATTATTGCGGCTGGTTTAATTTTACTGGTTGCTTATATTGTTTCTCGTTTTGTTGGCCGCTTAGTAGCTGAACTCATTGCAGGTACAGGTGTTGATGAAATTCCTGCAAAATTAGATGTACAACGCTTCTTTGGTCAAACTAAAGTTTCTAATGCAGTTGGCTGGCTAATTGTATTCTTTACGATGCTGTTTGCAGTATCTGAAGCAGCGGACCGTCTTGGTTTCGATCAAATCAGTGGTCTCATTGCAATGTTTATCCATTTCGGTGCAAACATTCTATTGGGTGCTGTAATTTTAGTAATTGGTTTCTGGCTAGCGAATGTTGTAGCGAATGTGGTGCAACGTGGTGAATATAATAGTTCGCGTTGGTTAGCTAGTTTAGTTCGTGTTTTAATTATTGGTCTGGTACTTGCGCTTGGTTTAAGAGCGATGGGTATTGCAGATTCAATTGTTAACCTTGCATTTGGTTTGACTCTAGGCGCGGTTGCCGTGGCTTTCGCTCTTGCATTCGGTTTAGGTGGTCGCCAACCAGCAGAACGACTTTTAACTGATTTGCTTGATAAAGCGAAAAAAGAAGCGAATCAACCAAATCCTCTTTATCAACCGCCTTCTAGTCCGAGTAGTTCAGCTCCAGCTACAACTACGTCAACAACTCCATCTACACCAACAACGCCACCATCAACAGCTCCATCTGATGCAAAACCAGCAGATTCTGTACAGGTGAATCCAGCACAACCACCAGTGAATAAACCGTTTGGTTCTACAGGCGAAAATGATGAAATTTAAGGGAATTAAATTAAATTTCAGATGAACAGTACAAAAAATCTTTGATTTTTGTGATAAGTTCGACCACTCTATATTGAGTGGTCGTTCTTTTTTGGCCGTTATAAAAACAAATAAGTGAGGAAAATACGATGAAGAAACCAGGTCGTTTTTTAGCACCGATTGTCATTGCCGGAATTACGGTAGGGTTTTTAGCAAGTGCTTATAAATTTGTATTTAGTAAGTCGGAAAGCTCAAAACAGACTACTTCTCAGTCACAAGATTCATCGAACGCATCAAGTAGTTCGAAAAACTCAAATTAGCTTATACATATTGGGCAGCAGCATAGGCAGAAGACCATGCCCACTGGAAGTTGTAGCCCCCTAAATGTCCAGTGACATCGAGTACCTCGCCAACAAAAAACAGTCCTTTCTGCTTTTTACTCTCCATGGTCTTAGAAGATACTTCTGTTGTATCTATTCCGCCTAAAGTAACTTCAGCGGTACGATACCCTTCTGTGCCAGATGGTTTAACTGCAAAGCCATGTAGCTGCTCGGCAATATGATCTAGCTGTGCATCACTGATATTGCCAATCGCTGTTTCGCTCTGTTCTGACCATATGAGTTGTTGTAACTCTTGGATAATACTTTTTGCAGTAAACTCATTAAGAAGGGTACGTAATAAAACCTTCGGCTGTGCTTTCTTTTTATCTTTTAAATAGGTCGCTAAATCTTGGCTAGGGAAGAAGTCAATTTTAAAACTTTCTCCTGAGTTCCAATAGTTTGAAAGTTGCAAAGAACTTGGCCCACTCAAGCCACGGTGGGTAAATAATAACGCTTCAGTAAAGCTATTTTTTGAGTTGCTTAACGTCACATCCAAAGCATTACCACTTAAGCGTGTGGTCACTTCTTTAATGTGATCTGAAAAAGTAAATGGAACTAAACCTGCACGAGTTGAAAAAACTTGATGGCCAAATTTTTGTGCTAGTTCATAGCCAAAACCAGAACCACCTAATGTGGGAATCGATAAGCCACCAGTGGCAATCACTAAAGAATCACAGCTAAAACGACCTTGGTTCGTGTGTATAGAAAAACCGCCTTGTTCTAATGGATCGATCTGCCCAACTTCACAATGGGTTTGAATATCCACATTTTTGGTTTTATTACACTCACTCACAAGCATTTCTAAAATTTCTTTAGCGCCGTTTAGCGTAAATAATTGTCCGTGTTTACGTTCTTCATAGGCAATTTTGTAGTCACATACCAAACCGATAAAGTCCCAGTTGCTATAGCGTGACAGGGCAGAAATAACGAAGTGCGGATTATGAGAAATATAATTATCAGGTTCGACATACAGATTGGTAAAGTTACATTTACCGCCACCTGACATTAAAATCTTTTTACCAATTTTATTGGCTTTTTCTAAAATTAAAACCGAGCGCCCACGTTTAGCAGCATGTGCAGCCAACATGAGTCCAGAAGCACCTGCACCTAAGACAATGACATCAACATGGCTGTTAGACATAAGAGGTTCTCGATTAATCTTGAAAATTAAAAAGGGGCATATACTATCATGCTGAGCCTTAGTCATGCTAAAGACATTTATCACGGTAGTGAACAATGCGACCTAAAAGCTAGTAAGTTATTGATGTGATTTATTTCTTATATCTGCCTGTAAACCACCAGAATGAATTGCCAGAATGCGAGTTCCTTCAGGGAAGTAATTGTTTTTGATAAGGTCAAACAGACCGAACATCATTTTTCCCGTATAGATCGGTTCAAGGGGTACAGCGTATTGTTCTTCGAAATTTTCTATAAATGCTAGTAAATCAGATGAAGTTTTCGCATAACCACCGCAGCAATAAGCATCTGTCAGCGACCAATTCTGTTTTTTAGTCCACTGCTGAATCTCTTGTTGTAGAAAGTCGCCTTTTAATGCTGAAAACCCTAGAACCTTTTGATGTGGTGCGCTTCGTTCAATGAGTCCTGAAATCGTGCCTCCAGTTCCAACTGCACAACAAATGACATCATAGTTTTGTAAATCGCTTTGACTGAGAATTTCCTGACATCCTTGTACTGCTAGCTCATTAGAACCACCTTCAGGAATAATGAAAGTTTCAGGAAATTGATTGTGTAATTGTTGAAGGTAGTTTGCGTCATCCCTCAAGCGATATTCAGTGCGTGAGACAAAATGTAAATGCATTCCTAAACTTTGAGCTTTTGCCAAGGTTGGGTTAAGAGGCTGGATGGCTAATTCTTCACCACGAATAATGCCTACACTTTTAAAGCCAAAAAGATGAGCTGCATACGCAGTTGCAGCAATATGATTTGAATAAGCCCCACCAAAAGTCAAAACGCCTGATAACGCTTGTTGTTTTGCGGCAAGCAGATTGTATTTTAATTTGAAAAATTTATTACCCGAAATTTGGGGATGAATTAAATCTAGCCGCTTAATGTCGAGATGCAGGGGATTAGGTAGTCGAATATGTTGATAAGGAACTGATTGAGCAATGTGATCAAACATTAGAAATTGAGAAAATAATGATTGACCACATTGTAACTTTTTAAATAGAACTTTAAAAAGCTGTTTACGAATTTGTATCGACAGAAGTAACCACGGACATGCCAGGGCGTAAATGCTCCATTCCTTCTTGATTTGGATCAATAGTAATGCGTACGGCAATTCGTTGAACAACTTTGGTAAAGTTACCTGTTGCATTGTCAGGTTTTAACACACTGAACTCAGAACCCGCAGCAGGTGAGATCTGCTCAACATGTCCCGTAAATTTTTTGTGTTTCATCGCATCGACTGTAAACCATGCTTTCTGACCTATTCGCATATTGGCAATTTGGGTTTCTTTGAAATTGGCAATTACCCAAGTTTGCTGTGGAATTAAGTAAAGTAACTGAGAACCTGCTGCTACATATTGCCCAACACGAGGGTTAACTTCACCAAGTTGGCCGTCCATCGGAGCAACAATAACGCTATAGTCTTTGGTGGTTTGTGCTTGGTCTAACTGTGCTTTAGCACTTGAAACTTGTGCTTCTAAACCAGTTTTTGCAACTTGTGCTGTTTTAAGTGCTTCATTTGCAACTAATACATTAGCTTCTGCTTGCTTAAGTGCTGCAAGATTATTTTCAGCATCTGCTGCGGCTTTATCTTGCTCAGATTTAGAAGCTGCGCCACTATTTCCTAGCTGTTGATAGCGTCTAAGCTGGGCTAAAGAAAGTTCATATTGAGCTTTGGCTTGATCCACTTTGGCTTGTGCCGCCACAATATCAGCTTGTTTTTGGGCAATGGATTGCGTTTGATTGGCTAAGGTATTTTTAGCTTGCTCAACACCTGATGCTGCTTGTGTTACTTTTTGGTCATAAGTAGTCGCATCAATATGCATGAGCACTTGACCTTTTTTGACATGATCAAAGTCTTTAACGACTACATCTTTAACGTAACCATTAATTTGGGACGATAAAATCGTGGTTTTACCTTTGACATAACTATTGTCAGTTTGCTGAACACTCGTTGCAAACGGGCCGATTCTCCAAGCCCATAAAATCACTAAAATACCGACAATAAGAACACCTAACATCCATAACAGTGTTGAGCGTTTTGTCGGAATCAGTTTACTTGCAGGTGCAGGTGCAGGTGCAGGTGTTGGCTCGTTGGCAGGTGCCTGAGCAGGTGTTGGTTCCGGTTTGTTTTGATCATCTGGCATATATCAATCTCAATTTCTATTTCATCAAATACGAAAGCCATTAAGGACGGCTAATTCCTCTGCGTTGTAGATATTTACTACGTGCAATATTAAATCCACCCCATAAGAGTAGGGCGACGGCAAAAATACCGTTTAAAGCAATAACATCATTGTAGGCACGCACTTGGGCTTCACGAGTGACCACTTGATTAAGTGAGCGCATGGATTGAGCTGTTTGTAATGCTGGGTCAGTAGTGGTGATGGATGCACTGCGTTGATAGGTCGAGAGCCTTTGAGCGACTAGAGGATCTGCTTGTTCTAAATCTTTAATAATCTCGACTTGATAGTTTTGCGTGCGGTGTTGTTGATAGGTCGAGAAGAAAGAAGACCCAACAAGACCACCGAAAGTTTGGGTCGCAGAAAATAATACGATAAAGGTCACTACGTAAGATGGGCCTTTAGCAAGCGTTTGCGCAAAGCCAATCAGAAGCAGTGGGCCAATAAATAGACCACCAGCAAAACCGACTAAAAACTGACTTGCAAAGAAATTCACAGGTCGGACATCACTGGTTAGGTGATAATCTAGTCCACAGGCAACCAGAATGAGGAACTCTGCAAAAAGTAAGTGGAAGATAATTCGTTCGCGTGAAAAGGTAAGTGCACTAAAAAGTGTTCCGCTTAAAATCCCTACCAATATGACAACATAGAGGGGTACAAATTGGTCGGGACCCATTCCCATTGTTTTTAAGAAGTTAACAGCAGCGTAGCTTTGTTCAGACATTAAAAGTCGAATAGCAAAAGCACCAAAAATGAAACGCAAGGTTGAAGAGGCGCCTAGCCAACGTGTCATAATTAATGGATTGGCGCGATAGTGTTCATAGAGCAAACCTAAAACAACTAAGCTAAAACCTGCAATCAAGACGTAAGCGAGCCATTCGCTATTAAACCACCATAAAATTGGACCTTGGGTGAGCACAATACATAAGCATGCAAAACCGGGAGCCAATAAAGCAAAGGTAAAGAAATCTTGTTTCTCAAAAACATATATTCGTAAGCTACGTGGTAATTTCAATGAAACAACCATGGCTAAACAACAAAGTGCTAAACCAAGCTCAAAGGTGTAAAGAACAGACCAACTGTCTGTACTGACAAGAAATGGAGAAATAATCCAAGCTAACGGTACGCCAAGTTGCTGAAAGCCGAAGGCGATATATATTCCTTTTGCCATGTCTGCTTTTTTAAAAGCTTGCATGGTGTAATACATACCTAATGAGCTTAGTGGTGCACCAGCCAAACCTGCGACAACCCGAGCGAATAGTGCCATTTCATAGGTGTGTACAAAAATATGCAAAACAAGCACGGCAATAAAAATGACAAGCCCTATTTCTGAAAATACTCTCAGACCATATTGTTGTCTGGCTTTAAATAAAATCAGGTTTGAACTGACATTTGCCATGACATATGCCGCAGGCAACCAAGCAGCTTCTGAAGGCGTCAGGCCATATTCACCTTGGATTAAGGGTAAGTTTGCTGTAATAAAACCATTACTTAAGCTTGCCGAAAGGGCGATAAATAAACCAATAAAAAAGTAAATAAATCGCTTAGGTACAGAGTGAGCAATAGCTGCTGGTGAACCAGGTAGAGTCGGTTGCTCTTCTGGTGTCCAGTCGGGTGGTGTTTCTAAATAACGAGGCGTTTTACTCATTCTATCCCTCGAATTTTTTGTATTTGAATACCATGAAATAGTAATTCAATTGCTCGTTTTGCTAAGCGAGTCTGTTCTTCTGGCTCATGTCCTTGAAATGAAGAACCCAACATTGCCGTGACCATTGCATAGTCATCAGCAGTTAGATCAGCTCGGCACAGTTTTTGTTCTATCGCATTTTCAATCAGTGGGTTAAGTGCATTATTTCGCCGTTCATAAATTTTTAACATAATTGGGTCTTGTCGATCAATTACTCTCCAAAAATCTTGCAAAATTGCGAGCTTGGGAAGTTGCCCAATATGTCCTTCAATTAAACGAAATAAACCGTCCTCGAATTGTTGAAAATGAGCTGCTTTTTGCTCTAGCTGTGTAATCGCACGCTCTAGAAGCGCGCTAATTAAAGCCTTGCGATCACAAAAGTTGCGGTAAAAAGTTGCTCTGCCAACACCAGCGTGGTCAATTACAACTTGTAAGGGAACATTAATGCCATGAATACGAAAACATTCTTCGGCTGCATTGAGTAATTCATCCCGATTGTGGGCAGCAATTTTTTGACGTTTACTCATGTCATCGATTGGGGAGTTTCAAAGGTGATATATTTAACGGACATTTTTGTCCGTTGTGAAGATATAAATTGTAAAAACATGAAAATTCAATTTTCATCATTTATATCTTCTGCATTTTTATATGCGTCATAAAAAGCTGTTAGAATACCGCGCAATTGCGTGATGCTAGGTCAATACAATGTTTGAGTCCCTTATTCCTCTTTTTTCAATTGCTATGGCATTGATGCTTGGAGCAATAAGCCCTGGGCCAAGCTTTATTTATGTAGCGCAAAATTCAATTTCTAAATCACGTAAACATGGGTTATTTACAGCATTAGGGACGGGGACAGGCGCAGCTCTGTTTGGCCTATTAGCTGTTATGGGGTTACAAGCAGTTTTATTAGCTGTGCCTTCTGCATATTTGATTTTAAAAATTGGTGGTGGGCTGTATTTGCTTTGGCTGGCTTTTAAAATTATTAAACATGCCAAAGAACCAATTGCCATTGAAAATGATGCCAAATCAAAAATGACCTATAAGCAGGCATATCGTTATGGTTTGATTACACAATTAAGCAACCCGAAAATTGCAGTTGTTCTAGCGAGTGTATTTACTGCTTTGTTGCCAAAAGAAATTCCAAATTATTACTACGTCGCATTACCAGTGATTTGTTTTATGATTGATGCGGGTTGGTATTCATGTGTGGCAATGCTGCTCTCTTCAGAGAAGCCTAGAACAATGTACTTAAAAGCAAAAACTGGCGTTGACCGAGTCGCTGGAAGTATTGTGAGTGTATTAGGCTTAAAGTTAATTTTCTTCAAATGATAAGTCTTTAATTAAAATATCTAAAAAATCCAAAGCCAGCTATTTATAGTCTGGCTTTATTTTTGCGTAAAATATATACAAATTGAAATATCTTTTTTAGCACTTAAACACTTTAAAAGTGGTAACTTAATAAATAAAACAAAAAGAAATGAGGATCACGTTATGAAAAAACTAATGGTGAGCATTTCTGTAGTTTTTCTCATCTTAACTACAGGATGTGAGATGAGAACAATGAGCAAGCAACAGCCAGCAAATGAGCGGACCATGAGTATTGTGGGTACTCCGGTTCATGAAAAGGATTATAAAATTTCCGATATACAAGTGAATAATCATGAGCAAGCTAACTATTAAGTTACTTGCTGGATGTGCAACTTACTGTATTTTGAATATGGTAAATGCATGTGAGCCTGCTTCTTTAGATTGGAAACTTTTTCAGGAAAAATATGATTTAAATCATGATGGCATGTATAGCCTAAAAGAATTTCAACGTGTTGAAGATTTCTATCCTTACAACTGGCCGAGCGATAAACGTTTTCAAGGTGAAAACAAGCAAACAGAGCTATTTCATTATCTAGATGAAAATAAGAACGGTTATTTAACAAATGAGGAGTTAGGAAACATACATGTTTTATTTAATAACCCTTGTGAAGGCTGGCCGTGGTCATAATTTGAAAGCACTGGCTTCCTAAGTTTATTTAATATTTTAATTCACTCAGTTTTGATATTTCAAAAATAAAAAAGCTTCCAATTTAGGAAGCTTTTTTATTAAGACAGATTAAGAAACTTTATCGCCTGGTTTCGCGCCTGTATCTGGAGAAATAATGAAAATACCTTCACCATTTCCAGCAGCAAGTACCATTCCGTTTGAAATACCAAAACGCATTTTACGTGGTGCAAGGTTAGCCACCATGACGACCAATTTACCTTTTAAATCTTCTGGTGCATATTGGCTGCGAATGCCACTGAATACATTGCGTGGTTCAGCCTCACCAACATCTAACGTCAATTGAAGTAATTTATCTGAACCTTCAACTGTACCAGCTTCAACTACTTGAGCAACACGCAAGTCAACTTTTAAGAAGTCTTCGATACCGATAATTTCAGCTTCACCCAATGCTGGAGCAGGGGCAGCTTTTTTCTCGGCAGCTTTGTCCTTTTTCGCCGTTGCTTTAGTTGCTTCTGGAGCAGGAGTACCTAAAGACTCTTTAGATGCATCCACCATTGCGGTAACAGCTTTTGGATCAACACGCTGCATGAGCGGTTGGAACTGTGCAATCTCATGGCTTACAAGAATTTGTTTACGTGATTCGAAATTAAAGCTTTCAAGTTCTAAGAAACTTTGAACTTGCTCAGCCAAAGTTGGAAGAACAGGCGCTAAGTACACTGCTAATTGACGGAATAAGTTGATACCAACCGAGCATACATCAAGAACTTGTTGCTCTTGACCTTCTTGTTTAGCAAGTGCCCAAGGTTTTTTCTCGTCAATATATTGGTTTGCACGGTCAGCAAGCGCCATGATTTCACGAATAGCTAGTGAGAATTCACGTGCTTCATATGCACTTGCGATTGAATCACCTGCATCAATAAAGCTTTGTACCAATTCAGGTTCTGCGCATTCAGCAGATAAAGTATTGTTAAAGCTACTATTGATAAATTTAGCGCAACGACTAGCAATGTTGACTACTTTACCGACTAAGTCAGAATTTACTTTTTGAATAAAATCATCAAGATTTAAATCAGAGTCTTCAACTTTATCTGAAAGTTTAGAGGCAAAGTAGTAACGTAAATATTCTGGGTTTAAATGCTGTAAGTAAGTCTCTGCTTTAATAAAAGTTCCGCGAGACTTAGACATCTTTTGTCCGTTCACAGTCAAGAAACCATTTACAAAAAGACCAGTTGGAGTGCGATAGTTTGCACCATCCAACATTGCAGGCCAGAACAATGCGTGGAAATAAACAATATCTTTACCAATGAAATGGTAAACATCGTTTTGGCTGTCTTTTTTCCAGAAATCATCAAAGTTTAAATCTGGACGTTCCGCTTTGATGTAATTTTCAAAACTAGACATATAACCAATTGGGGCATCTACCCAAACATAGAAATATTTATTTGGCGCATCTGGAATTTCAAAACCAAAATATGGTGCGTCACGAGAAATATCCCAATCTGCTAAACCTGCTTCAAACCATTCATCAAGTTTGTTTGCAATCGAAACAGGTAAGCGACCTTCATCACGGGTCCATTTCTGTAAATACTCAGCAAAGTTCGGTAGTTTAAAGAAATAGTGATCTGAAGATTTTTCAACTGGTGTTGCCCCACTTAAAGTCGAGCGCGGGTTAAGTAACTCCGTTGCATTATAAGTCGTACCGCAAACTTCACATGAGTCGCCGTATTGATCTTCTGATTTACATTTTGGGCATGTACCTTTAATGAAGCGGTCAGATAAGAACATGCCTTTTTCTGGATCAAATAATTGAGTTACAGGACGAACTGCAATATTTCCAGCTTCACGGTTTTTAATGTAGATATCTGTTGAACGTGCTTTATTGGCATCGCTATGAGTTGAATCATAGTGATCGAAATGTACGCCAAAACCGTCAAAATCACGAATGTGTTCTTTCTGAACGTTCGCAATTTGCTCCTCAGGGCTAATACCGTTTGCCTCAGCACGTAGCATGATGGCAGTACCATGAGCATCATCCGCACATACATAAGTCACATCATGACCCATTGCCCGCATGGCACGAACCCAGATATCTGCCTGGATGTAACCGAGTAAATGACCCATATGAATTGGACCATTAGCGTAAGGAAGGGCATTAGTGACTAAAATTTTACGCACGGATTTCATTCTCTCATTCGTATTTATAAGGTGGAAGATTTTAACTGATGAAGGAGGAAAAACAAAGCAACGCTTTGTCCGAGTGCAAGATGAGAGCTAAGCTGGAGTGGTGGGATAAGCAAAGATTAATAATCTTTGCCCAAGCGCAAGGCGAGAGTTGTGCTTGAGTGGGGGGATAATAATCTTTATTGGGTAACAATGAGTATTCGTAAAAATCGGGTTTTAATTGCAAAGTTATTTCTCTTTAGAACAGATAAACAAATCGAAAAATATTTGAATCTTCCTGTATTGTCTTTGTTTCAAATTGCAGTTACGGTCAGAAAACAAGCCATAACGATGTATAACTAATAACTTATTCAGGTAATTTTTTAATTAACTAAGAGGATAACAACGATGACTACTGAAAATAAATTAGATGATTTAAAGGCAAAAGCGGCAGATGCAAAAGTTCAAGGTGAAAAAGCTTTAGATGATTTAAAGGAAAATGTAAAAGAGAAACAGGCTGCTGGTAAAGAAGCAGTTGAAAATACAGTAGACGAATTAAAGGCAAAAGCGGCAGATGCAAAAGCTCAAGGCGAAAAAGCTTTGGATGATTTAAAGGAAAATGTAAAAGAGAAGCAAGCGGCTGGTAAAGAGGCGGTTGAAGATAAAGCAAGTAATTTGAAAGGCAAACTTGAAGATGCTCAGCACACTCTGCAAGACAAGTTCGATCATTTACGTACTGAGGCAAGCCATAAACTTGATGATGCCAAAGCTAAGGCAGCAGAGCTAAAAGATGAGGCTGCAACAAAGTTTGATGAGTTAAAAACTCAAGCAACAGCAAAATTTGACGAGTTAAAGAAAACAGCAACTGATAAGTTAAATAAATTGAAAAACCATGATTCTGCTGAATAAGCTGATCTAAACTAAAATCTGCACTCCTCACCTAAAAGATGAGATTGTAAGTGAGTAATTATTCATCCCAAGGTGAGCGAGTGCGGACCAATACTGTTACACTATCTCCATTAAGCTGTAATGATCTGTTTTTGGAGTAAACAATATGTCTTGGCTTTCTTCACTAAAGTCTGTTTTTTCACCCGCCCAAGAAGTGAAAGAAGATGAAATCCAAACCGTACTCCAAAATTATTTACTACCTCATTCAAAAGATGCTTTAAAAGATCGCATTAGTCAGCTCCAAGTTCAGGGTCGTGTATTACAACTTACAATTAATACCTTTCCTGATGAAAAAGAGCACTTGCAGCAAATTCATGATGATTTGGCTGGGGCTTTAGAAAAGTGTGGTATTGAAGAACTAAACCTACATGTGGTGCAACAGAAGCGTCCTACACAGGAAAGTTCAAACTTACCTCCTGTACTAGATGCTTCACCTAAATCAGAACCAGATCCGAATAATCCCCCTATTCAAAAAGCCGCTCCACAACAAAGAGATGTTCCACTTCATCCACGCATTAAGCATGTTATTTTAGTTTCATCTGGTAAGGGCGGCGTTGGTAAATCGACAACTACGGTCAATTTAGCACTTGCTTTGCAAAAAATGGGACTTAAGGTTGGGGTTTTGGATGCAGATATCTATGGTCCAAGTATTCCGACAATGCTAGGCAATGCTGGCAAAACTCCTCTTATTGAAAGTGAAAATTTCGTGCCTTTAGATGCCTATGGAATGGCAGTGTTATCGATTGGACATTTAACTGGTGATAACAACACACCTGTCGCGTGGCGTGGACCAAAGGCAACGGGTGCTTTAATGCAATTGTTTAATCAAACGCTTTGGCCTGATCTAGATGTGCTCATGATTGATATGCCACCGGGTACTGGTGATATTCAACTCACGCTTGCACAGCGTATTCCAGTGACTGGTTCAATCATTGTGACTACACCACAAAATGTTGCCTTACTGGATGCTACAAAAGGGATTGAGTTATTTAATAAAGTTGGCATTCCGGTATTAGGTGTCGTTGAGAACATGTCGACCCATATTTGTTCTAACTGTGGTCATGAAGAACAAATTTTTGGTATTGGTGGTGGTGATAAGCTCTCTGAACAGTACCACATTCCATTGTTAGGTCGTTTACCTTTAAACGCTCAGATCCGTGAGCATGCCGATCAGGGTAAACCTAGTGTTGTAGCAATGGATGATGCGGCTGATAGTTATATTGATATTGCTAAAGTTATGTGGGAACAAATTGAAAAAATTCCTCAACGTACACGTGATGACAAGCGGATTTTTTAACTTATTAAAGCCCGACTTTAAGTCGGGTTTTTTATTGCCTGGTTAAAATAGAAAATTAAATTACTGAATTTTAATAACAAAGCTAAACTTGAAATTGGCATATAGATTGCTACTTTACACTTTTTAAAAAGAAAGGGTAAAAAATGCAATTTAAATGTGCTTTTGGCGTAATCAGTTTATGTAGCGCTTTATTTTTAGTCGGATGCAATAATGATGACTCTTCTGTTTCACAAACACCAACAGTTCAGGATCAAAAACAGAAATTACAGCCGATTATTATTCAGGGTGCTTTGCCAGTAGAATCGGAAAAAATGGCTTCAAAATTAGAGAATAAGACTGTTGAAGAAATTGGTGGGTGGAAATTCTGGAAGGGTACCTATAACGGTTATCCAATGATTATTTCTAAAACCCGTATGGGTATGAGCAATTCTGCTGCTGCAACTGCTTTAGCTATTGAGCGTTATAAACCGATTGCGATCATTAATCAGGGAACAGCAGGTGGGCACGACCCAGATCTACACGTTTACGATATTGTTTTAGGAAAATATGCGACCAATATTGGTGCATTTAGAACTCCTAAACAGCCATTGGGTGCTGGGTCAAATTCACTCACTTGGGTTGAAGCTTTTGATGTTTTGCCAACAGAGGAGTCTGATCCAGAACCGATTGCAATACGCAAATTTGAAGGTGATCAAGAGCTATTAATGGCGGCTCATAAAGTCCGTTATGACAAAGGTGAGGTGGTTGAGGGAACGATTGGTTCAGCAGATGTTTGGAATAACGAACTTGATCGTATTCAATTTTTCCATCAGCGTTATGGCACTTCAGTTGAGGAAATGGAAGCAGCATCAGTTGCACAAATTGCAAGTCAGTTGAATGTTCCGTTTTTAGGCATTCGAATTTTATCTAATAATATTACGAATAACGGAGCTTATGACCCTGGTACAGGAGAGGCTTGCCAAGAGTATGTACTTAATGTGGCTGAAGAATATATGAAATCAAAACTACCAAAATAATAATTTAAGACTTAGCAAGAAGCTTGGAGTTTTATAAAACTTCTTCTTCTTCTTGCTTTTTATGACGGTGTCTACTTTTCCAGTTTTTAATAACCATCCAACGCCAGAAAATTTCTGTAGATAGATATAATATGACGGCAAATACGAAAGCTTCGACCACTAGACCTGTCATCAAAATTTTCGCGAGACTAAAATCAATGTGTCCATGCCCGAAATGAGTAATCCAGCGGGAAATTTGGTGCAATACACCTAGCAACATTTCTTTATTAATCATATGCACATGAAAAATATGTGCACCAAACCAAAAACCAATATATAGAATTGGAACTAGAGTAAGAGGATTACTTAGCCAAGCCAGCATTAAGCTAATTGGTAAATTGACTTCGAATAGTAAGACCGCCATCACAATAAATACACTGTGAAAAGGAATAGGCAGTAAACCAAAAAAAGTTCCGACAAAAACAGCTCGGGTAATCGATTTCCGATTGACATACCAAAGCACAGGATTCAAGGTCTTTTTACCAAAAATCCTTAGAAATTTCATATTTGAAACTTTCTCGGGTGAGGGAAGCCAAGATTGAAAAAAGTGCTTTGCCATAATCATTAAGGTAGTAGAGCGCGGTGCTCTATATAAAAAAATCAGAAACAATATATGAATTGAAACTTATTAAAAGCTTAAAATTTAAACTTACCATCACTATATATTTTTTATTATAAAGGCTTTTGATGGAAAAATAGACTTAAAATAAAAATACTTATGTTACTTAAGTACGAAATTATTTGGAAAGCATAACAACTGACCGTAAAGTTTTCTTTACTGCTTTTTCTAGTAATTTTATAAGTAATTGTTTTTAATGTTTTTATATGGACTTAAAAAAGATTTGAAAAATTTTGTCTTACAATTACCTTTTGCCATGTGACCGGATATCTATTAATCTGAGATGACTATATTGTGAGGTCATTCAATGATTTCATGGCTTTTTATTGGCTTAGTAGCCACAATTTTACTTACCCCTGGTCCAACTAACACTTTGCTTGCTTCTTCAGGCGTGCAAGTAGGGCTACGGAAGTCAGTAAAACTTATTCCAGCAGAAGTTTTGGGTTACGTGATCTCTATTTCTGCATGGGGAATGCTAATTGGGAAAGTGTCTAACACATTGCCCTTGCTGCCGCCTATTCTTAAGCTGTTGAGTGCTTGCTATATTATTTTCTTAGCCATTAAGTTATGGCATAGGGCAAATCAAGAAGTTGAATTAAATCAGCCTACAATCCGTGCTCGTGAATTATTCTGTGCAACTTTATTGAACCCAAAAGCTTTACTCTTTGCTTCAGCAATTTTTCCGGTAGCTGCATGGAGTGATTTTCATATTTATTTGGTTCATATGATGGCTTACTTAGCACTCATTACACCAATTGCGTTGTTCTGGATTTTCTTGGGTTCAGTTTTAGCATCTAAGAAAGTGGGTTGGTTAAATCAAACTAATTTACAAAGAACAGCGTCACTTGTTTTAGTCAGCTTTTCAATTCCAATTAGTTATTCTGCTTTACTGAACCTTTAAATGTACAGCTGAGCTATTCTTATCGAGAAGAGTAGCTCAAGCGTTGTTTTCATAATTGCTTTTTTACGTTAAAGTACGTCGCAATCAATGAAATTACCTTTTGGATAGAAAATACATGGCTATTAAGTCTGATCGTTGGATTCGCGAGATGAGCGAAAAACACGGCATGATTGAACCTTATGCAGAGAATCAAGTCCGTTTTGATGAAAATGGTGAAAAGTTGATTTCCTACGGGGTCTCTAGCTATGGTTACGATGTACGCTGTGCCCGTGAATTTAAGGTTTTTACTAACGTACATTCTGCAATTGTCGATCCAAAGAATTTTGATGACAAAAGCTTTATCGATATTGAATCTGATGTTTGTATTATTCCGCCAAACTCATTTGCTTTAGCGCGTACAATCGAATATTTCCGTATTCCTCGTAATGTGTTGACAGTCTGCTTAGGTAAATCGACTTATGCTCGCTGCGGTATCATTGTGAATGTAACTCCATTAGAACCTGAATGGGAAGGTCACGTAACTTTAGAATTTTCAAACACCACTAATTTACCTGCCCGTATTTATGCAGGGGAAGGTGTAGCACAAATGCTATTTTTTGAAAGTGATGAAGTATGTGAAACATCTTATAAAGACCGTGGTGGTAAATACCAAGGCCAAACAGGTGTTACACTGCCTAAGACATAATTTTTCTTAGATAGAGAAGAATTTTAAAATAATGGGTCGCTTAGGTGGCCCAATTTTATAAATAAGACTTACATGAGATGCGTTTATCGGAATTACGATAAACGACAGTTTCCTTTTGTAAAAAATAATATAATATGATCAATAATTGATTTGTTTTTTTGTTCTGCATCACAGAATTTAAAAGTAAATGCATCGGTTGTCTTTTAGTAGTAATTGTTTAGATATCTACTAAATTCAGGCAGACCAAATAAAAAGAAATTAAACAGGATTATGCCCCCACGGATACGGAGGTCGGCCATGCGACAGTTTACGTCTCTTCGAGTAGCACTTTTGACACTCGGAAGCTTATGCTTTTCTTCAGCTTATGCTGCTTCTACATTAGTGCCTATGTCAGATGCTGAACTATCAGCCACTCGTGGCCAAGCCTTAATGGGCATGTCTTATATTGCCCCTACGGATTCCGCAAGCAACTCAAGTTCAAATGGAAATATGGGGTTTTATCGACTTGCGCTAGATGCTCAATTAGAACTTAATGCCAATATTAAAAAATTACAGTTAGGTTGTGGTGGAGTAAATGGAGCAGGTGCCTGTGACATTGATATCGATTATCTTAGTTTAAGTGGTGGTACGGTAGATAGTACTAGTACTGAACGTGCTTCTTCTTCAGCTGTTATTACTAATCCATTTTTAGAGTTCGCAGTTAAAAATCCAGATTCAGCTTCTACCCGTGAGATTCAAGGTTTTAGATTGAGTGCTAAGTCACTTTCGGGGTTACTTACTTTTGGTTTAGAAAATGGTGATGCCTCCAGTGGTATTAATTCATTAAGTGGATATATGGTAACTAAACCAACAGGAGGGACCGTAACTACGAATCCTTATTATGGCATTACTCAAGATGAAACAGGAACAGCAATTACAGGACGGGCAGAATTTATAGGTAGCATAGCAACACTCCCATTTACATCCACTAGTTATAACTTGAATTTAGGGGCGGGTAGCGGAACTTTGTCCATGGGACAGCAGATTATTACCGGTAAACGTATTAATACGGCTAACTTAAATGCAACAGCAAAAGTTGGTGGACTTGCTGTTACTGGAACTTTAGATGCAACTGCCTCAGTACTAGGTATTCCTGTCCCGATTTCAGGTGATGTAACTGGAACCGTAAATAATTTAGATGTAAATGTAACAATTAAACAAAGTCTGGGTTATTTCCACGCAGCGCAGTTAAATGGGTCTGCTGGTTATCTATCAGTTCAAGGTGTGAATATTCTATGGCCAGAGGCTGCATCTACAGCCCAAACAGGATGGTGGCTGGAGCTTACAAATCCAATTGATATTGGACAAATTACTCCTACGGGGAATGTTGATATTGCTTTAGCTACAATTACTGATGCTTTGGGACAAGTTAGTTCTTATTTAGAAAGTCATCCTGTTAAATGTGGGGCATTAGCAATAAACTGTTTAGCTGGTAATCTTCCTATTGGAACTGTTGATTTAACAGGGAAAACACCAGCCTCTATGGCCTTAACTAATGTAGTGCTACAAAAACAAAGCTTCTCGGCTAACTGTTATGGCTCATTAAAATTCTGTTAATTGAGTTTTAAAGCATCTACTATTTTTCATTCATCGGAAAAGTTGTTTTTTACTTATTTAATTTTGCATTTGAGTAAATATTCAGCATAATGGAAATGTGGAAAGGTTGGCAATTTTAATGATTGCCCCTTGTGAGATGAAAAAGGAAATAATTTCATCTCGCACCAAGGACTGTTAAAGAAAAAGAAATATGGTGCACAGCATCGTATAAAACAGGAAGGTCACGATGACTACACTTAATTATACGGTATGTTTTCAAAAAACCGTTTTAGCAAGTTTAATTGGACTTTTTTTAAGTCAGTCTAGCTTTGCTCTTGAAGAACTTTCAGATGCTGGTTTAAGTGAAACTACAGGTGAGGGTATTGCGATATTACCTCAAAATGCTTATATGGTGTTTCGCGGTGCTGGTCCAAATGAATCTGTAAATCAAATTATTACCGATCGTAGTAAAGATACAGGTTATATTAACTATGTGCCTGTTGGTCCTTTAAGTGTCTCTGCTGCTGATACGAGTGGTAATGGTAGTGTCGGGCCAGAAGACCGCGCAGTAGGTAAAGCTGATATCTTTCTTTATGGCTTAGCATTATCTAAGTCGGATGGTGATGCAAATTCGCGTATTGCTAACACCTCAGCCGCAGCAGCGATTTCGAGTTGGGGAACAGGTGCAAATCCATGGATATTCAAAGTAAAGACTGCTACCAATGTTCCTAATTTTAGTACAACAGATAGTTCTCTTTATCCAGTCACGTATTTATCTTTAGAGGCTCCTCTTTATCAACCAACAATTGATGGTATAGAGGGAGCTGATGCATATAATTTAAAACTAGGTCTTTGGGCTGATGCATTTGTACGAAATCCAAACATTGTCGCTACAACAAATGGCTCTCCAGCCCAATTTCAATATGGCAATAACAACGGATTAATTGGAACAAGTACTGATACAACTCGTGCTAACCGTTTACGTTTGCAAGGCATTCTAAATGGCTTTAGTTTAAATGGTAGCCAGATTAGTATGTTTCAGACCTTAGGTGGGGCCACCTCTGCTGGGGGAATGAGTCCTTTTTATAACAATACTTTAGGAATGTCTGGTTTAGTCCGCTTAAATACAGGCGATAGTAAAAACACCAGTATCGTGACCGAAAATGTTACGAGTCAAACGCAGACATATGCCACAAGCAATAATAATGGGTGGCAAACCGTACATGCAGGTGCAAACTCAACTTTAAGCACAAGTAGTACTGGAGATTGTGGTAATAGTGGAACAGGAAGTTTTAGCACATCGCGTGGATGTCGTTACTATGTAGAAAATCGCACCAGAACAGATACAAAAACATCGAATAAAACGCGAATCGCATTTAATGATACAAGTAAGGTATTACGTTTTAGTACTAGAGAAACTTCAGACTCACCCAATGCTTCAAATAATTTATATACACCAGCATTTGATTCAGCAGGTGGTGTAGCGCCAAAGTTTGCTGATAGTGAAGGGTTATACCTTTATAATCCAAATATTAACTTAGTGTTAGGTAATTTATATCAGCCCCTTATTTTAGGTTCGGATGGTAAAAATTTTAGTATTGAAATTGCACGGATTGCGAATAAACCTGAAATATATAAACAGATTTATACAGATTACACTGGTGCAGATGCTAGTTATAAAGGTTCTACTTGTAACGTTTATTCTTGTGTTAATCCTACGCACAGTAGTATCTCGATCGGCACAGTTTATAGTCCTGATAATGGAAAAACCTTGTTAGCAAATACAGGGGAAGGAGCTATTGGAGTTTCCTTTGGACGCTTAATTTCAACTGGAACACAAGTTTCTGGAACTTCAGCTGGTAGTTTAGTGTCATTAACCAACTCAGTGTCTGGTACTACATCTGCGACCATGACAGAAGTACGTTTTAAACAAAGACAACAAAATACTCAAACATGGAATCAAACCTATAGTTGTGGTTTGTTTAATTCGAACTGTGATTATAAAACAGTAGGATATTTATATCAGTGGGAATATAACAAAGGAACTGGGGCTTGGGTTATTACAAATCCAACAACAAAACCAGCTGATGCTCCAAAGTGCTCTGGTGCACTAGGATGTACGAGTACATCAGGTTCAACTCCAATGTACGGAACAACCTCCAATCGTGATTGGAGCAATGCTGCTATTCCATGGTTAACTTCAAGAAATGCTGTAGTCAATGATTTAATTGGTAGTAGTAATGGTACAACAGGTTATGTTATTCCAACTGCCAATCAAGCTCCTGCTTTATCTAATATTAGTCCTTTAAATAACTTAGGATCAGCTGCTATAGATGGTGTTTTAATCCAGCACTTGAAACTTACAACTAAAGGTCTATAAGAAGAGGAGATTGATATGAAAAAATTAAGTACTTTGTTCCTCGCTCTTTGCGCCACGGTTACTCATGCAGAGCTGCAAACTTTAGATAATGACGCTTTGCAGGCGATTAATGGTCAAGCTGGTGCTGATTTATCTTTAATGCTTAATTTAAACCAGACAGCTAACGGTGTTTTTGACAATGGTAGTGGTGGTGTCTGTGAGAACGTTGAATTCTGTCATATAGGTTTAGCGATTAACAAACGTTTTGTACAAGCAGATGCAACTAAGCCAAGTGGTTGGGCTGAAAATAGTGATAGTGGTAATAAACTTTGGCTCGTGTTTAAAGGTGTACAAGGAACTTTAAATATTCAAAAAATGGGTTTGGATGGCGCTGATTTAAAGTATCTTGATAAAAGTAATACTGAAATTATTAAGCCGGCTATTCAGCTTAGTTTTAGTGCAGCACAGCCAATTTTAATTCGTAATTTTGGATTTAATGCTTTATCAATTGAGCAAGATAACTTTACCAGCTCAACAACAGCACAAGGTTCGAGTGCAAATATGTATGATTATGCATATTTCAAAAAACCGACATATGCTGCGACTGCCAATAGCGGGAACCAGCAAATTGCTACAGCAACTCCATCGGCCTATGACTATGGACGTGAAACTGGTTTTATGGGTTTAATGATGAATGGGAATTTGGCTATTCAAGGAAAAGTCATGGTGTTTAGCTGTGATGGTAGCCATCCTCGTTGTTAAGGGTTAATGTAGATTTCAAAGGAACTGAAGTGATGAAAAAAAATAAAGAAAATCACAGCTCAAAGTTTATTTTAAATACATTAGCAACCAGCATGTTGTTAGTGAGTGGTCAAATTTATGCTTTAGAAGCTTTAACAGATGCTGATTTGAGTGCCGTCAATGGACAAGATGGGATCTCGATTCAAACTACGTTTAACGAAATTAATATTGATAATGCTTACTGGGATGACCATGCAGGAACGCCAACAAGTGCTGATCAGGTATTAAGAGCTCAAGCAAGTGGTGTAAAAGTCCAAAAAAGTAATGCATCTAGCCAAACTTTAAGCACTAATTATCGTTTAGATGTAGGAAGTAATCCGACTACGGGTAAAACTGGACTCGATTTTTCTATGCAAAGTAGTCCATCACTTATTACTGTAAATAGCGTTAAAGTTTGTAATAGCTCTGCTACATGCTCGCCAACTTTAGGGCAGTTGGCTATTCAAACAACTTCTCCTCTAAATTTGGCACTTACAACCCAAGATGGCTTATTTAATGCAAATAGCCAGTCAAGCATGACACTTGGTATTAATAATGCCAATATTTATCTAGGGCAATTGGATGCTCGCAGCCAGCTAAATCAGTTAATTTTAAGAAATTTTAACTTTAATTTTGTTGGTAAAGGGGCCATGTTGATTGACCCAACTCGTGGCTTAGTTTTACAGACAAATACTGGAACTAATGTTGCTGGTGTAGGGCAAACTCCGAATACTACCTATGGCTATGTTGATTTTAACCGTGTAGCAGATTCAGCTTCTGGTTTAACTGCGGGTACATATGTTGACAGTAGCGGAAAAGTAACGAATTCAGGCCTGAATATTGAGGTGATGCTTAGCTCGAATGTAGATAAAACTAATCCTTATGCTTTAGATGCAACCAATAGTCCTCAAAATGCGAAAGGTTTGATTCGTTTAGGTGCTAGCGGACGTATGGTAAATAGTTATTTACAAGTCCGTGGTATGGATGGTACGGCGGATACCACTACTTTAGGCACTGCAAATACAGCTGCTGGCACAGGTTCAAGTAATAGTATTTTAGGTAATTCTGGCATTGCCTTTCGTATGAAAGGTGAATTCACTAAAGATAATGATTCAATGCTAGGTGCAGATGGTAAAGCAACCACTTTAGAAATTGGTGGAGCAGGTCTGAATGCTTATGGTTTCGAGTTTGGCAACTTAACAGGTCTTAACTCAGCTACGCGGGGTTATTTTGACAGCGGAAATATTTATCTAAATCTTGCTGATACAAAAACCTTATTAATGCCAAACAACGCAACCTTAAATGCAATTCGTTTAGGTAGCGGTACTTTAACGACAGCTGCTGATTATCAGCATAATATTCACCGTGATACGGTTACTAATCCGTTTAGCTTGATTCTTGCAATGCGTGGAGCAGAGTTTCAAGCATTTTCAAGACGTGGTCGTTTTACGACAAGTGCGAATGTCGCTCCTGCCAATCAGTTTGCAGATAATGGTGCAAACAACCAGTGGGGCTTAGCACTACCTTTTTATAATTTAAATGCTAATGCTGCTGTATATGGTTTAGACGCGCCAGCAAATAGTGCTTATTACTATACAAAAGATGCCAATGGTAAACCTGTCCAGAATGTTGTTGCGACCTCTGGAACGACTTCACGTTTGGGTTTTGGTATTGCAGCTGGAACTACGGGACGTGATGCGACTGGAACCAAAACGACCTCAATTTTATTAATTGATGGTTCTCCAAATGCTAATAATGGCGGTAGTCCTACTGATTATTATATGGGGTTACGTAACATTGATATGTTCGTTAAAGGCAATGGAAGCATTGGCTTAGAAAATGGCAGTCTTAATATTAGTTTAAAAGAGATGCTACTTGCTTTATCAACTGAAATTGCAGCAGGTTATTTACCGGGGGCAAAATATAAAACTTGTCCAGCTACCGGGTCGTGTACTTCACCAATTGATAACTTTGCCAGAAATAATGATGTCTTATTTGGTCTAAAACTGCGTTTAGGCGGAGATCTTAACTTATCGATCGTGCCAAACAGCTCAATTGCAGATGGTAGTGCTTTAACTGTACTGGGCGATTTCACCATGCCTGCCACAGCAACTGGAAATACAGTTCAAATTAGTGATCCGATCGATGGTTCTGCAATTGGTTTTGATAATATTACTGGAAAGCTTGCGTTTAATACCGCTTTAGTTGTTGGTAAAGACAGTGCAAGTGGTTTAGGTAAAGTTGGCGTAAATACGGCGGTTTATTTTAATCCAGATAAGAGTATTGACGGCGCATTACGTGTTAAAGATATTAACTTCTATCCTCCATCAACTGGTGCTGGTGCACGTTTAGGTGAGCTTGCAATTACTGGTGGACGTTTAAATAGTAGCTTTAGTATTGTTCCTAGAAATGGTGCTTTTAACTAATAAAGAAAAGTGGCAGCCATTGCCACTTTTTATATGGTTTTTATTTTAATGTGATTAGATTTGCATTCGTCGGGTTATAGGGATAATTGCTTTGTACTTGAATATTATTCTGATAGTCTGAACAAATAATAAGCGTTTGTCTCTTAAGGATTAGAGCGACATGAAGAATAAAAATATAGGGTGCTGGTTGCTACTTGCCAGTAGTTCAAGTGTTTTTGCAATGCAGCCTTTAGATGATCAAAGTCTTGCGGCAGCAACGGGCCAAAATGGTTTAACCTTAGGTATTCAGGCTGATAAAGTTAAATTTAATCAAGTCGCTCTGATTGATACAAACGGTATTGCTTCAACTTCATATAACAGTAAGGCTGGCTTTGTCATTGCAGGAAATTCTACAAATCCAGTTCCTGGCATAGAGTTTATTAAAGCTGCTGTATCGAGTAATCCTTCTTTTAATATTGCAATGGATGTTGATGCTGGTGGTGGAAATCCTTTTTTAAATTTAGCAGTATCGATGGGGAGTGATGTAAACGGTATTCGACTTTTACCTTTTTCAATTTATTTAGCTCCAAGCGCATCTTTATCTAGTCCATCCGATTATGCTTTAACAAGTTATGCACCAAAATCAATTTTTAGTTCGGGAACGACAGTGAATACGGGTGTAAAAGAACTGATCCGTTCTACTGGTAATCTGGATATTAACTTTGTACAAACCAATAAACCTCGTTTAAATATTCAGCTTGGCCATGCTGCTCAATCAGTTATGGTTAAATTTGGAGGGGCAATTCAATCTATTTGTTCTGCTGCTGCGGGTTGTCCAATTACTTTAGTGTCCGATAATACGGGTGCTACATTCGGGTTTAAATTTGCTGGCACAAATACCTCAACAGGTTTTGTACTTGATGGTTTCTATGCCGGTGTTGATCCAACTGGATTAACTTTTGGAAATACAGGCGTATCAAGTAAATTTGATGCTTCACTTAATAATGTCACTTTAGGAAATATGGGTACTCAAAATACAACAACGTTTAATAATTTACCGAATGGCTCAATGGGGAGTTTTGGTGTCACTGGCGTTTCTGTAACCGACTTTAAAATGAAAGTAAGCGGCTTTTAAAAAAGAATAATAGCTTAACCTGAAATACGAAAGAGGGCGGTTGTAAAAACAATCGCCCTCTTTTTTTTTTGACTATATTGCGTTAAATGTTTTCTGATCTGGTGTGTTCTAACTGTTGGACAATTTCATCCAAAGCTTTAATACGTTTTACTTGATCCCATAAGTCTTTCGCTTGTGGATAGGCTTTCGTCATCATGCCTAACCATTGCTTATAACGACCCACCATACCAATTTCTGTCTTTGCCTGACCATTTAAAAAACGAATTTGTAAATCAACAAGTTGTTCCCAACTGAATAATGCCTCATTCATATTTTCACGAATACATTGGGTTAAATCTGGAGTCGTTACCGCACCACGGCCAATCATTAAGTCTTCACAACCAGACTGTTGCTGGCAAGCTTTAGCATCAGCATTGGTCCAGATTTCACCATTCGCAATGACATTAATTTTTAAAGCTTCTTTAATCGGTAGAATTTTTTCCCAATAAGCTGGTGGCGTATAGCCATCTGCTTTAGTACGAGCATGAACCGTTAACCAGCTTGCACCCGCATCTTCAACAGCGTGGGCATTTTCCATGGTGTGATTTTCATCGAGATAACCTAAACGCATTTTTGCTGAAACAGGAATGTGTGCAGGTACTGCATCTCTCACTGCTTTAATGAGCATATGTACAACATCAGGTTCATCAAGAAGAACAGAGCCGCCTCTGTGTCGGTTTACAGTTTTTGCAGGACAACCAAAATTAAGGTCGATTGCAGGAGCACCTAGTTCAACCACTTTTGCAGCATTTGCTGCCAGCATATCTGGGTTGTTACCTAAGAACTGGACATGAACAGGCGTTCCCGCAGCTGTTTTACCGTCGTTCTTTAACTCAGGGCAAAAACTATAGTAAATATGGTCTGGCAAAATGCTGTCTGTAACTCGAATAAACTCGGTCACACACCAGTCGAAATGACCAACAGATGTGAGTGTATCCCGCATGATCGGGTCAGTTAAACCTTCCATTGGAGCGAGTATGAGTTTCACAGTCTGTGTCACCTGAGCAAAAAGAAAACAGCGTTATACGGGATATGTATAACGCTGTCTAGTATCGAAGAAATTTTAATTTACTTAACGGCCCAAGATCATCTCGAGCACAAATTTACTACCAATAAAACCAATCGCCAAAAGCACAAAACCAATTAAGGTAAAACGAATCGCTTTTTGACCTCGCCAACCAAGTTTGTAATGGCCAATCAAGAGTAAGCCATAGATAATCCATGAAATAATACTAAAGACAGTTTTATGAGCGAGATGCTGTGCAAAGAAGCTATCGATCGTCAAGAAACCAAAAGTGAGTGCAATCGTTAATAAAATAAAACCAGTAATAATTAGGTCAAATAACAAAGACTCCATCGCCTGAATTGGCGGGAGTAAATTGACCCAAAAGCGTTTTTTTTGTTTCTTTTTGAGTTCACGATTTTGGAACCAGAGCAAAATAGCGTGAATGGTTGCCATCAATAAAACTGCATAGGCAGAAAGTGAAAGAATAATATGAGTATCTAAGCCTAACGAATGCTGCTCAATAAATTGATCTGGTCGACTGAATCCAAAACCTAAAATTAGACCAATAGCCGCTACAGGAATGCCTAATAAATTTAGCGGTACGATGGGACGAAAAATACTAAAAATTAAACTTAACAACAGCATAAGCCACGATGTAAAAGATACTAAATTAAAAACATCGTAGTTAATTCCGGCTGGTGTCAGCATGGCGTGACATAAAACTGTACCGTGCAACAGGAGCGCCAAAGTCGCAACAAAAGCAAATAACCATGGGTTTGGTTCACGTTTTGACATTAAACGAATAAACAGATACCAGAAAGAAGTGGTATATGCGATGAGTGCCAAAATTGTGTAAACCAAGGGGAGGCTAATCATGTCAAACCTTTTTCAGGATTAATTCATCTATATAAGATATAAATTCGCTGCGAACTAAAGTATCCTATAGCATTCTATGCATAAATTTTCTATTTCGAGAAAGATTTTTTTGCAACTAGCCATTTTAAGCGGATTTTGCAATGTTTGATACCTTAACAGAACGACTCGCACAGAGTTTAAGAAATGTTACTGGCTCAGGGCAGCTGACCGAAGACAATATTAAAGATACCTTACGTGAAGTACGTATGGCACTTCTTGAAGCCGATGTCGCGTTACCTGTAACTCGTGAATTTATCGCGAAAGTTAAGGAAGAGGCATTGGGCCAAGAAGTGATGACTCAGTTATCACCAGGCCAGGCATTTGTAAAAATTGTCTATGACGAACTCACCAAGATGATGGGTGAGGCGAATGAAACACTTGATTTAAGTGCTAAGCCTCCCGTTGTTGTATTACTTGCTGGTTTACAAGGTGCGGGTAAAACGACAACTGCCGCTAAGTTGGCACGTTTCTTAAAAGAACGTCAAAAGAAAAAAGTAATGACGGTTTCTGCCGACGTTTACCGTCCAGCAGCAATTAAACAGTTAGAAACTGTGTCAGCAGAAGTTGGTGCAGGTTTTATTGCATCAGATGCTTCTGAAAAGCCAATTGATATCGTGAATCGTGCAATTGAACAAGCAAAAATCCAGTTTGCTGATGTGTTAATTGTCGATACCGCAGGTCGTTTACATGTCGATGAAGACATGATGGACGAAATTAAAGAATTACATGCTGCTGTTAAGCCGACTGAAACTTTGTTTGTGGTTGATGCCATGACAGGTCAGGATGCTGCAAATACAGCTAAAGCCTTTAATGATGCATTGGCACTTACAGGCGTGATTCTCACTAAAACTGATGGTGATGCACGTGGTGGTGCAGCGCTTTCTGTGCGTGCAATTACGGGTAAGCCAATCAAGTTCTTGGGTATGGGTGAGAAGCTTGATGCTTTAGAACCATTCCATCCAGATCGTGTTGCTCAACGTATTTTAGGCATGGGTGACGTACTTTCTTTAGTCGAGGAAGTTGAACGTAAAATCGACAAAGAAAAAGCCGAAAAAATGGCTAAAAAATTGCAAAAAGGAGGCAGCTTCAACTTTGAAGATATGCTGATGCAATTTGAGCAAATGAAAAGTATGGGCGGCATGATGGGCTTCTTAGATAAGTTGCCTGGCATGAGCGGTGCAGGAATTCAGCAAGCGATTGAGCAAGCAAATCCTGAAAAACAGGTCAAGAAAATGGAAGCTATTATCCAGTCAATGACCGTTAAAGAACGCCGTAATCCAGATTTGATGAACCCAAGTCGTAAAAAACGTATTGCAGCGGGTTGTGGTATGGATGTTGCTGAAGTGAATAAACTCATTAAGCAGCAAGCACAAATGGCTAAAATGATGAAGAAGTTTGCGAATCCATCTGGTATGAGCAAAATGATGCGTTCATTAGGCAATATGCAAAAACAATTTGGCGGCGGTGGTGGTGGCGGAATGGGACCACTCTTTGGTAACAACGACCAAAAGAAATAAGTTCGTAAAATAAAAGGCGCATATAGCGCCTTTTATTTTGTTCTGTATTTTAGTCTTTAGGATAATGAGCAATATATTGTTGTAACCCTTTGAGTAAAAGATCAGTTTCTACAACTGGATCATATTTTTTCAAGAACTTGGCAAAAACAAGTGCATCTCCACCAGTAAGAAGCAGTTTTTTCGGAGATTGCTGCATAATATTTTCGATAGTACTAATAAGGCCTAACAAAATACCGTGATGGACTGCATCTACGGTGTTGTTGCCTGGGTTTAGATTATCAAAAGCTGAGTCTGGAATTTTAATGCCTTTTGTATTTTGAATGAGTGCATCGCGCTGCAAATAAAGGTTGGGTAAAATATACCCGCCTAAATGTTGTTTGCCTTGTGTTAAATCAATCGTTAAGGCTGTTCCACAACCAATAATACAATAGTTTTCGTCTGCTTGAGCCACAGCGAGTACTTGTAACCAGCGGTCAATTCCGAGCTGGCTTGGTACCTCATAGCCACACTTTAACTCAGCATATTCAGCATGAACCTTTGCAAAAACAACAGGAATTTCAAGCCATTTTAGAATTTGTCTAATGCGCTGATTATTCTCGGCATCTAAGACGGATGACACCCCAATCCGATGTAGACCTTGATGCTTAAAATGTTGAATTAACCCAAGTAATAAATCGGCAGGGGATTGCAAATGCAGTTCTGCGGCATGCTCAATAGTTTGGTGATTTTCAGTAATCCAATATTTTAAACGAGTGTTCCCGATATCGAGCCATAAACTTTTCATGGAGAAACACCTGTTTATTGATTGATCTGTGGTCTTAAACGACCTTGATAAAACTGTTTAGGTTCTGGAGTTTCAAGTATGACAGCTCCATCATTGGAAATTCCAACAAAACGGCCTTCTACTAATCCTTGGCTATGCTCAAACTGCACGAATTGATTAATCCATGCGGCATGATGATTAAAACGGCCAGCTAAGTTGTAGCAGCCATGATCGAACCAGCGAGCTGCGTTTTGAATAGCCATATACAGCTCTGAAACTAACTCAAGACGGTTGTTTTGCTCTAAACCTAAATCTTCTAAAGAGGTAATCGGCTGATCACTGTCGGTTACGGGTGGCGTTTTTAAATTAATGCCCACACCTACTATAGCCTGATGTTGCGAAAGGGGTTCAACTAAAATTCCACCCCATTTACCTTGCGCACTATATAAATCATTTGGCCATTTTACTTGTAAGCTTAGAGGCTGTAATTGCGGGATTTGCAAAATATTTAGAGCAACTTCAAGTGCTAAGCGACCATCTAAGGGTGTTCGAGTTTGCACCAATGTGCTTAAATAAATGTTTCCTTCAGGTGAAATCCATTGCCGTTGATGTTGACCTCGCCCTTGAGTTTGTTGAGCACTGCAAACCAAGCCTGTTGTAATGCCTTTTTGGGCAATTTCACGAATATCATCATTGGTCGAAGTTGTGGTTGCTTTTAATAAAACCACTTCTGGAAGCTGGTTTTTTGCGCTTAAAAGTTGTTGTAGTTGGCGAGTCTCTAAATCCATGTTGAATATGAGCAGAGTGGTAAAACATTTATGGAGTTAATCATATATTTACTCATTGGCGCAATTGCTGGTTTTACTGCCGGATTGTTTGGGGTTGGTGGTGGATTAATTATTGTACCAATCCTCTATGTCGTTTTTACCCAGTTACACTATGACCCTGCGGTAATCATGCATATTGCAGTAGGAACATCACTAGCAACGATTATCGTAACGTCTTTTAGTTCGGTGTCGGCTCACCATAAAAAAGGAGCTGTACTTTGGCCAGTTTTTCGTAATTTAGCACCCGGGCTCATTATTGGTTCATTTTTGGGTGCTGGTATTGCTGACCTGATGTCTGGTCAACATTTGCAACTTCTTATTGGTATTTTTGCTGTTTCCATGGCTTATCGCATGTTTAAAGGCGCCCATGTTGTCGTTGATCCAACACGTCAGCTTCCTTCAGCATCTATGCAAGTGATGGCTGGTGGGGGAATTGGTGTTGCCTCTGCAATTTTTGGAATTGGGGGAGGAAGCCTAACTGTACCGTATTTAAACCGTCACGGCGTAGTTATGCAAAAAGCAGTCGCAACTTCTGCTGCTTGTGGTTTACCCATTGCAATTGCGGGCGCAATTGGTTTTATGTGGTTTGGTGCTAAAGAACACATCTCTGTACCTAACACGATTGGTTATGTACATATCTATGCTTTTATTGGCATTAGTGTTATGAGTTTTATTACAGCCAAGTTTGGAGCAAAAGTCGCTCATGCATTGTCACCGCAAATGTTAAAAAAATGCTTTGCCTGTTTGTTAGTGGTGGTAGGGAGTTATTTTATTTATAAAGGCATTATGCACTAAAGAATAAAATATTAATCTTAAGAAGACTATGATGTAAGAGCTTGAATTCTTAGAAATTCGAGCTTTTTTTATTAAATAATATAAGAACATTTGGGGCTTTTATTCATCCGATTTTGGTGTTGTTTTTAAATGGGTTGGCTTAAAATGCAATGAAATTGTCAGACAATGACATAGTTTTTAATCGATGGGATCAGTTAAAAACAAGGATGCGAAAGAAAAGCATGGATTAATGCATATAAAAAGTAGCGGGTGATTTATGAATCTCGAAGAGACAGAAAGTCTTTCTGAGCAAATTGTCAAATATATTAGCGAACAGATCATTAGTGGTGAGCTGGTTGAAGGCGAGCGTATTCAAGAATTACGTATTGCCAAAGAGCTAGATGTAAGCCGAGGGTCAGTTCGTGAAGCATTGTTATTATTAGAGCGTACTCATTTAATTGAGATATTTCCACGCCGCGGGGCAATTGTTTCAGAAATGTCTGCACAGCAGGTTAAAGCACTGTTTGACACAAACGTGATGTTATTGGGGCATATTGTTCAACGCATCAGTGAAACATGGCGCGCACATGAAGCAGATCAATTGCAGCTCTTATTAGAACAACTTCTTGAGCATGTAAAAGCAGGAGATATCGAAAAATTTTATGATGGTGTTTTTCAATATCTCGCTGAACAGCAAGATATGGTGGGTAACCCTTATCTAATGAAGTTTTATAAAGAGTTACTACCTTCACTACGTCGCAGTTATTTTTTGACCTTAAATACCTCTAAGCGGGAACTACAAGAAGCATTTGCATTATTTAAACTCGTGACTGATGCAATTTTGATCCGAAAATCACAACAAGCCGCTTTATTTATGGAAGATTTTTGTCGACACTTACGTAACCTTGTGTTGGAATCGCTGACACGAATGAAACAGATTGAATTGGCCTGGGCAAGACGCTCACGCCGCTAGTTAGGGCATTATGCGTTTAAGCAGTTTAAAACTTTCCGGCTTTAAATCTTTTGCAGATAGTACAACTTTAAATTTTAAGGCGAACCGCACAGCAGTGGTTGGTCCAAATGGTTGTGGCAAATCAAATGTAATTGATGCCATTCGTTGGGTGATGGGTGAATCAAATGCTCGTCAGCTACGTGGTGGTAGCATGCAAGATGTTATTTTTACAGGAACCTCCAAGCGTAAGCCAGTGGGTGTGGCGAGTGTTGAGCTACGTTTTGATAATACCTATGGCAAATTGGGCGGGTCATATAATGCTTATAATGAGCTCGCCGTTCGTCGTCAGGTTACCCGTGAAGGTAAATCCGAATATTTCTTAAATGGCACACGTTGCCGCCGCCGTGATATTACCGATATTTTCTTAGGAACAGGGCTAGGACCACGTTCTTATGCAGTGATTGAACAAGGCATGATTAACCGTTTGGTTGATGCCAAACCTGAAGAAATGCGTATCTTTATTGAAGAGGCCGCAGGTGTTTCACGCTATCAAGCTCGTCGACGCGAGACTTTGCAACACCTTGAACATACTGAGCAAAACCTTTCACGTTTAGAAGATATTGCCCTCGAATTAAAATCACAGCTGAAGACGCTTAAACGTCAATCCGAAGCAGCGGTTCAATATAAAACTCTGGAAAGTCAGATTCGTACCCTGAAAATTGAAATTTTGTCCTTTCAGGCAGATAAAAGCGTACGCTTACAAGAAGAATATACAGTTCAAATGAATGAGCTGGGTGAAACTTTTAAATTAGTCCGCTCTGAGTTAAGTACGATTGAACATGATTTAGAAGCAACCAGTGCTTTATTTCAGCGCCTCATTCAGCAATCTTCACCACTACAACAAGAGTGGCAACAAGCTGAGAAAAAACTATCTGAACTGAAAATGACTCTGGAACAAAAACAGAGTTTATACCAGCAAAATAGTATGACTCTCGTTCAGTTAGAACAGCAAAAATTCCAAACTAAAGAACGTTTACAACTTTCGGAATTGCAACTTGAAACACTGAATAATCAGTTAGATGAACAAACTGAATCATTAACTGGAATTGAGCATACTGCAACGGAAGCTGAACAAAACTTTGCTGATTTACAATCTCAGCAAAAACAAGCACAACAACAGTTTGAACAAATAAAAGCTCAGGTTGAAAAACAACAGCAGCAAAAAATGCAAATGTCTGCCCAAATTGAGCAGTTAGGTAAAAATGTTCAACGCATTGAACAGCAAAAAGAAACCTTGCAACATCAAGCAAGTCAGATTCAATCGCATGTTCATGAAGATGAGCAGGGCGATTTTGAGCAACTACAGCAGCAATTACGTTGTGAAATCTCGACGTTAGAGGCTGAAATTGAGCAGTATGTGCAACTGATTGAACAGTCTCAACAAGCGCATCAGACAACCAAAAATCAGCAACAAACGCTAAAAACAGAAATACAGGTTTTATTATCTGAGCAGAAAAACTTAAGCCAGCTTGTTGCTAAACAAAGTCCAAAGCAACATCAAGATGCACTACGTTTAATGCAGGCTCTACAGTTAACGGAGCAAGGCAAACCGCATGCGCAGATTGTTGAAAAGTTTTTAGCAAAATGGTTACAAGCTCATATTCTTGAGACTGAACAAACTTTTCAAGAAGGGGTTGCTCGCCAGTTAAAACCGTCAGAGCAAACAAGCAAATTTAAAGGGAATTTGGCCTGTTTAAATGACTGGATTGCGTCGCCACAGTTATCAATCTTTTCGAATGTAGCGATTGCACAAGATTTGACGGTCGCTTTAAATGAGCAAAAGCAACTACAACATGGTCAGTCTATTTTGACTTTAGATGGCTATCATGTCGGGCAGGATTGGGTGATTGCCCTTATGTATGATGATGAAAGTCAAAGTGCACAAGGTATGCTGAGCCATCGCATTCGTCTAGATGAAATTGAACAAGCCCTTGAAAAGCAACAACCCGAATTACAAGCATTAGATCAAATTTTAGTTCAACAGAAAGATGAGCTAGGGCAGTTGCAGGCTGACTTGCAGCAGAAACAGCAAGTTGTTAAACAAAAACAAAAAGACTTACAACAGCTTGATGTACAAATTGCTAAACAGCAAACCGCAGCACAAGCATTTTTACTGCAAAAACAACAATTGAAAGATCAGTTAGCTCAGCTAGACATGCAGCTTGAAGAAGACGCAATGCAAAAAGATGATCTTGAAATTGATTTGCATGCTCTAGCAATCAAACTTGAAACTATTTTACCTGATTATAAAACCTTGCAATTCCGGGTAGAAGAGTTAACGGAACAGTTAGAAGAACAGCAACAAGCTCTACAACATCAGCAACAAGAACGCGAGATTTTACGCCGTAGTAGTACGCAAACCACTCAACAAATCGAATTGCTTGAAAAAGATATCTCGTTCTTGCAGAGCCAATATCAGCAAATTAATGCTCAAATGGAACAAGCGAAAAAATTTGTTGACCCTATTCAATTAGAGTTACCAAATCTTGAGTCAGAATTTCAGCAACAATTTGCTCAAACTGAAAAGTTGCAAAAGAACTGGAATGAATGGCAGCTTGAACTCAATAGTGTGCAGGAAAAACAACAAACCCTGACAGATCAGCGTCATCAATATCAACAAAAAGATGAACAACTCAGAGAGCAACTTGAAGAAAAGCGTTTGGCATGGCAAGCGGCTAAGTCAGATCGTGAACATTACCAAGAACAGCTTAAAGAGTTAAATGCCGAAGTCCAAAAAGGCTTACAAATCGATTTAACTGAGCACCAGCAAAAACTGGAAAAAGTACAGAAACAGTTTGAAAAAATCGGTGCGGTAAACCTTGCGGCTTCACAAGAATTTGAAGAGGTTTCTCAGCGTTTTGATGAGTTGAGTCACCAGATCCAAGATTTGGAAAATACGGTAACTCAACTAAAAGATGCGATGAAAAGCATTGATCAGGAAACCCGTAAGTTGTTTATGACAACGTTTGATCAGATTAATCAAGAGTTGCAAAATCTGTTTCCAAAGGTCTTTAATGGTGGTGAGGCGAGTTTAAGCCTTGAAGATGACTGGCAATCTGGTGTTAAACTGATGGCAAGACCACCGGGTAAGAAAAATAGTTCTCTAGCATTACTTTCCGGTGGAGAAAAGGCGTTAACAGCGTTAGCATTAGTATTTGCGATTTTTAGATTAAATCCGGCACCGTTCTGTGTGTTAGATGAAGTGGACGCACCACTTGATGATGCGAATGTTCAGAGATATTGTAATTTGGTAAAAGAGCTTTCTGAACATGTACAATTCATTTACATTACACATAATAAGCTGGCGATGACCATGGCAACTGATTTGTTGGGTGTGACCATGCCTGAACCGGGTACATCAAAATTAGTCACTGTCGATTTAGAACAGGCAAAAGAATACGGGTTAGTTTCGGAGTCATAGAATGGAAATCAATACGATTATTGGCATCGTTGTCGCCATTATTATTATGCTAATTGGCTTAAAAATGATTTTAAAAAAGTCAAACCATGCCGAACCCTCATTAGACAGTGATTTGCATATTAATCCTGATAGTAATCAACCAGTTATACCTAGACATGTGCGAGATCAGCTTGAACAAGCTGAAGCTGAACGTGTATCGGCAACTAGTACAGAGCGAGTAGAGCCGACGTTAAATGAATCTGCATCGGTAGAAACTAGTACAACAAAACCAACAGAAACTTTGGCTGTAGAACCTGCTCAATCAATTTCAGCCGAATCAACTCAACCCGCTGTTGAAAATTCTTCGGACCAGATTAAATCTGAAGAAACTGTAAAAAGCTCTATCATTAACACAGACAGTTCAGCTGAGTTAGTTGATACGGTTTCTGTTAAATCAGAAATTGAAGCTTTATCAGAAGAAAAATTGAAATCTGAAAGTGAAAAAACTGAACCTGAGTTGAGTTTAAACCCCAATATTGAAACTGCCGAAATTGCTGAATTTGAAGGCGAGAGTAATATTCTGGATGTACATTTGCATGAACAGCAACGCTATGATGATGAAAGTGCATTAGCGATGGCTGAACAGATTATTGCATTAAATGTCTATCCGAACCCGCGTCGCGCGTTGTCTGGCGATAAAGCACTTAAAGTATTGTTAAAATATGGTTTACGTTATGGCGAAATGTCATGTTTCCATCGCTATGAAAATACGGATGAGCCGAGCGTACTAATGTTTTCAGTACTGCGTATGACAGACAATGGACCAGCTGGATTTGATCTTGAAACCTTGTCTAGTGAACAAGTTCAAGGGTTGGCATTTTTCCTTGCGCTTCCAAACAGTAAAGCTGTAACTGGTTTTGACATGATGGCAAGTATTGCAGGTTTAATTGCTCGTGAAATTGATGGCAAAGTTTATGATGAAAATAATCTTGAATTTACACCACAGTTAAAAGAGCACTGGCGTCATCATGTGATTGATTATCGTCCGGCACATGCGACTGCCTAGTTTTAATTTTTTACATTCGTTGCGATAATTGCAACATATCTAGTCGCAGCTCAGGGTGGAGAAATTTCCACCCTTTTTTATGGTGAATAACATAATGGCAACAACTTCCGTGATCGAACAGATGCGTCAGCTTATTCAACTGATTGCAAAGCATAACCACGCCTATTATGTGATGGATCAGCCGACAATCTCGGACAGTGAATATGATCATTTATTTCACCAGTTAAAAGCTTTAGAAGAGCAATATCCTGATCAGGTTCAATCAGATTCTCCAACCACAAAGGTAGGCGGCCAAGCACTCTCTAAATTTCAAAGCGTAACTCATGTCGTTCCGATGCTTTCTTTGGGGAATGTTTTTAATCAGGAAGACTTATTTGCATTTGCTCGCCGTGTTGAAGAGCGTTTGCCTAACCAAAAAGTACAATATGAAGTAGAACTAAAACTTGATGGTCTTGCGATTTCGCTTTGGTATGAAAATGGTGTGTTAATACGTGGTGTTACACGTGGTGACGGCGAAACCGGAGAAGACATTACCCAAAATGTCAAAACGATTCGTAACTTGCCTAAAGTGTTGCATTCAGATCATTTTGAAATTCCACGTTTGCTTGAAGTCCGCGGTGAAGTGCTCATGCCAAAGTCTGGCTTTGAAAAACTTAATGCCGATCAGGAAGCAAAAGGTGAGAAAACGTTTGCGAACCCACGTAATGCCGCAGCAGGTAGTTTAAGACAGCTCGACCCGAATATTGCTGCTAGTAGACCTTTAGCGTTTTATGCGTATGGTATTGCCCAGTGCGAACCAAATCATAACTTAACCACCATGCACGACAGCCTGCAATGGCTCACACAACTTGGATTTGAAATTGCTGAGCGTCAATATCTATGTAATTCAATTCAAGAAGTACAGCAGCGTTATGAGCAAATCCAACAAGAACGTCCAGATCTACAAGTTGAAATTGATGGAATGGTCGTAAAGGTTGATGACTTAAAACAACAACAACAACTTGGTTTCTTAAGTCGTGAGCCACGTTGGGCAACTGCTTATAAATTTCCTGCACAAGCTGCATTAACTACAGTTGATCAGATTGATTGGCAAGTAGGGCGTACAGGTACTTTAACCCCTGTAGCGCGTTTAAACCCTGTATTTGTAGGGGGAGTAACGGTTTCCAACGTAACTTTACATAACATTGGTGAAATCCATCGTCTAGATGTGCGTGTTGGTGATACGGTTAGTGTTTATCGTACGGGCGATGTTATTCCTAAAGTAGAAAAAGTTTGGCCAGAATTCCGTTCACCTGACGCTGAAATTGTACATTTACCTGAAAGCTGTCCTGTTTGTGCTTCTCCTGTAGTTATGCCTGAAGGAGAAGCTTTAGCACGTTGTTCTGGTGGACTTTATTGTGCTGCGCAGCGAATTGAAGCCATTCGTCACTTCGTATCACGTAAAGCTCTCGATATTGAAGGTCTAGGCGACCGCTGGGTAGAGTCTTTATTACATCTCGATTTGCTCAAAGATGTTGCCGACATTTACCATTTGCATGAGCACCGAGAAACTTTACTCGGTATTGAAAAAATGGGTGAGAAATCGGTACAAAACCTGATTGATGCCATTGAAGCCAGTAAGAAGACAACGCTTGCTCGTTTTATTTATGCTCTGGGAATTCGTGGGGTGGGTGAAACAACAGCTAGAATGTTGGCCAATACTTTCCAAACTCTAGAAGCGCTTAAAGCTGCTGATGTTGAAGCTTTAAAGAAAACTCCAGATGTCGGTGATATTACCGCAGAGTGGATTGCTGACTTTTTCTTGGCACCACATAACATTGAAGTGCTTGATCGCTTAATTGCAGCCGGGATTCATTGGGATGCGCCAACAGCTCCAACACGTCAGCCGTTAAATGGTGAGAGCTGGGTTTTAACAGGCACATTAGAGCAAATGACCCGTGATCAGGCGACTCAAATGCTACAAGCATTAGGTGCGCGTGTAAGCGGTAGTGTATCAAGCAAGACCAAATGCGTTGTTGCGGGCGAGAAAGCTGGTTCGAAATTAGAAAAAGCAGCAAAACTTGGTATTGCTGTTATGAATGAGACTGATTTCTTATCACTTATGGCGAGCTACGGGCAGACTTTAAGCGAATAGGTCTACCGAAATAAGAACCATTGATTTTAGTTACAAATTTATAAATTGATGGTTTAAGTTATATTTTAACGCTTGTTTGAGCTTATAAATCAGACAAGCGTTTCTTTTTGCACAGGAAATTTAAATAACTTAAACTGCAAATGCGTATGTTTCTCATTTTAATTTGATAAAAATCATAAACTTAACTATTTTTTATTTTGCAATCATTTTTAAGATTGCCCATAATAGTCTTCATACGATAGGAGATTTATTATGCGTGGCAATCCAGAAGTCATAGACTATTTAAATATGCTCATTGGCGGAGAATTGGCTGCCCGTGATCAATATCTAATCCATTCTCGTATGTATGAGGATTGGGGCCTAAATAAAATTTATGAACGTATTGATCATGAGATGCAAGAAGAAGCTTCTCATGCTGATGCGATTATTCGCCGTGTATTGTTCTTAGGTGCTAAACCAAACATGCATCGTGAAGATATCAATGTTGGTACAGACGTTGTATCTTGTTTAAAAGCTGATTTGGCGCTTGAATATCATGTTCGTGAAAAGTTAGCGACAGGTATCAAACTTTGTGAAGAGAAGGGCGATTACATTAGCCGTGATATGTTGCGTCAACAATTATCAGATACTGAAGAAGACCATACATACTGGTTAGAAAAGCAATTACGTTTAATTGAGTTGATTGGATTACAAAACTATATTCAATCTCAAATTTAATAAAAGACCCAGCTAAGGCTGGGTTTTTTTATTGGCTCATTTTAATAAAATGAAGTCTTGACTTAGATGTTAATTTTGTCAAATTGAACATATTCAAAGCCTTACTATATAAGGCTTTGGCAGTTACAAAAAAGTCAGAAAAATTGTATCGCACCCCCTGTTTTTTTTATGAAATTGTTTATAATTTCGCCAACAAAACCCTTGCCTAGAAATTTAATGAGGCAAGGGTTTTTCTATGGAAAATCGGTTGGTATGGATCGCCAATGATTTTATGGTGAGTTCGCGAAATATGTTATTTACCAAACCTGCTGTTTTAGACACAGCTACTCTCTTAAGCACACAGCGTCTTGCAACACGACTAAGCTTTTTTAGCTTAGGTTTTGCGACTGCAGCTTGGGCACCTCTCATTCCTTTTGCACAGCAGCGCCTAAACCTAAATCATGCTGATTTTGGTTTACTTTTGCTTTGTATGGGTATTGGCTCAATGATCGCTATGCCTGCGACTGGTGCTTTAGTCAAGCGCTGGGGGTGTCGTCCGTTAATTGCTTTAGCATTGATGCTGTTAATTGTCTTATTGCCTAGCCTTACGATGTGGAGCAGCATTGTGACCATGGCTGTAGCATTGTTTGTCTTTGGATCGGCAGCAGGATGTCTTGGAGTGGCTATTAATTTACAAGCAGTAGTTGTTGAAAAACATAGCTTGCGAGCGCTCATGTCTAGTTTCCATGGAATGTGTAGTCTTGGTGGCTTAACGGGCGCTATGCTCGTGACAGCACTATTGGCAGTAGGACTTTCACCCTTAATGAGTACTTTATCAGTCGTTATGATTTTGCTTGTTATTGGTGGTGTTGCTATTCCTTCTTGTTTAACGTCTTTTGAACAGGATGAAAAGCCACATGAAGATACAACTCAAGCACCGAAAAAACGTTATCGTCCCGATGGCATTATTCTGCTTATTGGTATGATGTGTTTTATCGCCTTTTTATCAGAAGGTGCTGCGATGGATTGGGGTGGTATTTATTTAACAAGTAAATATCAACTTAATCCTGCTTTTGCTGGTCTCGCATATACTTTTTTTGCGCTTAGCATGACCACTGGTCGTTTTGCAGGTCATGTCTTACTTAAGCAATGGGGCGAAAAAAATATTGTGACTTATAGTGCAATTGGGGCCGCGATTGGTATGGCTGTTATTGTGACAGCACCCGTGTGGCAAGTGGTTGTACTAGGTTATGCGCTATTAGGATTAGGCTGTTCTAATATTGTGCCAGTGATGTTTTCTCGCGTAGGTCGACAAAACAAGATGCCGAAAGCAGCAGCACTTTCTTTAGTATCTACGATTGCCTATACAGGTTCATTAAGTGGACCAGCTTTAATCGGTTTAATTGGTGAATGGACTGGTTTAAGTACGGTTTTAACAGGCGTAGCTGTATTGCTTTTTGTTATTGCTTTACTTAACCGTTTTACATTAATCAAGACAAATTAATTTATAAATAATATCTACCCTCTAGCGAACATCGAGAAATTAAATTTCTCGATGTTCTTTTTTTAGATTTATAAAACTTGATAGATAGATTGATAATTATCTTGTAATAATCGCTGAGGCTTCATCAGTAGAGTCGGTGTCTTTTCTAAATCATCCAAGAAGTTATTTCGCCAATTGGTAAGATCAGAAGATGTTAATCCCTCTATTAATTGCTCATAACGATTAATACGCTCAGTTTTAGACATTTCTAAAGCCATTTTCAAAGTATCCATCATTGCTGCTCTATCTTGCGGATCAACAATCAAGGCTTGAGACATCTGCTCAGCAGCTCCCGCATATTTAGATAAAATGAGTACCCCAGGATTTTCTGGGTCTTGGGCTGCAATATACTCTTTAGCGACTAGGTTCATACCATCGCGTAGTGAGCTGATCCAGCAAATATCTGAATGGCGGTAAATGTGCATAAGATTATGGTGTTGAACCGTGTCATAGCAGCAATCTACCGGTCTCCAGTCTTCATGTGCAAACTCTTCGTTAATTAACTCAAGCTTAGTTTTAAAACGTTGGTATAAACGTTGATAAGCTGGAATATCGGTACGAGAAGGTATTGCCACTTGAAGATGTCGAACTAAACCATGATATTCGGGGCTGGTTTCCAAAAAGGTTGCAAACGCATTAAATCTTTCGAGTAAACCTTTTGAGTAATCAATACGATCAACCCCAATAATCGTTTTTTGACGTGGGATTTCTTCAAAATTAAACACGGAAGAGGTGGCTAAATCTTGTTGTGCTTGCTTTTGTATAATCTCTGGCTGAACACCAATTGGGTACGATTTAATTAATATTTGACGTTTTTTATAGCTAATACTGTTGCTTTGAATTTTCTGAGCCTCGAGTAAATTTAGACAAGTCTGCATACATGCATTTTGATCGATCTGAGTTTGTAAGCCAATAACATCATATTGACTCAAGTCTTGAATTAATTCTCGAGCTGCTGGAATTTTGTGCCAGATATTTAGGCTAGCAAAAGGAATATGTAAGAAGAAACCAATTTTATTTTGCATGCCTAATTCACGGCAGTAACGCGCCACACTAAAAAAGTGATAATCATGTATCCAAATAAGATCGTCAGGCTGTGCAAGCTGTTTTAATTTTTCAGCGAATAACCGATTGACCTTTTGATAGGTGCTATATTCTTGCGCATTATATTCAATCAGATCTTCTCGAGCATGCATTGCTGGCCAGAGAACCTTATTTGCAAATCCACAGTAATATTGCGCGTATTGTTGATGAGTAAGAGGACAGGTAATGTAATCAATTCCTTCAGAATAGGCCTGTTCAAATTCTGGTGCTTCGCCATCGGTGATTTGCTGACCATTCCAGCCTAACCAAATGCCATTACTATCATTCAAAGCATCTTGTACAGCCACGGCAAGGCCACCTGCTGAAGCTTTACCTGATGGCATACTTATTCTGTTCGATAACACAATTAATTTAGACATATTTGTTCTCCATTCTCATTTTGGCTATTTTTGACATATAAGCTTTTTATTCTGTTTTTAAATAAAAGAAGAAAATTCGCGACATTATCAATATCTTTTAATCTGTAGTTGGCTTGTGTTTCGCCGGAGCCTACTTTAATCGTGAGACCAGCGTACTGATTAATAAAAATAAAACCAGATTCATCTGTTAAATCATCTCCTATAAAAATTGGTACTACAGAAGGTAATTTAAGATGATTTAATATGGTTTGAATTGCTTTACCTTTATCAGCTTGGTTTGGTATTAACTCAACAACAAATTTCCCATTATTTATTTTTAATTGGGGATAATCAGGATTAATCTGATGCATGATGTTAATGGCATCATTTTCTAAGTTAGGATTTTTTCGATAATGTAAAGCAATAGAATATCCTTTATCCTCAATTAATAATTCAGGATATTTCTCACAAGATTTTATAATATCTTGTTTTAATTTTTTAAAATTAATCGAACTTAAATCTGGTCTAATATAATGATCTGAGCCAAAATAAATATCTAAACCATGCAAGCCAGCAACAGGAATCTCAATAGGCTGTAATAGCTTGCAAGCTGTGTCTACATCTCGACCTGTTACAGCAATAACGGGAATATTTAATTTAATAATTTTTTTTATAATTTCTAATGTGGTGTTTGGAATAAAACTTTGCTCAGGATTAATTTGGAATGGCGCTAACGTCCCATCAATATCCAAAAATAAGCAGTAATTTTTATCTAAAGATAAATTTTTTATAATATCATCTGGTGTAACAAAATATGTATTTTTTTCTCTCCCATCAGATATTGTACTTTGACTGTTCATATTAGCCTTCCCAATATATTTTGTTCAATAATTAATCTTCTAACATTAAAATGAATTGATGAGTCATTTCTTTTAATAAAAAAACATAAGTATTAACATTAATTACATTGCATAATGGATTTATAGGCGAAGTGTGGATTATGTTGTTTTTTGAGTGGCTTCAATGTTTAGATAATTAAAGTTTTGTATATTTACTATGAATAATGCAGGTCTTGTTTATCAATATATTTCAGAATATTAAATACTCATAAATCATTGATTTTAATTTTTGAAATTCAATTTTTATGTTGATTTTAAAAGATATTTTAAAACGATAATATTATATAATCTTTATAAAGTTGGCTTTGGACAGGCATATGAAGTTACAAAATAAAATTTTATTAATTACAGGTTGGGGAGTAGGCGTGGAACCTTTGCAATCTCTAAAATTACATTTAGAAAAAGCTGGTTTTGAAACTCAACTTATTAATATTTTTAATGTTTTAGAGAGTGACTTTCAAGCTCAGCTTGATTTAGTGGCTGAAGTTGATGTGGTAATCGGTTGGTCTTTAGGTGGGCAGTTAGCATCTCAACTGGTTGATATTTTTTACAAGCAAACAGGGCAAACTAAAACTTTAATTACGCTCGCTTCAAATCCTTGTTTTGTTGCCAATGACAATTGGCAAACAGCAATGCCTACTGATGTATTTAGTCAATTTAAAGCGTCTTTTTTAGAGAACTCGCAAGCTACTTTAAAGCGCTTTTATTATTTAATTACACTTGGCTCATCTCAAGCTAAAAAAGATTGGATAAGCGTACAAAATATAGCAAGCCCGCCTTCAAATGAACTTTTATTAGAAGGTTTACAAATGCTTGAACAATTAAATCTGGTAAGTAACGTAAAAAACTATCTGGGACCACAGCTTCATCTGTTTGCCGAGCAAGATAATGTCATTCCTTGCAAAATTATGGAAAATTTTAAAGATATAGCGACAAAAAACATGAGTTACAAGCTTCTAAAAGATGCTACACATGCTTTTCCCTACCTACAGGTCGAAAGAACAATTGAAGAAATCTGCCAATTTTTAACAATTCATCAGCAAAGTTAATAAGCTTTGATTGATATCGCAATTTTCTTTCATTCTTAACAGGTTTAACATGTGTTCAATGAAAGATTTGAACGCTGTAAAAGGGTAAATAGGATGACCGATAATTTTGATTTAGAACATATTTGGCATCCTTATACTTCAATGACCCAACCCTTACCCACATTTAAAGTGAAACGTGCCTATGGGGCAACGATTGAACTCGACGATGGTAAAACTTTAATTGATGGTATGTCGTCTTGGTGGTGTGCAATTCACGGCTATAACCACCCTGAACTCAATCAGGCAGTGACAGATCAACTACAGAACATGTCACATATCATGTTTGGCGGGCTAACCCATGATCCTGCGATTGAACTTGGTAAAATTCTTTTAAAAATTACACCGCCAAGTCTCGATAAAATTTTTTATGCAGATTCAGGATCGGTTGCCGTTGAAGTTGCTTTGAAAATGGCTGTGCAATTTTGGACAGCACAAGGCCAACCACAAAAAACAAATTTTATTACTACGCGTTCTGGTTATCACGGTGATACATGGAATGCGATGTCTGTCTGTGATCCTGTTACAGGTATGCATCAGATTTTTGGTACCAGCTTACCAAACCGCCTTTTTGTGGCGGCACCACAAACCAAATTCCATGAAGAATGGAATCCTCAAGATATTGCCGAGTTAGAACAAGCCATCCAGCAAAATCATGAAAAACTTGCCGCACTCATTATTGAACCAATTGTTCAAGGTGCAGGGGGCATGCGTTTTTATCATCCTGAATATTTACGTCAGGCTAAAGCGCTTTGTGAGAAATATCATCTGTTATTAATTTTTGATGAAATCGCTACTGGTTTTGGCCGTACAGGTAAGCTCTTTGCGTGGGAACATGCACAAGTTGAGCCAGACATTATGTGCATAGGTAAAGGATTAACAGGCGGCTATATGACTTTGTCTGCGACTTTAACTACAAAGCATGTTGCAGAAACGATTAGTCGCGGTGAGGCTGGGGTATTTATGCACGGTCCAACCTTTATGGCCAATCCACTTGCTTGTGCTGTTGCCTTGAGAAGTACGCAATTGCTAATTGAACAAGATTGGCAAGCCAATATTAAGCGAATTGAACAACAGCTTAGCCAATATTTAACGCCTTTAAGTCAGCTTGATTATGTTGCTGATGTACGAGTGCTGGGTGCAATTGGTGTCGTAGAACTTACCTTTAATGTCGATATGAAAACTTTACAGCAACAATTTGTAGACCGTGGAATCTGGATTCGTCCTTTTGGCAAACTGGTTTATGTGATGCCACCGTATGTCATCACTCAACAAGAGCTAAGCGATTTGCTTGAACAATTGGTTGACGTTGTTAAAACGTTACAGGGAGCACATTAAGATGTCATTGCTTGATCATTTTGCTAACGAGCTAGATGAGTTAAAACAACAAGGTAATTTCAGACAATTTACCCAAAATGTGCAACATGGCCGTTTTATTACAATTCAAAATAAAACAATGCTCAACTTAGCTTCAAATGATTATCTTGGACTGGCGGCTGATCTAAATCTTCGCCAAGAGTTTTTAGATAGCTTGCCGTTAGAGCGGAGCTATTTTAGTTCTTCATCGGCCCGTTTATTGACGGGTAATTTTGATGAATATGAACAGTTGGAAAATAGCCTAAGTAATGCATTTGGTGGTCGGTCGGCTCTACTATTTAATAGTGGCTATCACATGAATATTGGCATTTTGCCTGCTGTTGCTGATAGTAAAACTTTAATTTTGGCAGATAAGTTAGTCCATGCGAGCATGATTGACGGTATACGTTTATCTGGTGCGCAGTATGTGCGTTATCGACATAATGATTTACAGCACTTAGAACAACTTCTGCAAAAGTATCATGATGATGACAAGATTGAACGAATCATTGTGGTCACAGAAAGTATTTTTAGTATGGATGGTGATGAAACGGATTTAGCTGCATTAGTCCAGCTTAAAAAACGTTTTGCTAAAACCATGCTATATGTCGATGAAGCACACTCAATTGGTGCTCGTGGTCAGCAAGGCTTAGGATGTGCTGAACAATATAATGTCATTCAAGAAATTGATTTTCTAGTTGGTACCTTCGGTAAAGCATTAGCAGCAGTCGGTGGTTACATTATTTGCGATCCAATTCTTAAAGACTATCTTATTAATAAAATGCGCCCGCTTATTTTTACGACCTCTCAACCTCCTATTATTGTAGCTTGGGTAAACTTTATATTCCAAAAAGTATTGGTTGCTCAACCTCAGCGTGAACACCTAAAAAATATTAGCCAATATCTTCAACAAGCCATTGTACAAAAGGGTTATGTAAGCCCGTCGACTAGTCATATTGTTCCAGTTATTGTTGGAGAAAGTCAGGCTGCGATCGATAAGGCAAAACACGTTCAAGAAAGCGGTTTTTATGCCATGCCTGTACGCCCACCAACAGTACCTAAAAATAGTGCACGTTTGCGTATTTCTTTAACGTCAATGGTGCAGCAACATGAGCTTGAAGAACTGGTGAGTTTTCTGTGAGTTTGAATAAAAACTTGGTTGCCCAGCGTTTTGCCAAAGCTGGGCAAAGCTATTCAGAGCATGCAATAGTTCAAAAACAAATTTGCCAAAATTTAGCGGGCTTACTAAAGCAGTTTTGCCCAAGTACGATGTCACGTGTCTTTGAAATCGGTTGTGGTTCTGGCAATTTAACACGTCTTATTACCGCATCTTTTCAGATTGAAGACTTAATTTTGAATGATCTGTATGCAGATGTGCAGCAGCACTTCAATCATCAAGAAAATTTGAAATGGTTGATTGGGGACATTGAAAATTTAGAGTTTCCCCAGCAGCTCAATATGATTGTTTCAGGTTCTGCTTTGCAATGGATGCAGGATTTGCCGCTTTTGCTTAAGCGTTGTAATGAGGCTTTAGTTGATCAAGGCTGGTTATGCTTTTCAACATTTGGCTCTCAGAATTTAAGAGAAATTAAAGAGCTAACCGGACAAGGTTTAAGTTATTGGTCAGTTGAAAATTGGAATAGTGCCTTAACTCAGGCTGGTTTTGAGATTTTGCATTTGTCAGAGTCAGAAACTCAGCTCTATTTTGATTCGCCTAAAGCCGTGTTACAGCATTTAAAAGCAACAGGAGTAACGGCAACTGCTCAGCACCGTTGGACTAAGCAAGCTTTACAACAGTTTTATCAAGATTATGATCGGTTTAAGTACGCTGAGGGGTATTCCTTAACATATCATCCGATTTATTGTATTGCCCGGAGAGTGAAGTAAATGAGTGGCCAGATCTATTTTGTGAGTGGGATTGATACCGACATTGGTAAAACCTACGCTACAGGCTTTTTAGCAAAATTATGGACTGAGCAGGGTAAAAAAGTAATTACCCAAAAACTCATTCAGACGGGTAATGCTGATATTTCTGAAGATATTGAAAAGCATCGTGAAATTATGGGGCAGGGCTGGTTTCAAGAAGATCATGATAAGCTCACCATGCCTGAAATTTTTAGCTATCCTGCTTCGCCTCATCTTGCAACACGCCTAGATAACCGAGAAATTGATTTTCAAAAAATTGAAAATGCGACGCAAACATTGGCAGAGCGTTTTGAAATTGTATTGTTAGAAGGTGCGGGCGGCTTAATGGTGCCACTAACCACCAGTCTGCTTAGCATTGATTATGTTGCTCAGCACCAGTTTCCAGTTATTTTAGTAACATCAGGTCGTTTAGGAAGTATTAACCATACTTTACTTAGTCTTGAAGCACTTAAGTCTCGTGGACTGAAATTAAAAGCTTTGGTTTATAACTTAAAAGATGAATCAAAAGATCCATTAATTTCTCAAGATACTTCAAATTATCTGAAAGACTATTTAGCCGTTCATTTCCCTGAAGCTGAATGGATTGAACTGGAAAAAATGAATTAAGTTAAAAAGCTATAAAAAACCGCTCTGATTTGAGCGGTTTTTATATCATTAAATCTTAGAATTTCTTTGAGCCACGGTTAAAACCAGTCGATTTACGTTGGTTACCCGTGTTAGCCGGAGCTTCTTTTTCTTCATCACGACGTTGTTGGCGTAAGTAACCACCACGACGAGCAGCCATTGGCTTTTCAGTCATACGGTCAGTACGACGTTTTGCCATACCAAATAAACCTGTACCTTGACGTGGTTTTAACTCAACAGATTTTGCTAGATTATCGATGTCAGTTTTATCGAGTTCCATCCAGCGGCCAGTACGTAATTCACGTGGTAAAATAACTGTACCGTAGCGCGTACGCAATAAGCGACTTACTTTAAGTTCTTGTGATTCAAAAATACGACGAACCTCACGGTTACGGCCTTCTTTCACCACAACTTGGTACCAGCGGTTAATACCTTCGCCACCAATTTCTGAGAAAGACTCAAATTTAGCAGGGCCATCTTCAAGTTCTACGCCATTTATCATGTTTTGGCGTATTTTAGGTGTTACTTCACCCATAACTCGAACAGCATATTCACGTTCAACTTCATTTGATGGGTGCATTAAGCGGTTAGCAAGCTCACCATCATTTGTAAATAGTAATAAACCAGTACTGTTAATATCTAGACGACCTACCATTACCCAGCGGTCATTCGCAATTTGTGGCAAATGATCAAATACAGTCGGGCGTTTTTCAGGATCATTACGTGAACAGATTTCGCCTTCTGGCTTATAGTAAATCAATACACGGCGACGAATTTCGTCTTCAATTTGAAACTGAACTTTACGGCCATCAATGCGTAATTCATCGCCTGGTTCAATGCGCTCACCCACTTGGGCAACACGACCGTTTACACTCACGCGTCCTGCGGCAATAACCTCTTCCATATATCGGCGGGAACCTAATCCGATTCGCGCTAATACTTTTTGCAATTTTTCACTCATGACAGCACAACCTTAGACATAATGATCAACAGTCCACCTCTTTATGATTTCGGTGCATTTGCATCGAGAGCCATAAAGGCTTCCTTGGCGTTCTGTAGGGGAGGCAATTGGCCTAGCGATGCTAGACCAAAAGCATTCAGAAACTGAGGCGTTGTAATTAGCAACGCGGGTCTTCCGGGTAAATCTCTAAAACCGGCTTCTTTAATCCAGTTCCAGTCAAATAGTGTTCTAAGAATCTGACTATTATTAGACACACCACGAATTTGTTCAATATCAGCGCGGGTAACCGGTTGATGATAAGCAATGACAGCCAGGGTTTCTAGTAATGAAGGCGACAGTTTTGTTGGTCGCTCTGGCCAAATTTGAGCAATAATACTACGATATTTAGATCGTACCTGAAAGCGAAACCCTTGCGCTGTTTCAATCAATTCAATAGATCGGCCATGTTGTAATAGCGCGAGCTGTTGTAAAAGTTGACGAAGCTGTTGTTTATTATATTGATTATTAAATGCTTCTTTTAAACGGGCAATTGAAACGGGCGCTTCACTAGCAAAAATAATAGCTTCAAGTTGTAATAAGACTTCGTGGTGAATGTCAGCTAATGACAAATCCGTATTATTTTGTTCAAAGCTCATATTGAAGATCCTTGAATTGCTAACGGAGCTTCAATACCTGAGGCAATAATTTTAATTCGCTGTTGTCGGGTTAACTCTAAAACAGCCATAAATGTCACAACCATTCCCATGCGACCTTGCAGAGGATTGAGTAATTCTTTAAAACTTAACACGTCACCAGACTCTAATTTCTCTTCAATATATGCAATGCGTTCTTCGAGTAAGACAGGCTCTTGAGCCACAACATGTGTAATAGGTTCTGGACGGTTAAACACACAGAACAATGCGTCATGCAATGCTGAAATATCATAGCCTTCATAAACAGGAGCAATATGACCTAAGCTCACATTTGCACTGAATGTATCACGCTCAAGAATTGGCATTTGACCCAAACGTTCAGCCGCTTGCTTGATACGTAGATAGGTTTCAAGTCGATCAATAAGTTCTTGTTTAGGGTCTTTTTCAATACTGATGATTGTTGGCTTTGGTAAAAGTAGGCGAGACTTTAAATCTGCCAATAAAGCGGCCATCACCATATAATCAGCGGTTAGCTCAATATTTAAGGATTTCATACTATCCATATAAGTTAAATATTGAGTTGCGATAGGCGCAATATCGACGTGAATTAAATCAAAACCGTTTTTTTGAATCAGATAAATTAAAAAATCTAGTGGACCTTCAAACTGTTCGAGCAAAATCTCAAATGCAGCAGGAGGGATATAGAGATCTTCAGGAATCTTATCATGCCACTCATCTAAAACACGGATGTGTGGAGCGTCTTCCATGGATTGATGAAGTGATTGATTCATTACGATTATAAGCCACGCGAATTTTCAAAAGCATGAGACTTGTTATTCAAGTCAAAGAGAGCTGTAAACAGAAGAACAGCAGATAGTGAAAATCATTCTAAATGAATTGTGCCTTTTAATAAATTACTTAACGACTAAAGTGTAAAAAAAATCCAAAATAAATAAAGAGTATTTTTTTGAGTGATAATACTTTTTTTTAAACTATTGGTAAAAATTGTAAGTGCTTATTCAAAAGCACTTACATCGCCAATACCACGACGGATAATTTCAGGATGTTCACCCGATAAGTCGACAATACTTGTGCTTGTTAAAGTACCGAAACCACCGTCAATAAATACATCGATTCGTTTATCCAGCTGATTTTCTATATCATAAGGATCATCTAGAGGGTCTTCTTGGCCCGGTAAAATTAATGTACTCGTAAGTAGGGGCTCACCAAGCTCTTGTAATAAAGCCTGACAAATTGGATTACTTGGAATACGTAAGCCAATCGTTTTCTTTTTAGGATGCATTAACCTACGAGGAACTTCACTTGTTGCAGGTAAAATGAATGTCGTTATAGCAGGGGTATTCGCTTTCAATAAACGATATGTTGCATTATCAACTTTTGCATACGTTGCAATATCTGATAAGTCACAGCACATAATGGCATATTGATGTTTAGGTCCTAAACCGCGAATCTGTGCAATACGTTCCATGGCATTTTTATTACCGATTTGGCAGCCAATTGCGTAGGCTGCATCGGTAGGATAAACCACAACATCTCCGGCACGAATGCGTTCAACCGCTTGGCTAATAAGGCGTTGCTGTGGATTTTCAGGATGTACATGTAAATGCATCATATTTTAGAGACTCCATCACGCCAGTGTTAAAATAATTATTAGGCTTTTTAAATAACCTATGCAAGTAATTAACGTGGTTTTTTTGTCAATTAATCAAGGAGTTCACGTTTAAATTCATTTAATTGTAATGCTAGGCCTGAACGTGTACATTGGCAAATAAAACCAATAAATGCTGCTGCATCACGTGGCAACTTGGCTTCACCTGAAAAGTAACGTTGTACTTGAGCATAGACATTATCTTTAAATATTTTGCCATCTCCACTATCACCTGTCAGATTATCAAGCGAGACTCTAAATTTTCTACCAAAAGACTGTGCAAACAACCATTCAATTGCCTGAGGCTTAACTTCGACTTGTTCAAATAGACTTTGTTGTTCTTGCGTACGGCCATCGGGAGCGTACCAATATCCTAGATCAGGTAATAGGCGGCGTTTTTCGCCTGCAATAGACCAATGACTAATTTCATGCAAGGCACTATTAAAGAAACCATGGGCAAATTGAATCTTGGCAGGTTCTATATTTGTTGCAGGGAAATATTCTGGTTCAAAATCTCCACGAACTAATGTCACATTATGGTGGGAAAACCAGTGATTAAAGTGTAAAATAAGCCAATCGACTTGCTCAGACTCCGGTTTTGAGCTTGACCATGGTGAGAGTTGCACTATGTCAGGTACAAGAGTGTTCTGATGAGTTGAATGGGTGCAAACGAGTAATGAAGTGTTAACTTCAGGTTGCGGCTGCAACAGGTGCATTGCTTAATTTACCCCGAGTTCTGTCTAAAGAAGTGCAAAATTGTATCTTAATCTTTGACAGAGTACCGATGAATTTGTAGAATTGCCGCCTTAATTATGTCAGCAAATACCTTTCCGGCACAGATTGAGCCGTTTAAATGGGCTGAACAAGGCTTTACATGGTCAGGTCAACTGCCCTTGTCTCGCTTTGCTCGTATCGCTCGTGAAGCTGTTGGATCAATTGATAATCAATTGATCAACATAGACTGTAAGCTATCAATGGATGCATATCATCGCATTGTGTGGATGGATGGTCATATGGACACGATAGTTCCAATGGAGTGCCAACGTTGTTTGGAACCTGTTGAAATGCCTCTTGTCTTAGACTTTCATATTGCATTAGTGGATGATGAGTCACTGATAGAGCGCTTGGATGAGGATGCTGATTTCATCGTTTTAGGTGAAAGTGAGTCTTCGACGAAAGGCGATTATGATACGCCAGCCTCGATTAACTTGCTCGCATTACTAGAAGATGAACTGTTATTGTTGATGCCTTTATCTCCCAAGCATGATGCTTGTGAAAATAAACATCAACCTACCATTCAAAATGTTGTTGAAGAAAAACGGGATAACCCGTTTGATGTTTTGGCAGGTTTGAAGGGTAAACTTAACTCATAATTTGTGATATAATTGTGAGATAAGACAACTGAATTTGTTCTGATCCATTTTTTCGATCTTTGTAAGGAGCCATCATGGCCGTTCAGCAAAACCGTAAAAGTCGCTCTCGCCGTGACATGCGCCGTTCACATGACGCTTTAACCGAGAATGCATTAACAGTAGACCAAGCAACTGGTGAAACTCATCGTCGTCACCACGTGACTAAAGACGGTTTCTACCGTGGTCGTCAATTATTCGCTAAAGCAGCTGATGCTGAATAATTGTATGATATGCATTAAGCGTGATGCTTAAGTATAGAAAAAATGGGAGCGAAAGCTCCCTTTTTTTGTTGTTTTTCGCAATTATAAAAATATAAATAACATGTTAAATTTCCGCTCCAGAAATGAGTGAAAACCCAAAAAAGGATTTCTTATGTCTGCTAAACGTCTTGAACAAGTAGCTTTAGCCACAAAAACTGCGTTTGTGTTTCCAGGTCAAGGTTCACAAAAAGTCGGTATGCTTGCTGAACTAGCAGAACAGTTTAGTGGGGTTGGGCAAACCTTTGCGGAAGCTTCAGATGCGCTTGGATTTGATCTGTGGCATATTGCGCAAAGTGGTGAAGGTCTCAACCAAACAGAAAATACCCAACCTGTGTTATTAACTGCCAGTATCGCTTTATGGCGTGTATGGCTTGATTTAGGTGGTCTGGCACCTAAGTACCTTGCAGGACATTCTCTAGGTGAATACAGCGCTTTGGTTGCTGCAGGATCTATGAGTTTGGCAGATGCAGTGAAACTCGTGAATTTGCGTGGCAAACTCATGCAAAGCGCTGTTCCTCAAGGGGAAGGAGCTATGGCTGCAATCCTTGGTTTGGCTGATGAAAAAGTGGTTGAACTTTGCCAAATCGTGAATGCAGAAGGTCAAGGCTCAGTAGAAGCTGCAAACTATAATTCACAAGGCCAAGTCGTAATTGCCGGAAGTACAGCATCTGTACAACAAGTAATGGCTTTGGCAAAAGAGCAATCTGCTAAGGCAATTGCTTTACCTGTGTCAGTTCCTTCACATTGTTCATTGATGAAGCCTGCTGCTGAAAAATTTGCAGAAGCTTTGGAACAAACTGCCATTGAGCTGCCTACCATACCTGTAATACAAAATGTCAACGCGGGAATAGCTACCGATGTTGCTCAATTGCGTCAGGCGTTGACTGCTCAATTGTACCAATCTGTACAATGGACAGACACGATGCAGTTCTTACAAGACCAAGGTATTCACTACGTTGTTGAGTGTGGCCCTGGTACAGTATTGAGTAATCTCGCGAAGCGTTTACCAAATATAGAAAAAGCTTTTGCGATTGATAGCAAGAGTAAAATGGAAGATGCCCTAAATGCTGTTTTAGTGGCAGAAGGAAAAATTGCATGACACAAGAACGCAAAGTTGCATTAGTAACGGGCGCGAGTCGGGGCATTGGCGCTGCAATTGCCCAGCAACTTATTCAAGACGGTTATTTTGTTGTAGGTACTGCGACATCTGAATCTGGTGCACAAAAGTTAAGTGAAAGCTTTGGTGAGCAAGGTGCAGGTTTAGCTCTCGATGTGCGTAATCTCGATGAGATTGAAGCAGTCGTTTCTCATATTGAACAGAACTATGGCCCTGTGCTTGTTTTGGTTAATAATGCGGGTATCACGAAAGACAATCTATTGCTACGCATGTCAGAAGATGATTGGGATGACATTCTCAACATTCACCTTAAAGCTGTATATCGTTTATCTAAACGTGTGCTTAAAGGTATGACAAAAGCGCGCTTTGGCCGCATTATTAATATTAGTTCTGTTGTTGCGCACTTTGCAAACCCAGGCCAAGCGAACTACTCTGCTGCAAAAGCAGGTATTGAAGCTTTTAGCCGTAGTCTTGCAAAAGAGATGGGTAGCCGTCAAATCACTGTGAACAGTGTGGCACCAGGTTTCATCGCAACAGAAATGACAGATGCACTTAGTGAAGACATTCGCAAAAAAATGAGTGATCAAGTGGCTTTAAATCGCTTAGGTGAGCCACAAGATATCGCAAATGCGGTGAGTTTCCTTGCAAGTGATAAAGCAGGTTACATTACCGGTACGGTATTACATGTAAATGGTGGTTTATACATGGCCTAAGGCTGATGTATAAACTTTTAAAAATTTTTATATTCAATTAAACTAGTGGCAAATCAAACGCCACAAGCAATGAGGAGAATTCCTGTGAGCGATATCGAACTACGCGTTAAACAAGCGGTTGCAGAACAACTTGGTCTTAAAGCTGAAGAGATTAAAAACGAAGCATCTTTTATGGATGACTTAGGTGCTGACTCTTTAGATTTAGTTGAGCTTGTAATGTCTTTCGAAAATGACTTCGACATCACTATCCCTGATGAAGATTCTAACGAAATCACTACAGTTCAATCTGCAATTGACTATGTAACTAAAAAACTTGGTTAATTCGCATATTGCTGAATAAAAAGAAGGCCACCGTAAGGTGGCTTTTTTTATTTGATAAAAAAATTAAGAGATACATATTTTTACAAGATCAACCTCAATTGATAGCAGAGGCATAACTTTTTTGAAGTATAACAATAAAGGTCAGTTTAATGACTTTACTATAAACAATAATATGAGGACTAAAAGATGGGTCTTTTTGATTTTGTAAAAGGTATTGGTAAGAAAAATACCGCTCCTGCAGAACCACAACCAGCTCCGGCAACACCAGCAGAACCTTCTGCACAAGAAGTTGCAAATAAATTATTAGGTTTAATTAAAAGTTTAGGCTTAGGGGTAGAGGGCTTATCTGTAACCTATAATGGTGCTACAGATACTGCAATTATTAAAGGACAGGTAAAAAGCCAAGCAGATAAAGAGAAAATTATTCTTATTGTTGGAAACATTGATCATGTGGCGCAAGTAGATGACCAGATGACTGTTGCGACTCCTGAACCAGAAAGTAAGTTTTATACAGTGAAATCTGGTGACAACCTTTCAAAAATTGCGAAAGAGTTTTACGGTGATGCAAATCAGTATCCAAAAATCTTTGAAGCAAATAAACCAATGCTAAAAGATCCAGATGAGATCTTCCCTGGACAGGTTTTACGTATTCCTCAATAATTGAGGGTAATAAAAAAGGCGCTTTTGGCGCCTTTTTTTCTTTTTAAAATCTTTTTGGTATTTTTTGCCCATTTGGCACTGGAGTGTCAGCATTCTTTAAAACACCGAATAACCATGTTTCAGCATGCTGAACTGCAATTTTCAAAGAATCACCTAAAGCTAAACGACCAGCAATAAAACTAGCTAAAGAACAACCTGATCCATGATATTCGCCTTCAAGACGGGGACAGCTACTACTCGCTGCAAGTTCACCATTAATATATAAACTATTTTTAATATGATCTGGTGTATCTTCGTGTCCACCTTTAACTAATACAGCTTTAGCACCCATTTCAAAAAGTTTTTTGGTTGCTTGGTCTAAGTCATCAGTACCTGTTAATGCACGTAATTCGACCGTGTTGGGAGTAATAATGGTGGCTAGGGGAATAAGCTCAACAAATGCTTTAACAAGAGTCGCTTGATCACCTAAAGAACCACCGCTGTTTGCCACTAAAACAGGATCAAGTACATATTGATAGTCAGGGTGCGCGCGAAGAAATTCAGCTAGAGCAGCAATATTATCTGTAGTGCCAAGCATGCCTGACTTAACGCATTTAATTGGTAAATCACCAACAACGGCATTGGCTTGAGCTAATAATAATTCTTTTGAGGTTGCTTCGAAGCCAAATACTTGTTGTGAGTTCTGAATGGTAAGTGCTGTACATGCAATTGCTGCATGAGAACCACTTTGTCCAATCGCTTCAATATCAGCTTGTAAACCTGCACCACCTGAAGGGTCTAAACCCGAGAAACAAAGTACGGTTGGACGCACGGTTATTTCCTTTTCAATTTAAATTTACGTTAGTATAAGAGAGTTTGATTAAACTCTCGACCAATTGAATTAAATACTTTACTGGGTTAGTGATTGAATGGCTATAAAACATATTTTGATTGATTTAGATGGAACCCTAACAGACCCAAAGGTTGGTATCCATACTTCAATTCGCTATGCAATGGAAAAACTAGGCTATCCATTGGCTGCCGATTTAAATATTGACTGGACCATTGGCCCGCCCTTAAAACCTTCACTCGCAAAATTGTTGGCTACCCAAGATGATGCGTTAGCGGAACAAGCTTTAATGGCTTATCGTGAGCGTTTCTCAGTAATTGGTTTATTTGAAAATGAAGTATATCCTTCTGTTGTGCAGACACTTAAAGCGTTAAAAGAAGAAGGGTATCGTTTATTTGTTGCCACTGCCAAACCAACGATTTATGCAAAACGTATTTTAGATCATTTTGAATTAAGCCAATATTTTGTGCATATTTATGGTAGTGAATTGACAGGTGAGCGCACCAATAAAGCTGAACTCATTCATTATATTCTTGAACATGAGCAACTAAGCCCAGAAGAATGCTTAATGGTAGGTGACCGTCAATATGATGTTTTAGGTGCACGTCATAACGGTATTGAGGCAGTCGCAGTAACTTATGGCTATGGAACAGCAGAGGAACTTGCTCAAGCACAACCAAAAGTAATGATTAATCAATTCTCTGAACTCTTGGACTATGTTGAAGAAGTGGCAGCACAAAAGAAAGTTTCTTAAATATAAATAAGTTTTAATTTAAAGGTTTGGCTTTGATATAAAGCCAAACCTTTTTTTATTTAAACACCGTGTTGTTGACGGTATTGAACAAGTTCTTCAATTGTAATCACAGTTAAGTGATGCGTTTGGGCATATGCTAAAACTTGAATGCCTGATGCCATAGTGCCATCTGGGTTAGTCAATTCACATAACACACCAGCAGGTTTTAAACCGGCTAGTCGTGCGAGATCAATTGTTCCTTCAGTATGACCACGTCGAGTAAGCACGCCACCATTACGTGCACGTAATGGAAAAACGTGGCCTGGACGATTAAGATCGCTTGGGACAGCACCATCTTTAATTGCAGTTTGAATGGTAGTAACACGGTCTTTAGCAGAAACACCTGTAGTAACACCTTGAGCAGCTTCAATGGTTACTGTGAAAGCGGTATGAAACTGGCTTGAGTTTTGAGAAACCATTGGTGGTAGTTCTAGATGATCTGCTAGCTCTTCTGTAAGGCATAAACATACGATACCCGAGCCATCACGAATCATGCGTGCCATTGTTTCTACCGTTAACGTTTCGGCTGCAACAATGAGATCAGCTTCATTTTCACGGTCAAAGTCATCCATAACCAAGACAGGTTTGCCTTTACGGATATCTTCTAATGCTTGTTGAATGCGTTGCTCAGCAGGAGAGAGGGCTGAGAAAAAAAGTTCTGGTTGAATTAAGCTAGACATAATGAAACGCTCTCGTAAAAATACGGTTGAACATTTCAGGACTGATGTAAAAACAGGCTGGCACTGAAATAAAACGGATTTATCCCAGTTCGTCGTCTTCTTTCATCCGGACTATACCGTCGGCTTTGGAGTTTCACCAAATCTGCTCAAATTACACAATTTAAGCTCGTGGGCTTGTTAATCTAATCATAAAAATTAACTTTACCACCGGTGGGGAATTACACCCCGCCCTGAAGCGATGGGTTTTATTATAGCGCGCTTGATAAAATTGGCTAGATGCTTTTATAGAATGCTAAGTCTCTTTATGAATAAGTATTTTCATAAACAGAATTAGGCTTTTTAACAAGAGCTTACTTGTTGATATGAAAATGGAATGCTATGTTTTTTATAGAGAATTATAAATAAAATAGGTGTTTCATGCAGATAAGAGACTATTATCCTCTAACAAATAGCTCATTTATTCAGCATCTCCATATTTTCAGTTATGTATTTATGGCGGTAAGTATTCTTTATTTAATTGCTGCTAATTGGTTGATGCTTCCAGATAGCATTCAACTCGCTATCCCGCCCCTTATATTACTTGTGACAGCATGGTTCAGTGTAAAAGATACCTTAACTGAAGGTGTTAGGCAGACCTTACATAGTATTTGTGGCTTGATGATAGGTTTAAGCTTGGCCGTTATCGGACAGGTTTATCAAACTGGTGCAGATAGCTATTTGCTTTTTTTAATTTGGACATTGCTTTTACTACCGTGGCTATATCGACCGAATATTGGAATTTTTAGTCTAATTTGTATTACCAGCCAGCTCACACTTTTTTTATTTTTTAAACAAACTTTTTGGTCAGAAAAATTTCCTTATTTATATCTATTCGCTCTAAATTTATTAAGCCTTATCGAGTTTTGGGTATGTATAAAGAAGTATCGTGCTTTAAGATTTGTTTTTATCGCTTGGTTTGCCGTTATTTCAATCATTGGAATGATCCAATATTTATCGAATGAAAATATTCCTTATCTGATCTCGGCTTTCTTTTCAGGACTCATCGCTTTTTATTATTTCTTCAAAAAAGATGATCAGTTACGTGCCAGTTTAATGGCTGCTGTTCTCGGTGTAACCGCAACAATATGGCTTGTAGATGGGATTAATAACTTATTTAAAGATTCTAATGAGTTCATCTTTTTATTGATTGCGGGCATTATTTTTATTTGGTTTGCACTCATTAGTTATCTTTTAATAAAAATTTTTCGTCAAAGCCGTTTTTATGTCATTCCATTGGCAATTGGTGCTTGGCTTGCAGGTCTAGCACTTGCAGCTTTTACACTAGTGTTTTGGGAGGCTATTTCTTTAGTTATTGGAATTATTTTTGTTGGATTAGCTTTTATTCTTTTAAAGAAATCACAAAGCTATTTCTTTCGACAATTTGCTTATTGTTTATTTATCAGTGGACAGACTGCTTTCTTATTTCATCTTGGTTCAGAAACAGATCAAATTCTATGGGTTTTAATTGCACAGATTTTTATCCTATGTATCAGTTATTTCCTTAAACCGCATTGGTTCTTCATTTTAATTCAAATGCTTGCTACATATGGCATCGCATTTGTCTATTTGCTACAACTAGACCATTCATTGTGGTCAATACATTCTACTCAGACTTATTTAAATTTAACTTTGCTCAGTTACTTAGTTTTTAGTTTGGTGCTGTTGCCTAAGTGCAAATCAATAGCGCTATATGAGCGTAGTATTTTTTTATGTGTGCTTGTCGTAATTTTAGTAGCTTCTTTTTTTGATGCTTTTATGGGTTTAATTCCAGAGAGTCCGATAGATCAGCAGCTATGGGTTTTATATTTGCTACCTAGCATATGGTTGCTATGTTTTAGTATTTTTCATTTATATAGACAACTTCATGGAGTCACTTTTTTTGCCTTTTTAATTTTTGGCATATTGCTTATTACACTTGGTTATTTTGAAATTTTTATCCTGTTCATTATTTTGACGTGGGCATTAAAAAAGAAAGATTATATTGTTTATGGAGTTAGCTTGGCTGTATTAGTTTTAGTGTTCTGGCAGCTCTATTACAACTTACAAATAACTTTTCTATCCAAGAGTGCCTCAATTTTTATTTCTGGTGTTGTTCTCTTGGCTCTGTCATGGTTACTTCATCGTGAAAATAAAGGTGATCTTGTTGAAGGAGAGAAAGAATGAAAAAGTATTTTTCTCTTATTCTTGCATTAGTCACCATATTATTCTTTTTAGGATTAGTGGCAAAAAACGAATCGCATCTGCATCATAGTAAAAGTATTTTTATTGAGCTTAGACCAGTTGATCCTCGTTCAATTTTACAAGGTGACTATATGGCACTGGCTTATGAGTTAAATTTACAATCTCTTAAAGCTCTTGCAGGAAGTGAGAGTGAGGCTCTAGATCCGGTAATTTTTAATCATTCTTCTGTTCCAGCAAAAGTTATTTTGGATTCACAAAATCGAGTAGTTCGTACAATTTTAGATAGTAACAATTCAGTTGCTGGGCAAAGTTTAATTTTAAAAAATCCTGAAAATCGTTTACAGGCTTTATATCCTGCTTCACGAAGTTTCTTGTTTGCTGAAGGTCTAGCTCAATGCTATCAGAAAGCAAAGTATGCTGAATTTAAGGTAAATACAAAAGGAGAGGCGATTCTGTTTGATTTGCGAGGAGAAGGGCTTCAAGCATTAAATTGCAAACAGCACAAAAACTGGTTGAAAGGAACTATTTAGGATATATAAAATTATAAAAGCCCGTCAATGCGGGCTTTTTTATTCTTAGAATAAATTAGGCAACTTGAACAGGAATACAATTCGCTGTGTGGTTGACTGTATTATTTGGATTTGCATAGACCAAACGTGGTTTATGAATATTTGCTTCAGCTTCAGTAAAATCGCCAAATGTAGCAATAATGACTAAATCACCAACGTCTGCTTGATGCGCAGCACCGCCGTTTACTGAAATAATTCCAGAGTTATCTTCACCACGAATAGCATAAGTCGTGAAGCGTTTGCCATTGGTTACATTCCAAACATGAATTTCTTCATATTCACGAATACCAGCTAAGTCCATCAATACGCCATCAATTGCACAAGAACCTTCATAGTGAAGTTCAGCATGGGTTACAACTGCACGGTGAATTTTGCATTTTAATAAACGAGATAGCATGGCTAGCGTCTCCTGAGTAGACCTAAGATGTAGATCTTATGGTGAAATCTTTAGCTTTTGCGGTTGGCAAAGTGGCTGATGCGCATTTTGCTCCTAAAAAAGCAAGATAGCAAGCATGATTGTTCAACAATTTAATTGGGTTTATAAGCATTAATTTGATTCATGGCCTGTGGAACTTGTCCTTGAACAAGTAGTTTCACTTTAGAAAGGGCATGATCAATTGCTGCATCCATCAGACTTTGTTCACTACTTGGTGCTTTTCCAAGTACGTGACCTGAAACTCTTTCTTTTGAGCCAGGATGTCCGATACCAATACGTAAACGATGAAAATTTGGACCAATATGAGGGACAATGTCACGTAAACCGTTATGACCACCATGTCCACCGCCTGTTTTAAGACGAATTACACCAGGGTTCATATCAAGTTCATCATGAGCAATTAAAATTGCTTCGGGAGCAATTTGATAAAATTTTGCAAATGGAACTACACTTTGTCCAGAACGGTTCATAAATGTAGTGGGTAGAAGTAGACGGACATCGTGTCCTTCTATATTACCACGTCCACTGATTCCGTGAAATTTCGGATCATTTTTTAATGTAATGCCATATTTATTAGCAAGCTGTTCAATGAACCAAAAGCCTGCATTATGGCGGGTTTGGGCATATTCTGAACCAGGATTGCCCAAACCAACAATTAGCGAAATATTTGACACTAATCTACGCCTTTCAACACTTATGCGCGTTTGAAGTCAGCGTGCATAGGAGTGTTTTTAGATGGGTGACGTTGTAACGCTTGGATTTTAACGTTTTCAACTTTGTCGCCCACTTTGATTTCTACAACTTCTTCAAAGAAAGCATTGTTTTCTAAAGCTTTTACAAGCTCGCGAAGTTCTAAAGTAATAGCTACAGGCTCAGCATTGCCACCATAAATGATAGCTGGAATTAATGCTTCGTGACGAAGGCGGCGGCTCGCACCTTTCCCTTGTTTGTCTTCAGCACGCGCTTGAGCGTTTAATACGAAGTTTGCCATGAGTAAATCCTCATTAAAGTTTAAATATACTAAACTTGCGACCAGTTTAGTGATAGAAAACCCCAGCCAAGGCCAGGGTTCATAAAAGCTGCGGTATTATAAACTATCGAACATCGCACTGATAGATTCTTCGTTATTAATACGACGAATCGTTTCAGCAACCATGCTAGCAACAGAAACCTGACGGATTTTGCCCAAGGTTAATGCTTCATCAGAAAGAGGAATGGTGTCAGTGACAACCAATTCATCAATAACTGAATTACGTAAGTTTTCAATAGCCTTGCCAGAAAGTACAGGGTGAGTTGCGTATGCAACTACACGACGTGCACCAAATTGCTTAAGCGCATCAGCTGCTTTGCACAATGTACCGGCAGTATCAACCATGTCATCTACGATAACGCAATCACGATCTTTTACGTCACCAATTAAGTGCATAACTTGCGACTCATTGGCTTTTTGACGACGTTTGTCAATAATTGCTAAATCGATGTCACCCATCTGTTTGGCAACGGCACGAGCACGTACTACACCACCAACGTCAGGAGAAACCACCATAAGGTTGTCATGCTGTTGTTGACGTAAGTCAGCAAGCAAAGCAGGAGTACCGTAGATGTTGTCGACTGGAATATCGAAGAAACCCTGAATTTGGTCAGCATGTAAGTCAATCATTACGACACGATCAATACCAACAGTGGTAAGCATGTCTGCAACAACTTTAGCTGTAATCGGTACACGTGCAGAACGTGGACGACGGTCTTGGCGAGCATAACCAAAATAAGGGATAACAGCGGTAATACGACCAGCACTTGCACGACGCAAAGCGTCTGCCATAACCAAGATTTCCATAAGGTTATCATTGGTAGGGGCACAAGTAGGCTGAACGATAAATACGTCTTTACCACGAACATTTTCAGTAATTTCTACTGAAATTTCTCCATCAGAAAAGTGACCGACTGATGCAGCACCTAGAGGGATATGTAAGTGACTTACGACTTTTTGAGCGAACTGTGGATGAGCATTTCCACTAAAAACGACAAGATTGGGCATGAAGCACCCTTGGCGGTTGGTATGTAATTAAATAGATGGCAGGGGCGGCTGGATTCGAACCAACGGATGCCGAGATCAAAACCCGGTGCCTTACCACTTGGCGACGCCCCTAATGCGGCAGAACTTTAATATTTTTGCAATGCAATGTCAAGATTAATCAACAAAAAGCATAGCAATTAAGTCTGTCTTTAAAATAAGAGAATGGCAGGGGCGGCTGGATTCGAACCAACGGATGCCGAGATCAAAACCCGGTGCCTTACCACTTGGCGACGCCCCTAAATTCGATGATATATATGATGGCAGGGGCGGCTGGATTCGAACCAACGGATGCCGAGATCAAAACCCGGTGCCTTACCACTTGGCGACGCCCCTAATATAATCATCATTACAGGTGAGGTTGGCAGGGGCGGCTGGATTCGAACCAACGGATGCCGAGATCAAAACCCGGTGCCTTACCACTTGGCGACGCCCCTAACGTGTAACCTTAAAATGATTAAGAGGAGATTCTTTTAAACTATTTACCAAGTAAGATTTACAAGGCGAATGGTTAAGAATTTCATCAATATCCATTTCATTTGTTACTTCAATAAAAACACAAGCACCTGTACCTGTAAGCTTTGCTTGACCAAACTGGTCTAAAAATCGCATTGCTTCTTCTACTTCAGGGTATAACTGTCGAGCTAATGGCTCAAAGTTATTTCCAAAATTAGAAGGTTCTAACTGATAGGCGCAAAATTTAGTAGTCTTAGAGTCTCTTGTCAATGTTTTTTGTGAAAAAAGCAATTGAGTGCTGATAAAACAATCAGGTTTTAAAATAATGAACTGTTTTTGATCTAAGTCTATGAATGATAAATGTTCACCAATACCTTCAGCCCATGCATTTTTACCATAAATAAAAATAGGAACATCGGCACCAAGCTTCACGCCATAGTCCGCAAGTTGTTCTTGATTTAGTCCACATTCCCATAATTGATTTAACACAATCAGGGTTGTGGCAGCATTGGATGAACCTCCACCCAGACCTGCACCCATTGGAATATTTTTTTCAATTTTGATGTGTAAACCGCAGAATTTTTTTGCATGCGGTCTTAGTATTTGAGCAGCCCGATAAATCAGGTTTTCTTCAGATTTGACTTCACTCAATCCATCAATTTCGATTTGTTCATCCAAAGTCGGCTTAAATACCATCCAGTCATATAAATCAATAAGTTGGAAAATGGTTTGTAACTCATGATAACCATTTTTGCGTCGGCCTGTAATATGCAAAAACAGGTTGAGCTTAGCTGGAGAAGGAACTCGAATCATAGATTTATATAATTAGACTTAGCGGTTTTGGATGACCATTGTAATACGGTTTTCTTTATCTTCAGCAAGAGCTTGCTTTAAAACCAGTTTGTTTGGCAAAGTTTGTTCGCCATCATAGCTAAAATTAACCGTCCAGCCATCTTCAATCAGTTGGTTTACACGATTTTCATTATCTTTACTGATCTGAGCACTTAGAGTTGCGGGTTTGGCCAAAATCCAACTCGTTAAATGAGTAATTGGAGCTTGCCAACCCGTTGCACGCTCTAAAAGCTCTTCTGGAGAGGCAGCAGTAATTAAACCAGTTTTCGCACTATTTAACTTCACTTCACCGGGTTTACCCTGAATTTGGGTTTTTCCTACACCTAAAATACCGCTTAATTCAATATCAAAATTATCTTGTTGTTGAACCCATGTGAAAAAAGCACTACCAGTTTGCTGTGGTGTGCGAACCCCGATTTTACCTTGTAAATTAAAGTGTTTTTCATCTTGAACTTGCTGGGTAACCGCAGGTTTTGGTTGAGTAAAATGCTGACAACCGGTTAGAAATAATACACTTGATCCACAGATCGCTGTGCACAGTTGGGCAAATTTGCTCATATATTTAACTCTTTTTTGCAGATGTAGGTAAAATTAACGCATCAAGCTGTTGTAATTGTGGATCATTGGCATGTTTTTGTTTCAGTTGTTGTAACACAGCGCTAAATTGAGTTAATGATCCTTGCATATACAATGCTTTAGCATAGCGAACGCCAATATTTATATTGTGACTAAGTTCATAGGCTTTGCCTAAAGCCTCTGCCGCAGCTTCATAATCATTCTGCAAAAATGCGATATAGCCCAGCGTATCAAGAATCGAGGCCTGTTCCGGCGCATATTCTAAAGCTTGCTCTGCATATTGACGTGCTTCTTTTAGCCGACGGTTTTGCAGGGCTAATGTATAAGCATATGCATTGAGGTAAGTTGGACTGTTAGGCTCAAGTTGTAATAATTGCTTTAATGTTTTGTCGAGTTTATCTCGGTCAGTATACGGATCAAGTAATAAAACTTCTGCGTAAATGAGTTCCGGATCATCGGGTAAATTCTTTATCGCTTCATCTAATAAATTTAATGCAGCTTTTTTATTGCCCATTTTCTTTAAGATTTCAGCTTGAGCTTGATATAAGAAACTCGCATGTTGGGGATAATTTACGCGTTCTTGCGTGAGGAACCGTAAAGCATCATGTAAATTTTCTTGTTTATCATATATTGCAATTAGATTGCGTCTGGAAACGACGTATAAGCTACCGTCAACTAAACGATAATAGGCTTTTGCAGTTTCATAATGTTGTTTGCGTTCTGCATTAATGGCTAAATAATAATAAGCTTCATTTTGATATTTTGCAGAGTTTCGTAGATCAACAAGATATTGTTCTGCTTTGTCATATTGCTTTAAATCGATACTGGTTAAGCCTGCAATAAATAATGCTTCTTCAGCTTTAGGATTAGCTTCTATAACGTTTTCGAGCTTTTCTAACGCGAGTTGAGATTGATTAATTTGAATGAGATAGCGGATTTCAGCTAAACGAATATCTAAATTTTTCTTATATTTACGGCTGGACTTTGCGTACCATTTAAGTGCACCTTCTTGATCGCTAAGAGCAATGAGTAGGTTAGCTTTCATTAAAATAAAGCTCGTCACTTTAGGACGTCGGCGTAATGCCTTGTTGATGTTGGTTAGAGCTGATTCTAATTGGTCATTTTGGGCTTCTAAGTTGGCGATGAGTGCTAAAATAGAAGGATTATCTTTTTCAGCACTAGAGCGTAAAGCTGTTAATAGTACATCTCGATCTTGAGCATTTTCTGGAGCAATGCTTGCTAAAATTTGTTCTAAATCAGCAGTCGGATCTATTTTTAAAATTTTATCTAATGTTTCAGCGGCAAGCTGGTATTCATGTGTTTTTAAAGCAATATGTGACAAATAGAATAAAGCAGGCACATCTTTGGGCTCTTGAGCTACCCAATGTGTAGCAATATTTAAAGCGGCTTGTAAGTCATTATATTCAAGAGCAACGTCTAAAGCGCGTTGTTTAATTGAGGTAGAGTTGCTTTTAATTGCGAGCACTGTGTAATTGTGCAAAGCGTTAGGAATATCATCATAAGCCAGAGCAAATTCAGCGACCATAGTTTGTTCTAAGGCCTGATCAAATGAATGCACGGTATAGGTCTCTTGCACAGGACGTGCATAGACATGCGAGGACATGCTACCTAACAATAAGAATGTGGTAGAATACTGTCTTATCGAAGCACCGTTAAAATTAATACGGCTATTCATTTGACGCAATTTTTATTGATCCAAAGTAATGCTTTTTATGACACCGATGTTGCACAATAGCATAAATTTAGCGAAATGATGATCTGATATGTCTTTCTTTGCATTGGGTGTCAACCATCAAACAGCTTCTGTCGAACTCCGCGAAAAAATTGCTTTCAATGCAGAGCGATTAAGTCGTTTGCTTGCCGAACAAAACCATCACCAGAACTTAAAGGATTTGGTGGTCGTTTCGACGTGTAACCGCACAGAAGTGTATGCCATGGCAGAAAATGCCGAAAGCCTTCTGAAATGGTTAGCCGATGCCAATAATATTGATGTACAGCACTTAATTCATCATGTTTATCGTTACGAGAACACGCAGGCTATTACACATTTAATGCGAGTAGCGAGTGGTCTTGACTCTCTCATGCTGGGGGAGCCGCAAATTTTAGGGCAGGTTAAAAGTGCTTTAGCATTGTCTAAAGAAGCTCAAACGGTCTCTCCTGAATTAAACAGTGTTTTTGAATATGCTTTTTATGCTGCTAAGCGTGTACGTTCCGAAACTGCGGTAGGAAGTCATGCCGTTTCGATGGGATATGCCGTTGCTCAATTAGCTTTACAGGTCTTTAGTAAGCCCGAAAAACTTACTGTAATGGTTGTTGCAGCAGGTGAAATGAATAGTTTGGTTGCTAAGCACTTGGCTGAAATGGGTGTTGCCAAAATTATTATTTGTAACCGTAGTCGTGAGCGTGCTGACCAATTGGCTCAAGAGATTTCACATCAAGTTGAAGCTGAAATTATTGATTTTTCAGCATTAGCTGAAAATTTATATCGTGCTGATGTTGTGTCGAGTTGTACTGGTAGCTTATATCAAGTTATTGCTTATCCAGATGTTAAGGCTGCATTAAAGAAACGTCGTTATCAACAAATGTTAATGGTTGATTTAGCTGTGCCTCGTGATATAGATCCTAAAGTTGAAGCGCTTGATGGGGTCTATTTGTATGGTGTTGATGATTTACAAAGCGTGATTGATGAAAACCTTGCTCAACGACGTCAGGCCGCTGTTGAAGCAGAAGTCATGGTTAATCAGTTAGCTACCCAGCTTATTACGCATCAAAAAGTTAAAGAGGCTGGCAGCACAATTCATGCTTACCGCCAACATAGTGAAGAAATTAGCCAACAAGAGCTTACGCACGCATTAGAGGCTTTGCATCATGGTGAAAATGCTGAACAAGTATTACAGCAATTCGCACATCGTTTGACGCAAAAGCTTATGCATCCGACATCTATTTTGCTACGCGAAGCTGCCAAGGCAGAAAATCCTGATTATTTAGAATGGCTACAACAGCATTTACAGGACGTCTTTGATCATGAGCGTAAGCCAAAACATTAAGACAACAGTCTTAAGCTAATTTGTTTTGTTAGTTCATTGAGTTGCTGTCTTAGATTTCTTGATTCAATCAGAGAAATCGGTGACTTAAGCTTTTGACGTAAATATCTTTCTTTTAAGCCTAATGCATATTCTTGAGCTAACTTGTCAGCCACTTCAGGTGCTTGAGTTAATGCCTGGATATTGGTTCTTTGCATAATATCTGCAATTTCATGGCAATAACTGCTACATGCACCTAAAACATAATAAGTCGCTAGCTCTTGGTCATCAGGCAACTCATCAAATATACGATTTAAAGTTGCTAATATTTTAGCCAATAACTCATCTTGGGGAATATAAGCACGTAATCCTTCAAAATGAATATAAAGGAATGGATGGTGCATCAAAATTGCGACAGCAAAGTCTTCATCTTTCGTTTGAATATTAAATGATAACGATGCATCGTGACTAATTTGTGGGGTAAAACGCTTACCTAAACCTAATTTTTCACGGAAAGATTGATTAAGTAAATAGCGGAAAGAGCCCTGTTTGGGTAGTAGTTCAGTCAGTTCTCTGAGTTCACCCATGACCAAGCTTTTGCCTTCAGGGGTGCTAATATCGTGTTGACCTGTTAAATGGGCAAACACAAAATCAGACAAAAGAGGGGCCTGTTGTAATAGTTTCTGGAAATTTTCAAGCCCTTCACGACGGATAAGAGAGTCCGGATCGTGGTCATTTGGTAGAACGAAAAATTTGAGTTCACGGCCATCATTGAGAAGTGGTAAAGCAATTTCTAGCGTTCTTCGTGCTGCTTTTTGACCTGCAGCATCGCCGTCAAAAGCAATGGTAATTCGGCTATTTTGTTTAAATAAAATATTAAGATGTTCTGTATTGCTTGCAGTCCCTAATGTTGCGACAGCCCCTGTAATGCCATATTGCTGAAGCGCAATGACATCCATGTAACCTTCAACCATTAACCAGTCGCTAGACTTAAGTTTTCTGCCTTCATAAAGTCCGTAAAGTAGCTGATTCTTGTGAAAGACCTCTGAGTCAGGTGAGTTGATGTATTTAGGTTTGATTTCATCATTTAAGGCACGTCCACCAAAACCAACGACGCGGCCTTTAGGATCTCGAATCGGGAAAATGACACGGTCACGTAATAAGTCAAAATCACGACCACTATCGCTTGAACGAATAAGTCCAAGCTGTTTTAAACCATCAATATCATAAGGAAAAGCTTTTTCTAAGTGTTGCCAGTCTTCTGGTGCATAACCCAAGCGCCAAAACTGAATAGTCTGATTAGTTAAGCCACGTTGTTTAAAGTAGTTTTTTGCCTTTTGACTATTAGGTAATTGGTGCTCATAGAACTGAGCAACATTTTCCAGTAAGTCATATAAATTACCTTCTTGAACTGGTTCATCAAAACTAAAAGGCTGCTCAAATTGAGCAAATGGATCATCAAAAAATACAGGTTCAAGCGTGTTATAACTTTCATCAGTTGGTTGTTGTGGAGTTGGAGTTACAGGCTCCGCCGTATTTGCTTTAGCAACTGGTGGTTTCGTAACCTGACGGGTATAAGACAGCTTTTTATTTTCAGTATTATCTTTCGGTAGTTCGACTCCAGCGCTACTCGATAGCTCCTTCATGACATCTATAAAATTTCGGTTATCAATGTCCATAAGAAAACGGATCGCGTTCCCGTTAGCCTGACAACCAAAGCAGTGATAATACTGCTTGTCGCGATAGACATGGAACGATGGCGTTTTTTCTTGATGAAAAGGGCAACAGCCGGAATATGTACGTCCCGTCTTTTTCAGTTTCACACGTTGACCAATCAGATCGACAATATCTGTTCGATCTAAAATCTGATCAATCGTATGTTGTGGAATTGCCATAATTCAGATAACCGTATTAAAACTGATGAGAGAGTGAGTCAGAATATTCTGACATGATGAGGCAAGATCTACACAATAAATATTTTAATATTTTATAAAAACAAACAGGCAAGTGGTATCACTTGCCTGTTTATTGGTGCTTTTTAAAATTTGTAACTTATTGAGCAGCGTCGCTAGTACCTTGCGTTGCATCATCTGACTGAGTGTCAGTCGATACATCTGTAGAGCTAACAGCAGCTGGAGCAACAGTTGTATTTTCTGCGGGTTGTGGCTCAGGTTTATCTAATAAACCGAAGCTTAAACGATTTGTCCAACTACGCTCTGACTTTGGCGCTTCAACAGTTGTTTTTTCTGGTTCTTCAGTTTCTTCTTTATCTGAATTACCAATTAAACCAAAGCTTACGCGATTGAGGAAACCACGTTTTGGAGCTTCTGCTTCAGCTGTGCTTTCTGGAGTTGCAGCCGTAGATTCACGACCAAAAATACCTAAGGTCGCACGGTTAATCCAGTTACCTTCTTTACGTGCAGCACGCATGTTAACTGTGCCGTCTTTTTTCACCAAGTTAGGGTAATTAAGCTTTAAAACTTCAATATATTGTTGTGAAGTCGCTTTATCGCCTAATTGGTTATAGCTATATGCCAAAGTCGCTAATGCTTCTGGAACTTGAGGAGTTTGTGGATAGTGTTCAATTACCCATTGCGAACGTTCGGCAGCTGCTATCCAAGCTTTACGTTTAACGTTAAAACGCGCAGCAGTCATTTCATTTTCAGCAAGTTCTTGCCCAATGAACTTCATACGCTGAGCAGCATCAACAGAGTATTGGCTACTTGGGAAACGACGAATTAAATCAACAAAGTTCTGATAAGCAACTTTTAAATAACTCACATCACGATGAGATTGTTGCAGAGATGTATAGCGCATCAAACTGTCGTAGTTTTGCTCCATATTCGATACAGCACGAACATAGTAAGCATAATCTACATTTGGATGTTGAGGATTTAAACGAATAAAACGTTCTGCTAAGGCAATCGCGCCTTCATAATCTTTTTGTTTAAATTTTGAATATAGAAGTTCAAGTTGTGCTTGTTGTGCGTATTGGCCAGTCGGATAATAAGTATCGATTGCTTCTAAAGACTTGGTCGCATCAAGATATTGACCACGGTCAAGCGACTTTTGGGCCTTTTCGAAGTAAGCTTGTTCACTAGATTGTGGGCCACTATCGACCACTTCTTTTTTACTTGGATTGCTGCTACAGCCCACAAATGCAGACGCTACACCTAAAGATAAGGCAAGCATCGTAATTTTATAACGTGGTAGCGACATAAAAACTCCTCTGTTATGTTGGGCAATGAGCTACAATTGCGCTATTAAACCACTTTTATCTCAATGATCAAATGACTTCAGCACAATCTTCAAACACAAACTTATCTGAAACCGACTTCAATTTACTTGAAGATTCTGAGGATGCAGATAACCATACTTCTGATACAACTGCAACACGTTTATCGTTGCAAGTTCAGTTAGATGAAACCTATCTGGGACAACGTATCGATCAGGTTGCGGCCTTGGTGTGGAATGAGTTTTCACGTGAAAAGCTTAAACAATGGTTGAAGGATGGCCATCTGTTGGTGAATGGTAACATTGTCAAGCCGAAGCACCGTTGTGAAGGGACAGAGCTGCTTACACTCGAAGTTGAGCTCGAAGCACAGACCACAAGCCAACCTGAAAATATTCCACTTAATATTGTTTATGAAGATGACGATATTTTAGTCATTAATAAACCAGTAGGCATGGTAGTACATCCAGGGGCAGGCAATAGTTCTGGAACTTTAGTGAATGCCTTGCTTTATCATTTCCCAAAATTGTCGGAACTTTCTCGCGCAGGTTTAGTGCATCGTATTGATAAAGATACAAGCGGTTTGTTAGTCGTTGCCAAGAGCCTTGAAGCGCAGTTTTCTTTAAGTAAACAGTTAGCAAATAAATCGGTTTACCGTGTATATGACCTAGTTGTTTATGGAAATATTATTGCTGGCGGTACGATTGATGAACCGATCAAACGTCATCCAGTTGACCGTGTGAAAATGGCGATTTTACCGGGCGGGCGTGATGCTGTGACCCATTACAATGTAAAAGAACGCTTTAAAGATTTTACTCGTGTACAAGCTCGTCTTGAAACAGGCCGAACTCATCAGATTCGTGTCCATTTTAGTTATATCGGCTATGGACTGATCGGTGATCAGATTTATATGAACCGTGTACGTGTACCAGCAGGCGCGTCTGAATTACTCATTGATACTTTGCGTGGTTTTAAGCGCCAAGCATTGCATGCAGCTAAATTGGGCTTAAAACACCCTCGTACTGGTGAAGAAATGCTATTTGAAGCACCGTGGCCTGAAGATTTTACACATTTAGTGGATGTGTTACGTTCAGAAAACGCTGCATATTAAGGACGCGTATATGGAATTTGTTCAAGGTTTACCTCAAGGCGTATGTGTAGGACAGACACGTGTTCAACATCCTTTAGCATTAGCAACGGATCAACATGAGCTGTCTGGCTTTAATCTGGCTTTACATGTTAATGATGAGGCAAAACGTGTTCAGCAACATCGCATGATATTGCTAGATGAGTTTGCCCAGTTTGGTGTTAAAAAAATGACATGGATGACTCAAACACATAGTACGATTTGCCACACAGTAAATGAACAAATTCCTTTTAAGGCTTTAATTGGTGATGGTTTGGTCACTCAAACCAAAGGCCATGCTTTAATGATGATGACTGCTGATTGCTTACCTGTCGTGTTAGGTAACGCCGAAGGTACCGAAGTCGCAAACTTACATGCGGGTTGGCGTGGTTTAGCTGGTGGGATTGTTGAAAACACGATTGCTGCTATGCAGAACCCTCCAGCTTGGGCATGGTTAGGAGCAGCGATTAGCCAACCATGTTTTGAAATTGGGGCTGAAGTAAAAGCTGCTTTTTGTGATAAATATCCTGAGTTGAAAACAGCTTTTGTTGAAGGGGGGGCTCCAAATAAATTTCATGCAGATTTATATGCAATTGCACGTTTTATTTTGCAGAGCCTAGGTGTGAAGCAGGTTTTAGGCGGAGACCAATGTTCATATCAACAGAGCGATGAATATTTTTCTTATCGTCGTGATGCGAAGACTGGGCGTATGGCTACCTTTGTTTTTATCTAAGCTTTATAAACATCATTAAATTCACTCTCTTATTTTGTAGTCATTAAATAAAGTAAGAGAGCGTCTATTTAGCTTAAAAATATTACGATAGTGAATTGTATTGAAACGCTTCTATTTCATATTTATAGATGTAGGTTTAGCAAGCGTTAATAAAATGATAAAATAGAAAAAATCGCTCAAAATTTTAATCTTATGTCTTTGCCTGAAAAACATCTCTCAATTGTTTACCACAGTCCATATGGTCATACCGCCAAGGTGGCCTCTGCTATTGCTGCTGGTGCAGAGGTGATGGGGGTGAAAGTACACTTAATGAATATTGAGCATATTGATTGGGATGCGCTTGATGCATCACAAGGCATTATTTTCGGATCACCTACCTATATGGGAAGTATGACTGCCGATTTTAAAAAATTTATGGACAGTACTTCTAAACGTTGGAAAGAACGTGTGTGGCAAGGCAAACTTGCGGCTGGCTTTGCAAATTCGGGTGGATTAAGTGGCGATAAACTCGCGGTATTACAACAATTAAATATTTTTGCCATGCAACATGGCATGCTTTGGTCAGGTTTGCCTTTAATGACGACAGGGCATAGTGAAAAAGATTTAAACCGATTATCGAGTTGCTTAGGTTTGATGACACAGTCAGATAATGCGCCTGTTGAAATTACTCCTCCACAAGGTGATTTAGATACAGCTAAATGGTTTGGTGAATATATTGCTGGACTTTTATACAGATTAAACTAATGAAATTCACGACATAAAAAAGCCTCTGAAAAGAGGCTTTTATTTTATTACTTATGAAATATACGAGCTTTATCACGTTGCCAGTCACGATCTTTTTCGGTTGCACGTTTGTCATGAAGCTGTTTACCCTTCACAAGTGCAATCTCTAGTTTGACTAAATGACCTTTCCAATAACACGCTAGAGGAACGCATGAGTAGCCTTTTTGGTTAACTGCACCCATTAAGTGTTCAAGCTGACGTCGGGAGAGCAAGAGTTTACGGGTACGTGTTGCCTCAGGTACAACATGGGTCGAAGCCGATAATAAAGGCTGAATTTGTGAACCAAGTAAAAATGCTTCGCCATTTTTGAAAATGACATAACTTTCCGTCAAAGTCATACGCCCAGCACGTAAGGATTTTACTTCCCAACCTTGAAGTGACATGCCTGCTTCAAATTTTTCTTCGATAAAATAATCATGACGGGCACGCTTATTTTGTGCGATTGTTCCGCCATTATGTTTCGTTACTACTGTTGCTTTCGCCATAATTCAAACTTCCACAATTATGCCTATTGTGCCGTAAACTGATGCTAAGGTGAAGTTTTTCCTGCACATGAATATTTCGCCTCATGTATAACTTTTGCTAAAATAGGTTCACAATATAATTAGAGTACTAGCGGATGTCTAAAACGCGTGTAATTTATCCTGGAACATTTGACCCCATCACGAATGGACACGTTGATTTAGTTACTAGAGCATCAAGAATGTTTGATGAGGTTGTAGTAGCAATTGCAATTGGACATCATAAAAACCCTTTGTTCAGTCTAGAAGAAAGAGTTGAACTGGCCCAAAGATCACTAAGCCACCTATCAAATGTTGAATTTGTCGGCTTTGATGGTTTACTGGTTAATTTTTTCAGAGAGCAGAAGGCAACAGCAGTACTTCGTGGTTTAAGAGCGGTTTCTGATTTTGAATATGAATTTCAATTGGCTAATATGAACCGTCAACTTGATCCACATTTTGAAGCGGTGTTTTTAACACCATCTGAGCAGTATTCATTTATTTCTTCGACATTGATTCGGGAAATTGCTCGTTTAAAAGGGGATGTAACCAAGTTTGTTCCGCAAGCTGTGGTTGAGGCCTTTGAACGTAAACATCAACAAGGTTGGTAACGTGTCGTTATATATCACCGATGAATGCATAAACTGTGATGTTTGTGAACCAGTTTGCCCGAATGAAGCAATTTTTATGGGTGAGGTGATTTATGAAATTCATCCAGATTTGTGTACTGAGTGCGTTGGTCATCATGACCAACCGCAATGTCAGTTGTTTTGTCCTGTAGATTGTATTCCTAAAGATCCGCAGCATGAGGAAACAGAAGAACAGCTCTTCGACAAATATAAAAAATTAATTGCTCAAAAAAGCACGAGCAATTAGTAAATAAATTTGTTAATATGCGCCCCTGAGGTGAGCTGGATGGTCGCTGCTGTGGAGGTCTTCGTGACTGAAGCAGGGGAGGAAAGTCCGGGCTTCATAGGGCAGGGTGCCAGGTAACGCCTGGGCGGTGAAAGCCGACGGAAAGTGCAGCAGAGAGTAGACCGCCTCATTCGTGAGGTAAGGGTGAAAGGGTGCGGTAAGAGCGCACCGCGTGTCTGGTAACAGTTCACGGCATGGTAAACCCCACCAGAAGCAAGACCAAATAGGAATCCTGAGGTACGGCCCGTACTGGATTCGGGTAGGTCGCTTGAGCGTATGAGTGATTGTACGCCTAGAGGAATGACCATCCTCGACAGAACCCGGCTTATAGGCTCACTTCACCTAATTTATTTAAAATTTTTCTTGACGTGCATTAAAGAAACTAAGATAATGCGCGCACAGTTTTCGGCTATGTAGCTCAGTTGGTTAGAGCACCGCACTCATAATGCGGGGGTCACAAGTTCAAGTCTCGTCATAGCCACCATTTTATAGACCACGCTCCTGCGTGGTCTTTTTTTATGCTCATTTTTGATTAAACACAGTTTGTAAAGACCGACTTTATAGTTATGGCATTGTTTGTCTACGTCAATTTCTTCATGTTCTTATAACACTTAACAAGGATGTTGAAGACATGAAAAGGTCATTATTATTTTTAGGGATTTTAAGTTTAACAGCGGGAGTTCAAGTTTCTGCGGCTGATTTGAGTTGGGGAGATCCAACTTTAGACTCGGGTCAATTTAAAATTTCTGGTGCGGTACGCTCCCGATATTTGCATAAAGATTATGTGGTTGATGCAAATGAAGGTTCTCAAAATGATGACTGGCGACTAACCGATATTAAATTAGTGTTAGGTTATGAAAATCCAGATTGGATTGCGGGGGCGGATGCCCGTTGTTATCAATATGATCGTTTATGCGATGCAATTTTTCTAAAAAAGGCATGGGTAGGTTATAAGGTATCTGACCAGCAGAGAATCACGGCAGGTTTGCAACCCGTTGATTTTGGTTTTGGCGAATTTTGGGGAAGTAGTTATTACGAAACACTTTTAAATACAGTGGGTTTAGAAGATATCGATAATTTGGGTATCAAATATAAATTTGCAGATGATAAATATAATTTGACCTTGGGTTTCTATCCAACTGATGGTGGAAATTATAAGGGAACTTCAAAAGACTCGAGCCGTTACAGTGGTAATTTTGTTGAAGCTGATGATTTAAGTACAGGTACCCATATTGAAGAAAAAAATATGTGGATTGCGAGAGCATCTAGAAAATTTGAGATTGATGAGATTCAAAAACTTTCGACTGAGTTAGGTGGGTCAGCTTGGTATTCTGATTTAGAAAATAAAAGAACAGATGTGGATGGACACCGTAAATCTTGGAACGTTTTTGCTCAAACGCAATATCAAGCTTGGCAATGGATGTTCTTGGCAGGTAAGCAAGATGTCACCAATAGCGACGATTTATTCCCTAATAGTTCAACGATTGGTGCGTTCGACTATCCATATCAAGTCGCCAATAAAGGTAAGTATTTAGTCAATGAAATTAACTATACCTTTGCTCAGCCATTCCATCAGATTGAAAACATTAAACCTTATATCTCTCATAGTCGCTTTTTTAAAGACGAGGATGGCTATAAAGACTCTGAACGTTTAATTGCAGGAGTTTATTTTAATTACAAAGCCATAGGTATTCAGGGTGAATACATTATGAGTAAAAATGATCCAATGGTGGGCGGTGGGGCCGATGGTCTTGCACAAGGTAGCAGTAATGATTGGGATAAATTATTTTATCTCTCAATTGGATATTATTTCTAAAATTTAAGAGCAATTTATTGCCCTAAGTGAATAGGCTTCACTTAGGGCTTTTTTATAGAAAGACTTTTTCAGGCGGAGGTTCACGTTTGACTGCGGGTGAAATGAGTTGTCCTCGGCTTAAGTTTTGTACATGTTGCAATCGATTAAGTAATTCATTTTGAATGAACAAAATGCAAGTTTGTAATTTAGACGAGCTTTTGAGTCGCGATGGATAAACTGCCCAAACATCCGCGTCTTGCCAATATTCAGGCAAAATATGCTGAAGTTGGCCAGTAATCAATTCGTCTGCAACGTCCCAAATTGATCGGAAAATAATACCGTGGCCTTCTATGGCAAGCTGATGAATAATTTCGCCGTTATTAGAAACAAAGCGTGGTTTGACATGAACCGAGACATCTTCAGAAGTATGTCGAAATTTCCATAGCACAGACGATTGATCACGTTCACTAATGGTCAGACAATCATGTGTTTGCAAGTCTTCAATGCTGTCTGGTACGCCGTGTTTAAGTAAATAGCTCGGTGCTGCACATAAAATTCGAAAATTAGAAGCTAACTTCTTCGCAATCATGTTTGGCGCAATTTCATTACCAATTCTAATATCCAAATCAATACTGTGTTGAATCAAGTCCTTGGTATTGTCGATGGTGTCAAAATGAATCTGAAGCTTTGGATAAAGCATCATTAATTTAGACAGAATTGGTGCGATATGCTTTCTGCCAAAACCAAAACTACTAATAATATCCATACGACCTGTGGGCGTACTAAGCGGGTTATTGACCAGTTCACAGACTTCATCAAATTCTTCAAGAATATTCGAAACTCTTTCAAGAATAAGTTTGCCATCTTCCGTCAGGCTGACATGACGCGTGCTGCGATGAAAAAGTTTGCAGCTCAACGTGTTTTCTAAAATATTAATTCGCTTGCTAATAAAAGCTGGCGATGTCCCAAGTTCCTCAGCAGATTCAACAAAACTTTTTAGTTTGGCGACTGTGCAAAAAACCTTTAAATCCGATAGGTTAGGTAGATTATTCACGATCCGTGTCCATTGGAGTGATAGTTCCGTTATTGATCATTTTTGCTTAAAACATCATGTTTAAGCCATACAAGGATATTAGTTGAAGGTGTGAAGGAAGCTTATGGCAAAAAGATATAAAGTTGCCACGATTGCAGGCGATGGCATTGGTTTAGAAGTTCTACCAGAAGGCATTAAGGTTGTAAAGGCAGCGGCAGAGAAGCATGGCATTGAGCTTCAACTCGATGCTTTCGATTGGGCAAGCTGCGATTACTACCTTGAGCACGGCAAAATGATGCCAGATGACTGGTTTGAAACTTTGCAAGGTTACGATGCAATTTATTTTGGTGCTGTAGGCTGGCCAGATAAAGTGCCCGACCATATTTCACTTTGGGGCTCGCTACTTCAGTTCCGTCGTCGCTTTGACCAATATGTGAACTTACGCCCAGTGCGTTTAATGCCGGGTGTTAAATGTCCCTTAGTAGGTAAAAAACCGGGCGACATCGACTTTTACGTGGTCCGTGAAAACAGTGAAGGTGAATATTCAGCTATTGGTGGTAAAGCTTTTGAGGGAACAGATCGAGAATTTGTTTTACAAGAAGCCGTATTTACGCGTCATGGTGTAGATCGAATTTTGCGTTATGCATTTGAGTTTGCAAATCAGCGTGATGCGAAAAAAATTACTGCAGCGACTAAATCAAATGGTATTGCTGTCAGCATGCCGTACTGGGATGAGCGCGTTGATGCGATGGCAAAACAATATCCACAAATTCAAGCTGATAAACAGCACGTTGATATTTTAGCGGCTCGTTTTGTGTTGCAACCTGAGCGTTTTGATGTGGTTGTGGCATCGAATTTATTTGGCGATATTCTTTCCGATTTAGGCCCTGCATGTACGGGAACCATTGGTTTGGCTGCTTCAGCAAATTTAAACCCAGAAAGAAAATTTCCATCGTTGTTTGAACCTGTACATGGTTCAGCACCAGATATTTACGGTAAACAAATTGCCAATCCAATCGCTGCGATTTGGTCAGGTGCCATGATGTTCGAGTTCTTTGGTGAAGAAGATGAGCGTTGCATTCAAGCAGGTCAGGACATTATGCAGGCGATTGAGAATGTCTTAATTAATGGGCCAAAAACAGCTGATATTGGCGGTCAGGCAAAAACTTATGAGGTAGGAGATGCAATTGCATCGTGTGTAGCCCAAATTAAAATGGACGTGTTCGCTATGGAATAACGCCATCCAAAAATGGATGTATGGATATGGATAATCAAAACACAAAAATTTATACGGATAAAGTTCTTGCCGTAACCAGTTTACTGTTTGTATTTATTTCAGTTGCTGGTTTGGCGATTTATTCGCAAGAGTCGATCAAGATTGCTGCAACATGGATGCAGTGGACGACATCGGTATTTACAACCCCAGTATTACTGTTTGCTTTTTTAGCTATCATTTTTACTTTTGGTCTGGCCTTTAGTAAATACGGCAAAATCAAACTAGGTGAAGGAAAGCCTCAATACACCACGATGTCATGGATTTTTATGTTCATCTTGTCTGGTATTGGATCTTCTACAATGTACTGGGGCTTCTTGGACTGGGCTTACTATTATCAAACTCCGGGTTTGAGCTTACCGCCTGAGTCAGCAGAAGCTTTGAAATATAGCGTGGCTTACTCATTTTTTCATTCTGGTTTAAGTGCTTGGGCAATTTATGCATTGGCATCAATTTCTTTGTGCTACAGCTACCATGTGAGAAAAAACAAAGGTTTAAGTTTGGCTTCTGTGATTGAGGCTGTGACGGGCTTTAAATCAACTGGCGTGGTTGGACGTTTAGTTGACCTTATGTTCTTGCTTTGCATGTTTGGTGCATTGACGATTTCATTAGTACTCACCGCCGTGACATTTACCAATATTTTGTCTCAGCTTACAGGTATTCCAAATACCTTTATGACTAAGGTCATCATTATTTTAGGTGTTTCGGTTCTGTTCGCACTCAGTTCTTATGTGGGCATGGATAAAGGCATGCAGCGTTTAAGTCACATGGTGTGCTTGGGCGTGGTGTTATTTGCGATTTATGTACTTTGCTTTGGTCCAACACAATTCATTTTGAATAATTCATTAATGAGTTTTGGATTAATGGCAACCAACTTTGTTGATATGAGTCTGTTTACCGACCCAATGGGTGATGGCAAATTTACTCGTGAATGGACTGTATTTTACTGGTTGTGGTGGATTTCATATGCACCGGGTGTGGCACTGTTCGTAACGCGTGTTTCGAAAGGCCGTACCATTAAAGAAGTGATCTTTGCCATGGTGATTGGTGGCAGTGTCGGCCTTTGGTTCATCTTTGGTGTGTTTGAAAACTATAGCGTTTATAGCTTTATTCATGGAGCTGTAAATGTACCGCAAATCTTAAGCCAACAAGGTGGTGAGGTTGCGATTGGTCAATTGCTCAGTCTGTTACCTGCCGGAAAACTCATGATGTGGATTTTCCTCGGCATTATGGTGGTGTTCTTAGCTGCACATATGGATGCGGTAGGCTATGCAGTTTCGGCAACATGTACACGTGGTTTAAGTGAAGGACAAGATCCATCGCCAAATGCTCGTTTGTTCTGGTGTGTCATGCTGACTTTAGTTCCAATTGCCATGATCTTTAGTAAGGCACCTTTAGACACCATGAAAACAGCAACCATTGTGACGGCTTTACCATTCATTGTGATTATTCTGATTCAAACCTATGGCTTAGTGAAATGGTTGATTCAGGATTATGCCAAAGTCCCATCGCATTTAATTGAGCAACAAGGTTATGATGAGCAAGAAATTGGTTTAAACCAGTCTCAAGATGAACATGCAAAACGGATGCAGCTTGAGCTTGCAAGCTCAATCAAACTGGACAGAAAAACCAGCTAGAGGGAACGGTAATGACTACACATGAACAGACCACTTATGCCTTAAGTGAAGAAATGCAAAGCCTAGTGTACTGGAGCAGCATTTATTCACCAGCAGATGCAGATATTGAATCAGTCCGTGCGGCCTATGACGCGATGTGTCGACACTACACTTTGCCACGTGATGGCAAGATTGAAGTAGAAGATCGCTTTGTTGCAAATGATGAGCATCAAGTTCCTGTTCGTGTGTATTTACCAAAAACTGATCGACCTGAGTCTGGTTGGCCTTGTGTGTTGTATTTACATGGCGGCGGTTGGATGGTTGGTGGGCTCGATTCACATGAATTTATTACCAGCTATTTGTGTCAGGACTTAAATGCAGTTGTCATTAGCGTAGATTACCGCATGGCACCAGAGCATCGCTTTCCGGCAGCTTATGAAGATTGTTTAGCAGTTTATCAATGGCTTAAAAAGCATGGTTCAACTTGGCAGATCGATAGCGAAAATATCGTTCTAGCAGGGGATAGCGCTGGGGGTAATTTAGCAGCAGCCCTTGCAGTGCATCTACAGCATAGTGGTATGCAAGCTCAAGGACTGGCTTTGGTTTATCCGTGTTTAACTACAGCGCTTGATACACCAGCCGCACAAAAGCATGCCCATGCGCCGTTGTTAACAACGGAAGATATGCATTTTTATTTAAAGGAATATGCTCCTAACTCACAAGATTGGCAGGATTTACGTCTAGCGCCTTTATTGGCAACTGATTTTTCAGATATGCCTACAAGTTTTGTGGCAGTTGCAGAATATGACCCTTTAAGTGATGACGGTTATCTCCTTACTCAAAAATTGGAACAAGCAGGAATTTCGAGTGAGTTCCATTTAGGCAAAGGTTTATTACATGGCAGTTTACGTCTTATGCGTGATTGCCCAGAAGTTCAACAGTTATATCAAAACATGCTGAGTGCGATACGCCGCATGTCGAGCAGTGTCGAAAAGACATCAATTTAATATCGAGTCATTTGGACGAAAAGAATTTAATGGAGTAATAACATGAATGCAGTTGAAAAATTACCTGAAGATTTTTGTGCAAACCCAGATGTTGCATGGACTTTTCCTAAAGTTTTCTATACTTCATCGCAAGTTTTTGAGCATGAGAAAGAAGCAATCTTTGCTAAAAGCTGGATTTGTGTTGCACATGGCAGTGAATTGGCACAACCAAATGACTATATTACCCGTAAAGTAATTGGTGAAAATATTGTCATCATTCGCGGTAAAGATAGCGTTTTACGTGCGTTTTATAATGTCTGTCCGCATCGTGGTCACGAGCTTTTAAGTGGTAGTGGTAAAGCAAAAAATGTAATTACTTGCCCATATCATGCTTGGACTTTTAAGCTAGACGGTAGCTTAGCCTTGGCGCGTAACTGTGACCATGTCGAATCTTTTGACAAAGAAAATTCAAGCATGGTGCCTTTAAAGGTTGAGGAATATGCAGGCTTTGTTTTCATTAATATGGATGAAAATGCGACATGCGTAGAAGACCAACTTCCTGAATTTGCTGAGCGTTTAAATCAAGCATGTAGTGTAATTAAAGATTTAAAATTGGCAGCACGCTTTGTGACAGAAACTCCAGCAAACTGGAAAGTTATTGTCGATAACTACTTAGAATGTTATCACTGTGGGCCTGCACATCCGGGCTTTGCTGACTCTGTACAAGTTGATAAATATTGGCACACAACACATCAAAACTGGACATTACAGTACGGTTTCGCGCGTTCGTCAGAGAAATCATTCAAGCTTGATCCATCAATAACAGATCCTGAGTTTCATGGTTTCTGGACTTGGCCTTGTACTATGTTCAACGTACCACCAGGCAGCAATTTCATGACGGTGATCTATGAGTTCCCCGTGGATGCAGAAACGACTTTGCAGCACTACGATATTTACTTCACGAACGAAGAACTCACTCAAGATCAGAAAGACTTAATTGAGTGGTATCGCAATGTATTCCGCCCTGAAGATTTGAACTTGGTCGAAAGCGTACAACGTGGTTTGAAATCACGTGGTTATCGTGGTCAAGGCCGTATCATGACTGACAAACAACGCTCAGGAATTAGTGAGCATGGTATTGCTTACTTCCAACATCTGGTGGCGCAGCATCACAAATAAAACAAATGGATTTATTCAGGTGTAAAGATGACTTACACCTGATTCTTCAGTTAGGAAGATGATATGTCGAGTTTACAAAGCACAGAATTATTTCAGCAACAAGCCTATATTAACGGGCAATGGTTAGCTGCACAGTCAAATGCATCGGTTCCAGTGACTAACCCAGCAACAGGCGAAGAAATTGGCACAATTCCAAATATGGGAGCGGCTGAGGCGACTCAAGCAGTTGAGGCTGCTTATACGGCTTTACAAAGTTGGAAAGCTTTAACTGCCCAAAACCGTGCAGATATTTTATTGGTTTGGTACAAACTGGTTCTAGAACATACCGATGAACTTGCTTTAATCATGACTATTGAACAAGGTAAACCTTTGGCAGAGGCGAAAGGCGAGGTGCGTTATGCTGCATCATTTATTCAATGGTTTGCCGAAGAAGGTAAGCGTATTTATGGTGATGTGATTCCAACCGTCAATAACCAGCAGCGTTTTATTATTAGTAAAGAACCTGTGGGTGTGGTGGCTGCCATTACGCCGTGGAATTTCCCAATCGCCATGATTACTCGTAAAGCAGCACCAGCTTTAGCAGCTGGATGTACGGTCGTGATTAAGCCAGCGAATGAAACGCCTTATTGTGCTTTAGCGATTGCGAAGCTTGCAGAAAAAGCAGGTATTCCGGCTGGTGTGATTAACGTCGTTACAGGTAAATCACAAGAAATTGGTTCGGTATTTACTTCACATGAAAAAGTGAAAAAATTGACCTTTACTGGCTCAACTCCAGTAGGGCGTTTATTGATGCAGCAGTGCTCAAGTACCATTAAAAAATTAGCGCTTGAGTTGGGCGGAAATGCTCCTCTGATTGTGTTTGATGATGCCGATTTAGATAAAGCTGTACAAGGTGCGATTTTTGCTAAGTTCCGTAATGCAGGCCAGACCTGTGTTTGTGCTAACCGCATTTATGTACACGACAATATTTATCAAGCTTTTGCCGAGAAGTTTGTACAAGAAGTACAAAAGTTTAAAGTTGGTAATGGGCTTGAAGATGGCGTGCAAATTGGCCCATTAATTAATGAAAAAGCTGTGTTAAAAGCACAGCAGTTGATTGATGATGCGGTAAGTAAAGGAGCTAAAGTTGCTTGTGGTGGTAAACAACATGCTTTAGGACAAACCTTTTATGAGCCATCGGTTTTAACTAATGTTGACCGTACGATGGAAATTGTCCAAGAAGAAATTTTTGGTCCCGTTGCACCACTCATTCGCTTTACAGATGAAGCAGACGTCGTGGCTCAGGCAAATGACACCATTTTCGGTTTGGCTGCTTATGTTTATAGCGAAAATATTTCACGTTTATGGCGAGTATCAGAACAGCTTGAATATGGAATGGTCGGTATGAATGCAACAGCAATTTCAAATGAAGTTGTACCATTTGGTGGTGTGAAGCAATCAGGTGTTGGGCGTGAAGGCTCAAAGTATGGTCTTGAAGAGTTCATGACCATTAAATACATGTGTTTAGGGCTTTAAGGATAAGCCCTAGCAATAAGAAAATGCGGTAAAAGAAGGATTCTAATATGGCTAGTCATTATGAAATGTTCCCGGCAGTTGTTACTCATGTGGAGCAGCTTACCCCTTTAATCAAACGGTTTACGTTCAAACGTCAAGATGGGCAGAACTTTCCTCGATTTAGTGGGGGAAGCCATATTATTGTCAAAATGAATGAACAGCTTTCAAATGCCTATTCATTAATGAGCTGTACGCAAGATCTATCGACTTACCAAGTCTGTGTTCGTAAAGACGTGGAAGGTAAGGGCGGTTCGGTTTTTATGCATGATCAATGTAATGAAGGCTGTGAAATTCAGATTTCAGAACCAAAAAATTTATTTCCATTAGCTGAGACAGGCAATAAACATATCTTAATTGCAGGTGGTATTGGCATTACACCATTCTTGCCACAAATGGATGAGCTTGCAGCACGCGGTGCTGAGTTTGAGCTACATTATGCTTATCGTTCACCTGAACACGCTGCTTTGTTAGATGATTTAAAACAGAAACATGCTGAGCATGTGTTTAGTTATGTTGACTCAGAAGGTTGCGCATTAAATTTGGATGAACTGATTTCATCACAACCTAAAGGTACACATGTCTATGTTTGTGGACCGAAACCCATGATTGATGCTGTGATTGATTGCTGTAATAAGCATCGTTACCGCGATGAATATATCCACTGGGAACAATTTGCTTCAACAGTTCCTGAAGATGGTGAAGCGTTTACGGTGGTACTTGCTAAGTCTAATCAGGAAATTGAAGTACAAAGTAATCAAACAATTTTACAAGCCATCGAAACATTAAATATTGATGTGGAATGTTTGTGTCGAGAAGGGGTTTGCGGTACATGTGAAACTGCTATTTTAGAAGGTGAAGCAGAGCATTTCGATCAATACTTAACTGATGCAGAAAAGGCTTCACAAAAGAGCATGATGATTTGTGTATCAAGAGCAAAAGGAAAAAAACTAGTATTAGATCTCTAATATATTTCTTTGGTTGATCAACTGTTTAAAGTGAAAATTTGCTAAAAAATGAACAAATAATGATGATCTGAATCTTATTTGTTCATTTGATGGAATTTAGTGGTTTTGAACTCTTGACCTGCTATACAGAACTATAGATAATGCGCACACAGTTTACGGCTATGTAGCTCAGTTGGTTAGAGCACCGCACTCATAATGCGGGGGTCACAAGTTCAAGTCTCGTCATAGCCACCATTTTAAAAACCATGCTCATGCATGGTTTCTTTTTATCTGCTTTTTACATATTAAAATGTTTTTCAATCGTATCGAGTGTTTTTGAGCTTTGATAAAAAGGAGCTAAAAGCGCTTGTAATAATGGTTCTAAAATACCGTGTTCATTAAAGGCATTCATAACCTTCGGATAAAAACGTAAAGCTTCAGTTTGTAAGTCGCTTTCGGTTAAACCAATCTCACTTAATACTTCAAATAAACTCTGGTCTTTATAAAAGTCATAAAAAACTTCGACACCATACAAAATCAGATCTTGCATAAATTGCGATTGGCGTAATTCTTTCCAGTATTCGTAAATTAAAACAAAAAACTCTTCAACATCGAGAGGAGTGAGCTGCTTCATAAACTCATACATTTTTTTATGTCTAATATCTTCCCACACATGACGCACTAGGCTTTCTAAATCTTCACTCGATAAAAGACTTAATTCTGTGAGTTGTTCATGAATAAAGCTGGCAATCCAGGTTTCAAGTTTATGCTCAAGACGTTGTTGCTGTAGAAAGGAGAATTTTTTGAGTTTGTGTTGCCATTCAAAGTGATAGTCATCAACTCTAGATGTGCTTAGAAATTTTGGTAATTTTTGTTCTAAGGTTGAGGTTGCAATATATTGGCAAAGTTGTTGTACAGAAGGACTACTTCTTAAAAACTGATTGAGATAAAGAGGAATATGTTCCATTTCTAAAAATTTGGAGAGCCACATTTCAAATTGGTGGTCAGATACCAAATCTTGTAGCTGGATTGGAGACTTCATGGCAGATAAATAAATACGCTGCGCAATTTCCCCAATAAACTCAAGTAAACCAGCACCTAACTGCATTTCAAAAGCATAACGTTTCACAACGGCTTGTAGTTGCTCTAAATCAACAACTTCATGAAGTTTTATTTCGTCAGCATGTTGCATAAACAGTTGGATGAACTGCTGGAAATAAATAGGCGAGTTTTCTATAGATAATTGTTTTTTGAAAAATTCCACTTGCTCAAGCAAAAGTGCTCGAGCAAGTGCTGTAGTTTTTGATGAGTTTTCCTGCTCAGTCATTCGCTGTCCAACCGTTGACAATCGGATAACGTCGTTCACGACTAAATGCACGAGAAGTAATTCTCGGCCCAATCGCGCCTTGACGACGTTTATATTCATTACGATCAACTAAACGGATAACTTTTTCAACTACTTCTTTATCAAAACCTTTGGCAATAATATCTGCCTGACTTAAATCTTCTTCAATGTATGCATAAAGAATGGCATCTAATACATCATATGCTGGTAAAGAGTCTTGGTCTTTTTGGTCTGGGCGAAGTTCTGCTGAAGGTGGACGAGTAATAACACGTTCAGGAATAACAGGAGTTTCACTTAAGCTATTACGGTATTTTGCTAATTCAAATACGATAGTTTTATAAACATCTTTTAGAACTGCAAAGCCACCAACCATATCACCGTAAAGTGTACAGTAGCCAACTGAAAGCTCAGACTTGTTGCCAGTAGCGAGTACTAAATTACCAAATTTATTTGATAAGCCCATGAGTAATGTGCCGCGTGCGCGCGCTTGTAAGTTCTCTTCGGTCGCATCTGCTGGTGAGTTGCCAAAGAAAGGATACAAGGTTTGCATAAAGCTATTTACAACTGAATGTATTTCAGCAATACCGAAAGTTACACCCATACGACGAGCCTGTTCTGCTGCATCTTCCACACTAATTTGAGACGTATAAGTATAAGGCATCATTACGGCTTGTACTTTTTCTGCACCAATTGCATCAACAGCAATAGCAAGTGTAAGGGCAGAATCAATACCACCAGATAAACCTAAAATTACACCAGGAAAACCTGAACGCTCTACATAGTCACGTGTTGCCAGAACTAAACCTTGATAGATCTCTGCAAATGTTTCTAAAGGAGGTGCTGATTCCGTGACTTTAAACGCTTTGTTTTTTGGGTCAAATTCAGCGATGTAGAGGTCTTCTTTAAAGCTTGGTGCTTGTAAAGCAATTCCACCATCTTTATTGCTTACAAAACTTGTGCCATCAAAAATTAAATCATCTTGTCCGCCCACTTGGTTAACATACACAATGTTGAGGTGAAGTTGTTTTGCAAGTTCACTTAAGGTTTGTGTACGGTGCTGTGGTTTACCGACTTCGTATGGTGATGCATTTAATACAAGAACAGTATCAACATTTAATTGGCTTAGCTGTTTTACGGTATTAATTGACCAGATATCTTCGCAAATCAATACGCCAAACTTATGTCCAAGATATTCAAACACCAAATGCTGGTGTCCTTTTTGGAAATAACGTTTTTCATCAAAGACGCCATAGTTTGGTAAATTGTGTTTGTTAAAAACACCCAAAACTTGACCGTCTTTCATGACAGCAGCAGAATTATAACGTTGACCATCTTCTGTCTGGTTCACAAATCCGAAAACCATGACAATATCTTTAACTTCGGCAAGTTGAGCAAAAGCCTTTTGCATACGTTTATTTAAATTTGGACGTAGCAATAAGTCTTCAGCTGGATAACCAATAACAGAAAGCTCGGGAAAAATAATCAGGTCAGCGTTTTGTTTTTTCGCCTGATTTACTTGCTCAATCATCTTTTTGGTGTTTGAGTCAATATTGCCAATATGCGGAGAAAACTGAGCAAGGGCAACTTTAAAACTTTTCATTCAAACCTAATCCTAGATCATAACGAATATAGATACACATAGTGTTGATTTTTATAGATATAATTTTTCAACGATGTGTATGATACGATATTAAACAATTAAAATAGTAAACAAAAATGTCAAGATCAATAATATATACCAATCACATATTTTCTGCGTAAAAATAACGAGATTTTCTGTATAGAATAGAAACAGGCTTCATTATTTTTATTGTTTGTATACTGCCTTATCACAAGCCAATTTGGAATAAGGGCGTTATATTTTTTTCAATAATTTGAATTAAATAAGAGTGATTTTATAGCTTAGGTAAGTATTTCTGATTTATAAGAATTCTCATTTACACGAAGCAAGAAATGTTACGTTCAAAGAAGGATTGATTATTTAGTTACAAATGAAGTTGAGGTGAACAGATAATATTTGGGATTTTACCAGAGCAAATGTCACGGGCAATTTCACCTTGTTGTTCAATGTTATAAGAGCTAAAAGCCTTGTGGGGAGAGTAGGTGTATTTATAGGGGTTGTAACTTTTAAAGCTCAGATAATAAGCCGATTGCAGTAAGGCGCCTTTAAGTAGTACATGAATACCTTTTTGATACTGCATGACATGAGTGAGTTCGTGAATAAAAATACCCTGCATAAATTTAGATTCTAGAGCATAATTTTCACTGTAATCGGAAAGATTGACATAAATATTTCCGTTTGGAGCCATAAAAATACCGTAAGACTGCCAGGGAAGGTAGCGAGTAGCAATAATTTTAGGTTGTTCACAATTGAGCATGTCGCCGAAGACCATTTGTGCTAATACTTTTTCTTGAGCAGTCAAATGCCTAATTGGGTAGTTTTTTAAGTGGCGGAAAATAAAAAGCGTAAAAAGAATAAATTGTGTGCGAATTAAGCGTTTAAAGGCATTAAAAAGTAGCATAGCTTTGCCATTAAATGAGTTCATCTATGTCTTTAGCATACTATAGGTTAGATATCGCGAAATAAAGAGGTGTGGTTATTCATTAGTTTTATCGTTCTGTTTTAAAAATATAAAGCTTTAAATAGATCTAGTTTTCTTATTGCTCTGAATAAAAGAGTTCTTGGATAAGAAAAGCAAAAGCCCCAGTTAAAACTGAGGCTTTACGACAACTAAAATCACAACAGCAAATAAAATTAAGGTCGGCATTTCATTAAAGAAGCGCCAGAACTTATGTGATTTATAGTGAGCATTTCCGATAAGTTTTTTACGATAGTAGCCACATACCAAATGGTAGATAACTAATAAAGCAACTAATCCAACTTTAAGGTAAAACCATGTTGCCTGATGATAATGTCGAGTTGCATCGCCCCAATCTACAAGAAAATGAGCAGTAATTAATGTGGCAATCATAGAAGGCCACATAATTCCACGATACAACTTACGTTCCATTACTTCAAAGCGTTGATGACTAGCAGCATCTTTACTCATAGCATGATAAACATATAGACGTGGTAAGTAGAACAAAGCAGCGAACCAACAAACCACGGCAATAATATGTAATGCTTTTACCCACAAAAAAGCATCAGAAGGTGCATCCATCGATAATCCTAGGTGAGATTATGCATCCCACTTCTTGAAAATAAGGCAAGCGTTAACACCGCCAAAGCCAAAACTGTTACTCATTACAGTATTCAATTTTGCATCACGTTTTTCAAGTACGATATCAAAAGGTTTTGCGCCTTCATCAAGTTCAGTTACATTGATGTTTGGTGCAATAAAGTCGTTTTGCATCATTAGAACAGAGTAAATAGCTTCTTGTACACCAGCTGCACCTAAGCTATGACCTGTCATAGATTTAGTTGAGCTAAGAGGAGGCACATTGCCTTCGCCAAATGCACGTTCCATTGCTTTAAGTTCTGTAATGTCACCAGCTGGAGTGGATGTACCATGTGTATTTACATAGTCAATTTTGTCTACGCCATGTTGCTTAGCTTCTTCAAGTGCCATTAACACACAACGTGTAGCACCTTCACCGCTTGGAGCAACCATGTCTGCGCCATCGCTGTTTGCAGCATAACCAACAACTTCAGCTAAAATGTTGGCACCACGTGCTTGAGCGTGTTCAAGTGATTCAAGTACTACGAAACCGCCACCGCCAGCAATAACAAAGCCATCACGGTCTGCTGAATATGGACGAGATGCTGTTTCTGGAGTTTCATTATATTTTGAGCAAAGTGCACCCATTGCATCAAACAATAAACTTTGAGACCAATGATCTTCTTCGCCACCACCAGCAAGCATAAGGTCTTGTTTGCCGAGTTGAATAAGGTTGTACGCATAACCAATTGCGTCAGCAGAAGTTGCGCAAGCACTTGTAATTGTATGAGCAATACCTTGCAGTTTGAATGCAACACCTACGTTTGCAGTAATAGTGTTTGACATGTTACGTGGTACGAAGAAAGGTCCTACTTTACGTGCACCTTTAGTTTCTAAAAGCTCTGTCATTTCAACAACAGATGCAGTTGAACCACCCCCTGAACCGCCTGCGATACCGTAACGTGGATTACCACCGATTTGCTCAGCAGTAAGACCTGCATGTTCAACAGCAGCTACAGCAGCATTGTAAGCGTACATTGCACATACGCCCATAAAGCGTTTTAACTTACGATCAATATGATCAAAATCTTGTTCTGCAGCAGCGCTCACATGACTTTTAAAATTGAGTTCAGCATAAGTTGGGTTAAAACGTGTCCCGGAGATTCCATTTTGAAGTGAATGAGTAACTGCTTCTAAAGAGTTACCGATACATGAGTTAATACCCATACCAGTGATTACAACACGTTTCATCTACAGGTCCCTTTATGGTGATATTAAGAGTCTATGGTGATCAACAGCTACTAAAACGAATAGGAGAATATAGCTGTAAGAAAACAAGACTCATGTTTTTTCGTTGTTAACATGATAGCAGAAAGGATTTTTATTTCTTATGGCAAATCTTTATGACAATTTTACATTTAAAAAAAATAACTAAATACATGGTATGTTGCATTTAGGGTTAACTAAAATACACACATTCAAGTTGAGATAAATCCACATTCCACCTAGTATTTATGTCTAATTAGATAAATTAAAAAATCGAGGTACTTGATGACAAAATTTAATAATAATCAATCTGACAATTTGTTTTCTCAGGTCTTCGGAGTGGCTAAAAAGCTCAGTTCTACAGGATTGAGTATCTTGCAACAGAACCAATCAGGTGACGTTAGTAAGGTAATTGAACCAATTCCAACTGGGAAAACAGTTGAAGGAAAATCGAGAACAAAAAGCCCATTTGAAGTTGAGCAATATGAAAGTCCTCAACAAATGCTACGTGAACAATTGCCGAAAGTAACTCGTCAGGTCTTTGGACGACATTTTACAAAAGTAAATGGTGTAGCTACATTTCTTTCCCCAGATTGGGATGAAAAAATCTCAGGTTATTTATTTGATTGGTTGAATGACTTTAGTTCAAAAAGCACCTTAACTGAAAAAATCCTAGAAGAAGCGGGTGCTAAAGATTTATTTGAGCTCACTAAAGATACGGGCCGTTCTCAACGTTTAAGTCAGGCGCTTATCGAACAAAATAAATTAATTGCAACTGTACAAGGTGCAATTACAGGCGTGTCGGGTGTGGTTGGTGCTGCTGTAGATATTCCTGTTTCACTTGTCTTGGTTTTAAGAACGATTTATCAGACAGGAAGATCACATGGTTTTGATCTTCTGGAAGTTACAGATCAAGACGTTGTCGAGTTTATCTTTAAAGAAGTTGATATTAGTCTGATTGCTGAAAAGCAAACTTTATTGATAGCTTTAAAAACATTACGAAATATGTTGGAAACGCAAGATATTCACCAATTTCAGCAAGTGTTAGGTTCAGCTACCGATTTTGATACTTTAAAGAACTGGCTAGTTGATGAGGATGGAGAGTTTAAATGGGGTTGGTTAAATCGTATTCCTAAACTTTCAGCTTTTGGCAAAGTTACACCTGTTGCTGGTGCTGTTTTAAGCGCCGTATATAGTTGGAAACTACAAGAAGATGTTGGTCATAAAGCACAAGCTATTTTTGGCGCTGCAAGACATTATTTAAATGAACATCCAAGTGAGCATTTATCTCCGCTACAGGCCTATTATGCTGCGGTTACGCTCATCCAGAAGGCGAGTCCTCGTCTTTTAAATGTGGGTGAAGATGGCAATATTCATGCAGCACATCATCATAAAGTAGAAAACCATGATGTCATTTCAAAAGTATCTATTGTCTTAAAGCCTACAGAAAGTAAAAAGAGTGAAGAAAAAATTCAGGAAAATGTTCATCAAGGTATCGAGCAACTTGTTGATAAACATGTAGAGCAACATGAGCATACTGAGCAAAAACCTGCTTTAACTCCTGAGGTAGATGAAGAGGACTTGAATGATAAAAAATACTCTTAACAATACGCTTACAAATAAGAGGTTTAAAAATAAAATTTGAACTCTATTTAGATTTGTAAGTTATCCTGTCAAAGATTGATATGGTCAACATTTGGTAAGTATTGCCGTGTTGACCATTTTTGCATCTTAGCTTACAATTATGTGCCCTTAAAAAGAGGTATTTTCTTTTTAAGGTTTTTTAATAACGGGAGAATTGCCATATGGCAACAACGAATCAGTTGATCCGTAAGGGTCGTACGACTTTGGTTGAAAAATCCAAAGTTCCTGCGTTGAAGGCTTGTCCACAACGTCGTGGTGTTTGTACACGTGTTTATACAACTACACCTAAAAAACCTAACTCAGCTATGCGTAAGGTTTGCCGTGTTCGCTTAACTTCAGGTTTTGAAGTATCTAGCTACATCGGTGGTGAAGGTCATAACCTACAAGAGCACAGTGTTGTTCTTATCCGTGGTGGTCGTGTTAAAGACTTACCAGGTGTACGTTACCATACCGTTCGTGGTTCATTAGACTGTGCTGGTGTTAAAGATCGTAATCAATCACGTTCTAAATACGGTACTAAGCGTCCTAAGAAGTAATTCTAGGAAACTAGTCCAATAAGCCCTTTAGCGTTTCGCTTGTTTGAATTCTTCATAGATTTGTAATTCAAGCGACGTATAGTAAGGCCAGCGTCGTGTACATGACACTTGTACAAACTGCTGGATTATCCTGAAGTGTCATATTATTAGGTGTATTAAAATGCCAAGACGTCGCGTAGTCGCTGCTCGTGAGATCCTTCCAGATCCAAAATTTAGCAGCCAAACAATCGCTAAATTCATGAACCACGTAATGCAAGATGGTAAAAAATCTGTTGCTGAAGGTATCGTTTACGGTGCTTTAGAACGTGTTCAAGAAAAAAACAAAGTAGACCCAGTTGAATTTTTCGAGACTACTCTTGAAAAAGTTCGTCCTATGGTTGAAGTAAAAGCACGCCGTGTTGGTGGTGCTACTTATCAAGTACCTATGGAAGTACGCCCATCCCGTCGTACTGCCTTAGCTATGCGTTGGTTAGTAGATGCTGCTGCTAAGCGTTCTGAAAAAACGATGGCTTTACGTCTTGCTGGTGAGTTGCTTGATGCAGCTGAAGGTAAAGGTGCAGCAATCAAAAAACGTGAAGATGTGCACCGTATGGCTGAAGCTAACAAAGCCTTCTCTCACTACCGTTTCTAAGCGGATAAAACAGGCCTTATTCAGGAGAATATTCATGCGTACAGCAGCTCGATTCAACATTGCTCTTTATCAAAGTGGGAGCTTTGCAGGTATTTAAGTTGCCTGTTTGGATATTCGCGCGCATCAATTTAATTGGTGCGTCCTGTTTTAAATATAACATTTAGGAATGTAGACATCATGGCTCGCCAAACCCCAATTACTCGTTACCGTAACATCGGTATTTCTGCGCACATTGACGCAGGTAAAACAACTACAACTGAACGTATTTTGTTCTACACAGGTGTATCTCACAAAATTGGTGAAGTACACGACGGTGCAGCAACAATGGACTGGATGGAACAAGAGCAAGAGCGTGGTATTACAATTACCTCTGCTGCTACAACTTGTTTCTGGTCTGGTATGGGTAACCAATTCGAACAACACCGTATCAACGTAATTGACACCCCGGGACACGTAGACTTCACAATCGAAGTTGAACGTTCTATGCGTGTTCTTGACGGTGCGTGCATGGTTTACTGTGCTGTAGGTGGTGTACAACCTCAGTCTGAAACTGTATGGCGTCAAGCGAACAAATATAAAGTGCCTCGTTTAGCATTCGTGAACAAGATGGACCGTACTGGTGCAAACTTCTTCCGTGCTGTTGAGCAAGTTAAAACTCGTTTAGGTGGTAATCCTGTTCCTATCGTTGTGCCAATTGGTGCGGAAGATACATTCCAGGGTGTTGTTGACCTTATCGAAATGAAAGCGATTATCTGGGATGAAGCATCTCAAGGTATGAAGTTTGAATATGCTGATATCCCAGCTGACCTAGTTGATACGTCTAACGAATGGCGTACAAAAATGGTTGAAGCTGCGGCTGAAGCTTCTGAAGAATTAATGGACAAGTACCTTGAAGAAGGTGATCTTTCTAAAGAAGAGATCATTGCAGGTTTACGTGCTCGTACATTAGCTTCTGAAATTCAAGTAATGCTTTGTGGTTCAGCGTTCAAAAACAAAGGTGTTCAACGTATGTTGGATGCTGTAATTGAATTCTTACCATCACCTACAGAAGTTAAAGCGATCGAAGGTATCCTTGACGACAAAGACGAAACTAAAGCGTCTCGTGAAGCATCTGACGAAGCTCCGTTCTCTGCACTTGCGTTCAAAATCATGAACGACAAATTCGTAGGTAACTTAACATTCGTACGTGTTTACTCTGGTGTTCTTAAACAAGGTGATCCGGTTTATAACCCAGTTAAATCTAAGCGTGAACGTATCGGTCGTATCGTGCAAATGCATGCGAACGAACGTCAAGATCTTGATGAAATCCGTGCAGGTGATATCGCAGCGTGTGTAGGTCTTAAAGACGTTACTACTGGTGATACATTATGTGATGAGAAAAACATCATTACTCTTGAGCGTATGGAATTCCCAGAGCCAGTAATTTCATTGGCTGTTGAACCAAAAACTAAAGCAGACCAAGAAAAAATGTCTATCGCTTTAGGTCGTTTGGCTAAAGAAGATCCATCGTTCCGCGTTCGTACAGACGAAGAATCTGGTCAAACAATTATTGCTGGTATGGGTGAGCTTCACCTTGACATCATCGTTGACCGTATGAAGCGTGAATTCGGTGTTGAAGCGAACATTGGTAAACCAATGGTTGCTTACCGTGAAACGATCAAAAAGTCTGTTGAACAAGAAGGTAAGTTCGTACGTCAAACTGGTGGTAAAGGTAAGTTTGGTCACGTATATGTACGTCTTGAACCGCTTGATGTTGAAGAAGCTGGTAAAGAATACCAATTCGTTGAAGAAGTTGTTGGTGGTGTAGTACCTAAAGAATTCTTTGGCGCGGTTGACAAAGGTATTCAAGAACGTATGAAGAATGGTGTATTGGCTGGTTACCCTGTTGTGGGTATCAAAGCGACATTATTCGATGGTTCTTACCATGATGTCGACTCTGATGAATTGTCGTTCAAAATGGCTGGTTCATACGCTTTCCGTGACGGTTTCATGAAAGCTGATCCTATCCTTCTTGAACCAATCATGAAAGTTGAAGTAGAAACTCCAGAAGACTACATGGGCGATATCATGGGTGACTTAAACCGTCGTCGTGGTATGGTTCAAGGTATGGATGATCTTCCTGGTGGAACTAAAGCAATTAAAGCAGAAGTTCCATTGGCTGAGATGTTTGGTTACGCGACTCAAATGCGTTCTATGTCTCAAGGTCGTGCGACTTATTCTATGGAATTCGCTAAATACGCTGAAACTCCACGTAACGTGGCTGAAGGCATCATCGCTAAGTTCCAGACTGGCGGTAAAAAAGGTGACGACGAGTAATCTTTCGATTACTATAAGCCCAAACTAATTCTTAGTTAAAAACCAAGCGCTCGTGCAGTGACCCTGCATGAGCAGTTTATAAAGGAAGATCATCATGGCTAAAGCCAAGTTTGAACGTAATAAGCCACACGTAAACGTGGGCACAATTGGTCACGTTGACCATGGTAAAACAACTTTAACTGCTGCGATTGCAACTATTTGTGCAAAAACTTACGGCGGTGAAGCGAAAGATTACTCACAAATCGACTCAGCACCTGAAGAAAAAGCACGTGGTATTACAATTAATACTTCACACGTAGAATACGATTCTCCAATCCGTCACTACGCTCACGTAGACTGCCCGGGCCACGCCGATTATGTTAAAAACATGATTACTGGTGCTGCTCAGATGGACGGCGCGATCCTTGTATGTGCTGCGACTGATGGTCCAATGCCACAAACTCGTGAACACATCCTTCTTTCTCGTCAGGTTGGTGTACCTTACATCATCGTATTCTTGAACAAGTGTGACCTTGTTGATGATGAAGAATTACTTGAATTAGTAGAAATGGAAGTTCGTGAACTTCTTTCTACTTATGACTTCCCAGGTGATGACACTCCTGTTATCCGTGGTTCAGCTCTTGCTGCTCTTAACGGTGATGCTGGTCAATATGGCGAGTCTTCAGTTCTTGCTCTTGTTGAAGCGCTTGACTCTTACATTCCAGAACCAGAACGTGCTATCGACAAAGCATTCTTAATGCCAATCGAAGACGTATTCTCAATTTCTGGTCGTGGTACTGTAGTAACAGGCCGTGTAGAAGCTGGTATCGTTAAAGTTGGTGAAGAAGTAGAGATCGTTGGTATTAAAGATACAGTTAAAACAACTGTAACTGGCGTAGAAATGTTCCGTAAACTTCTTGACGAAGGTCGTGCAGGCGAGAACTGTGGTGTTCTTTTACGTGGTACTAAGCGTGAAGACGTACAACGTGGTCAAGTACTTGCTAAACCAGGTACAATCAAGCCGCACACTAAATTCGATGCAGAAGTATACGTACTTTCTAAAGAAGAAGGTGGTCGTCATACTCCATTCCTTAACGGTTACCGTCCACAGTTCTACTTCCGTACAACTGACGTAACTGGCGCAATCCAATTACAAGACGGCGTTGAAATGGTTATGCCAGGTGACAACGTTGAAATGTCAGTAGAATTAATCCACCCAATCGCAATGGACCCAGGTCTACGTTTTGCGATCCGTGAAGGTGGTCGTACTGTAGGTGCTGGTGTTGTTGCGAAAGTAACTGCATAATCACTTTCAGTGAAAAAAGCGCTCTTTTTAGAGCGCTTTTTTTATATTTAATTGTCTAACAATCACTATAAAAGCTGGCCTTAACTGATATTTCAATGTCCTTATTTACCCTTAATCCTTTTTATGAAATTTGTATGATAAGAATCAAGAAAACGAACAATAAAGTTTGAGTAATTTGGATTACTTAATAAGGAGCTTTGGGTATGAATGCTAAAGTGAATATTACGAATCGCGCAGGGGCGAGCTTTCCTGTACGTCGTATGAACTTTGACTTTAATGATGTACCAGAATATTGGATGAATGGTTCTGCTGGACTCACACACTTTATGACAGCATTGTCGGCCTTGTTTCCGGCAGGTGAAAAATTCTTCATAGATAGTGTACGTGCTGTACGTTATCACCCATCTATTAAAGATGATGAAGCATTGCAAAAAGAGATTAGTGCCTTCATTGGGCAAGAAGCAATGCATACTCAAGAGCATGTAAATTTTAATGCTTCTGCTCAAAAGTTTGGTCACGATGTAGAAACATTAGAGAAGTTTACTGACACGGCGATTCAAACAGCAATTAAAGCTTTTGTAAAAATTGTTAAACCTTTCGGTATGACCAAAGAAATGGTTGACCTGACAGCTACAACAGCACTTGAACATTTTACCGCTACTATAGCTTCACAGTTATTAGTTAATAAGCACATTCAAGAGTTGATGACAGATGAGACGATGTCAACGATGTGGTATTGGCATGCTATCGAAGAAAATGAGCATAAAGCCGTAGCTTTTGACGTGTACGAAGGTGTATTTGGCAAAGGTGTAAAAGCTTATGCTTTACGTACGAGTTCACTAGTATTTGCGATGACTTTAATCTTTTTGATTCAATCATCTTTTGTACTTCGTTTATTAAAACAAGACAATAAGTTGAATTTAACTGAGCTATCAGTAATTTATAAATATGGATATAGCCCATCTAAAGGTATTATTAGTGGTATGGCTAAAGAAATGCTAGCTTATTTTAAACCTGGTTTTCATCCAAATGATTTAGATACAGTTAGTCTATTGAAAACATGGAAAGCAAAATTAGGTTTGTAATTTAAATCTATGTTGATTTGAAAGGGCTCATGAGTAGCCCTTTTTTCTTTTTAAGTATTATTTGCTAACCATAAGTATAAGTAAGTCTATGCACCTTTATGGGGTTATTAATGACCTCATCTGATATTTCTCTGTCCTCATCTGCACTTAATTGGTACATCGAAAGACGTATGATTATAAATATTAAGAAAATAAATAAAGTTATATGTGAATTAGCTATTCACTTAAAAGGAGTCTGAGATGAATGCTAAGGTAAATATTTCCAATCGTGCTGGTGCTAGTTTCCCTGTGCGTCGTATGGACTTTGAATTTACTCAGGTCCCACGCTATTGGGCAAACTATGATGCGGCATTGACACATTTTATGACAGCATTATCGGCCCTTTTCCCAGAAGGTGAGCAGTTCTTTGTAAATAGTACTCGTGCTGTTCGAAATGATCCAAAGCTTACTGATCCAGATCTTCAAAAAGAAATTAGTGCTTTTATTGGTCAAGAAGCGATGCATTCGAAAGAGCATTTAGCATTTAATGCTTCAGCGCAGGCTTATGGTTATGATGTTCGTCATATGGAAAAGCAAACAGGAAAAGTCATTAAGATGGGTACGGCTGTTGTAACCAAATTAATGAAACCTTTTGGCTACACCAAAGAAATGATTGATTTGACGGGAACATGTGCACTAGAACATTTTACGTCTACGATTGCGGCTGAGCTTTTACAAAACCCTGAAATTCAGGCGATGTTCCAAGATGACACGATGTATCATTTATGGATGTGGCATGCAGTTGAAGAAAATGAACATAAAGCTGTGGCATTTGATGTGTACACAAGCATGTATGGGCAAGGTCCGAAAGCTTATTTTATGCGCTCAGCAGCTTTGATTATTGCAATGGCATTAATCTTTGCAACTCAATCTTATTTTACTGCTAAGTTACTCAAGACTGATGATAAATTAACTTGGAAAGATACGAAGTATATGCTTAAGTTTATGTATGGTCGTAAAGGTTTTATGACGCGTCAAATTCCAGAGTTACTTGATTTCTTAAGACCAAAATTTCATCCAAATGATTCTGATACTACAGCGCTGTTAGCAACTTGGCGTGAAAAACTAGGTCTCTAAAAAGATGGTAAAAAAGGGCAATTTAATTGTCCTTTTTTTTACTCGTTTTTTCTTGTGAAGTTTTTATAATACGCATTACTTTAAAACTTTGATTGTGCTGAACCCCATGATTCGTATTATGCAAAACACTGATGTTGATATTGTTGTACAAATCGAAAAATCAGTGCAAACACACCCATGGTCAAGACAGCAATTTGTAGAATCTTTGAATTCTTATCAATGCACTGTCATTGAGTCACAAAATAGAGTCGTTGGTTTTTGTATTTTACAACCAGTATTAGATGAAGCAAATTTATTGCTCATGGCAATTGATCCTAAAATGCAAGGTCAGGGCTTAGGATATGAATTATTAAATGCCTCAATTGATCAATTAAAAAATCAACCAGTACAAATATTTCTAGAAGTTCGTGAAAGTAATAAAGCTGCTATCGGTTTATATGAAAAAACAGGTTTTCACCAAATTGACCTGCGTCGCAATTATTATCCTACCCCAGAAGGGGGACGGGAACATGCGGTCATTATGGTAAAAACCTGTACAGATGATTTTGCTTCTTTATTCTAAATTTTGATCTGAGTCCTTTTCATAAGAAAGTCAGATCAAAATTATTTAATAATTAAATTATTCCATTCAGAAGGTAATGTTGTCATAAGCGATGTACCTAACTGTTGAATTTCGTCAGGTGATAAGGATCTGTTTAAACGGCGCCATTGCCCATCTAGTAAAAGTTCTAAAGGGGTATATTGAGACTTATAATTCATTTTGGCTGAGTGTGGCACCCAGTAACCTAAATAAAGATATTCTAAACCAAGCGATTTTACATATTCGATTTGGTTCAAAATAGAGTACACACCAAGTGATCTACGATGTTCATCTGGATCAAAAAAAGTATAGACCGCAGACAGCCCATCATCCATTAGATCGCAGGTAGAAACACTGATTAAACGGTTATCTTTCCAAAGCTCTAAAAAGAAACTATCTGTACAACTATGTACTAAAAATTTTTCAAACTGATCTAAGCTTGGTGGAAACATGTCACCATCTGCATGGCGTTCATTAATATAGCGTTCATATAAATCATAATGAATTTGAGCAGCTTGCTGAGTTGGCAAAACAGTCATGGTCAGATCTTGATTTCTTTTCCACGCTTTTTTTTGCATGCTGTTCATTTGGAAATCGGCAACTGGAACACGGCAAGATAAGCATTGTCTGCATAAATGGCATTCAGGACGATAAACGAAGTCACCGCTACGGCGAAATCCTAAACGAGAAAGTTCTGAAAGAGTGACCACATCAATCCGATGAATAGGGTCTAAAAACACCATGCGCGCCGATTTATTTTCTAGGTAGCTGCAATCATGAGGTGGAGTAATATAATACTGCAGATCATTTAAAAGGGACTTCGGGTGATATGATTTCATGATTGGTCCCTCCTGTTATCATTCCATTAATTTTGCATCTAACGCTATTGTTTTACTTGAAAATACACGTTCTTGATACTTTTTCCAATTGATAGAGGGGTGAATAATTACATCTTGTAACGATTTTAAGTAGTCTTGACGAGAAAGTGTACAAGCTCCCAAGCTAATTAAGTGACTATTTACAAGCTGGCAGTCGACCCAAGGGAGCTGATTTTCTTGTCCAATCAGCATTAATGTATAAAAAGCCATTTTTGAAACATCAGTTTCATTACTAAACATTGATTCACCGAAGCATCCTTTGCCAATCGTAATGCCGTATAGACCTCCGACAAGTTCGTTTTGATCCCAGACTTCCACACTATATCCATAGCCAGCATTAAACATCTCACAATAGCCCTGAATAATATCTTCGCTAATCCAAGTTTCATCTGCATAACTTCTTGGTAGAGAACATGAGCGAATAACTTCTTCGAAGGCATGATTAACCGTAATTGTATAATCATGTTTTTTCATGTTTCTAAGGAGTGACTTGCTTGGCTTGTAGTTTTGAGGGTAGATCACACAACGAGGCTCAGGGCTCCACCAACAAATGGGTTCATCTTCATTGAACCACGGAAATAATCCGTGGGTGTATGCTTCATATAGGGTAGAAGGGGAGAGATCGGCTCCAATACAGATTAAACCATGACCATCTGGATCGGCTTCAATAGGGTCAGGGAAAATGAATTGAGAGAGTGGAAGTTTCTGCATAAAAAATAAAATGAAATGGAATGGTTCAAAATTAACGTAACTAAGCTTCATTGACAATTTTTATTGTTCAACTTTAGCATGCATGAACGAATAGAAAAGGTTTGCGTGATGCTAAAACTTATTGCAGAAGATTTTATTGATATTAAGAAAATTGATTTGGTTTTACCACTTTATCAAGAGCTTGTTGATAAAACGCGATGTGAAGAAGGGTGTGTCGCGTATGATTTATATCATGATATAAAAAATTTAGGACATTTTGTTTTTATTGAGGAATGGGTAGACCGGGCAGCATTAGATCGACATGTTCAGTCTGAGCACTTTCAACGGTTAGTTCCTTAGATTGACCAATATCAGACGAGGTCAGGACGTTTTACACATTTAGACCATTTTGAAAATATGAAGAGATAAACATCATAAAACATAAAAAAAGACACCCAATCGTTTATTGGATGTCTTTTTTTGCATCGATTAAATTAAGCGAGATTATCTAGATATTTTTCAGCATCTAGAGCAGCCATACAGCCTGACCCAGCAGAAGTAATCGCTTGGCGATAAATGCTGTCAGCGACGTCACCAGCAGCAAAAACACCAGCTACAGAAGTAGCTGTTGCATTACCAGAAGTACCGCTTTGTACTTGAATATAGCCATCACGTAAGTTTAATTGACCATCAAACATTCCAGTATTTGGTTTGTGGCCAATTGCAACGAATAGACCATGTACCTCTACGTCTTGCTTAGAGTCATCTTGAGTTGATTTAAGGCGAACACTTGTTACACCAGTATTGTCACCCAATACTTCTTCAACTTCGTGATTCCAGATAATGCTGATTTTGCCTTCTTTTTCTTTGGCAAATAAATGATCTTGCAAAATCTTTTCAGAACGTAAGCTATCACGGCGGTGTACTAGCGTTACATGTGAAGCAATATTTGATAAATAAAGCGCTTCTTCAACAGCAGTGTTACCACCACCTACAACCATTACTTTTTGGTTTTTGTAGAAGAAACCATCACATGTTGCACATGCGCTTACGCCTTGTCCCATAAAGTTTTGTTCAGACTCTAGGCCAAGATATTGAGCTGTAGCACCAGTTGCAATAATCAAAGCATCGCATGTGTACTCTTCCATATCACCTTTTAGAACAAAAGGACGTACGTTTAAGTCCACTTCGTTAATATGGTCATAGACGAGTTCTGTACCAAAGCGTTCAGCATGTGCTTGCATACGATCCATTAATGCAGGACCTGTTAAACCTTCAGGATCGCCCGGCCAGTTGTCAACTTCGGTTGTTGTTGTAAGTTGCCCACCTAGTTGTAAACCTGCAATCAAAGTAGGTTTAAGGTTTGCACGTGCTGCATAGACAGCTGCACTATAGCCCGCAGGGCCAGAACCGAGAATAATTAACCGAGAATGACGAGCACTCATTGAGGGTATCCTTATTTATTTCGAGAATTTTGAAAATTATACGTGAATTTGCCGATCAATAGCGTTAAATCAATGTGGATAATATTGATCAGGTCAATCGAATTAAGTTATATAACAATATAGAAGTGCCTCATGTTAACAACAACTGTAAAGAATCATGCACCTTTTTTGTAAGAACAGGTGCATAATATAAAGTTCATTCGTTGAAGATCTAGAATGTAGTTCTTCACATCTCTAAACCAATAATTAAATGGGTTACAGGACAGTATATGACTGCGGTGTCGAGTGTTTATGCACAGCGCTTATTGATGACATTATTCTTGGTTTCTTTTGGGATTTATATGTTTCTGGCAACAGTAACATATACACCATTTGATCCGGGCTGGATGCATATTTCCAGTGATACTCAGCAAGTATCCAATGCAAGTGGTATTGCTGGCGCATGGATTGCAGATTTGCTGTTTGGTTTTTTAGGATGGGCAAGTTTGCTTATTCCAATTTTCCTTTTTATTGAAGCAATACAGGTGTGGTGGCCACGTAGTTTTTTAAACCGCCCATTTCGTTATGCTGCACAATTCTTTTTAATTTTGGTTGTGTCTAGCCTGCTTTATTTACATTGGAATGTGCCGGCAGATACTTTAGATAATGCGGCTGGGGGAATTATTGGTTACGAGTTAGGTCAAAGCCTATCTCAATTGCTAACAATTTACGGTGCGACCTTATTCTTACTCGTTTTCGGAGTGGTTTTGTTTACTCTTGCATTTGGGGTGCAATGGAGCAAAACATGGGTTATGCTCAAAGCGACACCAAGCTATTTACAAGATTTATTTTATAAAAACGTATCACCAAACGAATCGGATTATGACTTAACAACTCAGCCTGCTAACAAAGCAGCGGCAGTTAAAGTTGCACAAAACACTGAGGTAAATGCTTCAGATGAAAAAGAAGCGCCAGTTCAATCTGAAGCCACTCAATCACAACCTACAGCAACACGACATGATGCGGTTGCTGAAAGGTTATTTGCAGATGTATTAGCGAAAGAGCAGAGCCGACCTGAACCTGTAGCAGTTGAGCCAGTTGCAAATGCTCAAAACTTTGAACATACGCTTGAGCAAGCCCATAAGCTTGAAAAAGATAGCCAACGTTTAGTGGCTACGGGTGAAGTATGGCGTGCTTTACAACGTGATGATGCGAGTCATAAGCAAGAAATTGATGCACTTTTAAGAGCAGCAGATGATTCAACAGAACAAGCTCCTGCTCATGATCAATTCCAGCAGACTATTTCACAAGTTCATCAAACTCAACCTGCAGCTAAACAAGACCTACATGGTCTTGACTGGAATGATGATGAAATTTTTGATGAGTTGCTTGCTGCGGTTCCAAACAGTAAAACTGCAACAGATGTGCATACACCATTTGTTCAAGATCAACATGTAGAAGCAGAACCAACTTCGCAATCTGTGAATATTGCGAATGAAACATCTTCACCTTTATCAAATGTAAATCAGTCACCTAAAAATTTAGCAAATGAACAAGTTTTTGAAGACTTTGATGATTTATTAATAGATGAAGATATTGCGCCCGCTGAACCTGTCAGAGCAAGTAGTTATGCGCAATCTTCAGCATTTGTAAAAGCTCCTATTCAAACGACTATTCAGGCCGATAAACTTTCAAAAGAAGAGTTTATTGAGGCATGGCAGGAAACTGCGGGGAAACCTCAAGAAAATCTTGATATTGATGAAGATGATTTCGATTTAGATGCGCCATTAACAGATGCAGCTGGTCGACCAATGTCTCGTGCAATGCAGGTTGCCAAGAAGCGTTTGGATTTACCAACTTTGCCAGGTCTTGATCTACTTGATAAGGTTGATCCGAATAAGAAAGTTAACTTCACTGAAGAGCAGCTTTCACGTTTATCTGAATTACTTGAAATTAAGTTACAAGAATTTAATGTTAAGGCTCAAGTGGTTGAAGCTCAACCAGGGCCAGTAGTTACCCGTTTTGAATTAGATTTAGCACCAGGTGTTAAAGCATCTAAGGTAACCAATATTTCACGTGACTTAGCCCGTTCAATGTCGATGGCCTCTGTTCGTGTAGTGGAAGTAATTCCTGGTAAACCATATATTGGGATTGAAGTACCAAACAGTGCCCGTGAAATGGTGCGTTTGATTGAATTATTGGAAACGCCAACATATCGCGATCCAAGCGCATTAATCAGTATGGCGATGGGTAAAGATATTTCGGGGAATCCCGTATTAACTGATTTAGCCAAAGCCCCACACATGCTAGTTGCGGGTACAACGGGTTCTGGTAAATCGGTTGCGGTAAACTCGATGATTTTATCGATGCTGCTTAAATATACACCTGACCAGTTACGTTTGATTTTAATCGATCCAAAACAGCTTGAACTTGCAAACTATAATGATATTCCGCATTTATTAACCCCAGTTGTTACTGACATGAAAGATGCAGTAAGCGCATTGAACTGGTGTGTGAATGAAATGGAACGTCGTTATAAGCTGATGTCGTTTCTTAAAATTCGTAAATTAAGTGACTACAATCGTAAAGTTGAAGAAGCAATTGCGAATGGGGAAGATCTAATTGACCCAACTTGGAAACCAAGTGATTCGGCGACACAAGAACGCGCACCTCGTTTAACACCATTACCATCTATTGTGATTGTTGCGGATGAGTTTGCCGACATGATTATGCAGGTGGGTAAAAAAGCAGAAGAAATGATTACACGTTTAGCGCAAAAATCTCGTGCTGCTGGTATTCACCTATTGCTCGCAACTCAACGTCCATCTGTTGATGTCATTACCGGTTTGATTAAAGCCAATATTCCAACGCGTGTCGCATTGCGTGTAAACAGTAAAATCGACTCGCGTACTATCTTGGACGCAGGCGGTGCAGAAGATTTGCTCGGTCATGGTGATATGCTGTTCTTAGGGCCTGGTAAAATCGAACCTGAGCGTGTGCATGGTGCATTCATCAGCGATGATGAAGTCAACCGCATTTGTGATGCTTGGCGTGAACGTGGTGAGCCGGATTATGTCGACGAAATCTTGACTCCATTTGACGAAGAACCGACTTCACGTGGTTTTGAAGAGGGGGAGGGAGGTTCTGACCGTGATGCACTTTATGATCAATGTGTGTCATTTGTTTTAGAAACTCGTAAAGCTTCTACATCGTCACTACAGCGTAAATTTAGCCTTGGTTATAACCGTGCTGCTCGTATCATTGATCAAATGGAAGAGAACGGCATTGTGAGCGCAATGGGGCCTAATGGTAAGCGAGATATTTTAGTTTAAGAACTTATCTCAATAAAAAAAGCCTCTCTGGAGGCTTTTTTTATAATTTAAATAAACTGAATCTATTTATAAAATGACTTAAAGATTTTAACGTATAGTAAAAAATGCTAATGTATTTTTCCTAAATAAATAACAACGAATTAAATCTGGAGGAAAACATGTTACTTGCTCTAATCACGTTAGCTTTTATCCATTTTTGTGCACTTATTACTCCAGGACCTGATTTTTTTCTTGTATCTCAAACAGCGATTAGTCGATCACATAAAGATGCTATGTTAGTGGTGGGTGGTATCACAGCAGGTGTTATGTTTTGGGCATGTTTAGCACTGATGGGATTAAATCTTATTTTTGAGAAAATGGCTTGGTTAAAACAAGGTTTACTCATCGCCGGTGGCTTATACTTATGTTGGTTAGGCTATCAGATGTTACGTTCGGCATTTTCAAAAAATCAGCAAGAAGATAATGTTGCTGTAGAGCTACCAAAAGCACCTTATCTATTTTTTATTAAAGGCCTGATAACCAATCTATCAAATCCTAAAGCTGTTATTTATTTTGGTAGTGTTTTCTCTTTATTTTTAGCCAACCCTCAACTTGATCAGGTTCATTGGCTGCTCTTTATTATTGTCACAGTCGAAACAATTTTATGGTTCTGCTTTGTGACTTTTATTTTTTCATTACCAAGTTTTAGATCGGCTTATCGTAATTTTTCAAAATGGATTGATGGTATTTCCGGTGGCATTTTTACCGTGTTTGGTATTTTCCTCATTGGAAATCGATAAATTGAGATAAGAAAAAAGCCTCTTGAAGAGGCTTTTTTTAATTGCTAAATTTTAGATCACTTATATAGAAATAATATAATAAAACTGACAATAATCAGTAGCCACATGATAGATCCTATAATGATTAAAATGATTTGAGGTGTATTGAATTTTTCTTGCTCAATTGTCGTATTTAATTGTTTTTGTGCATAGTTCAACGCTTTAAATGCTGGTATTAAAAATATAATACTGCATAGAGAGATAAGCCAGTAAGGATCGGGTAGGCTAGCTAGTAAAGATGTAATTAGATATGCTAAATACATCCAACCTGAAGAGAAATCATTAGTATACCCTTGTTCTTTGGCGTAGTTTTTTATGTGATTAAATAGTGAATATAAAAAGAATATAGAAAAAATTGCACGAGCAGCAGGCATAATATTTAAATTATCTTTGATTAGAAAAAATCGCCATGCTTTAAACATCCACCAAATTGGGTATAAACCAAAGGAAATTAAGGATAGAAAGATAAACTTATTAACACTAATAGTTTTTAAATTTTCTATATGATTTGATTGGATGGGTTGTGTTTGTTTTAAATTAATAGGTTCTGGGTTCATAAATTTATATTTAGAATAAAATGGTGTTGATGACTTTAAGATTATTTGTAATAAATGTAAATAATTTAGGAAATTGAATAAACCACATAATCTATCTCTTAAGTTTTACTAAGATAGATTATGCAGTCTTATTCAAATAAAAAAAGCTTAAGCAAACTTTGCTAGAACTTCTAAAAATGGTGCCGATTGACGCGGAAATTTGGCAATCACATCATGGATGCGTTGGCCTTCAGGGTCTTTGGCATTAATATCGCGTCCGTCCGCAATAAATTGAGTCAAAAGACGTTCATAGTCTGTTGGACGCATATGTTTGAATGCATGGTAGAGCACATGAAAATCTGCGTTCACACCCGCTGGCGGAAGTTGGTTGAGGTAGGCAAAAACACGCTCATCGGACCATTCTTCATTGAAAGTTGCTGGCTGTGATAATGCCATGACAATCTCCTCAGTTTTAAAAAAGGCAAAATAACTTGCGTTATTTTGCCTTGATTCTGTTTTATTGAATAGTCAGAAATAGAATTATCGTTCTTCAGGTAAATTGATATTCATTTCTAACATTTCGATATTAGCTTCGGAGCGAACCTGCATTTGGATATGCTGTTCACCTACACCGCTGACATAACGACTAACCACTTGCATGATTTCTTTCTTCATCTGATCAATCTTGTCTTGGCTTAAACGGCGGCCTAAACCTTGTTCAGAAGCAACAATAACTTTCAAACGATCTTTGGCAGTTTGAGCACTTGATGGTTTTTCTTCACTGCTAAATAATTTACTCCAGAATCCTGCCATATCTACGCTCCAAATAGTCGTGCTAACCAGCCTTTAGGTTGAGCTGTGATGTGTCTATAAGGACGGTCTTCACCAAGAAAGCGAGCAACCAAATCATCATACCCCTGACCAGCTTTAGTTTCTGAATACAGAATTACTGGCTTACCTTCGTTTGATGCTTGTAATACACTTGGACATTCTGGAATAACACCTAATGTCGGTACGCGTAAAATATCTTTAGAAATATCATCAATGGTCAGCATTTCCTGACGGTCTGCACGTTCAGGGTTAAAGCGTGTAATACATAAATGTTTACGTATACGTCCTTCGTTTTGTTCAACCTTTTTGGTTTTGCTATCTAACATACCAATAATACGGTCAGAGTCACGTACTGAAGAGATTTCAGGGTTTGTTACAATGATTGCTTCATCTGCATGATACATGGCTAAAATCGCACCACGTTCAATACCAGCAGGTGAGTCACAAATGATGTAATCAAATTCTTGAGATAGCTCATCAATAACACGAGCAACACCCTCGTCGCTCAACGCATCTTTATCACGTGTTTGTGAAGCCGGCAAAATATAAAGGTTTTCGATATCTTTATCGCGAATAAGGGCTTGCTGCAGACGCGCTTCGTTGTTAATCACATTGACAAAATCATAAACAACACGACGCTCACAACCCATAATTAAATCAAGGTTACGTAAGCCTACATCAAAATCAATCACAACAGTTTTATGACCACGAAGGGCTAAACCTGTTGCAAAAGATGCGCTCGTTGTAGTTTTACCTACACCACCTTTGCCTGATGTTACGACAACAATTTTGGCCACCGAATCCACTCCTATTATGGTCATTCACCCTTAAAAGGGCTGTTTTTTGGTGATTTGCTTAATAAACTAAAGTTCAATCGCTTCAAATTCAAGCTCTTGCTTTTCATTTAAATAAATATGTACTGGTTTTTTTACCACATGTTTAGGGATATCATCTGCGACACAATACGTTCCGGCAATGGAAACGAGCTCAGCCTCTAAAGATTGGCAAAAAATACGTGCAGCTGCGTGCCCGCCCGCACCAGCAATGACTCTACCACGAACTGTGCCATAAATATGTATATTTCCTGATGCAATCACTTCAGAACCACTATTCATTCCAGCTTTTAAAATAATATCGCCGTTATCTTGTACGAGGGATTGGCCTGTACGTAAAATTTCATCATGATAAGAGGTAATATGAGCAACCGCTATCTTGTTTAGTGGTTTTTTTGTTTCTGCTGAAGACGATTCAGGAGCGGTAGCAGGTTTTTCTACAATTGCGACTTGTTCTGTTGTGGCTTTAATGCGCTGTAATGGTTGATCTGCCGGTAAAACAGGGAATTGAATAGCGCGAGCTTCATCTCCCAAAATACCATCGATTACCGCCATAGGCTGTAGACCCAAGCTCACCAGAAGTTGAATTAATGCAATTAACTCTTGCTCAACCGTACTATCAATAATTACTAAAGTTCCTTGATAGGAACCTTCATTTAATATATTTGATAATTGCTGGCGGATCACATCATGATCATTGGTATCGAAGGTTATCCTGCTAAAGTTAACCATTCTGCCGGTAATCCGGATATCAGCCATAAGTCTTCCTTCAAGGCGTTAAAACGAGCTGTAATATCGTTAAGTTTATTGTAAATAGAGCAAATGCTAGAACAAATCGTGCCAATTCTCTAGCGTGTTTAATAAAAAATTAAGTAAATGCTTATTCTTTGATTCGATCATACTCCGCAAGCGTTTGTTGCCATTGTTTGACCTTGACCTGTTTTCGTACAGACTCCAGTGTCTCGAACACGACAGATTCAACCAATTGCTCAAGCTGACGATTATTAATATTTATTTCACTCACTTTTTGAGAAATTAATTGATAAGTAGAATTCGGACTGTTTGGTGATCCTTCAATTAAAGGTTCAATTAAACCTGCACTAATATTTTCACCTAATCTTTGGCCAATACTTTGAATTTGCTGTTCAATACGACCACCGACTAAAGGAATTAAGCGTAATAATTGGGTTAGCTCAGGTGTATCTACTATGGCCTGATCTACAATTTTCCCAACACCTTTTGTTATTGTCGGTTTTTGTTCTTTTAAAGCAGTCGCTAAAGACTCTTGTAATAATGCTGTTAGGGTAGCAGTAAATTGCTCACGATGATGATTAACTAAGTCGTGAATAATCTGTTTATGGCTAGAACTGGTTTGAAGTTCATATCTAATGCCATCAATCACGGTAATAACAACACGATCAGAAAGTTCTTCCATTACAACGCGATAGTAAAATAATCCAGTCTTTCTCCAGCTTTCCGGAATAACTCGATAGCCCATTTCGTGTAAACGATAAGCAATAATCCCAGCTCGGAATAAACGTAGAAAACGAAGCTGAGGAATAATGGCTAAAATTTCATACCAGTGAATAAAAGGGAAAAAGAACCAACGTTTATGGTGTTTATTGATGATTGCAATGCTCCAGCGCACGAGCAGCTCAACAATTAAAAAACCAATAAACCAAGCTTCTGATGTGATCACCCACGGGTGTAGTGAATTACGGTAAAAGCTTAATATCTGGGGCAAATGAATGTGTTCAAAGAACCATGCCCCAATACTGCTCATTAAAAAGAAATTTGTAGCAAGACAGAACAGGTTAAAAATAATAATAAACACCATAAAGATGTCATAGATCAAAAACAGCTTAAACGAAAGGCTGTTTGGATCTACATGATGATATTTCGTTTTTTTCCCAGCGCTGTTTTGCATAATAACGGATGCTTTCTTAAATATTTGTAGAGGTATATTGAGATTTCATTTGCTCAATAAGTTGATCTTTTTCGGTCCAGATTTCATGCACCCATTGTTGAAAACGTTCACGGTAAACCGCATCGTCTTCATAGTTGCCGCCAAGCACCCAGTCTGGAATTTCAATTTTACGCAAATTTACTGCAATTCTTGAAACATCACCAAGCCAGAAATCGCTATATCCAGGAACGCCATTCGGATAGACAATTGTCATATCAACTAAGGCATCAATTTTGTCACCCAAAATATTCAAGGCAAGTGCCAAGCCACCTGCTTTTGGTTTAAGCAAATGCTTATATGGCGATTTTTGCTGGTCATGTTTTTCTTGAGTAAAACGAGTACCTTCTAAATAATTCAATAATGTGAAGGGCTGACTTAAAAGCTGTTCACAAGCTTTACGTGCTTCCATCATGTCACGATCTTTAAGTTCAGGATTCTTTGCAATCTGTTCTTTTGTGTGACGTTTCATCATCGGGAAGCCTAGAATTTTAAAAGCTTGCCCAACGAAAGGAATAAAGATGAGTTCCCATTTGGTAAAAAAGCGGGTGAGTGGCATACGGGTTAAACCAAAATATTGATTCACCGTCGTATCAACCCAACTTTGGTGGTTACATGTCATGAGATAACGACCTTGCATATTTAGGTCAAGTCCCTCATCAATCGTGATATCCCATTTCAGATTTGGTAAAACATGGTCAATTAACCAATTATTTACCCCTAACCAGCTATTTGTAATTTGAATATTGGTTTCATCTATTTTAGATGATTTTTTTAAAAGCTTAGTCAGACCTAGTGCAAGAACAGGTGGACCATGAAAAAACGTACTTCCTGTAATGACTGTACCTACAGTGAGTCCACGTGTAATTTTTTTTAGCGCAGATTGCTTATTGGGTGCAGTTGACATATGAATGACCCCGAATGTCTAAAATCCATAGAAAAGTTGTTCAACTATAACTGTCATAATATGAAATACAACGATATCTTAGACAACAATGAAGAAATTGTGATGAGGTAGCATCTTAAAGTGCATCAAAATATTACAAAAAAGTAACTAAACTGTTTATTATTAACAAAATATCAATGTTTTATACTTCCTTTTTGTTTCATTATTCACTCAACAACAAAACACTCAAAGTGAGGAGGCATGCAATGCGTGCATTAGTTATTTCAACAGTGGTAGGGGCAGCAGTAGTACTTTCTGGTTGTCAAACAACAGGTAACAACCTTGGTGGCGTTGAATACGATAAAGCCGCATTAGGTACTTTAATTGGCGCAGCAGCTGGTTACGGTATTTCTAAATCAAGTGCAAACTCTAGCCGTCAAAACAACCGTGCTGCAGCAATTGGTGCAGTTCTTGGTGGCGCTAGTGGTTTATACCTTGACCAAAAAGAGAAAAAATTACGTCAACAAATGGCGGGTACTGGTGTAGACGTTAACCGTAATCCAGATGGTTCTGTTCAATTAGTTATGCCTGGTAGCATTACTTTTGATACAAACAAATCAAACATCAAGCCAAACTTCTATTCAACTTTAAACAAAGTTGCTCAAACTTTGGCTGAAGATAACAAGAGTGCAATTCTTGTAACAGGTTATACTGATAACACTGGTAATGATTCAATTAACATTCCATTATCACAAGCACGCGCTCAATCAGTACGTAGTTATTTAGCTAGCCAAGGCGTATCTGCTAGCCGTATCGACGCGCAAGGTTATGGTTCATCTAACCCGATCGCAGATAACTCAACTGCATCTGGCCGTGAACAAAACCGTCGTGTAGAAATCAGCATTTATGCTAAACAATAAGATTTAGTTTATTGTTTCAAAAACCACCTTCGGGTGGTTTTTTTATGGGTGCAGTATAAGAAATAATCACGACATTCTGCGGCGCATAAATTGCATTATTAGACATCATTTATACATATCCGTAGATTTACTATTGGGATTCTAAAACAGAGATGACTATAATCATGCTCGAAAAATTAAGAGGTAATACGCGATGTCATCTGCCAGTCAATTGAACAACAAGCAAGAAGAAGCCATGAAATATACTCAGGGCCCTTTATTGGTGCTTGCTGGTGCTGGTTCAGGTAAAACATCGGTAATTACTCGTAAAATTGCCTATTTGGTGCAGCATTGCCGTATTCCAGCGCATCGTATAACCGCGATGACCTTCACAAACAAAGCTGCACGTGAAATGAAAGAGCGTGTGACCAAGCTTTTGTCACGTGAAGAATCAAAAGGCTTATCGGTTTCCACCTTCCATACTTTTGGTTTAAACCTTTTACGTTTAGAACTTAAAAATTTACCTTTAAAAGCTAATTTTTCGATTTTAGATGCAGATGACTGTAAACGTATTTTGATGGATCTGATGCACCGCGACAATTTGTCGGGTGCAGAAAGCAAAGAATTAATTGCCAAGGCAATGAAGAAAATTTCAGATTGGAAAAACGATCTGATCGTGCCAGAGCAAGCACATTCAACTTGTGAAACACCTGAAGATGTACAGTTTGCGCATCTTTACCAACTTTATGAACGTAATTTACGTGCTTACAACGCTGTTGATTTTGATGACTTGATTGTTATGCCAACACGCTTATTGCAAGAAAATGCAGAAGTACGTGATAAATGGCAAAACCGTGTTCGCTATTTATTGGTCGATGAATATCAAGATACCAACACAGCCCAGTATATTTTGGTCAAGCTTTTAGTTGGGGTGATGGGGCAGTTCACTGCGGTAGGTGATGATGACCAGTCGATCTACGCGTGGCGTGGGGCTAAGCCTGAAAATATGGCTTTGCTTAAACAAGATTTCCCAAATTTACATATTATTAAACTTGAACAGAACTATCGTTCAACGAGCCGTATTTTAAAAGCTGCCAACTGTGTGATTCAAAATAACCCGCATATTTTTGATAAGAAATTGTGGAGTGATAAAGGGCATGGTGAGGTTATCCGAATCATTACATGTCGTAATGATGATGATGAAGCAGAACGCGTGGTCAAAGACCTACTTACTCATAAGCTCATGAACGGTAAAAACTGGAAAGATTATGCCGTTTTATATCGTGGTAACTTTCAGGCGCGTGTATTAGAAACACAGCTTCGCCAAATGCAAATTCCGTATAAACTCTCTGGCGGTACATCGTTCTTCGCTCGTGCAGAAATTAAAGACGTGATGAGTTATTTACGTCTCATTATTAACCCAGAAGATGACAGTGCTTTCTTGCGTATTATTAACACGCCTAAACGTGCGATTGGCCCAGTTACTCTTGAGAAGTTAGGTTTATTCTCACAAGAAAATAATTTGTCTTTACTTGGTGCTTCTGCTGATCAACGTTTAAGCATGGTGCTTCCTAAAAAGGCAGAAACTCAGCTTCATGAATTTGCTGATTTTATCGCGACATTTACGCGTGAATTGTTAGAAGATGATGAACCTGTGCCTAAAGTTCGTCAAATGATGAACGAAGCGGGTTATATGGATTACGTTCGTGAACAGTCTGCAACACCTGCACAAGAGAAAAGTAAGCTCGATAATATTGAGAATTTATTTACCAGTATTCAAAACCTCATTAACCGTGCAGAAGACGTTGATGAAAAGAATATTGAAAGTGTCATTCGAAAACTGGTTCTGCTTGACCTCTTAGAACAGCAGCAGGAAGAAGAAGATACGGACAAAGTTAACTTACTTACTCTGCATGCTGCAAAAGGTTTGGAATTCCCTTATGTGTACATTATGGGGCTCGAAGAAGAACTATTGCCGCATAAAAACTCGATTGCAGCAGAAACCATTGAGGAAGAGCGCCGTCTCATGTACGTGGGAATTACCCGTGCACGCCAAGGTTTAACGTTAACACTGGCAGAACAGCGTAAAAATGGTGGACAGATGAAACAAATGACCCCAAGCCGCTTCCTTGATGAACTTCCGCAAGATGAGCTCGAGTGGTTAGGGCGTAAAAAGAAAATTGCGGCTAATGTTGATCCTAAAGAACAGGCTCAACAATATCTGGCAAATTTAAAAGCTTTATTAAAGCGTTAATTTTTTAATTTTTAGGAAATCCCATGAAAGTTCAAGTGAAATTGCTCGATCCGCGTTTAGGTAAAGAATGGCCTTTACCTTCATATGCAACAGCAGGTTCAGCGGGTTTAGATTTACGTGCCTGCGTCGATGAAGCAATTGATATTGAACCAGGACAAACTGTTTTAGTTAAAACAGGTATGGCAATTTATATTCATGATGTAAATTTTGCTGGTTTAATTTTACCGCGTTCAGGTTTAGGTCATAAACACGGTATCGTGCTTGGTAACTTAGTTGGTTTGATTGATTCGGATTACCAAGGTGAATTGATGGTTTCAGTTTGGAACCGTGGTCAAACAATATTCCGTTTAGAACCAGGTGAGCGCTTGGCACAATATGTTTTAGTGCCAGTTGTACAAGCTGAATTTGAGCAAGTAGAAGAATTTGAAGAAACTTTACGTGGCGCTGGTGGCTTTGGTCACACAGGTAAACAATAAGTTTTTTAAAATATTAACGAAAATCAAACGCCTGTTGAACAGGCGTTTCTTTTTATATCTTGAATGTTACAATGGATTATATTACAACACGCTTTACTCATATTCTTTTAACTTTTTTAGCAAACAAACCTTTCAAAAATTTTGAATAATCTATGTTTTTGCGATAGATCGGATTGATCTTTAAATAGAAGATACGCTATGAATGTAAGACACTCATTTCCAAAAAGTATTTTTCGTGCTTACGATATTAGAGGCAAACTTTCTTACTTAACCGCGGACGTTGTTCGTTCGATTGCCTACGGATTGGCACAACAATACAAACAAGCAGAACAAACTCAATTAGTGATTGGCTATGATGCCCGTCTCACAAGTCCAGCCTATGCACAATTAATTGAAGAGATTTTAGTAGAACAAGGTTTAAAAGTTACCAACATTGGTTGTTGTTCATCACCAATGATGTATTACATTGCGAGAGATTTTGGTGGCAATGGCATTATGGTGACTGCAAGCCATAATCCAAAATCGGATAATGGTATTAAGTGGATTTTAAAAGGTGAACCGCCGTCTCCTGAAATGATTCAGCAGGTGGGTGACGAAGCTCAAAATTATGTACCAGCTCATTCCATTTCTGTACTTGAGTTAACCCTACCTCAATTTAAAGCTGAATTTTGCCAGAAATACCAGCAAGCCATTTTTAAAGATATTCAATTAAAACGTCCTTTAAAAGTTATTTTAGATGGTTTACATGGCTCTGCTGGACACTGTTCAAAATTAATATTGGAAAAAATGGGCTGTGAAGTCATTGCTTTACGAACCCATCCGAATGGCGAGTTTCCAGATCATGCACCAGATCCTTCGCATGCCGCTCATTTAACTCATTTGCGTAAAGCCGTGGTTGAGCAGCAGGCAGATATTGGCATTGCTCTGGATGGTGATGGAGACCGTGTCGTTTTAGTCGATGAAAAAGCCCAGATATTGACAGCAGACCGTTTGTTATCACTTTTTGCGCAAATGTGCTTAGAACAACACCCCGAGCAAGAAATTGTTTTTGACGTGAAATGTTCACGCATGGTTCAAAAAACGGTCGAACAACTCGGCGGAAAAGCAAAAATGATTCGCACGGGAAGTAGCTTCTTAAGAGCTTATTTATCTCAGTCAAATGGACGCGCCATTTTTGGTGGAGAATATGCGGGCCACTACGTTTTTAATGATGGGCGTGGTTTCGGATACGACGATGGTCTATATGCTGCATTACGTGTAATGGAATATTTTACTCAATCGAGTGCGACAACAATTTCTGAATTGTTTGCTCCTTATCCAGAAAGATGTTGTACCGAAGATACCTATATTGGTACGTATCAGTCTGATCCAAAGTATGTATTACAAGATATTGAAATTTTAAGTCATCGTTTAGGTGCCCGCATCAGTAAAATCGATGGCGTACGTCTTGATTTTGATGATGGTTTTGGCATTATTCGAGCATCAAATACTGGTGAATATTTTACAGTAAGATTTGATGCAGATAATCCTTTACGATTAAAGGAAATCCAGCAAAAATTTGTAGATATGTTGCAAGAGCACTATCCGCAAATTGCACAAGAACTTTCAGAGGCCTAAGTAAGGAGAGGCGTAATGCCCCAACATCAGCATATCGGTGTCGACAAAGCAAAAATCTTGATTGAAGCTTTGCCGTATATTCAACGTTTTACTGGTAAAACGCTGGTGGTGAAATACGGTGGCAACGCGATGACTGATCCGGAGCTCGAAAGTTCATTTGCTCGCGATATCGTTTTACTTAAAACTGTCGGGTTAAATCCGATTGTTGTTCATGGTGGTGGACCACAAGTAGACTCATTTTTAAAGCAGTTAGGCCGCGAGTCTGATCGTATTGACGGTATGCGTGTAACTGATGCTGCAACCATGGAAGTGGTTGAAATGGTATTAGGTGGTAGCGTAAATAAATCAATTGTTAACCTGATTAATAAACATGGTGGCCGTGCAATTGGTTTAACAGGGAAAGATGGTAATTTACTTCGTGCCCGTAAATTACTTATGGAAAAGCAAGAAGAAGACGGTTCTATCAAACATATCGACTTGGGTATGGTTGGTGAAGTGACTGGCGTTAAAACAGATGTATTGGAAATGTTCACTCAAAGTGACTTTATTCCAGTGATTGCACCATTAGGTGTGGATGAAGAAGGCAATACTTATAATATTAATGCTGATTTAGTTGCAGGTAAGGTTGCAGAAGCACTAGGCGCTGAAAAGTTAATTTTGCTTACCAATATTACTGGTGTGCTTGATGAAAATAAAAATTTGTTAACTGGTCTTACTACGCAAGAAGTTGATCGCCTCATTGAAACAGGTGTGATCTATGGCGGTATGATTCCTAAAGTAGGCTGTGCACTTGATGCTGTCAAAGGCGGTGTTGTAAGCGCACATATTGTTGATGGCCGCGTACCACATGCAACATTGCTTGAAATCTTCACTGATCATGGAGTGGGTACACTCATTTCTAATCGCACTAAAACAGCTTAAGAAATCCGCTATTCTCAATAAAAAGATCACCCTAGGTGGTCTTTTTTTATACCACTTTAGTTTGGTCATTTTTTTGTCATGAGCTTTGACTAGTGTAAGGGGTGTCACTAGGAGCGTTCATTATGCTGGAAAAATTTAATCAATATCGCCAAACCTGGACTTTACCTTTAAATCGTCATAAAGCAATAAATCAGACACAATTTCGTTTTGAATGGGTTGATAATTTAAAAGAATTACAAGATGTACAGCGGTTTCGTGCACAACAATTTAGCCAACAATTTGGAATTCATTTTGAAGATAACTTAGACCAAGACATTTATGATTTTGGTTGTGAGCATGCGGTCTTACGTGAAAAGTGGACTGGAGAGATTGTCGCGTATACCCGTCTAAAATTATTTCAAGGTCATGAGATTGCACAAAGCTACAGCGCACATGAGTTTGATATTGTTCCTCAGTTATCACATCTTCCTAATGTGTTGGAAATAGGGCGTACCTGTGTTCATCCTCGCTTTCGTAATGGTAAAGCATTATCGACACTGTGGTTGAACCTTGCACCGAAAGTGCTATGGTCAATGCGCGCTAAATATTTAATGGGCTGTGTCAGTATTCATTTGCAAGATAATTTGGCTAGAGCGTACTACACGCATCGCCAGATTCAGCAATTATCTGAAAGTAAAACCATTGATATCCGTTCGAAAAAAATCTACGAACCTGAATATCCTGAATTTAGCTTTCCACAAGATGAGCGTATGCCGAAACTATTTCAAATGTATTTGAGCATGCAATCAAAACTATCGAAACAGGCTTTTTTTGATGAAGAGTTTAACTGTCTAGATTATTTTGTATTTCTTGAAGTGAATAAAGTGGCGACTTCATTTGTCATGAATAAAATGGGTCAGCGTTAATCATATGTTCTATTTTCTAATAGCCAGCACATATTGAGATTTGCAAGCAATTTTACTCTCATGCACAATAGAGCAGATGGGGTAATTAGAAGTAGTTTAAAAGCGATATGTGCCAGCTATTAGGAATGAATTGTGCAACACCAACGGATATTACTTTTTCTTTCCGTGGTTTTTCACAGCGTGCAGGAATTACCTCAGACCATAGTGATGGATTTGGTATCGCATTTTTCGAAGATAAGGCTTGCCGTTTATTTGTCGATAACCAGTCGGCAGTTGAATCTCCAATTGCCGATCTTATCCGTAATTATCCTATTAAATCACGTAACGTGATCGCGCATATTCGTAAAGCGACTCAAGGTAAAATCACTTTAGAAAATTCTCATCCCTTTATTCGAGAGTTGTGGGGGCGTCATTGGATTTTTGCCCATAATGGTGATTTACATGACTTTGATCCACCACTGAGTGGACGTTTTACGCCAGTGGGGAATACAGACAGTGAACGCGCATTTTGTTATTTGCTCGATCAACTTGTTGAAGCTTTTGGCTATGAAGAACCAAGCCTTGAACAGATATTTGAAGTATTAGAAAAAGTTTCGCCACAAATTGCTGAGTACGGTACATTTAATTATTGCTTATCGAATGGCAAGGCATTATTTAGTTATGCGATTACTAAATTACATTGGTTGGTTCGAGAATATCCATTTAATCAGGCTCATTTAATTGATTTAGATGTTGAAGTCGATTTTAGTCAGGTAACAACCCCTGAAGATCGTGTGGCAGTAATAACAACTGAACCTTTAACACATAATGAAAACTGGACAGCTTATCAGCCTGGTGAAATGATTTTATTTCAACATGGTGAGCCAATTAAAAAAGCAATTACTCATGTAGAGAGATTAAAGCGTGAGCAGGAAAATCCTGAACTTAAGCGTATTACTCGTGCAGATCAATATTAATATAAAGTATATTTAAAATATATAAATAGAAATATCTATATATATTAGTCGTTTAATAATAAAGTATTTTGTTTAAAAAATACTTTATTATTTTAGTTGGTTAAATTTTTAAAAAATAAATAAAAACAATAATTTATGTTTAATATGATTTTTATATGATAAACCCGACAAAATAGCTTTGTTTTTATTTATATTCTTTAAATATATCATGATGTTTGTGCAACAGTCATTGAACATCATTGGGGAGATGTATGAAAATGAAATGGGCTTCAGAATATAATACGGGTATTGATGTTATTGATGAGCAACATAAACGAATACTTGATTATATTAATGAAATTGATGATGTAAAAGATGATGAAGATAGACGTCGAATTAAAGATGTTTTAGATAATATTATTGATTACACGCAATCACATTTTACTTTCGAAGAAAGTTTGCAAGAGGAAGCAGATTATAAATATCGTGTACCACATAAACGTGTACATGACTTATTTATTAAAAAAATAGAGTTATATCGTGAGCGTTTTGAAATGGGACATACTGTTGAAAAAGAGCTACAAGAAATTTTAGCAAAATGGTTAATTAACCATATTCAACATGATGATGCTGATTATGTGGGGGCGGTAAAAGAAAATATGATGGGAATTATTAGAGAAAAAGAAAAGAAGAAAGGGAAAAACTGGTTTGCTCGGTTTTTCGCATAACTTAAATAACAAAACTTATAATTTTAGTTAGCGCAGCAAACTATCGTTTCGGTAGTTTGCTTTTTTTATTGAGCAAACTTTGATTTTCAGGCATGAGACGGGCAAAATATCTATAGTCTTTTTCAAGGAATGCATAATGCAGGACATACCTATGTCACGATGGTTATCGCCCCTGATGGCGTTTTGCTTGTCTTTCATCATTATGGCGACATTGGCACCCGCTATGGGGATCCAGATTGATCGTCAAATCGATTTCTGGTTATTGTGGTTGGGCACAATGCTGCTATTGGCTTTGCCAGTTTGTTATTTAGAAATTGCTTTAGCAAAACGGTCAAAGACTACTGCTCTAAATGCTTTATCAAGTTTAACTCGTGAAGCAGATAGTTCACCAAAATGGCGTTTGGCTGGTTGGCTTGCAGTTATTTTTATTCCATTTTTAGCCGGGAATGTACTTAGTACTGCTGGTAATTTACTGACAGTACAGCTCAATAACAGTATTTCTGGGCAAATTGTTTTTGCTGGTCTTGCAGTTGCGGCTTTAATTTTATCTTTTATTCCACGTCAGATTTTAATTGTGTTAATGACAGTCGGTGTAATCGCTTCTCTTGTGCTAGCTAATACAATGGGAACGACTTTACAGCCTTGGCATTGGACAAATGTTGAGTTTAAAGAGTGGGGTAATGCAACTGTACTTGCTCTTGTTGCAAGTGGTTTAGGCTTAGGACTTTACTGGCAAAATAGCTTGTCTGTAATTCACTCTCAAGAAGGCGCTACCCGAACTGTACTTCCAATCTGGTTAGCTCAGTTAATTGCTGTCGTAGCGTTTGGTTTCTTTTCTCTTCAAGCACAGCTTCCTGTTTTTACCTGGATTTTTACTGCGGTAATGACAACAGCGCTGTTTATTCAACTTGCTAAAGAGCAGCTTGCTCAACGTCAACTGATGTACGTTTTACAATGGGTGATTATTGTTGTAGCAATTGCAGTTTGGGCTGTGCCTGAACTTCACGGCATCTTTACGCTGATTTTGATGCTTTGGGGATTACTCATTTGCTTGATCTATGCAATTTTTGCTGGTTGGATTATGAAAATTAGCCACTTGCGTAAATCAATGAATTTTAGCAATGAGTTGTTCTATAACTTGTGGCGTATTGCGGTACGTATTGTTTTACCGCTTTCAATTGTAATTGCCATGATTGCGGTAGTTGGACAAATTATCTGATGGAAAAAGCTCAGCAAGTGTGGGTTGCTTTTGCAGCCCCAGAGCAACAGTTTTTAGTTGCTGTTCCATTTGAAGCTGGAATGACAGCATTACAAGCAGTTGAAGCGAGTGGGTTGCAGACACAGATAAGTTTGCCGGAGCCATTACAACTTGGCATATTTGGTGCAAAAGTAGAAGCTGATGCAGTACTACAAGCGGGTGATCGGGTAGAGGTCTATCGGCCTTTAACGATTAATCCGAAGGATATACGCCGTAAACGCGCCGAGAAAAATCCTGTGGGGCGATATATTAAAAGTAATCGCTTAAAGCAATAAGCCCCATAAATAAAACCCCTCGAAGTATTTCACTTGAGGGGTTTATTTTTATTAGAAAAAACGATTATAGTGGTGGGGCAGTTAAAATCGCTTCTTTAGAAGCAGGTAAACCTGGTTGCGACTCTGGAATAGTTTCTAAACCTTCAATTTTAGTTACTGTGCCAGTGCCATCAAAGTAAATTTTTAAATGCTGACCATGTGCTGCGGGGATTTTTGCCTTTTTAGCATAAGTTCCCGGGATATAGTTGTAAATGTAGTCCCAACGCTGAGGATTAAGTGGATCAGTCACAGTTGGACTACCAAGCAAAAAACGCACTTGCTGGAAATTCATGCCGACTTGTACTTGAGAGGCCTGAGCTTTGGTCAAAGGAGTCCCTTGAGGAATATCAACCTTATATACACCAAAGATTGAACAACCAGCAAGGAGTGAAGTGACTAATAACGTCAGCACGAGTTTTTGCATTTTGCTACACTATCCCAATAAATTATGATGCATTTGATCAAAGGATAGATCATACTTCATCTAAATTCTATTGCCTATTCCAACTTGAGATTTGTTGAGAGACCTTTTTTCATGCCTATTTCCAATCAAGATTTGCGCAAAGCTGGACTTAAAGTTACCCTTCCACGAATTAAGATTTTGGAATTATTAGAAAATTCAAAGCAACATCATCTTAGTGCTGAAGATATTTACAAGACTTTGTTAGAACAAGGGGAAGATGTCGGTCTTGCGACAGTTTACCGTGTGTTAACACAATTTGAAGCTGCAGGTATCATTCAGCGTCATCATTTCGAAAATAATCATTCTGTTTTCGAAATTATGCAAGAAGATCATCACGATCATTTGGTTTGCCATAATTGCAACAAAGTTATTGAATTTACTAATGATGTTATCGAGAAGGAACAGCATGCTGTAGCAGACCAACATGGGTTTACCTTAACGGGTCACTCATTAAACCTCTACGGTTACTGTAACGAACCTGAATGTCAGGAAGTTCTGCGCAAGAAATAATCGTTTTCACATAAAGAAAACAAATAAAAAAGGAAGGTTACGTTTAACCTTCCTTTTTTTATGAAGAAATTACTGTCGGTCGAAGGTTAAATGCTGATTTGTGCCTGCAATTTGATCAGGTCCTTCTTCGGCAAGCTTAATGGTCAAACGTAAATCGTTCGGTGAGTCGGCATGTTTTAATGCATCTTTATAGGTAATTTGGCCTGCTTTATAGAGATCAAACAACGCTTGGTCAAAGGTTTGCATACCGAGTTCACGCGAACGTTTCATTAAATCTTTAATTTCATGAATTTCGCCTTTACGAATGTAGTCTGAAATTAATGGCGAGTTAATCAAAATCTCAATGGCTGCACGACGTGAATTGCCATCTGGTGTTGGAATAAGTTGCTGCGCAATCATGGCCTTTAAGTTAAGCGATAAGTCCATGTAAAGCTGACTGTGGCGGTCACTTTCAAAGAAGTGAATAATACGATCGAGCGCTTGGTTGGCGTTGTTAGCGTGCATCGTAGCCAATACAAGGTGACCTGTTTCAGCAAAGCCAATCGCGTAGTCCATAACTTCACGAGATCGAATCTCACCAATCAAGATTACATCTGGTGCTTGTCGCAAAGTATTCTTTAAGGCAATTTCAAATGAGTCTGTATCAATGCCGACTTCACGTTGAGTAATGATACAGCCCGCATGTTCATGGATAAACTCGATTGGGTCTTCAATGGTAATGATATGACCTTTAGTGTTGTGGTTACGATAGCTAATCATTGAAGCCAAAGAAGTCGATTTACCAGTACCTGTCGCACCAACAAAAATAATGATACCGCGTTTGGTCATCGATAAATCTTTAAGAACGGGCGGTAACTGCAAGTCATCAATTGAAGGAATTTTAGTTTCAATTCGACGTAGTACCATGCCTGGCATGTCACGCTGCTGAAAAGCGCTCACACGAAAGCGGGCCGTTTTATCACGGTTCATAATGGCAAAGTTACATTCACGAGTGTCCGCAAATTCTTTGCGCTGCTTTTCGCTCATGATGGAATGTAAAAGTTGACCAATAACGTCTCCTGAAAGACTATTTTTTGAAATTGGAACAATTTGCCCGTTAATTTTCATAGATGGTGCAACACCATCTGTAATAAAAAGATCGGATGATTTTTTTTCAACCATGAGGTTGAGTAAGTCATTAAAATCCATATTTATTCTCTAATTATTTTTATAGGAATGATTCGGGCTGTTTTGCAGCAGTACGTGCAGTTTGTGGGCTAATCACACCACGAGATACCAAACCTTTTAAGCTTTGGTCGAGTGTCGTCATGCCATGATTTGCACCAGTCTGAATTGATGAATACATTTGTGCGACTTTATTTTCACGAATTAAGTTACGAATGGCAGGAATACCAATCATGATTTCATGTGCTGCCACACGCCCACCGCCGTTCTTCTTAAGTAGGGTTTGCGAAATAACAGCCTGTAAAGATTCAGACAACATGGCACGAACCATGTCTTTTTCTTCGGCAGGGAATACGTCAATCACACGGTCAATGGTTTTTGCAGCTGAAGTCGTATGAAGTGTACCAAATACCAAGTGACCGGTTTCAGCAGCGGTAAGTGCTAAACGAATGGTTTCAAGGTCACGCATCTCACCGACTAAAATAATATCTGGGTCTTCACGCAGTGCTGAGCGTAGTGCTTCATTAAAGCCATGCGTATCACGATGCACTTCACGTTGGTTAATCAAACATTTCTTCGACTGGTGTACAAATTCGATTGGGTCTTCAACCGTTAAAATATGGTCATAACGATTTTCGTTAATATAGTCCATCATCGCTGCAAGCGTAGTTGATTTCCCTGAACCTGTTGGTCCTGTAACTAACACAATGCCACGTGGGTAATCACAAATATCTTTAAAGATTTGCCCTAAGCCTAAATCTTCCATCGTGAGTACTTTTGATGGAATGGTACGGAATACTGCACCAGCACCGCGGTTTTGGTTAAATGCGTTAACACGGAAACGAGCAACATTTGGCACTTCAAAAGAAAAGTCAGTTTCAAGCTTTTCTTCGTAGTCTCGGCGTTGTTTATCATTCATGATGTCATAGACCAGACGGTGAACATCTTTATGATCTAGAGCCGGTAAGTTAATGCGACGGACTTCACCATCAACGCGAATCATCGGTGGCATGCCAGCAGATAAATGTAAATCGGACGCGCCATTTTTCACAGAGAAGGCGAGTAGCTCTGTAATATCCATAATTTCCCCAAGTAAATCAAAATATGTCATTATTTTGTAGAATAATATACGGCTTTCACCGAGGCTTACCAACACCTCGCTTTAGGTGAAAAGCAAAAAAGTTTTTTGAAAATGAGAACCTTGTCAATGAATTACCTGCAAGATGCGCGGCAGCACGTATTACAGCAAATCAGAGTTGCTTGTGAACATGCTCAGCGTGCGCCTGAAACTGTGCAACTTTTAGCCGTATCAAAAACACATCCGAGTGAAAGTTTGCGTGAAATGTATGCAGCAGGACAAAGAGCATTTGGTGAAAACTATTTACAAGAAGCTTTAGACAAAATCGAAGCTTTACACGATTTAGAAATTGAATGGCATTTTATTGGTCATGTTCAGCGCAACAAGACTAAACATTTGGCAGAAAAGTTTGATTGGGTGCATGGTGTAGATCGTTTGATTATTGCTGAGCGATTATCTAATCAACGATTTCAAGATCAATCTGACTTGAATATTTGTTTGCAAGTGAATATTGATGGGCAAGACAGTAAAGATGGTTGTGCACCAGATGAGGTTGCGGAGTTAGTCGCTCAAATTAGCCAATTAGCAAAAATCAAACTACGTGGTTTGATGGTAATTCCAGCACCAGACAATACAGCTGCTTTTGCAGATGCTAAAGCCTTGTTTGATGCTGTGAAAGAAAAACATGCCCACCCAGAACACTGGGATACATTGAGTATGGGAATGTCAGGTGATTTAGACGCTGCGATTGCAGCAGGTTCAACCATGGTACGTGTAGGAACGGCTTTATTTGGAAAGCGTGATACAGTTGAGAAAAAATGACTTTTACAATTTAGATAAACGTTTTGTCGGGTAACTGTAATTTGTTAATTTAAATTTAATTTTCCTAGCTTATAACCCAAATATTTTAATATTTGAGTGTGTAATGTATGGATTTATTGCATGTTTTTATTCTGGCAATCATTCAGGGATTCGCTGAATTATTGCCAGTTTCTAGTTCCGCACACGTTATTTTAGCTGAAAAGTTAATGGGGTATGATCCATCTGCACCTGATATGACCTTCTTACTTGTGATGTTACATACAGGTACGATGTTTGCAGTGATCGTTTACTTTTGGAAATCTTGGAAAAAAACCTATTTTTCTTCATGGGAAAGTTTTAAGAAGCAAGCCTTCTATATTATTTTGGCAACGCTTATTACAGGCGTGCTCGGTTTAGCGCTCCAATCTCTGATTAAACATGTATTCTTCGGCGGTGCGAGCAGTTTCGAAATTGAGCATTTGTTTAGTAACTCCAAACTCATGGCAGCTGCGCTAATTTCGGCAGGTGTTCTGATTATTTTATCTTCGCGTTTAGATCGTGGTCAGCAGGGTGAAATTAGTTTGCGTAGTGCTTCTATTATTGGGGCTGTGCAGGCTTTATGTTTGCCTTTCCGTGGCTTTTCACGTTCTGGTGCAACCATCTCTACAGGTTTATTTTTAGGTGTATCTCGTCAAAAGGCTGAAGAGTTCAGTTTTGCGTTGGCTGTGGTACTAACACCAGCAGTAATTTTAAAAGAGTTATATCGTTTAATTCACGCTCAAGGCTTACAAACCGTAGCTCATGGACAAATGTTCCATTCGATGGTTCCAAGCCTATTGGGCATGTGCTTTAGCTTCGGTGCTGGTCTTTTGGCGCTAAAATGGTTGTCTTCATGGTTAGAACATGGACGCTGGCATTTGTTCGGTATGTACTGTATCGGTTTTGCAGTTGTCGTACTCTGCGTGAATTAATTTTTTGATGTTTTAAAAATAAAAAATTAGTACAAGACCATACAAGAAATAAAGGGGCGTAAATAATACGCCCCTTTATTCTATAAGATTCAATCAAGTCTAAGATATGAAATCCTAATAAATTAGCCTACGACTTCAATTGTACTTGCGCCAGCACCAAGTGGTTTCACTTGAATTTGTACAGGAATACGCTCATGCATTTCTTGAATGTGCGAAATGAGAATGACCTGACGTCCCTGATTTTGCAATTGATCTAAAGCATTCATGACCATGTGCAAAGAAGAAGCATCCAAAGTACCAAAGCCTTCATCAATAAACAGAGATTCAATTTTCATTGAACCCGAGGCCATATTGGCAATTGCTAACGACAAGGCAAGGGCAGTTAAGAATGATTCACCGCCAGATAAAGAGGCAACAGAGCGGGTTTCTCCATCCATATCATGGTCAATAATCGCAAGGCTTAAAGACTGATCTAGACGTTTTAACGTGTAACGTTGAGAAAGCATCGCCAGTTGCTGATTGGCATGTTCCACTAAAATATCTAGGTGATATTGCTGAGCATAGTCACGGAACTCTTTACCTTTAGCATCGCCAATGAGACCTGAAATTTTGCTCCAGCGATGTTCTTCTTGCTGAATATTTTGAATTTGCTCTGCATATTGTTGCTGCTTCGCAAGGTTTTGCTGGTGTACTTCAAGTTTAAGCTTAAGCCGATCACGTATTTCAAGTTGTGCTTTAAGCTCTGCAATATTGTCTTGAATGAGGCTAACAAGCTTTTCATGTTCAATATCTGGTTGAGTTTGTAAGTGCTCGCTTAATTGCTCTTGCATGGTCTTAAGGGCAGAAGAAGCTTCACTTAATAAACGCTCAGCATGATTAAGTCGGTTACGAATGTCTTGCTCTTGGGCTGAATTAATCTGCATGAGCGCTGTAAGGTCAGATGCTTGAAAATCAGCGTGAGCTTTTAACCAGTTTTGAATTTGCTCATCAACCTGCTGCTGATGTTGTGCAGTGTGTTGATGTTGATGCTTGAGCTGATCGAGCGATTGTTTCTGCTGCTCAAAGTGCTGTCTGGTTTGTTCGAAACGTTGTTTAGCCTCATGATACGTCGTTTGTTGCTGCTGACGTTTAGCGTCGTGCTCAATTAACCATTCGTGCGGTTTAATGTCAGCGCGGCCAGTCATTTGTTGAATGAGCGACACCGCTCTTTCATTATTTTGTTGGCCTTTAAGCGTAATTTCTTTGAGATTTTGATCGATCTCATCAATTTGCTTGGTCATTTGTTCAAGGTTGGCAGCTAACATTTTAAGTTCTTGTTGCTGCTGTTCAAAACGCTGTGCAAGCTGTTCTTGTTGTTCAAGCTGCTTAGCACGTGTGTCGAGAATCGCCCAAGTCTGCTTAGCCGTTTGGCTACTCGACTGCTGCCATGAATGTTGTTCAGCTTCAGATAAACACTCAACAATATGTTGAACTTGTTGTTGCCATTGCTGTGCCGTATTGAGCAAGCTTTCATTACGCTGAATAGTTTGAATAAGCTGATTGTGTTGTTTAATCGCTTGGGCTAAACGCACGTTTTCTGAGTCAAATAAATTTATGGCAGTTTGCGTGGTTTGTCTGAGTTCGTTAAACGTTTGCAAGATTTGTTCAGGAGTTTGATTAAGCTCAATGTGTAACTGATTGAGGCTAAACTGCTGCTCAAGTTCTTGCTGCAAGCTTGATTGTTTGGCTTTAAGTTGAGTTAAGTATTTCTGAACTTGCTCAAGCTCAGCAAGACACTGGGTAAGCGCATGTTGTTGGTTTTGCCATGCGTTAAATTTAGTTTGTTCTAGCGCTACTGCTTGTTGCTCTTGTTGTTGCTGCAAGTCGAATAAAGCTTTAGAGACCGCACTGTCATCAACACGATAGGGGTGATGTGTGCTTCCACACACTAAGCAAGCTTCGCCGTCTTTAAGATTGGCCCGTAACTGCTCAATATTTTCGGTGTGTAATAAACGCTGCTGTTGCAGGATCTGCTGTAACTTTTCACGTTCAGTTTTTGCTGTTTGGTACTCTTGCTCAGCTAACTGGCAAAGGGTTTTAAGTTGCTGCTCTTGCGCAGAGGTTTGAGTATGTTTTTCAGTGAATTGCTGAAGCTCAGCATATAACTCATGATAAATTTTTATTTTTTGCTGAATCAGATCTAACTGAGTGATTTGAGCAAGTTTCTGATCTTTATCTTTACGCTGTTGTTCAAGTTTTAACTCAATCTGTTCAACTGTGCCTAGTGAAGTTACGAGTTGTTCGAGTTCACTTTTAGCTTCCGACAGCTTTTGGCGAGCAAGGGCAGGGTTACCAAGCTGTTGTTCAATCGCTTGGTAATTTTGAATAAATTGCCCAAGCTGATGCAGATGTGCTGACAGGCCTTTGTCCAACACAGCATATTGCTGAGTTTGGGTAAGTTGCTGTTGAAGATGAATTTGGTTCTGCTCAAGCTGTGCAATGTGCTGTTGCACAGTGTTTTGCTGCTGGTGCAGTGGACTGAGTTTTTGCTCAAGTACATGTCTTTTTTCTTTGCACTTTTTATATTCATCGGCAATAAAAGCACGTTCCTGAATGGACTGTCGAACTTGATTTAAAGCATGTTGATGCTGTTGCTCAAAATCGAGCGTCTGTTTGAGTTCTTGTTCTGCAAGTTGATATTGTTTTTGTCCCGTTTCAAAAATTTGCACCAACTCATTAAACTTGGTCTGAGCTTGCTGAATTTGTGGCTCAAGTTGTTGTAGCGTTTGTAAATTTTGAGATTGCTGAAAAACTTGTGGGCGTATTTCAGAGAAAACTTCGAGTCGTTTTAATTGCTCACGCTCACCAGCCAATTGTTGATGGTGATTTTGCTGGGTTTGAAACTGCTGCTGTTTAGCTTGAACTTCTTGCTCAAGTTTTACTTTACGCTCAAACCACTGTTGTTGTTTGTCTAAAACATTTTTCTGTTGTTCTAACTGTTGATGGTTTTGCTCGGCTTGCTGATATTGCTCGGTAAATGCAGCAATCTCTTCATCAGACAAAATTTCGATATGGCCTAAGAACTCTTCAAGCTGTTTACGCTGCTTTGCAATATCTGCTGTTTTACGAAAAGCCAGCTCACCAATTTTGGCGAAAATGCTGGAGTTAGTCAGGTACTCGAGTAACTCACCGCGTTCGCTGTCTCGTGCTTTTAAAAATGCAGTCACTTCTGACTGGGCAAGTAACACGGCACGAGTAAACTGTTCAAATGAAAGCTGGGTAATTTGTTTAACTTTTTCATCAACCGCTTTGGCTTTGTCGGCAAGCACGACACCGTCGGTCAGGCATTTTAAGTGGCGCTGCACACTTTGTAATTTACCGTTTGGGTTTTCACGTGCCCGTTTAATTTCCCAACGTGCCAAATAGTGTTTTTGATCTTGTGCGATAAAGCAAAGCTCAGCGAAACCATATCCTGTACCACGGCGTAAGACAGTTAAAGGTGAGTTAGTGAGTAACTCGGAACCATCAACATCTTTTAATTTGCCATCGCTGTCTTTAAGGCGAGGAACCCGATTAAACAAAGCCAGACACATGGCATCTAAAATGGTCGACTTACCAGCCCCCGTTTTCCCCACAATCGCAATGAGACCCGCATGGGCGAGAGGTACACTTTCAAAATCAATAAAGTGTTCATCAGAAAGAGATGCCAGATTTTTTATTCGAATGGATAAAATTTTCATGACATATCCTTAAGGGGTTGCATCATTTTCAAGATTTTTTTGTGCCTCTTGTACCAGACTCAGAAAATCTTTTAAGACAGCATCATCGGCGCTGTAACCTTGTTTTTCCCAAATATTCTGAAAGAGTTTTTCTGGTGTTGGCGGTTCAAGTGCAATGTGCTGGGTGGTATTTGAATCGGTAGTGTCTTTATTCACATATTGACGTGAAATACGCACTAAACGGTAGCGGTCAGGCGGTAGAGCCGCTTCAAACTGCTGACGTAAATTCGGCTGTGGCGGCGTTAAACTATAATATTCAATATCGACATATTCACGGTGGTCAATATTCTCAATCATGCCGTTTGGCAGCGCTTTGAGTTGTTGTAGTACCTCGTTTAGCTCACCACGAATGCGGTGCAATTGTATGCAACGTGGAATTTCTACAGCTTCAAATTGCAAACGGTTGTCTGTGTCTTGAGTCGGGTCGATTTTGACCTCAACCACTTGGTGCTTATAGTTAATTTCACTAAAAGAAAGCGGAATGGGTGAACCGCTATAACGAATGTGCGGCTGACCTACTTTTTGTGGTTTATGTAAGTGCCCTAAAGCGACATAGTCGACAGCATCTTCAAATAAAGTCGTCGAAAGTGCCTCTTCATTACCAATAATAATTGGACGTTCAGAGTCAGATGTTTCCCCACCTTGCATATGCGCATGCGACATCAAAATCAGGGCTTGGTCTGGTGTCTTGCGACGTTTGGCTTCTGCAATGAGTTGCTGGTGCAAATAGGCAATCGCATTTTTGCTATTGGTGGTATTTTCATTAAAGCCCGTAATTTCGGCCGAGCGTAAAAAAGGCAGGGCAAGACACCACGCCACAATATCTTGATTTTGATTATAAATAGGTAAAAGTAGTCGATCGAGGTCTAGGGTTTTGTCTTCATTCCAGCGAACCACGCCCACGGTTTTTGCGTTGTATTTTTCTAATAGTGGCTCGACCTGTTCAATACGGTAGCCTGAGTCATGGTTACCCGCAATCATGAGTGTTTGCATGTGTGGTGCAATACGGTGAGCATCTGCTAAAAATTGGTAGAGTTGTTTTTGTGCTTGAGAACCCGGGTTAATGACATCAAAAATATCGCCGGCAATGAGCAGGGCATGCGGTTGTTTTTCTTTAATTTGAGTAAGTAACCAGCTTAAAAATTGTTGGTGTTCGTAGTGGCGTGAATGATTATAAAAAAACTGCCCCAAATGCCAGTCAGAAGTATGTAGAAAATGTACGGACATAGAAACAGACATCAAGCCAAAATAAACACAGATACGTTAGCATAAATTGGCAGGAGATTTTATCAAGACATTTTAAAGTGCTCGTTATTTAAGCCTAAGTTGAAACTTAAATTAATTTTTCACTTTAAACGCTGCTTTGTTACTATCGACTTAAACCATGAACTTTGAGAACAAAATGACCATTCATGAATACGAAGTAAAAATACAGTGGGAAGGCAATACAGGAACAGGCACTTCTTCTTATCGTTCATATAAAAGAGACTTTAGTATTCAGCATCCGCAAAAAGCCACGATACAAGGTTCATCAGACCCTGCCTATTTAGGCGATGTGACCAGATGGAACCCAGAAGATTTATTGGTTGCATCAGCTTCAGCTTGTCATAAACTTTGGTATTTGCACCTATGTGCAGTCAATCATATTCATGTGTTGAGTTATGTCGACCATGCACTTGGCTTTATGGAGGATGCAGATCCAGTTAAACGTGGTCACTTTACCCAAATTATTTTAAGACCAGAGATTGTTTTGGAAAAAGGTGCCGATCAAGAGCTTGCTGCAAAACTACATGAAGAAGCGCATCATGAATGCATGATTGCCAATTCGGTAAATTTTCCAATTACATGTGAAGCCAGCTTTAGCTTTGCTGAATAATTAATATGAAATAGCCACCGATAACAAGGCGGTGGCTATACATTAAAAAAATAAATAGAGTCGTTAAATAAGATCTTTAAGCTGCATTTTCATCGACTTGGAAAATACCAAAAACGTTGTGGTCTAAATCGACAAAATAGCCATGCCAAGCACGACCGGGAATGGCGAATTTATCCATCGCGACAATACCACCTTGCGCTAAAATTTTTGCAGCCACTTCATCGAAATTTTCGACCTGAACCGAGCAGGTAAATGCATTGGTGCCATATTCCATTGGCGGAGTTTGGGCTGGGCGTTTTAATAGTCCACCCATAATTGAAGGCGTTTCTATACGGTAATATTCAATCGGTAAGTTTTCATCGAGTTTAAATTGCCAGCCAAACACAGCTTGATAAAACTGCGCATCGCGGGCAGGGTTTGAAGACTGGATTTCAAAATAGGCAATATTGTTCATATTATTTAAAACATATTTTTATGGTGCAAAAAGTATAAGCATAGCCTTTATAGCCACGAAAGGACTATTGTGTATGGTGAGCGTAAAATAAATGAAAATGCTAGAAAATAAAAACCGACGATTCGAGTGATGAGAGAATCGTCGGTCAAAAACTTCATCAAGGGTTTCGGCTGCTAACAAAACCTAATCCGAAGGAAGGAAAGAGTCGTAATGAAAGGTCACCGAAACAATTTTGCGGATGCCGTGCAAAGGAAGTATTCGGTTGCTGCGACCTTATTACCCTATATAACGTCAAGAGATTCGAATTGGTTGACAGAAAAATGAAAAAAAATCGAAAAAAATTTATAATTATTTTTTGAACCCATAAATTAGGCAAAAATATGACCAAATTACGTACTTACTTTCTCTGGTTTTTTTGTTTATGCATCGTACTTACCTTAATTGTAGGTGTGGTTGCAGCACTATTACCAGCGAGTGTAGGCGGTATTTTAACAGCCGTTCCATATTTAGGCGCAATGATTTTTGTCTTATTTAAATTTTTAAAGAAAGAACGCCGTGCACCGACTGTACAAGAAAAAAAGAAATTTACTTTAGGTTTTACCCTGATTTTTTGGGGCTATAACTTATGTGGTGTTTTATTTGGTCTGTTTTTATTTGCTAGAAAAGACCCAGAGATTTTGCAGAACTTTATGCTTTACCTCAAACAACCTCAGTTCTTGAGCATTATGGTGATCATGCTTTTAATGTTAGCTATTCCCCTTTATTTAATTACCTATTGGTTTTATGGCAAACAGGCACAGCGAATGGCAGACAAAATGTTTAATGTGCACTAGATCACTACAAAAACAGCTACGATTAAATATAAATGAGTCTTATATAATGAAATAAAACTTGTGTCCTCGGTTTTGGAGGAAATATGAATAAGAATGTATTAATTACAGGTGCAAGTGGTTTTATCGGAACGCATTTAATTAAGTTCCTGCTGCAAAAAAATTATAACGTGATTGCTGTGACACGGCAGACTGGAAAGAAATCTGACCATCCTGCCTTACAGTGGGTGCAAAAATTTGAAGATATTTCGACACGTCAAATTGACTATGTAGTGAATTTGGCAGGCGCAAATATTGGCGAAAAACGCTGGACCGAGTCACGTAAAAAACAACTCATTGAAAGCCGTGTAAACACGACCCGAAAGTTATATGCATGGCTCAAGCAATCTGAAATTTTTCCAGAAGTGATTGTCTCTGGCTCGGCCATTGGTTATTACGGGATTGATGATCAAGAAAAGTGGGCAGAGGTGTGCACAGAACAAAGCCCGCCACAGCCTATTTTTATGTCTGAGCTTTGCCAAGAGTGGGAACATGCAGCTTTAGCAGACGCTCAGCAAAATACTAAAATTATTCGTTTAGGTGTAGTCTTTGGGCAGGACGGTGGCATTTTGCCTAAAATGTTGCTTCCGATTCGTCTCAATTTAGTCGGTCAAATTGGTCATGGTCGTCAGCCTGTGGTTTGGGTACACATTGAAGACGTGTTAAACGCAATCGAGTTTATATTTAAGCATCCTCAATCTGCCCAAATTCACAATGTCGTGGCGCCAGAAAACGTGTCCCAAAAGGTATTTGTTGAGCAAGCTGCTGAGGTTTTGAATAAGAAACCATTGTTGTCAGCACCAAGCACGGTTTTTCGCTGTTTGTTGGGGGAACAATCGCAATTGATTTTGAATGGTCAATACGTTAAACCCGAAGCCCTGCAAGCAGAAGGATTTGAATTTGCTTATCCTCAACTAAAAATGGCTTTAGAGAATGTACTCGCGTCAGGCTAAGATTTTATTTTGCAAGCGCTCTGGCGAATAAGCTTTGGCATCCACTAATGTCGGTTGACCCAACATAAGCTGACGGAGCAATTGTGCAGAGCCTGCGCCCATACATAACCCATTTCTAAAGTGACCAAAGTTTGCCCATAGGTTATCCATTTCAGGCATTTTGCCAATGTACGGAACGCCATTTGGTGAACTTGGTCTGAGTCCTGCCCAGCGCTGTACAATCGGGAAATCGGCCAGTTCAGGCACCATTTCTAAACACGCTTCTAAAATATTGTGCTGGGTGGTTTCATCGGTAGAGGTGTCAAAACCACGATGTGCCATGCTAGAACCACACACAATATGACCGTCCATACGAGGAATCAAATACATCACTCGATTCATGCACATGGTCGGTAGCCAGTGAGCAGGGGTTTTAAATAACAGCATTTGACCTTGAACAGGTTCGACTGGAATTTCGAGTTGTAATTGTGAGTTCCAGTAATGGCTCCAAGCTCCCGAAGTTATTACAAAATGGTCTGCTGTATGTTTACGTCCATCTTCGGTTTGGAGCGCTTGTATCACATCGCCTTGTTGAATCAGTTTTTTAACAGGAGTGTGTTCAAAAAACTCAACATTTGGATGTTGCTTTAAATAGCTAATCAGGGACTGCAATACACGCGGATTACGAATATTAGACAGTTCGGGGAAATAAATCGCTTCTTGGAAGTGATCTGAAATATGTGGATTAACTTGTTCTAAGGCATCTCTTTGTAAATATTCACAGCGCTGCATCGGTTCTTGATGCTGCTCGGCGTAGGAAAGCCCGATGTCAAAATCTTCTTCATCAAAAATTAGCATGCCTGTGTCATGAATTTCAAAATCAATCCCTGTAACAGGGTAGAGCTTTTGGTTCCATGCTTGATAAGAGGCTTTACCAAATTGAGCAAGTTGGTTCACTGCATGCACATAGCGCCACGGGTACATCGGAGAGAGAATGCCTCCGCCAGCCCAAGAGGCTGCTTGTCCCGCTTGTTGTTGATCAAAAATACTGACGGTACAGCCTTGTTCAACCAACTCCAGCGCAGACATTAATCCACTTATGCCCGCGCCAATAATTGCAATATGCATGCAGTGTTATCCTTTCTCTGCGAACTTAGTTCATTTCCTTGAGTTTTTCGGCAGCGGTTTCTGCAAAGTAAGTCCAGATCCCGTCTGCACCAGCGCGGCGACAGCACATGAGTGATTCTAAAATCACTGAATCTGATAACCAGCCATTTTGAATTGCGCCAGCTAACATCGCGTATTCGCCACTCACTTGGTAAATGAATGTTGGAATACCAAAGGTATCTTTCACTTCACGTACCACATCCAGATATGGCATGCCCGGTTTTACAATCACCATGTCGGCGCCTTCTTGAATATCAAGCGCGATTTCATGTAACGCTTCGGCACGGTTGGCAAAATCCATCTGGTAGTTATATTTATTACCACCTTTTAGGTTGGATGCAGAGCCAACAGCATCACGGAACGGACCATAGAAGCTAGACGCATATTTTGCAGAGTAGGCCATGATGTTGGTGTAGATGTGACCATTGGCTTCTAAAGCCTGACGAATCGCGCCAATACGGCCATCCATCATGTCACTTGGAGCAATCACTTCGGCACCTGCTTCAGCGTGACTTAAGGCTTGTTTAATCAAGCATTCTACAGTCTCGTCGTTTAGCACATAGCCAGTTTCATCAATAATGCCGTCTTGACCATGAGTCGTGTAAGGGTCGAGGGCACCATCAGTAATTAACACCATTTCTGGTAATTCTTTTTTAAGTAAACGGCAGGTGGTTTGGACTAAACCATCTTCACGCCATGCAGCTTCTGCGGTGAGGCTTTTATCTTCTTGCGGGGTAACTGGAAAAAGAGCCAGTTTTGATACACCCAATTCCAGAAGTCTTTCAGCTTTTTTCAGTAACAAATCTGCCGACAAACGCTGAATGTTTGGCATACTTGGAATATCTTGGGTCTGATTTTGTCCCGGTAATACAAATACTGGATAAATCAAGTGATTGGTAGTGAGCTGTGTTTCGCTGACCATCGCACGCAACTGGTCATTTTTACGGATACGGCGCATGCGAGTGGCTGGAAATGCAGGACGATTGAACGTATAAGTCATAACAATCTCGATGTTCGGTATTACACTAGGATAGGTTGGCGGATATTCCATTACTGTCAACCGACTGCTGTATTGTAGCCCCATAATGCTGGATTTGTACAAAATTATGGGTGTTTATCATGCTTTTAAATTTAGGCAATGTATGAGTGATGAAAAGAAAAATTGGACTGGGAACATCCATTTAGGTGCTAAAACTGACCTAACTGTGGTTCTCAACCAATTATGTAAGGCGTTTAATAGCTCTCCTTTTTTTAAGCATAGTGGAATGATTATGCGTGTGGTAGATGGCCACATTGAAGGCTATATCGAGATGCAACCCAACCTGATTGGTAATCTGGCATTTCAGATTTTGCATGGTGGCGTTGCTGCAACCTTGCTCGATAGTATTGGCGGAATTGTGGCCATGGAACATCTCTATCGCCGTTCGACCCCAGAAACTTTAACTGAAACGATTAAACAAGTGTCGCGTTTGGCAACAGTCGATATGCGTGTAGATTATTTAGCACCGGGACGTGGTAAGTATTTTATTGCCCGTGCTGAAGTGTTACGTTTAGGCCGTAAGGGCTGCACAATGCGTATGACCATGGTCAATGATGAAGAGAAAGCTATTGCTGCGGGTATTGCTTCATATGCCTATTAAGCGATGAATTGAACCCTTTAAAAGCGCCGAGTGCGCTTTTTTTAGTGTTTGAAAAGCTAAAATTTTTACAAAAACTTTGAGATAAACATTAATTTAATTAGAACGAACGCATGAGTTATAAATTTTTATTCTCATATTATGAGGTTTTAGCGTTAAAATTAGCTCCTTTGACAATGCGATATGTCTTGTTTATAGAAAAATAAAAACTCTATAGCAAGGTGTAGTGCGAGATTGATGGCAAAGCCAACTCATCTTTAGGAACATACCATGACTGATGCACAAAGCAATGTAGAAGAAACAGTGCCAACAACATCTGCCTCGGATGACAACAATCAAAACAAGCGCAAAAAATTTCTTGGTTTTTTTGCGCTGATTTTATTGATCGCCGCTATTTTATATGCAATTTGGGCATTATTTTTAAACAACTCCGTGAGTACGGATAATGCTTATGTCGGTGCAGAAACCGCGCAAATTACTTCAATGGTGAGCGGTCAGGTCGCTCAGGTTGTCGTAAAAGATACTCAAACGGTACATCGTGGTGACGTGCTGGTTCGTATTGATGACCGTGATGCCAAAATTGCATTAGCGCAAGCTGAGGCAGAACTTGCCAAAGCAAAACGCCAATACAAACAAACCGCAGCAAACAGTAGTTCTTTAAACTCTCAAGTGGTGGTGCGTGCTGACGAAATTAACAGTGCCAAAGCACAGGTTGCTCAAGCGCAAGCTGACTACGACAAAGCTGGGTTAGAGCTCAACCGCCGTGCACAACTTGCCGCGTCTGGTGCAGTATCTAAAGAAGAACTCACTAAGGCACAAAGTGCAGTTGAAACAGCCAAAGCAGGGCTAGAGCTTGCTAAAGCAGGTTTAGCGCAAGCGTCTTCAAGTCGTAAAGCTGCCGAAAGTACCTTAGCTGCAAACGAAGCCTTAATTCAGGGTGTAAGCGAAGTTTCAACACCTGATGTACAAGTTGCGCAGGCACATGTTGAACAAGCTCAGCTTGATTTAGAACGTACTGTGATTCGTGCGCCAGTTGATGGTGTAGTAACACGTCGTAATATTCAAGTTGGCCAACGTGTAGCACCGGGCACCAGCATGATGATGATTGTGCCGCTGAACGATTTATATGTAGATGCAAACTTTAAAGAAAGTCAGTTGAAAAAAGTCCGTCCGGGTCAAATCGTCACACTTACTTCAGATTTATATGGTGACGATGTTGAATATCACGGCAAAGTGATGGGCTTCTCTGGTGGTACAGGCTCTGCCTTTGCCTTAATTCCGGCTCAAAATGCAACAGGTAACTGGATTAAAGTGGTTCAACGCTTACCAGTTCGTATTGCACTTGACCCAAAAGAACTTGCTGAACACCCACTGCGTGTTGGCTTGTCGATGGAAGCAAAAGTCGACTTATCTGCGAAGTAAACGCTTATGAAAACGCAAACACCTTTTGCCGAACTAAGCGGTGGCCGTTTAATACTGGCAGCGTTTGTTATTGCCTTGTCGAACTTTATGGTCGTGCTCGATACGACCATTGCCAACGTATCTGTACCGCATATTACCGGTAACCTTGCCGTTTCAAGTACACAAGGCACATGGGTTGTTACGTCGTATGCAGTTGCAGAAGCGATTTGTGTACCTTTAACGGGTTGGCTTGCAGGGCGCTTTGGAACTGTTCGGGTTTTTATTTTTGGCCTGATTGGTTTTACCATTTTTTCTTTCTTGTGCGGTCTAGCAAATTCGTTAGGGATGCTGGTGTTTTTCCGTATTGGACAAGGTCTATGCGGTGGCCCCCTCATGCCACTCAGCCAAACCTTGCTCATGCGTATTTTCCCTCAAGAAAAGCATGCACAGGCGATGGGCCTATGGGCCATGACTACCGTCGTTGGACCAATCTTAGGACCAATTTTGGGTGGTCTGATTAGTGATAACCTGTCTTGGCACTGGATTTTCTTTATTAACATTCCGGTCGGCATTGTTTGTGTTTTAGCGGCAATCCGTTTGCTAAAACCCGCCGAAACAGAAACAATTTCTTTAAGAATCGATACCGTCGGTTTAGGTCTGTTAATTTTGTGGATTGGTGCATTACAGCTCATGCTCGATTTAGGGCACGAACGCGACTGGTTTAATAGCACCAGCATTGTGGTATTAGGCTTAACTGCCGCCATAGGCTTTGTGGTGTTCCTCATATGGGAGCTGACCGACAAACACCCCGTCGTGGATGTCAAAGTCTTTAGGCATAGGGGCTTTGCAATTTCGGTACTGGCCTTGTCGCTCGGCTTTGGTGCGTTCTTTGGCAGTATTGTACTGATTCCGCAGTGGCTGCAAATGAACCTTTCTTACACTGCCACGTGGGCCGGCTATTTAACCGCAACCATGGGCTTTGGTAGTTTGACCATGTCACCGATTGTGGCAAAGCTTTCAACCAAACATGACCCAAGAGCACTAGCGAGTTTCGGTTTAATTTTGCTGGGCGGGGTGACCTTAATGCGGGCATTCTGGACCACAGACGCCGACTTTATGGCACTGGCTTGGCCGCAAATCTTGCAAGGTTTTGCTGTACCGTTCTTCTTTATTCCACTGTCGAATATTGCACTGGGTTCGGTACTCCAGCAAGAGATTGCATCTGCTGCGGGTCTTATGAACTTCTTAAGAACTATGGCAGGGGCAATTGGTGCTTCAATTGCAGTCACCGTGTGGGACGACCACGCCAAAGTTGCACGTAGTGAAATGGTGTCAAACCTAAATACTGCTGAAGTTCAAAATAACCTTTTGCAAAATGGTTTTACGGCTGACTCGACGTTGGGAATCATTTCAAACCTCGTCGATAAAGAAGCGATTACCATGTCGGCAAACCATGTATTTTTGCTGTTTGCGATGGTGTTTGTCTTTGCGGGGCTGGTCATTTGGCTGTGTCCAAAACCCAAAGGAGATGTCAGCGGAATGCCATCTCACTAAACACAAAAAAGCATCTCTTCGGAGGTGCTTTTTTTAGCTCTATTAAAAAATAGAGCGAGTCTATAAATGGTAGATTTTGCCTGTATTTCACTAAATAAAGCATGCCAGAATCGGGCAGATCAAATATAAAAGCGTGTAATATCAAGCAAGGAGGCTTAATACAGGGCACAGGATAAAACGCCCTTAAACATTCAATATTATAAAACCTTATTTTTATCAAAGATTAAAAAAACTTAATACCTGAAAACAAAGAAGCTTGCATGGCAATTGCATGGATAGGCAGGCGTATATATTGGAGTTATCACGTGAATAAAAGATATTCATTTTTGTTCAGTAGTTTATTAGCAGTCGGTTTATTACAAGGATGTGGAGATGACTCCTCGTCAGATCAGCCCAAGGATGATTCAAATACAACCCCGCCCAATTTAATTGTAGATAATGACCCGACCAGTTGTAGCAAACTGGCACAAGACGGTTCAAGCGTGGTGGTCGGTTCAAACCAAAATGGTGACCCAGCCGCGCCTGAAGGTGCATCGGGTTATAGACTTGGTAACACGGTTAAATACGCAGATAAATATATGGTGGTGGCAAACACACCACTTGCGGTAAAAGCTGGTTGTGATGTTTTAAGAGCAGGTGGTAGTGCAGTCGATGCTGCCGTTGCGGTACAAGCGGTGCTGGGTTTAGTCGAGCCTCAATCGAGCACCATTGCTGGCAGTGGTTTTATGATGTATTACGATGCCAAAACCAAAAAAGTCACTGCTTATGATGGCCGTGAAACCGCACCAGCCGCAGCCAATGAATATTATTTAATTCGCCAAGATATATATGACCCAAATTCACCAGCACCTGTACCAAGTGCCCGCCGTAGTGGGCGCTCGATTGGTGTGCCGGGTGTGATGCGTTTGCTTGAACAAGCACAACAAGAACATGGCAAGCTTAAGTGGAACCAGCTTTTTGATGAAGCCATTGGTTTAGCTGACAACGGTTTCCGCATTCCGGGCCGCTTGGCAGATGCAATTGCAAGCAATGCAAACAGCTTAGCGCTCGATGCAAATGCAATGGCAACCTATTTCTACCCAGATGGTTCACCTCGTAAAGTCGGTGAGACCATGACCAATAAAGCCTATGCAAAAACCCTAGAAGCACTTGCCACGCAAGGTGCAAATGCGCTGCACACCGGTCCAATTGCTCAAGCGATTGTGGCAAAAGCAGGACAGACGTTAGGGGATGACCCAGCAAGAACTCCAATTACCCCAAGCTTAATGACCTTGCAGGATTTATCGAACTATCAGGTTAAAAAACGCGACCCGATTTGTACAACGTACCGTGACCGTTACTATGTGTGTACCATGCCACCTCCATCTTCGGGAGGAATTGCGGTTGCGCAAACGCTGGGTATTTTAGAAAACTTTGATATGTCGCTTTACCCACCTAAAAACCCTGAAAATGAAGGTGGTGTACCTGATGTAATGGGCGTACATTTAGTGTCTGAAGCAGAGCGTTTGGCCTACGCTGACCGTGACAAATACGTGGCTGATACTGATTTTGTCGCTTTACCAGCACAGGGTATTGCAAGCTTTATTGATAAAAATTACTTAAAACAACGTGCAGCACTGATTAACCCGAACCAGAGTATGGGCATCGCACCAGCGGGTAATTTCAATCCAGCTTCGGGTGTCGACACGACTGTTGAACACGGAACAACTCAGTTCACGATTGTAGATGCCTATGGCAATGTGGTTTCAATGACATCGACTGTTGAGTCGAGCATGGGTTCATTCCACATGGTGGATGGTTTCTTGCTGTCAAATCAGTTAACTGACTTTAGCGCCAACCCACTTGATAGCACTGGGGCACTGGTTGCTAACCGTGTGGAAGGTGGCAAACGCCCAAGAAGTACCATGGCGCCAACTTTAGTGTTTAAAGGCACTACGCCAGATGAGTTTTATATGGCAACAGGTTCACCAGGTGGCGGTACGATCATTCAATATGTAGTTAAAACATTGGTAGGTGCGCTGGACTGGAACTTAAATGCGCAGCAGGCCACTTCGCTTGTAAACTTTGGTGCGACCAATAGCAAAAACACCAATGTGGATAGCTCGAATGTACAGCTTTCTTTGCTTGATTTGATTGAAGGCTTAAAAGCAAAAGGGCATGGCGTTGCCAACACTGCGCAAACCAGCGGTATTTCAACGATTATGAAAGTAAATATAAATAATCAAAGCAAATACGCAGGTGGGGTAGACCCACGCCGTGAAGGTATTGTGTTAGGCAATGGTGCTTTATAGACCAAACTTTAAAAAAGCTGTCATTTTTGGCAGCTTTTTTATGTGACCCTTGAAAAAAACAAAAGACACTCAATTATGTAAATATGTTCATCAGTAGCAGACTGTTGATAAAATGCACAGTATTTTATTTTAGTTATGCTATGATGTTCAGACATTCATGGGGATGTTATTGGCTTCGACGCTGGTGATGAAACTCATAGATGCATGCCGAGAGCGCATTTTCTCTCGTAAATCAAATTTGCATATTTTAGTCGCAAACGACGAAACTTACGCTCTAGCTGCCTAAGGGCAGTTTGTCCGCTTCCTAGAATACTTGTGGTTTAGGAACCCGACCGTAGCGCACGCACACAAGTCCGTATAGAGTCAAGCCTCGGGGCTTTATACCAAACTTAGAGGATCGCACCTTGTACCCTGTTCGTCGGGTCACAAGGTGTTAAAACAATAGACGATATCTAAGCATGTAGTATTCTCGAGCGTAATGCTGGCGGACGCGGGTTCAACTCCCGCCATCTCCACCAAGATTCGTGAAAAGCCCTGAAACGTAAGTTTCGGGGTTTTTTATTAATGTAGATTTTAAATTATATAATTATCATGAGTTATTATTAGCAACTTATTAAAAATAATATAAAGGAAGTGAAAATTGTTGATAAATAAAAATTTAGATTTCTGGCCTTCAAAGGGTTTATGGAGTAGAGAGCAAACTATATTAGCTTTATTTTGGTATTATCAATTACCATTTGGAAAGTTACATGCCAGAAATCCATTAATTATTAAATGGGCTGAAATGATTAACCGAAACTCTAATGCACTTGCGATGAAATTGGTTAATCTCGCAAGCCTTGATCCTATAATAATTGCTAGTGGGCGTAGAGGTATGGGAAATACCTCTACTTTAGATAAAGAAGTGTGGGAATACTACAGTAATAGATTGGAACAATTAACATTAGATGCAGAAACTCTTCTTAATAATTTAAGTAAGGCTTCTGAAAGTCTTATATATGATCAATATTCTCAACTAGAAGAATTGAATACCGATAATGATTACTATGGTGAAGAGCGAGAAGTTATTACAAGGCAGCGTATACGTCAAAAATTTTTCCGCTCTACTATTTTAAGTAACTTTGAAGAGAGATGTTGCATTTGTGGATTAGCAGAACCACGGCTATTGGTTGCAAGTCATATTGTGGGATGGGCAGATGCGCCTGATAAGCGATTAAGTCCTCATAATGGTCTGAGTCTTTCTCCGCTTTATGATAGGGCTTTTGATCAGCATCTATTAACATTAAGCAATAAATTAGAAGTAATGATTTCGCCTAAACTTCATAAACTTGCAAAAACAACATTTTATAATATTGGACTGTCAGAGATAGAGGGTAAATCAATTGTTTACCCTATTAGATTTGGAATTGATATGGATTTACTAGCCCAACATCGGCAAAAATTCCTGGATTTATAAATTTTCTTTTCAGGATTTTTTATAAGAATACCAAGTTTGATATTTATTTGATGTGTATCCATGTTTATCACGTTTTTCCAACTGATTACACTCTATACATAATAATTGTAAATTGGTGATATCATTTAGACCATATAAACTTAATGGTATCATGTGATCAAAATTTTTAATATTAGCTAAATTTATTAAGCCAGTTAAATCTTTTTTACACAAAGTGCATTGCCCTCGGTCTCTATAATATACAGCTTGCTGTGCCCACTTAGGAGGATTTATTCTTTTAAGTTTTCCATTTTCATCAAATAGTTTGTTTAACAAATCTTGATCATATACTTCCTCTTTATGATAATTAATATTTTTTTCAATTATAGAGGATAAAAAACTATTAAATGTAAGAAGGAGTTGTCGATTCATAAATAAGATGTGGAATATTTCTTTAACTCTTTGGTCTATTAATTTTTCATATTCATTAGTTAGATATAGTTCTGACATAAATTCATCTACATCATCTTTATCGGCTTCAATAAATTTTTTATCTTTATGTTCAATATAGTCTATAAAAGATTCATATTTAATTTCATAATAATCAAAGGCTAATTCAATTGGTAATTTTGTTGGCTGTAAACTTTTTAAAGCTTCAGGAATACCTTGAAAATCTAAAAATATTCGTTGTTCATTTTCTAGGTCATACTCTTCGGCTTGTTCAGAGTGTATTTCATCTAAAACATATTCAATGAATTTATGAAGAATAGAATATTTGTCATAGGGCATAGCTAAAAACAACCAGTCTTCATCGCAAGAAAAACTTTCTAATTTCAAAAGATAATCAAAAGGATTTCGTATAATTTGGTCGATAATTCCGCATATTTCATATGTTTCATAGAATCTAGCTTGTATATTCATTTCTGAGTTATTAAAAATTGGTTAAAGATAAAATTTAAACTTATTTTTTATAGAGATTGAACTTAAAAATAAGTTTTTATTACGTAAAAAACTAAACTTTGTTATAATAGTGGACTTGCTGTAAAAATAAAATGTTTAGGTAGGAAATTGAAAGTAATAGATTTTTTCTCGGGTTGTGGCGGTGCGAGTGAAGGACTCCGACAGGCTGGATTCAAAATTACAATTGGATTGGATTTTGATGAGAAAGCTGCCAAGACGTACCAAGCCAATTTTCCTGAAGCTTCTTTTTTCCATGCTGATATTCGTACAGTAAATGAAACAGAATTTACAAAGTTTTTTAAGAAAAAAAATGTTCCCAAGGAACCGGTTGTTTTTGTTGCATGTGCTCCATGCCAACCTTTTTCTACCCAAAATAAATTAAAATCTGAAGATGATATAAGACGTACACTTTTAGATGAAACTCACCGCTTTATTAAAAAATTGAAACCAGAGTATATTTTTATTGAGAATGTGCCAGGTATTCAAAAAATTGATAAAGAGAAAGATGGCCCCTACAAGAGATTTATTAATTTCATTCGAAGTGAAAAATATGATTTTGTCGAGTTTATTGCTAGATCGGAAGAATATGGTGTTCCGCAACGTAGAAAAAGATTTGTACTTTTAGCAAGTAGACTTGGAAAAATAGAACTTCCTGAAAAAACTCATGGACCAGGGTACCTGCCTTACGCAACAGTACGTGACTATATTGGTCATTTCCCTTCAATACAAGCAGGTGAGTTAAACTCTACAGATAAATGGCATAGATCACCTAAATTAAATGATAAGAATTTAGAGCGAATTCGATGTACACCTGAGGGGGGAGATAGAAGAAATTGGCCTTATCGCTTAATTAACGAATGCCATAAAAAACATACTGGGCATATGGATACATATGGGCGTATGAGTTGGGATAAAGTGGCACCTACTTTAACAACTAGATGTTACAGCTATTCAAATGGACGGTTTGGCCATCCAGATACTAAACAAAATCGAGCTATTAGTATTCGAGAAGCTGCAAGTTTACAAACATTCCCGGAAAACTTTATTTTTGAAGGGAGTTTAGGAGAAGTTGCGCGTCAGATTGGCAATGCAGTTCCTTGTAAAATGGCAAAACAATTTGGACTATCTATTTTAGAACATTATAAACATTATAGAGGTTAAAAAAATAAAATGGCTAAGATCAGAACGAAAGCTAGAACTTTGGATATGTTGGGGAGACAGCAAATTGCTGGGATTCCTACTGCTTTGAGTGAATTATTTAAGAATGCTCATGATGCTTATGCTGATAATGTTGAAGTAGATTATATTAGAAAAAGAAATCTTTTAATTTTAAGAGATAATGGTTTAGGAATGACTCTTAATGAGTTTGAAGAGCGTTGGTTAACTATTGGAACAGATAGTAAATTTGAAGATGAAGATGCTTTAGCCCAACCCGTTGTAGATAATGAAAAGAATAAAAGGCAGGTAATGGGTGAAAAGGGAATTGGACGTTTAGCCATTGCTGCTATTGGGCCGCAGGTGCTAGTGATGACTCGTGCTAGACGAGGAAATGAGTTAGGTGAACTTGTAGTTGCATTTGTAAATTGGACTCTTTTTTCTTTACCTTCTCTTGATTTGAGTGATATTGAAATTCCAATAATTACCAAAGAATCTGGTAAAATTATTAATTTAATAGAAGTAGAAAATCTGAAAGAACAAGCTAAAAATAATATAAAAAGTTTGAGTAATAAAATTTCGATTAACAAAATTAATAATATTTGTGAGCAAATTGATAGTTTCAATTATGATCCAGAATATTGGAAAGATCAGTTGGAAAAACTAGATGATAATTTGAATTTAACAGAGGAAAGAGGTTATTTATCACTAGATGGTGAGGGGTATGGTACACATTTTATTATTTCACCAATTGATGAAGTGTTAGATACTGAAATTGATGTTAATTCTGAAGAAGAAGTATCTAAATTAAAAAAAGTATTATTAGGTTTTACAAATACGATTAAGGACGATAGGGATTTACCTATTAAGGCTCGTTTTCGGGATCATAATTACCAAGGACAGTGTATTGATCATCTAGATGAAGATAATTTTTTTACTCGTGAAGATTTTAACTTGGCAGATCATCATTTTGTAGGAAAATTCGACGAATATGGGCAGTTTCATGGATCTATAAATATTTTTGGAAACTTATCCGAAAATATTACTATACCTTGGATGAATGGTGGAAATGTTCCTACTAATTGTGGTGCCTTTGAAATACATTTGGCAAGTGTGCAAGGACGAGCTAAAGAAAGTAAATTAGCACCAGAGTTACATAATGAGTTAAGTAATAAAACGAATAAAATAGGTGGACTATATATTTATCGTGATGGAATACGAGTATTACCATATGGAGGACCTGAGTTCGATTTCCTTGGTATAGAATATAGAAGAACGAAAAGAGCGGCTGATTACTATTTTTCATATCGTAATATGATTGGTTATATTGATGTAACAAAAAGGGAAAACTCAAATTTACAAGAGAAGGCGGGACGTGAAGGATTTATTGAAAATAAAGCTTATAAACAATTTAAATCTATTCTAGAAAACTTTTTTATTTTTATTGCAAGTAATTATTTTACTGAACGCGGCGAAATGTCCGATCTATTTATGGAACATCGTAATAGAAATAAAGAAATTAATGAAGCTTTGGAGAAGCGACAAAAATTAAAATCCGCAAAAAGAAAACGTCTTCAAGAAAACTTAAAAAAGTTTTTTGAAAAATTTGACGAGGGTATGTGGGATGTGGAAATTTCAAATTTAAGAGATGAAATTTCAGATAGAATTAATCTATTTAATTTAAATGAAGCAGATTATGATGATTTTATTTTTTCTTTAGAAGAAAAGTATAAGAGAAAATTATACGAAATTCGTGAAGAAATTAAAATTAATATTCCTACAGGAGTAGGTTTTGGAAAAGAATTAACGCGTCAAATTGATTATCAAAAACTATGCTCACGTGAAGTAGAGCAAAGCTTAAATACTTTACAAGACTGGTTTAATAGTAGATTGGTATACTTGGAAGACTTATATGGGAATCGGAAGAATTTAAAGAGAAGATTAGTTGATTCTTTTATAGCTCAAGAGGAATTGCATAAGAAAAAGATAAATGAAATATATAGGCAGACAGAGGAGTCTATAAAATCTCTTACATCATGGGCAACAGATGAGATCAAAAAAAGTCGGACTCATTCTTATGAGACTTTAATACAAGTTAAAGAAGAGTTTGCTTCAACAAATTTAAGTGAAAAAAATACACAAGAAATTTATGATCTTAAAAAAACTTTAGAAACTAAACTTGATAGACTAACAGAAGAAGTTATTGAAAAAATTGATAGATTAAACTCCCAAATTAATGTAACAAAAGAAGGTTCACAGGAAAATCAAGTTTCTTCTGCTCAATTAACAGCAGTATTAGAAGCAGAAAATGAACATCTAAAAGAGCAGCATGAAGAAAATATTGAAATGATTCAATTAGGAATGGCTCTAGGTGTAATACATCATGAATTTAATAATAATATTATTTTTGTGCGACGTGGTATAACTGAATTTAAACCTTGGGCTGAAAAAAATAAAAATTTATACTCAATATACGAAAAAATTAGAGTCGGTTTTGATCATTTGGATGGATATTTAAGAATATTTACACCTTTATCACGACGTTTAAGTAGAAAGCAGGTGGAAATTACAGGTAAATCATTATCTACATTTGTAAAAGAAGTATTCTATGAGAGATGCGAGAAAGAGAATATTATATTGGAAATAACAGAAAACTTTATCAATTATAAGACTTTTGGATATACTTCAACTATATATCCAGCTTTTGTAAATATTATTGATAATGCATTATATTGGGTACTTAAAAGTTCCGGGGAGAAAAAAGTAACTTTAGATGCTCAGGATAATTCTTTTATAATAAAAGATACAGGTCCTGGAATACAAACAATTGATATAGAGAATATTTTTGAATTTGGTTTTTCTCGACGAATAGGAGGGCGGGGTATGGGATTATATGTAACTAAACAAACTTTAGAAAAAGATAATTTTAGAATAACTTTAGATCCTTATGATCCATCATCTGGTGCTGTTTTTAGGATTTTTAAAGATATGGAAGAGGATATTTAATATATGACAATATTAGCCCAGTCTGAAAATTTCTTAGATATTTCTCGCCATATAGTAGAAAAATTTATTCAGTCAGTTGTAGCGGTTGATGACCAAATGGTATTTGATGCTAGACCAATGGATTCTTCTGTACCCGATGAAATTATAGAACCAGATTTTAATGATATCAGTACAGGAATAGGTGTTATTCCTAATGTTCAACCAACTTATAGGGATTTGGATGATAATAAATTATATTATCAAGACTTATCCTCTGAATTTGCTGAAAAGGCGATTATTTGTAGTGGTTTAAAGCCCTTTGGTGAAGAAGAGTCTACAGTAAATGCAATTGTAAAAAGTTCTAAAAATTCAGATATTACAATATTAGATTGGCAAATGGAAAAAGACCAGGATATTGGTCGTATAGCTACTAAATCAATTAAAGAAATTATAAATTATGATATTGAACATAAAGGTAGATTACGATTAATTGTGATATATACTGCTGAAGATAAAAGTACGGTATCGGATAAATTATTAAAAGAACTTAATGAACATAATCCTTGTTTAGAAAATGAAATAAAAATAAACTTTTCTAAAGATGAGCTGAAACTTTGTAGTATATCTATTATTTCTAAGCATACTAATGAAAAGGATCTATCAGAACAAGTAATTCAACTATTTACTGAATTAACTGTGGGGATTCTATCAAATGCAGCTTTAGCATCAATTACTGAAGTAAGAAACCAAACCCATAATATCCTTTATAAGTTTAATAAAAATTTAGATACAGCTTATTTATCACATGTCTTAGGTTTAATTTCCTCTCCAGATATGAGAGAACAGGCTCATGAAGTTGCTATAGATTATGCTGTTGATTTAATCTCAGAAGAGATTAAATCTGAACTACAAACTAGTATTCATATTAAAGACTCTCTATCTAAGAAAGTATTAAAAAGTTGGCCAAGTTTTGTTAATAAAGAAAATAGAAGTGATGGTTTTTCTATAAAAGTTGGTGAAACCCCTGCAGTGAAATTTGGAAATCTAAGGATGGAAGAATTAATTACTGTAGAAAATGAAACTAATTTAAAAGCTATATTAACGCAAGAACCAAAATTTCATACAAAGAAAGGCAAAACTATTTTAGACTTTTTTAAAGACAATGTTATTGAGTTATCTATTAATGATAAAGATTCATCTAATGAGCATTTAGAGTTAAGTGCGATAGAATGTCTACGCAGAGATAACCGATCTTTAACTAAAGGTCATTTGCCAGTTTTAAAGCAAGGAAGTATTTTAAAGCTTAATGAAGATTATTATATTTGTATTCAGCCGATATGTGATAGTGTGAGATTATATCATGAAACAAGCTTTATTTTCTTAAAAGTAGAGAAGGTGGATGGAGTTAAGTTCTCTCATGTAATTCGTCAAGGTGAAAATGAATATAAAAAACTTAAGCTTAAAAAAGCTTCTAAATTTATAGATATAATTCATTTTAATCCAGTAGAAACAAGAGTAGTCCAAGCTGAAAAAAAAGAGGAAAATTATATCTTCAAATGTAGCAAATTTAAAAATGAATATGAATGGTGTGGTGAGTTTAAACAACCAATATATCAGGAAATTGTTAACTCAGTTTATGCTAATTTATCTAGAGTAGGGTTTGATTCATTTGAGTGGTTAAGATTAAAGAAACCTGACTAAGTACTATTATGGCTGATATCGTGAATAGTAAAATTCGCTCACAAATGATGGCGAGTGTCAAAAGTCGTGATACAAAACCTGAGATACAAATTCGACATATGTTACATCGTATGGGGTTTAGATACCGTTTACATGTCAATCATCTTCCAGGTAAGCCAGATATGGTTTTTCCTAAATATCGTGCTGTAATTCAAGTTAATGGTTGTTTTTGGCATGCACATGGATGTGCAAAGTCAAAATTACCAAAAACAAGAGTGGAGTTTTGGCGAGAAAAAATCGGAAAAAATAAAGAACGAGATAAAATGAATATTGAGAAATTGATCATTCAAGGCTGGCGAGTATTGGTTTGGTGGGAATGTAATACAAAAAACTCTGAAAAATTTAAGATTTCTTTGGAAAAAGCTGCTGAATGGTTGCTTAGTAATGAGCCTTATATGGAAATAGATTAATTATAATTCTGTAATTTGAAATCTATATGTAAAATTTAAAAAGATAAGTCAACTTTTTGGGAAACTTCTAAGCTTTCATACACAACTGAACCTTAAGTTTTTGCACTGCTTTAGAGTAGAACACTATTATAGCTATTCTTACTTTATCTTTAGACGAGTAACCATCCCATCAAAATTCTCAATAATAAGCCACTTATGATAAGTGGCTTTTTTATTGACTCATTATTTACGGCAATCGTCAGGTCCTAGCTCATCTTTAGTATAAGTAGAATTTATTTTTTTTAGCCACACTTGCTCTTTAGAGTTAAGCCAAGCATAAATATCTTTATAGTTATTTTGTTCTTCAGGCGAGATTATATCTTTTGTTTCGCGAGCAAATTTTGCCATCCAACAGATTTTATTTAATTTACTCGTATTCAAACTTTCTTCAATAATATATCCATTGCCAGCCCCTTCCTCAAAAGCTTTTAATGCATTTGCTTTTGTTAATGTTGCATAAACTAAAGATTTAGTGATATCACTATTTTTTTCTTGAAGAGCATATCTATACACTCGGTAATCTGTAGTTATTACACTGACTGCGCCACGCCCTGCATTAACTAAAGCTTCTCTATCGTTATTTACTTGTGTATTTGCACAACCATTAATGAAAAGCATAAACAGAGGAGCACAAATAAATTTAATATAAGTTTTGGTTGCCAACATTATGTGGGTCTCCTGAATATTCTCTATTTTGCTTCATAATTTGGATCATTTTAGGATTATAGTCTTGGCCAAAGACTTTTTTGAACATATTTCGGTTGATGTGTAGGGGGCCGTGATTCATTTGTAAATCTGCTAAGTCCCTAGTTGCAGTAACAACATCTAACTTTTTAAGCGTATCTTTCAAATCTTCGATTTTAGAATAAATTTCTTTACCTTGATCAAATTTACTTAAATTGCGTAATTCAAGAAGTTCATCGACCGCAAACGTACTTAGAAAGCGTACTTTAAAAGCTGTACTTTGAAACTCTCCTACAATTCGAGGAATCTCTTTTACTGAGTGTTTTAGCACATAGTTTTGAAATTTTATGTACATTCGGGTATGGAAAGCGGGGTCACTCATGTAACCATCATTAAGTTTATTAATATCCCATTCCATACCAAAACGAGCTGCCATCAGCATTTCGATTGTATTATCTGCGACCTCTGCCCAATGCTGAATGCTCATCATAAAATTATAAGGTCGAACCATCGCGTAATTACGAACTTTAATATGATCATTACAAAGTGGCTCAGTGATTTCACAAACTTTTTGCTCGTTCGGATACGAGTCCCATGCGGGTGAAGAGCCAGGGATATTGCGGCGATAAGGGTTCCCTAAATTATTATCTGACATTTTTATTCCCACTTAGCCATTGGCTTAGATAAATCAAATGTTGTTAAATCGACTTCTTTTGCTTCTGTGCCTGTTTTGATTAGCTCTGTAAAACCACTTTTATCGGTAAACCCTTCGATTTCAGTGCCGTCAGGTCCTTTTAATTTAAAATATTGCTGTGCAAGTGGTTTGCCAGTTTCTTGATCTTTAAACTGAAACTTGAGTCCATGCTCGTCAGTCTGAAGAACAAAATTATCTTGAGCTTTACTCGCTGGCGAACTTTGAGCCGAACCACCACCATTGTCTTGAACTACTAAGTTCTGTTGTGGAAGTAACTTACAGCCACAGGAAAGAGAGTCGTTAACACGCGCAGCAGCTTTACCAAAGATTTGCATATACGGGTCGCCAGACACAATAGTTGCAACAACTTTATGAGTGGGGCAGGTAGCTTTGTCACCGACGCAAGCAACGGGAATACCGTCGACTAGGAACATACTGTTCCCAGAAATTACTTGACCACCGCCACTAGTGGGGCAGCCTATTGTTATATATGGTGTTGCCAAACTTATTCCTTCTTATCTTTATGAAGTGCCAAAAGCATACCAAATAGGGGGTAGACAATACTGTATATTTTTTATTGTTCAGTTAAGAACTATTCCCCCAAGGCCCCCGTGCCACAACAGAACTTTAATTTTTTGCGCTGATTTAAAGTAATCCACCATTGCGACACAGAGATAAGGGAGCTAAACCAAACGCTTAGCCCATGTCTTCTTTATCGCACCGCCGCATTACGCTAAAAAAAGTAGGGGCAAAGTCCTGTGGGAGAGCAGGACTTTGCAAACTGACATGTTCTAGACGTTGCATGAGCTGAGGCGAATACATTTGTTCAAGCCGTTGGTAAATACAGTCGCAACTGGCTGGGGTGTGCCCACCAGAGAGGCAAATTTTTTCAAAATCCTGCTGAGTGTGAATGTCGCAACCAGAAACACCGTAATCGCCTATTAAAAGACTTAAAGCCAAAATAGGTTTATAAAGTTTCATATTATTCTCGTGATAATTTTCACTAAGTTATTAATAAAAAATAAGCCGCTTATATTTAAAGTATTAAAATCATTTAAAAAGGGAATAGTTAACCCGCCTGAAATACAGGAAAATAAAATGATTAAAATTTTAAAATAAAAGTATTTATAAATTTAAAATATTTTAGGTGAGAGAAAGCCTAAATTTTAAATAAATAAAATTACGAGAGAGGATAGGGGATTAATATAAAAAATGGCATGGTCAACTCCTAGAATTTATGGAGCTCTACCACCAAAGATCACCGTCAATTGATTATGGTGGTAGAACGAAAGGGGGTTGACAGACCGGACATACAGAACCAGCACACCCGAAGGTGTCCCCCTTCCGCCCTACCGCAACATGAGGGGGACGGTGGTTTTCACACAAATTTCTCCCTCAGAAGGATAAATCTGATGTGCTGTATGTAAAACGGTCTGTCAAAACCGACTAGCAATGTGTGCCAGCGGGACCATAATAATCATAAGTTTTTAACAGGTCAATTCAATTTAAATAAAATATTATAAAAATTTTAAATATAAATTTATATTTTAATTAAACTCAAAAGTTAATCTATTTAAAGCAGTAAATTAATAAGGATAATAAAGCTAAACTAAACGTTTAGCCTGTGCTTAAAATGTATAACGGTAATTAATAAATACTCGGTGCTGGTCCCAATCTTTCCGAGACATTCCATTTATTTTTTCACCTAGGTTTGCATTTTCAAACTTTGACTCATAATGAAAAAATGAATAACGCACATCTAAGTTTTTTACCCAAGGCAAGGCATAACTCACCGTAAAGTCAAAATAACGCTCTTTACCTTCAATATCACTGCTGATGTTACTTTGGTGAGCGCCAAAGCCATAAATATACTTCGCTTCAGTTTTTAAACCTTTCACGTAGTCTTTCCAGTTATATTTCAAGCGAAGGGCAACGGCGGTTTCATCGTTATTGGTAAAGTCAGGACCAATGGTCGCAGAGGTCGGAAACGGGTTAGTCCCGTGGTCTTGCGTTAAAACCGAGTTGCGGTCGGAGTGCACGGCAAAGTTATCTTCTATCCAAAAACCATCAAACTTTGAAACGGCAATGCCGCCTTCAATATTATTCTTGGCTACATTTACATCGACAAAATAACCATTCCCACGGTTGTTAATGTCTTGACCTTTGACACAGTCCAGCTCGGTTTCGGCACCGCATTTAAACAGCTTGCCATCGTCACGCGAGAAAAAAGCACCTGTGTTAAATGTCCACACCAAGCCATGCAAAGGCAGTTTATATTGAGCAATCGCCCCATACTTTTTTAAATAATCTTTACTATTTAAATATTCGGCATTCACGCTCCAGTTTTTGTACTGATATTTGGCACCAAGCAAACCGACATAATCAATTCGCTCGTCATTTTCAGTCACCAGTTTTTCAAAACTGTCCATGCTACGCGGTTTCCAGCGGTCATAGTAAGCAATGTAAGTCTGTAGCTGATCATTCAGTTGAAACTGCCCACTCGCACCCGAAAAAGTGTCGGGCACCGCGCGGTTATTGGTGCTTTTAAGTAACAGCGAATCTTGCAACTGACGGCCTAATTTAATTTCACCTTTATCGCCCAGTTTTGCTTTGATGTAGAGCTGCCCTAAAGTCGCAAAGTTTTGGTCAAGCTTGCCGTTATTTTCGACCTCTAAAAGCTGAGCGCTAGGCTTGCCAGAGTCAAATAACTTGGTGACTGCATAGAGTGAACCATCTACTCCAAGCCAGTCCCACAAGTAAGGTGACTGATAATTTAATTCAAACCCTAAAGCGCTTTGTTCATATTCACTCGACGAAGGTGAAGGGTTAGCAAGCGTGGGGTGAGCAGTGCCTTCATCGTTCCAGTAACGGGTGTTGAGTTTTAATTCTAACTTGCCAAATTCTTGAGGAAGCTCTGCATACGCATTGCTTACACTGCCTAAACCAATACAGCCCCATAGCAAATATTTATTCATTTTAAATTCCTTTTTTAAGCATGAATAAGCCCTTTGCCTAACGCTGAGGTTAGGCAAGCTTTTTATGAAATGGATGAATTAAGGAGAGAGTTTTTCGAGCACTTGGCCTTTGGTTTCAATGGCAAACAAGAAGGTCACTAGGCCACCAATGAGCGCCACAACGGCCAGTACACTAAACACATATTGAATGCCGTAACCACCAACAACCAGACCCACCATAACAGGTCCAATTGCAGAGCCGGCACGTAACCAAGCGGTACTAAAACCGATGCCCATCGCACGTAGGCGAGTTGGGTAAAGTTCGGCAGCGTAAAGGTATAAAGAGAATGAAATAGTTTGCAAAATCGCATAGCTAATCGTTGCAAAAATTACAACTTCCATTGCCGATTTTGCGCCTAAAACCGAAAGGCTCATGAGCGGAATGATCGCCAAGAAAAACGCTGCACTGTACCAAGGACGACGGCCGACTTTATCAATCATTAACGCACAGATAATAGAAGCAATCACACCCACACCCGAAGTAATCCAGCCATAACCTAAACTGGTTTGCAGCGACAGGCCAAAGTGTTGTTTGTAAAGAGATGGCAGCCAAGTCACCATGGCATTGTTCACCATATATACGCAAAACCACATGCCCCACAGAGTAAAGGTACGTTTGCGGTAAATGCCACGGAACAGCTCACGCCAGTCGGTTTTTGCCATGCCTTGCGGGTTAATTTCTTTAACCAGTGGTTCAGGCAAAGTTTTACCGCTTTTAATGGCACCCTCTTCAAAGCTTTTGACGACTTTATCTGCTTCTTTAAAACGGCCTTTTGAAGCCAGCCAGCGTGGTGACTCAGGCAAGAAAAACCGTAAAGGAATCACCAGTAAAGATGGAATTAAGCCTACAATAAACATGACTTTCCAGCCGTAAATTGGCATCAGGAAAAATGCAGCCATGCCTGCAAACATAAGACCAAGTGGGAATAAAACTTCGTAGAGCAAGAAAAACTTACCGCGCTTTTCTGCACCAATAAACTCATTAATATAGGCACTTGCAACAGGCACTTCACCGCCTGTTCCAACACCTTGCAAGAAACGGAAAATTAACAGTGACATTCCGCTCCACGCAAACAAACAGGAAATGTCCATTGCCACAAACAGTAAAATGGTAAAAGACAGCACTTTTAAACGACCGACTTTTTCGGCAAGAGAACCAAAAAAGATCGCACCAACCAGTTGCCCGACATAGCCCGCGGCAATGATCGCACCGACATAGGCAGGTGTCAGATGCCATTCGGTAATGAGTTGGGGTAAAGCAAAGGCAATTGCTAGAACAGTATACGCGTCAAAAAAGGTCGCTATACCAATGGTAATTCGCATAAATTGCAATCGACCAGTGACTGGTAGTCGTTCTAGTCTTGCAATAATTTCCGCATTTTTTTGATGATGACTAATTTGTTCTACATCCGCTAGATTTGTCATCTTCTATCTCCTTATTACTACATTCCTCGTAGTTTTTTTGTTCTATTTCGCAGTACCTGTTCACCACAGTTTGCATGCTTTTTATTATTGTTTTTAAGAGACATGCCCGATGTTTGGCCTCAGGCAGCGTACAGGAAAAAAAGGCTAGCGTACATGCTAGCCCGAATAGAATTTAAGCAACGGCTTGGGTTAAATCGACCTTGCCAATTCCAGCTTGACGCATTGCATCATGAATTTCTTGCTCAGCACCATCTGACAGTGGAAGCAGAGGTGAACGCACAGTGGCATGGTCCAAAATTCCGCGAGCAACCAGTGCATGTTTAAGCGCGACCGTACCTTCCATGTGTGAACCACGGTGATAAACATTGCGAGTTACTGGTAATAATTGGTCGTGAATAGCACGAGCTTTGGCGTAATCTTTGGCTTTACCTGCTTTAATCATTTCAATTAACAGTTCAGGGGCAATGTTGCCGTAGCCAACCAAAGCGCCGTCTACATCAAACATGGTGTGAAGCAAATATTCATCGTGGCACGTCAACACCTGTAAGTCTGGGCGTTCACGGCGAATAATCGGAATCTCGACATCCCAACGGCGCATATTACGCACACCATTTTTCATGGCAAACACACCTGGCTGTGCAGAAATATCGAGTAGAGTCTCTAGGTCGTAAGTGGCCTTCGTTGCATCTGGATATTGAAATAAAATAGATGGCAAACCACTTTCTTCATAAATTGCTTTATAGCGGTCTTGTGGTGCGCCTTTTTGATAGCCAAAACGCAACCAGCCGTGTGAAGGGTAAATCAAACCTGCCGAAGCACCCGCGCTGACTGCACGTTTTGCTTCTTCTGCTGCAACCGAAGTACCTTCGAGCGTAATCCCTGCGATTACCGGAATTTTGTCATCTACCGATTTAACAAAGCTTTCGATGACCTGCATTTGTTCTTTTTGCGACAAGAATGTTCCTTCACCTGCATGCCCAAGAACAACCAAGCCTTTCACACCATCAATGCTGCCTAACCATGAACCTAAACGTTGAATTGCATTATGGTCTACTTGTCCGTCACGGGTAAAAGGAGTCACAGGTGCTGGGGTTAATCCACGTAAATCTAAACTCATAATCGTACTTCCTATACAGTGTAATTAAATATTCTCTGGTTCTTAATCTGACTTAAATCGTGTTGTAGAGAACATGATTGGAGTATAGGAATAGGTGAGCTATGTAGGAATTACCAATTCTTGAATTTCAGTTATACTGAAAATGTATGGCTCAAAATGCTGCTTATTTACGATTTAGGACGAATCGATGAATTATGAATTATGGAAAATATTTTTAGATGCGGTGGAACTCGGTAGCTTAAGCAAAGTCGCCATGCTGCATAACACCAACCAACCGCAAATCAGTCGGCAAATGAACGAGCTTGAAGCCCAATGTGGTGGTCGTTTGTTTAACCGAACTGGCCGCGGCGTTGAACTCACCGATTTAGGCCAGCATTTACTTCCTAAAATTCGTTCATGGCTAAACGTAACCGACCAGCTCAATAATGAAATTTTACACTCGACCGATACCCCGATCGGGACGGTTCGTATTGCCAGTTTGCCGTCTACTGCACATCCGTTGTTATCGACTCTGTATAAAGTCCTTCAACAAAAATATCCTCTAATTAAACTGTCGGTGCGTGAAGGACAAGGGGTACATTTAGAAAAATGGCTTGAAGATGGCAGCGTCGATTTAGCCATTCTCTATCGGTTTAATCCAACACCTAAACAGGGCGATGTTTACCTTGTCGAAGCTGATACTTACTTGGTCGGCTGTGAAGGAGATGCGCTCACTCAGGCCAATGAAGTCGAATTTAAAGAAGTCAGTGAGTTACCTCTGGTCACGTTTTGTAGACCAAGTAACTGGCGCAATTTTTTAGACCATATGGCCTATGAAAATGGGGTAGAGCTGAATATTGTATTTGAAGCCGACTCGATTAGTTTACAAACCCATTTAGTTTCCGAGTCTCGTATGTACACCATGCTGGGACCGCAAGCGTTAAAGAAGGCCAGCCAATACACCTCAATTCAAGCTGCAAAAATTATTAACCCTGCGCTAAAGCGTTATATTTCTTTGTCTATTTCTAAACATGGCTATTTAACGCCTGCGTGTAAGGCGGTGATGGAAGAAATTAGGAATTTGGCTGATTTGCTTTAAGAAAAGTGCAGCAAAGCAAGCGGGCAATTAATTCAATTTATTAAACAGTGATTTAAGTTTTACTTGAATTATTGCTTGACTTGTTTAAATGATAATTATTATCATTTGTAGGTTCCTTGTTTTGAGTCCAATTGCTGTGAACAAAACTTCTTTGCTTGTAGATCAGTTATATAGAAGTCACCAAAGCTGGCTTCACCAATGGTTGAGACAAAAATTAGGTAATACTGATCAGGCCGCAGATCTGGTTCAGGACACATTTATTAAACTGCTACAAACCCGAGACGAGCTATTCGGCATTAAGGAACCGCGCGCCTATTTGACGTCGATTGCTAAAAACCTGCTGATTGACCAAGTACGCCGTAAACGCATTGAACAAGCCTATTTAGATGGCTTGAGTCAAATGGAATATATGCTTGAAGCGGTGGCTTCACCCGAAGACCAGATGCAAATTATTCAAGCGATTAACCAGCTTTGCAAAGCACTCGAAGGGGTTTCTGAAAAAGCACAGCAAGCTTTTATTTTGCATTATCTCGAAGGCTATACCCATAAAGAAATTGCCGAGCGTTTAAATGTATCGACCAAAATGATTCAAAAATATTTGGCGAGCTGTTTAATTCAGTGCTACCAAAACCGACAAGACATGGACGCTTGCATTTAAATGGCCATGGATAAAAGCAAGCATCACCAACTGGTTGAAGAAGCCGCGCATTGGATTGTTCAACTGAGTTCGGATGATGAAAGCTCACGAAAAACCGCCAAGCAAAAATTTGAAGAGTGGAAAAAAAACAGTGAGCAACACCGCCAAGTGGCTGCCGATATTGAGCAATGTATCGGTTCAATTCAAAAACTTTCCCAAACCAGCGGACATAAAAAAGTTACCAAGGTTGCCCTTAAAGCTGGCCTAAGCTCAGGAAAAGCTTATAAACATTTACGTGCAGGAACAGCTTTTGCCGTTGTGTTTGTTGCCATGAGTGGGGCGTTATTTTATTTAACTGACACCACTGTGGCCTATGTGACTGCCGACATTCAAGGGCAATCGGGGCAGTGGACCACGGAAACCTTGCCAGACGGTTCACGTCTAATTTTACGGGGTAAAAGTGCAGTCAATCTTGATTTTAAAACCAACCAGCGAGTGGTTGAGTTGGTGCAAGGTCAAATTTATGTCGATGTTGCCAAAGATAAGACCAGACCTTTTTTGGTCAAAACCAGTCATGGGCAAATTCAGGCACTCGGCACAGCTTTTAGTGTCAGTTATGACCCTTCGGCAACCGAACTCAAAATGGTCCACTCAAAGGTAAAAGTAGAAGCGACACAGGTTAAAACTACTCAATTGCATAGCACTCGTCAGGCTATTGTCGAGGCGGGACAAGCCATTAAAATGGATAAAAATGGCGTGCAAAAACTGCCTGCACTTAATATCTATAACGAACAACAAAAATGGCAAAAGCATCAGCTTATGGTAGAAAACCTGCCGCTGAATCAGGTGCTACAAGAGCTAGACCGCAACTACAAAGGCAAAATTATTTTTAATGATGCGGCGCTGCAACATGTGCGGGTCAATGCTGTGTTGCCTTTAGACCAAACCACAGAATCGCTTAAGCTTTTGGCTACGGTTTTTCCTGACCTGAAAATTAAGCAAATCACGCCGTTTGTGGTCATGGTTTCTTTAAAATAATAAAAAATTAAATTTATTTTCAATTTTAGGTTCCACTTTTTTGAAAGTCGTTCGTCATAGTAAGTAGAAGCAATAAATATGGATCATTTTAATCTGCTGTATTGAATGATTCTTATTACGATTTACTGGGGCGGGGCAAATGAAAAAAGCAGGAACGGGGCAAAAGCGGAATCGATCGATTTTTCGATTTTCAACACTGGCGTTTGCCATACATGCTGTGTCGATGGGTGGGCTTGTTGTGCTTCCTATACAGCAGGCCTATGCAGAAACAGCCGGAGTGAAAAGCTATAACATTCCTGCGGGTCGCCTTGCTAACGTACTCAACCAGTTTGCCGAACAATCGGGTACTTCAATTGCAATGGATGCCCAGCAACTCCAAGGGTTACACAGTCTGGGCTTAAAAGGCAATTTTGCTGTCGAGCAAGGTTTTGAGCAGCTTTTAAAATCAACTGAATTTAATGCTGTAAAAGTTGGGCAGGGCTACACACTCAGCAAAAAATCTACACCACGCGTCACTTCATCTAAGGTTCAAGCTTCTAGCCTGCCACCAAGTAGTGCTGTAATTGAAGAAGATGCGTCGGTACGACTTACGCCAATTGTGGTGTACGGCAAAGAAGACCGTGACACAGAAGGCTATAATAAAGTTTATGACGCAAACCGTTCTTCGGTCTATGCGGGCAAAGACTACGTTGAGCGATTTAAAGGAACCAACCCAGCCGATGTTTTACAAGGCATGGTGGGAGTCTATAGCGGCGATGCCCGTAATAGTGGCGCACTCGACCCAAGTGTACGTGGTGTGCAGGGTGTTGGTCGTGTGCCTTTAACCATTGATGGCACTGAACAGTCGATTGCCGTGTGGCGTGGCTACAACGGGGTAAACAATCGAAACTATATCGACCCCAATCTCATTGCGGGCATTGAAGTCATTAAAGGCCCATCTTTAGAGCGAAATACCACAACTTCTGTAGGTGGCGGTGTAGTCGTTAAAACGCTAGAGGCCGATGACATTGTTCGTCCGGGTAAGTCTTTTGGTGCCGAGTTAAAAGTAGAAGGCTCAACCAACTCAATTGATCCGTCTTTGCCGGACATGAGTAAAGTGGGCCAAAACTACGATGACACAACGCCTTGGATCGAGATGAATGGGGCGAAATATGACCCCGATATTTATAAAAAGAACCGGACCAGAAGTGATAACTCTCATTTTTCGGGCGATGACTTGGCGGGCCGACTGGCAATTGCCACCAAGCAAGACAAATTCGATTTACTGGCTGTTTATGCAGTACGTGAGCGCGGCAATTATTTTTCGGGGACACATGGCGCGGGCTACTATAAACGAGCGACGCCAGACAGTAGTCTCGATTTTATTCCTTACTTTGCCTATGCCTATCAACCGGGCGATGAAGTTCCCAACACTTCAAGTCATATGGAGTCGTGGTTGTTAAAAGGGACCTATCGCCCAACCGATAGCCAGACTCTTAAACTGACTTACCGAGATACCAAAAATATTTTTGGTGAAATTATGCCATCTCGAATTGTTTGGGGTATTACGCCTGACTTGGGTGTTCCGCAGTGGCCCTTAAGCAATATTCACTCTAAAGCTTATAGCCTCGAATATAAGTTTAAGCCTGAGAATAATCGCTGGATTGATTTTTATGCCAACATTTGGCAAACCGACACCGAAAGCCAGACATACACACGTGGTGGGTGGCCAACCACAATCGACTTTCGAGATAACACTATTATTAACACGGCGATAAGCCATTCTGACAATACGCGTAAAGGCATTACGGTTAGTAATAAAACTCGTTTGCTTGACCAGCTTGATTTGACGCTCGGTGGACGTTTCTTAAAAGAAAAACTGACGTCTGACGATATATATGGCGAATTTGGCCCAAGTTATTCGCTCTATCAGGCACTGCCACGAGCAGGGCGCCGTGAGGAAAAAACGTTCGACTTTAACTTTAATTATCGACCGCTGTCTTGGTTAAGTTTTGATGCGGGTATGCGTTATCGCTCGTATTGGGCTGTTGATGACTTTTTAAATAAGTCTTTGCAGAGCGAGATTGACCCGAATTTAAATCCGCTGTTTACCAAAAAAAGTAGGCTTAAAGAATATACCTTTGAATATCAGACCATGCCTGAGAGTTACACCTCGACTCAGCAGCGTTTAATCAATGTTTTAAAACAGCGCTATGCCACAAAAAATCCTGAATGGGATGGACAGCTCGATACCGTGCCTGCATCAGAGAGCACGTTGTATAACATGATCTGGTCACAGAAAAATACGCTGAGCTGGAAAGCTGATGCCAACGGGCAATTGTCGCTTGCCGATAACCCTTTAAACCAGCTCAATGCCTCTGGACAAAAGTACGTCGTAACTGGCGGTAATTTTATGTCGGTGGTAGACCAAGTTCCGGTTGAGTCCGCCGACAAAGTAAAAGATAGTGGCTGGGCACCGCAGTTAGGTGCCTCAATTCACCTCACGTCAAACAGCAGAATTTATGCACGCTATGCAGAGGAATATCGCTTACCAAGTTTGTTTGAAAGCACTGTCGGTTTTTCTGCCATGTTGCCATATCAAGCAATCAAACCTGAACACGCTTTTAACTACGAAGTCGGTTATGTCTATGACATGCGTGATTGGTTCAGCACAGCACGCAATGCCGACATTAAACTCGCTTATTACTACAACAAAACCAAAAATGTGATTGAGCGTGACCAAAACCTTATTTTCACCAATATGGATGAGCAAAAGCTGTCAGGTCTAGAGCTACAAAGCCGTTTTGATAATGGTGGTTTTTTCACAGACTTGAGCGTGGCCTATAACTTAAAAAATGAAGTGTGTGACACCAATAGTGCCATTAACAAAATGATTTTAGGCGGCACGGTTCAAACCGAGCAGGGCCTTGAGTTCCGTGAACCCTATCAGCGTTGTGTCGATGATGGTTTCCCAAATGGTTACTTGGTGACCATGGCTACACCCGAACTCAGTTTTCACGGTTTGCTTGGCGCACGCTTTTTTGATGAAAAGTTAGAACTCGGTGCACGTGCAACATTTTATAAAGCTTATGAAAGCCCGCTACGCAAAAACAATGATGCTAGCGTCAATAAAGGCTATTACCTCAATGTGCCTTTGGCTTGGGATGACACGTGGATTTTTGATGCCTATGCGCGTTATCAGGTCGATAACTACAACACCGTTGAGTTTGTCGGCAGTAATCTTTCTAACCAGTTTTATATCGATCCTTTAACTCGTAGTGCCATGGCTGCACCCGGCCGAACGATGAAAATTAGTTGGACCACTAAATTTTAAACAGAATTTGATTGCCTCTACACATACATAAAAGGGGAGTCAGGTAACGGTAAATAATAATATTGAATGATTATTATTTACAAAAAGCCCGAGTAGGTTTGCAGCTGGGCCTACTCAATAAACTAAAAATAGCGAAATCGTTATTTTAAATTAAACAATAACTTAGTTTTAAAAAGATGGAGTAACAACAAATGAAAATCTCTCAATTGTTCTTGGGTCTCGTTGCTTGTTCAACTGCATTTGCTTATGCAGGAATTGATGGTATTTCGAGTAATGAAAGTAACATCAAAATCGGTGCTGCTGCCAATGCAAGCCATCCGGGTGGTGTAGCAGCGGTATCGGTTCAAGCTGCGGGTGCGCCATATAACGCTTTTACAGGTTTTAGTTCGTTAAAAGGTTTGGCTCAGGCTTTTGCTGCTCAGGGAACGAGTAATACCAATGTAACGGTTGGCAGCAAAACCTTTAATATTTCGCATATTCCAGTGTCTGCAATGCCACCTTCACACAGTGCATTAGGTAATTTTAACTTTGGTCAGGTGGGCACACAGGAAGTCTATTTTGGTGAATGGTGGAAAGCGGGCGACACGCCGGCAAGCGCGAGCCATACCGTTTACTACGCGGGTGATAACACCAATACCACGGTTCCAACCGCGGGTACTGCAACTTATACCGTTGCAGGGATTAACGGTTCTGGAAGCAATCTGTTAAGTGGTACGTTCACGGCAAATTATGGCGCGGGTACACTTGAAGGAACGCTTACCGGAACAGGTACGGCTGTTTCATCATTAAGCCTAGATGGTGTGGCATTTAACCCGGGTACTGCTGCGTTTGCAGGTTTGGCAACGGCTAACGGTACGGCTGGTGTCGACAACTCTGGTGTGGTGCAAGGTCAATTCTTTGGTGCAAATGCTTCGGCTTTAGCGGGTATTGCCCAGTTTGATAACGTGTCTTACAACACTGCATTTGGCGGTGCTAAAAATTAATGGATGCAAAAGGAATCTACATACGTAGGTTCCTTTTGTTTTTTGGGCTTTTGCTTGGTTGCTTCAGGTTTATTGTTTTATGAAACGAACGCTTTTGTGCTGTCTGACATTGTTGAGTTGTCCATTTTTATATGCCGACGAAGACACACAGCTTCGTCTCAATCAAAGCTTGGACCAAACGCTTTTACAAGAACAGCGACAGTTTCACGAGCAGGGAACCATTCGTAGTAGCGAGCAATTACCAAAACTTCAAATTAATGGACAAGAATATAGTGTTGAGCAAAATTCGGATGATCTTGCCAAGGCGTTATATTTGGCAGTCATGCAAAAACAGTGGCTCAAAGCCACAGTTTATTTAGACCATTATAAGAAATATGTTGGCTATGATCGGGCTTTAACCGACTTTGCCGAAGGGGCAGTTGCACGTTCTCAGGGTCAACTGAAATTGGCTGAACAAAAATTTCAAAGCAGCCTAAAACAACAACCTCATAATTTAATTTGTGAACTTGAGTTAGCGCGCGTGCTGTTTGAACAACAGAAGAATAAGGAAGCAGCACGCCTTTTTATTTCCATTCAAGACAAACTGAAACAAAGTGACCCTGCGGTAATCCCGTCTGGGGTTTTAACCACAGTGAATACCTTTGTTCAGGCATTAAAAAAAAGAGACTCTTGGCAAGGTTCGGTTTCAGCGGGTTACACCTATGTCAGTAATTTAAATAGTTCGTCGGAACAGAGCAAAACATGGACGCTTTATGGCAAAGATAGTAAAGGTAATATTATCCCGATTGAGCAAGTTACCCGTGGGACGCCTAAAGCTGAGTCGGCAACGGGTTTAGATTATGAAGCCAGTCTGATTAAACGCTATGCGATTAAGGGGCATCATGGCGTGGCTTTACGTGCGCTGGCGTTTGGGCAGTCCTATAACGACCACGCGGCATTTAATGAATCTACCATTAACATTAATGCAGGCTACAGCTACTTTGACTTAAAAAATCAAATTGGGGTGAGTCCGCTATTTGAACATAAACGTTATGGCAATGATGGTCTTTACAATGCATGGGGGGCGCGTGCCGAATGGATGCATTTTATCTCGGCAGATAAAGCCTTCAAGCTTGAGGCTGAGGGTAAAGATTTAAATTATCAGAAATATAAAACCCTAAATGGGGTGGAAAGCTCGGTCTTTGCAACTTTCTGGAAGATTTTTCCAGACCAGTGGACTGTTTTTAGTGGTTTAGATGTAGTCGACCATTCGACCCAAGAAAAATATATGGCTGCCTATCAACAGCAAGGTGTGCGTTTAGGCTTAAGTAAGTCTTGGAGTGCTGGTTTTAACACTACTTTATTGAGTTCTTACCGTTGGCGCCAGTTTGATAAATACGCAGAAACTTTCTTAGCTCGTCGTCATGATTTTGAACAGAACTATACCTTTGTTGTGCAAATGCCGCGCTTTGAGTTTTATGGCATGACACCCAATTTAACCTATCGCTATAACCATAATAAAAGCAATGTCGATTGGCTGTATTCCTACGATAAACACAACATTAGCCTCAAGCTTGAGCATCGTTTTTAGGGAATAAGCCATGAAATCAAAATTATTATTCCCTACACATAAGCCGATGTTTATGTTGCCTTTACCACAAGGGCCGAAGCATTTTTATAAGTGCTTAACCGTAGTGGTGGTGATTGGTCTGCATGTGTTTGTTGTCTGGATGCTGAGTCATTTAATTGAACCTTATACTTTTCAAGCAACCCCCAAAGTAGATGCCTTAAAAGTAAGTTTTGTGTCATTGGCGCCTGCTAAAAAGCCATCGGCTGAAAAGACCGAAAGCCAACCTAAAAAAAGTGTAACGCCTCAATCTACGTTAAGCAGTTCAGTATCTTCAGTACCTGAAGAATCAAGAAACTCACCTACAAATATTCAAACATTAGCGTCAAAAACTGCCTCTAAAGAGGTCGTGCAAAATAATTTAAATGACAAACAGCAAGCACAACCCAAAACGACTTTAAACAATTCAACTTCGCTCCAACCATTGCAGCTTACAGAGCGGCGAGCGGTTCATAACGATAAAAAACTGAGTTCGACAGACCTTGAACAAACGCAAACGGAGCATTTGCCACAAAACACTAATAGCGAAACCAAAAGTGGCGGCGTCAAAACACCCGCAATGCAGCAAGAGTATTCCAAAGCACCGAGCACTCAAGTTGAACACGATGACGTTGTTCAGGTGAGTAGTGTGGATGTGCTGAGTTTTGGCGGGCTTGATTATGATGACCGCGAGTTAAAACAACAAAATCGTTTGGTTGAGCTTCGTATTCGCATTAATGAAAAAGGGCAGCCGATCGACATCCAATTACGTCAAAGTTCAGGCATTCAAAGCCTTGATGAACGGGTCATGCAAGCTACACGTAAATCCAGATTTAAACCCCACAAAATTAACGGTCGAGCCGTGACCATTGTTGTGGATTTTCCAGTCCAACTCAAACTCAATCGGGGCCGTTAACCGATGATTAATATCTATTTTGCAGGAGAAAGATGATGAACTCATCTACAGACCAAATCATTAGCAACAGCTTGTCTTTACGTTTGAAACAAGAAACTGCTGCTGAACACGAACGTATGCATCAATTAATGTCAGAGGCAAAGGTATTTTCAAGTAAAGAAAAATACGCGCAATTTACGTTATCTCAATATTACTTTCAGCGTGAAATTGAACATCTTTTTGAAAAAGAGGGTGTGGCAGGACTGATTCCGGACTTAGACATTCGTGGCCGCTCAAAACAAGCACTTGCCGATTTAAATGATTTGGGTATTCAACCCAACGGGCAGCAATTACAGAGTGAAAACGTACAATTACCCGAAGCTTTAGGCTGGATTTATGTGTCTGAAGGTTCAACTTTAGGGGCTGCATTTTTATTTAAAGAAGCTCAAAAGCATTTGGGTTTTTCTGAAACGTTTGCTGCGCGTAATTTAGCGGCCTATCCCGAAGGACGCGCTAAAGTCTGGAAACGTTTTGTACAAGCACTTGATGAAACAGGCTTTGACCAAACCCAGCAAGACCGAGTCGTTCAAGGGGCGTTAGATGCTTTTGGATATTTTGGTCAAGCGCTTGATCAGCTTGATGAATTGAAATAATAAAAAGTGGATAAAGGGAATACCCGATATGGACAAACTCAATCAAGTAAATGTGATCGTAAAACATGAGCAGTCGCTAGCACCTGCTCAACCAGTCAGTAAGCTTGCCCGTTCTGTTTGGGCGCGTTGGGTGTTTATTGGTTTGGCTTGGTTGTGTATTGCGCTTGGCATATTGGGTATTTTTATTCCGGGTTTACCCACCGTTGATTTTATAATTTTGGCTGTGTTCTTTGCGGCTAGAGGCTCTGAAAAACTTCATCAATGGTTTCGAAATCATCGTTATATCGGTCCACTCATTCGCGAGTGGCAAGAACATCGGCGTATTCCTAAAAAAGCAAAATACATCTCGACGTTGAGTATGAGTTTGGCTGCGGGACTGATGATTTGGACCATTCCGCATCCGTGGTTTGTCTATCCGGCAATTTTATGTATGGCAGGGGTATTGGTGTGGATGTGGCTTAAAAAATGAAAGAATTATGATTGGCACTGTTGCATAGTACGCTTCATGGTTTTTACAAAATCACGCGGTACTTCAGGGCTTTGTAAACTTAAACTGCCAAGTTTATGCATGAGTTTAGGAGAGTATTGACGTTCTAAACGATGATAAATACATGTACAACTTGCATGGCTATGACCTGCTGCCATACATTTTAAATAGAAATCACGTTGAGCATTATTTTTTTGACCCGCGAAGGCAATAGATGCAAATAATAATCCACCTAGAAAAACTGAAAAATTATAAAGTGACATATATCTACTCTTGGTTGTTGTTTTTCATTATCCATATCTTGGCATAACTTTTTCAGGTTCAAAACCAATTGATATCAACTTGCGGCTTCATCATAGTTATAACAGTTTTAGAGGTCAAATTGATTTGAAGTTGAGAACCGTTTATTGTTTTAAAAACACTCAATTTTAATTGTTGCCATTTTAAAGACAGTGTTACGACATTACGCACCCTATTTTTTTACATCATTTTTTGTTTTCATAAACACTTTAGTATTACTTATTTTTTAAATCATTTATATACAACTTACTTGTTTTAAAACTCTAATTTAACAGGATATTTTATATGGCAGATACCCCAATTCAAAAAGAGACAGAAAGTACCTGGGCAATATGTCGAGATCCTGTTTTACTGACCATGGTGGGTGGGGCGATTGATACCATTGGCTTCATTGCATTGTTTGGTTTTTTTACCGCTCATGTTACGGGAAACTTAGTGTTGGCAGGCGCTGCATGGGTTAAAGGCGGCGCTGGTATATGGATTAAGCTCGCAGCAATCCCGCTATTTATTTTGACGGTAGTGATCACCAAACTGTTAATTGACCGTAGTCAGATTAAGCACAAAACACTGTCTTATTTATTTTTATTTGAAGCTATTTTTCTATGTGCCTTTATGGTTGCAGGACTTTACTTTGAACCATTTAAAAATCCGGATGCATTAACAGTTGCAGTAACAGGCGGGTTGGGTTTAATTGCTTTGGCTATTCGTAATACGTCCAGCAAAACCCTCATTAAAAATATTAGTCCAAGTACCATGATGACAGGCAATACCACGCAGCTTGGTATTGATATTGCTAACCTACTTAAAAACAATAACGCGGCCAATCGAGCAAGTTTTCTAAAAAGTGCCAGTATTGTGATTGGTTTTGTAATTGGTGCTTTCTTGGGAGCGATTCTCTATGTCTATTTTGACTTCTGGAGTGTAGCGCCATTTATATTACCTATTTTGTATTTCTCTTATTTAGCTTCACAGCAAAAGTTCAACCAAGCTTGATTAGAAAAAAATAACAAATTAGCCTGAATTAAAATGAGTTCAGGCTTTTTTTCGTAATAAAGGAAAATGGAAGCTGAGCCGAAATTGTTCGTTCACTGCTTTACAGGCATAATGACCAGATGGGGAATACATTCGATTAAGGAATGCACAATGACAAAGTCTTATCATTATTCAATCATAACAATAATGGCTTTGCTCAGTGGCTGTCAGGTCATTAATTTAAAAGAAAGTAATTTAAGTAACGCTTTAAAAAGTAAGAATGAAAGTATTCTGACCGACGGCACCTTAAGCCATCAAACTCAAAACTTACTGTATTTAGTCAAAAAAAATGAAAAATCTTGTCTGCAAAATTTTGATGATTGTTTAAATAAAATTCAAAGCTTGTCTGAAAATAGCAGCCGAGAAGAACGCTATGCTGCGCTCAGTGAAATCTATTTAGCCAAGGCTTTAGACGTTGGACGTAATAGCCAATGTAATGTCATTAATAAAAGTAGCAGTTGCCTTGAGCAAGAGTTAGCGCTGTTTGATAAAAGCTTGCGCTATAGTTATGTCTATTTATTTGACTCTGAAGAGTCGCCTTTCGATCGGGTATTTGACCATCGCCAAAATCAGGTGCGTATTTTTTATAACGTGGCTTTGTCGAAGCTCATGACCACGTATTTTAATCATTTAAATACACATCGCTTTCCACCGTTGCTTAAAGCAGATGGGCATGAGTACCACGTCAATTTTGACCATGCTGTAGATGTACAAAAAATTGAAGTCGATACTTTTCGCTCTAGCTATAACATGAACTTTTCTGGCTTTAATACAGTTAACCGTAAGGATGGTTTAGGGGCAGAGTTTATTGTTGGGCGTAAAGAAAATGATGTAAATCACGGCTTCATTTTAGACCCTGATGCTTTTTACGCTCACCAGAATAATCCGAACATACATTTACCACGCTTCTTTCCTGTCACTGCCATTGCTTACCCAAAACAAAAAGCGACAGCAGATCAGGTCATTGCTGGGGCAGATTTAGAAATTGCGATGTTTGATCCATATCGACAAGACCGCGTAAAGGTTGAAGGTGTGGACTATCCGCTTACTGCAAACTATTCGGCGCCTTATGGGCTGTGGTTGTCAAAATATAATTTAGGTGCAGCAGGTTATTGGTCTTTAATTAATAAAGAAAACAATTTGATCATGCCGCATTTATATATGCTGGAACCCTTTAACCCCAATAAGAAAATCATTGTATTTATTCATGGCTTAGCAAGTAGCCCAGAGGCGTGGGTAAGTTTGACTAATGACATTATGGGCGATGCCGAGTTAAGACAAAACTATCAAGTTTGGCAGGTGTTTTATTCTACCAATATGCCCATTTTTGAAAGTCGTTTTCAGATTTATTCATTGTTGAATCAGGCTTTCCAAAACATTGCCAAAGACAGCTATGCTGCACACGATGCAGTGTTGGTTGGACATAGTATGGGCGGAGTCATTAGCCGTTTATTGGTAAGTGATGCTGATGTTTCAGAGCAAGCCATGCAAAAAATGAATGAAGCGCAGTTAAATCGTTTAAAAGAAAATCCAGTCATTCGAGAGCGTTTTCAGTTCAAAGCTTTGCCTTATTTTAAGCGGGTTGTTTTTGTTTCTGCACCGCATCATGGTACAGATTACGCTGACCGATGGTTTACCCAAATTGCACGCCGTGTTATTCGTTTGCCCGCCGATTTCTTTATTGCAGTCGAAATGAGAGATGAGAAAAATACGAAACTCAGAAAAGGTTTAATTGAAAATGGAGCGAGTAATTTAAGTCGTTCTTCTAGTTTTATGCAGCTTACGCAAGCCATTCAACCATCGTCTAACGTGGTCTATCACTCGATTATGGGCAATATTGATGGTACGGCAGATAAGTTAAAAAGCAGCGATGGAATTGTGCCGTATCAAAGTTCACATTTAGGTGGTGAGCAATCGGAACTGATTATTAAAGGTGGGCATTCAATTCAAACCAGCCCAGAGGCGATTTTAGAATTACGCCGTATTTTACGGTTGCATTTAAAGCAGTCACAGCCTTCAAAATAGAATTTTTGTTTTTAGACAACCACTGCTGAAATGGGTCAGCAGTGGTTGAAATAATTAATTTAGCTGATTTTGTTTGAGCGATTTTTTGTGCTCAAAGTAGCTGATTGAAAAAATAACCAAGCCGACTAAATACAAGACCACAGACAGGAGCAATAAATCTAATCCTGCTGCATAGAGTAACCAAAGCGCATAAATTGAAGCGACGCTTGCAATGGCAATATGTGGGGTACGTTTGTGGCGAATTGATTCTTTAAGATAAAAAGCAGACACCAGAAAATAAGGTAGTAAAATCATTACCGATGAAATCAATAAAAGCTGGGTATAGTTTTTATTGAAAAAATATACGGCAATCAATGCGCCTTGCACGACCAGAGTGGTGAGCCAAAGCGATGAAATGGGTACATTATTTTGATTATTCTTTAAAAATAATTTCGGGAATGCGCCATTTTTTGCAGCCAAATATGGAATTTCAGTTGCAAATAAAGTCCAGCTTAAATAAGACGAAGCAACTGAAATAATAAGCCCAATGGTAATAACGATAGTGCCTGGCAAGCCTATGAGCTGCTGCAAAATGGTTGCCATTGATGGGTTATGCATACCAGCAAGCGCTTCACGACTCACCACGCCATAGGCCAATACTGTGACCATCACGTAAAAACTTAATGCCAGTAATACACCCAAAATGGTCGCTTTACCAATGTCATAACGGTTTTTTGCACGCGATGATAAAACCACAGCACCTTCAATACCGGTAAATACCCAAAGGGTAATTAGCATCAGGTCTTTTACTTGCTGCCAAAGCGGAACTTTTAAAGAGAAGTCATTTAAGTTGAGTTTGAACAAATCAAATTTAAAGGCAATAAAGGTAAAGAAGATAAAAACCACCATTGGAATGATTTTGGCAATGGTTGCCAGTAAATTCACAATCGCAGCTTCTTTAATGCCTCGACTCACTAACCAGTGCACCAGCCATACAAAAATGCTTGAGCCAATCAGAGAGTAGAGCGTATTGCCTTCACCAAAAATAATATGGTCTTTGCTATCGGTAAACATGCCGACGCCTGAAAAGGCAATCACTACATAGCCGACAATACCAATGGTGGTACATAACCAATAGCCCCAAGCCGAGCAAAACCCGATTAGGTCTCCAAAACCTTCCCGTGCATAGTTATAAATACCGCCGTCAAGATCTGGTCGTTGACGCGTTAAATGCAAGAGCGTGAGGGCCAAGAAAATAATGCCGACCCCGGTAATGAGCCATGCAACAAGAAGGGCAGAGCCGTTAGCGACTTGAGCCATATTTTGCGGGAGGCTAAATACGCCTGACCCCACCATAGAACTAAAGACCAGTGCTGTAAGAGACAATAGTCCAATTTTGGCAGCAGACATGGTATTTATTCTTTAAAAAATTGAGAAAGTTCAGCAATGTGTTCTGGACCAATGCCACAACAACCGCCGACTAGACTTGCACCTGCTTTTTGCCATTGTTTAGCAAAACCAAGATAAGCTGGAGCATCTAAGTCTTTACGAATTTCATCCAGACCATCGTTGGCAGTAGCGCTTTCATCTTGCGGTGGAAAAGCATTGGCATAGGCACCAATCTGCACCGACTCTGGAATGAGTCCTTTAATTTCTTTAATCGCTTGCAGGATCACTTCAGGTTGGCAGCAGTTAAATAACACTGCTTTGGCATTTGATTGTTTGATGAAATCAGCCACTTGTTGCATGTTTTCGCCAGAGCGAAGTAATGCTTGTTCGTGTTTGATTTCATCTTGCAGCGTGAATGACACCCAATAGTCTTTACCATCTTTTGGTAATAGCGCATGCACTGTTTCAACTTCTTTTAAGCACGATTGAGTTTCAGCGAGCCAGAAATCAACCTCTGGTGCCAATGTGTTAATGATTGGCTCAGCAAGGTTTTTAGCTTGTTCAGGTTGGAACAAGTCTGCACGGTAAGAGCCAAATAATGGCGGTAAGCAGCCTGCGATTTTGACATTTTTGCCGCTTTCTTTAACTGCATTTTTTGCTTGTTCAATAGCAACTTGAATTAAACGCACGCCGTCAGTTTCAAAGCGTTCTTGTCCAATATGAAAAGGCACAACAGCATAGTTGTTAGTCGTAATAACTTCTGAACCAGCATTAATAAAATCGAGATGTACTTCTTTTACTGTTTCTGGTGCTTCAATGAGTGCAAGCGCAGACCACTCTGGTTGACGAAACGGAGCGCCACGACGGGCCAATTCACGGCCTAAACCGCCATCTAAAATCTTCATAAATTACAACATAAAGGGAGAAAAAATATTTGATTAATCTAGCGCGTAGATGAGCCGTGTACAATCGCGAATATGCTCGATATATTTCTAAATAAATTAGATTGTTATGAATATTTTTTCTTAAAAGGATTTCTGTAGACGATGTTCAGTTTTATTGATGAACTTCATGTGAAAAAGAGTGTGTATTTATTTGAAAATATAGAATAAAAAACGATCTTATAACGCGCCAAATTGTTGCCAGCTTTCACCCGTGTGCTGGGTTTTATAATAGGCTTGAAGTTGTTCAAGTTGCGTAAAATGTATGCTACACCAAATTAATAAACTGATGAATAATAAAAGCTTACATAAGCTGCGAGTCTTGTTCTGAGAAATAAAAGCAAGCACAGCAAAAAACAGCACAGGTAAAAATATAAAGAATTGAGCAGGGGAGAAAAATAAATGAGCAGTACTGAAATATAATGCGGCTGCACTCATCAGCACATTTAAAACAGAACATAGTTTTTGATATTTACCGAGCTTAAATGCATAAGCAGTCAGAGCAAGTAACACCGCTGAGCTGACATAAATGGCTGTACCGCCAATCATCCACATATAAAACCCGCTTACCAAAAGATAAGCCAGCAGCAAAAAAAGCACGAGCTTAAAACAAAATGACAAGAGGCGAGGTGATGATTTTAAAGGCGTCATAGCGAATCTAAATATCTCAGCTGAGGTCTTAAAAAACAAAAGGACGAATCGAAATTCATCCTTTTGATATTTATTTATACATCGTCAAACTTAATTTGCTTTTGCAACTGGGGCAGTAGCAGTTTCATCGTTTGCAGCTTTGAACGGAGATGTATAGTTCAAGCCAAGTGTAGAACTTGTGTACTGACGAACTTTGTCGAGTAACACAGGATCTTTGCTTAAGTCTTGTTTATAAGAGACTACAATTTCATGAAGCTTCTGGTTCCACTTACCTTCAGTTTGCTGAGGGAAAGCTTTTTCAAGCAAGTTAAGCATGATGTATGGAGAAGTCGAAGCACCCGGAGACGCACCTAACAATGCAGTTACAGCACCATCTTTAGACGCAAAGATTTCTGTACCGAATTGAAGCGTTGCTGGTTTACCTGGTTCTTTCTTGATGATCTGAACACGTTGACCACCTTGGCTTAAACGCCAGTCTTCAGCTTTCGCATCTGGGTAGTATTTACGAAGTTCATTTAGACGGTCTTGGTCTGACATCATGACTTGGCTAACCAAGTATTTAACAAGATCAAGGTTTTCCAAGCCAACAGTCGTCATTGGTAAAACGTTGTTTTTGTTTGTTGATGCAAGTAAATCAAGCTGAGAACCATTTTTCAGGAACTTGTTTGAATATGTTGCAAATGGTCCAAACAATACATATTTTTTACCGTCGATATAACGTGTATCAATATGTGGTACAGACATTGGAGGAGCACCAAGTTCAGCACGGCCATAAACTTTTGCTGTGTGCTGAGCAGTAATTGCTGGGTTATCAGTAATTAAGAACTCACCACCAACAGGGAAGCCAGCATATTGTTTCGCTTCTGGTAAACCAGTAAGTTGCAATAATTTAACTGCTGCACCACCTGCACCAATAAATACAAAACGTGTTTTAACGTGGTCTACTTTACCAGTTTTCAAATTTTTGAAAGACACAGTCCAAGTTTTGTCATCATTTTGGCTGATGCCAGTCACTTCGGTTGAAGTCTGTAATTTGAAATTCGGGTTTTGATCTAAACGATTCACTAATTGTTTAGTGATAGAACCATAGTTTACGTCAGAGCCAACATCCATACGGGTTGCTGCAACTTTTTGACTAGGGTCACGATCGTTCATGACTAAAGGAGCCCATTGTTTAATCACAGCTGGGTCTTCAGTAAATTTCATGCCTTTGAACAGCGGGCTTTGGATCATGGCAGCATAACGCTTTTCTAAGAATTGAACGTTATCGCCCCAAACGAAAGCAATGTGTGGAACTGGATTAATGAATGATTTAGGTTCAGCTAAAACGCCTTGTTTTACCTGATATGACCAGAACTGTTTTGCTACTTCAAACTGAGAAGCAACTTTTTCAGCTTTGGCAATTTCCATCTTACCGTTTTTCTCTTCGGTATAGTTCATTTCCATAAAGCCAGAGTGGCCTGTTCCGGCATTGTTAAAGCCGTTTGAACTTTCTTGAGCAACTTGGTCAAGACGTTCATACATACGAATTTGCCAGTTTGGTTCAAGCTCGGTGAAATAAGTACCAAGAGTAGCACTCATGATGCCGCCGCCAACAAGGACAGCATCAACAACCGGCTCATCTTTTGCAGTTTCGACTTGTTTTGACGCAGTTGGTCTAAACAAGAAAACAATACCTGCAATTAAAATAAGAATGATTAATACCAGAAGGTATTTCAAAAACTTTTTCATGTAAGGGGGACCTTAAAATAAGTTATTTGAGTCACTTAAGGAGTGAGGAAACCTAGACAGCGTATCCAGACAAAAAGGATATAAATGCGAAACTGAATTCTCAAAATTAGAGAACTTCGAAAAAAATAAAAATTACTTGGGATTATCGCAAACACTCTATATTTTAGACTAATTTTGCATTGACAAGACAATTTTTATAATAAATGGGGTTCATCAAAATCATAAATATGATTTATATTTAATCAAATTGAGCTTTTGAAAGAGAGTTTAAGTTAATTATTTTGTTTTAAGTATTTGAAGTTAAAATAATAATATTAATTTGGTTAAAGTTGGATCATTTGAAGAATATTTGCCTATAAAAATAGATTAAATTTTATTTCATCCCATATTTATGTAAATAAGCTCCTTACACATGCTTATTTCCTGTCATACATAGTTCTTATTAATATTGGCTCAATGAATATGAAATTAAGGGCATATCTCTGCATAAGAAATATGCCCTTTAAGATTTTATGAGGCTACATAGAAAGGTGCAGTTGAACGTGGTAATGAGTCACGTCCACGAATCTGGTCTGCAATTTTCTCGGCAATCATAATGGTGGTTGCATTTAAGTTACCGGTAATAATCAGCGGCATAATTGAGGCATCAACTACGCGCAAACCATTCATACCATGTACGCGACCTTGACCATCTACGACAGCCATTTCGTCTTCGCCCATCTTACAGCTACAAGATGGATGGTAAGCAGTTTCTGCGTGGTTACGAACAAAGTCATCAAGCTCTGCATCAGTTTGCAAATGTTTGCCCGGGCTAATTTCTTCACCACGATATGGATCAAGCGCAGGTTGCTGCATGATTTCACGAGTGATACGAATCGCATCACGGAACTCACGCCAGTCTTGTTCCGTCGACATATAGTTGAACAAGATACTTGGATGCTCAAACGGATCTTTTGATTTCAGTCTAATACGGCCACGTGAAGGTGAGCGCATTGAACCTACGTGTGCTTGGAAACCATGCTCTTTCACTGCATTACTGCCGTTGTAGTTAATAGCAACTGGCAAGAAATGGTACTGAATGTTTGGCCATTTGAACTCATCTGAACTACGAATAAATCCACCTGCTTCAAACTGGTTACTTGCGCCAATACCTGTACCGTTAAATAACCACTCGGCACCAATGGCAGGTTGGTTATACCATTTCAAGGCAGGGTATAAAGAAACGGGTTGCTTACATTTATATTGTAAGTACATTTCTAAATGATCTTGCAGGTTTTCACCTACACCCGGTAAATCATGAACGACATCAATGTCCATTGATTTTAAGAAATTGCTTTCGCCAACACCTGAGCGCTGTAAAATTTGAGGTGAAGCAATTGCGCCTGCACACAGTAACACTTCGCGTTTAGCCAGAGCACGTTGTAAGTTGTTTTGATCAGCGCCAATAATGTATTCAACACCAATCGCTTGTTTTTGATTAAACAAAATTTTATTGGTCGTAGCATGAGTCAAAATAGTCAGGTTTGGACGACCTTTTGCCATATCCAAATAACCACGTGCGGTACTTGAACGGCGACCTTTTGGAGTAACTGTACGGTCCATTGGACCAAAGCCTTCTTGCTGGTAACCATTTAAGTCGTCAGTACGTGGGTAACCTGCCTGTACACCAGCTTCAACCATGGCATGGAACAAGACATTGTTGCCATTTTTCGGCGTAGCAACGGATACAGGACCATTGCCGCCATGATAGTCATTTTCACCAATGTCACGGGTTTCAGCTTTTTTGTAGTAAGGTAAACAGTCTGCATAAGACCAGTTTTCAAGGCCTTTATGAGTTGCCCATTGCTCTAAATCCATTGCGTTACCACGGATATAGCACATGCCATTAATTAAAGATGAGCCACCTAAACCTTTACCACGACCACATTCCATACGACGGTTATTCATGTGTGGTTCTGGGTCGGTTAAATAAGCCCAGTTATAGCGACGACCTTGAAGAGGGTAGGCCAAAGCTGCCGGCATTTGTGTACGGAAATCCAAGCGATAATCCGGGCCACCTGCCTCTAAGAGTAAAACGGTGGTATCTTTGTCTTCAGTCAGACGCGCAGCGAGTACATTTCCGGCAGATCCTGCGCCAATAATAATGTAATCATATTCTTTAATATTCATAACTATCCTTTTTTTACTAACAGTTTGCCTGAGCAATCTATAAAGACTGCTCGGCATATGTGATTTAGGTTGAAGTGTCTAGAGCGATTTAGGCATTAAAAAATGCTTTGATAATCGCCAAGTTCAACTTGAATAGATTTGATACGGGTATAGTGCCCAAGTGTAGTCAAGCCATTTTCTCGGCCCACGCCAGATTGTTTGTAGCCACCCACTGGCATCTCGGCAGGCGATTCGCCCCACGTGTTAATCCAGCAAATACCAGCTTCAATCTGGTGAATAATGCGATGAGCGCGGCTAATGTCTTGCGTAACAACGCCAGCAGCTAAACCAAAGGTGGTGTCGTTAGCACGACGGATGACTTCTTCTTCGGTTTCATAGCTTAAAATGCTCATGACAGGTCCAAAAATTTCTTCTTGAACAATGGCCATCTGGTCAGTGCAGTCGCTAAATACCGTCGGTAGTACGTAAGCGCCGTTAGCAAGTTCGCCTTCTGTTGCGCGGCCACCGCCAATTAACACTTTAGCGCCTTGTTGTTTGCCTGACTCAATGAAATACAACACTTTTTCCATGTGAGGGAAGCTAGTGAGTGGACCGAAGTTCGTGTCTTCAGCCATTGGGTCGCCAATGCGAATACGTTTTACACGTTCTACAACCGCTTTTTCAAAGTCGGCTAGAAGTGATTTTGGAACAAATACGCGTGTACCGTTGGTACATACCTGACCTGAGCTAAAGAAGTTTGCCATGACTGCAATATCTGCTGCGCGGTTAAGATCAGCATCTTCACAAATAATCAGTGGAGATTTACCACCAAGTTCCATGGTCACTTCTTTTAGTGTAGAGCCAGCAGCGCTTGCCATGACTTTTTTGCCAGTTTCCACACCACCAGTGAATGAGATTTTTTCAATCACAGGATGTTCAGTGAGCCACTGACCGATTTCACGACCAGCACCTTGTACTACGTTAAATACGCCGTCTGGTAAGCCAGCTTCTGTATAGATTTCAGCAAGTTTAAATGCAGTAAGTGGAGTGGTTTCACTTGGTTTGAAAATCATGGCATTACCCGCAGCAAGGGCAGGGGCAGATTTCCATAAAGCGATTTGAATTGGATAGTTCCAAGCCCCAATACCGGCAACCACACCTAAAGGTTCACGGCGTGTATAAAAGAAACTTGATTCGCGAAGCGGAACTTGGTCCCCCTGAATTGCGGTTGCAAGTCCTGCATAATATTCGAGTACATCTGCGCCAGTCACAATGTCGACGGTAGATGTTTCGCTAAAAGCTTTACCTGTGTCAAGTGTTTCAAGACGGGCAAGCTCATCATTTCGTTCACGAAGAATGTCGACAGCACGGCGTAAAATACGTGAACGCTCCATGGCAGTCATGGCAGCCCAGATTTTTTGTCCTTGTTGGGCACTTTGTACAGCAGCTTCAATATCTTGTTCAGAAGCTTGTTGAAGAGTCGCGATTGTCTCGCCGTTGGCAGGGTTAATACTATTAAATGTTTTTCCACTGGTTGCGTTAACGTAGTGTCCATGGATATACAGTTGATGAACTTGTGCATCACTCATTTTGTCTCTCCTGCAAAGGCTTGTTCGCAAATTGAACTTGCGTTTGTACATAATCGTAAGCAATGGAACGGGCAAGATTGCTGTCAAATTCGTTATGACGGCTTAAACTGCCTCGTAACCATAATCCATCAATCAATGCTGCCAACCCTCTAGCGGCAACACTGGCCTGTTGTTCATTCATTAACTTGAGGAAATAAAACTTCAAGTTAGAGTACAGGCGTTGATCATTAATCTTTTGCAAGCGGCTTAAGTCTGGTACATGCATACTCGCTGACCAAAAGTCTAACCAGACCCGCATTGCTTTTTCATTGACCTGACTAATGTCAAAGTTCGAGTCGATAATGGCCTTAATTTGGCTCTCTGGATGCGAATCTGCTTCTGCTCTGTACTGTTCGGTTTTACGACGCAGAACATTTAACATTTCTTGCATACAGGTATTTATCAACCCTTGTTTGTCGCCAAAATAATGGCTGACAATGCCGGTCGACAGCTCGGCTTTTTTTGCAATTTGAGCAATGGTGGTATTGGATAACCCCACTTCATAAATCACGTCGAGTGCGGCATTCATAATTTCTTCACGTCGCACGTGCTCTGGTTTTACTCTGCGTTTTGTCATGTTTTTCCACATCAGCACTTTTAGTGGTGCTTTAAATTCAGCATGTTAACTTGCAGAGCATCATAGCACTTTTTTTATCATACTTGTTATTGATTGAACGTTCAATCAATAACAAGTATGATATATAAAAATCAATGAATTTTTGAAGATTAGCACGAGGAATAAAGCGCTAAAATCAAAAGTTTTTAAGGATAGGATGATGCGCATAAGTACATTACTTATCACGTTATTTTGAGAAAATACACCGATTGCAAGGAGCAATAAGATGGTGTTGAAAAGTGATAAATATTCTTCAGACCATATTCGGTTAAATCGTTTTGTATTTTGGAGTTCAGCCATCAGTATTGGCATTTTTGGCCTACTTTTTGTGCTGTTTCCTGAAAAAAGTCAGTTTTGGCTGACCTATGTACAAGAGCAGGTAAATCACTTTTTTGGGTGGTATTACATGTTGGTTATTGTGCTGTGTTTGGGCTTTGTCGCTTGGCTCGCTTTTTCAAAAGTAGGGCAGATTCCATTAGGAAAAGACCACGACAAACCCGAGTTTAGTTATTTGGCTTGGACTTCAATGTTGTTCTCGGCAGGGATTGGTATTGCACTACTTTATTATGGTGTTGCTGAACCTGTTGATCACTTCTTAAGACCACCCGAAGGTGAGTTAGGAACCATTCAGGCAGCCCGCAATGCCATGACTTATAGCTTTTTGCATTGGGGCATCCATGGCTGGGTACTCTATGCATTGCTCGGAGTCACTTTAGGTTATTTTGCTTTCAGACAAAATTTACCACTAGCTTTGCGTTCAGCGCTTTACCCAATTTTTGGCGAGCGAGTCCATGGCTTGGTCGGTGATTTCGTGGATGGTTTTGGAATTTTAGCGACGGTTATTTCTCTGGTCACTAACTTGGGAATCGGAGCATTGGTGCTGGTATCCGGCATTTGTTATTTACTTCCGCAAATTCCTAATAACTCAGTGACATTAATTGCTGCTGTTCTCATCATGATGAGTGTTGCCACGATCACGACAGTGGTTGGCATTGAAAAAGGTTTGGCGTGGTTATCGCGTATTAATTTACGTTTGCTGTATGCCTTACTTCTATTTGTATTTTTAACAGGTCCTACAAATCATTTATTAAATGGTCTTGTACAGAATATGGGAGATTATCTAAGCAATTTTATTGGTAAAAGTTTTGATATGTATTTATACAATCAAAAAGCCAGTGGCTGGCTAGGGTCGTGGACCGTATTTTATTGGGCTTGGTGGATTGCATGGGCACCTTTTGTCGGCATGTTTATTGCGCGTATTTCAAAAGGACGTACGATTCGCGAGGTTGTTTTAGGTGTATGCCTGATTCCATTAGGTTTTACGCTGGCTTGGATCTCGGTTTTTGGAAATACTGCCATTTACTTTATCTTGAACCAGAAACAAAAAGTTTTGGGCGATATGGTTTTAACTGATCCGGCATTGTCTTTATTTAAGTTACTCGAATATCTGCCGTTTAATCCGTATGTTGCTGGCATTGTTGTTGTAATTTGTTTCGTTTTATTTTTGACACCAGTTGGCTCTGGTACACTAATGATCGCTAATTTGTCCTCAAAAGGGGGCACCAATGATAGTGATTCACCGATCTGGTTACGCGTTTTTTGGTCTGTGGTAATTACCATTGTAAGTATTGGCTTGCTTTTGGCCGGTAGTTTTAACTCCATGCAAAGTGCTGTGGTGTTATGTGGTTTACCATTTTCAGTCATTATTTTGCTCTATATGTTTGGTTTAGCCAAAGCGTTAAAGCAAGATGATTTTGACCCTCAATTAGTGAAAAAACAGTTAGCTGTTTCAAAAGACATTTCGGTTCCGTCGAATTGTGACCAGAATAAAGTGACTGAGGTTTTATAATCTCAACCAATCACATCTATATATTATTTTTTGCGTTTAAAGTCGTCTTTTCATTGTTTTAAATAAGAGTGAAAAGACGAAATTAAATATTTTGTTTTTATTTTATTCCTTGAGGATTGTATGGCAACAGATAATCCAAGAGCAGTTGATGATTTAACATTATCTAAATCTAAAAAAGACCCGCTCAACCGTGTGGTTTTTTATTTTTCAGCTGTACTTATTTTAATTTTTTCTCTCGTCACGTTTTTGTTCAATGATTTTGCAAATAGAGTCATGAACGCCGTACTTCAATGGGTAACCTCAACCTTTGGTTGGTATTATCTACTTGCCGCAACTTTATATATGGTTTTCGTGATTTTTATTGCCTGTTCAAGATACGGCAGTATTAAATTAGGACCTAAGCATTCAAAACCTGAGTTTAGTTTACTCAGTTGGTCTGCGATGCTGTTTTCGGCTGGTATCGGTATCGATCTGATGTTCTTCTCGGTCGCTGAACCATTATCTCATTATATGCAACCTCCAGTCGGAGCAGGTCAGACTTATGAAGCAGCACGCCAGAGTATGGTCTGGACCTTATTCCACTATGGCTTAACCGGTTGGTGTATGTATGCCTTGATTGGTATGTCATTGGGATACTTTAGTTATCGTTATAATTTGCCACTTACCATTCGTTCTGCACTTTACCCAATTTTCGGGAACAGAATTAATGGGGCAATTGGGCATAGTGTTGATACGGCTGCCGTCATCGGGACAATTTTTGGTATTGCAACGACCTGCGGGATTGGAGTAGTACAGCTGAATTATGGCCTACATGTGTTATTGGGGTTACCAGAAAATATCTGGATGCAATTTATCCTGATTGCTGTCGCGGTCGGTATTAGTGTTATTTCAGTGACATCTGGGGTCAATAAAGGCCTACGGATTTTATCTGAAATCAATATTTATGTTTCGGTTGGATTATTGCTGTTTATTTTATTCTTAGGAAATACTGAGTTTTTACTTAACGCCCTTGTTCAAAATATTGGTGACTATTTAACTCGTTTCCCTGCTTTAGCGTTACAAAGTTTTGCTTTTGAACAGCCTAAAGAGTGGATGAGCAGTTGGACTTTCTTCTTCTGGGCATGGTGGATTGCGTGGTCTCCATTTGTAGGACTCTTTCTGGCACGTATCTCAAGAGGACGTACCATTCGTGAGTTTGTATGCGGTACCTTAATTATTCCGCTTCTATTTACACTCACATGGTTATCCATTTTTGGTAATAGTGCACTGCACAGCGTTATTTTTGAAGGCAACCAAACCTTAGCAGCGACTGTGTTAGCAAATCCGGCTCACGGTTTTTATGACCTGTTAGCGCAATATCCGGGCTTTACCTTTATCGCTTCAATTGCCACCGTAACAGGGCTTTTGTTCTACGTGACTTCTGCCGATTCGGGAGCGCTGGTTTTAGGTAATTTCACGACTAAACTTACGAATATCGATAATGATGCTCCGCGTTGGTTAAGCGTATTTTGGGCAGTGGCAATTGGTTTATTAACGCTTGCTATGCTCATGACCAACGGAATTACTGCTTTGCAAAACGCGACCATCATTATGGGACTACCTTTTAGTTTCGTGATGTTCCTTGTGATGGCTGGACTTTATAAGTCACTGAGGCTTGAAGATTACCGGCAAGCCAGTCGAAGTATGAATGCAGCTCCGGTAGTAGGCAATGTCGATATTCTGAATTGGAAACAGCGTTTAACTCGAGTGATGCATCATCCGGGAACCACTGAAACTCAACGCATGCTAGATGCAGTTTGTCTACCGGCTGTTCAGGCCGTTGCAGGTGAACTTATTAAGCAGGGCATGAATGTAGATGTGCAGCAAACGCCGCTTGAAGATGAAGAAACGCTTTTCCATCTGGATTTCACTATTCATTTGGAAGAAGAACAAAACTTTGTTTACCAGATCTGGCCTGTACGCTATAGCGCACCGAACTTCAGTCAACGTGTAAAACGAGGTAAACAGTTCTATTACCGTCTTGAAACCTATCTTTATGATGGCTCTCAAGATAACGATCTGGTCGGTTATAGTAAAGAACAGGTTATTAATGACATTTTAGATAAATATGAAAGACATATGACGTTCTTACATATTAATCGTATTAGCCCAGGGAATCGTCCATTGTTCCCAGATCCACAAGCTTAAGAGGAAAATGCATGGCTTCTCCTTATCTACATTCTTTTGCTTTATTTTTCTCGTTGCTCAATCCATTTCTAATGAGCATCTACATGATTGGCCTGATCCGTCATTCAGAAGCCAAGGTGTTTAATAAAGCACTGATTCAGGGAAGTTTGATTGCTTTTGTCGTGTTCATGCTATTTGCATGGGGCGGCGAAACAATTTTTAGTAAATATCTGAATGTACGTTTTGAAGCCTTTCAGATATTTGGAGGCCTCATCTTTTTAGTGATTGGCTATCGCTATGTTTTTCAGGGTGCCGATACGATTGGTGAAATGCGCGGTGCACCAGAACATCTGGCTGGCACCATTGCCATGCCGTTTATGATCGGTCCGGGCACCATTAGTGCTGCTGTGGTTACAGGTATTGAAATGTCAATTGGTGAGGCAGCCCTAGTGATTGCCTTCACCTTATTTTTAACCTGTAGTATTTTGATTTTGATGAAATTTTCACATGATCATTTACGCTATAAACATGCCAAACATATCGATCGCTATTTTGATATTGTCGGGCGTTTATCTGCTTTATTAATCGGTACGATCGCTATTGATATGATCATTAATGGTGTGACAGGCGTTATTACTAAAGTATAGCGAGCGACTTATAACATCGTGCTATGCCATTAAGTGTGGAATAAAATGGCATAGCATCTTCTAAAAAAACTAAGATAAATAAAAAAAGCTTTAAAAAAGCACTTTAAAAATAATGCCTTAAAAATTTAAATTTTAAAAAACAATCAAAGATATTAAAAAATACAATGCTATGTTGTGGATTTAAGCATGTTTTTTTTGTGAATTATCAACCATAATGTTTACTGAGCTTGTTTTAAGACACAGAGTTTAGCTATGCCTACATTAGATGAAATAACCACAGCAACTGATGATCAGTCTGAATTGACGATGTCAGTTTTGATGACGCCTGATATGGCAAATTTTTCAGGTAATGTTCATGGTGGTACGATTCTAAAACTACTAGACCAAGTCGCTTACGCTTGCGCAAGTCGTTATTCGGGTGGCTACGTAGTGACTTTATCTGTAGATAAGGTAAATTTTAAAGAACCTATTTATGTAGGTGAGCTGGTAACCTTCTTGGCAAGTGTTAACCATGTAGGCCGTACTTCAATGGAAGTCGGAATACGTGTTGAAGCCCAAAATATTCAGAAGCGCACAGTACGCCATACCAATAGCTGTTATTTCACTATGGTTGCTGTTGATGAACAGGGCAAGCCATGTGAAGTGCCTCATTTAAAACTTGATACAGAGTGGAAGCGTTGCCGCTTTGAAGCAGCTGAGCACCGTAAAGTTTTACGTCTACAAGAAAACCATAACCCATCTTGTAGCATGTATAAAAAATCTTCTTAAAAAAAAGGATCGAACCGCAGCATGGTTCGATCCTTTTTCTTCTTTACTAAAATTCAGCGTCCATATTTCATTTCAGTAAAATTATCTCTGAGCTTGGAGGAGAGTGCTGAGAGAATTAACGAGTTGCAGGAGCAGCTTCAGAAGCAGAACCTACAGCATCAGATGCAGCATTTGCAGTGTTTGCTTGTTCTTGAGTTGAAACAACAACTTTTTCTTCACCAGCAGTAGTATGTGCTTGGTCGTGCTTAGAAGCAGCGAAAGTTGAAGCAGCAGTTAAAGCAAGTGTAGTAGCGAGTAAAGTTTTAGCTAATTTCATTTTATGGCATCCTTAAATTTCATTTAAAAATAAATTAAACCTAATCGTTCGTACCTACATGAAACCTGTATGGCTGAATGACTAAGCTAGGACACATGCTAAGCCGAGGTTTGGATTACATCAATTAACTTAACAATCTATTACGGCTATCTTAACAATATGAAATATACGGACCGTTTATGTGCGGAATCTGTAAAATTAAAGGGCTTAATTACACCTTAAAATGTGTAAAAATATTTCTTATCGAATGAAAAAAGATCAATCGTGTTACGTAAAACTTACACTCTGGCATGAATTGTGAATGCGCATAAATAGAATATTCCGTTTGAATTTTAATTATCAAAAGTTAATTTAGATTTTGAGTGAGATGTATATCACATATTAAGTGTTTTGGCCTGATAATTGAAAAGTATATCTTCAAAGTGAAAAATCATTTTCATGGGATTTAAACAGTGATATACCTTTCTTAGTTTTGAAACTTTGTTGATTTGAGTCGCTTGTGAAATTTATTGCCCAAAAAACTGTTCCTACCCATATTATTTCCGGTTTTTTAGGGGCAGGCAAAACCACATTATTACAGCATTTATTAAGTCAGAAGCCTAAAGATGAAGTCTGGGCTGTATTAATGAATGAGTTTGGGCAAATTGGAGTAGACCAACAACTCTTACCTCAAGATGAAGGCTATGCAGTCAAAGAATTATTAGGTGGTTGCTTGTGTTGTAGCAGTCAATTGCCTATGCATATTGCTTTAGCTCGTCTATTGAGTGAACAAAAGCCAGATAGACTCTTTATTGAACCGACAGGACTTGGGCATCCTTCTCAATTATTTGACCAACTGACTGAGCCGCATTGGCAAAGTAGTTTAGCCATGCGAGCATTAATTACTGTTGTTGATGGTAGCCGTTTGCACGATACAAATTGGGTTAAACAAAACCTTTATGAAGATCAGTTAAAAGCTGCCCAGATTGTGGTGGTGTCACATACTGATGTGATGACTTTTGAAGATGATCAGGCGCTTGAATTATTAATAGATGAATACAAGCCTTATCACCAAGAGTGGATTAAAACTGAAAATGGTCAGTTAGCATTAAATAAAATTGATATAGCTGCTCGTTTAACTGAGCGATCTATACAGCCTTTACTTAAACTTCAAAAGCAAATGACTGAAATCGAGGTTAAGAAGGAAATTCAACAATTACCTTATCATTATGTCGAGTCGGCACAAGGCTATATTGTGGCAGGTTGGAAATTACCTAAACGCTGGAAATTCGATTTTTATAATTTGCTAGATTTATTGTGTGCGCAGCAAGACTGGCTTCGAATTAAGGGAATTTTTAACACAGATCAAGGTTGGAAAGTTTTTAACTTTAATCCTGATCAGTTTAATTATAAGTCTGGTGAAGAGGGTATTGATAACCGTATTGAAATCATTAGCGAACATAACCATGATTGGTTGGCTTTTGAAACAGCATTACTTGCCTGTCAGCTTGAAGAATAGAGAACATTAAACCAAAGACGATTTAATGTTCTCATAATGGATTTAAGGTTTTGTATCTAATACTGCTTTGGCTTGAGCATGATCAATATCTTTTTCCCAGTGTGCAATCACTACAGCAGCAACACAGTTACCGATTAAGTTGGTACAGGCACGAATAATGCCAATGAACCAATCTACGGACAGTAGAAGTACTAAGCCAATCGCAGGAAGGCTTGGAATAACTGAAAGTGTTGCTGCAAGAATAACTAAAGCTGAGCCGGGAATACCATGTGCACCTTTAGAAGTGATGAGTGAAACTAGCAAAATAGCCAGTAAGTCATGCATAGACAAATCAATATTGCAGGCTTGTGCAATAAAGATTACCCCTAAAGTTAAGTAGATTGAAAACCCATCTAAGTTAAAAGAGTAACCCGTAGGAATGACCAGACCTACCGTTGAATCTTTAATTCCCAGATTTCTGAGTTTTTTCATAATTTGGGGTAAAACAGAGTCAGAAGATGCTGTACCCAAAACAATCGCTAACTCATCTTTAAAATAAGCCACAAATTTGAAGATGTTGAGACCTGCAAGTTTTAAAATTGAACCTAAGACAACCACAACAAATAAAATGCAGGTCGCATAAAACAGTAGAACCAAATAGCCCAATTGTAGAAGTGAATCTAAACCAAATTTGGCTGTGGTATAGGCCACTGATCCGAATACACCAATCGGCGCTAAACGAATAATCAGACCCATAATTTTGAAGAAGACTTCTGAAAAAGCTTCAAGCGCCTGACGTACTAACTCTGCCAAATGTTTAGGAATTAAAAGTAGTGATACACCAAATAAAATAGCGATGAGTAAAACTTGTAAAATATCGCCGTTTGCAAAAGCAGCAGTGAATGTTTTCGGAATAATATTGAGTAGAAATTCCGAACCTGTGTGCATTTCATGAGCACGTTCGGTATAGGTGCTTAAATCTTTTGCATCTAAATGGCTGATATCGATATTCATACCGACGCCCGGTTTAAATACATAAGCCACAATAATGCCTAAAACTAAAGCAATACTGGTGACCACTTCAAAATAGAGAATGGTTTTTGCACCGACTTTGCCCATTTTTTTGATGTCATTTGCACCATAGATTCCCAGTACAACGACACAAAACACAATGGGTGCAATCAGCATTTTAATCAAAGAAATAAAACCATCGCCCAATGGCTTTAAAGATAGGGAGAAATCATGAAAACCAGCCCCAACTGCAACTCCTAGCAAGAGAGCACAAAGAACCTGTAAAAATAAACTACGTTTAAGCTTCTGCCACATAAGTCATCAATTTTAGCAAGAGGAGAATATTTCTCTTTCAAGCAAAAAGCCGGCCAACTCTAAAGCAAGCTGAGCGTTTTGGAAGAATATGCAAATTTCCAATTACTATGCGGTGGATTGCTTAGTTTTTTTATAATTTTTACCTAAAATCGAGTATCCTTAGCGCCAAATTTTGGAACATATTAATCATGGCGCTTAAAGCAACAATTTATAAGGCAGACTTGAATATTGCCAATATGGATGACCATATTTATGGTGATTATCAACTGACGCTTGCCTTGCATCCTTCGGAAACTTTAGAACGTTTAATGGTTCGTTTGATGGCTTTTGCCCGCTTCGCAAGTGATGAGCTTGAGTTTACTAAAGACCTTTTTGAAACTGACGAGCCGGCGTTATGGCAAAAAGATTTAACGGGTCAATTAGAAACCTGGATTGAAGTCGGTTTGCCGTCTGAAGATAAAGTTAAAAAAGCCAGTGCGCGTTGTAAAACGGTTGCGGTTGTTGTTTATGGCACACAAGTCGAAGACTGGTGGAAGCGAAACAGTAAAATTAAAACTTTAAGTAACGTTCAGGTGTGGCAAATTGCCCCTCAAAGTACAGCCGAGCTTGAACAGCTCTGTGAGCGTACGATGCAACTACAATTAAATGTGATGGACAACGAGTGGACGCTTTTAGGTGAAAAGGGTCAGGCAAATGTTGTTTGGACACAGTTACAGTAATTTAGAAAAGCGCAACAAATTCTACAGATTCAGTTGGTACACTAAGTACCAATTGCGATTTTAGAAATTCAGTTTAAGGGTTAAACCATGTCAAATGAATTAGAAATTATCGATTTAAAAGTAGGTGAAGGCAAAGAAGCGGTTAAAGGTGCTTTGATTACAACTCACTATACAGGTTGGTTAGAAGACGGTACTAAATTCGACTCTTCAATTGACCGCGGTAACTATTTTGAATGTGTGATTGGAACAGGTCGTGTAATTAAAGGCTGGGACCAAGGCATTATGGGAATGAAAGTTGGTGGCAAGCGTAAGTTAATCGTGCCTGCTCATTTAGCTTATGGTGAGCGTAAAATGGGTAAGATTATTCCAGCGAATTCTAATTTAATTTTTGAAATTGAATTATTTGATGTCAAAACTCGTGACTAGTGAAAAATTGAAAGCCCTTTAGGGGGCTTTCTTGTTTATATGAGCTTTAAATATAAATACATTATTAATTTATATTTTAGCTTTTTGAATATTTAAGATTATTTTCAGATTATTTGATTATAAATGCTGACTGAAAAACTGTTCATTTGTGAGCAGTGTGATATTAAGACCAACTTTCAAAAAGTTTGTGCCTAACATCAAATTTCACATAAGTAATCTATATTGTTATTGAGACGCTATTTCATGATTATCCGCTTTGCATCTCCTTTGTTGAACATATCACTTGGCTTGGCTTTGGCAGGTTTGTCAGGCATGGCATTAGCCAAACCACCTAAACTGGACGCTTCAACACTCACGGTGATTGGTTATCATGAAATTACCGATACTAAAAATGCGTTAATTCCTCAATATGCAGTGACGACTCAACAATTTACACAGCACGTTGAGTGGCTACAAAAAAACGGGTTCCATTTTATTACGGTTGATCAGTTGATCCGTGCTCATCAGGGTAAATTTCAACTGCCTACAAAACCAGTTTTATTAACTGTAGATGACGGTTATCAGTCTTTTTATCAAAATGCTTATCCAGTTCTTAAAGCTAAAAAAATTCCGGTTGTTTTGGCTGTAGTGGGTTCATGGTTAGAGCCAAAAGCTGGCCAAAAAGTAGATTTTTCAGGGGAAGAAATTCCACGTGATAAAATCTTAAGCTGGAATGAACTTAAAGAAATGCAAGATAGTGGTTTTGTAGAAATCGCCAATCATAGCTATCATTTGCATCGTGGTATTACAGGTAACCCGCAAGGCAACTCTGAACCTGCTGCAACGACTCGTTTTTATGATGTTAAAACTCAAACTTACGAAAACGATAAACAATATCAGGCACGAATTTATGACGACCTGAAAAAGAATAATGATTTATTAAAAGCGCATGGCTTACGTTCGCCGCGTATTATGGTGTGGCCATATGGTCGCTATAATATGCAAACTGTCCAAATTGCAAAAAAATTGGGTATGCCAGTGACCATTACACTTGATGATGGGGCAGACCACGCAAAACAATCTCTACAAAATATGAGCCGTATTTTGGTAGAAGGTGGAATGACAACTGATGATTTGGCTCAAGAAATTAAAAACCGTGAATTAAATTTAACGGATAATAATCGTCCGCAAAAAATCATGCATGTCGATCTGGACTATATTTATGATCCAGACTCGAAACAACAAGAGCGCAATTTAGGTCACTTGTTAGATCGAATTAATGGCATGGGTGTAAATACAGTTTATTTACAGGCATTTTCAGATCCAGATGCGAATGGTTCTGCGGATATGGTTTATTTCCCAAACCGCCATATTCCAATGCGTGCAGACTTGTTTAACCGTGTTGCATGGCAAATTCAAACGCGCACTTCTGTAAGCCGTATTTATGCGTGGATGCCGTTATTGGCGTGGGAACTACCAAAAACCGATCCTGTTTCTAAGAACCTGGTGGTAACTCAGCAGGAAAAAGCGGGTGAACATCTTAATATGGGTTATATCCGTTTAAGTCCATTCTCAGCAGATGCACGCCAAACTATTCGTGAAATTTATCAGGATTTAGCTAAATCAACGCCGTTTAACGGACTTTTATTCCATGACGACGTCACCTTATCTGATTATGAAGATGCAAGCCCTGATGCTTTAAAAGCCTATGCAAAACAAGGTTTGCCAACTGATTTAGCAAAAATCCGTGAGAACGATCAAGACTTGCAGAAATGGACTGCATATAAGACAAAATATTTAGATGATTTTGCAATGCAACTCGTTGATGACGTGAGACAATATGAGCCGTTCTTGGTGACTGCACGTAATTTATATGCGCAAGTGGCTTTAAAACCATATGCAGAAAACTGGTATTCACAATCGCTTGAAGAGTCATTAAAGCATTATGATTTTACAGCTATTATGGCAATGCCTTATATGGAGCAGGTCGATAATTCAGATCAGTTCTATAAAGACATGATTGATCGCGTGAAACAATATCCTAATGGCCTCAAGAAAACTGTTTTTGAATTACAGGCCACCGACTGGCGTAAAAATGAAAAGGTACCTTCAACTGAAATGGCAGCAACAATTCATTCACTGTATCAGCAAGGTGTAATGCATGTCGGATATTACCCTGATGACCCAATCAAAGATCACCCGGATGTTGACGTAATGCATAAAGCATTTGCTGAAAAATCATCTCGTCTTGTGCCGTAGTCGAGGCTGAAACATGACAATCTTTGCTGCAATATGGTCGCATGCCTTAAAATTCGTTTTTTACTATCCCTTATTCATGTCGTATTTATGGATGATGGGTGCGATCATTTTCTATTGGAGAGAACGTCAGGCTCCGCCTTACGATCAACCAGCTCCATTGGAAAGTTATCCAAAAGTCGCTGTATTAGTTCCTTGTTTTAATGAAGGAGATAATGCAGAGGAAACCATTAGCCATGCTTTAAAACTGGACTATCCTCATTTTGAAGTCATCGCGATTAATGATGGCAGCTCAGATAATACAGGTGAAGTACTTGATCGTTTAGCAGAACAACATGAAAAATTGCGTGTTGTTCATTTGGCGCAAAACCAAGGTAAAGCCATGGGGTTGCAAGCCGGAAGCTTAATGACCGATGCCGAGTTTTTAATTGGTATTGATGGTGATGCTTTACTTGATCCACATGCAGCAAAGTGGATGATTCGTCATTTCCTTGAAAATCCAACGGTTGCAGCTGTTACTGGAAACCCGCGTATCCGTACTCGCTCAACTTTGTTAGGGCGTATTCAGGTTGGTGAGTTTTCTTCGATTGTGGGCATGATTAAACGTGCACAGCGTACCTTCGGTCGCTTGTTTACCGTGTCGGGCGTAATTACGGCTTTTCGTAAAAGTGCCGTTCACCAAGTCGATTATTGGTCACCAAATATGTTGACTGAAGATATCGATATTACTTGGAAATTACAGCGTGCAGGTTGGGATATTGAGTTTGAACCGAATGCCTTGGTTTGGATTTTAATGCCTGAAACCCTCAATGGGTTGTGGAAACAACGTTTACGTTGGGCAATGGGTGGTGCACAGGTATTAATTAAAAATATTGATGTGTTCACTAAACCAAAATTGAATTTTTTATGGCCGTTAATGTTTGAGCTTTGCTTAACTTTAGTCTGGTCATATTTAATGCTAGCGATGGCTTTGTTGTGGTTGGTACATTTTATTTTACCAGTCCCTGCATTAGCTGTTGTGAGCTCCCCATTTTTACCGTATGGTACTGGTATTTTATTGGGGGCAACCTGTCTAATTCAGTTTGCTTTAAGCAAATGGATGGATAGTCGTTATGAACCACATCTAGGAAAAAACTATTTCTGGATGATCTGGTATCCATTGGTCTTTTGGCTAATCACTATTTCAGCAACTATTGTGGCATTTCCAAAAGTCTTACGACGTGGAGATGAGAAACGAGCACGTTGGGTGAGCCCGGATCGGGGCATTCGCTAGAATGAAATGCAAGAGTCATGAGATTTTAAAGATCGTGCTGTATTGATGTCTGGGGAAAAACCACAGCACTTCGTTAGGTAAAGAGAGAAATGAAGACAGATTCGTTGATTATTGATTTACGCCGTCAATTACCATGGCATAAACGCTATGCTTCTACAACAAGCACAGCCATGATGTGGGCGGTTTGGTTGTTGTTGTGGCGTCCGTTCGTGTTTGTATGGCTATTGGTTGAATTACAAAAAACTCATTTGGTACACCGTTTATTTAGTGCCTTTGGTGTAGGAATTGAACATGGCCTTACCGCATTAATTGCTTGTGCAATTTGCTTATTGTTATGGAGCCATTTGCTACCAGAGCGCCGTGTCGGTGGCAGTGCACTTAAAGCAAAACAGACTGATGATTATGCGCGCTACTTCGATTTACCTGAACATGAAATTGAGCAGGGGCGTAGCCAAAAAATTACAGTCGTTCACCACGATGAATTAGGTAAAATCGTTAGAGTTGAATAAGCCTGATTAAAAAAATAAAGCCCACTTCAAGTGGGCTTTATTTTTTATGAACTGAGAAATCCAAGAATACGTTGTTTGACTTGATTAATATAAAACTCATCATGGGTGACACGGTACATCAAGATTGCTCCTTCATAATCAGCAATACTTTGTTTTGCTAAAATCTCTGCTTGATCTTGAGCAAGGCTCTTCGCAAAAATAGATTGGATCGCACGTTGCCAGTCCTCAAAAATGCTGCGTATTTTGGCTAAAATTTCAGGTGAGCCATATGCTGCTTCCATAGAAATAATACCTATTAAGCAACCATTCACTCCTTGTGTAAAAAAATGAATAGCACGCTCATGCATTTGTTCAAACCGTTCAATGGCTGAGAGTTCAGAATTTACCGTATTTCCAAATAAAGAATGAATTAAATATTGATGAGTACCATTTAACACTTCAAGCAAAAGCGCTTCTTTATTTGGATAATAATAATAAAAAGAAGCTTTGGTGAGGCCGCAAGCTTTTGCCAGCATGTCCATGCTCGTTCCTGCATATCCATAAGTTTTGAACTGCAAAGCGCAGTGTTTAAGCAGATCTTCTTTGGTCAGTTTTTGCGGTCTCATTTCACATTATCCAAAACATAAAGCAGTTTTATAAAAAACCATCAAAAGTGGTGCGGATTTTATTCCAGATGTGTTCAGCATCTTTTTTAAAGTAGCCTATGTGGCCAATGGTTTTCATAGCAACATCTTGAGGTTGAAGACTGACGTATGAGACTTGAGCTTGTCGATAATGCTGCATAAATGCCCGACATGAAGCGGGTAAAGCCCAATCATCATCTAGGGCAGAGACTGCATAAATTGGGGTTTTGACAGAAGCATATTGTTCAATTAAGTGTTGTTGTTCTGGATCAGCAAAAAAATACTTAGGGTTTTTACACCATTTACGCCACTGTTTATAAACATTTAAGGGTAAATCAGAACCCATATTAAATTTGCTCCAAGGCAAATAACCTGTCACGGCAACGATAGGTGGAAACACAATATTCCAGACCACTTGAACTTTAAAGCGTTCTTTCAGTGGCATATAGCCGTGCCAGCCAGCACCTGTACCAAATGTATAGCAGGCCAGTAATTTATCATGATTAGGTAGTAGACCTAGCGCATGGCCGCCATAGGAATGACCAACCATGAAAAGAGGTAATGGCTCTTTTGATAGATATTCAATTGCACCTGCTAAGTCATATTGCCCCCAATCTAAATAAGACATATTAAATCCTTTTAAAGATTTTGGACTCGATTTTCCAACGCCTCGATAGTCAAATGTGAATATCTGATAGCCAAATTGCGTCATATATTCAGCGAAGCGACGGTAAAATTCATGTGGCACACCCGTTGCTCCCGCAACGACAATATTTGCTTTAGCTGATGTTGTTGTAAAGTAACGTGTGCCCTTGAGTTGATAGCCATCTAAAGCTGGGAATTGTACAGTTTGGCTAAGCTGTTCATTGATTTGAGTTGCTGATTGCATTGCTTTTCTCTTTATTTTTCTAGCGTGATGAAATTTTATTTACCTTTAAAAACAGGTGGTCTTTTTTGTAACATGGCAAACACACCTTCTTGAACATCTTCTGTGGTGAGTAAAGGTTGAAGATGGCCCTGTAATTGACTAAATGCAGTTTCATAACCTTCATTAATGGCTTCACGGGCAGAAGCGAGAGTCGCTTTTACAGCAAGTGGTGCAGCTTGAGCAATATGTTCAGCCAGTTCTATTGCACGGTTGATTTGAGTACCTTCTGGGCATATCTCTGTAATCAGGTTCATATCAAAGGCGGCTTTTGAATCAAAAGAGTCACCGGTGAGTAAATAGCGCATGGCTTTGGCCCAACCTGCGGCTTGAGTAAAGCGTGCTGTAGCTCCACCAAAAGGTAAGATGCCGCGCTGAACTTCCATCTGTGCAAACTGAGTATTTTCACTTGCTAAGGCAATGTCTGCATTCAGAAATAGTTCGATACCAGCGGTGTAGCAATAACCTTGTACCGCAACAATCAATGGTTTACTCAGTTTTCGTCCCACTGTACCCCAAGGGTTCACTTCTTCATCACTAAAATCAAAAACACCTGTAGCGAGCTTGGGTTGTAACTCAACTAGATCTAATCCGGCCGTAAAATGGTCGCCATGAGCAAAGATAATTGCACAACGAAGAGCATCATTATTTTCATATTCAGTAAGCGCCTGTGATAAATCTTTAATCAGGTGGCTATCAAAGGCATTACGCTTTGCTGCTCGATCTAGACCAATTAAAAAAATATGTCCACGAGTTTCACGGCTGACTTTTCCTTCTTGATTTGACATTTTTCCGATGTCCTTTGTTTATTTTTAATAAGTTTTTAAACGATCGTTTAAAAAGTGTCAAATACAATTTGTTGACTATTCCGTAAATAAAAATAAAAGGAGGATTAAAATAAAACTAGGTTTTTATTATTAAGGTCAAGGTAAAGATGAGGGGGAGAATAACCTGATGAGTGCTCTCAATCAGGTTATAAAGATTATGAGGGGCGACGTGAATACATCAATAACCCTAGGCATAACAAGGTTAAACCTAAAATAAGATGTGAGCTGAGCTGCTCATGGTTGAACCATGTTCCCCAAAATGTGGCTAACACTGGGGTGATAATGGTAATAAGTAGCACAGTCGTTGGTTGTAGTATTTTGATGAGCTGATAATAAAAAATCATGGCAAGCACAGATGAAAAAACCGCGCTATAGAGCACTGCTAAAGAAATTTTCAGACTTGGAAATTCAGTTGGAAGATGTGACCAAAAGAAAGGTAACAAGCATACATAACCGACCCATGAGACAAGAGTAGCACCTGTCATTTGTGTAATGGGTGGAATATGCGCTCCGACAGATTTCACGGCAAACGTCGACAAGACATAAAACAGCATCGCAATCAGCTCTAACATAATACCGATGCGGTTGAGCTGAAAACCTGATGAAGACAGTCCTAAAGTAAAACTCATCCCGACAAGAGCAATACCGAGACCAAGCCATTGCCATACTGAAAATCGTTCGCGTCCTAATAAAAAGGAGCTAATCAGGCCAGATACTAACGGAGAGGTGCCGTAAATAATTGAAATAATGGCAGAGGGGACTTTATCTGCACCCATATAGCAAAACGCCATAGAGCCAAATAAGCCAATGGCTCCAGCACAATAACTTAAAACAGCTTTTTTACTAAAGATGAGCTTTAAGCGAAAAAATCTTAGACACAGCAAGGCGATTGGAATCGCCAGACTGAACCGAATAAATAATCCCCATGCCCAGTGAATTTCTTGTACTGTCCAGACGGCTGCGAGTGGAGTAAGCGACCAAATAATGACGACAGCAATAAATTGGCCGGCTGTAGCAAGGCGAGTCGGAGATGAAGATAATGCTACAACCGGCTGAATCTGCGGGGTGGGTATACTCTGTTGTTCAAATAATGGCTTCATATAAAGCTCCAGAAAGTTTGTTCTTTGGTGTTTAAAAAGGGCATAAAAAAAGCCGCGTTTTATGGCGGCTTGTGATGAAAATCAGAGGATATATTACAAATTAAATATCTCGATTTTCGTATCTAAAGCGCCAAATTGTCCAAAATAAGGACGTCGCCAATTGACCACATAGAACTTAATCTCTGCGGCGTATGATTGACGCACTAGACAACATTGGGCTTTAGATAAAAACATGATAAGTATATTAAAAATACAGATGTAATTTTTATAGCATAGAAATAGAAAAGTACAAATTATATTCAAGCATGAGGCATGGTTTTTTTGATTACTTTAAATTAGTAGTTTGCTTAGCTTCATATTTTTCTCATAATACCTCGTCAAATTGATCTCAATAAGCAGCTTATGTCACCTCTAGAAATCTTTGCGGTCTTAATTAGTCTCATTGGAGTTGGATTAACCGTCATCCGTAATATGTGGTGTTGGCTGTTTAATTTCTTTGCCTTTGTTTTATATGCCTATTTGTTTTACGAATTTAAGCTATATGGCGAAACAATTTTGCAATTCTTTTTTATGGTCGTAAATTTTTATGGCTTTTACTATTGGTTCAAAGGAAAGCAGCAAGATCACGACATTCGAATTGAACCTATTGCCGTTCAAACCGCTATCATCCAAATGATTATTGCTGCGGTAGGTGGTTTACTGTTTGGTTTAATTCTTAAAAACTTTACCGATGCAGCAGTGCCTATGCTCGACTCCCAGCTTGCAGCATTTAGTTTACTTGCAACGTATTGGACCAGCCGAAAGCATATTGCGACTTGGGTACTATGGGTATTTGTCGATATTATTTATGTGGGCATGTTTATCTATAAAGATTTATTTTTAACAGCTGCTTTATATGCAGCATTTGTTCTGATGGCCGCTTATGGTTGGTATCAATGGGAAAAGGTTAAAAAGAAACAGCTTTTAGCCTCTAACCAGCTTTAATTTGGAGAGTGGTCATGTTGTTGAGCTTAGATGTTTATAAACAACAACAGTTTGATCTGATTGCTGCAAAAATAATGGCAGAGCCAAAACAGTATTGTGAATTTAGTTCAGTGTCAGATTTTTATAATGCTGAATGGCTCAAAGATTTCCCACAAGGTAGCCAGATTTCTGCCACTGGCTTAGATGACGGTGCTGAAGAGTTTTATGCGGTTGTTCAATTTAAACAGCAGTATTTAAAATTTGATATTAAAGAAAGCCTTTCGGTACTGATTTTTCAAGATATGAATGGGAAAGTATCTAAGCGTAATTTTTAATTTAAGAAATAAAATCACAAAAAAAGCGACTTAACGTCGCTTTTTTTTAATAAATAAATTTGGAAATTTTATTTGCTGTTTCAACAACGAGGCTTGCGATATCTTCTTTAAATGTTCTTTCATCGTAAGTCGTAATTGGACAACTCACAGAGATAACAGCAACCATTTTCCCGTTTGACTGTTTAAAAATAGGTGCCGCACAGGCTGCCATATCATGATTGTAATGACCCCAGCTCACCATGGTTTTTTGGGTTTTTACATAGACTAATCTTTGTAATAGGGTTTTTAAATTGGTTGGAGTCAGTTCAGAAAAACTATCCCAATCATCAAAGTTACGATAACGCTGACGTACTTCAGTTTCAGGTAAATCAGACAATAACATTTGACCAATAACGGTTGCATGAGCAGGCCAGCGAGTCCCTAAGCTAATGTTGCTCGTGAAGGTTCCCATCGACTGAATGTTATTTACAAAGACAATATGAGTGCCTTCTAAAATTGAAAGGTGTACCGCAAGTTTGGTTTGGTCACGTAGTTCTTTCATTAATGGTGTCGATAAATCGAGTAATGAAAGTTTAGATAAACTGTTAAAACCAAGCTCCATGACTTTAGAATCGAGAGCATAAGTTTTTTGAGATGCTTTTCTTAAATAGCCACAAGATTCGAGTGTATAGATCAGACGAAATGCACTAGAACGGTTCACTTCTAAAATTTCAGCAATTTCTGTAATGGTCATTTCTTGCGCTTGTTGGTTAAATGCTTGCAAGATAGCTAAACCCCGTACAAGTCCGGGTACTAAATAACGATCATCATTTTTTGTTGTTTCTGATTCTTGCGAATCTTCTTCAATTGCTATGCTCATTCGTGTCATTTTCCTATAAATAAAACATGATTCAATTTGGGGCATGCTGCTTTATTTTATAACTATTGTAATTGTTAAAAATGCATAAAACAATTTTTATATTCAAAACTTTGTTTCTTGTTTGAAACGTAACAAAATATTTAAAATTAATTAAGTAAATGAATTTTATATTTATTTTTACTTTGACAAAAAATGATCAAGGGTATTATGCTTAGCCTGTGTTTTGAAAATCAAATTATGTTTTGTATATAAAACAAAATGAGGACGCAAGGTATGAGTTGGATCTCAGTTTGTCAGCAGGGTGACGTTAGCGAAGATGAGCCGAAAGCCATCGAAATTGAAGGGAAAAAAATAGGCGTATTTTTCGTCGACGAAAATTACTTTGCTATCGAAAATGTTTGCCCTCATGCGTATGCCTTATTAACCGAAGGATTTATCGAAGATCAAACTGTTGAATGTCCATTGCATGAAGCAATTTTTGACATTCAAACAGGTGAGCTAAAAAGTGGACCCGGGTGTAGAAACCTATGTACTTACCCAGTTCGTGTTGAAGGACAGGATATTCAAATTCAACTCTAGTCCTCACATGTACAAGGAAGCAGAACAATGAAGACATTTAATGAAAAGTTGGCAAGCTGGATTCATGCAACGCCGGCAACCGAAGCAGGCATCAACAATATTCAAATTCCTGGTCAATCTGAATTGTTGGTTTGGCAAACACGTTATAAAGAACCAACGCTCTATGAACAAGATTTTGTAAAGAACTTGATTCAGGCATTTTCTGCGGGCGCAACAGAGTTAGATGACGTTGTTTCTGCACTTAATCAACAGGGTTTCCGCTGTGAATCTGGTGATGAATGGACTTCTGCAAGCTTTACAGAAGAAATGCAACGTTTAGGTTATTGATTCAGGGACGAATAAAATGAACGCAATCGTATCAACTTCACAAAGCGCTGAAGAATATTTAGAACTTGGTTTACGTGACCAATGGCATCCTGTTTTAGCAAGTTGGGAAGTCGCTGCTAATCCAGTTGGAATTACTCGTTTAGGCGAAAACATTGTGGTTTGGCGTGATGCCGAAGGTCAGGTTCATGCACTTGAAGACCGCTGTCCACACCGCGGTGCTCGTCTTTCCCTTGGTTGGAACTTAGGCGACCGAGTGGCTTGCTGGTATCACGGTGTTGAAGTTCGTGCTGATGGTGTGGTTGCCGATGTGCCAGCCGTTCATGAATGTCCAATGACTGGAACGAAATGTTTAAAGAACTATCCGGTAATTGAGCAACATGGCGCAATCTTCATCTGGTTTGGTATCGATGCAAATGAACAGCCAAAACCGCTTGAGTTTCCAGAGCAACTTGCAAGCGAAGAGTGGAGTGCATTCCTTTGCCAAGCAGACTGGAAAGTAAACCATCAGTATGCAATTGATAACGTGATGGACCCAATGCATGGTAGTTATTTACATGCGACATCGCACTCGATGGCAGATGGTGATCGTACCGCAGAGATGAAACACCGCACGACCGATAATGGCTTTGTTTTTGAAAAAGAAGGTCAATTAGGCGTGAACTTCGACTGGGTCGAATACGGTTCAACAGGTGCGAGCTGGTTACGTCTTTCAATTCCTTACCGTAAACAATTTGGTCCAGGTGGTGAGTTCTGGATTGTGGGCTATGCAACGCCAATTGATGCCAACAATACCCGTGTATTTTTCTGGCGCTGTCGTAAGGTGAGTGGTTGGCAACGTAATGTATGGCGCTTCTTATATCGCAATCATTTAGAACAGTTGCATTGGGATGTATTGGAACAAGACCGAATTATTTTAGAAAACCTTGCACCAAATGCGCGTGAAAAAGAGTTCCTCTATCAACACGATGTAGGTCTTGCACGTTTACGCCGTTTAATGAAAAAAGAAGCTGAAAAGCAATTAAAGAAAATTGCTGCGCTAAATGCATCAAACCGTATCGAGATGCAGGAAGAAGCTCATGGCTAATGTAGCGTTGTTGCAAGGCAAAAAAGTTTTAGTGACTGGTGCTGCACGTGGTTTAGGCCGAGATTTTGCTCAAGCCATTGCCGAGGCAGGTGCTGAAGTTGTGATGGCAGATATTTTGTCTGACTTGGTGCAACAAGAAGCACAAGCGTTACAAAAACAAGGGCTAAACGTTCATGCTGTCACCGTTGACCTTGCCAATGCAGACTCTATTGAAAATGCGGTTGCAAAAAGCGTTGAAGTATTACAGGGACTAGATGGCCTTGTGAATTGCGCGGCACTGGCGACCAATGTCGGTGGAAAAAATATGATTGATTACGATCCTGAACTTTGGGATCGGGTCATGAATATTAATGTGAAAGGCACATGGCTAATCAGTAAGGCATGCGTTCCCCATTTAAAGCAATCGGCTGCTGGCAAAATTATTAATGTCGCTTCCGATACAGCACTTTGGGGTGCACCGAACCTAATGGCTTATGTGGCAAGTAAAGGTGCGATTGTTGCCATGACGCGTTCAATGGCAAGAGAGTTGGGACAGTCTAATATCTGTGTCAACACATTGTCACCGGGGTTAACGTTGGTTGAAGCAACCGAGTATGTGCCTCAAGAACGTCACGATTTATATGTCAACGGAAGAGCGATTCAACGTCAGCAACTTCCACAAGATTTAAATGGAACAGCATTGTATCTACTGTCGGATTTGTCCTCTTTTGTGACAGGTCAAAATATTCCGGTCAATGGCGGTTTTGTCTTTAACTAAGGAGTAGTCAAATGATTACAGGGATCGAGATTTTAAAGTTTGGAGTTGAAGATAGAGCCGCTTCAAACAAGTTTTTGGCAGATTTTGGTTTAAGCCAAAGTACTTCAGATATTGAAGGCACAGATCTTTACCAAACTCAAAATGGCAGCAAAATTTATTTATTTAATTGTGATGATGATCGTTTGCCACCTGCCATTGAGCAAGGTTCAACTTTACGTGAAGTCACGTGGGGTGTTGATAGTCTCCAAGACCTTGAAGACTTGGCAGCTCGTTTGGCTGATGTAGAAGGTTTTAAACGTTCTGAAAATACAGTTCAGTGTCTTGACCCAAATGGCATGACCATTCGTTTTGAACAAAGTTTTGTAAAAGAAGTACCAGAACTTAAAACGGAAGGTATTAACCAATACGGCAACATTCAACGTGTGAATGCAGCAAGTCCTGTCTATGAAAAAGGTCAACCTGTTGCGATTGGACATGTGGTGTTCTTCACACCAGATTTGGCAGCAACTGAAAATTTCTATATTGAAAAAGTAGGCTTTCATTTATCGGATGCCTATAAAAATCGCGGTGCATTCTTACGTTGTCGCGGTGAAGGTTATCACCATGATTTATTCTTGCTCAGTGTTCCAAATAAACCTGCTGGCTTAAATCATGTTGCGTTTGTAGTACGTGATATCCATGAAGTAATTGGGGGCGGTTTAAACATGAATCGTTCGGAATGGTCAACCTTTATTGGGCCGGGACGTCACCCAATTTCTTCTGCTTATTTCTGGTACGTCAACTCACCATTGGGTGGTGCATTTGAATATTACACCAACGATGATTATTTGACCGAAGAATGGCAGCCACGTGTAGAAGAACATCGTCTAGAGCTTTTCACCGAATGGGCGATTGAGGGTGGTCTTGATGACACAACCCGCCGTCAGGTGAAGCCTGTTTAACAGGTGTTGCTGAACAAGGAAGATGGCTATGGAAAAGATCGTAATTGTAGGTGCCGGACAGGCAGCGGGTTGGGCAGTAAGCACACTACGCCAAAACGGTTATGTGGGCGAAATTCACGTGGTTTCAAATGAAGATCAAGTGTTTTATGAGCGTCCACCATTGTCTAAGCAAGTACTTTCAAAAGAAGCAACTTATGAAAGTTTGAATCTGTTCTCTCCTGAACAAGTTCAGGAGTTCAAGGTTCAATGGCATAAACCGGAAATTGCGACAAAAGTCGACCGTGAGCAAAAACAGGTTCATTTAGAAAGTGGCCAAGTTTTGCCGTATGACAAATTGCTGATTGCAACTGGAAGCCGTGCACGTGTGCCAGTCAATACATGGCAGTTCATTCCAAATGTTGTGACCTTACGCAATGTACAAGACTGTGAACGTTTGGCTGAAATTTTAAAGAATGCAAAAAATGTCGCTGTGATTGGCGGTGGCTGGATTGGTTTAGAAATTGCAGCAACTGCACGTAAGCAAGGTAAAGAAGTTCATATTTTTGAATATGGCGACCGTTTATGTGCAAGAAGTGTGAGTCCGGAAGTGTCTGCATTTTTAAAAAATATGCATGAAGCCCAAGGTACACAAATTCATTTAGACAGCAAGAGCCTTCATTTGGTTGAAGCACCTAATCAGAAAGTTGAAGTGGTGAACCATCCTCAAAATAGTCAGTTATTTGACTGTGTTGTGGTAGGTGCGGGCGCTGACATTGCCAAAGAGTTAGGTGTGCACGCTGGTCTCGATGTGAAAGATGGCATTGTGGTGAATTGTTTTGGGCAAACTTCAGATCAAAACATTTATGCCGCAGGTGATGTCGCGATTCATCCGGGCTTGGGTTATTGCATTCAGTCTTGGGCAAATGCACAAAATCAGGCGATTGCAGCAGCAAAGTCAATGCTCGGAATTGAAACTGAATATAGCGATATTCCATGGCTTTGGTCTGATCAATATCACTTTAACATCCAGATTTTAGGTACTTATCAGCCTGAAAAAACAAAGGAAGTGGTCATTCGCCAAGGCGGTGAAGATCAGGTGAGCTATTTATATCTGGACCATGAAAATCGTTTGCTCAACATGATTGCCATTAATGACTCGAAGCTAGTCAAACTGGCAAAACGTTGGATGCAAGCCAACACCGTTTTAGACCCAAAACTATTAGCAGATGCTGAATTTAATGTCATGAAGTTAAAACCGTAAACATTAAATCTGGTTCTCATTACCAAATCGAAGGAATGACACATGAGTAATGAAGAAAAAAGTGGATTGAAGCATTGGGTACCTGCTTTTGTCCTTATGGTGTGTGTGGTACTGGCGTTTTTCGACAAGATTAGTATTGCGGTTTTATTTTCAGATCCTCATTTTCAAAGTGCAATGGGAATTGCTGAAGATAAGGCCAAGCTTGGATGGCTCATGACAAGTTTCTTACTTGCTTATGGTTTTTCATCAGTCTTTCTAAGCTTTTTGGGTGACATCTTTAACCCAAAGAAAATGCTGTTCTGGAGCGTGACCTCTTGGGGTTTACTCATGTTTTGCATGGGCTTCACCACCAGTTATTCAGGCATGTTGATTTTACGTGTACTGCTCGGTTTAGCAGAAGGTCCCTTATTTGCCTTGGCATACACCATTGTTAAACAGACTTACACAGACCATCAGCAAGCACGTGCTTCTACCATGTTCTTACTTGGAACACCGATTGGTGCATTCCTTGGGTTCCCGATTACTGCAAATGTTTTAGCGCACCATGACTGGCACACCACGTTTTTTGTGATGGCTGGTTTAACACTGATTGCCATTTTCAGCATTGTTTTTGGTTTACGTAACTTGCAGCTCAAGAAAACTGTCGAAATTGATGGTGAGAGTAAACGTACCAATTTCAAAGGCCACATTGCCAATACTAAATTGCTGCTCAGTAATAGCGCGTTCTGGTTGGTGTGTCTCTTTAACATTGCATTAATGACGTATTTGTGGGGCTTAAACAGCTGGGTTCCTTCTTACTTAATGCAAGACAAAGGATTCAATCTCAAAGAGTTTGGGATGTATTCAAGCTTTCCGTTCATTGCCATGTTAATTGGCGAAATTATCGGTGCGTTTTTATCTGACAAGTTAGGCCGCCGCGCAATTCAAGTATTTAGCGGTTTATTACTCGCAGGCATCTTCATGTATGTGATGGTCATTATGACCCAGCCATTATTAATTATTGCTGCCATGTCTTTAAGTGCTATGGCATGGGGTTTTGGAGTAGCAGCTGTATTTGCTCTGCTTGCAAGAGTAACGACCTCAAATGTAGGGGCGACTGCGGGTGGAATATTTAACGGTTTGGGTAATTTTGCAAGTGCAATTGCGCCTGTTCTTATCGGTTACATCGTGATGCAAACACACAGTTTTAATTTAGGAATTACCTTCTTGGCTGCTGTCGCTGTCATTGGGTCGTTGTTCTTGGTTCCTCTTTTAAAACGTTATTAATTCACTGTATAGGAGTTTAAAAAATGACTACACAACAATTCGAATCGTGGGCACAACCAGAGGGTGCTTCTTTAGAAGATTGGTTAAACACACGTATTGCTCGCTTTGAGACACGTAAATACGACTTCGATGCTTTGAAGTTCCAAGCAGATTACGACCCGAAATATCGCCGTGCACAAATGCGTTACATGGGTACGGGTGCAACAGGTGTTGCGAATGACGGCAACACTGTACCAGCAGAAAACTTCACGTTTTCAACCATGGTTCTGCCACCACAGTGTGAAGGCCCTTTGCACATTCACCATGATGTTGAAGAGGTGTTTTTTATGCTCCGCGGCGAAATTGATTTGTTCATTGAGCACAACGGCGAAAAATTTGAGACCCGTTTAAAAGAGCGTGACCTGATTTCAATTCCACCGGGTATTTACCGTGGTTTGTTTAACCCAGGACAAGAAGATGCCTTGATGTGTGTGATGTTGGGAACAGGTAAACCAACTATTCCGAACTATCCACCAGAGCATCCATTGTCTCAAATCAAACGTTAATTGTTTGATGAAGTGAATGAAAGGAAAGAATTGAAAATGATGACACTCATTGAAAGGTTAGCAGAATTTCCGGTGAAAACCGTTACTGTTCAAGGCCAGCAGCAAGCCTATCGGGAAGCCGGTCAGGGCGAGTACCTTGTGCTCTTGCATGGTATTAGTTCAGGTTCTGCTTCATGGGTAAACCAACTTGAAGTGCTGTCTCATCATTTTCATGTCATTGCCTGGGACGCACCGGGCTATGGCAAATCAGATGAACTTTTAACGGATCAACCCAATGCTACCGACTACGCAAAGCGTTTGGTTGCATTGTTCGATGTTTTAAAAATTGAAAAAGCAATTGTGGTTGGACACTCATTAGGTGCCTTACAGGCGAGTGCATTTGCTGCACTTTACCCAGAGCGAGTGGAACACTTGGTTGTTGCTAACTTAGCGCAAGGTTACCAGCGCCACGATGAGCAAACACAAATTCAGGTTTTTGAAAAAAGACCAAAAATGTTGAAAGAACTTGGCGCTAAAGGAATGGCTGAAAGCCGTGGACCTCATTTGATTTATAAACAAGAGCCACAAGCCTTAGCCTTAGTTTCAGAGGTGATGCAACAGTTGACCCTACAGGGTTTCACACATGCATCGTACTTACTCGCATATGACGAAATACGTAATTACTTAACCGATTTAAAAGTCCCATGCACAGTCATTGCAGGGCAGCAAGATCAAATCACTCCTGCGTTAGGTATACAAGAGCTTGCTCAGGAATTGCAGTTGGAACAGCGCTTCGTCATAGAAGATGCAGGACATTTAAGTTATGTCGACCAACCGCAAGCATTTAACCAAATTATGTTGACGATTCAGGAACAATCGTAAGAGAGATTAAGGATTATGAGCTTCCAAGTTGAAGGAAAAGTTGCAGTTGTTACCGGTGGCTCATCTGGGATTGGGCTGGCTGCTGTTGAAATACTGGTTGCAGAGGGTGCAAAAGTTGCTTGGTGTGGTCGCGATGAAGAACGTTTAAATGCTTCTAAGCACTATATTTTAGAAAAATTTCCACATGCCAATATTTTTACCAAAGCATGCAATGTATTGAAAAAAGAAGAAGTTCAGCAATTTGCTAAAGACGTCAAACTCAATTTGGGCAATGTGGACATGCTCATTAACAATGCTGGGCAAGGCCGTGTTTCAAATTTTGAAAATACGCAAGATGAAGACTGGATGAAAGAAATTGAGCTGAAATATTTCAGTGTTTTACATCCGGTAAGAGCTTTTCTTGATGACTTAAAACAGTCGGCAAATGCCTCAATTACCAATGTGAACTCATTACTGGCATTGCAACCTGAACCGCACATGATTGCGACTTCATCTGCACGCGCTGCACTGTTGAATTTGACCCATTCTTTAGCGCATGAGTTTACTCAATATGGCGTTCGTGTGAACTCGATTTTACTCGGAATGGTCGAATCTGCGCAGTGGAAACGCCGTTATGAAACCCGTTCAGATTTAAATCTGTCATGGGAAGAATGGACCGGCAATATCGCAAAAAATCGTGGTATCCCAATGCAGCGTTTAGGCCGTCCAGAAGAGCCTGCACGTGCTTTAGTTTTCTTGGCATCACCATTGGCATCTTATACCACAGGTTCGGCAATAGATGTCTCAGGTGGTTTTAACAAACATTTATAAATATCAGGTGCTGTCATGAAAAAGTTGATGATGATTGGTTTTGGCGCAATGGCAGCAGAAGTGTATGCCCATTTGCCTCAAGATCTGCAACTTAAATGGATTGTCGTGCCATCTCGCAGTATTGAAAAAGTGCAGTCACAAGTGTCTTCCGAGATTCAGGTGATTTCAGATATTGAGCAATGTGATGGTGAGCCTGACTATGTCATTGAGGTGGCAGGTCAAGCAGCAGTGAAAGAGCATGCTCAAAAAGTTTTAGCGAAAGGCTGGACCATTGGTCTGATTTCGGTGGGTACTTTGGCTGATAACGAGTTTTTGATTCAGCTTAAACAAACTGCCGAAAAAAATGATGCACATCTGCATTTGCTTGCAGGGGCTATCGCAGGCATTGACGGTATTTCTGCTGCTAAAGAAGGTGGTTTGCAAAAAGTCACTTACAAAGGTTGTAAAAGTCCAAAAAGCTGGAAGGGTAGCTATGCAGAACAATTAGTGGATTTAGACCATGTTGCAGAGGCTACAGTCTTTTTTACAGGAACTGCCCGTGAAGCTGCGACCAAATTTCCAGCCAATGCCAACGTTGCAGCAACCATTGCACTTGCAGGGCTTGGAATGGATGAAACCATGGTTGAGTTAACTGTTGATCCAACCATCAACAAAAACAAACACACCATTGTGGCAGAAGGTGGCTTTGGGCAAATGACCATTGAACTGGTGGGCGTACCGTTGCCAAGTAACCCGAAAACATCAACTTTGGCTGCGCTTAGCGTGATTCGTGCTTGTCGCAACAGTGTAGAAGCAATACAGATTTAAGAAGGATTTGATCATGGCAAAGGAAATTTATATTGCAGGTGAATGGCGATTAGGCCGTGGTGCAGTCATTCAAAGCCTGTTTCCGGCAGATCAGTCGGTAAACGCTGAGCTTTCAACGGCAACGCTTGATGATGTAAATGAAGCAATTGAAAAAGCAGATCAGGCTTGGCGTGAGCCGAGCTGGAGAAACAGCTTACCGCATGAGCGCGCACGTATTCTCTACAAAGTTGCAGACATTATTGAAGCACGTGTAGACGAATTAGCGAAATTACAAACACGTGATAATGGTAAGCCTTTAACCGAAACTCGTGGTTTGGTGATGAGCGCTGCGGCGACTGCACGTTATGTTGCAGCAGCATGTGAAACGATGAATGATGGGCTCACCACTCAACGTGCTCCAGACTTTATGACCATGAGCGTGCATGAACCTGTGGGTGTTGTAGCAGCAATTACGCCTTGGAACTCTCCAATCGCGAGTGAGGTTCAAAAGCTTGCTCCAGCTTTGGCAGCAGGAAATGCCGTGGTTTTAAAACCAGCAGAAGCAACTTCACTGATTGCTTTAGAGCTTGCCAAGATTTTTGAAGAAGCTGGCTTACCAAAAGGCTTACTCAGCGTGCTAGTTGGTCGTGGTTCTGTGATTGGTGATGCCATTGCTCAGCACCCATTGGTTCGTAAAATCTCTTTTACAGGTGGAACAACCACGGGGCGTCATTTGGCACATATTGCCGCAGAAAAACTGATTACCACTTCGCTTGAGTTAGGCGGAAAGTCACCAACCATTGTTTTACCAGATGCAGATGTCGAACTAGCTGCTAAAGGTGTCGCGTACGGAATTTTTAGCTCAGCAGGCCAAGCGTGTATCGCAGGTTCTCGCTTGTTTATTCATAGCAGTCTTTACGATCAGTTTTTAACGCATTTGGTTGAAATAACCAAAGGCTTACGTGTGGGCCACCCGGAACAAGCTGGTGTGCATTTAGGGCCACTGGTTAATGACAAACATTTGCAGTCAGTTGACCGCTATGTGCAGCTTGCTAAAAGCGAAGGTGGTCAGGTTCTGATTGGTGGTGAAGCGCTTACCACTGGTGACTATGCCAAAGGAAGTTATTACTTACCGACCATTATTACGGGCTTAAATAACAGTGCTCAAACCTGTCAGGAAGAAATTTTTGGCCCTGTTTTAGTGGTTATGAAATATGACAACGAGCAAGATTTAATTGCTCAAGCCAATGACAGTTGTTTTGGTCTTGCCGCAGGTATTTGGACTGAAAGCTATCGTAAAGCTTGGCGCATCGCACGTGTGTTAGAGGTTGGAACGGTATGGATTAATACCTATAAAAAGTTCTCGATTAGTGCGCCGTTTGGTGGCTTTAAAGACAGTGGGATTGGGCGCGAAAAAGGCCGTTTGGGCATTTTATCGTACATGCAACAAAAGAGTATTTATATGGGGCTGAATGAACAGCCTAACCCTTGGTGCGATTAATAAATTCAAGGACTGAAAAAACAAATTTTGAGGAACAGACATGACTGAACGTGTAAATGTAGGCGAAGCAATCGCAAGAGTTTTAGAAGCGCACCAAGTTGATAGTATTTATGGTGTTATTTCCATCCACAATTTACCTATTGCCGATGCAGTAGGGCGCCGTGAAAAAATGCGTTTTGTCGCAGCACGCGGTGAGGCTGGCGCGGTCACCATGGCAGATGCACACTCACGCTTTAAAGGCCTAGGTGTAGCGTTGACCAGTACGGGTGCTGGTGCAGGTAATGCGGTGGGGTCACTCATTGAAGCAATGAACGCGGGTAGCCCTGTATTGCATTTAACGGGTCAAGTTGAGCGTGAATATCTCGACCGTGATGCGAGCTTCATTCATGAAACTAAAGACCAACTTACATTCTTACGTGCATCAAGCAAAGCGGCATTTCGTATTACCAGTCCAGACAATGCTGTTGGCGTGATTCGTGAAGCAATTCGAGTAGCAACTACAGTTCCAATGGGACCGGTAAGTGTTGAGTTACCCATTGATGTACAAGCAGCAGAAATCGATTTGCCACTTAATCTTGGGCCAGTGAAAGCACTTGAGTTGCCACAGGCAGAGCAAGCAGAAATTGATCTTCTTGTCAGTGAAATCAAAAAAGCAAAACGTCCAATTTTCTGGATTGGTGGTGGAACTTTAAATAGCGTTGCCGAAGTTAAAGGCATTGCAGATTTAGGTATTCCAGTAGTGTCGTCTACGCACGGCCGTGGTGTGTTGGCAGATGATCATCCACGTAGTTTAGGTGCTTTTCATAACTCGGCAGGTGTTGAGCAGTTATTAAAAGATGCTGACTTAATGGTTGTGATGGGTTCACGTTTACGTAGTAATGAAACAAAAACTTATTCGGTTGAATTCCCTGAAAATATTATTCAGGTGGATGCCAACCCAGTGGCTCAGCAACGTAATTACAAAATCCGCAACTTCATTTGTGGCGATGCCAAAGATGTCTTAACACGTGTGTTGGAAAAACTTCAAGGCACTTCAAAAGTTGATGCCGATTACGATGCTGCTGTAGTGGCAGCAAAACAGGCTGCAATTGATGCACTGCGTAAGCAAATCGATCAGTACGCTTTAATTTGTGATCACTTGCGTGCAGCTTTACCTCAAGACGGCATTTTTGTACGTGACATCACCATGTCAGGTAGCACATGGGGCAGTCGTTTATTCCCTGTACAAGCACCAAATCAAAACATTCACTCACTCGCGGGTGCAATTGGTTTAGGCCTTGCAACTGCAATAGGTGCTTCGGTTGCTAACCCTGACAAAAAAGTGATTGGTTTAGTCGGTGATGGCGGCTTAATGCTGGGTATTGGTGAAATTGCAACTATGGTGCAAGAAAACACCAACATGGTCTTAATGATTATGAATGACGGTGGTTATGGCGTAATGCGTGGCATTCAAAATAACTACTTCGGTGGTCGTCAGTATTTCAATGAATTGCATACGCCAGATTACAAACTTCTTGGCGAATCAATGGGTGTGAAAAGCTGGAAAGTGGGTAGTGCAGATGAGTTTAAAACGGTTATTCAAGAGGCAGTCGCTTTTGAAGGGCCAACTGTGATTGAGCTCGATATGAACTCGATTGGACCATTAAACTTCGCGGGTCCACCGCAAAAGAAACTGTATTAACCAGTTTGGATGGTTTAGTACATATGCGATGGGAGCTGCTAAGCCATCCTTTTTTTAGATAAATTTTTTTGTCTAAAAAACAATAAAAACGAAGTTTTACAGGTAAAACAAATAAAGTTCCAGCAGGACGCTGGAACTCAATCAAGGATGTAGAGATGAAAAAGACTTCATTGATCATGGCATTCATTGCACCGCTTACGCTGGGGGTAAGCGTCAATGCATTTGCAAAAGACTCATTGCTTGAATGGAAAAGTGATGACGGCACCGACTCATTAAAGTTAGGTGGGGTGGTTCGGTTAAATCAACGCTATGAAGATTGGGAAGGGCCAAACCGTGGTTTTGGTAAGCTCCATTTTGATATTTTCAGGGTCGATCTCAAAGGTAAATTTGATGATGCCTACATCAATGCCAGTTATATGTTTCAAGACCAACAGAAAACGTCCATTGAAAAAGCATATGTTGGCTATAACTTAGATGCCAATAACAGCATTGAAGCGGGTCTGGTCTATAAACCTTTCACGATTTATCCATACCCACAAAATGGCTGGACCTATCACATTCCATTCTTTCTAGGTTATGGCAATAACATTGCACCGGGGATTAACTGGAATTATCACGACAAAGACTGGGATTTAAAACTCGGTTATTACCCGCAAATGTTAGAGACGAATTTGCGTTATTCACCAGAGAGTGCAACTTATGATGACTTGGCTGGAAATGCATTTCCATCTCAAAAAGCCTATCAAAATGAAAAGCGTAATCAGGTGAATACCCGCATTGTTCGCAAGTTAGAAACTGATTTCGGTAAGCAAGAGTTCGGTGTATCGGGTGCAATTGCTCAGTTACATAATGATATTACCGATAAAGACGGCAAATATTATGCAGTCGGTTTGCATACTGAAAACAACTACAAACGCTTTAATTTACAAAGTTCTGTCATTCATTATCAATACGATGCTAAAAATCCGGATGGTGTAAATAGTGATATGACTTTAATGGGGGCGAATGGACTTACACCTGCTTATTTCATTGCTTCAGAAGGTACGATTGCCAGTTTAAACCTTGCTTATACGTTGCCTGTCACTAATATGGGCAAGCTAAAATCCATTAAGTTTTATAATGACTATAGTTATCTGGATAAAAAACGTGATGATTGGTCAGATTCGCAAATGAACACCACAGGTATGATGTTTATTGCTTCACCATTTATGGTTTGGGCGGATTATACGTGGGGTAAAAACTCCAACATCATTGGTGGGGCAACCAACTCAACGGGTTATACCTCTGCAACCTCGCCAAACAGTGATAAATGGCTATACCGTATTAACTTTAATATTGGCTTTACTTTCTAAAGTGAATAACAATAAAAAACCACGCAATCGGCGTGGTTTTTTATTTAATAATTTAAAGCGTTTAATATCTGTTTTTTTCAAACTTATTCCAAAATACAAAAGCAGTCACAAAGGCCAAAATTGTTAGCGCGAAAATATAATACATCGCACCAATATCACTATATTGGCTGAGCCAATGCACTAAAGGCAGGGTCATACCACCAACAATTGCATACGATAAATTATAAGAAAATGAAATGCCCGAGAAACGTACAGGCGCGGGGAACATTTTGACCATACTGCTCGACACCATGCCGACTGTACCTGAGCATAGACCCAACAACATATATAAACCAAAAATAGTTGAATGGGCTGCATGTCCTAAACTGTTATAAAAAACTGCTGCTGTGAGTGCAACGGCAAGCGCACCGACCATCATGACTTTGCCACAGCCAAAACGGTCAGCAAAATAGCCAGCCAAGATACAGCCGACCATTTGCATAACAATTGCTGCACTTTGCATTTCAAAAGTCTGTGCGCGTTCAAAGCCAAATGAACCAATCAATAAATTTGGCATGGCTAAAATCACTACCACCACACAACCAGTTAAAAACCACGTAAATAACATGCCAATCGCAACGGCTATTTTATGCGTTTTTAAGACTTGTTTTACAGGCATTTCTTTTGAAATTTCTTTACGTGCCTGCATGGCTTTAAACACTGGGGTTTCTTTTAAATAAGTCCGTAAATAAAGTGCGACTAGACCAAAAATACCACCTGCAATGAAAGGAATACGCCAAGCCCAGTCATGGATTTGTCCCTCACTAAAATTCAGTGAAATCCATAGAGACATGAGCGCGCCTAGTAAAATTCCTAGAGACAGTCCGGCAGTGAGTAAACCATTTGCCAGCCCAATTTTTCTTTCAGGTACATGTTCAGACACAAATGTCCACGCGGCTGGAATTTCACCCCCAATCGCAATCCCTTGTACCACTCGCATAAGCAATAAAAGTAGCGGTGCCAAATACCCAATATTTTCAAAGGTCGGCAATATCCCGATAAACAGGGTAGGTAGCGCCATTAGCAAAATAGAAAGTGAAAATAGTTTTTTACGCCCGACCAGATCACCAAAATGAGCCATGACAACCCCGCCTAATGGCCTAAAAAAGTAACCTGCTGCAAAAATACCGTAGGTGTTAAGCATGGCCCAAAAAGGGCTAAGCGTGCTTGGGAAAAAGAGGTCAGAAATGATTTTGGCGTAAAACACATAAATCACGAAATCGTAAAACTCTAAAGCACCGCCCAATGAAGAAAGGGCAAGGGTTCGTTTATCTTCTTTATTAAGATAGTTCGCATCCTGCAAAGTTAAGTCCTGATCCATTTTTTACTTAATTGTTGTAATTGAAGTTTGGATATTAATGGAAAAGTGAAGTAAAAGTAAATGGAGGAAATTTGTTCTATGAAGAGGTTTAGATTTTGCAATCACTCAAATAAAAAAGCTTTAAAACAAAAAACGCATTAGATGAAACAAAAACAGATGTAGGAATGACTTTTCTTTTGAGCTATTCAACGACACAATAAAACTTGTCTAGCTAGTTTAATGAGAGATTCAAAGGATGAGTGTAGTTTTACCAGTCGCAAAGCGTGGTGAAGATATCTTAAAACTGATTGCGGCCCCTGTCTCGGCAAATGAATTAAATAGTGACTGGCTTTATCAGCTTGCTGCTGCTATGCAAGCAACCATGCTTGAGCGTAATGGAGTAGGGATTGCCGCACCGCAAGTTTATATTTCTAAACGCGTCATTATTGTGGCTTCCAGACCAAACCCACGCTATCCCGATGCACCTGAAATGGATGCTGTGGTGATGGTGAATCCTAAAATTTTAGAGTTCTCAAATGAAACGCTTTTGGGTGAAGAAGGCTGCTTAAGTGTGCCAGATGAGCGTGGACAAGTTGAACGTGCAGAAATGGTTAAGGTTAAATATTTAACACTTCAGGGTGAAGCCGTTGAAACAGTTTTCCATGGTTTTCCAGCTCGAATTGTTCAACATGAAGTGGATCATTTAAATGGAGTTCTATTTGTAGAAAGAATAATCTAATTTTCTGTTTAAAGTTTTTAAAAACGTATAATGAGCTTGAAATAAATAAGCCATCGGAATTACAATACTTATATCGTGATTTTTATTTCACTAAAAAATTATAATTTTAATATTATCAGCAGGTTGTGCTGAAAAAATGATCGAAAGTGTAAATCTCCTCATTTAAGGTTACTGACCATGAAAACCCCTCTCCCAGATTATTTGGCAAATGTGATAGAAGCCTGTGAGGTAGATAATAGCGGACATCTAGCTGACTATATTCCAGAGTTAGCAAATGCAAATCCAGATCGATTAGCTTTAGCCATGTCTACGGTAGATGGCGAAATTTATTCGATTGGAGATGATGATGTTGAATTCACCATTCAATCGATTTCTAAACCGTTCGTATATGCCTATGTTTTACAACAGCTTGGTATTGATGCAGTACTTGCGAAAGTAGGGGTAGAGCCTTCGGGGGAAGCCTTCAATGAAATTTCATTGGGTAAAGACGGACGTCCGAAAAACCCGATGATTAACTCTGGCGCAATTACTGTACATTCCTTGATTCAGGTCAAGCATGGTTTACATAGTGCAGAAATTCTACGCCGTTTTATGAGCGAGCTTGCAGGACGTGAATTAAGTTTTGATGAGTCTGTCTATGATTCGGAAGTCAAAACTGCCTACCGTAATCTTTCGATCGGTTATATGTTGCGAACTGTTGGAATTTTAGAGACTGACCCTGTCGATATTGTGAATGGTTACATTCGTCAATGTGCGATCATGGTTACAGTTAAAGACTTGGTACGTATGGGCAGTGCACTTGCCAATGGTGGGGTTGACCCTAAAACTGGAAAGCGTTTGTTAAACCGATCTGTGGTTAGACAAGTGCTCAGTGTCATGATGAGCTGTGGTATGTATGATGCCGCGGGTGACTGGTTGTCGACTGTAGGTATTCCTGCTAAGAGTGGTGTAGCAGGCGGTATTTTGGGTGTACTACCGGGTCAGGTCAGTATTGCTGCTTTTTCTCCTCGTTTAGATGAGCATGGTCATAGTATTCGAGGCATCGATATTTTAGAACGGTTATCCCGTGACATGGGATTACACCTCATGGAAGGTACACCTTCTGCACAAACGATTGTGCAAAGCCATTACCGTACAGGAAAAGATGCTTCATTAAGTGTATATGTGCTTCGCGGTGTATTGAAATTTACCGAAGCTGAAATGTTGTTGCGCATTTTACAAGATGAGACAACTGACCAAAGCACAATCGTCATTGATTTAACCCAGATTTCACTTATCCACGATGTGGGTAAACGTATGTTCTTAGAAGGCGTTGATCGTCTGATTGATGATGGCCATACGCTTGTTTTAGTGGATCCTGAACAACGATTAGATCATGCGAGAACTGGTAAAGATCGTGAGCTTCATGTCTACCACGATTTTGATGATTTGCTCGAAAAGCATGACCTACCTGCAAAAAAAAAGACTTATAGCGACATCGCAGAACTTCTAAACTGCTGAGGTGTTTTTCCTAGATGTCGCTTAAACATCGCACTGAACGCGCTGGGGTTGTTATACCCCAGTGATTCAGAAATTCGAGCAATAGATTCACCATTCGCAATTTTACTTAAGGCAAGTGCAATATGCATTTGCTGGACCCATGCCCGATAAGACAGTCCAGTTTCTTTTTGGAACATACGCATTAGGGTTCTAGAACTCGCACCAATCTCATCAGCCCAATCTGTTAAGTCTTTTGAATGGTCAGGAGTGTGTAATAACTCTTGGCAAATTTTTAATAGTCGCTTGTCTTTCGGCCAAGGAATTTGAATAGGCAACAAATTGGCCCGATGGATTTCTTCAAAAATCAAAATTTGTAAAGAACGGGAAAGCTTTTGAGACGTCGCAGTATTTGGCGTGTCTTCTCGTTCAATTTCATTTAAACGAATCAAAAGCTCATGCAACAGGTTGCTTACCCGAATAATAAAGCAATGCTGACCCATTAGAGCGGCTGCATTTACTTCAACCAACGCCGTATTTAACTTCACGTGACTTAGTGAAATCACACTGTGCTCAACATGAGCAGGAATCCATAAGGCACACATGGGCGGCACAATCCAGACATTGTTCGGCGTAAACACCTGAATGTTTCCTGTGGATGCATACAAAAACTGCGCACGTGTATGTGTATGAGTCGGCGTGATTTCTCGGTAAGAATGCTCAGAAGATAGCCCAATCACAAGTTCAGACAAATCAGACTGAATAAGAGAATCGGACATAAACTATCCTAAAAATTGTCACTTATACAATGATTATTGGAAGATAACTTTATAAGCGACAATTTACAATAAGCATCTTACTTAGAATATTGGAGTTTTTCAGGTATGACGTCTTCAATACAATTGAAAGATGGTATTGCCAATACCGTTGCAAATGATCAGCCTCAAGGAATGATTATTAAAATTGTAGGCGCCGTGGCGGTCGCACATTTACTGAATGATTTGATTCAAGCAGTGCTACCCGCTATTTATCCAATGCTAAAAGCAAACTTTTCACTTAGTTTTGCTCAAGTTGGCCTGATTTCGTTTGTATATCAAATTACAGGTTCACTGCTCCAGCCTTGGATTGGACTATATACCGATAAACATCCAAAACCATATCTTCTACCACTCGGAATGATGGTCACATTCTGCGGCATTATCTTGTTGGCATTTTCACCAAGCTTTACAGTGTTGTTATGTGCATCTGCGCTAATTGGAGTAGGCTCTGCAACTTTTCACCCTGAAGCTTCACGGGTGGCACGAATGGCATCGGGTGGGCGTTTCGGTACGGCACAGTCGACTTTTCAGGTGGGCGGAAATACAGGTACTGCCATTGGTCCATTATTAGCAGCGTTATTGATTGTTCCATTTGGGCAGCATGCAGTTGCGGGCTTAGTGATATTTGCACTTTTAGCCATTTGGGTTTTATTTGGCGTAAGCCGTTGGACGGTGAGTCATGCTAAAAATCAGGTGGCTGCGCGTGCAAACCAAGCACAGAGTAAATTGCATGGCCGTAAGCTTATTATTGCTTTGAGCACAATTAGTTTATTGATGTTTGCTAAATTTACCTACATTGCCAGCATTAGTAACTACTTTACCTTTTACTTAATTCAAAAGTTTCATATCAGTATTCAAACAGCTCAATTACATTTGTTTGCCTTTTTAGCAGCTGTTGCTTTAGGTACATTTGCGGGTGGCCCAATTGGTGACAAAATTGGCCGTAAAGCTGTTATTTGGGTTTCATTTGTGGGTATGGCGCCGTTTGCATTAATGATGCCGTATGCAAACTTATTTTGGACAACAGTTTTCTCAATTATTGCAGGTTTAGTGTTGTCGTCTGCTTTTGCTGCAATGGTGGTTTACGCACAAGAAGCTGTTCCGGGCCGTGTAGGTATGATCGCAGGTTTAATGTTTGGTCTTATGTTTGGGGTAAGTGGTATTGCCGCTGCAGGGTTGGGACATTTAGCTGATATTAACGGCATTGAATGGGTATTTGGTTTATGTTCATTCTTGCCATTACTTGGATTTGCCACCGCATTTTTACCAAACACAAAAGTTAAATAAATGAAAAATACTCTCAGTCATATTCGGCTGAGAGTATTTTTAGATAACTATAGTTCCAATTAAAAAGACTATTTCTGAATACCAAATTTAAATACGGTGACACTGTTATAAGTTTGATTTGGGTTCAAACGTGTAGAAGGGAAAGATGGTTGATTCGGACTATCTGGAAAATGCTGCGTTTCTAATGCTAGCGCATCTGCTTGTCGATAGAGTACGCCATTTGCCCCAGCCACATTTCCGAGTAAATGATTGGCTGTATACATTTGAACGCTTGGTTCTGTGGTTAAAACCTGCAGTGTCCGTTTAGATTTCGGATCAAAAACATGAGCTGCAAGATTTAACTTTCCTTGAGACTTTTGATTAATTACCCAAGTTTGGTCATAGCCATATCCATATGCCAATTGCTGATGATTCGCTCGAATATCTTTTACGATTGCTTTAGGCGTTCGAAAATCAAAAGGTGTACCTGCAACTGAGGCAATCTCACCTGTTGGTAAAGAGTTTTGATCGGTTACCAATACACGGTCTGCATTAAGTTGCACAACATGATCCAGTACGCCATAAGGGTTACCAGCGCCTGACAAGTTGAAATAACTGTGGTTGGTGAGATTGATGACAGTCGGTTGATCAGTTTTAGCCTTATATTCGATTTGGAATTCATTTTGATCAGAAAGACTGTAGATCACTTCTACATCTAATTTCCCCGGAAAACCTTGATCACCATTCGGACTGGTTAACTTAAGAGAAGCTTTAACGATTTCACCTTTAGAAACGAGGGGCTTAACTTGCCAAACACGTTTATCAAAACCCGGATTACCGCTATGCAATGAATTCGGTCCATTATTTTTTTCAAGGTTATACGTTTTTCCATCTAAGCTAAATTTAGCATTGCCAATCCGGTTCGCATAACGCCCAATCAATCCACCAAAATGAATGCCTTCCTTGGTATCAGTGACTTCATAGCCTTTTAGGTCATCGAAGCCCAAAACTATATTATTTTGTTTACCTTGTGCATCGGGAGTCAAAATCTGGGTAATTACACCACCAAAGCTAATAAAAGAAACCGAAACTCCTTTGTTATTGCTCATGGTGTATAGATCAACTTTTTGACCATCTTGTGTTGTGCCATAGGGTTTTACGTTTAATGTTGCTGCATTTGTAATTTGCGCAAAGCTATAAAGGGTGAAACTTAAAATTACTAATTTTTTCATGCTTATACTCTATTTTTTAATCGTAGGATTGGATGAATATAAGATTGATTTTTCGTCTTTTTAAAGAGTTTTTTATTATATATAGTGTTAATGAGGATTAGCGCTGTTAACGCTAAGCATTGAACAAACTGGCACTAATCCTATTAGTAAAACTCAACGGTAAGCAATTTCATGACTCATCCCGACTCGGTTTTAAAATTTTCACTTGGTCTTAATGGCTTGTCATTTGACATAGATAATCAAAATATTCAACTCGAACAGGGCTTGGGGTTTGTTGATTCAAAAAGTATCGGCCATGGTGTTATTGATGAACTTGCTATCGAAAAGATGATTTATTTTATTGAAGAAATCATCGAGTCAAAGCCACTCAGAAATCTAAAGATAAGTGGTGTAGCTGTTACGTCTGATGCCGCTATGACACACCTCAGTCAGTTATTTTTTAGTGCAAAAAAGAAAATCAGCCGTATTGAGCTTGAGCATGGATTCAATGATTTTATTGAGCGTTTGAGCTATTACATAAACCAAGTAGCTCCAGATCAGCTTTATATTTTTACTTACTTTGTATTTGTTCGAGAGATGATGCATCACTTAAGAGTTGAGGAAATTCAGATCCTTTAAGAAATGACTTTCTCAATCCGCCAACTCATCATAAATCCAGTTTAAAAAAAGCTCAATTTTAGGAATAAATTGATGCGTTCGCGGATACACCAAATGATGAGCAGAAATAGGAATCGATAGCTCATCTGCAAAAACTCTAACCAACTTTCCAGAGTCCAAATAATTTTGAGTAAGCAAATTACTTTCTAAAACAAAACCTAGCCCATGTGTGGCTGCTTCAAGTGACATATAAGAGCGATCAAAACTCAAAGTATAAGGAAATTCAGGAATGCTTAAACCCTGATGGGCAAACCATTGTGGCCAAGTAACCAAGGTTGAGCGCGATAAAATCAGTTCTTTTTTTAATAAATCTTGAGGTTTATTTACTGGACTGCGTTCAAGTAGTTTGGGGGATGCAAGTACTTCTAGCTTTTCATTACGAATCGTTCTGATTTCTACCCCTGTCCAGTTGGGCAAACCATGACGAATATCAATATCGATCTTATCGCGAGTAAAGTGCAAATTTTCATAAGAACATGACAAGTTGACCTGAATCATTGGAAATTTTTCTTTAAATGATTCAAGGCGAGGCAGTAACCAGAGCAAACCAAAACTTGGAGATGAATGAATATATAAACTGTCTTTAGGACTTTTATCGGCAGCTTTTTCAGTCGCTAACATTAGGTTATGCAAAATGGTCGTGACATCTTGAAAATAGCGTTCGCCAGAAGGGGTAAGCGTTACACCACGAGCACCACGAATAAATAAACTCTGCCCAATCATTTCTTCAAGTTTAGCAATTTGGTGACTTACTGCCGAAGGCGTGAGATTCAAATGCTCGGCTGCCTTGGCAACATTGCCGAAACGGGCAGTTTGTTCAAAAGCCTGTAATGTTTTAATTGAGGGCATCTGGTTGAAATTGTTTTCACTACTATCCATGAAATGATCCGTTTTTATCCCTAAAACTTATTTAAAAATAGCATAGACATGAATTTTTTTCATGCCTTGTTGAATTCGAGCTGATTGCTGGGCTTTGTGAAAAAAGAGATTCTAAGTCAGAACTCAGGATATAAAGCGTAAAAGAGGATTGAACATGTTACTACAAGGAAAAGTGGCATTAATTACCGGTGCAGCATCAGAACGTGGAATTGGGCGAGCAACCGCAGAAATCTTTGCACAACAAGGTGCTAAGGTCATTATTATTGATTTAGATCTTGCTCAAAGCCAAAACGCTGCAAAGGCACTTGGTGAAGGACATTTAGGTCTTGCTGCAAATGTTGCAAATGAAGAACAGGTCAAAGCAGCTGTTGAACAAGCACTACAGCACTATGGAAAAATCGACATTTTAATTAATAATGCAGGCATTACCCAACCTGTAAAAACACTTGATATTCAACGCAATGATTATGACCGTGTTTTAGATGTCAGCCTGCGCGGAACACTCATTATGTCGCAAGCCGTTATTCCATCCATGAAAGCAAATGGTGGTGGAAGCATTGTGTGCTTATCTTCAGTTTCAGCGCAGCGCGGCGGTGGTATTTTTGGCGGACCACATTATAGCGCTGCCAAAGCAGGGGTATTAGGTCTGGCAAAAGCGATGGCTCGAGAGTTCGGCCCTGACCAAATTCGTGTAAATTCGCTTACTCCGGGTCTAATTCATACTGATATTACTGGCGGTTTAATGAATGATGACCGTCGTCACGACATTCTTACAGGTATTCCACTCGGGCGTTTAGGTAAAGCGCAAGACGTTGCAAATGCAGCATTATTTTTGGCAAGTGATCTGTCAGCTTACTTAACTGGCGTAACACTCGATGTAAATGGTGGCATGCTGATTCATTAAGGCTTGTCATTTAAAAACTAAAAATAGAATGATGGTCACAAGAGGATACTGTGGCCAAATGTAAAGGGATTCGCATGATGGATACAGTATTTTCATCTGAAGTAGATACAACGATTCGTAAATCGGCGTATCGAAAAATTGCATTTCGGCTCATGCCATTTTTAATGCTTTGTTATTTTTGTGCCTACTTAGATCGAGTAAATGTGGGTTTTGCCAAACTCCAAATGATGAGCGATTTACAGTTTAGTGAAGCTGTATATGGGCTAGGCGCAGGGATTTTCTTTATTGGTTATTTTCTTTGTGAAGTACCAAGTAACATCGTACTTCACAAGGTAGGCGCAAGACGTTGGATTGCCCGTATCATGATTACATGGGGAATTTTGTCAGGCTGTTTTGCTTTTGTTCAAACTGAATGGCAATTTTACACCTTACGTTTTTTATTGGGTGTCGCCGAAGCTGGACTAGCTCCGGGTTTGTTGCTCTATCTCACTTATTGGTTCCCGTCTTACCGCCGTGCACGCATGACCGTACTTTGGTTTATCGCGATTCCAATTTCGGGAATGATTGGTGGACCACTTTCAGGCTTAATTATGGACCGAATGAGCGGTGTACATGGTTGGTTTGGCTGGCAGTGGATGTTCCTTATTGAAGCCATTCCTACTGTGCTCGTTGGTCTATTGGTACTCGCTGTTTTAAAAGATTCAGTTCAAGATGCCAACTGGTTAACTCAAGACGAAAAAAACTTGGTGAAGCAAGAGCTTGCTCAAGATAACCAGCACAAAGAAGGTCATGCTAGTGTCAAAGAGTTTATTGCGGATAAACGGTTATGGTTACTCGCAGGCATCTATTTTTGTGTAGTGATGGGCCAATACGCTATTACATTTTGGCTACCAACTCTCATTCGTAACTCGGGCATTAGTGATAATTGGCATATCGGTTTGCTCACCAGCTTGCCTTATATGTGTGCCATTGTGGTCATGATTTTGGCAGGGCGTAGTGGTGACCATTTCCAAGAACGCCGCTGGCACTTAATTATTCCAATGTGTGCAGGTGCTATAGCACTCACATTTGCGACTTTATTCGCTTCAAATCTAATGCTCTCTTTAATTTGTCTTTGCATCGCAGCCTCAGGTGTGCTGACGGCATCCTCTTTATTCTGGATGTTACCGACCAACTTTTTGGGTGGTGTTTCCGCAGCGGCAGGTATTGCAGCCGTCAATAGCTTCGCCAATCTTGCAGGATTTTGCTCACCTTATTTAATCGGTTGGGTCACCACCAACACAGGTTCAAATGCAATCGGCATGTTCTTAATCACAGCAGTTTTAATTTTCGGTGCCAGTCTGGTTCTGCGTGTTCCGGCAAAACTGGTCAATCGTTAATAAGGAATAGTAAATGACAATGTTAAATATTGATAAATCAGGCCAAATTGCCGAGTTGCAACAACGTGCCTACCACATTCGCCAACATGCTTTACGTATGGGGCAAGTACAAGGTCAAGGCTATGTTGGACAAGCTTTGGGTGCAGCAGATTTGCTAGCAGTATCTTATTTCCATGCGATGAAATATCAGCCAGAAAACCCCGAATGGGAAGGCCGTGACCGTTTTTATCTCTCTATTGGGCATTATGCAATTGCACTTTATGCAGCCTTAATTGAAGCAAAAATTATCCCGCTTGAAGAACTTGAAACCTACGGTGCAGATGATAGTCGTCTACCGATGTCGGGCATGGCTTCTTACACACCAGGTATGGAAATTACAGGTGGTTCATTGGGGCATGGTCTTGGAATTGCAGTCGGCGCATGTTTAGGACTGAAACAGAAAAAGTCGGATGCTTTTGTCTATAACTTACTATCCGATGGTGAGTTAAATGAAGGCTCAACATGGGAGGCGGTGATGTCTGCTTCTCATTGGAAACTAGATAACTTGATTGCCATTATTGATGTGAATAATCAGCAGGCAGATGGGCACTCCAGCGAAATTTTAGCGTTTGAGCCGATTGTAGACCGTTGGCAGTCATTTGGTTGGTACACCCAACGCGTAGATGGCAACAATATGGAAGCTTTACTTACGGCATTCGATCAGGCGCGAAACCATAAAGGTACATGCCCACGCGTCATTATTTGTGACACCAAAATGGGTAAAGGCGTGTCGTTCTTGGAAAGCCGCGAAAAAACACACTTCATTCGTGTTGATGAACATGAATGGGATGACGCTTTAAATATTTTGACCCACTACGGACAGTAAGGAATACAACATGAGCCAGTTAGCTAATCCCCCTAAGAAAAAACTAACCACTTCGGCAATGATTGCTTCTATTGCTGCCGAGGGTCAACCAACAAAACCAGCGCCATTTGGTCATGCACTGAATGCCTTGGCAAATGAGCGTGACGATATTGTGGGGTTATCAGCAGATTTATCTAAATATACAGACCTACATATTTTTGCTAAAGAAAATCCAGACAAGTTTTTCCAAATGGGCATGGCAGAACAACTTTTGATGAGTGCAGCAGCAGGACTTGCTCGTGAAGGATTTGTTCCTTTTGCAACAACTTATGCTGTATTTGCATCACGCCGTGCCTATGACTTTATTTGTATGGCAATTGCGGAAGATAATCTGAATGTCAAAATTGTGGCGGCACTTCCGGGCTTAACCACAGGCTACGGCCCAAGCCATCAGGCGACTGACGATATTGCGATTTTTCGTGCAATGCCGAACCTCATGATCATTGACCCTTGTGATGCCTTAGAAATCGAACAAGCGATTCCACAGATTGCTGCTCATAATGGCCCTGTATATATGCGTTTATTGCGTGGACAGGTTCCATTAGTGCTCGATAAATATAATTACCAGTTTAAATTAGGTAAGGCACAGGTGATTAAACCGGGTAAAGACTTACTCATCATTTCCACTGGTTTATTGACCATGCGTGCGCTTGAGGCAGCCGAAGAGCTTGAAAAAGAGGGCATTGAGGTTTCAGTGTTGCATGTACCTACGATTAAACCTTTAAATGAACAAACCATTCTGGATGAAGTCGCAAAAGGTGGCCGTCCTGTTTTAACTGCTGAAAATCATTCAGTCATTGGCGGCTTAGGCGAAGCTGTCGGGTCCTTACTCCTAAGAAATGGACAACATCCTCGTTTTGACATGATTGGTTTGCCAGATGCATTTTTAGATGCAGGAGCATTACCAACCTTGCATGATCGATATGGTATTTCAACTGAGGCGGTTAAAGAAAAGATTAAGGCACATTTGAAGTAAAGATTAAATTTTCAAATTGAAAAGGGCGTGATGGAATTTCCTTCACGCCCTATTTTTAATCAGGATAATTCAAAACTTAAGCAATCGAATCATCTAAATTCGGTCCTAACCAGCGTTTTGCTTCATCAAGTGTCCAACCTTTACGTTTTGCATAATCTTCAAGTTGGTCTTGAGAGATTTTACCTACGTTAAAATATTCACTTTGAGGATGAGAATAATAGAAACCACTTACTGAAGATGGTGGCATCATCGCAAAGTGTTCAGTCAGTTTAGTACCGATCTTGTCAGTAGAACCTAACCAGTCAAACAACACCGCTTTTTCAGAGTGCTCTGGGCAAGCTGGGTAACCCGGTGCAGGGCGAATACCGACATATTTCTCTTTAATCAGCTCTTCATTGCTAAGCTGTTCATCAGCTTTATAACCCCAGAACTCTTTACGAATACGTTCATGTAAATGTTCTGCAAAAGCTTCGGCAAAACGGTCAGCTAGTGATTGAACTAAAATTGCAGAGTAGTCATCACCTTTGGCTTTGTATTCATTTGCCAATTCTTCTGCACCAAAAATCGATACAGTGAAACCGCCTAAGTAATCCTGTTGCTCACGGTCAGCGCGAATGTAATCTGCCAAAGACAAGTTTGGTTTACCTGTGACTTTGTCAGATTGTTGACGTAAGTGCTCAAAAGTATGCGTAACATTTTGGCCAGCTTCATCAAATACGCTGACAGTGTCGGCATCTGTGCGCTGAGCAGGGAACATACCAAATACAGCACGTGCGTCAAAAAGGTTGTTGTCGATAATATCTTTCAACATTGCTTGAGCTTGGTTGTACAGATCAGTTGCCGCTTCACCAACCACTTCATCTTCTAAAATTTTCGGGAACTTACCTGCCAAGCTCCAAGAAATGAAGAATGGTGTCCAGTCAAAATATTCTACAAGTGTTGCAAGTGGGTAATTTGTTAAGACCTGTGTTCCCAAAAGATTTGGTTTTGCAGGAACATAACTCTCATCAATTTTAAAGCCGTTTTTAACAGACTCTGCATAAGTTAGCTTGGCAGCTTTAGGCTGTTTGTTAGCTAAGCGCTCACGAATTTTGACATATTCAGCACGGTGCTCTGCAATAAAATTCCCACGCATTTCTTTTGAAAGGAGAGTGGTTGCGACACCCACAGCACGTGAAGCATCGGCAACATAAATCACCGCATCGTTTTGGTACTGAGGATCAATTTTTACTGCTGTATGTGCTTTTGAAGTTGTTGCACCACCGATCAATAAAGGAATGTTAAAGCCTTTGCGTTGCATTTCTTTCGCAACAAACACCATTTCATCTAAAGATGGCGTAATCAGACCTGATAATCCAATGATGTCACATTTTTCATCAATTGCAGTTTGTAAGATTTTCTCGCAAGGCACCATCACGCCAAGGTCAACAATATCGTAACCATTACAGCCCAGTACCACGCCTACAATATTTTTACCAATATCGTGTACGTCACCCTTAACAGTTGCCATCAGGACTTTACCTTTAGATTGGCTACCTGTTTTTTCAGCTTCAATGTACGGGTTGAGCCAAGCCACAGCTTGCTTCATAACACGTGCAGATTTCACAACCTGAGGTAAGAACATTTTGCCTGAACCGAACAAGTCACCAACAACGTTCATGCCGTCCATCAAAGCGCCTTCGATTACATCTAAAGGACGTTTGGCTTTTAGGCGAGCTTCTTCTGTGTCTTCGTCAATGTAGGTGGTAATACCTTTAACCAAAGCATATTCAAGACGTTTTTCTACAGGTTCGTTACGCCATTCAAGATTTTCTGCTTCGCGTTGAGCACCACTATGACCACGGAACTTTTCAGCGACTTCAAGTAGTTTTTCAGTCGCAAGTTGACCAGATTCACCTTGGTTCTGGTTTAAAACAACATCTTCAACTGCATCTTTGAGTTCTTTAGGAATATCGTCATAAATTGCCATTTGACCGGCATTTACAATACCCATAGTCATGCCTTGTTTAATGGCATGGTACAAGAACACAGAGTGAATCGCTTCACGAACAGGCTCATTTCCACGGAATGAGAATGAAACGTTCGATACACCGCCAGAAATCATGGCGTGAGGTAAATTCTGTTTAATCCAACCTGTAGCTTCAATAAAGTCGACGCCATAGTTATTGTGTTCTTCAATACCTGTTGCCACTGCAAATACGTTCGGGTCAAAAATAATATCTTCAGCAGGGAAGCCTACGTCGTTAACCAAAACGTCATAAGAACGTTTACAGATTTCGCGTTTACGCTCAGCAGTGTCGGCCTGACCAGTTTCATCAAAGGCCATCACAATAATTGCAGCACCATATTGGCGACACAGGCGAGCTTTTTCGACAAACTCGTCATAACCTTCTTTTAACGAAATCGAGTTAACAACAGGTTTACCTTGTACGCATTTTAAGCCTGCTTCAATGATTTCCCATTTTGATGAGTCAATCATGATAGGCACACGTGAAATATCTGGCTCAGATGCCACAAGGTTTAGGAAATGTACCATCGCATTTTGCGAATCGAGCATCCCTTCATCCATGTTAATGTCGATAATCTGAGCGCCAGCTTCCACTTGTTGCTGTGCAACTTCTAAAGCTTCGGCAAAGTTTTCTTCACGAATTAAGCGTAAGAATTTTTTTGAACCGGTAACGTTGGTACGTTCACCGACGTTAACGAACAATGAGTCATCATAAATATTAAATGGTTCTAAACCACTTAAGCGACAAGCTGGCTTAGTTTCAGGAATTTGACGTGGTGCAATGTCTTTTACAGCATTGGCAATCGCACGAATATGGTCTGGTGTCGTACCACAGCAACCACCGGTAATATTGATTAAACCACTTTCTGCAAATTCTTTTAAGAAGGCCGCAGTTTGTTCTGGTGTTTCATCATATTCACCAAAAGCGTTTGGTAAGCCAGCATTTGGATGAGCAGAAATGAACGTATCAGCAACATCAGACACGGTTTTAACGTGAGGACGCATAGCATCTGCACCAAGGGCACAGTTGAAACCAATTGAAAGTAAGTCACCATGGCGTACAGAGTTCCAGAACGCTTCAGCAGTTTGACCTGTTAAGGTACGACCTGAAGCATCGGTAATGGTCCCTGAAATCATGAGTGGTAATTCATGACCAAGTTGCTTAAAGACTTCTTTCACCGCAAAAATTGCAGCTTTACAGTTTAATGTATCAAAAACGGTTTCAATCAAAATGATATCTGCACCGCCTTCAATCAGTGCATGAGTCGCTTCAATATAGTTTTCTTTTAGCTCATCAAACGTAATGTTACGAAAGGCAGGGTCATTTACATTAGGCGAAATTGAACAGGTACGCGATGTTGGACCGAGTACACCTGCTACAAAACGCGGTTTATCTGGGGTTGAATACTTTTCACAAGCTGCTTTAGCTAAACGTGCTGCTTCACGGTTAATCTCTGGAACAAGATCTTCCATGTGGTAATCAGACATTGAAACACGCGTTCCGTTAAAGCTGTTGGTTTCAATAATGTCTGCGCCTGCATCAAGATAAGCTTCATGAATACCTTGAATGATTTCGGGTTGAGTTAGCACAAGAAGGTCATTGTTACCTTTTAAGTCATGTGCCCAATCGGCAAAACGCTCACCACGGTAGTCGGCTTCTTCTAATTTATGGCGTTGAATCATGGTACCCATCGCACCATCAATAATCAGAATGCGTTTGGCAAGAAGCGCTTTTAGGGTGGCAAGCGTAGACATAAAAAACCCCGATATCGTACAAATTTAAAAATGCGGCGCTATTGTAACAGAATAGTTGCGCAATTGATGAGCTATAACGACCCACCATTCACTTGTAATAGATTCATTAGAAAAATGGTTTTTATGACAAATAGAGACTGTTTTTTCATCAAATATTCATAAAATGATCATGATATTGAAATATTTCATCGCCAATATTCCGTTTTATGATAATTATGCTGTTTAAAAAACAAGCATTCGGGTAATTTTTTATATATTTTTGCTTTAAAAATAGTCATAAATAAGGAAGAGGTAAATTGATTTAAATTATTGTATTTTAATAATAAAATAAATTTCATAGAGGAAAGGTGCATCAAATGAGGTCAAAATATGAAAAATTGACTTCATCAGGCGCCGCTTTGTCATATAATTGTCATAATTTAATTTAAGAATACAGAGGATTTTTTTATCCTCTTACCGTCTGCATGAATTCTAATCTACCCCCTGTTTCGGATTCAAAACTTGCGGCAAACCTGCAAGTCAAATCGACGAATGTACATGTCCCGACACCTAAGTTTTTTATGCCGGTGTTTCTGACGATTATTGTTGCAACACTTATTTATATTGGATTTCAGGTGAGTGCTGATTTAGCACACGTACCACCTTTGAGTCTTTATTCGGTTATCCTTTTATCTACTGCACTCTTGATTGCTTTAGGCTTTGAGTTTGTAAATGGCTTCCACGATACTGCAAATGCAGTAGCAACAGTGATTTACACCAATGCTTTACCTGCACCAGTTGCAGTCATGTGGGCAGGTTTTTGTAATTTTCTTGGGGTAATGGTTGCAAGCGGCGCAGTCGCTTACGGCATTATTGCATTGTTGCCTGTTGAACTGATTATGAACATGGGTAGCGGTGCAGGTTTCGCAATGGTTTTTGCGCTTCTTATTGCTGCGATTCTCTGGAATTTAGGTACTTGGTTCTTGGGTATTCCTGCTTCTAGTTCTCATACTTTGATTGGTTCAATCTTGGGTGTGGGCATTATGAACCATCTGTTGAGTGCATCGACTGGCGTAACGACCAGCGGTGTTGATATGGATCAGGTGATTAAAGTCGGTAAGGCCTTATTATTTTCGCCTTTAATTGGTTTTGCTTTTGCAGCGATTGTATTCTTGTTGGTTAAAACTGTTTTTAAACGCCAATTAGAATTATTCCAGCCGCCAGAAGGTAATAAACCACCACCAGCAATCATTCGTGCAATTTTAATCTTTACCTGTACAGGTGTAAGTTTTGCACATGGTTCTAATGACGGTCAAAAAGGTATGGGTCTCATCATGCTGATTTTGGTTGGTCTGGTGCCGTTGGCTTATTCATTAAATAAAAACCTTGATACACAACAAGTTCAATCATTCCATCAGCTTTCTTCTCAAACTGCCGTTTTTTTGAATCAAAATCAGCCAGAATTAACTGATGAAAAAGCACGTCTTATTCTGACTAAATACATTCAAACTAAACAGCAAACTCCAGAAGTAGTGCCTGCATTGGCAAGCATGACTGACCACTTGGGTGAGCGTGTTTCTAGCTATAGCAACTTAAAAGATATTCCAGAAGCTGCAATTAGCGAAATTCGTAATGACATGTATTTAAGTACCACTTCGTTTAAGCGTTTGGATAAAGCGAATGCATTACCAAAAATGGATCAGTCACAAGAAAAACTTGTGAAAGAATACCGTAGTAGCTTAGATTCATTCTTACAATACATTCCAACTTGGGTGAAAGTAGCAGTTGCTTTGGCACTTGGTTTAGGCACCATGGTTGGCTGGAAACGTATTGTTGTGACTGTAGGTGAGCGTATTGGTAAGCATCATATGACTTATGGCCAAGGGATGTCTGCTGAGCTTGTAGCAATGAGTACAATTGCAGCTGCTGACGGTTTAGGTATGCCTGTTTCAACAACACACGTTTTAAACAGTGCTGTTGCAGGTACTATGGTTGCGAATAGATCAGGCTTAAACTTCAATACAGTGAAAACAATTTTATCTGCATGGGTATTTACACTTCCTGCAACAATCTGTTTATCAGGCGGTTTGTACTGGTTATTCTTGCAGTTTGTATAAAAGCATTTAAAACATTAAAGCCACTGTGAACAGTGGCTTTTTTATTTGTTTCTTTTTAAAGTTCAGTCTATTTTCATGTACATTCAATTATAAATTAACAAGTCGTTATAAGGCGTCAAACAGCTTTAAAAGCTGAGCTTAAACTTTTTATATCAGGATAGATTATGGATGCGGTTCAAATAGATCAGCTAAAACAACAATTCCCACTTATTGAGACATTGCAAGCCTATAAAGAGACATTTTGGTTTACACCACATCGCTATCCTTTAACAGAAGCTTTAGAAAAAGTTGGACTCACAGCAGAGGACGTAAGTGAAGCAGAAGCAAGACTAGCGCGTTTCGCACCTTATTTAGCAAAAGTGTTTCCTGAAACTCAAGCACAACATGGAAAAATTGAATCAGATATCGTTGAAATTGCGAACATGCAGCAAGCACTTTCCTCAACAGAACAAGTGCAACTGAGTGGAGCATTCTGGCTAAAAAAAGATAGTCATTTACCTATTTCAGGTTCAATTAAAGCGCGTGGTGGTATTTATGAAGTCTTGGCTCACGCCGAAAAATTGGCAATTGAGGCAGGGCTTCTCAAGTTGGAAGACGATTACACTAAACTCGACCAAGATGCATTTCGCACGTTTTTTTCTAAGTATCAAATTGCAGTAGGTTCTACAGGCAACCTTGGGCTTTCGATTGGCATTATGAGCGCCAAACTCGGTTTTAGAGTCACAGTGCATATGTCTGCCGATGCGAGACAGTGGAAGAAAGACAAACTGCGTTCACTGGGCGTCAATGTTGTGGAATATGCCAGTGACTATGGTGTAGCGGTTGAAGAGGGACGAAAAGCCGCAGAACAAGATCCACACTGCTTTTTCATTGATGATGAAAACTCGAAAACATTATTTTTAGGCTATGCCGTTGCAGGAATACGCTTAAAACAGCAATTTGAGCAAAAACAGATTAAAGTTGATGTTGAGCACCCATTATTTGTTTATTTGCCGTGTGGGGTCGGTGGTGGCCCAGGTGGCGTGAGTTTTGGGTTGAAACTGGCTTTTGGTGAGAATGTACATTGTATTTTTGCTGAACCAACCCATTCGCCTTGTATGTTACTTGGTGTCCACACAGGCTTGCATGATCAGATTTCAGTAAATGACATTGGTATTGATAACGTTACCGCCGCAGATGGACTTGCAGTAGGACGTGCTTCAGGTTTTGTTGGACGTGCTATGCAACAGTTAATTGATGGCTATTACACCATTCATGATGAACGTTTGTATGAACTCATAGCACTTCTAAATCAAACTGAAAACATTCAGCTTGAACCTTCTGCTGTGGCAGGAATGATGGGTCCATATTATGTTCAGACGAGTCCTGATTATTTGGCTTTACATCAACTATCAGCTGAACAGTTGCAGCAGTCAAATCATGTGGTATGGGCGACAGGAGGTGGTATGGTACCACCTGATGAAATGCAAAAATATCTTTCACACTTTCAAAATAAATAAACACAGAAAAAAGCCCAATTCTAGAATTGGGCTTTAATTAAACTATTTTTTAGATGATTTTCCAAAAGGTAGTTTTTCGGTTGCAAAGCCATAGATTGCAGCAAAAGGCAGGGCAGTTCTTGCTAAATAAGCAACACGCCATAATCCGCCGTGGTTAGCACCTTCCATCATGAGTTCAAGCGGATGGTCCAGTTCAGTTTCAGGATTTGCCACAGAAGACTCATTTCTTAAGTCATGAATCCAGAGTGCCGCCATAATGGCATTGGTCGTTTCAGGACTAAACGCTTCTACATCAAAAAGCTCTGCACCATTAAAAGCTGCTTTCAATAATGGATTTTTAGTCACAGAGTGAGTCGTTGTAGATGGAGCAATATTAATACTGACGTGTTGTCCTTGATGACGGGCCAAAATAGCACGCCATTGTTGAATGCGTTTTGCCAAAGCATAGTTTGGGCCTTGTTCAACCACTAGACAGTCGGCAATACCATAAGTTTTTCCATTTTCACAATCAATCAGGTCTTGATAAGGCGCTTGGAAAAAACGATTTAAGGAAAGTGTAGAAACACCTTTCACTGCCAATTTTTGTAGTTTTGTGCGTGATTTAAATTTTTGTTGAGCAGCTTTTGCTACTTCTTTAGGAACTGCATAAACATCGGTTGGCGTACACATAAACATAAGGCTGGTATCAGACTTATGCTCGCTCACATATTGCATAATGCTATCCATTGCCATGGACACACGAACGTGCTTTTCACCATCTAAATAGGCGATTGCGGCTAAATCTAACTTTTGTGGAAACTGCACTAGCCACTGTGCAATCTCTGGTAATTGAGTCAATAAATTTGCACCCAATTTATCTTTTAATTCAGAAGCTTTTGCTGAGGAAGCAATTTGTTCAACACTTGGAGCAATGAGTGTTGAGTTTCCTTTTTGAATCGTATTTAAAATTTTGCCCCAGACACGTGGGTTTGGTAAGTCGACAGCAATAATATTCGCTTTCCATTTGGCTAACCAAGGTAGAGGACCAGCTTCTGAAGCCGCACCAAACAACACCATGGTACGGTCAGATAAATCAAACCATTCTGGATGAGCAGTAGCTTCACGCAAAGCTTTTGCATGGCTTGGTTCAATAATACCAGCCTCTTCCCAACGTTGAATTTGGTCTAGTAAGCTTTGTCCACTGAGCTTTTGCCCTTTGTAAGGAACATACCACTCTGGGGCTGCATCACTTTCACCTTTAAGTTTTACTGTATGAAGGGGGGTAGATGAAGCAATATGAACCGCATCTTTTAAAAGATAATGTTTACTATCACGATAGTAGTCAAAAAGGTGGTGAGCTTTATGCAAGCCCTGCTTAGCAATAGTAATTGGATTGCTGCTATTTGAGATGCCTTGCTTAACAAGCGCTTTAAAATAAATAGGGTAGTTTTTTCGCCAGTTTTTTTCATTCAACACTTGTTGCGCGGTTTTATTATCTACAACAGATAAAGCCTCTGACAAAATCTCTTGGCCTGTAAGAGATGTGCTTTGTTTTTTTGTTGAGGCATGTACTGGAAATTGTAGACCTTCGACTTGACTTGTGCTGGACATAAAATATCTCGTTATAAGACTGGGTTAATATACAGATGTATACATTATCTATGCCAATGAAAGGAAACGAGTGGCAATAACTGACAAAATAATATTGAATATTTATGTGATGAAACTTGAAAGAGCAATTTTTTATGATAAATCCATCTCATTTTGACCTTATTTTTTTTCACATTTTTAGAACATTTTTATAGACTTACGTTACATAAATGATTATTTTGTATGAAGCAAATACATCAGTTTTAACCTGAAGGTAAAATGTTCAAAATGTATCAATAATACAGATGCAGAAATGATTAAAAACTAGACTTTTTTCTTAAAGGATAAGAGAAGTCAGACGGAATAAGAAAGAATTGGGGTGAAACTAGATAGAAGACAACGTAAGATTGTCTTTTAAAAATCTTGGGGATATGGTGATTTTTTTACACCATAATTTTCTAGTTTCATCCCATCTATTTTTGGGTTGGAACCCTCTATTTATGTACTCAGCTTATCATTCAATGAAACTCTATTTCTTTAACTTAACTTCAAAATTAGTTGAAGAATGAGTGTTTCTAACAGCGTCCTTTTTTAGCTTGTCCTGGTGGGCAAAAGTCTCCGGGATGATTGTGATAAGGTGAATCTGGATCAATCACAATACTACCTTCCCGTGTATGAACTGCACAGGCTGATAATGACATTGTGAAAATTGCTGCTATACAGAGAAATAATGCTTTCATCATGTTCTCACTTTTTTATCATTCTCCTTTGTACTATAGAAATATATTGATTATTTTTCGATCTACTTTTCGTTAAAAATATATTTACTAATTCCAATTAAAAGAAACTAATCAGATCTTAAAATTGTTCGAAAGCCAACATGGGTTGCTGCTAAATCAAAGTCTTGCGGATAACGACTACTGTTTCGATAACGCGAACAATAATTTTGAGCACATAGAAAAGATCCGCCTTTAATTACATATTGTGTACTCGCAATTTGTTGTTGTCTTAAATCAGAATAATTTCCCATATGTTGGTCATGAGCACCTTGGTAAGGAGAGGATGTCCATTCCCATACATTTCCAATCGTATCAAATATTTTGAAATTATTTGCCGCAAAACATCCAACCGGTGCTACATCTTTAAAGTGATCTTGATTTAGGTTTTGAAAAGGGAATTCACCTTGCCAGTAATTTGCTTGTGGATGTTGGTGTTTATCGGTAGGAGCTTGATGTAAGGGCGTATCAGTTTTTGAATTGGCTTTAGCTGCATATTCCCATTCGAGTTCTGTTGGTAAATCATGTCCGAGCCAGACTGCATAATGTTCAGCATCATTTTTACTCACATATCGCACAGGCTCATTAGGATTGGCTACAGCACTATTACTGCCATTTGGCGTTTTCCATGTATATCCAGATTTTAGCTGCCACCATTGCTGTGGATGATGAGGATCTGGTGAGAAAACAGCGGCCTGCTTTTGTTTTTCGGCATCGGTAATATAGCCCGTTGCTTTTACGAAGCTTGCAAATTGAGCAACCGTAACTTCAGTCTGATCAATCCAGAATCCTTTAACTTCTCTTTGTTTTTTTCCAAAATTAAGTTCATCGGGATAGGCTTTCTCAGAACCAAAATTAAAATGCCCATCGGCAATTAACACCATTCCAGCTGTAGGCTGTTTGAGCCAACCTTGAGGTAGTCCAGAGTAGTTTTTACACTTTTCAATAGAACCTAGGTCAGCTAAAGACGTTGGCTGTTGAGGCGAGGGTGCTGATTCAGAAACTTTTGAAGATTGGCTACAGCCTGTCATAAAAGACAGGCTGATTGCGGTAACTAAAAATAGTTTTAATCTCATTTGGCGTTATATTCCTGCACACCATTTTTTTCAGTATATTTCTGATAGACCGATAAGAGTTCTTGCACTTTAGCAGGGTAAAGCTGAGCAACGTTCTGTCTTTCCCCTCGATCCGCTTTAATGTTGTATAGCTCCCAAGTTCCTGTACCTAATTCAGGGCGCCCTTGAAGTGCAATTTTCCATTCACCTTGTTTTGCATATTTGCTGCCATGTAATTCATCGGCAAAACTAAAATTTGCAGGGCGAATGGTAGTAGTTTTATTTTCAAGTAAAGGCTTCCATGAAATCCCTGATGGCGTATTAATGGTACGACCATTGTATTGGCCTTGAGGTACTGGAATATGAGCATATTCTAGTAAAGTTGGGAAAACATCCAGTACAGATGCAAAGCTATGATTGGTTTCTTCTGCTTTTTTCTGGTTCGGTAATTTCACAATAGCAGGGGCAGTGGTTGCACCTTCACCAGCTGTATCTTTCCATAAATGAAATGGTGCCGCGCTGACCTCGGCCCAACGTGGTCCAATATAGTGATATGAAGTTGGTGTTCCCACATTTGCTACAGAGTTATCAAAACCGGATTCACTGCCATATCCGCCACGTACAAAACCTTCGGCACCGTTATCGGAAACAAAGAAAATTAAAGTGTTGTCATAAAGATTATTTTGTTTGAGGTATTGGATAATTCGGCCGACGTTAGCATCGAGGTTTTCTACCATGCCTGCATAGATTTCCATTTTACGGGCTTCTAATGCCTTTTGTTCGGCTGTTAACTCATCCCATTTTCCATATTTTTGTGGGGCATTTTGAGTTGCAATTGGTTCTGCTGCCTCAAAGTTTGCAGGGATAATTCCAAGCTGTTTTTGCTTAGCAATACGTGCGTTACGAATCGCATCGTAACCGACATCATAAACTCCGCGATATTTTTCACGGTATTCAGCAGGTGCTTGAATTGGCCAGTGAGGCGCAGTATAGGCAGCATAAGCAAAGAACGGTTTGCCACTATTTTTGCCAGAGTCTAAGTAGCTCAGTAATTTATCAGTAAAATAATTTGTCGAGAAAAAGTCATCAGGCAAAGCCGAAACAGGAATAACCTGACCATCTTCTGTATAAGTTGAATTTCGTTTAAATGCACTTGGCGCTTGCTTAAAGTGGTGATCTAAACCTTGTAATAAAGTAAATGAATGATCAAAACCTTTTGCATGTGCATTGGTTTCAGGGGTTAACCCTAAATGCCATTTACCACTGATGTAAGTGCGGTAACCATTATCTTTAAGTACTTGTGCGATAGATAGAGAGCGTTCATTTAAATATCCCTCGTAGCCTGGTTGTCCTTTTAAATGTTCCGGTGTGAGTTCAGCCATTGCCCCAATACCAGCTAAATGATGATCAGTACCAGAAATGAGCTGAGAGCGTGTTGGAGAACAGGTCGGGGCAGTATGATAATCCGTTAAAAGGCGACCTTCTTGAGCCAAACTATCAATATTAGGGGTGTGAATTTCACCACCAAAAGCCCCTAAATCTGAATAGCCTAAATCATCAGCCATAATAAATAAGATATTCGGTTGCTTAGGTGTAGTTGCTACATTTTCTTGATTATCGTTGTCATTACATCCAGCCAGAGATAAGCTAAATAAAGCAATGGAAAGACTAGATAAAATTGCTTTGTACTTCATTGTATCATCTGAATTATTAAAAGAATTGGCACGATTTTAATCAGATGGTTTTTGCAATCAAAACAAAGAAATGATCAAAGATAATCAGAAAAAAGACTGAGAATTTATAGTGATAAATTAATGAGAAAAAAAGAAAAGCCCACAAGGGGCCTTTCTTTAATTTATTTTGTTTAGAAAGGAAGGCGAGTTAGTTGGTCTAAGAAATGCGGAATAACTTTTGGTTCAAGTAGAATTGTTACGATGATTCCGTAAGCCGCACCCCATAAATGAGCACTATGATTAATATGGGTATTACCGCGCTTACCAGCCCAAATACTGTATGCCACATATAAAATTGCAAAAATAATAGCGGGCACAGGAATGAAAAATACGAAAATGAGCTTCCACGGCTGGAATAGGATATAAGCAAATAACACTGCTGAAACAGCACCTGAGGCGCCTAGGCTGGCCCAATTCGCATCATTTTTATGTTGTAAATAGCTTGGTAAAATCGCGAAGATTAAGCCACCTAAATAGAACAATACAAAACCCATGTCGTAGAAATATTGGCGATAAAAACTTTCAATAATACTGCCAAAGAAGAACAGGGTAATCATATTGAAAAGTAGATGTGTTCCATCGGCATGGATAAAGCCATGGGTAATGAAGCGATCAATTTGTCCACGTTGCATTGCAGGTGGCCAAAAAATCAGCCGGTTCATCACGTTTTGGTTGCTAAAAGCAATTAAAGAGATAATGACCGTAATAATAATAAGAGTAACTGTATGGTTAAATGGCAAATGCAACATAAGAAATATTTAAAAAATGATCAATACTGGCTCAATAATGCCATTAAAAACTTAAGTTGAAACCCTGTTGTGTATAAATCCGACAAATTTAGTTGATTTTTTTTAAATCCACCTCATCTTCGGTTAATATAAAGGCATCAGCTTGAGGAATATTGTTATGTCGACTGAGAACACCAACACTGCTGTTGCAGAAGAAATTCCAAACCTTTTGATTACACCATCTGCACAAGAGTATTTGCACGATTTATTAACGAAGCAAAATACTCCGGGAATTGGCGTTCGAATTTTTGTTGAGCATCCGGGTACGCCACGTGCCGAATGTTGTATGGCATATAGTGCGCCAGAAGAAGTGATCCCAACAGATTATAAACAGGACTATCCTGATTTTCCTGCGTATATTGATGCACCATCTATTCCATATCTTTTAGATGCTGTAATTGATTACAACAAGGACCGTTTTGGTGGTCAGCTCACTTTCCGTGCACCAAATTCTAAGGTTCCACGTGTTGGTCCAGATGCATCAATTGAAGAACGTATTACTTACATTCTTCAAGCAGAAATTAACCCAGGCCTTGCAGGGCACGGCGGAAATTGTAGCTTGGTAGAAGTACAAGATGACCCAGAACATGGTTTAACTGCTGTATTGAAGTTTGGTGGTGGTTGCCAAGGCTGTTCTGCAATTGACGTGACCTTGAAACAGGGCGTTGAAACTACTTTAAAAGAGCAGATTCCTGAGCTCCAACGTGTGGTTGACCAAACTGACCATACGCAAGCAGAAGGTGCTTATTTCAAATAATTAAATTATTTGAAAAGTGACATAAAAAAGCCTCGCAATGAGGTTTTTTTATTATTCAATATAAATAATGATAATTATTATCAATATCATTTGTAATTTTATTTAGATTTGTTACAATGCCGAACTTAAAATGAGAGATGTTTAATAAATCAATATATTGGGAATACTTATGTCGAAGCGTATTATCCAGTCAGTGCTTTCTGTTTCAGTACTGGCAAGTATGATGTCTATGGCTTATGCTGCACAAAATGAGCAAGAACAAGCTGAACAAGCATTAGAAAAGCCTGCTGAACCTGTGAAATTGGAAACAATTTTTGTAACTGCTGAAGAGCAAGTGAAGCAATCGCTCGGTGTGTCGGTTATTACCAAAGAAGATTTAGAAAAACTACCAGTTCGTAATGATATTTCTGACTATGTACGCCGTATGCCGGGTGTTAATTTAACAGGCAACAGTGCAACGGGGCAGCGTGGTAATAATAGACAAATTGATATTCGTGGAATGGGGCCAGAAAATACACTCATTTTAGTGGATGGAAAACCAATTAACTCTCGTAATTCAGTTCGTTATGGCTGGAAAGGAGAGCGTGATACACGAGGTGATTCAAACTGGGTTCCAGCAGAAGCAATCGAATCGATTGAAGTTTTACGCGGACCAGCCGCAGCTCGTTATGGTTCGGGTGCAGCAGGTGGTGTGGTTAACATCATTACTAAAAAAGTGACGAATGAAACCCATGGCTCAGTAGAGTTTTATACTTCACAACCTGAAGACTCTAAAGAAGGTGCATCAAATCGTGTTGGCTTTAACGTAAGTGGGCCATTGATTAAAGACGTTTTGTCTTATCGTTTATATGGTAATTACAATAAAACAGAAGCTGACGATGTCGATATTAATAAATCAATAGGCAGTACCGCAGCTGGCCGTGAAGGTGTTAAAAATAAAGATATTTCAGGCCGTTTAGCTTGGCAGGCAACAGATCAACAAACTGTCTTGCTTGATGTCTCTTCTAGTAAACAAGGTAATATTTATTCTGGTGACTCTCAGTTAAATGCAAATGCTGAAGCGGATGCGATTCTTTCGGAACTTATTGGTAAAGAAACCAATACCATGTACCGCGATAGTTATGCATTAACGCATGAAGGGGATTGGTCTTGGGGTAAAAGCAAGTTAGTTGCTCAATATGATAAAACTCACAATAAACGTCTTCCTGAAGGTCTGGGCGGCAGCACAGAAGGAAAAATTAATAATCTGGATGACAAAGCCACTTCACGCTTAGAAACTCTTCGGTTAAATGGTGAAGCCAATATTCCTTTTGAATATTATGTACCACACGTATTAACACTTGGTACTGAATGGGTTGAAGACAGATTTAAAGATAATATTTCGACAAATCAGGGAGCAGACAGCAGCGGTTCAGGTTATGGCGATCAATTAGCTAAAGGCAATCGCAGTAAAATGGAATCACGTATTGCTTCTGCATATATCGAAGATAACTTAAAACTTACTGATAGCACCGATGCCGTATTAGGTTTGCGTTTCGATGATCACAGCAAATCTGGTTCTAACTGGAGCCCAAGCTTAAACATTACTCAAAGACTCAATGATTATTTCACTTTAAAAGGTGGGGTAGCAAAAGCGTATAAAGCACCAAACATGTATCAAAATGCCGAAGGATACTTACTCAGTACGAACGGCAATGGTTGCCCGGCCAATATTGAGTCACGGTGCTTGTTGCAAGGTAATGGTGATTTAAAACCAGAAACTTCGGTAAACAAAGAGTTAGGCATTCAGTTCCAAAAAGATATCGTGAATGCGAGCTTAACTTGGTTCCGCAATGACTATAAAGATAAGATTGTGGCGGGTACAAATGTTGTCGGAACAGTTGATGGTTCAAGCACCAATGCAAATACAGGAGCTGTGACCAATACCAAGTGGAATATCTTACGCTGGGAAAATACGCCTAAAGCATTAATTCAAGGTTTTGAAGGAAGTTTGGGGTTAGACTTTGGCGACATTCGCTGGACCAATAACTTTACTTACATGATGGACTCGAAAGATAAGCAAACGGGTAACCCATTATCTTTAGTTCCAAATTATACGATTAACTCAATTTTTGATTACGACATTACAGATCAGTTAGATGTGAATTTTGTATTCACTCAATATGGCCGTCAAAAATCTCGCCAGTTTGCTGAAAATAGACTCGAATCGGGCATTGGTTCAGGTGGAACAAATTCTGCGATTAAGCCAAGTACTGTAAAAAGCTATAGCACCGCTGGTATTAATGTTGGTTATAAAATTTCAGACAATATTAGTACGCGTGTTGGCGTAAGTAACTTGTTTGATAAACAAATTTTAAGAGACAGTAATTCGATCAGCCAAACCTACAATGAGCCAGGCCGAGCTTATTACGCTTCTTTAAAATATTCTTTCTAATCAAGACAAATAACAAAGGCGCTTTAAGCGCCTTTGTTGTTGATAATATTTAATGCTTTTTCAGAATAATAAAATTTCTCTAGGTAAACACGGGCGCGGCGTCTTAAATGTCCCGTTATAACTAATTGCTGTAATACAGGCACAAGTAACTGAGTCAGTTCATGTTGAATTAAACTTTCATTAATATTGAGATCATGCAGTAGCAAGTCAAAATTACGTTCCTGATTTCGAACATACCATGTGTAAATACCATCATGGACTTGTTGTTTCAGGTAATCAGTTTGACGCATGTGATCCCAAATCTCGTGTCCTAAACCTACAGTCTTTGATAAATCTTGAACTTCTACATAGTTTTTTAAAACAGAAAGTGGCATAGATTTAACTTTATGCCAAACATTTGCCTGAAAATGATAGAGCTTGTCATTGTCAAAATGTTGATTTAAAACGCGCTCACTCATTTGACTTAGTTTTAAAATATTCTTTTGCAAATAATGATTAATCGTGTCGTCTAAATTTGAATCAGTCACTGTTTCTAGAACAGATTTCCCCATTTTCATAAAACGGCCTACACCCGGTACACGTTTTGACATTGATTCATCTAAGTAATCATGCATTGTTTGTTGAATCAATTGAGTCAAGAGTGCTGAAAATGCAGGATTATTCACAATCATTTTAATGATTTTTTTACGATGCTCTTCTTTACTTGCAACGTATTGCGCAATTCCATCAATTGTTAAAACAGGAATAACATCTTCAATTGTTGTATTTTCATTAGCTGGATGAATAAGTGCAAAGCGAATATGTTCTGCAATTTGTTCAAGCAGAAAATCAGAAGCAGGAGTTTCTAAAATCTGCTTTTGAATCAGCTGCTGAATTTGTTCAAAGGTCCAGAGGTGTTGTAGTTGCTGACTACCCAACCAATGATAAAATTGCTCAAATTCTTGTTGAATGATTTGGGGCTGAGCAAATTCCTCATCTAAAAAATCAAGATGAGCTTCAATGAGTTTTTCTATAAGCGGTTGGGTAGACATAAGGTCTCACAAGTCCGAAGTTTTATTTAAGGTGTAGTCGTTTTTAAAGACTGATTTGTTTCTACTTTAAGTAAAAACGGTACATATTGTTGAATAACCAGCTGCTCGGCTTCCAATATTGGCATATGGCCGACATTCTCTAAAATAACCGGAGGCTGGGCATTCTTTAAAAGTCGTTTTAGTTCACTTGCTACTTCTACGTTAATAATCTTATCTTGCTTACCCCATAAAATCAGTGTTGGGGCATCGATTGTCTTGGTGAGCACTGCAAATGAATCTGGCGTATAGACTTTATTGAGTGCAATAAGCTGATCAACCAGTTTTTGCGTTTGAGGCGCCTGATTAATCATCAGCTTTTCTTGAGCTTGAAGGAACTCTTTAGGAATAAATGGAGGATTAAACATGGTTTGCTTTAACAAATAATTAAAGTCACCTTTTTTAGATACTAAAAGTTGTTTTAAGTAAGCTGGATCTTTTAGGTAAATTGTATTTGCAGAACGGAAAATACCGCCACTATCAACCAAGAATAGACTTTTAGTTTCAAATGGATATTGTCCAGCATAGAGTAGGGCAATCGAACCACCAAGTGAGTGGCCAGCAATGTGAATTGGACCTTTTAAATTTGCAGCTTCAACAAATCGACGTAACTTTTCGGCAAGATTAGGTACTGAGTAGTCGAAATCCTGTGCAACTATGGTTTCACCACTACCCGGTAAGTCTGGAATAATAACGTGATAATTTGCTGTGAGATAACGCGCAACTCGGTTCCAGTTATCACGACTCCCTCCTAATCCATGAATAAGGAGCAATGTCGGTTTAGCCGTAGAACCACCTTCACTATATGACCATGTAACCTCGCCAACTTTTAAACTTTTACTTTGTAAACCTGCCCAACTGCGCTCTTGCTGTAAAATATTCTGAAAGTTTATATCCATGGTATCAGCTGCTTGCGTCTGAAAAACACCTGTTATTGTTGTAAGGCTACAAGCCAAGGCAAGTGCCATAGCTGTTTTCTTTATGGTTGTTTTGGTTGATACAAACAGCGTCGTCATAAGATTTCATCCTTGAAGCATAAGCGAGTTTGAAAATTATTGAAAAACTTTGCCAATGAGTCATTTGCCAAATGATCAAAAGGAGAAAAATTATAGTCAATCCGAGAACCAAAGTATGTCTATTTTTTCGCTAAACAGTAAGGAATTTGCGATAAACATTACATTCAAATAGAGATCGTATTTTTAAATTTTTTCATGGGAAATGATTTAATTTTTTGTCAGTGACATTCAAATTTTGACACATTAAAATGATTTCCAACCTTGAAAAAACAATGGAAATATAAAATGCCTACCGCGCAAGAAGTTTTAGATCGTCTGAAAGCTGGTAATCAACGATTTGTAAATGGAAATAGTTCCCTTGCAAAAACCTTATCGCATCATGAACGCGCTGAAATGGCAAAGGATCAAAATCCGTTTGCGATTGTATTAGGTTGTTCAGATTCACGTGTTCCAGCAGAAATGGTATTTGATCAAGGTCTTGGTGACTTATTCGTAATCCGTGTTGCTGGTAATGTGGTTGCTCCTTCACAAGTCGGTAGTGTTGAGTTCGCGGCAGAACGCTATGACTGTCCAGTTGTTGTTGTATTAGGACATAGTCATTGTGGCGCTATTCAGGCGACAATTGATACGTTAATGAATCCTGATCACCCGCCATCATCTAACTTAATGTCGATTGTGAACCGTGTTCGTCCGTCAGTTGAAATTTTAATGCAGACTGATTTAAAAAATGATTTGAAAAAACTTTCATGTCATGCGGTACGTTCAAACGTTTTTGCTTCGGTAAATCAATTACGTCATGGTTCGGCTGTGTTAGAGAGCCTGATTGCGAAAGGTGAGTTGATTGTTGTTGGTGCAGAATATTCGCTAGAAACTGGTGAAGTAACCTTCTTTGATTTCTGATTATATTAATAATAATGCTTAAAACTAAAAGGTGCCTACAGGGCACCTTTTATATATGGATAAGCTAAATTAAGTAATTTTGACTGTGCTTGAGCATTTGGATGAATCAAGTCATTTTGCATAAGCTGTTTTTGACCTGCGACTCCATCAAGAAAAAATGGTAGTAATTTTACCTGATATTTTTGGCTGACAACTTTATAGTTATTTTCAAAAACTTTGCTATACGCAGCCCCATAATTTGGCGGAATTTTCATGCCAAAAAGAATAACTTGGGCTTTTTGTTTTTGGCTTAATTGAATGAGTTGATCCAGATTTTTTTGAATCATTTGAGGTGGTTGACCACGTAAGCCATCATTTCCACCTAATTCAATCACGACCACATTTGGCTTATAAGTTTGTAATAGCTTAGGTAGTCGGGCTAAAGCGCCGCTGGTTGTTTCTCCACTAACACTTGCATTGACCACTTTGTGTTGTTTGGGATACTGTTGGTCTAAGCGTTTTTGCAGTAATTGTACCCAACCTTGTTTGGGATCAATTCCGTAACCGGCACTAATACTATCTCCTAAAATTAAAATAGTTTTCGCCGATACAAGCATAGGCAGCATACTTAATGAGATGAGCATGATGCTTTTAGAACCAATCAAAAAAGATTTATACATTTGTACTTCGACCCTGATTCTGAATACATAGGACTTTTTACATCATGCCACAACCCATCATTGCTGCCCATCAAGTTACACAAACTATTCAGATTAACCAAAATCAGTTTACGATTTTAAAAGATATCGATTTAGAGATTTTTGAAGGGGAGCAAGTGGCAATTACTGGGCGTTCTGGCTCAGGCAAATCGACCTTACTGGGAATTTTGGCAACTTTAGATCAACCCTCTGAAGGTGAAGTTTGGCTGTGTGGTCAAGCTGTTCATCAATTAACAGAGGAACAACGTGCCCAAATTAGAATGCAGCATATTGGTTTCGTATTTCAGTCTTTTCAACTTTTACCTCAGTTGAGTGCGCTTGAAAATGTAATGTTGCCCTTACGATTACGTAAGGATTTTGATTATAAAACCGCAGAGAAAAAAGCTTTAGATTGGTTGCATCGAGTAGGTCTTAGTCGTCAGGTTGAACAAACGCCTAAAGTCTTATCTGGAGGGGAGCAACAACGTGTGGCGATTGCACGAGCTCTGATTGCCGAACCACAAATTATTTTTGCGGATGAACCGACAGGAAACTTAGATGGTCAGACAGCACAAGAAATTGAAAGCTTGCTCTTTGATTTAAATCGAGAGTTAGGTACGACTCTGATTTTAGTGACTCATGATCGTAATTTAGCAGCCCTTTGTCAGCGTCATGTTGAGTTAGATGACGGCCGACTAAAGACAGTACAGGGTGGTTAAATTATGCGTAATCTTCTCAAACCACTTTTGCTACAAAGTTTTCGTACGGGTGGATTATATCTACTCATTATTGCTTTATCACTTGCGATTAGCGCAACGACAGCCCTGAAATTTAGTAACGATCAAGTGAAAAATGCAGTCAGTCTGCAAGCTTCGCAAATGCTGGGTGCTGATTTAGTTTTGTCGAATAACGAGCCTATAGAACAGCTGTGGAAACAAAGAGCAGAGCAGGTTGGGTTAAAGCAAACTAATGTCACTCTATTTAGTTCTATGGCTCATACACAAGATCAGTTTGTCATGGTTAATGTAAAAGCGATAGAACCTGCATTTCCACTCAGAGGACAGCTTGAAATTGCGCCAAAAACTCAAGCGATTCAATCTGGTGAAGTCTGGCTAAGCCAAAGAGCAGCGGATTTATTAAAAGTACAAAGAGGAGATATTGTTTCTATTGCTGACGGTACCTTCCGTTTTAGCGGCGTGATTGTGCGTGATTCAAATCAGGAACTGGGTTTTTCAGGTTTTTCTCCAACAGTTATTATTCATCAAGCCGATATTGCTAAAACACATGCAATTCAAACTGGCAGTAGAATCGATTATCGACTGTTAATGTCTGGTCAACCTGAACAAATTCAGAGGTTTAGTAAGCAATTTAAGCAACAGCATCAACCTTCTAAAGAAACAGATGAAGCGGCGGGTCTACGTTTGCGTGATGCGAGCGAATCAAATAGTCGGTTATTACGCCCGCTTGAAAACCTAGATACCTTTTTGCAACTGGCCAATATTTTAACGATTTTGTTGTGTGGGATTGCCATCGCTTTAACGAGTCAAAGATATGTTCAGCAAAACCAAGATCATATTGCACTTCTCAGATGCTTAGGAGCCAGTAAGTTCCAAATTTTATGGGCCTATATTGGATTGCTTTGTATTGTCAGTGCGATTTCAATTGTGATGGGAAGCCTATTAGGTTTAGTCATGGGGTATGGCCTGCTGCAACTTATGCTGCAATTGATTCCTCAATTAGAGTTAAATTTTTCGCTAATACCACTTTTACTTGGGCCTTTACCAATCGCTATTTTTACGAGTGTGATTGTGCTGCTCGGTTTTATTTTGCCAAGCATTTGGGAGCTTTTAAATACACCTCCAATTCGGGTGATTCGCGAAGAAGCCAAATCTCGTAAATCTTTATTCTTTATGTTTTTTGCTGGCATTAGCAGTCTGATTGTTTTTAGTTTGGTGTTGAGTGAAAACTTGATGCTCAGCATTGTGGTTTTGGCTGCGATTATTGTTCTTTGTATTTTGCTGTATACCGTTGTTTGGCTCGTGCTTCGTAGTTTAAAAAAGATAAAAAATCGTTTGTCTTTTTATATTCGATCACCCTCGCAAAGTGCCTTACAAATTACTGCACTGGCTTTAGGCTTAAGCCTCATTACTGTATTAAGCGTATTAAGAACAGATTTATTACAGCGTTGGCAGCAACAGCTTCCTGAAGGAACACCTAACCAATTTGTATATGGTTTACCTCCATTCGATTTAAAACCTTTTGAGCAACAGTTAAAGCAACATGGTTGGCAAAGCACGCCGCTATATCCAAATATCCGAGGCAGACTGGTAGCAAAGAATGATGTACCTTTTTCAGAAGAAGCCATAAAACAAAATAACTCTTTGCGTCGTGAATTGAATTTAACGCAATCAAATCAATTGCCGAATGACAACGCAATTACAAAAGGACAAGCTCACTTTAATGGCGTGGGGCAAGTTTCAGTCGAAAGTAAAACTGCCGAAAGTTTAGGAATCCAAACTGGAGACAAGCTGACCTTTAGCCTGCCCGAAGGTACATTACAAGCCAAAGTTGTAAATTTCCGGAGTGTAGAGTGGGAAAGCTTTAGCCCTAACTTTTTCTTTATTTTTTCTCCTAAAACCTTAGATGAAAATGCTGGAAGTTATTTAGGGAGTTTTTATGTACCTAAGCAAGATCAACCTAAAATGATCAATATTATTCAGCAGTTCTCAAATACAGTATTTATTGATGTTGATCGAATTTTAGATGAAGTAAAACGCTTAATGAATGTCTTGGTCAAAATAGTGACTGTACTGGCAGCGTTGGTTGGTTTTTCAGGCGTATTAGTACTGATTGCATGTTTAAACCTATTAATGGATGAGCGCCGTCGGGAAGTCGCTTTATTGCGTTCATTTGGTTTATCTAAAAATAAAATGAAGCAAATGCTCAGTTTTGAGATTGGGTTTCTTGGTCTGTTAGCAGGCATAGTTGCCTGCTGTTTTGCGGAAGTGATTAGTGCGATTGCTAGTTATAAAATGAATATGGCAATGCAGTGGCATTTTGAAATATGGCTGATTTTACCTCTTGGCATGATGCTCATTTGTGCATTGATTGGTCGTTATCGACTCGGTTACCTTTGCAACTTACCACCTTTACAAAGCTTGAGAGAATTAAATCAGCTTTAACTTAAGGAATAATGCCAGGATTTTGGATGATGATCTCATGCCATAGCGGAAGTAAAGGTGAGTTGAGTTGTACACAGTACATATAAAAACCACCCGTAATGATTACTGCGCCTAATAAGCCTAAAATCTTGAGCACACTTTTAAACTTACTGACGTAGCTTAAGTACCACATTAGTGCAAGGAATGCTCCAATAACCATGCCGCCAATATGTGCGGCATTATTAATACCAGTTGCGACAAAACCAAAAATAAGGTTGATTGCCATAATCATTAATAATGCTTTTTTATCGAGTATATAGGCTTGATGCGGAAGTGGTGGAAATAAGGAAAGTACGGTTAACGCAGCACCTAATCCCATTACGGCGCCTGAAGCACCTGCACTGACATGAGGAAGTAAGCTCTGGTCAAAATGTTGCAGTAATTCATGTCCATTTTGAATGGTCATATAACTACTTAAAAGGCTACCAAATAAGCCAGCAAGTAAATACATGCCTACAAAATAGAAGCGACCAAATAGTGACTCGGCAACATTACCGAAAATATATAAGGCCCACATGTTGAGCATGAGATGGACTAAACCAAAATGAAAAAACATGCTGGTAAATAGACGTTCAGGCTGCCCAGAAAAAGTAAGTGGTGTAAAATCAGCTCCCCAATGAATAGCATCTTTCATGGCTGGGTCACTAATATCGACGCCAGATAGAATTTGCCAGACAAACAAACCTACATTGATTGCGATAAGTAGGGCGGTCAGCCACCAAGTTTGTACATTGAGTTTACGATTAATGTGCGGAGGCTGATATTGAGTCATGCTATGCTTTTGTTATATATGAACATGCTTTACAGCTTAACATGAAAAAAGTTGAATACAGGAGATCAGGACGAACATGAAAGCTTTTATTGTTCGCGTGTTGTTAATTTTTATTGGGGCGATTCTCCTTATTCAACTTTGGATTTTTTCGAGTTTAGTCTGGTGGCGGACACATGAAGTGGATACGACCATGTTCATGCGAATTGATTATTGGTCTGATACATCAGAGCCAATTGTCCATCAGTGGCTTGACTATGATGATATTAGCGATAATTTTAAACATGCAATTTTAGCGGGCGAAGACGCAAAATTTATCCATCATCATGGTTTTGACTGGCAAGGTATCCGTTTTGCCCTTGAGCGAAATAATGAAGAGGGTGAAGTAGTTGCGGGTGGTTCTACCGTGTCTCAACAGCTTGCAAAGAACTTGTTTTTATACAACAAACGTTCATTTATTCGTAAGGGACAAGAAACGGTCGCGACTTGGATGATGGAGCGGATGTGGTCAAAACGCCGAATTCTTGAGGTGTATATGAACTCAGTTGAATTTGGAAAAAATTTGTACGGTGTTGAAGCAGCCGCTCATCATTATTATGGTAAAAGTGCTAAAAGCTTAACGCGTGAACAAGCCGCTTTCTTAGCCGCATTATTGCCTGATCCGAAATATTATCAAGATCACCGTAACGATCATAAACTACAATATAGAAAACGCGTTATTTTACGTTATATGAATAGCACCCAGATTCCTGAATAAAGCTGTTTTAAAGATGTGTAAATTTTTTAGTTTTTACCAAATTGTCATATTTTTGCAGCATACTGGTTTATAGAGATTTTGGCTGGATAGAGAATAGAGTTAGACATGAATACAGCGATTACAGCAACAACGAACCCCATAGAATACAGTTATAATGACCGTTATATAAATCGTGAATTGTCTATTCTTGACTTCCATTTGCGTGTATTGGAGCAAGCGGTAGACCCTTTACATCCATTACTTGAGCGAATGAATTTCTTGCTCATTTTTTCGCGTAATCTCGATGAGTTCTTTGAAATTCGAGTTGCGGGAGTGATGGAACAATTTTCTCTAGGCAATGAAAGTCGTAGCCCTGATGGTCTTACCCCAAGGCAGGTTTTACAAAAAATCTCTGAAACTGCTCATGCTGCGATTGAGCGTCAATATCGAATTTTAAATGAGGAAATCTTACCTAAACTACGTGAAGAAGACATTTGCTTCCTACGTCGTGGTGAGTTAACTCCAGCTCAATCTGCTTGGGTGAAAAAATATTTTCAGGAACAAGTTGCACCTGTATTAACCCCAATTAGTCTAGATCCAGCACACCCGTTCCCTCGACTTGTTAATAAAAGCTTGAACTTCATTATTACGCTTGAAGGTAAAGATGCTTTTGGACGTCAAATTGATTTGGCTGTTGTACCTGCACCTCGTTCATTACCTCGCGTTGTACGCTTACCAGACGAATTAACAGGTGGTAAAGAACATCATGTAATGTTATCGGCAATTATCCATGAACATGTGTCTGATTTATTCCCAGGAATGACAGCAACTGGATGTTACCAATTCCGTGTTACACGTAATGCAGACTTGGCCCTGAATGAAGATGTTGAAGACTTAGCTAAAGCATTAAAAGGTGAATTAAGTTCTCGACGTTTTGGTCGTGCAGTTCGCTTGGAAGTAACCCATAACTGCCCACAGCATATTTATGAGTACTTACTGGAAGAGTTCGATCTAACTGATGAGCAATTATATAAAGTTGATGGTCCAGTAAACTTAGCTCGTCTAGTTTCAAACTTTAAACGTCCTCATTTGCGTTATGACTCGCATACGCCAGTTGTGCCTAAAGTGTTTAAAAAGACTGAGAGCATTTTCTCGGCAATGCAGAAGCAAGATATTTTACTGCATCATCCCTTTGAATCTTTTGCTCCTGTCATTCAGCTACTTCGCGAAGCTGCTCGCGATCCGCAAGTATTAGCAATTAAGCAGACGTTATATCGTAGTGGTGCTGATTCTGAGATTGTGCAAATTTTGGCAGAAGCGGCGCGTAATGGAAAAGAAGTTATTGCCGTTATTGAATTACGTGCTCGCTTTGATGAAGAATCAAATATTGAAGTAGCAAACGTTTTACAAGAAGCTGGAGCAGTCGTTGTTTACGGTATTGTAGGTTATAAAACCCACGCCAAAATGATTATGGTCGTGCGCCGTGAAAATAATAAATTGGTGCGTTACGTTCATTTAGGAACGGGTAACTACCATGCGATGAATGCCCGAATTTATACCGATTATGGTCTCATGACCACAGATAAAGATCTGTGTGAAGATGTACACCGTATATTCCAAGAGTTGACTGGGATGGGCAAAATGGCGAAATTGAAAAAGCTATTACATGCACCGTTTACCTTACATGCTCAGCTCATTAACTTTATTGATGAAGAAATTGCCAATGCTAAAGCAGGCCGTAAAGCTCAGATCATTGTTAAAGTAAATGCATTAACTGAAGTCCAGTTAATCAATAAATTGTATGAAGCTTCTCAGGCGGGTGTTCAAATTGACCTGATTATCCGTTCGATTTGCTGCTTACGTCCAGGTTTGCCGAACCTGTCGGAGAATATTCGAGTGCGTTCAATTGTAGGACGTTTCCTTGAGCATACTCGTGTTTATTACTTCAGTAATAATGGTGATGCACGTATTTACTGTTCAAGTGCAGACTGGATGGACCGTAATTTATTTAATCGTGTTGAAGCGTGTTTCCCGGTTGAAGACCCTGCATTGAAAAAACGTATTTATCAACAAGGTTTGGTAAATTACTTACAAGATAATCAACAGGCTTGGCTGCTTCAAGGGGATGGTACTTGGATTCGTGCTGAGCCAGCAGAGGGTGAAAAATTGCATAATGCTCAAAGGGCATTATTAGAAATCATTAAATAATGAACTTTCAAGACTAAATAAAAGCCGATATTTTGTCGGCTTTTTTAATTGACTGAAATTCAAAGTAATTTAGTTAGTTTTTCTAAATGGTTGCTGGATAAACGATAATAATTTGAAACACTGCAATATGTTTTGAAAATATGTGATTTTTTACATAAAACATTGAATTTTAAAAATATACAAATCACGAGAAATCTACTTTAATACGCCGCATTAAATATACTTAACTTTGGTAAATGAATAAGATGCAATGCTTTATTAGAAGTTTACTTATTAAAATACTTTTGGGGATAATACCAGTGACCGCTTACGCAGATCAGAAGTGTTATGGGGATATCATCGTATTTCAAAGATTTGATGATCAAGCGATATATCCTTATTTTGTAAACCCTTCTAATGATAAAGCTAACAAAAGTGGAGAGAAAAATAAAAAAATAATCATCCAAAAAAGAAAACCAAAACAAGATGAGTTTTTAGCCCAAAAGAAAGTTGAAGATGTTCACACCAAGAAAATAGAAGAAAAGAAAAATTTTGACAGTAAAAAGCAACTTGATGCAGCTGTCGCTAAAGAAATCTTGGAAAATGGTGAAAAGAAATGGATGGTACAAGTTGCGCTAGCATCTAATCAAAATAAGGCAAATATGGTTCAGTCGCAGTTAGAAGCAAAAGGGTACAAGGTTGTAACCAGTGCAACGACTAAAGGCATACGAGTCATGGTCGACCCTGCAAATGACTATGCCATTGCACAAATTATTAGAGAAAAAATTATTGCTGATAATAGTTTAAATATGCCATCTGCGTGGGTGTTTAAGTGGGCATCCTTAACGCCGCAATAAAATAAAAAGGAGTCCGAAGACTCCTTTTTTTATTCATGTATTCTTGTCGTGATTTTCTGCATAATTTGCAGTAATACATCGAACTCACTTTGCAATGGTGTACTTTTACGAGTCACTAAAGCTAAAGTACGGCTCGGAGCATCTTCAATTGGTTTTGCAGTAATCTGATCATTAAACTTGATCATACTATTTTCAATTGCAATTTCTGGTAAAAGCGTAAAGCCTAAATCAGAAGAAACCATTTCAACTAAAGTTGGTAACGAACTTGCTTTTAAACGGTTGTCGTTTTTACGCTCACCGATAGGGCATGCACTTAGAACGTGGTCACGTAAACAGTGGCCTTCTTCAAGCAAAATTAATCTTGATAAATCAAGATCATCTAGAGAGTTTGCTTGAAGAGCATTTGTATCTTGTTTACTACATACAAGGTACAAGTTTTCTTTCGAAATTTCAGCGACTTTTAGGCCTCTAGTGTCAAACGGTAGAGCAAGAACGATCATGTCTAGATTACCGTGTTCTAAACGCTCTACAATTTTTTCACTTTGTGCTTCATGTAAATGCAGCTGAATTTTAGGCAACTGCTGATGCACTTCATCAAGTAACCGTGTCAGGATAAAAGGTGCAATTGTTGGAATAACACCCAAATGCAAATCACCCGTTAACGGCTCACTCATTTCACGGCTCAAACGCATTAAATCTTGAGCATCTGCTAGTAGTACACGGGCGCGAGCAACGACTTGTTCACCTAAAGGTGTTAAACGCACATTCTGGCGATCACGTTCTACCAAAACGCCACCTAATAACCGTTCAAGCTCCATGATGCCGCCTGATAAAGTCGATTGAGTGACAAAAGAGCGGCGTGCTGCTTCAGTAAAATGCAAAGTTTCCGACAACGTAACTAAATATGATAGCTGTCTTAATGAGGGTAATGCAGCCATAGTGTCCTAGTCTGATGATTTAAAATGATGCGCAAATAAACCGCTAAGCTGTGGAATAAAATGTGCAGGGATATCATGCCCCATTCCATCAATTAATTCAAACTTAGCACCGGAAATTGCTTTTGCTACAGCCTTACCGTGGCTAGGCGGAAGTAAGCGATCGCGAGAGCCATGTAGGACTAAAGCGGGTTGCTTAATTTCACGGTCGAGTTGTAGTAAAGAGCCTGTACATAATATTGCTAAAAACTGTTGAAGTACACCAGCAGGATAGTAGCTACGTTGATAAAGTTTACGCGCTGTTTGTATTGCTTCAATTTGGTTGATATAACCAGGTGAGCCAATCAATTGAAATAGTTTTAAACTATGATTAACAATACCTTCTTCGTCACGTGTTTCAGGTTTACCAATTAAACTCAAAAGTTGTTTCGGAAAAGGAGGTGGTAAAAAAGGCTGATTATTGCTTGTAAACATAAGCCCTAATTTCTCAACCTTTTCTGGATATTTTGCTGCGAGAATTTGAGCAATCATCCCACCCATTGATGCACCAATTACATGTGCTTTGTTCACGCCTAAACGATCAATCAGCATCGATACATCATCTGCCATATCATGCAGAGTATAAGGTGCACCCTGATTAGCTAGTCCAAGTGCAAAGCGGCCCATCAATTTGACAGTATTTAAGCGTTTACCTTCGTGACGTACTTTTGAAGAAAGCCCAATATCACGGTTATCAAAACGAATAACACGAAATCCTTGATCAATCAGTGATTTACAGAAAAAATCTGGCCAAAAAAGCATTTGGGCGCCAAGACCCATAATCAGCAAAATGGTTGGATGCTCTGGCTTTCCACCGACTTCTACATGTAACTCAATTCCATTGCCTAAGTTGACTTTGGTTTCTTGCATGAAAGATGTATACGGTGAAATGTTAAACTGTAAGGCGCTATTCATGTTATTCATTCCTTAAAGGAATACTCTCTAACTGAGTATTCCTGATACAAACCTTATGCTTGGGCTGGAATAAGATCTGGAACAAGCTTTGTTAAAGTTAAGCGTTGTTTACCTGCGGTTGCACCTAACAATACAAAACCACGCAATGTTCCTTCATTGTCAATTGCTTTGGCAAGCATACCATCGTCGAACTCTTCTGTTTCCCAGTTCACTTCTACATCAATCGGAGCTGGCAAAACTGTAAGTGGAGCTGCTGGCGTTTTTACTGCAACTGGCATAGCAGGGTAGTGCACAGCAGTTTGTTGCCCACTGAGTGTTTTTGCGAGAGCACGAGCTTGTTGCATAATCGGCATTACATATGGAAGTAAAGTACCGTTTACCTCTGCGCAATCCCCAATTGCGTAGATGTCTGCTTGATTTGTTTCCAATAAACCATTGGTAATAATTCCACGGCTCGTTTGAATATCTGCACTTTTAGCAAGTGAAATATTTGGCTGTAAACCAATTGCAGAAAGAACAAGGTCCGCAACCAATGTTTGTCCGTTTGCGAGTGTTATCGCATAGTCTTCGCCATTATTAATTTTACTTACTTTTTCAACCGTGGTTCCAAGTGCAAATTTTACTCCAGCTTCCTCAAGATTTTGTTGGAAAGCAGAAGCAATATGTCCTGGAAGTAAACGGCCTAATGGTTGAGGAGCCAAATCAATCACAGTAATGTCATATTCACTATGCAGTAAGTCATTGGCAAATTCACAACCAATTAAACCAGCACCTAAAATAACAACACGTTTATCTTTACGCTGAGCTAGATTTTCACGGAAAGCGCGGTAATCAATCAATGAGTTCACGACATGAATGTCGTCGCTACCATCACCTGCAATTGCAAGGCGAATTGGATTAGCACCTACGGCTAAAATCAGTTTTGAATAGGGTTGATTCGACGTTACCCCATCTTTTTCTAAAACAAGTTCATGGCGTTCAGCTAAAATCTCTTTTACAAAAGTAAAAGGCTCAATACGCATATTGAGTTGAGTACCCATTTTAGCAGCATCACCTAAAGGAATTTGTTCTGGTGCTTTTTTACCTGCAAATGCATTTGATAATGTTGGCTTTGCATAGTTCACTGCATCATCCGCACAAATCATCACAAGTTCTTGCTCTGGGCTAAGCTTACGGAACTCACGTGCCAAGGTATAACCCGCCATGCCTGATCCGATAATGACGATAGGATGCATTTTTTTCTCCAGAGTTAGAATTATTTATTTAATACGGTGATTGGTAATATTCGTAAAAAAGACCATGTCAATCATGGCCTTTTACTTTACGCTCTTAGATTTCGATCATTTCGAAGTCAGCTTTTGAAACGCCGCAATCAGGGCAAGTCCAGTCATCAGGAATATCTTCCCATTTTGTTCCAGCTGCAATGCCGTCTTGTGGCCAACCTTCCGCTTCGTCATAAATCCATCCACAAACGATACATTGATATTTTTTCATGAGACTCTCCGCACTGATAAGTTTGCTCAAAGCTGCCTTTCAGTAAAACTATTCCATCTATTAATAATGTAACTACGATCCGGTCAATAATAACCAATGTGCCTTTGATCGGATATCAAATTTTTACGCAGTTCTACATTCAAAGTAAAGTAAATAACGGAGTTTAATCATTCGTAAGCAAAGATGAATGGCAGGTTAGGACAAATAAGTGGTTATTTAGGCAAAACTTCGCCATAAACTAATAATAATTAATGCATTCTTACAGTTAATTTTATTTGTGAAAATATCATGAAATAAAGAGTGCCAAATTATTTAAAAAATTCATCTCATATGAAAGCTAAATAACAACAAACTACGATGCTACAGAATGTCATTATTAAAACCGAAAATTAAAATTTGCTGTCATTAAGACGGTATAAATCAGGGAAGTGAAATATGGAAAATTTAGTATATGAAGTGGAAATTGATGCTCCTATAGAAAAAGTGTGGGACATACTTTGGAATAGCGAAACCTATAACGCTTGGACGAAATTTTTTGCACCAGATTCCTCAATGCGTACTGACTGGCAAGTAGGTGGAAAAACTTATTTTCTTGATGGCGAAGGAAATGGGATGGTTTCTACAATTGAACAAATGCAAAAACCGGAAATATTGATTTTTAAACATTTAGGAATGATTAAAGAAGGTAAAGAAGATTTAGAAAGTGAAGAAGTTAAAGGTTGGAGTGGTTCTCAAGAAAAATATTTTCTAAACCAAAAAGATAATATAACCACTTTAAAAGTTGAATTGGCCACCTTGCCCGAATATATGGGCATGTTGAAAAGTGGCTTCGTTCAAGGTTTTGATGTGGTTAAAAAAATGGCGGAAGCGAAATAAAGCTTCTTTAAATCACATATAAACCTGTTTTTATAATCAAACGATATAAATCTAGGCCAAATATTTTTTATAAATTTTTATAATCAGATCATTAATTCGAGAAGGATAGGCTAAGCGATGATGTCCACCTTCAAACGTTTCAATATTCATGTAGGGTGCAAGTTTTTCTTGAACCTGATACATATCAAGTTGCTCATCTCCTAATTCTAAATAGGCCATTTTAGGATTAGAGAGCATGAGTTCATCTTCAGAAAGTTGAGGATAGTCTGCCCGAAAATTGGGCGTAAGACTTGGATTTGCCACTATCACCGCTAATTTATGTTGAGCAGCAGTTTTTAGTGCCCAATAGCCTCCAATGCTATGACCCACCAATAAATCTGGTTTGATCGTCTGAATAGCCTGATGGTAAAAGTACTCAACAGATGCATAACTTAAGTTACGATAATCGACGTCAATACAAAATTTTTCAGGATGTAAAATGGCATGGAACTTTGTCGATTCCCGGGAAGAATCCAAGCCATGTAAAAATAGAATTTTCATTATTTACGACACAATCTCATTGATAAAATAAAAGGCAAATCGGGCCTTTTGAATATCGAGGTTATTTGGATTTTTTTATATTTTACTAAATGCTTTAAAAAATGATCTTAGCGATTGGTCTAAGTCACTTTGCCTTTAAAAAGTGGTGTTTTGTTCTATAAAATTGTCTTTTTTCATTTTTGTTTGATTGAAATCATTCGAAAAACGCCTGCAATCTGTTAGGATATAGCACTTAATTTTTACTTAATCGAGGCAGAGATGACGCAACAAAACGCTCAATCGACTTCTGAACCAACTATTTCCGAAAACGATTTAATTGCACAGCGTCATGCCAAATTAAAGCAAATCCAAGATGTTGCGAAGGAAACTGGAAAGAGTCCTTGGCCGAATACCTTTAAGCGTGAACACTACGCAGCTGATCTACAAGAACAATTTAAAGATCAGTCGAAAGAACAAATTGAAAGCGCTGAGCATGTCTATGTAAAAGTGGCTGGCCGTGTCATGTTAAACCGTGGTTCTTTCATGGTTATTCAAGATATGACTGGTCGTATTCAGCTATATGTTGACCGTAAAGGCTTACCAAAAGATATTCTTGAGACTATTAAAGGTTTAGACCTTGGTGACATTATTGCTGCCGAAGGTTATATCGGACGTTCAGGAAAAGGTGACTTATATGTTCATCTTGAAGGTTTTGAACTTCTTACAAAATCTCTTCGTCCGTTACCAGATAAATTCCATGGCTTAAATGACACAGAAGTTAAGTACCGTAAACGTTACCTTGACTTAATTGTGAATGAAGAAACACGTAAAACTTTTGAAATCCGTGCCAAAGTTGTTGCAGGTATTCGAGCATTCTTAAACAATGAACGTTTCATGGAAGTTGAAACGCCAATGATGCATGTGATTCCGGGTGGTGCGTCTGCGCGTCCGTTTGAAACACATCACAATGCTTTGGATATGCCTTTATTCTTACGTATTGCACCTGAGCTTTATTTAAAACGTTTGGTTGTTGGTGGTTTCGAACGTGTGTTTGAAATTAACCGTAACTTCCGTAATGAAGGGGTATCAACGCGTCACAACCCTGAATTTACGATGATCGAATTTTATCAAGCTTATGCTGATTATAAAGACTTGATGCAATTAACTGAAAACATGCTTGAAAAGTTGGCTTTGGATATTCTGGGTACAACTGATGTGCCTTACCAAGGTGAAGTGTTTAGCTTCAAAGGGCCATTCAAGAAAATCTCTATGTTTGATGCGATTTTAGAGAATAACCCACAATTTACGCCTGAAAATGTTGGTGACCGTGAGTTCCTTGCTCAATTTATTCGTGAAGAATTAAAAGAACAAGTTAAGCCTGGTTTTGGTTTAGGTAAGCTTCAAACGATCGTATTTGAAGAAACTGTTGAAACCAAACTTCGTCAGCCTACATTTATTACTGAATATCCAGCTGAAACATCTCCACTCGCTCGTCGTAATGATGACAATGCACATATTACTGATCGTTTTGAGTTTTTCATTGGTGGCCGTGAATTGGCAAATGGTTTCAGCGAGTTAAATGATCCAATCGATCAGGCTGAACGTTTCCAAGCTCAGGTTGCTGAAAAAGATGCTGGTGATGATGAAGCAATGCATTACGATGCAGAATTCGTTGAAGCGCTTGAGTATGGTTTACCACCAACAGCAGGTGAAGGTATCGGTATTGACCGTTTGGTTATGTTATTTGCCGATGCTCCAAGTATTCGTGATGTAATTTTATTCCCTCATATGCGCCGTAAAGAAGGTTAATCTTCTAAAGGCAAAAAGGCAGTATTTATACTGCCTTTTTTATTACTTTTATATCTCAAAAACTTACCTATCTACACTAATCTTAAAATAGCGTTAAAAAATGTAATTGCACAGTTTAACAATTGCAAAGTTGTGATAAAAAATTTAAGGTGTTGCTCATAAATAACTTTGAGAATTGGCTGGCATGTTTCTAAGAAAAACACTTTCGATTGCAATATTGGCAACTGCTTCATCCGCTATTTTTGCACAAGGTTTAGTGCTAAATAATGAGGACTTGCGTACAGACTTAAACTGGTTGAATCAACAAGGTGTTATTAACATCAGCACCTCAACTTGGCCGTTAAGTGGTGATGAAATCCAGAGAGCACTCTCTCAAGCACAAGTGACGCATCCAGCTCAACAAAAAGTTATTAATTCAGTTCTTAATGCATTAAAAGCAGATAACGATACGGTTAAAGTGGGCGCTTTTGCTGAGACCGATAGCAAAAATATTCCACAAGCATTCGGTGATAACCAAAAAGCTCAATATCAAGGTTCTTTAGAGTTTAATGCGGGCGGTGAAAACTGGGATGCAAAAATTCGAGTAAATGCAGAAAAAGACCCACAAATTGATAATGGTCAAGATGTGAATGTTGAAGGCTCATATCTTGCTGGTAAACTTTGGAATCAGTGGGTAGTTGCGGGGCAAATTCCAACATGGTGGGGTCCAGGCCATGATGGTAGCTTAATTCGTGGTGATGCTAGTCGTCCGGTTTATGGTGTAACAGCACAACGTGCAGTGCAAAATGCTTTTGAGAGTAAATGGTTATCTTGGATTGGACCTTGGCAATATCAGGCCTTTGCTGGTCAATTAGATGATTATAAAATACATAATGCAAAATTAATTGGGATGCGTTTAACTGCACAACCATTTCCTGCTTTAGAACTTGGTGCTTCTAGAGCGATTCAAATTGGTGGAGATGGTCAGCCAAATAGTTTTAAAGCTTATTGGAATGCGATTATTGGTAAAGATAATGGTTGTACTGAAAATAGTTGTGTAGGCGAAGATAATGCATCTAATCAGTTAGCAGGTTTTGATGCTCGTTTGCAATTACAACCGTTGTTTAATATCCCAGTCAGTGTTTACGGGCAATATGTAGGGGAAGATGAGGCCGGTGGTTTGCCATCTAAAAAAATGTATTTGGCTGGCGCTGATTATTCTTCAATAGTTAATAATATGCCTTATCAACTCTATGCTGAATGGGCTGATACACGTACCAATGGTGATGTGAGAGGAATTTCATATAATCACCACCAATATACAGATGGTTATTACCAACATGGTTTCCCGTTAGGTCACGCGATGGGTGGTGATGGACAAATGTACTCAGTGGGTGGTGATATCCGCTTTGATGTCATGAACCGTTTAAGTGGTCGTGCAATGGTGGTTAAAGTTAATCAATCTAACTTGGCAATCAATAAAGCATTCCCTAAAGACGATGAAATCAAAGCCCTTGATTTAACTTGGACGCATTACATCAAACCTGATCTTCCATTAAAAATTAATGGCTGGGTAAGTGATTCTGATCTAGAAGGTAATGATGCAGGTGCATCTATTGGAATTGAAATTCCATTAGAACGTAAAATGTTCGGTTTCTAAGAATAGATCACGTTTTAGAAAAGAGAAGCGATCAAAGCTTCTCTTTTTTTATGGTTTTTAGAGAAATCTAAAGACTAGAACATGATTTGCTTAAGTTGGCTACACAAGCTACGATTGCAAAGTTACGCAAGTGAATCAGCATATTACATGTATATGATGAAATCGAATATCAATATGAAAAAACAAGCAAAAGGAATCGGTTTTAAATCACTATAATGCATAACTAATGCTATAAGCCATATAAAGGCTTGTGGTTGGATTATCTATCACGAAAAATTGGAGTTGTTATGGCACTCGTTCCTCCACATGGTCTTCTAGGTGGTGGTTTAATACTACTTCTAGATTTTATGGGCAAAATGGATAGAGAAGGACGTGTTCATGACTGAATCAAGACTCACACATCTCAAGCAACTTGAAGCTGAAAGCATTCATATTATCCGTGAAGTTGCTGCTGAATTTGAAAATCCAGTCATGCTTTACTCAATTGGTAAAGACTCTGCGGTAATGCTTCACCTTGCATTAAAAGCATTTTATCCAGCGAAACTTCCATTTCCTTTATTGCATGTAGATACAGGTTGGAAGTTTAAAGACATGATCGCGTTTCGCGATAACATGGCAAAAACGCATGGCTTTGATTTAATCGTTCATCAGAACAAAGAAGGTCGTGAAGCTGGAATTAATCCATTCGATCATGGTAGTTCAAAATATACAGATATTATGAAAACCCAAGCTTTAAAACAGGCTTTGGATAAATATCAATTTGATGCTGCTTTTGGTGGTGCGCGTCGTGATGAAGAAAAATCACGAGCGAAAGAACGTGTTTATTCATTCCGTGATAGTAAACACCGTTGGGATCCTAAAAACCAGCGTCCTGAACTTTGGAATCTTTACAATGGTAAAGTGAACAAAGGTGAAAGTATTCGTGTATTCCCTTTATCTAACTGGACTGAGTTGGATATCTGGCAATATATCTATTTAGAAAATATTCAAATCGTTCCTCTTTATTTCTCTGCTGTTCGTCCAGTAGTAGAGCGTAGCGGTACATTAATCATGGTTGATGATGAACGTATGCGTTTAAAAGAAGGTGAAGTTCCACAGATGAAGTCTGTACGTTTCCGTACGCTTGGCTGTTATCCATTAACTGGTGCAGTTGAGTCTGAAGCAGATACGTTACCTGAAATTATCCAAGAGATGCTTTTAGCCACGAGTTCTGAGCGTCAAGGTCGTATGATTGACCATGATGAAGCGGGCTCAATGGAAAAGAAAAAGCAAGAAGGCTATTTCTAAGACAATTTCTAAATTTGTGGAGTTTGAGCAATGTCTCATCAATCAGAATTAATCAGTCAAGATATCTTGGCCTATTTAAAGCAACATGAACAAAAAGACCTTCTGCGTTTTTTGACTTGCGGTAACGTAGATGATGGTAAAAGTACACTTATTGGACGTTTACTCTACGATTCAAAATTGATTTATGAAGATCAATTGCAAGCTGTAACGCGCGATAGTAAAAAAGTAGGAACCACGGGTGATGCACCAGACTTGGCATTACTTGTAGATGGCTTACAAGCTGAGCGTGAGCAAGGTATTACCATTGATGTGGCTTACCGCTATTTCTCAACTGAAAAACGTAAGTTTATTATTGCTGATACCCCAGGACATGAGCAATATACCCGTAACATGGCAACTGGAGCGTCAACTGCTGATCTTGCAATTATCTTGATTGATGCGCGTTATGGTGTGCAAACTCAAACTCGTCGCCATACGTTTATTGCTAGTTTACTTGGTATTAAAAATATCGTTGTTGCTATCAATAAAATGGACTTGGTTGAGTACTCTCCTGAACGCTTCACTGAAATTCAGATTGAATATGATGCTTTCGTAAGCCAATTGGGTGACCGTCGTCCAGCTAATATTCAGTTTGTACCGATTTCTGCTTTAAATGGCGATAACGTAGTAAATGTTTCTGAGCATACTGCTTGGTACAAGGGTCAAACCTTGATGAGCATTCTTGAATCTGTGGAAATTAGTCGTGAATCAAACAAACACGAATTCCGTTTCCCTGTTCAATATGTGAACCGTCCAAACCTCGATTTCCGTGGTTTTGCTGGTACTGTTGCTTTAGGTGAAATCAATGTTGGTGATGAAATTCTTGCATTACCATCAGGTAAGCGTTCAACAGTTAAAGAAATCGTAACATTCGATGGAAATCTGGACCAAGCTGTTGCAGGTCAAGCGGTTACATTAACGTTGAATGATGAAATTGATATTAGCCGTGGTAACGTATTAGTACGTGCAGGCGAACAACCATTAATTTCTCGCAGTGTTCGTGCTTCAGTAGTCTGGATGAATGAACATCCACTAGTGAAAGGCAAGTTGTACAACGTTAAGATTGGTACACAAACTGTTCCTGCCAAAGTAACTAATATTCACTATCGTGTGAATGTGAATACGCTTGAGCATACTCAGGTTGAAGAGCTTGAATTAAATGCAATTGCAGATGTTGTTGTTGAATTTGATGCACCAGTCGTATTTGACCAATATCAAGATTCACGATACACAGGTTCATTTATTTTCATTGATCGTTTAAGCAATGTAACGGTTGGTGCGGGTATGGTTGAGTCTGCGGTAGAGTGGACTGCACATAGCAATCCTGTTACTGCTGAAGATCGTGCTGCGCGTTTAGGTCAAAAACCTGCGGTGATTGGGATTTCTGCACAGTTAATCGAGAAAGCTCAAGTTTTAGAAAGCTTATTGATCCAACAAGGTGTAGTTGCGATTGCAAAAGCTAATTTAACTGCTGAGCAAATTACTTTATTGCGTGAGACAGGTGTTGTGGTTATCACTACGGCTGTGGATGGTACTGATACAGAAGTTACTGCTGAAACTGTTGAAGAGGCAGCTGAAAAAGTTGTGGAATTAGTCCGTCTTTAATAGATTGAATTGATTTTGAAAAAACCCGCGTAAGCGGGTTTTTTATTGGGTTCAGAAAATATTTTGAGTTTTTAAAGTTAAATATTCTCTTAAATCTTTAGGATAGCTCTGAATCATCTTTAAAAATATATCTCGATCGCCTTGATATAAGGCGCGTGTTGCTTCTTCGTAATTTGGCATATTACCCAACATGGCAGACATAAAACGGTCGATGGCTTGTTTAGCGAGCATAATATTACCTTCAGAATTTGGGTTATTTAACTCTTTATCAATTAACTTACGAATTATTGCTGATGCACTCGCACTTTGTTGATCTAACCAATCCCAATGTTTTTTCTGTAAAGTGATTTCACGAGAAATTACTCCGAGTTTAGGTCGTCCAACTTTTTTAATTTCTTCCGGTTCAGCATAACGTTGTTGAAATTCTTGTTCCGAACCAGAAAGATCAAGATCAATTTGTTGACCTGTTTGATCATTAAAAATCAGAATATTTTCCGTTATTTTCGGAAGATCTTTGAGTTTTTTTGCAAGTTCAACTAGGGAGTCGCTTGCAATAAGCGTGCTTCCAGTGAAAGCAGTATAGGTGATTTTAGTATTCATTTTAGCCATATATTTTTATCTGGGTAAAATAATATTACCTGGGTAAAATTATTTTGGCAAATAATTAATTTTATAACCAAAGAATTATTTGATTTTATGAGTGTTGTCTATGAAGTTAGGACTATAAAAATAGTCAAGATAATAGGCTATTTAAAATTTTACTCTGCTTTGATATCGCTTTTATGAGACAATGTTTTTTTTATTTTTGTGTATTAGGACTCCCATGATTGAGCAATCTCCTGAATCTTTAAGCGATATCGAAATTTTAGACATTTTACAGTCTATGAAAAAAGATAAGCTGGATACGGAAGCAAATGAGATTATCCGTAATGGGGGGAAAGCTGGGCGTCAAGAAGCACATAAACAGGCTTTAGTTGCGTTGAATGCAAACTTTGAAGAAAAGTTTGTAGAAGCTGCCACGCTGGCATTAGGCTTGAATTCAGGTCAGGCGAAAAAGATTCGTTATAAAAAAGACCGTATCCGTATTTTTAAAGCACGTGGTATTGATTATTTAGCTATTGATGGTGCAGAAACCGCTCAGGTTTTAGCTCAAGTTGCTCAAGCGATTAGTCGTGAAGACGCGATTGTGACTGAAGGTCTACACAATATTTTTCCATTTTGGAAAGAAGGTTGGCCAATGGTTCAGTTTGATAATGCTTATAAAATTTTAGAAGAAGACATTACATTGCATTTTCAAATTGTGTTAGATCACTTAATTGAATATGTACAGAAATAAAAAAAAAGCCCCGATTGGGGCTTTTTTATTGCATATGAATAATTAAAGCGTACTAAAGAGTGGGAAAACACCAATTACTAAAGCAGTACCCATTAATACCATACAAGTTATGAATGCCCACTTTAAAGTGAACTTTTGATGGTCGGCAAAATCGACTTTAGCAAGACCACATAACAAATAGGTTGATGGAACAAGAGGTGATAGCAAGTGTACAGGTTGACCTACGATCGAAGCGCGAGCAATCGCTTCTGCACTAATACCATAATGTGAAGCAGCTTCAGCAAGAATAGGTAAAACGCCATAGAAGAATGCATCATTTGACATAAAGAATGTCAAAGGCATACTCACTAAAGCTGTGATCGGTGCAAGGTATGGACCCATGCTTGGAGGAATCATTGCGACGAATTCTTTAGACATCGCCTCAACCATACCTGTGCCAGATAAAATACCTGTGAAAATACCCGCTGCGAAAATTAAGCCCACAACAGCTAAGACACTGTCTGCATGCATTGCAATGCGTTTTTTCTGCATATCAACATCTGGGTAGTTAATGAGCATTGCAATACAGAACGCTATCATGAACAACACAGACATAGGTAGAATGCCTTTGATCAAAGCAATCATAAGAAGGATTGTGAGCACCATATTTACTTTACGTAAATGTGGGCGAGTCGCTTCAGGATCTTTCGATACGGTAATGTTGTCACCATGGTGAGTTTCAAGTTCAATAACGCCTAAACGTTTTTGCTCGTAACGACCATATAAGTATGCCAAGAAGAATAACCAACCAATACTAATGACCATTGGGATAATCATTGGTACGAAAATGTGGCTTGGGTCAACTTGCAGGGCACTTGCAGCACGAGCTGTAGGGCCGCCCCATGGTGTTAGGTTCATTACACCACTACATAACAGCATAAGTGCAGTCATGATAAGTGTATTCATTCCTAAGCGTTGATAAAGTGGCAGCATTGCAGCTACACAAATCATATAGGTTGTTGAACCATCGCCATCTAAAGAAACCATTGTGGTTAAGAACACAGTTCCTAGTGTGATTTTGAGAGGATCACCTTTAACCTTTTTTAAAATCCATTTAACCGGTGGATCGAAAAGACCTGCATCGATCATTAAGGCAAAATATAAAATTGCGAATAAAAGCATTACGCCAGTTGGCGCTAATTTTTTGATGCCATCCAGCATCATCTCACTGAGACCTTTGAGTTCAATGTGACTTAAACTTTCAAAGTAGTGACCTAGGCCCCAGGCAACAAGAGAAAAAATAAATGGGATGAGAATTAAAGCAATAATAGGGCTTAAACGTTTGGACATGATTAAGTACATGAAGCACAAAATCATGCCAACACCAAGTAATGTCAGCATACAATCAATCCTTTGCCTATAGTTTTACTGAACAAGTTTATTCAAAACTCTGACCTTGGTTATTCTTATTAATTTTTATTAAAAAGACAAATAATATATTTAGTTTATTTGGTTAATATATATTCAGTTGGAGAGGTATATTTAGGCGAAATACTGAACATATATATTAAGATTATAGTAAGCTTATAATAAATGTGATTCATTATAATAGATTATAAAGGTTTTATAAAAATAAAAATTATATGATATTTTTTTAAATTATATGTGGTTTGATGGGGGAAATGAGAAGAAGAACCATTTAAAGACTTGCTTTGAGCTAAGTTCCATAAGTTTTGAGGTAATGTAATTGAGACTTAACTGCTTAGTGGTAATTGAGATATATGGATTATTCTATTATTTTTCAGTATTTAAGATTTAATATAAATGATGATTTAAATAATATTGCTTTTAGATTAAAAGAGCAACTTGAATTTATGAATCTAAAATAATTATTACACATATTTGAAAAATTTATTTAGATTAAAAAAATACCCCACATAAAATGGTGAGGTATTTAAATTAATATAAATTAATTGTCATCAATAGATGAATGTACTTCGGTTTGCTCTAAAATTCGAGTTACAAGAAGTTGGTCAATTTTAAAATGATCGACATCGACTACTTCAAACTTGTATCCACCGAATTCTACAAAATCTGCTGGACGTGGAATTTTGCGTAGGCGGTACATCATGAAGCCTGCTAAAGTTTCATAATTTTCCTCATCAGGCATTTCATCAATTTCAAGTGCGTGTCTTAAGTCATCAATTGGTGTACTGCCATCAATTAACCATGAGTTATTATCACGCTTAATGATTTGTTGCTCTTCATCAATTGGTGTTACCCAGTCGCCCATAACCGTAATCATAATATCGCTTAAAGTAATAACACCTACGACAAGCGCATATTCGTTTATCACAACCGCAAATTTTTCTTTTGTAGAACGAAAACGATCAAGTAATTCCGATAGGGTTAGGGTGTCAGGAATCATCAAGACAGTACGAATGGTTGATTCATTCAATTGAGTTGGGGATTGGTTGTTTAAAATGCGAACAAGAAAGTCTTTGGCATCGACATAACCAATGACTTGATCAATATTTTCATTACATACCAAAAATTTTGAATACGGATACTCTGCTAATTTTTGACGAATGCTATCTTCATGTTCATTTAAAGTGAAATAAACAACATTTTCACGTGTAGTCATGCTCGAAGGTACGTTACGTTCTTCTAATTCAAAAACATTCTCGATAAAGTGGTGTTCTTGTTTTTGAAGTACGCCTGCTTGAGCACCTGCATCCATTACTGCTGAAATATCATCAAAAGTAATATTGTCTTCTCGTGTTGTATTTACTTTAAACAAACGGAATAGCAGGTTGGCAATAGCATTAATTCCCCAAGCTAAAGGTTTGCAAATCTTAATAAAAACCTGAATTGGGTTAATAACACTAATTGCAATTTTTTCAGGTGCAATCATAGCCAAACGTTTTGGCATAAGATCGGCAAATAAAATAAAGAGTGAGGTCACTAGGGTAAAGGAAAGGGCAAAACCGATCGTTTGTGTCCAAGGGCCTGTGTAAAAGCGGTCCACTAAAGTGACGAAATAAGGACGAAAAGCAGCTTCACCCAAAATACCGCCTAAAATCGCAACTGCATTTAGACCAATTTGAGAGGCTGCAAAAAAGTCAGCAGATTGTTCTTGTAAATCTAGTACTTGTTGGGCGCGTTCTTCACCCGCTTCGGCTAGAATTTTTAGCTTAACTTTTCGGGCACCTGCTAGTGCAATTTCAGTTAAAGATAAAAAGCCTGCTCCGATGATAAGCAGTACGATGATAATGATATTTTGAAAGAGACTCACAAATCACCTGAGATTCATCATTATTATGACTATGTTTTAACATAAAAAAGCGCTGAGGTAATCAGATTGATTGCTCAGCGCTTGAAGATAGGACAATTAAATTAAAATTTATTTAATAGTGAGAAAATTGTGAATTATTGGTTAGAAATTCACGGTTTTCTTCTTCAATCATTTGACGAGCAACAAATAAGATAAGTTGGCGCAGCCAGCGATGAGCAGGGTGATGATGTAACAACGGACACCAAGCCATTTTAAGTTCGAACTCTGGAATATAAAAAGGAGGATCCTTTATAACTAGTTTAGGGTTCTGTGTTTGTAGGCGTGCCATGCGTGTTGGTAATGTAGCAATAAGATCTACATTTTGAGCAAGTAATGCAGGCATTTGGTAGTGGCGAGTAAATACAGAAATTTTACGACGTTGACCAATACGTTCTAATGCTTGATCAATCCAGCCTAAACCACCTTGTTTATCAGGGTTTACACCAAAACCTACACCCATACCTGTTTTAGAAACCCAGATATGTTGTGCATCTAAATAGCTTTTTAAATTTAAATGAGTCACGGCAGGGTGTTTGTCGTTCAGAATACAACTGAAACTATCACGCCAAACTAAAACCTGATGGAAACTTTGCGGTATTTCATTAAATCTATTAATTGCAAGATCAACTTTACCTTGTTCCATATCTCTATAAGACACATCACTCGGTGTAAGAAAATCAAGAACAACATTTGGAGCTTCAGAGCGGAGCGCTTTGACAAGACGAGGAACTAAAGTTGCCTCAGCATAGTCAGATGTCATAATGCGGAAAACGCGATTACTTGTATAAGGGCGGAATTCGGTACGGGGTTCCAAAATCATGGAGAGATCAGAAAGGGCATCACGAATACGAGGCTGTAATTCAAGTGCGCGTTCTGTTGGAGTCATGCCTTCGGACGAGCGGATAAGAAGAGGGTCATTAAATAAATTACGCAAACGACGTAAAATATTACTCATTGCAGGCTGAGTTACCCCAAGCTGTTCGGCTGCGCGTGTAACATTTTTTTCACGAAGAAGTACATCAAGATATATTAATAGATTAAGATCTACTCGCTCCAGATTCATAAAAAAAATACCGAAAATAAAACCCTGAAATTGTTTCAAATTATGCCATATCTAATAACTATTGTGTGAAAAAATGATGAGAAAAACGACATTTTTTGTAGGAATTAAGTAGGGGTGAGAGGTACTTCAAAGGCTCGATTTTATTGTCTTTGCTACGTTTTTAAGTATGAAGGAGATAAATAGAATATATTTATATATAACTTACTACTTTTTAGCATGTAAATTGACTTTTTACATTGGCAAAAATAGCCTAATTTACAATTGACTTTTTAAATTAAAAATGGCTGGAAAAACTTCAAAAATTGTATAAAAATAAGACTTACTAGGTTTTTAGAATAAAACTCTATACTCCTTTAGAATAATTTTATTTTTATAAACAAAGTGTTAATGTTTTTGGTTTTATCTATAATATCGATTTATCGGTATATTTTTTAAATAAATACTGAAGATTAATAAAGGATATTGGATTAATTGATTGGCTAAGTCTAAGCTGTGTTCATGACGAAGCAGCTGGTGTCATAAGAAATTTAAGTAAATGACTCTAGGCTTCAATCGATGAAATCCTAAAATGAATACAGGACAATATCATGACTACATATCAAACAGCGATTGATGCAATCCGCGAACTAAAAGCAAAATTCGGTAGCACTTGGCGCGATATTAGCCCAGAAGATGCTGCACGTATGCAAATGCAAAACCAATTCAAAACTGGTTTAGATATTGCTAAATATACAGCTGCGATTATGCGTCGTGATATGGCTGCTTATGATGCTGACTCTAGCAAATATACTCAATCATTAGGTTGCTGGCACGGTTTTATCGCACAACAAAAAATGATTGCGAACAAAAAATACTTTGGTACTACTGAACGTCGCTATATCTACCTTTCTGGTTGGATGGTTGCTGCTCTTCGTTCAGAATTTGGTCCACTTCCTGACCAATCTATGCACGAAAAAACTTCAGTACCTGCATTAATCGAAGAAATCTACACTTTCTTACGTCAAGCTGACGCAAAAGAATTAAACGATTTATTCCGTGCGCTTAAAAAAGCAAACGAAGCGGGTGATACTGCTAAAGCTGCTGAAATCACTGCTCAAATCGACGGCTTCCAAACTCACATTGTGCCAATTATTGCTGACATCGATGCTGGTTTTGGTAACGAAGAAGCAACTTACTTACTTGCTCGTAAAATGATCGAAGCTGGTGCTTGTGCGCTTCAAATCGAAAACCAAGTATCTGATGCTAAACAATGTGGTCACCAAGCTGGTAAAGTAACTGTTCCACACGAAGATTTCATCGCTAAAATCCATGCATTACGTTATGCATTCTTAGAGATGGGTCTTGATGACGGTATTATCGTTGCGCGTACTGACTCTGAAGGCGCTGACTTGACTCAAAAAATCCCAGTGGTTAAAGAGCCAGGCGATATCGCATCTCAATACATCAGCTACTTAGATACTGTTGAAATTGACATTGCTGATGCTCAAGAAGACGAAATCTTGATCAAGCGTAATGGTAAATTACACCGTCCTAAGCGTTTAGCTTCTGGTTTATATCAGTTCCGTGCTGACACACAAATTGACCGTGTTGTACTTGACTGTGTATCTAGCCTTCAAAACGGTGCTGACCTTCTTTGGATCGAAACTGCGACTCCAAACGTAGAAGAAATTGCACACATGGTTAACCGTGTTAAAGAAGTTGTTCCAAATGCTAAGCTTGTTTATAACAACAGCCCATCATTCAACTGGACTTTAAACTTCCGTCAACAAGCTTACGACCGTTGGGTTGCTGAAGGTAAAGACGTTTCTGCATATGACCGTGCTAAATTAATGAGCGCTGAATATGATAATACTGAATTAGCTGCTGATGCAGACGCTAAGATCCGTACATTCCAAGCAGATGCTTCTCGTGAAGCGGGTGTGTTCCATCACTTGATCACACTTCCGACTTACCATACTGCTGCTCTTTCTACACATGAGCTTGCACAAGGTTACTTCGGTTCTGAAGGTATGTTGGCTTATGTTGCTGGCGTACAACGTAAAGAAATCCGTGGTGGTATCGCTTGTGTTAAACACCAAGCAATGGCGGGTTCTGACATCGGTGATGATCACAAAGAAATCTTCTCTGGTGATAACGCTCTTAAAGCACATGATGATGCTAAAAACACAATGAACCAATTCGCAGCTCACTAAGAATTGATTTCAAAAGAAAACCCGCTCACATGAGCGGGTTTTTTTATATTAAAAATAATTATTTTTTCAAAACATAATGCTCAGCTAAAGAGCCTTCAATTTTCTTACCTTCCATATCTAAAGCAGTTGCCGTATTTTCACCAATAAAGAATTTACGGTTTTGTCCTTTATCATCTAACGTAATGACTGAAGTATTATCTTTGTCAAAAGTAAATGTACCATGGGTTTCAAATGGTTTCTTATCACCTTTACCAAGATAAGTTTCAGTCAATTCATAAGTTTTATCATCTTTTAACTCTAAATCAGTTTTGATGCCTTCACAGTCTGCACATGGAAGAGTGCCTTTATATGTGCCATTCCAATCTAGTGAGTTTTCAGCTGTATGAGCAGTATCTACTGCATTGTTATTCGCTTCAGTGGTTTGAGCTGGAGCAGAGGCTTGTGTCGTTGTATCGGCTTTATTTTCGTTTTTGCTACAAGCAACAAGAAGGGCACTTACAAGTGCAACTGATAATAATGTTTTTTTCATGATGATCTAAACCTCGGAAAATAAATAAAAAAGCAAATAACAGGCTATGAAATATGAGAGCTTAATAAAAGTTTAAGTATGTAATTTAATTTTAACAAAAGGTAAAGTGAGTAAATTTTGGAATAATTATTAAAACAAAAATAAAAAGCAGGTATTCACTAAAACGATTTAATGAATACCTTATAAATTACGGTTGCGCTGAAACTCCCCCTAGAGAGTCACATGCTGACTTATAAAGTTGATATTGTTGCTTTAAAACTTCATCTAGCGGCATGTCGAATAATTCTTCACCATTTTTGTAGCTTTCTACGTATGAAGTTGCTTTTTCTTTGCTTACTGCTAAAGATTGCTGGTAATAAGAATTAATCGAGCTTGTTGCAAGCTGGCTTGTCTCAACATTTTTACATTCGAAATTGTGCAGGATCTTTTCTGCACGTTTGACCTCACTAGATTGGCCAAAAATACACCCAGTTAAAAAGACAAGTGGGGTTAACACGAAAAAAAGTTTCATGGAGAGCAAGTATGGAAGCAACGGTGGGCGCTATTGTATAAACAATTCCATAAGTTACTGTGGTTTTATGTTAGACATTGATGATTTTTTAACTCATTAAAATCGAAAAATTGTATCTAATTTTATCAGTTGACTTATTTTCATATTTGGTGCGTATTTTGCTTATAACTTTAAGCACTTATTTTGAACATATGAACCAGAATGAATCAGGTACAAACGTTTTCAAAAAATTCTTTAGCACCATTTTGGTATGCGCGATTAGAGCTCGGATTTTGTTTTGAAAATTCACGCACCATAATGAGTCATAGGAAGCATCATGGCCCTGTTAGGGTGCAAAAAATGCTCTGGCCTGAAAGAACGGGTATATGTCATGCCATTATTGTTCATCCTCCAGCAGGAATTGCAGGAGGAGATCATCTGACGTTTGAAATTGAAACCAAAGATCAAGCCCATGCGGTAGTAACTACTCCGGGCGCAGGGAAATGGTACAAAACCAATGGTAAGCAAGCTTTTCAACATATTCACTTGCATGTGAAAGATCAGTCCATTTTAGAGTGGGTTCCACAAGAAACGATGCTGTTTGATGGAGCTTTAGCACATTCAGAAACTCATATTCATCTTGATCATGCTGCGAGTTTTATTGGCTGGGATATGTTGGTGCTTGGGCGACAGGCACGTGCGGAGCGCTTTATTCAAGGGAGTTATCACAACCAGTTTAAATTGTGGCGAGAACATAAGTTATTGGTTGCAGATACATTGTATTTTGAGGGAGAAGATCGTTGGCTGAGTTCATGTTTGGGTATGAATAATCAAGCCGTAATGGGAAGCTTTTGGGCAGCCGCTCCCGAAAAGTATCGCTCAGCTTTTTATTTAGAACAGCAGTTAGAACTCATTCGAGAATTGATGATGCGTATGCAAGCACCTGTCACATTAACATTATTGGATGATGTGGTTTCGGCCCGTTTTCTAGGAACTGATGTCCGACATTGTCATGATGCTTTTGCGGCTATACGAGCAAGATTAAGACGTTATTGGTTTGATTTAGATGAAGAATTTCCAAGAATTTGGAAAACTTAAGTTACGTTAAATTGCGTATTTAAAAAACAGTTAAAACAAGTATGCTACTTTTGAGCACGTATTTTGCTTAAACAATATAAATGCAATTTAGGAAAGAGAAATGGAACTCAATCCAACAGAAAAAGATAAGTTACTCATTTTTACTGCAGGTTTAGTGGCTGAGCGTCGTAAAGCGCGTGGATTGAAACTGAATTATCCAGAAGCTATTGCTTTTATTTCAGCAGCTTTACTTGAAGGTGCACGAGACGGTATGACGGTCAGTGATTTGATGCATTACGGCACTACCTTATTAAAGCGCGAAGATGTGATGGATGGTGTGCCAGAAATGATTGCTGAGGTTCAGGTCGAGGCAACTTTTCCAGATGGCTCGAAATTAGTCACAGTCCATCAGCCAATCGTATAAAAGGAACGCTTATGATCCCCGGTGAAATCATTACTCCAGATGCTGATATTGAACTGAATGTTGGGCGACAAACTTTAAAAGTTGTAGTTGCCAACATTGGTGATCGACCTATTCAGGTGGGTTCCCATTTTCATTTTTATGAAGCAAATGATGCATTACAGTTTGATCGCGAAATAGCCAAAGGTTTTCGACTGAATATTGCTGCTGGCACAGCAATTCGTTTTGAACCGGGGCAAACTCGAGAAGTGGAGCTTGTTGCTTTGGTCGGTAAACGAGAGGTTTATGGTTTCGCAGGCCGCGTCATGGGCAAGTTGGATTAAACATAACAACGATAATGAAAGAGATGAGTAATAAGTTATGAAAATGTCACGTCGTGCATATGCTGAGATGTTTGGTCCAACGGTTGGTGATCGTATTCGTTTGGCAGATACAGAGCTCTTTATTGAAGTTGAGCAAGACTTAACGACTTATGGTGAAGAAGTTAAATTTGGTGGCGGAAAAGTTATTCGTGATGGGATGGGGCAATCACAGCTTTTAGCTGATGAAGTTGCTGATACGGTCATTACCAATGCTTTAATTGTGGATTGGTGGGGAATTGTTAAAGCTGACGTGGGCTTAAAAAATGGCCGAATCTGGAAAATAGGAAAAGCTGGAAATCCGGATATTCAACCAGACATTACGATTCCTTTAGGAGCTGCAACAGAAGTGATTGCGGGTGAAGGACAAATTCTAACAGCAGGTGGTATTGATACCCACATTCACTGGATTTGTCCTCAACAAGTTGAAACTGCGCTAATGTCGGGTACAACAACCATGGTCGGTGGTGGTACAGGACCAGCAGCCGGAACCTCGGCAACGACAGTAACTCCAGGGCCTTGGCATATTGCGACCATGTTACAGGCAATTGATGATTTACCTATGAATATTGGTCTATTAGGCAAAGGGAATTTAAGTTTACCTGACCCCATTCGTGAGCAAATTAAAGCTGGAGTAATTGGCTTAAAGCTGCATGAAGATTGGGGTTCAACACCAGCAGCTATTGATAACTGCTTGAGTGTGGCAGACGAGTTTGATGTGCAGGTGGCGATTCATACAGATACTTTAAATGAAAGCGGTTTTTTAGAAGAAACTTTAGCTGCATTTAAAAATCGTACGATTCATACCTACCATACCGAAGGTGCGGGCGGTGGACATGCACCTGACATTTTAAAAGCGATTGGGCAAAGTAACGTATTGCCATCATCAACTAATCCAACGCGACCTTATACGATTAATACCATTGATGAGCATTTAGATATGCTCATGGTTTGCCATCATTTAGACCCAGCAATTGCTGAAGATATTGCTTTTGCAGAAAGCCGTATTCGCCGTGAAACCATTGCCGCTGAAGATATTTTGCAAGATTTAGGTGCAATTGCCATGATGTCTTCTGACTCTCAGGCGATGGGGCGTGTAGGTGAAGTGATTTTACGTACTTGGCAAACTGCCCATAAAATGAAAATTCAACGTGGTCCTTTAGAGGGTGACAATGAATTTCATGATAACAATCGCGTTAAACGCTACATTGCTAAATATACGATTAACCCAGCAATTACACATGGTCTAAGCCATGAAATCGGTTCGATTGAAGTCGGGAAACTTGCTGATTTAGTGTTATGGAAGCCAGCCTTTTTTGGTGTGAAACCTTCGATGATTATTAAAGGCGGCATGATTGCAGCAGCACCGATGGGTGATATTAATGCTTCAATTCCGACACCTCAACCAGTGCATTACCGTCCAATGTTTGGTGCCTATCCACGTGGTGTTCATAACACTTGCATTACCTTTTTATCTCAAGCAGCAATTGATGAAAAAGTTGCTGAAAAATTAAACCTGAAGAAGTTAATTAGTCCGTGTAAAAACACACGTGAAATTAGCAAAACTGACATGAAACACAACACATATTGCCCTGTCATGCATGTTCACCCTGAAACTTACGAGGTGCGGGCCGATGGTGAGTTATTAACGTGTGAACCTGCTGATGTATTACCCATGGCACAGCGTTATTTCTTATTCTGATGAGTTTTGTCGAGGTGAATTACCTCATTAATTTATACAACATGAATGAAATAAATAAGGAGAGAAGAGCTAAATGAAAATCTATACACAACGCCTTGAACATATTTCTCCTGATCAAGCATTTGAAACGGTTGAACTGACTTTTGATACCCGCCAAAAATCTCGCTTTCGGGCGACTTTACCGAGTGGTGTAGATATTGGCGCTGATTTACCACGTACTGGCATTTTGCGTAGTGGTTCATATATTGCAACTCAACAAGGTGATGTACTACGTGTAGATGCTAAGCCTGAACGTCTGATGCAAGTCAGTGCAGCAAGTGATTTTGATTTGCTTAAAGCGGCTTATCACTTAGGTAACAGACATGTGCCATTAATGTTGACGCCTACAGCTTTATATTTTGAACCTGATCATGTGCTTGCAGAAATGGTAGAGGGGTTGGGGCTTACAGTTTCAGAAACTGATCATCCGTTTGAGCCTGAAAGTGGAGCCTATGCACAACATAGTCATGACCACCGCTTAAGCCCAATCAAAGCTTTGCATCATGTCCATTCATAACGCAGCACAATTACTTCAATTGCTGACATTGTCTTCTACAGCACTGCCAGTTGGAGCATATTGTTATTCACAAGGTGTAGAAACAGCCATCGATATTGGCTTAATACACGATGAAACCTCGGCAATTGCTTATTTTGAAGAAGTGCTGGAAATGCTGTTGGTACGGTTTGAGCTACCAGTATTAAAACGTCTCATGCAACATCATGATGACCAAGATCAGTTTCTGGTTTGGGCAAATTTATATAAGGCAAGTCGTGAAACTAAAGAGCTTTTGGCAGAGTCTCAACAGCTGGCATTTTCTTTGAATGCGTGGATTAGAGATGTTTTAAAAAAACCTGTTGAAGTTAAAAAGCAGTTTGGTTTTGTGCCTGTCTATGCACAGCTCTGTGGTCGACTTGGGCTTGCTGACATTGACGTGCTTACAGCTTATACCTTTACCGTTTTAGAAAATCAGGTTTTAGCAGCAGTAAAAACTGTTCCTTTAGGGCAAATGGCTGGACAAAGAATTTTATGGCACTTACATGGTTTAGTGCCTCAAGCTGTGGAAAAAGCTTTGCAACTTGTTGATGAGCAATTGAGTAGTGCTTTACCCCGTTATGCAATGCTGAGTATGAAACACGAAACACAATATTCACGGTTATTCAGATCTTAAGTTTAGGAAAGAAGGATAAAAATCATGACAGAACGTAGTCCATTACGAGTTGGAATTGGCGGACCAGTAGGTTCGGGTAAAACTGCGCTTACACTTAATTTATGTTTAGCCTTACGTAATAAATACAACATGGCTGTGGTGACAAATGATATTTACACCAAAGAAGATTCAAACTTTTTAACCCGTAACGAAGCGATGTCGCCAGATCGTATTGTGGGTGTAGAAACAGGTGGCTGCCCTCATACAGCAATTCGTGAAGATGCTTCAATTAACTTGGCTGCAATTGATGATTTGTGTGAAAAGTTTGAAGGCTTGGAGCTTATTATCATTGAAAGCGGTGGCGATAATTTAGCTGCAACATTTAGTCCTGAGCTTTCTGATTTAACTCTATATGTGATTGATGTGGCAGGCGGAGAAAAGATTCCTCGTAAAGGTGGGCCGGGTATTACCAAATCAGATTTACTGATTATTAATAAAACTGACCTTGCGCCAATGGTCGGTGCAAATCTTGATGTGATGGATCAAGATGCGAAACGCATGCGTGGAGAAAAGCCATTCTTATTTTCAAATATGAAAACCCAAGATGGTCTTGAAGAAATCATTCAATTTATTGAGAAGCAAGGGCTGTTTAAAGCTTAAGGAGAGATTATGAACTTCATTAAAAAATGGGGCATAGGGCTCCTTGCATTATTGCCGGCACTTGCAATGGCACACCCAGGACATGACCATGAACATTCTGGTTTTATAGCGGGTTTTATTCATCCCTTTACTGGTTTAGATCATTTAATCATGGCTTTGGCTTTTGGTGTTCTACTCTGGTCAGCAGCTAAGCAATGGCAAATTGCAGGTGTCATGACTTTGAGTGTTACTCTAATTACTGGCTTTTTAATCGGTGCTCAAGGCTTAGTCCCTGTAAATGTTGCTGAATATGGAATTGTTGCTTCTTTAGTTGTTACAGCAATTGCACTATGGACAAAATCAAATCGGATTTTACCTATCGCTGCGGCATTACTTGCGAGCTTTCATGGCGTAGCGCATGGTGTTGAATTAGCACATTCAGGCCATGTCGTTGCATTAGTAATGGGTATGGTTTCAGCTATGGTTTTAATTTATTGTGGTGGATTGGCATTGGGTGCTGCGCTTACACGATATGTACCATATGGCAAAAAAATTGTTGGCGCCTGTGCAGCAGTTGTTGCAGTGATTGGATTAAGTTAGTCATCATTTCGAAAGTAAAAGGTAGCATTAGGCTACCTTTTTTATTCAGCTACTTTTTGATAAAGCCCTGCGTGAACGGTACCAGCTTTCGTTGTTTTAACTTGTTGCCATGTTGAAGGGAGGAGAAGTTGAGATAAATCTCGATCAGCTTCAACATAAATATACCCATTCTTTTTAATATGGGGTTCAGCCAAGTTTGAAAGTTCTTGCCATAAATCTAGACTATAAGGTGGGTCTAAAAACACAACATCGAATTGTTCTTTTAAACGGGGTAAAGCTTGCTGAGCAGTCGCATTGATTAAATGACAATTTGGGGCTTTTAATAGCTCAACATTATCTTTTAAAAAACGTGCCTGAGTTTTGTCTGGTTCAATCATATAAACTGACGCAGCACCACGTGACAACGCTTCAAAACCTAATGCGCCAGAGCCTGTGCAAACATCGAGGACATGCGCATTTTGAATGTCCCACATGAGCCAGTTAAATAGAGTTTCGCGGACTCTGTCTGGAGTTGGGCGTAAGCCCTCAATGCTAGCGAAGGGAAGTACTCGTCTTTTCCATTCGCCACCAATAATGCGTAATTGATTCTTCATTATTCATCGACCTCATTGGTTGCAGGGCGAGCTGGTGTAGCCTGTGGTGTTGAGGCTGCAGTTGAAGTAGCTGATGCTGCTGGAGTAGAGCTCGCAACTTCGCCGCCACTTGATAGCTCACCTGGCTTAATTCCAGCAGTCATTAGTCCACCATTGACTTGATGGTTTGCTGGTCGAACTGGGTTTTTCTTACGAGTTAATAACCAGTAATCAAAAATAGGTCTTGCAAGTTGAGCAGCAGAACCACCATGACGACCATTTTCCCAAATCACGGCAATCGCAATTTCTGGCTTATCAGCTGGTGCAAATCCAACGAATAAACCATGGTCAAGTTGGCGTTCGCTCAGGGCTGCTTCATTGTAGCGTTTACCCTGTGCAATACTTTTAACCTGCGCAGTTCCTGTCTTTCCTGCAATTTGATAGAGAGGTGTACGAATGCCTCGACCAGTACCTGATTGAATTACATCAATCATGGCATCGCGCATTTGAATCCAGTCTTCATCTGTTCCGTTGAAGTTGATTTTGCCATCAGGTGCATTACGTACAGTAAATGGTTTTGCACCATGCGTTGCACGTAAAACATGAGGGGTGACATGAGAACCATGATTGGCTGTAATTGCAGTCGCCATAGCTAGTTGTAAAGGTGTAGCTGTAAATGCACCTTGACCAATACTCACAGAAATCGTTTCACCTTTCATCCATTTGGCTTTGCGAGTACGCATTTTCCATTCAGGATTTGGGTAAAGACCTTCACTTTCACTTGGTAGATCGACACCTGTTTTTTGACCGAACCCAAATTGACGCATCCATTGGTTCATTTGATCAATACCCATTTGATGGGCAAGAATATAAAAATAGGTGTCACATGACATAATGATGGCTTTATGCATGTTTACGATTCCATGACCGGTTTTTTTCCAGTCGCGGAACTTATGCGAATCGCCAGGTAAGTGGAAATAGCCTGGGTCAGAAATGGCTGTTGACCAGTTTACAATGCCGTAGTGTAAACCACCCATCGCTTCCATTGGTTTAATGGTAGAACCTGGAGGATATGCACCTTGTACCGCACGGTTATAAAGCGGTTGATCTAAATTATCCCGTAAGGAACTATAATCTTTATGGTTAATACCCGTCACAAATAAATTAGGGTTGAAACTTGGGCTAGATACTAAAGCCAGAATTTCGCCAGTACGAGGGTCGATAGCAACAATTGCGCCACGACGGCCTGCGAGCTGTTGAGATGCAACAACCTGTAAACCATAGTCTAAAGATAAATAGAGGTCATTGCCGCGAGTAGGGTCTTTACGGCCTAAATGGCGCAATATGTTACTGTGAGCATCTGCTTCAACAGATTCATAACCCGGTGTTCCGTGTAGCAAATCTTCATAGCTTTTCTCAACGCCAATCTTTCCAATTAGATTGGTCCCAGCATATAAATCTTTATCAATACTTTTTAATTCTTTATCGTTAATACGCCCTACATAACCAATCACATGAGCAAATAACTCACCGTGTGGATAGTAACGAGTCATTTGTGTTTCGATTCTTACGCCGGGAAATTTATATTTGGCTTCACTAAACTTGGCAATATTGGCTTCAGTTAGATTAAGTTTAATTGCGACACGTTCAGTTTTTCGAGCAGTTTTTATACGACTTTTGAAACGGTCAATATCTTCTTGCGTGAGGTCTAAAATAGGCTGTAGCTGCTCAACAACACCATCCACATCTTCTACATCGGTTTTACTTAAAGTTGCTGTAAAAACAGGATAATTATCTGCTAGTAATACACCATTTCGATCATAGATATAACCACGAGCAGGTGGAAGTGGCTGTAAGCGAATTCGGTTTTTATCAGATGCTGTAGAAAATTCGTCATAGTGAAAAATTTGCAGATAAGCGTATCGGCTAATCAGAACTAATAAGCAAACGATAACAAGGCCTACGGCAAAAAAGATTCGTCCTCGATAAATGCGCTTTTCTTGCTGGATATCTTTTAAAGGAAAGTGCTGCTTCATAAGGATCGACTTAATGACATAGGGTAGAAAAATAGCTGCTTATTCTAACGCAAGAGCGCTTAAAATATTGCATAATTTTCAAAGTTTCCGTGCATTTCGATAAGATACGTTTTGACTTTGCAGACAACAAAATTGTAGATACTTGTATATAAGAAGCAAAATAATTCTGTTAAAGTCTCTCATTCAATAGAATAGGGTTGTTCTCACCATACGATTAGGGAAAATGGAGAAAATAATGAGAAAAATTTATCCCTTACTTGCTGTTCTGACGGTAAGTAGTTGGGCTCATGCTCAAGACTATTCGTTTCTTCCAGAAGCAAAATTAACAGGACATACTGCATCTACGTGGAATGTGGGTGCCGGTTTTACACAAAAACTATTACATTTAAACGGCGAATGGGTAAATCCTTATGGGATTGCCTATGCCAAAGTTGGCGCATTTTTGAATGGTGATAAAACTGCTGGTGGCCAAGTTGGGTTTAGATATCCTTACTATCTTACCGGCACAGATAAAAATGGTTACTATATTGGTTTTTATGCTGGGCATCTCGATAGTAAAGAGGTCGATGGTGATTATAAATCCCGTTTAGGCGCTGGCGTCGATTTGGCCTATGTATTGTTGAATTCAGAAAGAATTAGTACTTTTAGTGTGGGTATTGGCGCGGCGGAAAAACTAACTGACCAGAACGGAGCAGTTGCTGCGGATACTAAACCACAGATTCAATTTTCTTATTCTCTAAGTTTTGGTTTATAAAACAAAGCAGTTTATCGTTAACTCGCCATAAGCAGAGCACAAATAAATACGAGAGTCTTACATGTTAGAGTACGTCAGCGGATTGTGGCAGACCTTTTTACACAGACCTGATTTTTGGGCCGTTTTGAGTATCATTCCAGTCACTGCCTTTGTTACATGGGCACACGTTTGGATGGCTTTAAAAATGGTGTTTTACCCAATTAAATTTTGGGGATTCCATTTAGGTCCATTACCAGTAGGTTGGCAAGGTATTGTGCCACGTAAAGCTGGACGTATCTCGGGTATTATTACCGACAATACATTATCTAAGTTAGGTTCATTGCGTGAATTTTTAGAGGCAATGGACCCTGAAGATATGGCACGCATTATTGGTGAGCAGGTTGGATTTGAACTTGAACATCTGATTGATGAAGTCATGATCGATCGTAATGCTGTTCTTTGGGAAAATTTACCTTATTCAATTAAACGCCGTATTTATGCACAGGCACATAAACAATTACCAGGCGTGTTAAGAGAATTAGTGACTGAGCTGACCATGAACGTCGAGTCGCTGGTTAATATGCGTGAAATGGTAGTGAGCCAAATGGAAGGTGACCGCCGTTTAATGGTACGTATGTTCTTAAAAGTTGGGCAAAAAGAAATCAACTTTATTTGGCATATTAGTGCTTTAATTGGAATGTTCTTTGGTATTTTCCAAATGATTGTTTGGTTTGTCGTACCTTGGCACTGGACTGTACCGTTTTGGGCTTCAATTTGGGGTTTTTTAACGAACTGGATTGCGATCTGGATGGTATTTAATCCGATTGAACCACATTATATTCGTTACCCACAGATTTTTAGATTAACAAAAGATCGTAAGTTCCCTTGGATTGTACCCGTTCTTCGGATTGGGACTTATAATTTCCAAGGTGCTTTCATGAAGCGTCAAGAGGAAGTCTCTGACGTGTTTTCAAGCGTAGTAACAGAAGATTTAATTACGTTAAAATCGATTATGACCGAAATGATGTATGGGCCGCGTAAAGATAAGACCCGCCGCATTGTGAAGCGTCATATTAACGAAATTATGGAAACACCGTTAGTTCGTACATCTTTACAGCTTTCTTTAGGGCCAAGAGAGTACGCAAGATTAAAGACGGACTTGATTGATCGATCAATTGAAATTACGATGGGACCCGTATGTGACCCAGCGCTGAACGCAAGCCGGGCACAGAAGATTTTTCAAATGTTTAAAGAGCGTATTCGCGAACTGACACCAAAAGAGTTTCAGAATTTATTGCGTCCTGCATTTCAGGAGGATGAGTGGATTCTTATTGTACTAGGTGGGGTAACCGGATTTATTGCTGGTACAATACATTTGTTTGTGGCTTTCTTATAATTCGACGTCGGGCAGGATCTATTGAAGATTAACGAGACTTTTTCTGCCGGACTTCATATTCATTGTTTTAAATGAGGATGTTTTTTATGCGCATTATTTTACTCGGACCACCTGGAGCAGGCAAAGGGACTCAGGCTCAGTTGATCTGTAAGCGCTACAATGTCCCACAAATTTCAACCGGTGATATGCTCCGTGCTGCAATTCGTGAAGGTACTGAATTAGGTCTAAAAGCTAAAAGTGTAATGGAATCTGGTGGATTGGTTTCAGATGAACTTATTATCGGTTTAGTAAAAGAACGTATTGCTCAGCCTGATTGTGTAAATGGCTGCATTTTCGATGGTTTCCCACGTACTATTCCACAAGCTGAAGCTTTGGAAAAAGAAGGGATTAACATTGATCACGTGATTGAAATTGATGTTCCTGACGAAGAAATCGTACAACGTCTTTCTGGTCGTCGTCAGCATCCAGCTTCTGGCCGTGTTTATCATACAGTTTACAATCCACCTAAAGTGGAAGGTAAAGATGATGAAACTGGTGAAGATCTTGTTCAACGTCCAGATGACCAAGAAGAAACAATCCGTAAACGTTTAGCTTCTTATCATACTGAAACTGAGCAATTGGTTGGATTCTATCAAAGCCGTGCTGCATCTGGTGAGAATGCACCAACATATGACAAGCTTGATGGCTTGCGTACAATTGAAGATGTACAAAAAGATTTGTTCAACATCTTAGACAAATAATTTAATATTGTTTGTGATAATGAGCCCTCTTTGTGAGGGCTCTTTTCTTTCATTCAGTGCAGGAGAACAATATGAAAATCATATTGATTTTGGTGGTATTGCTAAGTCTGGCACTATTGTTATTTTTACTATATCAAAGTCAAAAAATGCTACGTCATGTGCAGAAACAACAGGCTTTGGAAAATAAAAAGAATGGACGAGAACGTCAACTACATCCGAAATTACAGCAGATTAAGAAACCTCAGGATTAACTGAGGTTTTTTGTTGGAATCGTTTTTATAGCACCAAATTCAAAGCGGTCTGGCCAGTTACATACATCGGAAACGACACACTCTGAACATTTAGGTTTACGGGCAATACAACAATAACGACCGTGTAATATGAGCCAGTGATGCGAATCTAAAATAAATTCTTTAGGAATAACCTTAATTAAGCGGTGCTCAACTTCAAGTACATTTTTACCTACGGCTAAACCAGTTCGATTTCCCACTCGGAAAATATGGGTATCGACAGCCATAGTCGGTTGTCCAAAAGCTGTATTTAAAACAACATTTGCGGTTTTACGCCCCACACCCGGTAAAGCTTCTAAGTCTTTTCTATTGCTTGGAACTTCGCCGTTAAATTGTTCCATTAAAATCTTACAGGTCTTAATGACATTTTCTGCTTTAGCGTTGTAAAGGCCAATTGTCTTGATATATTCCTTTAACCCATCTACGCCCAAGTTATAGATTTTCTCGGCTGTATTAGCCACAGGGTAAAGTTTATCAGTTGCTTTATTCACACTCACGTCGGTCGCTTGAGCTGACAACATAACTGCAATGAGTAACTCAAAAGAAGATGAGTATTTTAACTCGGTTTGAGGAGAGGGCCGTTGTTCGCGAAGGCGTTCAAAGAAAATTTGAATCTGCTTTTTCGTCATATTTTTGACAGCCATTCAGACCTCCTGTAATTGCATGAGTTGCTGTTGTAGTTCTTCGAGTTGAAGACGTTTTTTAGCATCTTCACGTACACCTAACTGTTTTTCCAGTTTCTTAATTTGTGTACGAATTTTAGCTAACTCAATTGTAGTTTTAGCATCAGTTGGCACAGTCTCTTTAGGTTTCTCAATGAGTTCAATTGAAGGTAATTCATCAAGTGCCTGAGAAAACTGCGCAAACAGTTGAGTATCAATTTCAGCACGTACTACAGGCCCTTTACGGTGACTGCGACGCTTTTCTTCACGCTGAATGTGAGCGTAATAACGTTGTCTTAAATCATTTTGCTCTGCAGTACGTTGTTGTTCATTTGGTAAAGCTTGCGTGTCTTCAACCAAATCAATGCAATCTATGGGACATGGTGGAATGCATAACTCACAACCTGTACATAAGTCAGTCAAGATGGTATGCATGAGCTTACCACTGCCAATAATAGCATCTACAGGACAAGCACTAATACATTTGGTGCAGCCAATACATTCATCTTCACGAATAATTGCTTTCATGCGCTGCGGTCGGCCATCTGTTTGTACAGGCCATACGCTTCTTTCAGCAGGTAATGGAGAGCGATTTAATAGGTTTGCGAGTGCATCAGCAACAGGTTGTCCACCTGGAACACATTTATTTGCTTCTTCACCTTCAGCAATCGACTTTGCGTAGGGTAGACATCCATCACGATGTCTACATAGACCACATTGTGTTTGTGGTAATAACGCATCAATCTCGCGTATGAGAGAAATAGATGAATTCATAGTGGGCAAATAGCTTGGTTAAAACGATGCGATAATGAAGAAAAACCTAAGTAAGGTCAATGGATTTTAACGAATTTATCGGGTTTTTAATTGACCTAAAATGTCGCTAATTCTGCACAATAATAGATCAATAAAAATGAAAAGTTAAATGACTATTTCTTATTTTTAAGTAGTTTTTCTAAAAATAAGTTTTTGATAATTAAGGTGAATAAAATAATTTAAAATAACTATTGTTAAAATTGATGGAAAGGGATTTAATATTTTGCTGCTAAATGATGCATTTAATAATGTATTGCACCAATTTAATTCATTACTATGCTGAGGACCGTGCATTGAAATATAACAACCTGAATGAATTCCTGAATTACGTGCAAGCGCGTGATCCGCATCAACCTGAGTTCTTACAAGCTGTCGAAGAAGTAATGACAAGTTTGTGGCCATTTATTGAAAAAAATCCGGAATATGCAGAGCAGGGTTTGTTAGAACGCTTAGTTGAACCTGAGCGTGTGATTCAATTTCGTGTTTCATGGATGGATGATCAAGGTCAGACTCAAGTTAACCGAGCTTTCCGTGTTCAATACAATTCAGCAATTGGTCCATTCAAAGGGGGAATGCGTTTCCACCCATCGGTCAATCTATCAATTTTAAAATTTTTAGGTTTTGAGCAGACTTTTAAAAACTCACTTACTACTTTACCAATGGGTGGGGGAAAAGGTGGTTCAGATTTCGATCCTAAAGGTAAATCTGATGCTGAAATTATGCGATTCTGTCAGGCATTAATCATTGAGCTTTATCGCCATTTAGGACCAAATACTGATATTCCTGCGGGAGATATTGGTGTGGGTGCGCGTGAAGTCGGTTATATGGCAGGCATGATGAAAAAGCTGAGTAATGACACCGCTTGTGTCTTTACTGGTAAGGGAATTTCATTTGGTGGTAGCTTAATGCGTCCTGAAGCAACTGGCTATGGTACAGTTTATTTTGCAGAGGAAATGCTCAAAGCACGTGGACAATCTTTTGCTGGTAAAACTGTTTCAGTATCTGGCTCTGGTAACGTTGCACAATATGCAGCAGAGAAGGCCATGTTCTTAGGGGCAAAAGTTGTTACTTTGTCTGACTCTAACGGCACAGTTTATGTAAAAAACGGTTTTACAGATGAGTTGCTTGTTGAAGTCATGGAGCTGAAAAACGTTAAACGTGGTCGTATTTCCGAGTTTGCTTCTAAACATGGTTTTGAATATTTTGAAGGAAAAACACCTTGGCATATTCCTGTCGATATTGCTTTACCATGTGCTACGCAAAATGAATTAACAGGTGAAGATGCTAAAAAGCTTATTGCAAATGGCGTAATTTGTGTGGCTGAAGGCGCTAATATGCCATCTACACTTGAAGCAGTTGAACACTTCATCGAAGCTAAAATTTTGTATGCGCCAGGAAAAGCATCTAATGCGGGTGGGGTAGCAACATCTGGTTTAGAAATGTCTCAAAATGCAATTCGTTTAAGCTGGACACATGCTGAGGTCGATGAACGTTTACATGCAATTATGAAAGACATTCATGCCAATTGTGTAAGATATGGTACTAAAGAAGATGGTACTGTTAACTATGTTGATGGTGCCAATATTGCAGGTTTTGTAAAAGTAGCTGATGCAATGCTTGCTCAAGGTATTTTCTAAAAATAGAAATAAAAAATCCGATGCAAAAGCATCGGATTTTTTTAGTCTAAAAACTTATTTTTTAGGTTTTTTAACTAATTCTTGCTCAACAACCATATCTAATACATCAGCTTGACTAGATTGGTCTGCTGCTGGGTTTTTCACTTCAAAACGTTTTACACGTAAAATTACGCGTTGATCTGGATTGTGCTCAAAACCTTCAATTTGGCCATAATATAATGACCAGTTTTTGTCAGCGTAAGTTTTAACGCCTTTGTCATCATATTTAATTTCACGAACTTGCATACAAGTTTGTGGTGCAACACCAGTACATGATTTAGTTTGTGGAGCAACTTCTAGGAAAACAGTTTTTCCTTCAGATTGATATTTTGCTTCAGGTGTCATTTTACCAGTAAAGGTATATTTTTGACCTTGAGCATCAGATACCGTTAGTGTTGGTTGATCAACGTTTGTGGTATTGAGTTCAAACGGAACCGCACGTTTTTGGAAAAGGCTGCTAGAAAATTGTTCCTGTTTCATTAAAGCAGGTTCACACGCCATCATTGTTGACATTACATCAGCAGTTACGATGGTGTTGTTTTCAACTTTCCAAGTTGTTCCTTGGCGGTTACAACCCGTTGCGATCGATAAACGGTCGTTGGTAAAGTTAAGAACGATAGGTTTTTTTGTATTTTCAGGCTGATAAGACCAAGAGTAGTCTGTTAAAGCTTGAGTATTCACTGCTTTTTGACCTTGGAAAATATGCTTTTGACCAGTTTTGTCTGTCACGCTTAAAATCACCTGACCATTATTGTTGCTAATTTCGATTGGTAATTTTGCGTCACTAAAGATGCTATTAGAAAGTTGTTCTTGTTTCATTAAATCATCTTGGCAAGCCATCATTGTTGAAACAAGATTAGAGGTAACAAGTTGGTTACCTTCAACTTTCCAAGTACCGCCTTGGCCATTACAACCTGTATTGATTGCTAATTTGCCATCTGCATTAAAGTTAAGGATAAGTGGTTTAGAAGCTTTTACATTTTGATAAGTCCAAGCATATTCACCTAAAGTGGCTGCAAGGTTTTGTTGTTGCTCAGATACAATTGGAGCAGGAGTATGGGTAACTGTTTGACACGCCATCAAAGAAAAAGGTAATAACGCAAGAATTAAATATTTAATTTTCATTTAAAAAAACTTCAAGTAAAAAAACAACAGCAATAAGCTTAAAACATTCTTAAAAAAAGAAAATGTAAACATTTGATTGTTTCGGTTTTTAAAATGTATAAGTTTGTAAGTTATTCTAATTTTCAACAAGAATGATGGTATACCCCGCAAAACGGGGTATTTGCTAATAATTAATCAAAACGATAGATATCCATGCCTAGCGAGCCCATTGTGAAGCTGCTGTGAACAATCGTAAAACGATTGCCTGTACCCATAGCAAAAAACAACGGGGCAAAATGTTCAAGGGTCGGATGATTACGTTTTACAAACGGCAACGATTGCCAGTCTAGTACACCATCATAATCTTGATGGGTAAGTTTATTCACCACAGCATTTCTAAAAGTTGAGGCCCATTCTGGAACTTTAGAGTTGTCTCCTTGCCAAGATAGCTCTGCAAGATTATGAGTGATACTGCCTGAACCAATCAGTAAAATCTGTTTGTCACGTAAAGGCGCGAGTGTTTGTCCTATGCGATAAATTTCTTGTGCGCTTAAATTGGTTGGCAAAGAAATCTCGACCACAGGAATGTCAGCATCAGGATACATATGCAATAGAGGCATCCATACGCCATGGTCACGAGGGCGCGTACTATTCGCATGTGCAACTAAATGAGCATCTGCCAGTAATTTTAAGATTTCTTCAGCAAGTTCTGGTTGCCCAGGTGCGCTGTAGCGAATTTCATATAACTCTTTAGGAAAGCCGCGGAAGTCATGCCATGTTTCAGGACGAGTCGAAATACTCACTTCAAGTGCTTTACTTTCCCAATGCGCCGACATCACAATGATTGCCTTTGGTACGGGAAGATTTGCTCCTAAGCGGTGTAGAGCGGGGCCTACTTGTTCTGGATCAAGTGCAAGCATGGGTGAACCATGTGAAATAAACAGTCCGGGAAGGGTTTGTAGTTCCATTGCATTACACCTGAGTTAAAAAACAGAATAATAGTTATTATGCCAAAATCAGGACATGTTAAAAGTATCCTGATTTCAACGGATTGTTCCTAAAATGAAACGGTTGTTGTTTTTATGCACGGTGATAAGGATGATTATGATTAATAGTCATTGCCCGATATAGTTGCTCAATTAATAACACGCGTACCAAAGGATGGGGCATTGTGAGTTTTGAAAGTGACCAATGCCATGCGGCAGCTTTACGTACTTGATCTGATAAACCGTCTGGTCCACCAATAGCAAGTGCTACATCATTGCCTTCAAGCATCCACTGTTTCATGGTGTCAGCCAGTTTCTCTGTGCTGAGTTCTCGGCCACCAACCTCTAGAGCAATTAAAGTTTCATTGGGTTTTAAAGCATTCAAAATGCTTTCACCTTCAATTTGACAATATTTTAAAATATCCGCTTCTGAATCATTCTTACCACGTTTGGCCATAGGAAGTTCAATGACTTGAGTTTGAACAAAAGGTTGAATACGTTTGAAGTAATCTTCAAAACCAGTGAGAACCCAAGCAGGCATTTTTTGACCAATGGTCAGAATACGAATTTTCATATTGTCTATTCATTTAAAACAGCTGGCGCATTATACCTGAGGAAGAGATAAGTTCGTGGTAGTAAAATAGGCATAAAAAACGCAGTCCAAAAAACGGTGTTGGACTGCGATCAAATGATCATCTGTCTGGAGTTCAGATGATCATAGAGAATAAAACAAGGCTATCTATAAAATAATAGATAACGAAGAATACTTAATTTAATTAAATACTCTTAATACCTATTATGAGGATGGTTGGATATTTTTCAATCAAATTGTGTAACAAAAAAAAGAGAGCCGAAGCTCTCTTTTTTCATATTTTAATTAGTGACGTGCTGCTTTTGAACCTTCCACCGGTTTTACAATCGGTGTTTTAGGTAAAGGCTTTGGCATCGAAACTAATGCTAAAGGTAAGATGTCATCAATACTTTTCACAGCTTTGATTTCTAAACCTTCTTTAACATTGGCTGGAATTTCTGCCAAATCACGAACGTTATCTTGTGGAATAAATACAAGTTTAATTCCACCACGGTGTGCTGCAAGAAGTTTTTCTTTTAAGCCACCAATACGCATTGCACGACCACCTAAGCTTGTTTCACCAGTCATTGCAATATCAGGACGAATCGCAATACCTGTAAATGCTGATACAAGCGCAGTTGTTAATGCTAAACCAGCAGATGGACCATCTTTTGGTGTTGCACCTTCTGGTAAGTGAACGTGTACATCAGTTTCTTCAAAACGAGAAGCTTCAATACCTAGTTCATCGGCACGCGTGCGTACTAAAGTCATTGCTGTAGTAATAGATTCTTTCATTACATCACCAAGTGAACCGGTTGTAATGAATTTACCTTTACCTTTGACAGCTGCAACTTCAATGGTAAGTAACTCACCACCTACAGATGTCCAAGCTAGACCATTTACGCGGCCTACTTGCGCTTCATCTTCTGCGATACCAAAGTCAAACTTGTGTGGACCTAAGTATTCTGGAAGATTGGCAGAAGTCACATCAAGTTGTAAGTTTTTAGACTTTTTACTTACTGCTTCTTTTACCACTTTACGCGCAATTTTAGACACTTCACGTTCTAAACTACGTACACCAGCTTCACGTGTATAGCGCTGAACAATATCACGAATCGCTTCTTCATGAATTGTTAACTCTTTTGCACGCAGACCATTGTTCTTAATCGCTTTTGGAACAAGGTAACGTTCAGCAATGTTAACTTTTTCATCTTCGGTATAACCCGGTAGACGAATAACTTCCATACGGTCAAGCAATGCCTCAGGAATATTCATGCTGTTTGCAGTACAGATGAACATCACTTCAGATAGGTCAAGATCAAGATCTAAATAGTGATCGTTGAACTTACTGTTTTGTGATGGATCTAATACTTCAAGCAATGCAGAAGCAGGATCACCACGGTAGTCTTGTGCCATCTTGTCAATTTCGTCGAGTAAGAACAGTGGGTTCTTCACGCCAACTTTTGTTAAAGACTGCACGATTTTACCTGGCATCGCACCAATATAAGTACGACGGTGACCACGAATTTCAGCTTCATCACGTACGCCACCGAGTGCCATACGAACAAACTCACGACCTGTTGCTTTCGCAACTGATTCACCAAGCGAAGTTTTACCTACACCAGGAGGGCCTACTAAACATAGGATCGGGCCTTTGAGTTTTTTAACACGAGACTGAACCGCTAGGTATTCAACAATACGATCTTTAACGTCATCTAAGCCGTAGTGATCGGTATCAAGAATCTCTTGAGCTTTCGCAAGGTTAATGCTGACTTTGCTCGCCTTATTCCACGGCGTATCTAAAATTACTTCTAGATAGTTACGTACAACAGCCGCTTCACTAGATGCAGGTTGCATTGCTTTAAGCTTACGGAACTCAGCTTCAGCTTTTTTACGTACATGTTCAGGTAAATCAGCTTCAGTAAGACGTTTTTCTATTTCAGCAACGTCATCTTCAGCACCACCATTCATGTCAGAAAGTTCACGTTGAATGACTTTCATTTTTTCATTTAGAAAGTATTCACGTTGGTTTTTTTCCATTTGGCGTTTTACGCTGTCATGCAAAGTTTGTTCAATTTGCTGTTCGGCAGATTGATTTACCAAGTAGCTCATAAGCTCTTGCAAATGTGCTTCAAATTCATCGTGCTCTAAAAACTTCTGTTTAATTTCAATATTTAGAGGTACACGTGTTGCCACGAAGAACATAAGCTGTAGCAAGTCTTCAATTTTATTAGCAGCTGCAACCAGTTCACGTGCATTACGTAATTTTGCTTCAGCATATTGAGCAAATAAATTACGCAACTCTTGTAAACGAGTCTCTTGAGTAGCTTTATCTACGTTAATTGTCATTGGACTTAAGCTATGCTCAGCAGTCAAATGACTATCTTCATCGATAATTTTTTCAAGCTTAGAGCGCTGTAACCCTTCAATCAGTACTTTGATACAGTTTTCATCATTCTCATGATTTACGACCTGAACAATCTTAGCGACAGTTCCGTACTGATAAAGGTTATCGTGATCAATATCTTCTGTAAGCGAATCTTTTTGCGCAACTACAAATACTAAATTGTCACTGTTACGAGCCACATCAACTGCATTGATCGATTTTTCACGACCCACGAATAACGCAATTTGCATGTGTGGGTAGACCACTACATCACGTAACGCTAAAAGTGGTAATACACTTGGAACCTGAGGCTCTAAGTCAGTTTTTTCATTCATAATAAGTTCAGACATGGGCACTCCTAATGAGTGACAACGAGGTTGCCATGTTTTTATAGTGATGTGTATTTTGAAAATTACAAGGGCCTTTCAATAGAAAATGTGGAAAAAATGACTAATTTAGTCAACTTTTTTTAAAAATATTATGAATCAATGAATTAATTCTTAAGAAGAATAAAATTTTGTAGCAAGGATAAGTAATTTAGCTTAATAATTATGAAATATTCATATAACAAAAAAACCGTTTGGATGGAAAGTAATCAGTTTCTTGTGCCATTTATAAGCAATGTATTGTTAACAATAATGCAAAACTTATTCGATATTGAACATTAAATAGGCGTGTTAATATAACCTAGTAAAGCGGTCTGTCACTTAAAAGTAACCATCCTTAGGGTGGTTACTTTTATGATTTTAGAGGCATGAAAAGTAAAGGATGATTTTAAGCTGTTGAATTGAAATTGTTTTTATATAAAGATTATCTTTTGAAATAATAAATATGTTGAGGGGTGAGTAAAGCATCTAAGGGTTGATCCCAACTTTGACGTTTTAAAGTATGCTCAATAAATTGAAATTGATGGGCCACACCCAAACGATAAGGCCTGTGTTTTGCAGTTGCCAATGTACGGTCATAATAGCCGCCTCCCATACCAATACGCGTACCGTATCGATCACAAGCTAAAAGTGGCATTAACACTAAATCAAGTTTTGATACATGTTTTCCTCTTGTTGCCATAGGTTCTTTCATACCCAATGGATGATGAGAAAAACGTCGATTTAAATATTGGTTTCTAGATATCTTTACCCAAACTAAACGTTGATTCATAGAGCAAATCATAGGTAAATAAACTTGTTTATTTTTTTGAAGACATAACTTTATGAGAAGGTCTGTATGAACCTCTCCAAAGGCATGTAAATATAAACCAATTTTTTTTGATGAATGAAAAATAGCAAGACTGTTTAAATGATGGAGAACATTAAGCTGAGCTTTTTTTTGCTCCAATGGGGACAAAAAGCGTCTTTTAGATCTTAAATTTTTTCTAATAAAACTAAGTTCATTCATGCGTAAATCTAACAAAGATTTGAGATCAGTCGAGCAAAATTATACCTATTTTTCTTAAGATTTATGGAAATAGAGAACTAATTAAGAAATAACTTTAAATTTACTTGATGCGAGGTATGTTCTTTAGCGATAAAAAATTCTATTTCTTTACGTATTACCAGTATTTATTTACATTTAATCAGATAAGAATATTTAAAAGGATGAATGTGAAATTGTTAAGCCTATGAAGTTAAAAATTTTAACCATTACAATAAGCGCCGTATTGATGCTAGGCGGGTGTACAAAACAAACAGAACCTGAAGCTGCTGAAGTTGACTATAAAGCTCAATTCGAAGAGTCTGACCGTAAAATTGGAGAGTTTTTAGATCAACTGGATAATCCGAATACACCACAAGAAGTTAAAGTCAAAATCTTGTGCCATGACTATCCTGAGGTTTATAAGACCCAATATATGCCTGCATTAATTAAAATTTCACCTAAACCTTATACCGAAGAAAAATTATTGTCAGATTTGAAGAGTGCAACTGATTACTACAAAGATGCCTTTGCGATTCGGTGTAATCAATAATTAATTGATGTTTTAACTCTCAAAAAATCCGATAAGTGTGAATTGATTGGCATTATTGAGTTGTGGTAAATTTCATTTTGTCTTTATAGTTGCTAATTTAGGGGGTTCTAGATATGGAAATCTTGAAATTCTTACAGAGTTTTAATACGGTTGGTACATACTTAACGATTGCTTCAACTGTTTTAGCTGGGCTTATTATTTATTTTTACGTGATTAATCCAGCGTGATCTTTTAAAAAGAAATAGTAAGAAATCTTCTATTTCTTTTTTTATAATTAAATTTTGTTATAAATTTCAAACTATAAAAATAAGGTAGGATCATGAAGTTTAAATTATTTTTTCTTAGTTTTTTAGCTTTAGGATGTCATGCCGACGACAAGTTAAGTGATCCTGATATTTGTAATGTAGTAAAAAAAGTCGCTTATACTGTCATGGAAGCACGTCAACAAAAAGTTCCATCTCAAGACTTGCAACAGATAGCGAATGGTCTTGAAGACCCAGAAGCCAAACAACTTTACCAAGATTTAATTAACTCGGCTTACTCTGCCAAAATATTTAGAACCAGTTTCTTTAAAAGAAAGGCAATAGAAGATTTTCAAGCAGGCTGGTATGAAGAGTGTCTGAATAGAAATAAAAAATAATATTAGAGAAGGCGAAGTAGATTAATCAGCTAAGCTGCAATTTAATGTTTAAAAAGAAAATTTTAGACTGAAAGGTCTGTATGGAAAGCTAAATTAAAATAAATATTTTGAATTTTTCTTAAAGTTAAAAATAAATGCTCCGAAGATGCCGCTGCATGTGTCGTTACCCTGAACCCGATGAGTTCAAGGTGGACGCGACGTATACTTGCTGGGTTTCCTACACGAAGGTAGGCATACACTCTAAATATACAGAACACATCCATAAGTTTAAGTATCGGCAGGGGAATAGACCCGCTGGCGAACATCCCAGAGACAATTTAAGTATAACCGATCTGACCATGTTGGCAATCACCTAAACCTCTGGAACTGTAAACTTAGTTTGCGTTTGATGAAGCTTTGTACATTAACAAGCATAAAGTAATTTCAATTACGCTTAATAGTGCCAATAAAAAACGCCTTGCAACTATTATTCATAGAGCAAGGCGTTTTTGTATGGATAATTTATTTAAACAATTTGTTCAACATCATCCAATATCGTTTGCAGTAAACGTTCACAGTGAGTGTATTCTTGCAAAGATTTATTAAGGCTCAGTACTTCTTGAGTCAATTGTAGAGCAACCATAATGACCAGTTTGTTGTGCTCAACACGTGGAGCACTACGACGCATCTCATTAAATTTCTCATTGAGAAGTTCTGCTGCACGTTCAAGTTCATCTTTTTTGTCTAAAGTAGTCGCGAGTCTAAAGGTCTGCTCAATCAGCCTAAGCTCTACCATGACTTGTTCACTCATGATTGTGTCTCCTCACCAGTTTCAGCATTAGGATGGGCAAGCTGCTGAATTTCTTGAGCATGCTGATCTTGAGCAGTGCCTAAAATTCCTAAACGTTGAATAATCGCTTCAACTTTTGATTTAGCAAGCTCATTTTTTTGTAACAAACGATCACGATCTTGTTGTAAATCATGAAGCTCTTGTTGGGTTTGACGCTGGTGGGCTTGTAACTTTTCTTTTGCAACACGTAATTCATTGCGCTCGGCAAGAATTTCTTGAAAACGATTTTTTAAATCAGTCGTACTTTTTTCTAATCGGCTATAACGTTCCGCAAGTGTGTTAGCATCCTGATTCAACTGTTGAAATTGACCTTTTAACTGAGATAGTTGCTCAGTTACCGACTCAATTTCCTCTTGTTTTTTAGTGATAATACTATTTTTTTGCACAACTTGTGCGTGATGCTCTGTTTCAGCCAGTTCTTTAGCTTCCGAGAGTGCCGCATGTTCACTCTCTAAATGATGTAAGCGTGTTTTTAATACGCTAATATGCGCTTGTAGCCGCTGTAATTGTTCTAACATAACGAGGTCGCACAGAATTGCAATCAAAGGTAATATATACAAAGTATAGAGATTGGATAAACGAATGCAAGACGATATTTCAGGCTGGACAGATTGGAACGCTCATTTTGAAGGAATTGAAGAAATTTCAAGCCCTAGTGAGTTACATGGTCTATTAACAGGTATTGTTTGTGTGACAGAAGCGCCAACGCGTGAACAATGGTCACAAATTTTAACAACCCTTAATGTGCCAGAGTTAAGTGAAGATGCTTTAACGCTTTTAACTGATGAAGCAGAAGATGTTATTCATGCACTATCTGAAGATGAATTAGATTATTTACCTATGCTTCCTGACGATGACCATCTACTTCAAGAGCGTGTACAAGCTTTATCAGATTGGTGTGCAGGTGTTGTATTAGGTTTTGGATTGGCATCGGGTCATATTCGTCCAGATGAACTTGAGTTGATTGAGAACCTTCAAGATATTGCAGCAGTCGAATTTGAAGACTCTGACAATGATGAAGAAGGTGAAAGCAGCTACGAAGAGTTATATGAATTTGTACGCTTAATCCCTGTAAGTTTGTCTATTGGCAGAAAAAAAATTACTGTAGCTGAAAGTTCTTTATTGAAAAAATTTCATGCAAAAAGTAAATCTGCTGCGTTAGACACAGAACAAAATATTGTAGAAATGTTTACTCCACATCGCCCAAGCTAATTGAGGCAATGTGTTATTGGTTGTATTTTATTTTTTGACTTTAAAATTCTAAATCAAGTAGATCATTATGAAATTGCCTCAAGCTGATTTTCGACATCGTAGAGACCGTCTGGCAGAAAAAATGGGTCCAAACAGCATTGCAATTATTGCAACGCGTGAGGAAATGTACCGTAATCGTGATGCGGATTATAAATTCCGTGCCGATAGTAGTTTTTTCTATTTGACGGGCTTTGCTGAGCCTGAGGCAGTTGCTGTCATTGAAACCTTCGACGATGAAGAATATAGCTATAGTCTTTTTTGCCGTGAACGTAATCGCGAGATGGAAATCTGGAATGGTTTCCGTGCTGGAGTTGATGGTGCAGTTGAAGACTATGATGCTGATGAAGCATATGTAATTGATTTGCTTGATGAAGAAATTATTGAAAAATTATTAAATAAAGAGCGTCTTTATTATCGGATTGGGCACGATGCTGAGTTTGACGCGCGAGTGAGCCAGTGGATTAAAAAAGCAGATGCCGAGCACCGACATGAAAACGCTCCCGCTCAATTGCTACAGCTCGACCGTATTGTTGATGAAATGCGTTTAGTTAAGTCACCACAAGAACTTGAGCTAATGCAAATTGCTGCAAATATTAGTGCTGAAGCACATACGCGTGCGATGCAAACGGTGCACCCAGAAATGATGGAATATGCTCTTGAAGCTGAACTCAATTATATTTTTGGGAAAAATGGCTGTGTTCCGTCTTATAACAGTATTGTAGGCGGTGGAGCTAATGCTTGTGTTTTACATTATGTTGAAAATAACAAGCCACTCAAAGATGGTGATTTAGTCTTAATTGATGCTGCATGTGAATATGAATTCTATGCTTCGGATATAACTCGTACTTTTCCGGTCAATGGTAAATTTAATGCTGAGCAAAAAGCATTATATGAAGTTGTATTGGCTGCCCAATATGCAGCGATTGACGCAGTTCGTATTGGTAATTCATACCGTGAACCTCATGAAATAGCAGTTAAAATTTTAACTGAAGGTCTAGTTAATTTAGGTTTGCTCAAAGGTGATGTTAACGAACTCATTGAAACCGAAGCATATCGTCAGTTTTATATGCACGGCACAGGTCATTGGCTAGGCATGGATGTACACGATGTCGGGTCTTACAAAAAAGGTGAAGACTGGCGTCAATATGAAGAGGGTATGGTCATTACAGTTGAACCTGGTTTATACATCGCACCAGATGATGAAACTGTAGATGAAAAATGGCGTGGTATTGGTATTCGTATTGAAGATGATGTGGTCGCAACCTCGAAAGGACCACGAGTTTTAACTGCTAATGTGGTTAAAGATATTGCAGATATTGAACATTTAATGGCGCAAGCTAAAGCATAATTAAACGTATTCGCCAAAGGAGCAAAACTCGATGCAACAACAAGTGATTATTGTAGGTGGGGGAATGGTGGGTTTGAGCCTTTCACTCATGCTCGCGAAGGCTAATATTGCGGTAAAGCTATTAGAAGCTGTGAAATACCCAAACTATGATGATCAAAATGTTGCTCCTTACCATTCGAGTTTTGATGCGCGTAATACGGCTTTATCGCGTCGTAGCGTACAGATTTATCAGAAGCTAGGGTTATGGGATGCATTACAGCAACATGCGACCCCAATTTTGCAAGTCCACATTACTGAGCAAGGCAGTTTTGGTAAAGCACGTTTAATTGCAGAACAAGAGAAAGTCGAAAGCTTTGGTCAGGTAATTGAAAATGCTTGGCTTGGTCGTGTGTTGCTAACTCAAGTGCGTCAGCAACCTTTGATTGAACTCATTGATGGTGTACAGGTTACCGCTTTAACTCAAGATGCCGAACAAGTACATATTGAAGCTTTGCGTGGTGAGGAAACTTTAAAACTTGAGTCAAAATTATTAATTGCGGCTGATGGACGTGATTCTTTTTGTCGTCAGGCAATTGGCGTGGGTGTGGATGTTCACGACTATGATCAGGTTGCAATTGTGACTACGGTTCAGACATCAAAACCGCATGAACAGGTAGGTTTTGAACGGTTTAGCGCATTAGGTCCTTTAGCCTTATTACCTTTACCGGGTGAGTACCGCCGCTCAGTGGTATGGCCTGTGAAAAAAGGCACTGAAAATGAATGGTTGGGCGATGAAAATGACCAGCATTTCTTAAGTGCTTTACAACAAACTTACGGTGACCGAGCGGGTAAATTTGAAAAAACGGGTAAACGTTTTAGTTATCCGCTTTCACAAGTGCTTGCACATAAACAAGCTGTTGGTCGCGTTATTTTAATGGGTAATGCAGCGCATACAATTCATCCGGTTGCAGGGCAAGGTTTTAATTTATGCCTACGTGATGCCGATGTTTTAGTGCGTTATTTAGTGAACCAGTTAAGCACTTCTGATGATTTGGGTAACCCTGATAACTTACTTGCCTATGAACAGGCTCGTTTATCAGATCAGCAGCGTGTGATTAAGTTCTGTGACACTGTAGTTCGTGGTTTTAGTAACCAAAATCCATTATTAAAATTAATTCGTAATACGGGATTAATTGTGTTTGATGTCATTCCGGGTGTAAAACCATTGGTGGCTAACTATGCAATGGGGTTAAAAGCATGAGTGAAGTGTTCGATGTCGTCATTGTTGGTGGTGGATTGGTTGGTGGTTTAACTGCTTTATTACTTGCGCAAGGCGGGGTACAACCCACAGTGCTTGATGCGGCTCCTGTGCTTGATGTTGAGAAAACATTAAGCGTGATGAATCCACGTGTTTTAGCGCTTAGCCAAGCGACCATTCATTTGCTTAAAACGGTAAATGTTTGGGATGATCTCGCACGCCAAATGCCTTATACAGGCATGCAGGTCTGGAATCTTAATGGCTACGGTGAAATTAATTTTGGTCAAGACTCTGCACGTCAGCCTTTAGCTGAGCAAGCCTTAGGTTCTATGGTGGAACCCAGTGTACTGAACGTTGCTATTCAGCAAAAAATGTTGCAGCAGCTTACAGATTACCGTACTCAAGTTCGTGTTACACGTATTGAGCAGGGTGTTGGATGTTGGCATATTCAATTAGCAGATGGCACGACACTTAAAACTAAACTGCTTATTGGTGCAGATGGGGCGAATTCCTTTGTACGTGAACAGGCTTTTATTGACCTCGACGTACTAGATTACAAACAAGCAGCCATTAGCTGTGCAATCAGAACAGCAAAGCCTCATCATTATGTTGCCCGCCAAATTTTCTTACCTACAGGCCCTTTGGCATATTTACCAATGGCAAGTCTTGAAGAAAATGAAAATGGATATTGGCAATCCATTGTCTGGACACTACCAGATGATTATGCCGATGAATATTCAGCTTTAAACGATACCGCCTTTATGCAGCTTTTAACTCAAGAAAGCCAACACATGTTGGGTGAGGTGTTAGAAGTTCGTTCAAGAGCACAATTTCCGCTCAAAGCTCGCGCTGCTAAACAATATGTAAAAGCAGGTTTAGCTTTGATTGGTGATGCAGCACATGTGATTCATCCACTTGCTGGGCAAGGGGTAAATATTGGCTGTCTTGATGCCGCAGTACTGTGTGATGTATTGCTTCACGATTTAAACCGTGGTGTATGGGCACATGAGCAAACTTTATTGCGCTATGAACATCGCCGTAAAGGTCAGAATGATGCAATGATGCATAGCATGTCGGCAATTGGTTGGCTTGAAAGTAGTGAGCTATTTCCAGTCGTGTGGGCTCGCAATATGGGGCTTAAGCAAGTTGAGCTGACTCCGGTTTTAAAAGACCGATTTATGCAACAAGCAAATGGTTTAGGGGCTTTACAAAGTACCCGTTATAAGCATTAAAATATTTACTGGGTCTATACTCTACTGAGTGAATTAAATACCAGTAGATATTTTTTGAACAATCATTTATATATCATTACCAATTTGGTCATAAAAGATACGGAATTGACCAAATTGGCTCTTTGCTAAATGCAAAGAGATTGCTAAATTTCTGAGGTCTTGGGACCATAGCAATGATGCAATAAAATCATTCTGGGGAGTGTGAAATGTCAGATATCAATGATTATGAAGATGCAGAAGATTCTGCTGTAGATGAAGATGAAGCGAAAGCAGCCGAAAGCGGTGCAGCTGATGAAGAAGCAGGCAGTTTGAGTGATACTGACCTTGCCGAAGCAGAAACGCTGACTGTAACTGCTAAACAGAAACAGCGCCAAGCGTTGGAAGATGAAGTTGCCGCATTTTTAGCTCGAGGTGGTAGAATTACCGAAGTTCCTCCTGATGAACATAGCGACCATTAATCTTAAAAAAGCATCACATGAGTGGTGCTTTTTTATTTGTATGAATTTATCAAAATAGGTTTAAGGCGAGCTTTGCAGTTCTTTTAAAATTCCACACTCATCCACTGTTCGATTGGTAGAGCAGTGCTGTTTTAAATCAATTAAAGATTCTTTTAAAAGTAATAATCTTTCAATTTTTTCAGTTACTTCATTTAAGTATTTATCTACTAAATTATCAATTTTTGTACATGCCTGTTTAGGCTCAGCTTTCATTTCTTTTAAAGTTTTAATATCACTGAGTGAAATATCTAATTCGCGGCAATGTTTAATAAACAATAGGTCGTTGAGGGTCTGCTCGGTGTAAATACGATAATTATTTTCTGAACGTTGGATACGATCAAGTACACCTACTTTTTCGTAATAACGGATCGTATCAATTGGAACATCCGCTTTTTTTGATAATTGACCAATAGAAAGACTCATAAGGCTTGACTCTGGAGCTACTCAAGGGTTTTTAATCACTATAAAAGAGTTCTTGAGGAAATAAAATGGCTGGATGTGGTTGTGCTTCAACATGTTCTCCTTCAAAGAAAGTGAGTCCACGTTTTAGAAAAGCGTTATGGTTTGCTCTCGTGATCAATGCGTTGATGTTTGTAGTAGAAATATTGGGCGGTTATAAGGCTCAATCTGTTTCGCTATGGGCCGATGCATTAGATTTTGCCGGAGATGCAGCAAATTATGCATTATCTTTAGTTGTGCTTTCGATGAGTTTATATTGGCGCGCAACAACTGCATTACTTAAAGGAATAACGATGGCAGCTTTCGGTATTTTTGTTATTGCAAAAGTGGTTTGGTCTTATTTTTATGGTGTTTCACCTGAACCAATGGTCATGGGAGCAATTGGCGTGATGGCTTTAATTGCTAACGTTTCAGTCGCGCTTATGCTCTATGCGTACCGTGATGGAGATGCCAATATGCGTTCCGTCTGGTTGTGCAGCAGAAATGATTCTATTGCCAATATTGCTGTGATTTTAGCGGCCGTTGGTGTATTTGGAACAGGGAGTGTATTTCCAGATTTATTTGTTGCCTTTGTAATTGCGTACTTGGGTGTGTCTTCTGGTTACGCTGTCATAAAACAGTCTCAGCAAGAAAGAAAACAGTCAAAACTGGTGTTGGGTTCTCAAGCATAATTATGAGCGCATAAAAAGTACCATTCAGACATGGTACTTTTTACTGTTTGAATGCATTAGATGAGAAGCGATATTGCAATACCCCACATAACACAACCGATAATGAAATCTAAAATTTTCCAAGCTTTTGGATTGGTAAATAATGGTTTTAATAATCTTGCGCCATAACCTAAACTGAAAAAGAAAATCCAAGAGGCAACAATGCTGCCCAAAGCGAAACTAATTTTGTCTTCTAGTTGAGTTGCAACTGAACCAATCAGAACAATGGTATCTAAATAGACATGTGGGTTAAGCCAAGTAAAGGCAAGACAGGTCACTAGTGCTTGAGTTAAAGTCTGTTTCTGGCTGCTATCAAGCTCCATACTCTGGGTGGTTTTTAAGGCAGCATAGAATGCTTTCGCACCGTAGACCAATAAAAACGTTGCCCCTAAATATTTAGCGACCGTAATTAAGATGGGTGATGCTGTCATGATTTCGGCAAAACCTAATACACCAAACGCGATTAGAATTGAGTCGGACAGCGCACAGATTAAACATAGCCAAAATACATATTGCTGTTTGAGCCCCTGTTTTAGAACAAAAGCATTTTGAGCTCCAATTGCTACAATAAGGCCGCTACCAATACCGAAACCTTTAAAAAATATACTAAGAGAGAACATAACAATAAGGTGGAAAAATCAGATGTGGGAATTATCTGACTTTTTCTTAAGAAATAAGTAAAATTAAGAATATTTAGGTTTAGCTAAAAAAAATTTAGGTTTGATATGCTAGATAGCAAACAGTGTGAAGCCTTTCTTGCAGTCGCAGAAGTGGGAAGTTTTGACGCGGCAGGTGAGCATTTATATATTACGCCCTCGGCAGTGTCCTTACGTGTGCAAGCTTTAGAAAAGTATTTAGGCCAAATTTTAATTATACGTGGGCGGCCATGTGTACTCACACAAGCTGGGCAAACGTTATTGCAACATTTACGTCATACGAGATTAATGGAGCAAAACTTATTACAAGGTTTGATGGGGAAATCATCGGAATCGGAATTCTATAAAATTGCTCTAGCGTCCAATGCAGATTCGCTAGCGACTTGGCTTTTACCGAGCATTCAGCAAACACTTTTTAAAGAAAAAATAGTCTTAGAACTAAAAATTGATGATCAATCGCATACGCATACTTTATTAGAAACAGGACAAGTCAACGCATGTATCTCTGCAGAAGAACAGGTCATGTCAGGCTGTTTAGCTCAACCACTCGGGAAAATGCGTTATAAAATGTTGGCTTCTGATGCATTTGCAGCTGACTGGTTTAAACATGGCGTAAACCGAGAAACTTTAAGAAGTGCACCAGCTGTAATTTTTAACCATAAAGATCTTATGCATTCAGAGGTATTACTGAAATATTATGGTTTGCCTTTGCAGAGCTATCCTTATAGTTTTATTCCTGCTACAGATGCGTTTGTGAAAGCAATCCAATTAGGTTTGGGATATGGCATGGTGCCTGAACTTCAGGTTCAATCTTTACTAAGCAATGGAACTTTAGTGGATGTTATACCTGAAGCTGAGCTCGACATTCCGTTATATTGGCACCATTGGAAAAGGCAGTCTAAACAGTTAGATGCCCTGACAGAGACTATTGTCGAGTCAGCAAAACATATATTGAGATAGTTTTACATGTTTCTTTTTAAATGAAGATTTGAAATATGCTGAATATAAAACTCTATATCATGCGCTGAGTAACCTAAAAGTTGTCCAATTCTTCGTTCAAGCCCTATACATTTTTCAAAATTAGTTTCTTTAAATAAAGTTTCAATACATATCATGAGTTCATTTAAATCTGCTAAAGCTACATCTTTATAGATCAGCATAATTGAAAAGGGTAAAGGTAATGAGGTTTCAATATCTTTACTCAGCATTGATAAAGTACCTTGTTCGAGATGCTTTAAAAAACTGACAGGTAATAGATCGTAAAATAGAGCGATAGATTTCTCGCCTGAAAGTAATAATTCTAGCTCTTGTCCTTCATGAGGACCAAGTTTGCCCATTTGTTCAGTCATATTAATACTCTTATTCTTATATTTTATTATGCAAAATTAACAGATGGTGATGACAAATAGTCCGTGTCATCACCATATCTAATTAAAAAATTAAGATTGAGTTAACTCGAGCGCACGTTGATAAGCGACTTTCTTCTTAATTCCTGTTAAATCGGCAGCGAGTTGAGATGCTGCTTTAACAGACAAATCTTGAAGTAAACGTTTTAAAAGTTCATCTAGTTTTTCTTGTTCTAGATCTGTTTTTGCAACTGCACCACCCACAACCACTACAATTTCACCTTTTTCTTGGTTGTGGTCGTTTTCAATGAAGCTGACCAAATCTTTTAAGGTCATTTTTTTGATGGTTTCAAAGGTTTTGGTAATTTCACGTGCAAACCCTACAGGACGGTCTTCACCAAATACCTGAGCCATATCTTTAATAGACTCTAAAATACGATGAGGGGCTTCATAGAAAATTAAGGTCTGGGTCTCGTTCTTAAGTTTTTCTAATTGAGAAATACGTTGTGAAGCTCTAGATGGTAAAAATCCTTCAAAGCTAAAACGATCACTCGGCAAACCTACCGCACTTAAAGCAGCAATAGCAGCACATGCGCCTGGCACTGGAACAACTTTAATACCGTTCTCTTGAGCAGCACGGACTAATTTAAAGCCTGGATCACTGATGAGCGGTGTACCTGCGTCACTAATTAAAGCAACGCTATCGCCAGCAAGTAATTTTTGAACTAACTGCTCAATTTTATTGCTTTCATTGTGGTCGTGGCATGCAGTAAGTTGAGTCGATATATTATAGTGCTTAAATAATTGTGCTGATTGGCGAGTATCTTCGGCAGCTACAATAGAAACTGATTTTAAAATATCAATTGCACGGAAAGTCATATCATCTAAGTGCCCGATTGGGGTGGCTACAACGAATAACTGAGCACTCATTTGGTTTTACTCCGTACAGATAAACAATTTTAATGGGGTAGTTTACCCGAAATTATGATTTGGGCGTGAACAATGTCTGCCAACCTTTGCTTTTCCAAAATGATCTGATTTTCATTTGTTCAATTTAAATCAGAAAGTACGGGTGGATTTAACGAAATAATTTAAGCATCAAAATATGTGGTGCTACTTTTAATTTGGGGAAGATAAAAATGTTAATAGCGCAGCAGTTGGGTAAATGGGCAGAGCAAACGGCTTTAAACCTGTTACAAAAGCAAAACTATGTATGGGTAACCAGTAATTATCATTCACGCCGTGGTGAAGTGGATTTAATCGTTAAAAGAGGGCAAGAGCTGGTTTTTGTTGAGGTAAAAGCACGCACTATAGGAAATTATGGACAGGCTTGCGAAATGGTGACAAGAGCAAAGCAGAAGAAAATTATCAAAACTGCGATGCGTTTTTTACAGCGCTACCCATCTTATCAGGATTTTTATTGTCGTTTTGATGTGATTTGTTTTGATTTTCCACAGAAAATTGCAAAAACAGTACAGCAAGACTTTTCAAAATTCCATTATGATCTGCAATGGATCGAAAATGCATTTACTTTGGATTAAGAGTTCATTACTCTTTTGAGCAAATTTAAGTCTGATGCTTTATGATCAAGCCAAGAAATTGATAGGAGTCTGGTGGAGTGTTAAACCGTATTGCTGTAACAATGCTTTGTGTCGCAAGTTTATCAGGTTGCGCAAGTTTTATTTCTGGTGGAACAGGCACAGCTCCAGTGGGCACAGATAGCGGTGTCCGCAGTCTAGGCCAAGTATTCATTGACTCTTCAATTAAACGTACAGCGAATATCAACATTTATAAACTTGATCAACGTTTCAAGCAGTCACGTATTAATATTGAAAGCTTCCACAGTACAGTTTTATTAACTGGCCAAGTGCCAGACCCGTACTTGAAACAATTGGCAGAAGACAATCTTAAAGCCATGAGTGATGTGAAAGCCGTACATAACTATATTACGGTGGGTAACAAAGTTAGCTATAACACCATCATGCAAGATGCGGGTGTAACAGCAAATACACGTGCTCTTTTAATGAAAGCGCCAGTTGTATCGGACAGTAAAGTACTTGTCCATACTGAAGATGGTGTTTTATATGTGATGGGCCGTTTAAATACCGCTGAAATTAATGATTTAAATAATGTGCTTCAAAATGTTGGTAACGTGACCAAAATTGTGACGCTCATTGATAATGTTGATTTGGCGCCTGCTCCAGCAGCGAGTACTGGTAGTACAACGACTACACCAATTATTAATAACGTCATTGCTCAGCCAACAGTTCAAACACCTGTTGCAATTGATCCTGACCAAACAGATCCTGCTTCGACTGCACAGTAATATATGAATCTGATTGAACAACTACAAAGCAAAATTGAACAGGCGCGAACTCTTTATAAAGAGTTCCGCCTGTATGATTTGGGGAGTTTTGCTTTAAACCGTTTTACGCCAAAAGATGGTTTTGAACAGGTTCCAAATGTTCGTTATGGGCTAAAGCCTCGCCACCGTTTGGATATTTATCGATCTGTTAAAAAGCTATCTCACCAGCCACTCATTGTTTTTGTGCATGGTGGGGCGTGGCAACATGGTAATAAACGAGATTACCTTTTTATTGGTGAGACTTTTGCCAAAGAAGGCTATGACGTTGCTGTGATTAACTATCAGTTAGCACCTAAAAATATTTTCCCAAGTTTTGTTGATGACCTGACTCAGGCATTGAATTATTTGCATCAAAACCAAGACAAGCTAGAAATCTCTACAGAAAATGTTGTGCTTATGGGGCACTCAGCAGGGGCATTTAATGTGATGTCTGCTGTTTATCATCCAAAACCCACCACTATTCAATGTTTGGGCAATATCAAAGCGATTTTTGGTTTAGCTGGACCATATCATTTTGATTACAAGGGCGATCCATTGGCTGAAGATGCTTTTGACCAAAGTATTTCTTATCAAGAAGTGATGCCATACTATTTCGTCAATCAAAATAGTATTAAACATTACTTACTCATGGCTGAAAATGATCAGCTTGTAGGCAAAGAAAATACTTTAGATTTGGACCGAGCTTTAAGACAAAGTGGAAATCACAGCCATATTGCTGTGATTCCTAAAACTGGACATATTACAATTTTGGCCAGTCTTTCTAGTTTTATTAGTCATTATTTTAGAACGAAAAGAACGATCTTACATTTTCTTGAAGAAGTGTTTTAAACGAGAATATCGCTTAAAAAACGGCAGATTACCCAGCTTGGGTAATCTGCATAATCATTGAATGAGCAATACTACCTTTAAATGGAATTTCAGGTAATTGATCAATTTTGAAGAATTGTGCATCTGCAATTTCTTCTTCTTGCAGCTTAATTTCACCAGACTCATATTCTGCTCTAAACGCAACCATCAGGTTACTTGGGAAAGGCCAAGGCTGACTTGACATATATTGAACATTTTTGAGTCTTAGGCCTACCTCTTCAAAAGCTTCGCGTTGTACCGCTTCTTCAAGCGTTTCACCGACCTCAACAAAACCTGCAATCAAACCATACATGTTAGTTTTATTGTGGACTGACTTCGCTAGTAAGATTTCATCATCACCTCGAGTAATGACCGTAATAATGCACGGGTTTACGCGAGGGTATTGGTGATAGCGACAAGAAGGACACACCATTGCGTATTCGGTTGGATGAACTTCTGTCGGGTGTCCGCAGTGGCTACAAAACTTATGATTACGTCGCCATTCAAGTAACTGTACAGCGCGGCTTGCTTGCAAGAACTGTTCTTTCGACCAACTTGTAATGAGTTGACGAATTGGAACAAGTTGTAAGCCTTCGGGAATGGGTTCCTCAGCAAGCAAGTCACGTGCAATGACCTGCTCATCATGAGTGAAAAGTAAATCACTTGCTAACTTTTCGACTTTGGGTAGTTGAAGGTTTTGGTCAACCAGTAATTGTTGATGATGAAAAATATAAGCAAGTGATAATTCAGACATTAAGCTGCCTTTTCTTGAAGTTGTTGACTACTCGACAATGCTACATTAAACATGGATTGTAGAACAGGTTGTTTATTTTTTAAATTGTCAACCAACATGTCAAGGCCCGCTAATACGTTAAAAATACAGTGAATTTGGTCTGTATTAAAAGGCTGGTTTTGTTCAAGTTGTTGTTGAACAAATTGAGCAGTTTGAAGTAAAGCATCTTGTTGAATGGTACTTCCTAGAAATTCGGCCGCGCCTGCTAGCTCTTTTAGTGAACCTGCAATTGCCTCTATATTTTGTGTTGAATCATTTGCATATAACGTAAGGCTCTGACAAATAAAATCAATTAAATTTTTTGTCTCGGTGAGTAAGGCTTGATGTGCCTCATCGAGACGATCTAAGGAAATATTCGTATTATTCACATTAAGTTGTAAGCGACTAGATGTATATTGGCGGACCAAAATACCAATTGAGTTCATGGCAGACAAAATGCTGTCCATAAGCTGCTGTGCATAGTTTTCATTACTTAATATATTGAGCTGACTTAAACTGCTCGCTTGTTGAGAAAGCTCAACTGAGGCTTCATCAAGGTTAAGTAGTTTGAATGTATAAGCGAGCTGTAAAAGACTCGTTTGCAATTGTTGTGCTTTTTCAGTCGACATATTTTGATAGTTATATTCAATATCGTTACGCACTTTGTTCATTTCGCTCAAAATTAATTGGCTGACTGCGTGCATGGTGTCGAAATCAGGACCAAAAAGATGACGGCTTAAAACCAGTAGTTGCGTATCTGTCGGTGTTTCATCGCCTATATGAAGTTGGTTGCGAATATGGTGAGCAACCTCATCTTCTTGAGCGATAACTATACTTAAAATATCTGCAAGTGCAGGCAAATCAGGCTTGAAAGTTTCCGGCGTTGCTAAGAACTGACCAATATAACTTTCAATATTAATGAGTACACGTAGGCGTGAATCATTTAGAAGCAAGTTATCAATATGGTCGAAAGCATAATTTACGAGTTGCCAATATTGTTGGCTTGGCTGATGTTTTGCCATGCTGACCAAATAGGTACCGATCAGTTTAAAAGCTTGGTAATGATGAGTAGCTTCTGTTTTATTTAAAAATTGATGTAGAGATAGTTTATAGAGTTGATGAATAAACTGAGTTTTTTCGTTAATGAATACTTCTGGGAATGGAAGTTCAAGCGAAGCATTTGCAAGTAAAGGAGCAATCGCTTGTCCAGAAGACGTCAGTGGTTTATTTAAAGCTAATTCTAAATTATTTAAGGTATTAAGAAGAAACTGAGGGACTTGTAATTCACGCAAGCAGATAAATTCAATATATCGTTTTACCATGGTCGTGCCCTCACTCAGCGCAACGACATCATCAGTATTAATTTGCGTTGGTTTCGCAATAATTTTTTGCATCAGCTCAGTTGAATATTGAGTGATTTTTGCAAGATAGGGGATATCAATTAAACGTAGGACTTGAGTGCATTGCTTAAATTGTTCTAATGCATCATCAATACCAAAAGGGAGCGTTTGTTCTTCAATTAAAGTGCTTACTGCACCTTCAACCAGTTTTATTGAGCGATCAATTTCATGTTTGATGATGAGTAAAGCTGTTGGATCGAAATGAATCGAAGTATGCTCAGACATAAACGTTCCCCTTTGAAAAAAAAATCAATTGTTATATTCGTAGTGCTCGGTAATTTGAGCTAAAAATCTATGTGACTAATATAACTTAACTTACAAAGGGGAAAAGCTAAAAACGCTAAAGAATCAAAAATTTATTTTGCAAAAAGGCAAGGTTCTCCATGTTTTTTCTCAAATTCTTTGACCCAAGTCTCATGTGTATTTAGCTCTTCTTCAGAAGGGTAAATAACTGGTAGGTCAATTTGAATCCTAGTTTTATTTGTTATGTTCTGGCTATTTTCACTTTGGGATAAGGCATCTATATCAAAAGAAACCTGTCCACCTGTCATTGCTAGGTAAACGTCTGAAAGAATTTCAGCATCGAGTAATGCACCGTGGAAGGTACGGTCGCGTGCCGGAATTTCATAACGTCTTACAAGAGCATCAAGCGAGTTTTTTTGTCCCGGATGTTTGCTTTTTGCTAAAGCTAACGTATCTGTTACCTCACATACTTCGGAAAGTGCGGGAAGACCAGCGCGTCTAAACTCCATATCAAGGAAGTTCATATCGAAGGTTGCGTTATGGGCAATAATCTCTGCGCCTTTTAGATAATCAAAGAGCGTGTCGGCAATTTCTGCATAGAGCGGTTTATCTTTTAAGAAATTATCACTGATACCATGGATATTTTCTGAGTCACCCACTGGTTTTTGTGGGTTAATATAAATATGAATTGAGCTACCGGTGAGTTTCCGGTTAATCATTTCAATAGCGCCCACCTCAATAATTCGGTCGCCATCTTGGAAATAAAAACCAGTGGTTTCCGTATCGAGAATCAGTTGTCGAGGCCCTTGTAATTGTAATTTGGCTTCGGTCACAACAATTTGAGGATGAATATTATTAATGGATTGCTTACTTTCTGGTTCAGCAGCTTCAACTTCAATAACTTCTTCTTCCACAATAATCATCTCAACTTCTTCGGGCTGTTCAAGATCAATATTATCTTCTTCGGCTACTTCTGCCATATCAAACCCAAAAGGGTCATCAAGCAACCAATCCTCTTCAGGCTTTTTTATATCTTGCAGGGCAGTCGCTTGAACTGTTTTTTTTTGAAGTGCGGTTTGATCGGCTCCGATATTTGCAAGCTCATCGGCCATTTCGTTGCCAGCATGTCCAGCATGGCCTTTAATCCAGTTCCACTCAATATTTCTACCTGCACATACAGCATCTAATTTTTGCCAAAGATCAGGATTTTTTACATCTTTCCAGTTTTTCTTTTTCCAGCCATGAATCCATTCAGTAATGCCTTGCTTCACATAATTTGAATCTGTCCAGATAATTAAGTGAGCATCGGGTGGGCAAAATGAAACGCCTTCAATCGCAGCAGTAAGCTCCATGCGGTTATTGGTTGTCTCAGGTTCACCGCCAAATAATTTATGCTCACCCTGCTCGGTAATGACATATGCGCCCCAACCACCTAAACCCGGATTGCCACGACATGCACCATCAACATACAGTGTGATTGTTTGAGACATAAATCGAAACCTAAACTAAAAGAAAAAGAACTGAATATGGTGTATTGTATACGCAAAAAGTTCGGTTCCATCGTTACAAAGCAAGGTTTTTTTAATTTCTTGTAACATTTCCATGCAAATGACATCAAATTATTGCCTTGTCTATCTTGCACGCTTTACTACAATGGCATCGAAGACCTAGGGTTTGTGGCCAAACCCCAAAAAAATATTACGCGAGTTGTTTGGAAGTTTTTATGTATAAACCAACCACATTTGTGTGGCAGCCATCTGCGGCATCATTGTTCAAAATTACCGTACTTAGCTCTGCTTTAGCTGCGTTGGGTATTACAACAGGCTGTTCATCGACTCCGCAATCTGCAAAAACCTCAAAATCGAAACAGGTCAGTGGTGCAGGTTATTTAGATGCGAGTAGTCTTGACTCTTTGGAAGACTTACTTTCAGCAACCGATATGCGCGCTGTAGAAGGTGATCGTCTGCTTATTTTGAAGCATGGTGATGTCTGGAAGCGTATGTCTGTTGGTTTCAAAATGGACTTGAATCATTGGGATTCACGTATTGAAGCTCAGCGTAGCTGGTTCATTTCTCGTCAGCCTTACCTTGATCGCTTGAGTGCTCGTGCCAGCCGTTATTTGTACCATACTGTAAAAGAAGCTGAACGCCGTGGACTACCGACAGAACTTGCATTATTACCGGTAATTGAAAGTTCTTATGACCCAGCTGCAACAAGTAGTGCAGCAGCAGCGGGCCTATGGCAGTTTATTCCAAGTACTGGTCGTATTTATGGCTTAAAGCAAACTGGTATGTATGATGGGCGCCGAGATGTGGTTGAATCGACTCGCGCAGCTTATGAGTTTTTAGGAAGTCTCTATAACCAATTTGGTTCTTGGGAACTTGCATTAGCTGCCTATAATGCTGGCCCTGGACGTATTCAGCAGGCGATTAACCGCAACCAAGCTGCTGGTTTGCCAACTGATTATTGGTCATTAAAATTGCCTCAAGAAACAATGAACTATGTTCCACGTTTCTTAGCTGTTGCTCAAATTATTAAAAATCCAAAGGCTTATGGTGTAGAACTACCGCCTATTGCAAATAGACCCCATTTCCGTGAAGTGACTTTATCTGCACCTTTAACGTTAAATGAAATTGCTTCTACAGCAGGATTAAGCCGTGCAGAACTTTATGCATTGAACCCAGGATATCGTGGTGAAGCAGTAGACCCTGCGAGTCCAATGCGTATTTTGATTCCAGCAGATTTAAGTCCTTCAATTGATAATAAATTAAAAGGGAAAAAAACGGGTGGTAGCTCAGGTTGGTGGGCAAATGCAACTTCACCGTCTACACCGACAACTGTTAGTCCATCTACTACAGTGACAACAAGAACAACACCAACAACACAAGTTCAGCCAGTTAAACCCTCTTCACCAGTGAAGAATACTTCAACGATTTCAAAATCTACACCACGTGGTTCAGATGCGTTAGCTGCCTTTGCAGCATCCGCGGATGTACCAAGTGCGCCGCGTATTCCTGTAGCTGTGACCAATGCAGCTAACATTACGAAGCCTGTTAAGATGGAGCCACCAATTTCAGCTGCAGAGCGTGAGAAGATTTTAGCGGCAGTACGAGCTGAAGGTGAGAAAGAAACAGTTCAACAAGCTTTAGAGCCGCAACCAACACAAGCTGAAAAAGATCAAGTCGTTGCTGAATTAAAAGCAATCGCGCCTAAAGGAACCGAAATTGTCGATCCGTATGATGGCAAAATTAGGTTAACCGCAATTCAGACGAGCCAGTCAGTTGCAGAGCAACAAGGTAAAGAGGTCAGTAGAGGTTTTGCCTATCCAAAAACTTTAGCTGAAGACGTGACTGTAGCTAACTCTGAAGACGGACAGCGTAATAAAGACAAACCTTACATCAAGACTGATACTGATGTAGTGGTTGTACAGCCTAAAGGTAAGCGTAGTACCTATACTGTTTTACCGGGTGATACGTTGGCCGTTATTGCAATGAAAAACGGGGTAAACTGGCGCGATGTTGCTAAGTGGAACCAGATTGACCCTGAAAAGACGTTATATGTAGGTTCAACACTTTACCTCTATGATGCTAAACCACAAGAAACTCAAACTACTTCTAAAAGTACAGCTAAACCAGATGTATATGTAGTTGAAGCTAACGACAGTTTAAGCGGTGTTGCTAATCAGTTTAATTTGTCAGTAAGACAATTGGCTGAATATAACGATTTATCAGTAACAGATGGTCTATTTGTTGGGCAAAAATTACTGTTAAAAGAGCCGAAGAATAGTCGCTCAAGTGCTAAAGCCGAGCCGAAAGCAGTTCTGGCAAATGCAAAACGTATAGCAACTAAAAGTTATACTGTGAAGCGCGGTGAATACCTTAAATTGATTGCAGATCGTTATGCGCTCTCTAATCAAGAACTTGCTGAATTAACGCCAGGTTTATCTGCGGGTAGTAACTTGATGGCTGGGCAAAAGATTAATGTGCCTACACAAGATATTTCTGTAGATGAAGTTGCTGAAACTAAAACTTCTAATAAATCTGAGAAAGCTACTGCTAGTATTTCTTACAAAACAGAAGGCTATAAAGTGCAGCGTGGTGATACTTTATCGAGTATTGCAACGAAATCAAAAATTAGCCTAGCTGAGTTAGCCGAGTTAAATAACTTAAAAGCAAATAGTCATGTACAGCTTGGTCAAACGATAAAAGTACCAGCAGGGTTAAGTGTTCCAGAACAATACGTTGTAAAGTCAGGTGATAGCTTAAATGCGATTGCGAGTAAATATAACTTGCAAACAGGTTATTTGGCTGACTTAAATGGTTTGTCTCGTACTGCTGGGTTACGTGCTGGTCAACGTTTAAAACTAACAGGTACAGTTGAAGAAGAAGCACCAACAAAGCCTTCTAAAAATACTAAAGAAGAAACACCAGAAACGTATACAGTCAAATCTGGTGATAGCTTAGGTAATATCGCTAACCGTTACCACTTACAGTTGGACTACCTTGCATCATTAAATGGTCTTTCACGTACCAGTAGCGTTCGTGTCGGGCAACGTTTAAAGCTAACAGGTGATGTACCTACAGTAGAAACAGCTAAAGTAGACACCAAGTCTTCAACTAAAACAGTTGCGGCTGGTAAAAACACTGAAAGATATACTGTGAAATCTGGTGAGTCTTTAAATAGTATTGCGAGCCGTGCAGGCATTTCAGTTCGTGAACTTGCTGAAATGAATGCATTAAAAGCGAGTGCTAATTTACAGCGCGGCCAAAATATTGTAATTCCAAAAACTGTTGTGGAATACAAAGTGAAGCGTGGTGATACATTAATTGGTCTTGCTAGCAAATACGGTTTAGAAACCAATTTCTTGGCTGAGCTAAATAATTTGACACCTTCTACTCAGCTTCGCATTGGTGATGTTATTAAAGTGCCTAATTTATAAAATAATTAGCAATTTATGCATAAATCATCTTTTCAACTGAGCCTGCTAGTCGGGCTCAGTGTCGTTTCGCATGCAGTTTTTTCTGCACAGCAAACCACTTCATATATAGCGATTCATTCCAAACCTAAATATTTAGGAATGATGGCTATGCCATATGCAAACCCGAATGCTCCTAAAGGTGGTCTGTTAAGTCAGGCCGCTCAAGGAACTTTTGATAACCTCAATAGTATGAATGGTAAGGGGAATGCTACAGAGGGCGTTAATTATCTTTTTGATACTTTAATGACTCAATCGTTAGATGAGGTCGGGGTTTTATATCCGCTTTTAGCCGAGAAAGTGAGTTATGACCCAGAAAAAACGCAGTCTGTTACTTTCTATTTAAACCCTAAAGCGCGTTTTAGTAATGGAGAGCCAGTCACTGCGGCAGATGTTAAATTTAGTTTTGATGCCTATCAGACGAAGTCTAATTTAGGTTTACAGATGTACCTTGCTGATTTGGCAAAAACAGAAGTAATAAACGCCCATCAGGTAAAGTTTAGTTTTAAGTCTACTCATAATCCTAAAATGCCATTCATTTTGGCAACCTTACCAATTTATTCAAAAGCAGATTGGCAAAAAAGGGATTTTAGCCGAATTACCCTACAGCCGATTGTTGGTTCGGGGCCATATGTAGTTGAACGAGTTGATGCAGGTAGAAGCATTAGTTATAAAAGAAACCCAAATTATTGGGCAAAAGATTTGCCTATTAACAAGGGGCGTTACAATTTTGACCGATTAAAATATGTCTATTATCGAAATTGGGATATTGCTTTTGAAGGATTTAAATCTGGGCAATACACTTTGCATGAAGAAACTAATCCTAAAAAATGGGTAACAGATTATCGTTTTCCAGCCTTAAAAGTGGGACTTGTTACTCAATATAAGTTTCGCCACCACAACCCGATTGCCACTGAAAGTTATGTTTTTAACACCAGACGAAAACCTTTAAATGATATTCGTTTTAGACAAGCTTTAACCTATGCCTATGACTTTGAATGGCAAAATAAAGCTTTGTTTTATGGTCAATATCAGCGCCTACAAAGTTATTTTGAAAATAGTGAATTAGCAGCAACAGGTCGACCTTCAAAAACTGAATTAGACTTGTTAAAACCGTTATTACCTAAGTTATCTCCACTCATGCAACAAGGTGTTTTAGCCGACTGGAAATATCCAGTGTCGGATGCAAGTGGGTTCAACCGTCAGAACTTGTTAACTGCACGGCAATTACTCATACAGGCTGGTTATAAAGTTAAAGAAGGGCAGCTATTTACACCAGAAGGAAAAAAAGTTCAGCTTGAGTTCTTAATTCAGCAAGATGGTAAACAACGAACACTTTTACCTTTTATTCGTAACCTAAAAAAGTTAGGCATTGCAGTTAATTTGCGTCAGGTCGATGCTCCGCAATATTTAGAAAGGACTCGTCGTTACGATTTTGATATGACCACAATGAATCTGCCGCAATCTCTCAATCCGGGCAATGAGCAAACTCAATTTTGGGGAAGTATCGCCGCAGCGCAGGATGGAAATTACAATTATGCGGGTATTCGCAACCCAGTAATTGATCAAGTGATTTCAAAACTCGTTGCAAGTAAAAGCCGTGAACAACAGATTATTTATACTCGCATTCTCGATCGATTGCTTAGAGCTAGTTATTATCAAATTCCGACCTATGGTAAAGGTGAAAACTGGTATGCTTATTGGAATATGTATCAACAACCTAAAGTTAAACCAGTACTTTCTTCCGGAATAGAATATTGGTGGAGTGATGCAAACAAAGCCAAAACAGTTGCCAAATATTTACATCAACAATAAAAAGCACCTGCCATAAAGGAAATCCTGTTATATGGGTTCATATATTCTCAAGCGACTTCTTTTAATGATTCCCACATTGTTTGTCATTTTATTGATTAACTTTGTGGTTGTGCAAATTGCACCGGGTGGGCCAGTTGAGCAAGCAATACATCAGGCACAAAGCGATTTGGGAATTGGCCGTGCATTGAGTGCAGAAACTTATTATCAAGGTGCTCAAGGTTTAAGCCCTGAAATGGTTGAGCAAATTAAGGCTCAGTACGGCTTTGATCGTTCTGGCCCTGAACGATTTTTTCTAATGTTAAAAGGCTATTTAACTTTAGATTTTGGACAAAGTTTCTTTAAAGATAAACCAGTCGTGGAATTGTTGTGGGAAAAAATACCTGTTTCGATTTCGCTTGGGCTAGTGAGCACTTTTCTGATTTATTTAATTTCTATTCCACTTGGGATTAAGAAAGCAAAACAGCAAGGCTCATGGTTTGATCGGTCCACCTCTTTAGTTCTTGTAGTGGGATATGCTGTACCAAGTTTTGTATTTGCCATTTTACTGGTTGTTTTTTTTGCAGGTGGCTCTTATTTTCAATGGTTTCCCTTACAAAACTTAGTATCGGATAACTTTCATCAATTTAGTCTTTGGGGCAAAGTTACCGATTATTTATGGCATATGACTTTACCACTGATTACGATGGTATTAGGCGGTTTTGCCAGTTTAACCTATTTAACTAAATACTCATTTTTAGAAGAACTCAATAAACCCTACGTTTTGGCAGCCTATGCAAAAGGTTTGAACAGCCAACAAGTTTTATATAAACACGTATTTCGTAATGCTATTTTAGTTGTGCTCGCAGGCTTGCCAGAAGTGTTAGCAGGTATTTTCTTTGTGGGTAACCTGTTCGTAGAAATTATTTTTCATTTAGATGGGGTGGGTTTGCTGGGCTTTGAAGCAATTGTTCAGCGCGACTATCCTGTTATTTTTGGGGTTTTATTTTTCTTTACTTTATTTAGCCTAATTTTACGTCTCATTTGTGATGTGCTGTACCAATGGATTGATCCACGAATTCACTTTGACGCAAAAGGAGGCAAATAATGTCTTTAATTGTGCGCACACGATTACAGCGTTTTAGACAGCATAAATTGGGCTGGGCCAGCTTTATTTTATTTAGTCTTATTTTGGTTTTGTCCTTAGCCGCGGAGTTGATTGCTAACGATAAACCATTGTTAGTGAAGTATGAAAATTCTTACTATTTGCCTGTGTTTAAAACATATCCAGAAACCACGTTTGGTGGAGTGTTTGAAACAGAAGCTGATTATAAAGATCCCGCCGTACAAGCGCTTATTGAGGCTAAAGGATGGGCAGTTTGGCCGCTTATTCAATTTTCATATCAAACTCCCAATTTAGACTTGGCCGTTCCTGTACCGTCACCACCCTCCAAGCAAAACTGGTTGGGAACAGATGATCAGGGAAGGGATATTTTTGCCCGCATTCTTTATGGCTTAAGAGTATCGTTACTTTTCGGTTTAGCCTTAACATTTTGTTCTGCTTTATTTGGAATTACTGTAGGTGCCATTCAAGGTTACTATGGCGGTTGGGTAGATTTATTAGGACAACGTTTGGTTGAGGTCTGGAATGGCTTACCCATGCTTTTTATGGTCATGATTTTAGTCAGTATGTTTGTTCCAAATGTATATTGGCTCTTTTTCATTATGTTGTTTTTTGGCTGGACCGTTTTGGTGGGTATTGTTAGAGCAGAATTTTTAAAAGCTCGCCAGCTTGATTATGTTCGTGCAGCCCAAGTTTTGGGAGTGACCGATCGCGCTATTATTTTTAGGCATATTTTGCCCAATGCGATTAGTTCGAGCTTGTCTCAGTTACCTTTTATTTTAACGACTAATATTAGTGCCTTAACTGCTCTTGATTTTTTAGGGTATGGCCTGCCACCCGATGCAGCCTCATTAGGCGAGTTATTGCTACAAGGTAAAAACAATTTAGATGCGCCATGGCTGGCAATTTCAGGCTTTTTTAGTCTGGCTATTGTTCTTTCACTTTTAATTTATATTGGGGAGGCGGCCCGTGATGCGTTTGACCCAAGAAAATAATTTAAATATCGCCTCAACGTTGTTAAAGGCAGAACATCTTTCCGTTCAAACCAAAGACCAAAAAGTTTTATTAGAAGAGCTAAATTTTTACTTAAGTGAAGGTGAAACACTCGCTATTGTGGGTGAAAGTGGTTCAGGTAAATCGATGAGCTGCTTAGCCATAATGGGATTGCTGCAAGAAAAATTAGAAGTAACGGGTCAGGTCTGGATTGGCTCACAAAACATGCTTGAGTTAGATGAGAGAGCTCAATCATATTTACGTGGTCGACAAATCGCTATGATTTTTCAGGAACCTGCTACTGCGTTAAATCCGCTCCATCGGGTTGAGAAAATTGTAGGAGAAAACCTTCTTTTATCAGGTTTTTCAAAACGCGAGGTTCGACAACAAATAGTTGAACTGCTAAAAGATGTGGGAATTATTGAACCAGAAAAAATTTTAAAACGCTATCCACATGAGCTCTCTGGTGGACAAAAACAACGTGTCATGATTGCGATGACATTGGCGCTTCAGCCTAAAATTTTGATTGCTGATGAACCTACGACTGCGTTGGATGTGGTCTTACAGATACAAATTTTAGAACTATTAAAATCTTTACAAGCAAAATATGGAATGGCACTTATTTTAATTAGCCATGATCTAAATTTAGTACATCGCTATGCTGAGAAACTGATTGTATTGCAAAGTGGGCGTGTAGTAGAGCAAGGTGAACTGAGCCAAATCTTTGCAAACCCTAAAACAGCTTATACAGCACAGTTGTTAGATCATGATTTTGGAAGTGTAGAGTCTAGACCCGTTCAACAGAACGTTTTATTAGTTCGACAGCTCAGCGTGCAATTTCCTATAAGAAAAGGAATTTTAAATCGCATTCAAGGATATTTCACTGCAATAGAAGATTTGAGTTTCGATCTTGCTCAAGGTGAATCACTGGGGGTAGTTGGTGAAAGTGGTGCGGGTAAGTCATCTTTAGCTCTGGCTTTGGTTCAGCTTATTAAGAGTAACGGGCAAATTGTTTTTTTAGGGCAAGATTTGAATCAGTTACAGCCAAAAGTGCTACGGTTGATGCGATCAGATTTTCAACTTGTATTCCAAGACCCATTTGGCAGTTTAAACCCGCGTATGACAGTAGGGCAGATTATTGCTGAAGGGTTAAATTTAAAAGCTATAAATGAAAAAGGGGTAACTCAGCAAGTTAAATCTGCTTTGGTAAAAGTTGAATTGGCTGAAGATTTTCAACATCGTTATCCTCATGAACTTTCGGGTGGCCAACGTCAACGTGTAGCCTTAGCTAGAGCTTTAGTGGTTCAGCCTAAACTTTTAATTTTGGATGAACCTACATCGGCCTTAGATCGAACCACGCAAAAAGCCATAATTAAGTTGTTGCGACAATTACAACAAACTGAGCAGTTAAGTTATATTTTTATTAGTCATGATCTAAATATAGTGAAATCACTGTGCCATAAAGTAATGGTATTACGTCATGCCAAAGTTGTTGAATATCAGGAAACTGAACTCTTATTTTCTAAGCCTCAAACTGAATATACCAGACAGTTAATTAGAGCATCTTTTTAAGATTTTATTTTAATTATTTGTTTTTTAATAGAATAAATTTAATTTTTGACTTATGCAAAAAGTTGTATATTTTTATATTCTTTAAAATTGACATGTGCTATTGTCAGTTATCGATTATGTCTTGACACGCTCAATAACTCATTTAAATTAGAGTAATTGCTCTATAATTCAAAAAAAGAGGTTAACCATGAACCAGATTGCTCAACCCATCACAATTCGTAATACCACCTTTAAAAACCGAATTATTAAAGGTGCGATGAGTGAGGCGCTTGCAAATTATGAAGGCCAACCAAATGATTTACATTTGGGCTTATATGGTGCTTGGGCAAAAGGTGAACTTGGCTGTGCCATTACGGGCAATGTCATGGTAAATGCTGGAGCAAAGAATGAACCGGGTGTTGTGGTTATTGAAACTGAACGTGACTTAGAGCGCTTAAAAGAGTGGGCTGCGTTAGGTAAAAAATATGGCATGGTGCAGTTGATTCAACTGTCTCACCCAGGTCGTCAGTGCCCAAAAGGTTTAAATAAAGAAACCGTGGCGCCATCGGCAGTACCTTTTAGCCCAGCTTTAGCAACCATGTTTGGAACGCCACGTGAACTTACTCATGATGAAATTCTAGATATTATTAATCGCTTTGCGAAAGCAGCTCAGATCTGTGAAAAAGCAGGTTTCGAAGGCGTGCAATTGCACGGCGCACATGGTTATTTAATTAGTCAGTTTTTATCGCCATTAACCAATAAGCGTACAGATCAATGGGGCGGTTCAGTTGAAAATCGTAGCCGTTTTTTATTAGAGGTTTATAAGGCGGTACGTGAAGCAACCTCTGAAAATTTTATTATTTCCGTGAAGCTTAACTCGGCTGACTTCCAGCGTGGCGGTATTAGCGAAGAAGATGTGATTTCAGTTTTTAAAGCAGTAGATGAAGCTGGTATCGATTTAATTGAAATTTCAGGCGGTACTTATGAGGCACCAGCAATGGCTGGGGCTAAGGCGGATAAACGTAAAGCAAGCACGATTGCGCGTGAAGCATACTTTTTAGATTTTGCTGAGAAAATCCGCCAGCATGTTAAGTGTAAGCTCATGGTGACAGGTGGCTTTCGTACAGTAGAGGGCATGAATGCTGCACTCGCAAGTGGCGCATGTGACTTTATTGGTATTGCTCGCCCATTTGCCGTGGAAACCGATTTAACAGAACGTTTAATTGCAGGGCAAGATGTGCGTTATGCCGTAAAGCCGATTAAAACGGGCTTACCTTTTGTCGATAAAATGGCAATTATGGAAATTATTTGGTATGCCGCTCAATTTAAAACCATTGGCAAGGGTAAAAAACCAAATCCAAAACTTTCACCACTGGTGGTGTTTTTAAATTATGCCAAAGGCAATATTAAAGCGGTGATTCAAGGGCAAGTGAATTCACGTAAGTCAGCTTAAAAGATGATACGCCATTTCAGCAAATGAAATGGCGTATTTATTTTTCCAGCTAAAAGAGTAATTCATAAACATTTGAATGGTGTGTGGTTTATTTAAGGTAGCTATATAAAATAAAAGTATTTGCACTATGAGTAATAAAAATTAAGAAATATAAAAATAGATGGACTTAAACAATTATAAATTACAGTCTAAAATAGAGCATCAAATACATAAAACAATAGCTTTTAAAATCAAACAAATAATTTATAGTTAGCCGTTTTAAAATTGTATTTTTTAAAGATCAGTTTGTTTTTTATTTTTATCAAGGGGAAGTTTAATGTCTATGCTTGTCGGCATGGTTTTGTTGACCATAATTATATTGGCAATTTTAAGTGTTTTAAAGAAAGGGGAAAGTAAAAATCGAAATGCAAAACGTAACCCAATTAAGGGAAAGCGTATCATTACTATGAATGAACAACCGACTTTTATAAAGCTAAGAGAAGGCTTGCCTGAACATATTATTTTGGCACAAGTTGCTTTTAGTGCTTTTATGACAGCACAAGGATATGCGACACGTAATTTGTTTAATCGCAAAGTTGCTGATTTTATTGTGTTGGATAAAGCATTTAATATAGTTGCTATTGTTGAGTTAGATGATTCTAGCCATAAGGGGAAAGAAAAGTTTGATGCAGAGCGAGATGCTTTGATTCAGGAAGCTGGTTTTAGAGTTGTACGTTATAAAAGAACACCAGAGCTTGCACAAATACATGCTGATTTTAATATTGTATCAAGTTCATTAGCTCAAGTTTCAATAGAACCAGATTTAACAAAAACAAAGTTAGTTACTGATGCAATAATTATTGAGAAAGATGATCCAAGTGTACAACCCACTCAACATATTGGTGAAGTAAAGTTGAAGTCTTGATTTTGAAAATAAAAAATTTATCTCATGGATAAAATTTGAAGTGAGATAAATAATTTAAAGAAATGATTCTTTATAGAAAAAATATGGCGTCCCTACGGGGATTCGAACCCCGGTTACCGCCGTGAAAGGGCGATGTCCTAGGCCTCTAGACGATAGGGACGTTGAGGATGGCGGTATCTTAAGAAGCCGCCACCAAACTGTCAAGTAGGTAAGGAGACAGTTTGTTCAAAATATAGCAAAACAGTTCAGCAGTCTTCTGAGTATCGTATAAAGCAGAGTGTGCTTCTTTACCATCGAACTCAATTCCAGCTTGAATGCAGGCTTTAGCAAGGACGGTTTGTCCAAACATTACAGCACTTAAAGTAACTGTATCCATGACTGAAAAACTATGAAAAGGGTTCTGGTTTTTTGTGCTTGTACGTGCAATTGCTGCTTGAACAAAACCAAGATCAAAATGAGCGTTATGACCGACCAAAACTGCATGAGTGCAGTGTTGCTGTTTGCGAACTTCATTGACTGATTTAAAAATACGGCGTAATGCAGTCCGTTCATCTTCAGCCATTGCAATACGCATTGGATTGAATGGATCAATACCAATAAAGTCTAGCGAACGACGGTCGAGGTTAGCCCCTTCAAATGGGTTAATGTGCGCATGAAATGCTGGACCAGGGACAAATTGTCCCTGAGCATCATACACAATCGGAATGCACGCAATTTCTAGCAATGCATCTGTCTGGGCATTAAAACCTGCCGTTTCAACGTCAACAACAACAGGTAAGAAGCCACGAAAACGTTGGCCAATGACCGGGACAGAGGTTTCTTGTGTCACACTTTTCTCCATTGCAGCGTTTTCCCGGCATGCAGCGGGATAATTTTTTGATCATCTAAATAATCAAAAGATTCTGGAACAAGGTTATCTTCTTTTACCAAAGTAATGGTAGAAGTATTACGTGGTAGACCATAGAAGTCTGCGCCAAAATGGCTAGCAAAACCTTCTAAGCGCTCTAATTTACCCACTTGGTCAAATGCTTGGGCATAAAGCTCAATTGCATTAGGTGCACTATAACAGCCCGCACAGCCACACGCATTTTCTTTTGCATTTTGTGAGTGAGGAGCACTGTCTGTACCCAAGAAAAATTTAGGGTTACCACTCGTTGCAACTTCAAGCAAAGTTGTTTGGTGTGTTTGGCGCTTTAAAATTGGCAAACAGTAAAAATGCGGTTTAATGCCACCGACCAACATATCATTACGGTTAAATAATAAATGCTGGGGAGTGATTGTTGCCGCAACATTACGGTCATGCTCTAAAACAAAATGAGCCGCATCGCTTGTTGTAATGTGCTCAAGTACCACTTTAAGTTTTGGAAACTGTTTTAAGAGTGGGTTGAGTACTTCATCAAGGAAGCGTTTTTCACGGTCAAAAATATCGACATGGTTATGAGTTACTTCACCATGAAGTAATAACGGAACTTGATGTTCTTCTAATTGTTCAATAACTGCATAAACCTTACGGATATCACTCACACCATTATCAGAATTGGTGGTTGCGCCCGCTGGGTAAAGTTTAATTGCATTTACATGTCCAGATTCTTTAATTTTACGAACTTCGTCTGGTGAGGTGAAGTCAGTAAAATAAAGCACCATACGCGGGTCAAAATTGAGACCTTCTGGAACATGAGCAAGAATACGTTCACGGTAAGCCAGTGCTTCTTCCACAGTCTTTACTGGTGGAACAAGGTTTGGCATACAGATCGCACGAGCAAACTGTTTAGCCAAATCAGGTACAGTACGTTTTAATGCTAAACCATCACGTAAATGTGCATGCCAGTCATCTGGCTGGAGCAGGGTAATAGAGTCCAAGGCAGTTCAAACTTCGAAATAAAACAAATGATAATCGATAAAGTGTGAAAATGGTAACGAGAATTACGGACAAATGGCAAAATAAAGCGCAAGAGGCCTCAAAAAATAATGTTATATTTTGTTAATGTGTAAGAGGTAGGAATCGGGTAGTGGTAAATAGGGGAAATGTACAGGAATTACTCAAAGCAAAAGAAGAAATAGAATATCTGGTAACTTTACATACCCATCGTTATGCCAATACACCTTTGCCTCATCAATTAGAAAAAAAGTTCTGGTGCTTAAATCTTGAACGAACTAAACAAAATATCTCCAAATTTTTAGCAAGTGGCGTTCTCACCTATCTAATTTTTATTTTATTAGCGCTCCCTACAGACTACTTAGTGATTGGCGTACCTTACATTACTTGGGATTTTATTTACTGCTTACTGAGTGCAATTAATATTGCTTGTGCGCTGCTGCTATTTTGGGTTTTTGCCAAGTTTAAAAAACTCACTGAATATTTTTATATCGCTGCGTGCGGGATTGTATTTTTTACCATTATTTTCAATGCAATGTTACTGCTTAGTGTAGGAAATATCGCTCTAAAAAATCAGTCGATGTTACTACTTTCTTTTTTATATATGCTCGGCTTTATTTTGAGCGGTATAAAGCCTCTACATATGCTTTATGTGGGTTTAACAGCCGCAATTTTTGTTTTTTCTTCATTGATTCTACTGCAAGCGAATTGTGACTACATTGCTTTAGGGCGGGCACTGTTTGGTAGCTGTATTCTAGGTTTCTCAATTAGTACGATGCTTACGTCTAGGGAAAGAAGTCTTTTTTTAAATAATCAGCTTGCTGAGCTTAACGAAAAGATTTTACGTATTGAGGCATCTGAATTGCTTCATTTAAGTCAGCAAGATGCACTCACTAAAATTTCTAATCGACGTACTTTCGATGAGATGTTTGACTTTTTTTACTATCGAGCAAAGCAAGAGCAACGACCATTGGCCGTTTTATTTATTGATATCGATTTTTTTAAAAACTATAACGATTTTTATGGGCATCAGATGGGGGACAAAGTCATCTCATCTATTGCCTCTGCAATTAAAAATTCGATTCGTCATGTTGATTTTGTTGCCCGATATGGCGGAGAAGAGTTTGTGGTTCTTTTGCCAAAAACACCTGCTCAAGGTGCATATGCTGTGGCTGCCAATATTTATAAAGCGATTGAGCGCCAAGCGATTCCTCATGCTGCATCTTTGGTCTCTACGCATGTAACGATTAGTTTGGGTTTTACTGTTTACACAGAGGGCTTGAAAGTTACTCAGGAAAATTTAATTCATGCTGCCGATCAAGCTTTATATCGGGCTAAGCAGCTTGGGCGTAACCAGATTTATTATCAGCCTTTACAAGTCGCCGAAATTGCCTAAATAAATTATTAAAAATAAAAAGGCCACCTTAATAGGTAGCCTTTTTTGACGCTATAAGAAAATTATTTTTTCTTACTGTCTAATTGAGGAATAGCAGAACCTTGACCGATTGAAAGTAAACCAGCATCTGTATAGATACCAAGTTTTGCACGTGTATCGGTAATGTCGAGGTTACGCATAGTCAACTGACCAATACGGTCCATAGGCGAGAACATTGAATCGCCTTTTTCCATTGTTAAACGTTCAGCTTCGTACGTTAAGTTTGGAGATTCAGTGTTCATGATGGTGTAGTCATTACCACGACGCAGTTCAAGAGTAACTTCACCTGTAACAGCTTTAGCAACCCAACGCTGTGCAGTTTCACGCAACATAAGTGCTTGAGAATCGAACCAACGACCTTGGTAAAGTAAACGACCTAAACGTAAACCGTTAATGCGGTATTGTTCGATCGTATCTTCGTTATGAATACCAGTAACCAAACGCTCGTAAGCAATATGAAGAAGGGCCATACCCGGTGCTTCATAAATACCGCGAGATTTCGCTTCGATAATACGGTTTTCGATTTGGTCAGACATACCTAAACCATGACGACCACCAATACGGTTTGCTTCAAGAATAAGCTCAACTGGATTGTTAAAAGTTTGACCGTTTAATGCAACAGGTACACCTTCTTCAAAACGTACAGTTACTTCTTCTGGTTTGATTTCAACTTCTTCTTTCCAGAAAGCAACACCCATAATTGGGTCAACGATTTTGATACCAGCATTTAGATATTCAAGATCTTTTGCTTCGTGAGTTGCGCCCAACATGTTTGAGTCAGTTGAGTACGCTTTTTCTTTTGACATTTTATAGTCAAAACCGTTGTCGATCAGGAACTGTGACATTTCTGCACGGCCACCGAGTTCATCGATGAAGTTTTGATCTAACCAAGGCTTATAAATTTTAAGATTCGGGTTGGTCAACAAACCATAACGATAGAAACGTTCAATATCGTTACCTTTGTAAGTTGAACCGTCACCCCAGATGTTTACGTCATCTTCTTTCATTGCAGTAACTAACATTGTACCTGTTACTGCACGACCTAATGGAGTCGTATTGAAATAAGGAACACCACCTGTACTGATATGGAATGCACCACACTGAATTGCAGCAATACCTTCAAGTGCAAGTTGTAAGCGGCAGTCAATTAAGCGAGCTTTTACAGCGCCGTATTGTTCTGCTTTCTTTGGAATTGCATCGTAGTCATCTTCATCAGGCTGGCCTAAGTTTGCAGTATATGCATAAGGCTCTGCACCCTTTTGTTTCATCCATAATAAAGCAGCTGAAGTGTCTAGGCCTCCGGAGAAGGCAATCCCAACTTTTTTGCCTACTGGTACATGCTGCAAGATAGTTGCATTATCAGTCATTGCTAATCCTAACATTTATAAAAAAGACCCCGTTGAGGTGGTCTCGAGAATTCTGAATGGCGGCTATTGTAGCACTATTCATGGTGCTTTTTTTGGCAAAAAAATCATTAATTCACTTGTTCTGATTGGTATTTATTATTTGAAGAAAATATGGGATTGTCTTCTTTATATATAGATTGACCATAATCTCGAATAAAAAATAATTCTGGGTCATCCAAAATTATCAAAAAAGTATTAAAGTACTATGCAACAAGTTGCAAAAAATTATTGGGACGCAGCATGACAAGTTACGCCAATTTATTAAAACCATTACATTTAGGCTTTACCACCATTAAAAACCGTGTGGTGATGGGATCCATGCATACGGGACTTGAAGACCGTTTTTTTAACTACCCAAAACTGGCAGCTTATTTTGAAGAGCGTGCAAAAGGTGGGGTTGGCCTGATTGTGACAGGTGGTATTTCTCCGAACCGTCAGGGATGGTTGGCACCTGCGGGTGGAACCATGAACAGTCTCTTTGATGTTCCTCAGCACCGTTTGGTAACCCATGCTGTTCATAAACATGGCTCTAAAATCTTAATGCAGATTTTGCACGCTGGCCGATATGGTTACCAACCATTTGTTGTGTCTTCAACGGCAATTAAATCTCCAATTTCACCATTTAAACCGCGTCAGCTTTCTGAAAAAAATATTCTCAGCACAATAGAAGATTACGCTCAGTGCGCTGACATTGCCAAAAAAGCAGGTTATGACGGTGTCGAAATTATGGGCTCGGAAGGTTATTTAATTAACCAGTTTTTAAGTAGCCACGTTAACCAGCGTACTGACCGTTGGGGTGGTGAAATTGAAAACCGGATGCGTTTTCCAGTCGAGATTGTGAAAGCGATTCGTGCCAAAGTTGGTGAGAAGTTTATTATTTGTTTCCGCTTGTCTCTACTCGACCTTGTGCATGATGGGAACACCATGCAAGAAGTAGTTACTGTTGCAAAAGCTTTAGAAAAGGCAGGTGTGACTTTATTAAATACTGGCATTGGCTGGCATGAAGCGCGTGTACCGACCATTGTAACATCTGTGCCTCGAGCCGCTTTTGTCGATTACACGGCACATGTAAAACAACATATTTCTATTCCGATTATTGCGTCAAACCGTATTAACATGCCTGAAACTGCCGAAGAGATTTTGGCAACTGGCAAAGCTGATATGGTTCAAATGGCACGCCCTTTATTGGCCGATGCATTTTGGGTAAATAAGACTGCGACTAACCGTGTTGATGAAATTAATACCTGTATTGCTTGTAACCAAGCCTGTTTAGACCATGCTTTTAAAAATAAGCGCGTGTCTTGTTTAGTGAACCCACGTGCAGGCCATGAAACAGAACTGGTTTATTTAAAAACCAAGCAGCCTAAACGTATTGCTGTTGTAGGCGGTGGTGTAGCAGGTATGTCCGCGGCAACTGTTGCTGCAAGCCGTGGCCATGCAGTGACGCTATTTGAAGCAACTTCAGATGTGGGCGGTCAGTTTAACTTTGCCAAAGTTGTACCAGGTAAAGAAGAATTCCACGAAACGATTCGCTACTTCAAAGTACAACTTGAAAAAACAGGAGTGGATGTACGTTTAAATACTCGTGTGAATCGTGAGCAGCTTGAACGCGAAGGTTTTGATGAAGTGATTGTTGCTACTGGTGTAATCCCTCGGGCATTAAAAATTGAAGGAAGCAATGCACCACAAGTTCTTTCATATGCTCAAGTTTTAAAAGGGGCAGAAGTTGGACAAAAAGTAGCAGTGATCGGTGCAGGCGGTATTGGTTTTGATGTATCTGAGTTTTTACTTAAACCTCCACATCAACCACAGCCTCAACCTTTAGCCGAGTGGCAACGTGAATGGGGGGTAGACCCAGATCCGAACTATGTTTCTGAAGGTGGTATGCAGCCACCAATAGTTGAACCAGCAATCCGCGAGATTTATTTACTACAACGTAAAACAACACCTCTCGGTATTGGCCTAGGCAAGACTTCAGGTTGGGTACACCGTGCACAGCTTAAAAAGCATGGCGTGCGTATGTTACGTGGTGTGCAATATAAAGCTGTCACTGATGAAGGGCTTTGGATTGAGCACAATGGTCAAGACCAGCTTTTACGTGTAGACACGGTTGTAGTGTGTGCGGGTCAAGAGTCGGTAAAAGACTTGATGCCAAAAGAAGGTGAGTCGACTATAGCGAACTACCATATTATTGGTGGAGCAAAGCTCGCAGCAGAGCTAGATGCGAAGCGTGCGATCAAAGAAGGAGCAGAATTAGCTGCTCGATTGTAAAATTGATGAAACAATATGCACTTGAACACAAAGCGATGATATTTTTCTTGAATAAAATGAATAAGCTTTGTATTCTTACGCACATGGAAGCGTGGCAGAGCGGTTTAATGCACCGGTCTTGAAAACCGACGAGGGTGTGAGTCCTCCGTGAGTTCGAATCTCACCGCTTCCGCCAAATTCAAATTTCTGACACTGTTTAACACTATGTAAGTGGTTGACTTATAAGGTTAAAGTTGGAAATGAACGATATAACGAGCTATGACGCAGTACGTCAATGAGCGGTTATAAAGTAGTAAAAAATGCAGTAAGATAATTTCTTACTGCATTTTTTTATGTCTGAATTATGGCGACTCGTGGAATAAACAAGCTTAGTTCTTTACAAGTTAAAAAAGCTAAACCTGACCCCGATAAAATGTATAAATTGTCAGATGGGGGAAACTTGTATTTGCGTATTGATCAGAGTGGTAGCAAATACTGGATATTCAATTATACACGCCCATTTTTAGGCAAGCGCAACGATTTATCTTTGGGTACTTACCCTGAAGTTTCGCTAGATGATGCTCGTACCATTCGAGATGAATATAAGAAGCTCATTAAGCAAGGTTTTGATCCAGCAATGGAGCGGATTGAAACCAAGTCACAAAAACAAAAAGAAGCAGAGAATACCTTTCGTGTTGTTGCTGAATCATGGTTGCATAAGCGTGAGCTTGAACAAAAACAGGATGAAGAAACGATCCGTCGTCTAAAGCATGATGTTTATCCCTATATTGGCGATCTAACCTTTCCTCAGCTTACTTTGGAAATACTTGAGATTAAGGTATTTAAACGTATTGTAGAACGTGGTGCTTTGTCTGTTGCCAAACGTCTTAAATCAGACCTCAATCAAATATTTAAATCGGCACGTAAGAAAAAGCTAATTCAGTACAATCCTATTGAGGATATTGAACTGCCAAAACCACAGGGTGGAAATTTTGCAGCAGTGACAGAAGAGCAGGACTTAGCTCCTATGTTGAATAAAATCTGGAATTACTCCAAATTGTATCCTCGTTGCTTACTGACGACACAGGTTGCGCTAAAAATCTCAGTATTGACTTTTCAGAGACCGGGGGAGATACGAAAGCTGAAAAAGGAATTTTTCTATCGTGAGGAGCGTTGTTTTAAATTTACAGCCAGTAAAACCAAGCAGCTTCATATTGTGCCTTTATCTGATCAGGCCTTTGATCTGATTGTGTCAATTATTGATTTACATCCTTACAGTGAATATATCTTTGTGGGGCGGGATGGAAAAACATTTATTTCTGACAATACCATCAATTCAGCTTTAAAGCGTCTGGGTTACGGTGGTGAACAGACAGCACATGGTTTCAGGGCAACTGCTCGTACTATGTTGGATGAGATTTTAGAGCAACGTGTAGATTTTATTGAACATCAGTTAGCCCATAAAGTTAAGGACAACAATGGTACAGCCTATAACCGAACTAAGTTCTTGAATAATCGTCGTGAGATGATGCAGGAGTGGGCGGATTATTTGGAATCATTACTTATTCATAATATATAGAAAAAGCCTGTCATAGAGACAGGCTTTACTGACTTATGCAGCCCTACTACTACGAGCCTCAAGCCATGTATTAATTTGGCTTTCTGTCCACGTTGGCATACTTGCTGTCAGATAGGTGGGTGGTGGAAAGTCACCCCTGCGAACCATTTTCCAGAATGTAGATTCTGCGATATTCAATAAGCCCTTTGTTGCGGGTTTATAAGATAATCGACGATGGCGACCACCACGATCAATATAGTCTTTTGCCTGACGTTCCGGATAGTTTACGAGGTCTTTTACACGGTAGCGATTTTCGATCATTTTGAACGCTCCTTACGCATGCCAGGTAATTTGTCGTTATTGCGGGTATAAAGGATTTCCATTGTTGGCTTCATGTCACCAATTCTTAGGTAATAATCCGTATGGAGTAAGTAAGATTCCAAACGTTGCATATGGTTACCGAAGTTGGGTGCATTACGATGAAAGAAATTGGGCTGAAGTTGCTCGGGTAAAAGAACTCGCTCAATGATAACGAAGCCCTGATTCTCGGGAGTAGTATGTAGCTTTCCAGATACTTCATTAGGCTCACTAAGTAAGTGATCAGAATCGTTGCACTCAACCAAAACAAAAACTTTCAAAATTAACTGACCAGATGGCATGATGGTCCACTTGGAGATGATTGAGATTACCTCTGGCCGATATTTGTGTTCTTTTACGATAGATTTAACGTGTACTTCAAAAAGAAGACTATCTTTTGGTGATTTTGGATGTATCTCATCAGGCTCTTTAATGTCATATATTTCAATATAGAAACCTCTAGACTGTTCAAATACAGACATGAGCCAAAGATTGAAATTGGAAGTCGCAACCTTTTGTCTAGTCTCCCAGTTTTTTTCTTGTTTTCTGATGTTGCCTTGCATTGCAGTATAGTGAATATCGGCAATAAAATTATTGAACCGAGGTTCATTTGGTGGATCATATATATTGATTTGAGGTAGAGCATGTTCTTGAATTTTATTTAGTACAAGACTGCTAAGAGGAGAGAGCAATATAAGGCCTTGGGTATGCAAATGGGCAACGGGTGAGTACAAAGCGAACATGACAGACTCATGAATATTCTTACCGAGTTGTGTTAAATTGACCTTAGGATGATATCCATGGTAATAGTCAATTTTGCTTAATTTGTTTGTATTACATTTCGTAAAGTAATTACAATAGGCATAGAAATCACCAATTGAAGGAGTTGGTGGGTCAACAGGTCGTGGTAATCTTGGTACGGATTCTTGTAACATCATCCTTACATTCTGGGATGCCATTGCTTGCCCGAATTTATTGAGCGGGTTCATTTTTCACCTCCTTCCTTGCTGCACTTCTTTGTTTTAGGCAGTACAATGTCAGGGTTAGGGTATTTACGTGGACGTCCGGCTTTAGACCGCTTTTGTGGAGCTGCTGATTTTTGGATTGCTCGATAAGCGACTTCAGCAAGAGGTTTAAACATAAAGAACTGAGCTGATTTACTCATGTATTGCAGGCAAATCAGTAGGTTAGTGCGTTTTTCAATATCGTAGTATTCCATTGGACCTATTCCTAAATTTACATACTGTTTTTTTTCACGGTTGCAGTTGTAGGTATATCCCTGACCATTGGTCAGTTTGATCCAGTAGTTGCTAATTTCATTTGCATAATACTCATCGCGCTCATGGGGCTGGCCGTTAACCAGAAACATGGCATGAATGTGCATCCCTTTGCGGACACCGTGCTCGAACTTATATGCAAAGCCAACAATCTTCTGGAGTAGTTTGTTGTTGCTTTTGTTGTGTCTAATTCTCTTGACCCTGTTCTTGAGGTAGTTCAGGTTGTGCTGAGAATGAAAGGCGTTGTTAAAATCCACCAAGTTGTTATCGATCAGACTGGATTGAGGTGGCTTTAATGCCAGATCAATCCGAATGACCAGTAATTTGCTATAGACTTCAAAGTGAGCATCAATCCATTCTTTTAATGAACGAAATTCGTCTCTACTTTTCCGTTCTCGTTTCGCAATTGCAGACCTGTGTTTCGGGCTATTTAATACTTCACGAATTAATTTGATAAACTGATTGAGTGGTTGAATTCTATGTTTTAGGTAAGTTTCCTTCCCTAATGCAAAACACCCCTCATATACACCAATCAATTGTGGATACTGAGTTTGCAGTTTATCTTTTGCTTCAAAAAAAGCCTGAATCTCATTACAGACCTCAAAATCCTTAAAGTCCGATATGTCACAATCTATGAGCATGTCAAAGAAAGGAACATAGGGCTTAAACCATTTTGAATATTTCAAAACGATTTTGGGGTCGGGTTCGTCAATTGAAATAATCTTTGCTGGTGGTGATCTATTCCTCTTGATGGCTTCAACCATTTGTCCACACAACAACATGTAGTCGATCCGGTAATCACTGAAAATCAGGGTGGTGTCATCATCTGTGGGTGACAAGATAAGCTGACTCTCTCGTATCATTGCTGCAAGCAAGTGATGCGGAATAACCGGTTCTCGTATTTTGTTTGGTCTCCTTTTTCTGATTACCATTGGCTATATTTCTCACAATAAATATTTATTTATCTGGTGTTATTTGTTAAACAATAACACTCAGATTGTTAATTAAATAATTACACTTGAAACTATTATTAATTAGATAATTATTGATACTTAAATTAAATAATTAATAATTAGATTTTAATTCCTATATTTATCTCCTCCTTTTTTATTAAAAAATCACTTCTGTAGCGATAATTTTTAACAAAAAGTTGTTCAAATTGATGCGGATACTTAATGATTTTAAGTGTTGGATAAAATTAATATGTCTCCTCTTAAAATATTTAGTTTTGCAGCAAAAAATTAAGGGGGAGTTTTCCTTAAAAAGACAAGTCATTTCCCTTTCCTTTTTTACTCTGTAGGCAGCGTATAACTGTTCTTTTGCTAGGTAAATAAGAAAGATAGATGTTTGTATCATTGTGATATTTTTATATAATTTTAAATAAATCAAATATATGTTGGATTTATGGTGAAGCATACATTTGGTTAAAAAAGTAATGTATAGATATTGACTTTTATTTTTTGTTTTAATTTGTTTGTAGGCGGAATGACGGTAATTCTATCGTTGATGAAGATAATTAAAGGGAATAAATGAAGAATTAATAATAGATTTTTTTGAAGAGATGTTTGTTTTTTATAATGAGAGTGTAATATTTTTTATGGCTAGATTTCTATTTTAAGAATAATTTTTTCCATTCTGGTTTTGATATATTTTTAGTTATCCAAATTTTAAATGTTTTAGCGCTATATTTTTTTTGATTTAAGAATGTAAGAGTATCTATCTTGTTTAGAAGTTCCTTTTCTATTAATAAAACTTGGGTTAGATTGTCTATCTTAATTTGAGCATTAGTAAGTGCTTCTTTATTTTTTTGAACCCAGGCATTGTCTGTTATTTCTGTGTTTAAACGTTCAATCATTTTAATATAATACTCAATCAACTCTTGTCTGCCTTTTTGGAAAAGTTCTTTATTGGATTTAACTAGATTGGATATTTCCTCATTCATTTTGTTTTCAAGTCTGATTGCAGCAAAGTTAATAGATTTCCATTTAGTCCCATTTTCTAGAACACTCTCATTAAGTTTATTGTAGAGGATCTGCTTATAGTGGTCTGTCAGAATAGATTGTATTTCTTGTCGTATGGTGATCAGAGTACTTTTGGTGTCAAAGACATTAGGACTGGAATCTAATACGTATTTAAGAAAATGGATTTTAAAATGGGGAAGGTAATATAGTTTATCCTGATAAGTTGATTGTTCCGTTTGCTTTTCATCAATATAAAATGCCATGTACGGGGAGATAGCAGTGTATTCTATTCCCGATTTAATGATGTTATGCGTTGTTTCATGAACCTTTTGAATGTGTTGTATGATGCTATTGGCTTCTATCAAGGAATATGAATGTATTTTTGAACGGGCATCTTTACATAGACAAAAAATATAAGTTGCTTCTACCGATCCCATTTGAAATGGGTTCTTAAGCAATTCTTCCCGAAGGTAGACATAGTCTAATGGAGGGAGTATTAATTCAACTTTAAGTGATTTATCGTATTGATTCCCATTATCGAATGTAATAGAGGCATGTATTTCTTCGAATTTAAGACGTTTGAAGTTATTGGAAGTGTAGTAAAAACAATCAAGAATATTTTTTTCATAACCATTGATTTGTTCAAGAAGTAGGTTAGGTATAAGTTCTTCCATTTTTTTTGAGTTTATTTTTAAGAGAAGTAAAACGCTATCAAACTCTGTCGGTTGATGCAAATGGGGGATGTGAAATCATGTGGACACTTATTTTTAACTATTTGTTTTAAAGTATATTAATTGCCTTTTTTAGGCAAAATCTAATGGTTCTAATGCGTGCTATAAGGAGGTGAAAAAACCACCATTCACGTACGCATTTCATAAGCAAGGTACGGGTTGTTGGGTATAGGCCGATTATAAAAACAGATAAAACTATAAGACTTTCAGGAGATAGTCTTATGGCGTATGTTTTAGATTGCATCTAAATTTTCTTCACCTGCCGCAAAGCAAGGCATAAACTCTTCATAGATTAACTGCCCGGTTAAAGTATCTACTACCGCCTGATACCACGTACATTGAAAGCGAGCGGAATCGATAACAGCTCGGTAAAGTATTTCATTTTCATTCAACTCTAGCCAACCATCAAATGAAAGAGCCACATCAGATACATTAGGCCGACCAAATGCCTGGTTGACGAATTTAGGGCCATTATCATGCATGAATGTAGATATTCCTTTGATTATTTTAGGTGCAGATGAAATTGGTTTTAACCCGTGGTCTTTGGGGTTTGAGCTTAAATTTATGCTGGCATGATATTCAGTATCGATCTGTCTTAATAATTCAGGGTCGGTATATTTTCGATAACCAGGAGCACTGAAATCGGGAAAATTTAACTCCGGGTAGAGCTGGTTATCATCAAGACTAGAGGGGGTGGCATCATTCCAGTTTAGGGCAGAAACTTCTTTTTCGAGGTTCGGTGGAGGTGTTATTGGCGTAGCACTTGACCATCTTAATTTTCCATCAAGTGAATAGTGTTCAGTTACGTTGCCTAAACGATGTACCACGTAAAACTCATCTTCTTGAGTTTTGACTTTTTCATAAAACTCACCTGATTTTAGCTGAAATGGTAGTTCGTTATTTTGACTTTTATCCCATTTTTCAATAATTGCTCGTATCGAAAAGCGAGCCCCAAGATTAGCTAAAGCTTCACTAACTTCAGAGGGAATTGGCAATTTACAACCAGATAATGTTGTGGTGAGTACACTCCCTACAATAATAAAAATTCGATATAACTGTTTTTGCATATTCTTCTATTCCAGTGGTAATGGATGAAGAATAAATAATGCTGAGGACAGGATATGTCGTGATGAAAAAAATTTATCAAAGACACAGCCTGTCTAATGTGTTGTGTAGGTTAATGGGATGTCTATTTTAGGAATGCGCGAATGACGTACTTTTTATAACTAAATCTAGTCCTGTTTGTGGGTTAACGCCTAATGCAGAACAATACCAAACATATTCGACTAAATCTAAACGACGGTCACCTTCTTCGACCCGTTGTACAAACGAATGTGGTCTTTCCATGCGTTCAGCTAAAGTACGCATAGTCATCTTTTGTGCTTTTCGCTGGTTTCTAAGCCAATTTCGAAGCGCAACCATCTCATCTGTGTGAATGCTTCTAGTCATGCCTCTTATTTATGGTACATTGACTAAATTACTCAAATTGAGTACAAATAAAAGGAATAACCAAATATTTGATATTTTTTTAGAAATAACAGTTATTTGTTTTGAAAAAAGATTCAAAAAGAATGAAGGAGTGACACCACCTGTCAAAGTGATGAGTGAAAATAATACACGTTAGATACTTTTATATAAAAGATGATCCCTGAACTTTCTAAAATCAAAACGGAACGGACGTCATCAAAAATCTAACAACAAAATGAAGTGGGATGGTATAGGGGTAAATATGGAAGGCAGCCTTTCAACACATGAGCGATTGGCAGAACGGTTAGTTAAAATTATTGTTAAATTAAACTCAGGTGAAAAACTGAGCGTACATGAGTTGGCGCAAGAATTTAAGACCCACCCACGTACTATACAGCGTGATTTTGAGCGTTTGGAAATTACAGAGTTACCGATTGTACGTGATGAAGTGACTAAGCGAGTTTATTTAAATCCGATGGCTTTAGGTAACTATGGTATGCAAGACATTGTCCATTTTGCACAGTTGTCTGGTGTGCAAAAGTTATACCCGAAATTGAATATTCCTTTTTTACGTGGGCTTTTGGATCAACAGAAGCCACAGGCTTATGCAGCAAAAGGTTATACCTTCGAAGATACATCACTTTTTACAGAGCACTTTCAACAATTAAATACTGCTATACGACAGAGACAACAAGTCCAGTTTCTTTATAAAAATGTGATTAGACATGTTTTGCCATATCGGGTGATTCATCATCATGGTAGTTGGTATTTGGCAGCTACTGAGCAAGAAGAACTCAAAACATATCGATTAAGCCGCATTAGCCATATCACTATATCTCAAGATCTTATCTTTGAGCATGATGCTGATGTAATACAGCATTTGGACAATGAAGACAGTATTTGGTTTGGTTCAGAAAAAACAGAAGTCATTTTAACTGTTCAAGCTGATGTTGCGATGCATTTTTTACAACGTGCATTGCTGCCAGAGCAACAGGTGATTAAACAGTTGGAAGATGGTGGGTTATTGATTTCTACTCAAATTAGCCATTACCAGCAAATTTTACCTTTAGTTCGTTATTGGATTCCACACGTAAAGATTGTGAATCCTGTTAGGTTACAGGAAGAATTGGAAGAGGAACTGAGAGGATATTTGAATTTTATTTAATTAAAAGATATTGGTTTTATAAATTTTATTTTAATGAGATCGAATATCAATTCATCAACACAAGTTTAAATCTATATTGAAAGAGGAAAAAAATCATGCCATTACCAGTAATTTTATGGGGTGCAGCTGCTGCACTTGGAGCGACTGGAGTCTTTAAAGGGGCTAAAGCCATAGGAAATTTAAAAGAAGCCAAAGAAATAGGCAACGATGCAGAAAGTAAATATGGCTTAGCACTTGATAAATTAGAGAAGAAAAAGGAAAAGACGAATAGTGCGTTAGAAGAATTAGGACGTCTTAAGTTAAATATTTTTACTCACCAAATTAAACATACGATTGATGTCATAAAAAAATCTAAAGATGCAGGTGGAAAGTTGGAAAATTTTGAATCATCTATTTCTATAGATGAGCTTAAAGAAATGGAAGCAATGGTTCTTAACTCTTTAAAACTTGAAGCAGGATTATTAGCTGGAACAACAGGAGGTGCTTTAGCAGGTTTGGGAGCATATAGTAGTGTTGGTTTATTAGCATCAGCATCAACAGGTACTGCTATATCAGGCCTTTCAGGTGTTGCAGCAACAAATGCGACTTTAGCTTGGCTTGGTGGTGGTTCTTTAGCTAGCGGGGGGTTTGGAATGGCAGGTGGAATGGTTGCTTTAGGGGGAATTGTCGCTGGCCCTGCCTTAGCAATAGGGGGCTTTATGTTAGCAAGTAAAGCAGAAGAGGCACTAACCAAAGCTATAGAGTATGCAGCTGAAGTTGATGAGGCCATTGAAGAATTAGATCTGTTGGGTACTGTTCTGAAAGGGATTCAAAAGAACGTCAAGGAGGTTACTTATACGTTAAATGAATTGGTTCAAAGATTTGAGACTATGAAGGTTAATGATGATTCAGATCCACAAGCATTTAAACAGATGATAGCAAATACTAAAATCTTAAAAGATTTATTGGATTGTAGAATTATAGATGAAGAAGGTTCACCTATTAAAAATATTAAGCATACCTGCCAAGGTTTTTTAAAAATTTAAGAAAGGTACATATCATGGCTAAACAAGAGCTGATGAAAGCTACTAAAAATCTAAAAAATGTCGCAGTTATTCCGAAACCTTCACCAGATATGGCTTTTCAGGCATTTAAAATGCTTGCAGATGCGCATCATGAATATCGGATGACTGTGCAGACTGAAACAACAAAAAGAGAAGCAATACATGCTTGGCGAGATGTGAATGTTGGAAAAATTGAACAGCAAACAGAGTTTTTAAAAGCATATTTAGCAGAAACTTTTAAAGAAAGACGTCATTCAATTGATGAAATGTTTGAGCGTTTAGATAAAGGTATTGAATCTGGAAATATGGATTTGGTTAATTTAGCAATGGAGAGTATTACTACCATTGTTAAATCATCGCCATTAAAAGAAGCTGAGAAAATTATTCAGGCAATGAATGATCCTAAAGTTGAATCAATTGAGTTTTAAGTGCAAAAATCATTCCCATGTACCCAATGCGGGGCATGTTGCCGACATGTTAATTTTTCAGAATTGACTGCCTATCTTGATCGTGGTGATGGTATTTGCCGTCATCATGATACAGGTACACATTTATGTACTATCTATGAACAACGTCCTGACGTGTGTCGGGTAGATACCTATTATGAGCAACATTTAAAAAAACAGTATATGTGGGATGAGTTTATAGAAATTAACTTGATTGCCTGTAAGCAGTTAAGTGAATTAGATAAAAGTGAGTAGATTAAAGAATAAAGAAAATTTCTCTATCTTTACCTAAAAACTCAAAACCGTCCGTCCAATCAACCCCGATGCCTTGAATCTTCGGATTCATTGAGCATTAAGTTGGTTGTAGTAGGCGGGACAAACTTACGAACTGGATAGAAAATTCATTTTCTATTGGATTACATTTAATGCGATTCATGCCCAAGAATTGAGTCATGGTATAACCTAAGATAAAGCTTCATATTTATAATACGTATTGTTAGATATAAAGATGAAAACTGCCCTTTCGTATATAGAAAGGGCATGAGCTTTTTTATTTGGCAGGCTCACCATATTGGTTGCGATTCGAAGAACCTTCACTTGCCCACCAGTAGATCAGCAAGAATATACCGATGATGGTTAAGCTAATTAAATACCACCAACCTGATTTCCCAATATCATGTAAACGTCGGCTACTTACAGCAAGTGTTGGTATTACAGTAGCCAAGTAAACTAAGGCATAAAATAAAAATTCTGTTCCGAAGACTGCATCTAAAATCATTGCAAGCATATTACAAAGGACAACCCCTAAATTAAAAAACCAGAACTCTTTTCGTCTTGCGCGGCCATTGAAGTTAGCATAATTTTTTAAGCCTTTGGCAAACCAATCAAATGGGTTGTAATCATCTTCATTTTTTGATGGCTGCTCTGTAGTTTGAGTTGAAAAGGTAGAGGTTGCCTTTATCTCAAAATAAATCGCAACTGCTTGTCCTTGCTCATTAATGTCGTAATCGACCATTTGGCCACGTTGTGGTGCCACGGTTTCTTTCCATTCTGAACCAATGAAGTGATAGCGCTTCGTATCTTCACCTGAAATAATTCCTGTATTGGTTTGGACAGAAAAATCAAGAACAATGCCTTTCATATTGACCCCATGATGATGCTGTAATCATTATTAAATGTGTTTAGTCGAGTGTATTAATGTGGGTTGACAGGTTGTGTCTAGTTATGAAGAGCATGTTTAAAATATAAAAAAATAAAGAAATTTTAAATACATATTACCTCAATGAGAGAGCTGACGAATTGCTCTCATTCATAAAGCTATTTCATGAAACCGGAAGGGGGATGCATGATGACAACACAACCTAAGAATACTCATATCCAGACTTTTATTATTGGCGTTTTATCTGCACTGGTTGTGGTCCTTGCAGGATGGGTCGGCTATGACAAGTTACTTAAACCTAAATCAGAAGCAACTGTTACAGCATCTGTTTCTGAACCTGCTGCTGCCTCAGAACCTGTTATTCTGGCAGCCAGTGAACCGGCATTAGACATACAGCAAAAAGAAGCAGACTCTACTCAAAAATCAATTGGAGATACTAAAGGAAAAGCACTTGGTAATGGGTTATATACGACCAACATAGATAGTGGTAAATGCATAACCTCAGATAAAGTATCCTGCGGTTTATTTGAAATTAGCCAACTTCCTAAAGAATGGGAAGATGTATTTTACGAAACCCAAGATAAGAATACGGAATATTGGTTCTCTATTACAGATGGGAATACAGTGACTTCAATTCCGAATAACTGGTCAGGCTGGCAAGTGATGCAATATGGCCCAGAACAGGAATATGTAATGGCAATATTCCACAGTGCTTATACCAACACTGGTGAATGTTTACTCATGCAAACGATGTTTGATATCAAAACGAAACAAACCATCGACAGTGCTGAACTTACTTGTACCTTATAAATCATTAAGAAATATAGAGAACGTTCAAGAGTCTGCGACTTCGCAGGCTCTTTTTTTTATGCCTTTTATTTAAGGGAGAGGTACATGCACCAGTGTCCTTACTGTCATTCATTACACATTGCATTAGTACGCCAGACTGGGCCAACTCATCAAGGCGTCTTTGCAAAGCTTTCATCATTCTCACCCATGTCCCTGGCAGCAGCCTGTATGCAGCTATCCAAACGCAGTCCCGTTCATCCTTTGGTAGGTGGCTTTGTTGGTTTGGTGATCGGGGGCATGTTTCTGCTCTACGTCCAGCATCAGGACAACATGCTGACCCTGCATTATCAATGTGAGCAATGTCTGGGGCATTTTGAAATCCAGCAATCTGGATTTTCATAACTCTTATCTTTTACAGCGTTCAAATTATTTAAATCAATTAAAGGAAATCAATCATGGCACATCAAATAGAAACAATGGCATTCGTTGGTCAAACTCCTTGGCATGGCTTAGGTAATCAACTCCCTCAAAATCAGCCAATAGAAGTTTGGGCACGGCAGGCAGGTATGGACTGGCGAATAGAATCATCCAATGTCAGTTATATGGCAAAGAATGAACGGGGACAAAGTATTATCTTGCCCTTTGAAGAACAACGCGTGCTTTATCGTTCAGATACTCATGCACCATTATCGGTGGTGAGTCAGCGTTATCAGGAAGTACAACCTAAAGAGATTCTAGAATTTTACCGAGACTTGACCGAGCAATCGGGTTTTGAACTGGAAACGGCAGGGGTCCTCAAAGGTGGGCGTAAGTTCTGGGCTTTGGCAAGAACGGGGCAATCCACAGCATTGAAAGGTAAAGATGTCAGTAATGGCTATATTCTACTGGCAACTGCATGTGATGGCACACTGGCAACCACGGCGCAATTTACCTCGATTCGCGTAGTATGTAATAACACTTTGGCGATTGCCTTACGTGGGCAGAATAGCAATGCTGGTGTGGTAAAAGTTCCACACAGTACCAAATTTGATGCGGAGAAAATTAAACAGCAGTTGGGTATTTCAGTTTGTGCTTGGGATGAACACATGTATGAAATGAAACAGTTAAGTCAACGTAAAGTCACCCAACAAGAAGCGGCTGCTTACTTTGATGCAGTCTTTAATGCAAACAATAGCTATTCATCAACCGCAGTATTCCAAGACAATATCATTCGCTTAAATCGCAATATTTCATCTAGTGCATTTAATCCAGCTCTAGGCAGTGACAACAAAGCCGAACCGAATGGACGTGCCATGTCTAAGGTCATGACCATGTTTAACGGGCATGGTCGTGGGGCTGAGTTAGCTTCAGCTAAAGATACCGCTTATGGGTTGCTTTGCAGTATCACGAAATTTGTGGATCACGAACGGCGTGCGATATCAACGGATCACCGGATGGATTCAGCGTGGTTTGGTGCAGGGGCCAATATTAAACAAAGAGGATTAGAACAAGCCTTAAAAATGGTGGCTTAATTTTGATTTAGCCTAAGCCATATTTAAACGAGATATTCATCATGAAAAGCATGATAGGCCATACCTACAAAGGTATGGTTTTTTTATGCCTTCAAATTTTAAACCTAATTAGGAGTAATCAATGGGACAAGCAATTTCAACCGGTCGCACCGTACCGACAACACTTTCACCTAAACCGCCCTTAACCCATCAGCTTATAGACCAACGAACAAAACGATCAGCTCGTCATACCACTGCCAAACGTCTAGCGAAAACCCAAAAAATGAGCCGTGAACAATGGTTACAGATACGAAAGCAGGGGATTGGGAGTAGTGATGCTGCAACAGCCTGTGGATTGAATCCGCACATGTCAATGTTGGAACTGTGGATGATTAAAACTGGTCGTATGCAGCAAAACATTGAAGATGAAAGTGCAGGTTATGCACCATTATATTGGGGCAACCGTTTAGAACCCTTAGTTGCTGAATACTACAGCATGCATACCAACAACAAAATACGCCGGGTCAATGCGGTGTTACAACATCCAGATGAAGACAAAGCATTTATGCTAGCAAATTTGGACTATGCCGTAGTTGGCAGCGATGATGTACAAATATTGGAGTGTAAAACCGCAGGTGAATACGGCAGTAAATTATGGCGAGATGGTGTACCCCTATATGTGCTGTGTCAGGTACAACACCAACTCGCTGTAACAGGTAAACAGGCAGCCCATGTTTGTGTACTGATTTGTGGGCATGAAACCCGTATTTATAAAGTTACCCGTAACGAAGCCGTTATTCAACATATTGTTCATGCAGAGCGCCATTTCTGGCAATGCGTTGAGCGAGATATTCCACCAAGTGTTGATGCTTCTGAATCCGCAGCCAAAGCCTTGCAACAACTCTATCCTGAACAAACTCCGCTACTGGTTGAAGACCTCACCGAAAATGAACAGGGCAATTACCTGTTTAATCAACTGCTTGATGAGAAACAAAAAATTGACCAGCACCAACACTACTTTGATGAGCTGAAACACCAAATCCAATTGCTCATGAAAAACGCTGAACGAGCTGTGTTTATCTGTGGTTCAGTGACTTGGAAGAAGGCACAAGATTCGATCGCACTGGATAGCAAAGCGTTGCTGAAACAGCATCCAGAATATTTAGAGCAGTTTCCACAAACTAAAGCAGGGACACGGCGTTTTCAGATTTATCCGAATGGTCATTAACTTTAAACAACGCAGCAAGTGGATTACATCATACCACCTATTCAACCTATACCGCCCATGATCCCATGCCGTTAAACAGCATGGGATTTTTATTTAACGGACATAATGAGGCCAAATATGATTAAAGGTCTAGCAATTACCCCACCGATATTGGGTCGTATCAGTATTGGTAAAGTCATTGAAAAGAACGGCAAACGACTCCCTGAAAAGGATGATCAATTTACTATTACCAGCCAAATCCAAGGTAAAGACGGTTGGGTGAAACACCCATTGGATGAAACCCTGCGCACTAAGTCTACCAACAATAAACTTCGTAGTATTCCAGTTCGAATGATCTTTAATGATCCAGAACTCAACCTACGAGCTGAATACACTTTGTTTGATCGGCAGACTGGGCGTCCCATCTGTATCGGTAATGGTGAAACTTGCCAACGACAAGGACAACATGGCGTTGAACAACATCCTTGTCCATCACCAAGCCTTTGCCCATTGGCACAAGGCGGCTTATGCAAGCCCTATGGCAGACTTTACGTTAATTTAGATGATGCAGATGAGTTTGGTACTTTTATCTTTAGAACTACAGGCTTTAATAGTATCCGAACCTTAGCAGCCCGATTAGCTTATTACCATGCTGCTTCAGCCAAGCTTCTTTCATGCCTACCATTGCAACTCACTTTGCGTGGTAAAAGCACCACGCAAAGTTATCGTACTCCAATCTACTACGTGGATTTAACCTTAAGAGATGGAACGAGTTTACAAGAAGCGATTACAACGGCAAAGCAGATTGATGAGCAAAGCAGGCTGGCTGGGTTTTATCAGGAGGCTTTAGATGAGGTGGCACGACAAGGCTATGCCAATGCCAGGTTTGAAGTGGAGAGTGAGGAAGGATTAGATGTGGTGGAAGAGTTTTATCATAGTGATGAGCAAGAACAACAGAACCAAACTGAGGTTGTTCATACAGATGTTAGATCGCTGCAAAAGGGATTGGCACAGAGTGTTAGGGCGGTGAATTAGATCAGGTGCAAGAAGTCTTAGGGTTTCTTGCACCTTGTGGTACGACTTTTTATTTTTGTTCTTTTTGTGTCGTATGTAGCAGTTCTTGTTGGGGAGTCAAATTTCTTTCAGATAATTCAATAAATCTTAAAGCATTTGATTGTTTCATAAAGAATTTTAATATCCGAGTTCCTATGAAAATGATTGCAAACATCAGGAAATAATTGATACCAGCCCAAGCGACAATATCTCTCGTATTGTGGAGTGGCATATCGTAGATATAGAGCATATAAAGCAAGAACCCGTAGGCGAATAGTCCAGATGTAAAGAAAAGACATACTCCGATCTTCTCAAGTTGTTTAGCTCGTTTAGGGTCAATTGGTTTAGCGAGTTTGAATTGATTAGTAACATAATCAAATGCAAGCAACAAACTACAGTTTTTATAGAATCTTGCAGCAAATTCACTGTCGGTTTTACGTTTGATACAGCGCAGCTTCTGTAAGTCTTTTTCGTTGAGATTGAGTTCTTTTTGTAGTGTCACAACGCTTAACTCATTCTGATATGTTTTTTTATCCTCTTCCTCAACAACGGGGGAGGCCAATTGATTCTTCAGATATTCTATTTTTCGGTTTTTTAAGTATTGATAAACATTAAAAACACTGTGGAAAATTCCAATATTTTTATTGTTTGAACCAATGAAAAGTAAGATGAGAAATGCAATGAAGCTGAGAACTGCGGCTGTATCTGATGATACTAAAAAGTCTTCGAACATAAGAATCCCTTCCTTTTTAATTGTGAACTGACTGATCTCAGAACACATTAAAAATTACTATAAGAGTGAAGTTTTTGTCTATTTTTTATCCGGATTTTAATTGTTATCAATGTGTAAAACTATCAGGGTGTGGAGAAATGCTATACAAAATACTTATTTAAAATTTTCCATTTCAAGCCCAATTAATGTTCTGATATATACCCATGTTTTTTGAGGTTGAAGCAAGCTTTCATCTATAGCTGAATCACTGATTACACCATCTAAAATGTGAATAAATAGGTTAGTTAACATTCGGAGATCATTAACCTCTAGTTGCTCAAATAACGATGATACTTGTTGGAATAGCCAGCTTCGATATTCGTCTAGTGTAATTAAAATAGGTGGGTATAACTCAGCGACATCCATTCGTGCTTTATGAAATGGACACCCTTTACCCCCATTTTGATCAATCCAATCGATATACCACATATAGAGTTGATGTAGTTTTTCTAATGGTGTCGATAGGTTAAAGATACGATCTTCTACACTGACTCGAATCTCATCTTTCAAACGTTGCAGGCAGGCAATGACTAGATTTTCTTTAGATGAGAAATGCTTATAAAAGGTCGCTTTGGCAACCTGAGACTCATCAATAATTCTATCCACGCCAACAGTGATATAACTCTCTTTGGTGAACAGTTGAATGGCTTTTGCCAAGATCATTTCTTTTTTTGTGCTCGATTTTTTCAAATCACCACTGCTCCTGATTCCATTCACATCAGTGTGTTGCCTGTTTGCGTACTATATCCCAAAATAAAACTTTATTAATGTGCTAATTACGAAAGTTGCATCTTAAAATAGATAATCTTGTCTGTCTTTAATAAAATGTGGTCGATTACGGCTTAGATTTATAATAATGATGCTCTTGAGGAGTATTAATAAGCAAATTATTAAATCTTGAGATGATATAAAAGATTATTTGAATTTACTGTAAAATCTGTTTACTGTAAATTTGTTGTGGGGTATATTTGAGCCACTATTTATTGACTGATTGTATATGACGACAGATAAGTATGAAGTATTTCTCAGAATGCGAGCCATTGAGCTACTGGCGTATTGGGAAGGACGTTTAGTCACCACGCGTTTAATGAACTGGTTTGGACTCAGTCGCCAGCAAGCCTCTGCGGATATCAAACGCTACAATACGTTATATAATCTTGATGCCTTGTTTCATGATCCTTCTGTCAAGGGCTATGTACCTAAAGCCAGTTTCCAACCAGTGCTGACCACAACTCATATCAATGAATATCTCAATATGCTTTCAGGTTTGGTGAGTGAATCACATGCCCTAATAGCCACTCCAGAAGCCCACCTTTCAGCGGTGCAGTTACCCGATCGTAGTGTTCGCCCAGAAGTGCTCCGCGAAGTGCTCCGTGCCTGCCGAACACAAAGCACTTTAAAAATTATTTATGCCTCCATGAATAATCCGGTTTGGCATGAAAGGGTGATTTCTCCACATACTCTAGTGTATACCGGGTTCCGTTGGCATGTCCGCGCCTATTGCCATCAGAGCAAGCAGTTTAAGGACTTTTTACTCTCCAGAATTGATCGCACACCTGTTGTGATGGCGATTGAGCCAGTAGACCCAGCTCAGGATCAGCAATGGCATGAAGAAGTTGTACTGACGCTGATCCCGAATCCAAAATTGAATGCAGCTCAAAAAGCTCTTGTCGAAAAAGACTTTGGCATGCCAGATGGCAGATTACAGATTCCGGTGAAAAAAGCCCTGGCTCACTATACCTTGCAGCGCTATCAGGCCGCAATCACGCTGGCTGAGGCGGAAGATGCCTTGAAATATCCACTGGTTTTACAACGTTCAGATATCGAAAAGCTGTCGTCTTATCTGTTTGATCAGACCTCATAGGAGATTGGCCATGTTAGAGCAATTTCATTATGACAGTGACCTGATTGGTGGTTCATTGATGGTGCGTGAAAGTCGGTTAATCGCGGATCTGTTATTGCGTGAAGCCACAACAGAGCAATGGTATCAGGCGATTCAGGTGGACAATATTCTGCAAAAAAGAACTGCGGCTTCGGCGCAACGTAATGCCACCGCTATTCGCAAGCGTCTGGAGCGTTTAGAACCTGATTTCTGGAAAGCTTTGCGTGATGGCGATGATGAGCTGGCGACCCAGGTGGCTTTTTGTGGTGCATTGGAACGCAACCTGTTGCTGCTTGAGTTTATGGAAACGGTGATGAGAGAAGCTTATATCTCTCAGGCTCAATACTTGGACAGTTATATCTGGTCCGACTTTTTGGAAGAACGTACACAACGAGATCTGGATATCTGTGAATGGAAAGAGTCCAGCAAGAAAAAAATGGGGCAGGTGGTCTTTCGCATGCTGACAGAAGCCGGTTACTTTAAAAGTACCCGTAAGCTGGAGTTGCAGCGTGTGATCGTCAGAGCAGAGCTACGTAGCCTGTTGGAAGAACATTATAAACAACGCATTAAAAGATCTATGGAAGTGTCGCTATGGATGCGGTAGTGGTAGAGGGGTAGCAATGAGTCAAGCAATACATGAGCGTCTGAACCAGATTCCAGAGCGAATTCTTTCAACCGAATTTCTGACTGGTCAAGGACTGGGTAATGAAATTGGCTTCTGGATTTTTGATTATGCGCCTGAAGATGAACTGAAAGTCCGCGAATATCTGCATTTTCTAAACGGGATGCTGGAGAAAAAACACAGTCAGCTGAAGGTGGTTAATATCAACCTGCTACAAGCCGTGGTGGATTACTTGACTGAGCGCAACTTCATCGATAAAGCCATCCAAATGCAAAAAGCTAAAGGCGAGGAGGCGCTACTTAAAGCCCTGAAAGGCCCACTACATATGGATAAGTTCGCGCCGTATCTGGTGAGCAAATATGCCACCAATGAGCAAGATATTGTGTTAATGACCGGGGTAGGGTCGGTTTGGCCACTGTTACGTGCCCATCACTTATTGAACAGCTTGCATTCGTTACTGGGGCATAAGCCAGTCGTGCTGTTTTATCCAGGCTATTACGACGGTCAAGAGATGAGTTTATTTGGAAAGATTCCAAGCAACAATTACTACAGAGCATTCAGATTAGTGCCTTAACACGGCAAATAGAAATAAGAATTCGGGGGAATTGATTGAAATGAATATTAAAGAACTTTTTTACAAGCCATTAGATCGTGCGATTAACGGGGTGGTCAAGGCAGACCAGAATGACAATACCACGGTATATCAGGAACTCGATGAATACGTGGTCACCAATGAGCTGGAAAAGCATTTTCGTGACTTTTTCCAGTCTTATGGCACAGATCTAAGCGATCCTTCGATTGCCAACCGAGTCGGTGTGTGGATTTCGGGATTCTTTGGTTCAGGTAAATCACATTTCCTGAAAACCTTGTCGTATATTCTGGCCAATAAAGTGGCACGTGACGCGGAAGGTAACGAACGCAGTGCTGCAGAATTCTTTGATGAAAGCAAAATCCGTGATGCGTTTATCCGTGCGGATATTGGCAAGGCCGTTAGCCATCATGCCGATGTCATCCTATTTAACATCGACAGTAAAGCCAGTTCAAATGATGACGGCAATCCGATTCTGAATGTGTTTTTACGCGTGTTTAACGAATATCAGGGTTTTAGTGCTGACCATCCACATATTGCACATATGGAACGTCACCTGAGCCAGAAAGGGGTGTATGAGCGCTTTAAACAGGCTTTTGAAGAATCTAGCGGCATGTCTTGGCTAGAAGAACGTGACGGCTATCAGTTCTATCAGGATGATGTCGAAACCGCAATTTCCCAAGCCCTCAACTTATCTGCTGAAGCGGCACACAAGTGGTTTGAGGATTCTGAGCAGACTTTTAGTGTTTCGGTCGAAAACTTCTGTCAGTGGGTGAAAGAATACCTGGACAGCAAAGGACCCCAGCAACGCATGTTGTTTCTGGTGGATGAAGTGGGGCAGTTTATTGGCAGCGATACCCGCTTGATGCTGACACTGCAAACCATTACTGAAAACCTGGGTACGATCTGTAAAGGCCGCGCTTGGATTATCGTCACCTCACAGGCAGACATCGATGCTGTTTTAGGTGAGATGTCTTCTTCCAAAGCCAATGACTTCTCCAAGATTGCTGGACGTTTTAAAACCCGTTTATCACTGTCCAGTTCCAATACCGATGAAGTCATCCAGAAACGTTTATTACGTAAAACCCCAGAAGCAGAAGCATTGCTCAGATCGGTGTTTGAGCAAAAGGGCGATATCTTAAAAAATCAGATTACCTTTGATCGTTCAGGCCCAACCCTCAAGAACTATGAGGGGCCAGACAGCTTTATTCATAACTATCCTTTTGCGCCGTACCATTTTCAGCTGGTACAAAAAGTATTTGAAGAAATCCGTAAAGTCGGTGCGACCGGTGCACACTTGGCCTATGGTGAACGGTCCATGCTGGATGCGTTCCAGATGGCCGCGAATGCGATTGCTACAGATGAAGTCGGTGCCCTGGTTCCTTTCCACCGCTTCTATACTTCAGTCGAAGGTTTCCTGGATACTGCAGTGAAGCGTACCATCGACCAGGCAGGGCAGAATAAGACCCTGGATGGTTTTGATGTGCAGATGCTGCGTACCCTGTTCATGATCCGCTATGTCGATATCATCAAAGGTACGCTGGATAACCTGGTGACTTTGTCGATTGAGAAAATTGATGAAGATAAGCTGGCATTGCGCAAGCGGATTGAAGAGAGCCTGCAGCGTCTGGAAAAAGAGAGCTTGATTACTAGGAATGGCGATGAGTTCCTGTTCCTGACCAATGAAGAACGCGATATCACCCGCAAAATTAAAGCCACTGACTTAGCAGCTTCAGAAGAAAATAAAGAGTTAGCCAATCTGATCTTTAAAGATTTACTGCGGGATCAGAACAAATACCGCCATCAAGCCAACAAGATGGACTATCAGATTGGTCGTTTTCTGGATGGTCATAGCCTGGATGGCAAGTATGAGAGCGATTTGAAAGTTGAAATCATTTCTCCACTGGATACGGAATATAACCTCTACACAGAAGCTTTCTGTATTGGTAAGAGCGCCGAGGCCGAAGGGCAGATACTGTTTAAACTGGCAGACGATAAACAGTTCTTTAATGAACTGCGCACCTGGCTGAAAACCAATAAATTTATTCGGTTAAATGATGATGGCACCCAATCGGATATCAGCCGTATCCTGGCAGACCGTGGCCGTGAGAACCAGGAGCGTAAAAAACGCCTGCGTGCCCGGGTCGAAGAAATGTTGCTGGACGCGGAAAGTTATGCCTTGGGGCAACATTTACAACTTTCATCATCAAGTCCAACCACCAAGCTGGATGAGGCTTGTCGTTATTTGCTGGAAAATACCTATACCAAACTGAGCTATCTGCAAGTCTATCAGCAGGATGCCTGGCGTGAACTGAACGCCGTCTTGACTGTGGATGATATGGCGCAGCTCGGATTGTCTCTGGATGGCGGGCAGAGCAATCCGAAAGCCCTACAGGATGTCGAACAGTACATCTCGCTGCGTGCAACCGGTACCGAACGTATTCTGGTGTCAGATGTGGTGGATCGTTTTGCCAAACGTCCTTATGGCTGGCCAGATGCCGAGATTTTACTGTTGGTGGGTCAGCTGGCTGCGATGGGGCGGATTTCACTGCAGTTAAATGGCGGCAGCTTACAGTTAAAAGATGCCTTTGAGCCTTTACAAAACAGCCGCCGTCGCCGTGATGTTTCCATTATTAAAAAGCGCCAGACTGATGATCAGGTATTGAAACAGGCACGCCAACTCACCCAAGACCTATTCTCGGCCATGGGACCAGCGACTGAGAAAGAGCTATTTGAATTCTATTTGAAGCATTTTAAGACTTGGTTAGCCAACTTTAAGTCGTACAAAAGCAAAACAGATGTCGGGCAGTTCCCGGGCAAGAAAGTGATTGAAAAGTCGATTCTGACTTTGGAACGTCTGCTGGCGAATAGCGACAGCTTCGATTTCTTTAAGGCCGTGGTCGAGAACAAGGACGACTATTTGGATCTGGAAGAAGATTATCGTGACATTCATGAATTCTTTAGCAACCAGATGCCAAGCTGGCAGCAACTGCAACAGGCCTTACGTCATTTTGAGAAAAACAAACAGGCGCTGGGCAGTGATGAGCTGGCGAAAAAAGCCCTCTCCGAATTACATCGCATTTCGACCACTGAATCACCCTATGGCCTGTTAAATAAAGTCGCTGATTTGGTTCGTACAGTGGAAAGCGTCAATCAACGCTTGCTGACTGAAAAGCGCAGTCAGGCGCTAGAGCAAATTGATGACAAGATCAAGCAGCTGGAAGCCGAGATTAAAAACAGTGGTATTGCCACCGCTGAGCTGAGTAACAAGCTACTGCGTCCGCTGCAATTGCTCAAAGCGGATATCGAAGTGGAAAGCAGCCTGTCCACCATCTATATGCTGCAAACCCAAACCGCCATTGAACGTTTTGACGAAGCCTTGTATGAGCTGGAGCGAGAAGTCCAGTTAGAGATTCAGCGTCAGGCGAAAGCTGCACAACTGGCTCAAAGCAAAGCTGAAAGTGTGAGTAGCAACTCAACCACTTCCAGCACAGCAAAAGTTTCTGCTGCTACGATTCCTATACAGCCTGCTATCGCAGTAGTACCACCGAAACCTGTTGTGGAAGTCGATGTGGCAAGTATTTATAGCAAGACCTCGAACAGTGTTTATCTGGAAACAGAAGAATCGGTCGAACAATTCATAAAAGCACTCGAAGTCGAATTGAAAAAAATCGTGAGTGACAAAAAGCGTGTGCGTATCCGTTAACTGGGGTTATGGATATTGTCATTAGTCATTAATTTAAGGTTTAAACATGAATACCAGTAATATTAAAAGATATGCACCGCAAGCACGAAATGATTTTATTGCAGCCATGCGAAAGCAGGCTGCGAAGTATGGCATTACACCCAACAAAATTCTGCCAGCAGAACAGAAAGGGGATCTTTTACTGATTGGGGATCAGACTTTTCCTTTATCAGTGATGAAACCACGTGAGAAGCTGATCAAACGTATTCAAGCGACTAACTTCGAGCAAACTATTGATTATATCGCTTACAGTTGGTTTAACCGCCTCTGTGCGATTCGCTATATGGAATGCAAAGGTTTACTGGATCATGGTCGTCGTGTGCTTAGCAGTGCTGATGGTAGTGCAGGCTTGCCGCAGATTCTGGAAGAATGTTTAGACATTGACCTGCCAAGTTTAAATGCCAATCGTGTGGCTGAACTAAAGTTGGACGGCAATAAAGACGAAGAGTTGTACCGAGAATTATTACTGGCTCAATGTCATGCGTTGAATCAGGTGATGCCATTATTATTTGAACAAGTGTCCGATGAGTCTGAGCTGCTGTTACCAGATAACTTGACCAAAACTGATTCTTTGATCCGTGATTTAGTGGCTAGTATTCCTGAAGAAGATTGGTCAGATGTGCAGATTATTGGCTGGTTATATCAGTTTTATATTTCTGAAAAGAAAGATCAGGTGATTGGTAAAGTCGTAAAAAGTGAGGATATTCCAGCTGCGACACAACTTTTTACACCAAACTGGATTGTAAAATATCTGGTGCAGAATAGTGTTGGTCGTCTATGGATGATAGCACATCCAGAAAGTATACTAGCGAGTAGTTGGGAATATTATATTCAGCCAGCGGAACAAACTGATGAGGTCAATGCACAATTAAAACAGTTGATTGATGTACGCATTAGTGAGGATGGAGATACCTTAAAACCTGAAAGCATTACGGTGCTGGATCCAGCCTGTGGTTCGGGCCATATTCTGGTAGAAGCTTATGATTGTTTAAAAGCGATTTATCTAGAGCGTGGCTACCGCAGCCGTGATATTCCACGTTTGATTCTGGAAAACAACCTGTACGGGATTGATATTGATACCCGTGCTGCACAGCTCTCCAGTTTTGCCTTGTTGATGAAAGCGCGTGAAGATGACCGCCGTTTATTTAGCAATCCACCAAAACTGAATATTATTGCTTTACAGGACAGTCAGGGGCTGGATGCAGATCAAATCTGGCAAGATCTCAACTTAAATCAAGCATGGCAAAAAGGCAGTCATGTCGACCTTTTCGGTAACGACCAAAATGATTTAAGCAGTCCAGGCAATGATGCACGTTATATTTTAATTCAAGAACTGGTCGAGAAGTTTAAAGAAGCTACAACTTTTGGTTCTTTAATTCGCATGGATAGTTCAGAACAAGATTTTGTTGACTTTCAGAACACCTTAGAAGGGTTAGCTAGTGAGGGTGATAGTTTACAGAAAGCTGCTGCTAAAAAATTATTGCCTATGGTGATTCAAGCAAAATTCTTAGCTAAAAAATATGATGCTGTAATCGCTAACCCACCGTATATGGGTGGTAAAGGCATGAATACAGAACTTAAAGATTTTGCTAAAAAGCAATTCCCTGACAGTAAGTCAGATATGTTCGCTATGTTTATAGAGCGTTGCCAAGAACTTTCTAATGCTTCAGGTGAAACAGCATTTGTCACGCCTTATGTCTGGATGTTTATTTCGTCTTATGAACAAATGCGTAGCAAACTAATAACAGATGCAACAATTCAATCACTTGTACAACTTGAGTATAATGCGTTTGAACCTGCTTGTGTTCCTGTGTGTGCCTTTATTGTAGGAAAAACACACACAGCAGATTTTGTTGGTAGTTATATTAAATTATCTGAATTTAAGGGATATGAAAATCAGGCACCTAAAACATTAGAAGCTATTAATAGTCCTGATTGTGGTTGGTTTTTCAATGCTAAGCCTGATAGCTTTAAGAAAATCCCGGGAAGCCCTGTAGCTTATTGGATTAGTGATAAAATATTTAAATCATTTGAGAATGGAAGGCCTCTATCTAATGTAGCAATGCCATCTGTTGGTCTACAAACAGGTGATAATGATTTATTTATTAAATTTTGGTTTGAAGTAAACAAATCTAATATTGATTACACTTATAATAAAACATCTGATAATAAAATTTCTGAGAAAAAATGGTTTCCATATACTAAAGGTGGGGAATTTAGAAAATGGTATGGCAATAATTTTTGGGTAGTTAATTGGCAAAATGATGGCTATCAAATTAAACAGCATCGAAGTTCCCGACCTCAAAATAGAGATAAATATTTTTTAGAAGGACTTTCTTATACAAATATTAGTTCAAGTCAATTTGCTTCTAGATATACCCCCCCTGGTTTTATTTTTGATCAAAAGGGGTCAATGTTCTTTAGTGAAAAACTAATAAATATCAAAAATGTTGCTTGTTTTCTTCATAGTAAAATAGGTAGTGAACTATTAAAAATTACATCACCTACATTGGATTTTAATCCAGGATCACTTGCTAATCTCCCACTATTAGATGTCAATTTAGTTGATATTGAAAGAATGTTCGATAAAGCTGTATGTTCATCAAAAAAAGATTGGGATTCTTACGAAATCTCATGGGACTTTACTGTAAATCCAATTATTCGTACTCGACAACTAAACCTAGAGCAAGCTTTTAACAGTTGGCAACAGCAAAACTCAGACGCTGTGGCTGAAATGAAGCGTCTGGAAGAAGAAAACAACAAACTGTTTATTGACGCTTATGGTTTACAGGATGAACTGACACCAGATGTACTTGATGAGCAAATTACTTTAACTCGTGCCGATCGTGAAAAAGACAGCCAGAGGTTAGTATCCTATGCCATTGGTTGCATGATGGGACGTTACAGCTTAGATGAACCAGGTCTGATCTATGCCCATGCAGGCAATCAAAACTTTGATGCAAGTCGTTATCAAACATTCCCAGCTGATGCTGACGGCATTATTCCATTAACCGAAATGCACTGGTTTGAAGATGATGCTACACATCGTATCCAAGAGTTCTTAACTGCGGTTTGGGGTAAAGATAAGCTAGATGCCAATATGCAATGGCTTGCAGAAAGCTTAGATAAAAAAGCAAGTGAAACAGCGGAAGATACCATTCGCCGTTATCTTGCTAGTAAGTTTTACAAAGACCATATGCAGACCTATAAAAAGCGCCCAATCTACTGGCTATTTAGCAGTGGTAAGCTAGGGGCTTTTCAGGCATTGGTGTACTTGCACCGCTATAATGAAAGCACTCTGGCACGTATGCGTACAGAATACGTGATGCCGCTGATTTCCAAAATGGCAGCGATGGTTAATTCTTTGCAAAGTGAAATCGAAAACAGTGATTCCGCTGCTGAAATTAAACGTAAAGAGAAAGAACTACAAAATCTGCATAAGCAACAGGCTGAACTGAGTATCTTTGAGGAAAAACTGCGCCACTATGCCGATCAGCGTATATCACTGGATCTAGATGATGGTGTGAAAGTGAACTATGGCAAGTTTGGGGACTTGTTGGCTGAAGTCAAAGCAGTGACGGGGGAGAAATAATGCAATTAAGAAGCTTAAATGAAATTTTTGAAAATCGACTTATTCGGATCCCTGACTATCAAAGGGGATATGCCTGGCGTAAACAACAACTTAAAGATTTCTGGGAAGACTTAACCTTACTTGAAGCAGATCGCGTTCATTATACAGGGGTTATTACCTTAGAAGCAGTAGACCGTAAAACTTGGTCGAAGTGGGAAGACGATGAATGGCTGATTGATGATCTTGATTATAAGCCCTACTTTGTCGTAGATGGTCAGCAGCGATTAACGACAGCGATTATTTTAATACAGGCGATTATTGAAACTGTTCCTGAAGGAAAAAGTATCGCAAATCAGTTTGTTTCTGATTTAAAAGCCAAATTTGTTCAAAGAAAACCAACTGATGGGATTCGTGAAAGCTATATCTTTGGCTATGAAAAAGATAATCCAAGTGATGAGTTTTTAAGAACTAAAATTTTTGGTTTGCAGTCTCATACTAATCAATTGCAGGAAACGCTGTATACACGCAATTTATTCAATGCAAAGAAATTCTTTAAAGAAAAATTAGCGGAACTGAGCTTTGAAGAAATCACGGTTTTATATAAAAAATTGACGCAAAAACTGCGTTTTAACTTGTATGAAATTGATGATGAGATCGATGTATTTGTTACTTTTGAAACCATGAATAATCGTGGCAAATCCTTAACCAATTTGGAATTGCTGAAAAACCGATTGATTTATCTGTCGACATTATATCGTGACAATCAGGGGCGTTCTAAGCTTCGAAAAAATATCAATGATGCATGGAAAACCATTTATGAGTATCTAGGTAAAAATCCTGAAAAACCTTTGCCAGATGATGAGTTCTTAAAAAATCATTGGATTATGTATTTCAAATACAGTCGTGATAAAGGGGATGATTATAAAAAATTCCTGCTGGATGAAAAATTTAATGCCCGTTGTATCACGCATCCAAAAAATGCCCAGGACACCTTGAAAATTGAAGAGATTCAGGATTATGTAGCAAGTCTTCAACAGTCTGTTATGAATTGGTTCTATTTACATAATCCTTATTTCCCAGTAGCAAATAATCTTTCTGATGATGAGCAATTATGGCTAGATCGACTAGGACGTTTGGGTTTTAATGCATTTAGACCTCTAATCTTAGCTGCTTATAATACCAATACTCCTGCAACCAAGATCTCTGAATTGCTGAAAGTTGCAGAGCGGTTTGCTTTTACTTTATTTAGTTTGAGTCAACGACGTGCCAATACAGGAGACTCAGCAATTTATGGTTTAGCACGTGAGCTTTTAACGGGGAGAAACACAATCGATGCAACGATTAATTCAATAGAGGGATTAATCACACGATTCTTTGATCCACATAACTATTTCACTTATATCGAAGACAAATACAAGTTTAGGGATGGATTCTACTCATGGAAGGGTATTCGTTATTTCCTTTATGAATATGAACATTATCTCAAAGAGAAAGGAAAGAATCCTACAACCAAATTAATGTGGAATGAGTTTACTGAAAGCTTGGAGGGTTATGTAACTTTAGAGCATATCTATCCACAAAAAGATACAGATCCATACTGGGTTAGTAAATTTGGCCATCTTGATGGGCAACAACGAAAATGGCTTACACATTCTTTAGGTAACTTATTGCCATTATCTCATTCAAAAAATTCTTCATTACAAAATGACAGTTTTGATTTAAAGAAAAATAATGACGAAGGTATTGGATATTACAATGGATCTGTTTCGGAAAATGAAGTCAATCTTAAGAATGATTGGACACCACAAGAAATCTTAGAACGAGGTCTAGAGCTACTTCGTTTTATGGAGGAAAGATGGGACGTTCAATTAGGAGATGAAGCATTTAAACGAAAACTACTTCACCTTGATAGTATCCAGATATTTGTTCCTCAAGATCAAAAAGAGGTAGTTGCATGAATCTGGATCAATTACAAAAAGGTCTGGAACAGGCTTTCTACACTGAAAAACATCGAATTGTCTTCTGGTACGATGCGGAACAGTCATTTACTGAAGAAATCAAAGCCCTAGAGCTAAATGATGTCCAGATTCTGAATATGGCAGAAGAGTCGAGTCTGGCGATCAAGCTCAAACTGGAACTGCAAGATCAGCAGGGCAAATACCTGCTGTATTTCCCAAGTGCTGAGCCTGAAACCGAAAAAGACTGGTTACTGGACATCAAGCTCTATTCACGCAGCTTCTATGCCGATCGTTTCTCGATTATTTTCAATGAGCTGGGTTTACAGCAGCAGAGTCTAAGAGAACATCTGGCCAAACGTGAAGAATTCCTCAAAGCCAAAGCTCGTCTGAGTACATTGAAACACTATATCCAGCCTGATGCAGATGAACAGAATCTGGATATGGCCATGATTGCAGCTGTGGTCAAGGCTGACAGTGCCGAACTCATGCATATCGTTCTGGCACTGGCAGATGAAATGGTACAGCAGAACCTGGCTCTGGAAGTCAATCCAGAATCCTTTGCTGAACTGGAAAAGTTCCAACTAGTGCCGGCTTTAGTTACCGCATTACAGGCGGAAATTGGTTATCCAGCATCGGTTGAGGAGCTGAATGGGGAAACACAGTTCAAGCTCGGTACATTCTTTATCCGGTTAATGACCACAGGTTTCTGTGAAAGCTTGGGCGATGTACCGGTATGGGCCCAGGAACTGGTGATGTCTTCTGTCAGTTCCCGTGCAACAGCCAGAGCCTTTTTGTCGCGCTGGAGAGACAGTTCTAAATACTACCCAACCTTCGATACACTCTCCCAGACCGTGGCCAATGCACTGCGGATCCAGGAGAAGGTCGGGACTTTTGATCTGGAGCAGCTGCTCGATGTCATGACCTTTGAAGTGATTGAACAAAAGATCATTGTTGATTTGGCCAGTCATATCCCCGCAGTAGCCAAAGCTGAACTGGAACATTTCAGAACGATTATTTCTACCCGTCTGGATGGCTATTGGGCTTCCAAACATAAGGACGATGCAACCCGCCGTAAATATCGCACTGTCTATACAGCGTTGCAGTCAGCGATTGAGCTCTTCAGCCTGCGACTGCAGTTTGATTCTGGGTTTTATTTCGACTCTAGCGAAGCCTTGTATAAAGCCTACGAGCAGGAGTTGTATTGCTTTGATATGGCCTATCGCCACTACAGTGCAGCCTCGCAACGAGCTCATGTCGATATTCTCAAAAAACTCGATGAAGAAATCGAAAATTGTTATTCCTACTGGTTTATCGATCACCTGGCACGCAACTGGGGTGAGCGGATTGAAGCAGAGCAACGTCTGAATGTCTGGAAAATGGCGGATATCCCAAATCAGCAGAACTTCTATGATACCCATGTCAGACCTTTGCTTAATTCTGCAACTAAACGCCGTATTGTGGTGATCATCAGTGATGCTTTCCGCTATGAAGCTGCAGTAGAGCTGTGTGATCGTATCAATGAAAAGCGTTATTCAGAAGCGACTTTGTCTTCACAGCTGGGAGTTGTGCCAAGTTACACCACACTCGGCATGGCCTCATTACTGCCACACCAGACTTTGGAGTACAAAGAGAGTGCAGGGGATGATGTTTTAGTAGATGGGCAGTCCAGCAAAGGGACTGCAGCACGATCCAAAATTCTGGCTGCCTATAATGGATTGGCAGTAACCGCTGAAATGGTAAAAGGCTGGTCGCGTGATGAAGGCCGTGAAGCGCTGAAAGACCATGAGCTGATTTACGTTTATCACAACGTGATTGATGCACGCGGTGACAGCGCCTCGACAGAATCAGAAACCTTTATGGCGGTGGAACATGCCATTGAAGAGCTGACCGAACTCAGCCGCAAAATTTTAATGCACTTCAATATTTCCACCCTGTTGATTACAGCCGACCATGGCTTCTTGTTCCAGCAAAGTAAACTGGAATCTGTGGATCGTTCAAGCTTGACTGAAAAACCTACCAATACATTGAAGAGCAAAAAACGCTATGTGATTGGGCATGGTTTACCAGAGAGCAAGGAAGCCTGGAAAGGCTCAACCCAAGCTACGGCAGGCACACTATCTGCGACTGATTTCTGGATTCCAAAAGGGGCGAACCGTTTCCATTTTGTAGGAGGCTCACGTTTTGTGCATGGCGGCATCATGCCTCAGGAAATTGTGGTGCCGGTACTGACGGTAAAACAGCTACGTGGTGAAAAGGCTGGACAGCGGACCAAGCGTAAAGTTGAGGTCATTTCTACCAAATCCACGCTGAAGATGGTCAATAACATCCAGAAGTTTGATTTGATGCAAACTGAAGCTGTCAGTGAGCTGGTCATGCCAGTGACTTTATCCATTGCCATTTATGATGGGGATCTCAAAGTTTCCAGTGAAGAAACTTTGACTTTTGATAGCAGTACCGACTCTGTTGCCGATCGGGTCAAACAGGTCAGATTGTCATTGTCTGGCACTGATTTTGACCGTAAGAAAGATTACTTCCTAGTACTGAAGGACAAAGACCTGAATATCGAGATGCAGCGCTATAAGGTCACCATTGATCTGGCATTTACCGATGACTTCTTCTGATAACGAATTAACGATAGAGCGTAGCCTACATGGAATCTGCTAACGATAAAGAACTGGATCAGCTGCTGAATGAACACTTTGCTGGGCGGGTGGTACGTAAGGATCTGACTAAACTGATCAAAGAAGGGGCTAACGTTCCTGTCTATGTACTCGAATACCTGCTAGGGATGTATTGTGCCTCGGATGATCCTGAGATCATTGAGCAGGGACTACGTAACGTAAAGACCGTGCTGGCAGAGAACTATGTACGACCTGATGAAGCGGAGAAAGTAAAATCCCTGGTTCGTGAACGTGGCAGTTATAAGGTCATTGATCGGGTGACCGTAAAGCTGAATGAGCGTAAAGACAAATACGAAGCCTCTTTCAGTAATCTAGGTATTAAAGATGCTGAGATTTCGGCAGGCATCGTCAAAGAGTATGAAAAATTACTCGTTGGTGGTATCTGGGTGATTGCAACACTCAGTTATTATTTTGATGAAGGACAGTCAAATTCTCCATTTGGTGTGAGCCTACTCAAGCCGATTCAAATGCCGAATATGAATATGGATGAACTCTTCAGCGGCAGAGCAGCATTAAGCACTGATCAGTGGCGCGAGAGTTTAATCCGTTCGATTGGTATGGAACCAGCTTCTTTAAGAGAGGACGTTCAATGGCACCTATTAGCGCGTATGGTTCCGTTCGTTGAAAATAACTATAACGTTTGTGAACTGGGACCACGCGGTACTGGGAAAAGTCATATTTATAAAGAATGTTCACCGAATAGCATTTTAGTCTCTGGTGGACAAACGACTGTCGCCAACCTGTTCTATAACATGAGTAGTCGCCGTATTGGTCTGGTTGGCTTATGGGATGTGGTGGCCTTTGATGAAGTCGCTGGTATTTCCTTTAAGGATAAAGATGGCGTACAGATCATGAAAGACTACATGGCCTCAGGATCTTTTGCACGTGGTCGTGAACAGATGGAGGCCTCGGCTTCGATGGTTTTTGTGGGGAATATCAACCAGAGTGTTGAGTCCTTGGTCAAAACCAGCCATCTATTGGTACCTTTCCCTGAAGCCATGATCGATTCAGCATTCTTCGATCGTTTTCATGCATATATTCCAGGTTGGGAAATTCCGAAGATGCGCCCGGAGTTTTTCACCAACCGTTATGGCCTGATCGTTGATTATCTGGCTGAATTCTTCCGGGAAATGCGCAAGCGTAGCTTTGCCGACTCGATTGAAAAGTACTTCAAGTTGGGAAATAACCTGAATCAACGCGATGTGATTGCGGTTCGTAAGACTGTATCTGGTTTGATGAAGCTGCTCTACCCCCACGGGCAGTTTAACAAAGAAGATGTGCGTCAATGTTTGGAATACGCCCTTCAGGTGCGTCGTCGAGTCAAAGAACAGCTGAAAAAAATAGGTGGCATGGAATTCTATGACGTGCATTTCAGCTATATCGACAATGACACACTTGAAGAGCACTTTGTTTCAGTAAAAGAGCAGGGTGGTGGGGGGCTGATTCTCGAAGGTCCTGCTAAACCAGGTTTTCTGTATACCATCGGACTCAGTAATAAGGGCATGCCAGGCTTATACCGCCTAGAATTGCAAGTCACTAAAGGTTCAGGAAAATTGGCAACATCTGGTTTATGGAATTCAAGTAGCGCAAAAGAACAAGTTAAAATTGCTTTTGATTACTTTAAAGCCAATGCAAATCGGATATCAGGTGGAAGTAAGGTACTTGAACATGATTTCCATCTACATGTAGTTGAATTGCAAAATACTGGTCCACTTAGCCATCTTGCCCTCCCAAGTTTAGTGGCTTTTGCATCTGGCTTGTTAGGACGATCGGTACAAAGCCAGATGGTCGTGCTCGGTGATATGAGTCTAGGTGGTTCTGTGACACCAGTGGAAAGTATTGCTGAATGTCTTCAGGTTGCTTTTGATGCTGGTGCCAAGAAGGTTGCTTTACCAATGAGTAGTGCGGCAGATATCCCCACGATTCCTGTAGAATTGTTTACCAAGTTCCAGACCAGTTTCTACGCGGATCCTGTGGATGCGGTATTCAAAGCTTTGGGTGTGGATTGAATTTATTCTGTATAAATCAATTAAAGAGAAAAGCTTTTGAAATGATTAGGAAATATGAATCACATGAAGGATTTAATAACAGCTATTTTGGTTAAACAGCCCAAACTCACTGCTAGAGAAATTGCCAAAATTATTGGTATTGAAAAGAAAGAAGTGAATGCTTTCTTATATCAAAATAAAGATATCTTTTCACAAGATGAAGCCTTTTGTTGGTCTTTAGCTATAATCCCGTCAGTTAAAAATTTAGAAAGACCAATGATGAACTCTGAACTTGAATTAAATGATATTGTTAAAAACAAACTAATTCAATTGTTGGATTATGTATCCCATCAAGCTGAGGATACTCAAAAAATTCAATATGAAATGAGTGGTAATAGATTTTATTCTCATGATCTAGAAAAACTGCGTGGCTTAAAAATTCTGAATGATGACGATTGGTGGTTCCAAATTGAACGATTACAGCTTCAATCGGTGCCGAAACCATCTCAAATACTCTCCTCCTACATTCATGTTGATGCCGAAAAAGAACCCACTGTTAATTTTTCTAGTTTAAATAAGATTGTATCTTTCAAAAAAGTTCATCAATTCCGCTTGCCCTACAGTAGCGTGGCATGTGATTTGATTACTAAAATTGACATACTTCAGAAGCTGTTCAAAGAATTCGAAAGCTATCAAAATATTTGGGAAGATTGGAAACAAAATAACGATGAGATTAAAAAATCTATTGTTGTTTATGACAAATTATTCTCATGGAATACAGCGATTAATTTAGGTGGAACAGGTGATGGTGAGGAAATTGTCGCAGGCTTTGGTTTAGTTGACTGGGTACTTCCAACGACTCAAAAATCTTATTCATATCCTCTTATGACTATCCCGTTAGAAATGGAGATAGAAAAAAATGGATTAATACGTGTAGGTGCCAAAGATACACGTGCCAATATAGAAATGGATGCCATCTTATTAGAGGATGATCTGCCTACTTCAGGACAAGTAAAATTAGCTTTAAAAGAAAACTTAAATAATGGTCGCTCATTACAACTATTTGAAGGGGAAACTTACTCTGATCTAGTTGAAGCATTCGTTGCGAATATTTTTTCAAGAGGAGTAATTATTGAGGCAGAAAATAGGGCTATACCATCTAAAAATCTAGCGGTGACATTAACATCTGTATTGTTTAGTCGTCCAAAAAGAAATTCTATTTTAAGTGATGACATTGAGTTATTGAAAACTAAACTTAATGATCCTTCAGTGGCTATACCTGAACAACCTTTATCGTTAGTGACAGAATTAAAAAGCGATATTAATCAAAAAGAGACTTACAGTTTTAGGGGGCGTTCTGGTACCGAAGGATTCGGATCAAAAGTTGAAGAACTTTATTTCCCGCTCCCTTATAACAAAGAACAAATTACTATTGTCCAGAATCTGCTAACCAGCAGTGGTGTAGTGGTGCAAGGTCCACCAGGTACAGGTAAAACACATAGTATTGCCAATATTATTTGTCACTATTTGGCAAATGGTAAAAAAGTACTAGTAACTGCACAGCAGTCACATGTCCTTAAAACGGTACATGAAAAGATTCCTGATGAATTAAAGCCTTTGGTGGTCAGTCGAATTGGTTCAAGCAAAGAAAGTAAAAATCAGCTTGAATCTTCAATCGATTTGATCGTGCAAAAAATTACTCAGATGAATGTTGCAGAAGTTCGAAAAACGATCGAGGTTCTAAAACAACAAATAGATCATAACCATCATGAAATGGCATTGATTGATCGAGAAATATATAACTTTGCAGAAAAGCATTATCAGAATATTGAGGTAGATGGTAATAAAAAATTACCTATGGATATCGTGAAAACGGTATTAGAAAGTAGAGCATCTTACGAATGGTTTAACGATCAATTAACTTTAGAGAATAAAGACCAGTTTCCTTTTTCCCAGATTGAGTTGATTCAACTGAGAGACTCAAGGAAGAAAATAGGTATAGATTTACCATTCATAAATTATGGTCCTCTGCCAGTTCCTGAGAGATTATTAGATTCGACCAGTCTAAAGAAATTAAGTGAATTCTTAAAAGAAAAGGATGAGATTGAGGAATTCTTAAAGAAAAATGACCAACATATTTTCAAGGAAATTACTTCTGAAGTAGAAATTAATGAGCTAAGAGATTGGTTAAAGATTTATTTGGAAGATCTAAACCTTGTTCTTGATCATTCAGAACCATGGTTATTGAGTTATTTCAAAAAGATAAATTCAGAAGATAAGGGTATGGAGCTGGATATCTATACCAATCTCATTCAAGAAGTCCAATCTTTATTGGAATATAGAAAATCACTATTAACTGATCCTATAGAGCTAAATTTTGAGATACACCCAAACTCAAAAGAATATCAAGCTGTTCAACGAGCTGTTGATACAGGTAAACCATTTAATTGGTATCATTTTGGTACTGCTGAATTACAAGAACTATTTAAGTCAATTAAAGTTTCTGGAAAATATCCTGATACGGCAGATGAATGGAAAAGAGTTAAAGAATATATTGATAGAAGGCAGACTCTTAATATTTTTATGAGCAAATGGAATAGTATTGCAGCTCAATTAGACATTCCTTTAATTGAATTAAATAATCGTGGTATAGATACAATATTAAAAGAGTTCACACAGCTCATTAGCAGAACCCAAAAATGCCTGGATTTGAAAAACAAGTATTTAGATGTATTTACTGCTAATTATTTAAAAGTTTTTTGTAGGGCTAAATCTTTTGATTTCTATGGATTACCTAAAAATATTGATGACTTGATTCAATTGTTAGGTCAGAAGTTAAAAATATTTAATTTAGAAGTCTATCAACAGCAACTGTCTGATCAAATACTTTATCTGTCGGAATTTGATAATAAAATATCAAATCGGCTGCAAAAAATTGTGTCTCAGACTGATTCAGATTTGCTGTATGAAAATGAACTCAGAGAATATGCTGATCTATTAAAGCAATTGGTACATTTGAAAGATTTAACTGAAGATTTTGAAAGAGTTAAATCAGCCAGTATTAAATTGAGCCAAACAAATGCTTTGATTCTTAGTAAAGATATTCTTGAGATTCCGTACGCTGAAGAAATTGAGGATCCTGTATTACGTAATACATTGCTTGAGGCTTGGGAATGGAAACGTCTTGAGATTTTTGTAATGGACATTAGCAATACAAGTCGAATTGAAAATTTGTATGAGCGCCGTCGTATTCACGAGAAGAATCTATCTCAAAATTATGCTCAATTGGCAGCAAACAAGACGTGGTTGGCGTTAAAGGAAAATGCCTCAGATAAAATTTTAGTTGCATTACAGCGTTATAAAATTGCTGTACAACACTATGGAAAAGGGACAGGTAAGAATGCTCCACGTTATAGAAAAGATGCTCAAGTAGCCCTTAAAGAGGCAACAGCAGCTATTCCTTGCTGGGTCATGTCACATCTTCAGGTATCTGAATCTATGCCTGCTGAGTTAGGTCTCTTTGACTTAGTGATTGTGGATGAGGCATCACAATCATCAATTGACGTATTACCTGTTTTAATGCGTGCTAAAAAGTTATTAGTTGTGGGGGATAATAAGCAGGTTTCTCCAAGTAATGTCGGCCTAGCAAGTGCTCAAATTGATGTATTAAGGAATCGTTATCTACATGGCCAGCCACATGCTGCATATTTAACACCAGATATGTCTTTATACGACATGGCTTCTTCTATCTATGAGTCAAGCGTGATGCTTCTAGAGCATTTCCGCTGTCATCCTGCAATCATTAGTTATAGTAATAAAAACTTTTATGGTAACCGTATTAAGCCAATGCGACTATCGAAGAAGTCTGAGCAGTTAAGCCCAGCTTTAGTCGCAATTTATACACCGCAGGGGTATAGAGAATCTAAAAACAGCAAACATATTAACCGAATAGAAGCGAAAGCAATTATTGAGGAAATGAAGCTACTTCTTAAAGATGAACGATATGCGAATAGATCAATTGGCGTGATCTCTTTGTTAGGTCCAGCCCAGGCTGAGTTCATTCAATCAGAAGCTTTGAATGAATTTGGTGCAGGGACTCTTACGCAGGTTCAATTTGCTTGTGGGGATGCTTCAGCATTTCAGGGCGCAGAAAGAGATATTATTTTCTTATCTATGGTAGCAGATCCTGAGAATTGTCATGCTTTGAGTCGATCCGATCATGAACAGAGATTTAACGTGGCTGCAAGCCGCGCTCGTGAACGGATGTATCTTGTCCACTCCGTGAGTCGTGATCATATATCTCCAAAAGATCTAAGGCTGAATTTACTCAATCATTTTTATGATTTGCAAGAGGATCAAAAAGCGTCATTTGAAGCAAAATTAGAGTTATGTGAATCAGAGTTTGAAAAATCTGTATTCATGGTATTACATGAAATGGGATACACAGTTACTCCACAGGTTAAGGTTGGAAGCTATCGAATTGATTTAGTCGTTGAGTCCGATGGCGATCAGCGTTTAGCTGTTGAATGTGATGGTGATAGCTATCATGGGCCAGAACAATGGCATGATGATATGACTCGTCAACGTGCTTTGGAACGCGCAGGATGGACATTCTGGAGATGTTTTGCATCGAGTTGGTCAATTGAACGTGAAAACATGGTTATGTCATTAAAGGAAAAACTTGATGCAATGGGCATAAAACCTACACATGGAATGATTAGCTTAATTCAAGAGGTAGAACAAAAACTGTGGGTAGATGAAGAATCTGAAATTAATATTAAAAGTGATTTTAAGGAAGATTTATTAGAAGTTTAACTTACATATATTTTTGTTATTTGACTTTGCTTCATTACGAAGCAAAGTCAAATAATTATGCATCCAGAGTTGAGCAATTGATACATGGTAATCCCCTGAAAAATAAAAGGATGTAAAAGTAGAGTTTTCTCTTAAGATAGAAGCAGGAGATTCTGCATGAAAACATCTAAATTTACTGACAACCAAATCATGCTTATTCAAAAGTAAGCTGAATTATGCCTTACATTGGGTTCCCTCGGTTTGGAGGCATATATCAAAATTATAGAGGGAGAGCCTAAATCTATGCTATGTTTAAGCAGGCTTATTCTAATTGTAGAGCAAGATGGTTGGACGTAATTATAGTGATGTACTCAATCCGCAAAAGGCATTAATTTGGCGTATTGTGCATCGTGATAATATTCCGTGGATATTAGAAAATGGCTTACATAGCAGCAATAGTCCAACACAATGTGTAAATTGGGTTCAGATTGGCAGTCCAGAACTGATTGAGAAAAGACAACTGCATCCTGTTCCTGTAGGGAAAAAGGGTGTGCTAAGTGACTATATTCCATTTTATTTCACACCATTTTCACCTATGCTGCTGAATATAAAGAGTGGCCGTGGCGGTGTACGTCAGCGTACTAATGATGAAATTGTTATTTTAGTTTCTAGTTTGTATCAGCTACAGCAACAGCAAATTCCTTTTGTTTTTACAAATAGTCATGCCTATTACCAATGGGCTGAATTCTATACAGATTTATCTAGCTTAAATGAGATCGATTGGTCAATATTACAGGCAAGAGATTTTAAAAGAGATATGGATGATCCTGCGAAGTTTGAACGTTATCAAGCCGAAGCGTTAGTTCATCAACACTGCCCAACAAAAGTATTGATTGGGGTGATATGTTATACTGAAACAGTTAAAGCTCAAATAGAACAGTGGCTGCAACAAGCAGATGTTAATATTCCTGTGCATGTGAGACAAGGGGTGTATTTCTAATGATTCGTTATACAACAGGAAACTTATTAGATGCTCCTGTAGAAGCATTGGTAAATACCGTGAATACCGTTGGTGTAATGGGTAAAGGTATTGCTTTAATGTTTAAGGAGCGTTTTCCAAAAAACATGGCAGCTTATAGTCAAGCGTGCAAAGCTGGACAGGTTACAACTGGAAAAATGTTTGTGACTGAAACTAATGAGTTAATGGGCGCACGTTGGATTATTAACTTTCCAACTAAACAGCATTGGCGGGATAAATCCAAACTCCAATGGATTGAAGATGGTTTGCAGGATCTTAAAAAGTTCATCATTGATCATCAAGTTAAATCTATTGCAATTCCACCATTAGGTGCGGGTAATGGTGGGTTAGAGTGGAGTCGTGTTAAATCAAAAATTGAGACAGAATTATCCGATTTAGAGTATGTGGATATTTTGATTTTTGAACCAACCACACAGTATCAAAACGTGGCAAAGAAAATAGGTGTATCACAACTTACACCAGCACGAGCCATGATTGCAGAGTTAGTACGTCGTTATTGGGTATTGGGGATTGAATGTAGTCTATTAGAAATCCAAAAACTGGCATGGTTTTTACAGCGAGTTATTGAGCAAAAACAATTACCAAATGAATTGAAGCTTAATTTTCAGGCGAACTATTATGGTCCTTATGCTTCTAATTTAGACCATTTGTTGAATGCAATGGATGGTAGCTATCTCAAATCGGACAAGCGAATTCCTGATTGTGACCCCTTAGATGTGATTTGGTTCAATGATCAGCAAAAAAGTAAAGTTCAAGGTTATCTGATTAGTGAAGCAAAAGAGTATATGGCTGCTGTAGAAGGAGCTGCAACATTGATAGAGGGTTTTGAATCACCATTTGGTATGGAACTTTTGGCAACAGTAGATTGGCTTATCTATAAGGAAGGTTATCAACCTAATGTTGAATCAATTCAAGAAGGGTTAGCGAATTGGAGTGCAGGTGAGCGTTGGGCAAGACGGAAATCTGATTTATTCAAAGCAGAGCATATTCAATTTGCATTACAAAAATTAGATGGTTTTGCTTATTCTTATTCAGATGTAACTTAAATCTTAGTATTCGACTTTTTTCTTTTTTTAGTAAATAGAATGCTAAAGATTATAATGAGAAAGATTAAGCATTGGGTGAATTTGCCAAGATTTTTTACGATGTAATCTGACTGTTGAAGTATTCGTATTGCAAGGTCTCTGGTGTATGATTGTTCTGATTGGCGCATAAGATTATCCTGACTCATTTGTTACTTCATGGAATAAGAGTAAAGCTGGATGAATAGTTACAAAAAAGATAGTAAAATTTTATAGTAGTAAAAATGGTAGTAAAAAATATTAATGATAAATAATTTTGTAATTAAAACAATTGATTATAACTTTAATGTGACTACCACCGCTTCCACCAAATTCGAAAAGCCTCTGTTAAAAGCACAGAGGCTTTTTTATGTGAATGTTTTAATGCTTAGAAGCCTATATAAAAATTTGGATTGAGTTAGGCAGATTTTGATTTCAGTTTAATTTGATATTTTGTAGTTAATTGCACCTTCATAATGATCAATATCTTGTCATTGTTTGAAGAATTCTTTCAGGTCAACTATTGCTGCTATATGTATAATTATGAGTAAAATGGCTACTTATAATATAAACCCCTTTGCATCACTAACTTGCAAAGTAAAATCGCCTGATATGTACCAAATTTAAATTAAGAGATATGGATAATTCATGAATTTAATAAAACCTAGTAGTAAGTTATTTCTTGCAATTTTTCTTATGATGAATCTTTCAAATACATATGCAGCAAAGATACAGGCTGTAGATGCTGAAGTACAGGAGAGTGCTGTAGATGTAATGGAAGCTGCTGGAGCAGAAGCTGTAGGTGGGCAAGAGGATATGTGCCGTGTTGACGAGGCATGTGATGTTGCATCTGCTGTTTCTGAGGATGAAATGTACGGTGGGATTCAACAAGAATATGTCGTAAAAGGTTGTAAGGTAACAATCTACAACGATGGGCCTGTGAAAATGGTCAATGTAAAGACGGATCAACCATGTGATGCTCCACTTCCTAAAGACCATAAATTTTCTAGATAGACTCTGTGAGCCTATAAATTATTTTGAGTACCTTTAAAAAAGTTTTAGTACTTAGCAACTCATATGGAAATTTGGATTGAGTTAAGCAGATTGAGATTTCAGCTTAACTTTATATTTCATCGTGTCTTGGGACTGAATCCTCGTTTTCTACTATTTAATCTTTAGCATGTTGTTTTTTCTCAAAATCGTGAACCATTCGAATACGCTCTTCTGTTGCAGGATGAGAGGATAAAGTATCAAGCACAGCTGTAGATAGTTTATTCGCTGAAGATTCTTCTTGAGAAGTTGATGGGTTGGACTGATTTTTTTTATCGATACCTTCTTCTGTTGTATCGCTTAAGCGTTGTAAGAAATTTGCGAAGTGAGAGACTTCTATATGCTTCCTATCCATCAGTTGTAAAGCATATAAATCGGCTTCGGACTCAAATTTACGTGAGTAATTTGCACCTATCATAGCCGCAGGTAATGACGTAAATAAGTCTGAATTATCTCCGGTCATTGCAATGTATAATATACTTAGGCCTAAACTAGTTAACCCTTGTTGCAAACTATGGCGATAAACCAAATGGCCTTGTTCATGGGCTAATACGCCTAAAACTTCCTGATTAGTATGGGCCATTTTGATCAGTTCATCTGTGACGATAATTGTATTATTAGGTAGCGCTACAGCATTTGCCCCTAAATGATCGCCTTTACGGAAGACTAATTTGGCTGGTCTGTTTTCAGCAATAGTATTCAAATATTGCTTAGTAATTTGGTCTTTTTGAGTTTGTGCTAATTGGCTGGGTGCAGTCCAATTATTTAATACATAATTCTCGGCTTCATCACCTAGTTTCTTTAAAGTATTCTCAGGTAATTGAAAAGCAAGATAATGGGATGTGGCAGGAACACCCCATTTCACTAGACTGATCGCAAAAGTAATAACGAAAATTACACTAAAAAGAATAAGACTCGGAGAGCGTTCAAGTTTCCAGATCGAATGTTGAACCTTTTTAGTTGTGTAATTAAACCATTCTGGTAATGCACTATGAAATTCAATTCTTGCATCATCAGATAATTCAATTACTGGGTGTAACTGTCCCAGCGCACCAATCAATTTCATATCAGTATATTGATAATGACGTTGTTGTTCTAATTGCTCACCATACCGAATGAGAACTTCAGATTTAGATTGAGCTGAAATCTGAGCACGGTGAGGTTTAGACACTATGCCATCATAGAAAATGATATCTACTGCTTGGGACATAAATTATTAAACTCAGATTATTATAGAGAGATATCAATATCAAAAATATCACTGATTTCTTCAGCTAAAGCACTTTGTTCTTGCTGAGCGAGATTCATCATTTGATCTGGATCATCTAATAAAATTAAACTCATCGATTCAATCTGATATTTGTGAATACGAACCGCAGCCCAAGCAGACATTAAACCTATGGTTAAGATTTTTACAATCCAGTTTGAAGCTACAATCCATGCAAAACGCCATTGATTACAGTCTGTTTTAAATTGACTGTTTCCAACTGTCGTATTGTTCCATGTCGTAATAAAAATACGTGCAGCAATTAATGGATAAATAAATAATCCAATAAATGCATATACCATAACTATTCCGAAGACTGCAACGTTCGGTGAGAACCCAGCAATTGTGCCAGCCATAGCAAAGTAAATGATTGAAAAAATAGCAATTATACCAATTGCAATAAAAACTGGTATATAAACTGCAGCCATATATGCAGACCATTTCGCGTTTAATTTAAAATTTAATTGTCCAGCATATAAGTTGTTAAGATAATATTTTTTATATAGCCAAATAGCTACAGGTGTAAAGATTCCTAATGTGAAAATATATACCAATATACTCAAAAGAAAGACTTTATAAGATTCTTTTATCGTTCCACCAAAATAAAAACGTGCGTTGCCGAACTTACTATTTCTTGCAGTAAAACGCAAAGTAGCGCGAATTAGCCAAGGTATTGCTGTATATAGTGCAACTAGTCCAACCATAGTCGCAACTATTGAATACTGTGATGAAATTGCAAATACTGCGTAAATTCCTAATGCAATTAAACGTCCAATCAAAATCTTGGTTGGAATTCCTGTAAAATCAAAGCGACGTTCAAAAAATTCTGTATTGCCATAGAAATAGCGTAAGCGACGAACTTTAGCCCACGGTGCATATAAGCTTAAAGTAATAATAGTCAAAAGAATATTAACGATCCAGATTCCAAAATATTCTGAGGCTTTACCATGAAACTTAAAATGATGAATGCCTGATTGAGAAATTGGTGGAGACGTAATATTTTGATCCTCATTCAAATCTTGAGGAGATGAGGGTAAAGCTTGTTCTTGCATTTTATTCTCTTTATTGAAACTAAATGAGCTTGATTGAATGTAATAGATAATTAGAAAGCTATTGAGAACATTATATATTTTTTATAAATGGAAAGAAATAGAATGAAAAGCAAACAACTATTTTTACCATTATATTCTTATTGAATTGTTCGGAGCAGAAAGCAGATCGAGAGAAGTATAAATAATAGGTTTAAAGGGATATTGGTGACTTATTGCAATTTCTAACTGAAACTGTTCTACATCCTTCATTTTATCATTTACCATTTTTTATATTCTAATCTTACCTGTTGAAACTAATATAGCTATATAAATTTCAATACCGTTATAAACCCTTCTTTAACAATAACTCACTCATTATTTATCCTTACTTTTTAATGATCTATTTTAAAGCAAATGTCGTTTAGTGTGCTTGACTACCAAAGGGTAGAGCACTATCCTTTGCCTGCTGGCCACATTGCCAGTCGGTTGTCGCAGACCGGGAAAACAAAGTCGATATGCAAAACTCTTGTTTTGTGTGTCGGGAACTCGTTCGCCCCCTTTTTCTCTACGGTAGGGCGGAAGGGGGACACCTTCGGGTGTGCTGGTTCCTTTGTTTCCAGTCTGCGAACCCCCTTTCGTTCTGCCACCATAATTTTAATGATTTGGCAGAACTCCCAATAAAAAGGAGTTGGCTTTGCACATTCATTATTTCTTGGCAACCTTTGCCAAAAGCTATAACGACACAACTTAAACTTTTAAAGCAGTTTGAAAGTCACTAGGCTTTTCAGGCTTTAAATCGTCTTAACTAAAAACTTAATCAACAATAAAACTTGAGATGTGCCAAGCACAGTCTTTAGGGGCTTTGCTATGCCTTTTTTCTCCCAAAAACGGCAGCGGTTTTTATATCTCATTTATATACAACAAGAATTTATTTTATAACGGTAAAACTATGCCACATTCAGATCTCCCATCTCGTGCTTTAAGTGTGCTTCATACTTCCCGATATCTGTTTAACAACTATGGCTTTCACAATGTCGGGATCGACCGAATTATTGAGTCAGCAAAAATCCCAAAAGCGACTTTTTATAATTACTTTCACTCAAAAGAAAGGCTAATTCAAATGAGTTTAACCTTTCAAAAAGACGGTCTAAAACAGGAGGTACGTTCAATCATTCATGATCAAAAAGACTTAACGATGCTTGAAAAGCTTCGCAAGCTTTACTTTTTACATGCCGATTTAGATGGACTTTATCATTTGCCTTTTAAAGCTATTTTTGAAATTGCGAAAACACATCCCAAGGCCTATCAGGTGGTCGTTGAATATCGAAACTGGTTTATTAATGAAATCTATAATTTGCTTTTAACCACCAACACAAATGCTTCAAAACAAGATGCTCACATGTTTTTGTTTGTGATTGATGGGGCAATGGCTCAGCTTTTAGATCCAAACAAGCCCGATGAAAGAGAGAAGTTGTTAGATTATTTTTTAAACTGTTTGTCTAGTATGAATGAATAACTTATATGGCAAAATGAATAGATTACTTGGATTAAGGATATTACCTATAAATCTTAAGCACAATATTAAAAGCCGAAGTTAAATTTTATTTAAATTGCTTAAGTTATTGATTTGTTGTGTGTTAACAGATTGAGAGATTATAGAATTATATATGTTTATAGTGTTATTTAATCTTATAGTTAGTGAAAATATACAATCTCAATGATTTATTTTATGAGTTTTAATAACTATAATTTAAAAAATTTATTTAATAGCAATGATATCATTATGTCAAAATTAGAAGTAAAAGCTGAAAACCATAAAATTTTTGTTTTTAAAAAAATATTTGAGTTTGATTCAGCAAAGCAACAAGCTGAAAAGAAGAAGGTTAATGCTTTTGGAATGTTAGCAAAATTTAATTTTTTAAAACGTCCTACGGAAGAAACAGTACACTTAAAAAATCATATATTACGTTATGAACCATTTTGGTTTGTCTCAAGCGAACGTAACCTTAATTACGATTGTGTTGTGACTTATTCTATTCCTGTACATAATCCACATGCGAAGCAAATTCAGGTTTATGAAGACCCTGAACAAAAAAATTATCCTGTTACACGCCAGCAGGATAAAGGAAAAGTAGAATTACAAATGAAGGAAGTCTGTAGCCGAAAAATAGAGTTCTCAAATTATTTTGATGGTCTACAGCGTGAACTCAAATCATCTCATTTAGCTGAATATATTAAAAAATTTGAACTTTCCGAAGTAGATAAAGTCGAATTTGAGAATGTACTTCAACCATTACTTTCTCTTGATTCTATTACTAGCATTGTCAGATCGGAACTACAAAATCAAAAAGTTCATGCGACTAATATTATTGAAGATTCAGAGGAAATAACCCAACTGTACCTATATTTTCGTCCAGTTTATGCATTTGAATATATTTGGTCTAATGCAGATAAAATTGGTGTTATTGAAGTTGATGGGCTTACTGGAGAAGTTATTGAACAAGGAAGTTGGTTCCGGAATACTTTTGATCAAGCTTTTACTAAAGAAAATTTAGTAGAACTTTCGGCGGAGTTAGCTAGTACGGTTGTTCCTGGTGGAGGTACTTTGGTAAAAGTCGCTTCCAAGGCTATTCCTCTTTAATATAGTTTATAGCCGTCCGATTCTTCTAGCCAAACTTATAGTTTGGCTTTCTATTTTTAGAATTTAACTTCGATTTATTGGGATTCATCTAAATCGCGTTCGCGGCATGATAATTCATAGTAATTACCTTTGGGTAATAAAGTGATTTTAAATCCATAGTAAGTTCTATCTTGTTCTACAGGAGAGATTTTGCATTGATTGGTTTTTGCAAATTGTTTAATCAATTTCAAATTAGAGGTTTGTTTAAATACTGCTCCCCAACCTTCACTAACACAGCAGCCCACATATTCAGACATGTATTCATCTGAGATTAATACAACATTTTGCCCCATAAATTGATAAGGCTTTTTCAGTTTGTATATATCATTATAATCAGCTCTTGAAATATTTGCTTTTTTTGCTATAAAGCCTTGTTTTTTTAGTATTTCAAACTTTAAAAAGTCATTAGTGCCAGTGCCAAGTCCACGGTAAATTGAACTATTGTCTTCAGCAAAACTATATGAGCTAAGAATACTTACTAAACTTAAAAATAATATTTTTTTCATTTTAACTTTCAGATGTTATATGAGGTAGCAATTTTTTCATGTCCTCTTGATAATGTAAAGTAAGTTACTGTTTTTGAGTGCTTCTCTTCACTAAAGTTAGTTGTAAATATTTTGTTGTTAAAATTTAAGGTCAGTTTTAGATTTAAATAAAGCAAGTGAGAAGATACTAATATAAACAAAACATGAAATACCTTAAATTGAGACAGACTTGTCATTCTGTTAGACTTGTTTAATTAATAATAAGGTTTGCATCATAATGTTGAACAATATCTTTAGTATTTTGGAAAAAATAGGATTTGGCGCTCAAAAACGTGCGATTAGTATCCAGTTTTCAAATACTGAGCTTAATTCACAGATTATGTTGCAACGTATTGATGGTTATCATGGTATTAATGATGGACTATCGGCAGAGCTTATTTGCTTATCTACAAATCCATATATTGAATTAAAACAGTTTATTGGATGTCAGGTTGCAGTTGATCAAGTAACAGATTCAGGTCAGCTTTTTAGAACTACAGGTATTGTCACTGGTGCTAGCCAAGGTCAAAGCGATGGTGCTTTTAGTTTATATCGCTTGACTATGCAGGACGCTACTAGCTTATGGCATAAACGACGTAACAGTCGTGTGTTTATGAATAAAAGCGTTGTGGATATTATCGAAGTCATCTTTAAGGAATGGCAGAATAAAAGTCCGTTATTTGCGTCAAGTTTACAGTTAGATACGAGTGGTTTAACTAAAGCGTATGATGTACGTCCATTTTCTATGCAGTCGAATGAAAGTGATTATGCATATTTAACTCGAATAATGCGTGAAGAATCGATTAATTGGCTTGTGGATGAGGCGAGTTATCTTGTAGCAAGTAATAGCCAGAGCATTGAGGCACAAAAACTACGTTTAATTGATGATAATGGTCAGTTTCAATCGCTCGAACGCAGATCCATTCGTTATCACCGTTCAAATGCGACTGAACAATATGACAGCATCACTAGTTTTATTGCTCAGCGACAGTTACAACCAACTGCTATCCATGTACAACGTTGGCAAGCTGATAGTCTAAGTCAAGAAGATGCTAGTGGTTCAGTGGTCAGCTCACATCAACACAGTGCTCAGCGAGAAAATGAAAGCTTAAGTTTAGAACAGGCGTGGAATATATCTCCTGCTTGGATAAGCGATCTTAAAGGAGAGGATCAAGCCACCGCTTCAAGTAATTCTCAGTTAGAAAAACTGAATATGCACTTAAACCAATATCAGGCATTACAAGCCAAGTATTTTACTGCGCATAGTAGTGTACGAGATACTCAAGTTGGTTATTGGTTCCAATTGATTGACTATCCAGAGTTAGAAAAAAATCATAGTCAGCAAGATAGGGAGTTTTTGATCCTTAATAAGTACTTTTATAATCAAAATAACCTACCTAAAGATATTCAAGACCAAGTAGAGAAACTATTGACCTTAAGTCACTGGCAAAACAGTAAAGACAGTGAACAAGAGCGTCAGGCCAATGAATTTGTAGTTGTTCGTAGAAATATTAACGTTGTCCCTGAATATGATCCATTGAAGCATCGCCCTGTTGCCTATGTCCAACGTGCCAAGGTAGTCAGTGATGGTGAAGAAATTCATGTGGATGAATGGGGGCGAATAAAAGTCAGATTCCTATTTACGCGTACAGATGACCATGCCCATGATGGTGGTGCGGGGGCTAATAATAGTGATACAGATTCGGCTTGGGTAGACGTCCTCACTCCTTGGGCTGGTGAAGGTTACGGAGCACGTTTTTTACCTCGTAAAGATGAAATCGTAGTAATTGATTTCTTTGATGGCAACATTGATCGACCATTTGTAACGGGACGCATCCATGAGGCGCAGCGTTCTCCAACGAAGTTCGATATTAAAGGACAATTACCTGACACAAAAAAACTGAGTGGTATTCGTTCGAAAGAAGTCGGAGGTATGGGCTATAACCAACTTCGCTTTGACGACACAACTGGCCAAATTAGTGCTCAGCTACATAGTAGTCATGGTACTACACAGCTTAACTTGGGAAATTTAAGTTATCCTAAAGAAACTGCGACGAGTGAGGGGCGTGGTGAAGGATTTGAATTAAGAACAGATCGTGCAGGTGCAATTCGAAGTAAAGGATTGTATATCTCAACATTTGTTCAGAGTAATGCAACGGATATACATTTAGAGGCAAAAGAAGCGGTTCAAAACTTCACGGAAAGTTTAGAAAGTATGAAAGCTTTATCTGAGTATGCCGTGAAACAGAAAGCAGAAGCTGCTGACATGCTTGAAAATATTGATCAGTATATTAAAACGATTGAATCTCAGTGGTCTGACCTAAAAGCGACTAAAGAAGCTTTGATGTTACTTGCCTCTCCAGATAGTATTTCTTTAGTTTCTGGAAAGAATATACATATTAATGCTCTGGATAGCGTAACAGTTGGCAGTGGGCAATCCATTAATGTCAGTACTGATGAACATCTAATTTTAAATGCTAAGAAAAAAGTAAGCCTGTTTGCAGGTGAGGAAGATTTAAAAATTTACGCAGCAAAAGGGAAGTTTGATCTGCAATCGCAAGATAATGTATTAGATGTTTCTGCAAGACTCGATGTAAAAATAACATCCTCTGAAGGTAAAGTAGAAATCCATAGTCCAACGGAAATTGTATTTAAAGCAAAAGATAGTGCTCTAAAAATTAATGGTGATGGCGTCACGGTCATTACACCAAATAAGTTTACTGCGAAAGCAGGTCAACATCTCTTTACAACAGGTGCAAGTGAAAGCCCAACGCTTCCGATCTTTCCAAATAATATTTGTTGGGAATGTCTTGCTCGACGCGCAGCACAACGTGGAGCTTTCATCAATAAAGGAGATGGAATGTAAATGATAGATAATCAAAGTCTCCAGTACTTATTTAAAACGTTTGAAAGATATCCGCTTGATCAAATTGGATTAAATATTTATGCAATCGCTGATGCAGCCCAAGATAAAAAGTTTTTAAAGGTTTTAGAGCATTTACGTCAAAAATGTCTACTTAAAGAAGCTAGTGGTGAAAAAGCTAAAGAGATTTCTCCACATTTAATTCAGCTACCTAAAAATTTTACATCACTTGAATGGGAGTGGATTGAAAGTAATATTGCTGGCACACCCAAAATGACAATTATTATTACGCCTTTAACTTTTGATTATCTATATAAGCACTTAAGAAATTTTTTAGATGTTGAATTTGACGGTGGTCTAGAAATGATGTTGGCATTTTGGGATCCCGCTATCTTAGCGACATTAGTTGGGCACAAAGCTGATAAAACTTTATATGTACAAGGCCCTGTATTTAATCCTCAGCAAATTGAAGCTTTACTAAAACCTATTCAAAGCTGGTGGTATTGGGATCGATTAAGCAATCTGCAAAGTATATTTGGATTAAATGAGCGTGTTGAAGTACTGCCATCAATCGAAAAGCCTTTACATTTCACGGTGGAACAAGAAGAAATGATGGTCGAGGCTACTTTTCCTGACAATCTAATTTATTACCTTAAACTCAATAACTCATTTTTGGTTGATAAAATTGATGATGAGTCATTATATGAATTTGTAATTGAAAGCATCCCTGAAGCAAGAGATCACTATTTATCTGGTACTCGCGATATTTTAAATTTTATCTGCCTAAAATTGATGTACGGAGTCCAGTTTGAGTCAGATGATAACCTACAGCATTTGTTAAATAATTTGAAAGATAGAAAGCTAACAATGGATCAGATTATGAATAGTTTGATGTCTAAAGCTGGGTAATCAATTTTTTTAATTATGATTAATATGGCTTTAGTGAGAGTAAGTCAATATGAATTTAAAATGGAGAGAAATAATGAAATATAAAATGCTATTTATTTTACTTGTTATACCAGTAATTTTAACAGGTTGTAATTGGATGTATGGACAAATTTAAGTGATGGGAGTGAGCTTATGAATATTCATTTGTATATTTGTAGCCTGTTTATACATTAGAAACTACCACATCTAATAATTGAGTAAGTTCAGCTATAAAAGGTCCAAGATAGCAAGGAGAAATGAGGAAATACCATGAGTCTTAAAAAGTTTTTACTCTTACCAATAAGTTTAGCATTTAGTGCTGCAGGTTGTGCTGGTATTGGCCCAAACGCAACATATTATATGGGCACCACATCATTCAACTATGATCCAACTTATTCTGATTATATGTTGAAATTGAATGGTCAGGAAATTGGAGGCGGTTTTGGAGGTGCTATGTCGACTAACTCAATTAAAACTGGTGCTCAAGTCATTACATGGAAAGATGCAAAAACTGGTGAACCTCACTCTGCAAAAAATCAAGTGATTATTACTAAAGAGCAATTAAAAGGTATGAAATATTTAGCTGCACATTTATATCCAGATGATACGGTAGAAATTACGACATCTAATAATTGGCCTGAACCAACTGAAAAAGGTATTAAATGGTTAAATCAACTAAAAAATAATAAAAAGTGAGATTAGTTCATGTTTAAAAAAACAATTATAAAACGGACTATAGAAACAAATAGTGATGTTTCTAATACTCCTCCATCTGCAAAACAGGATTGTTCAGATGTAGTCCATATTTCAGTTTTTTTTGACGGTACCGGTAACAATAAAGATGCTGATGAGGAGCAAAAGAAATGGTCGAATCCTGCCCGATTATGGCGGAATGCCAGAGCTCTTATTGATGATCATAAGAAAGAAGGAAAAGATAGCTCAAATTATGCGATCTATGTATCAGGTGTAGGAACGCGTTTTAATGGTCAGTTAAATATTTTCCAACGAGCACTTGCTATGATCCAAGATCATAGTGGTTTGGGACTTGGTGTAGGATCAGGCGGTACTCGGCGGCTCGATTATGGAGAAGATCAACTTAATGATGCATTAAAACAAGTCATGATTCTGAATGCGAAAAAAGCAGAAATAGATACAAGTAAATATGCAAACGAAAAAAAGGTTTATAGTTTTGCTGAAGTAGAGAAAAGTTTAAGTCAACATCGTCTCATCAAAAAAATTAATATTTCCACTTTTGGCTTTTCTCGGGGCGCGGCTTTAGCACGTGCTTTTAGCAATCAGTTTATGTGGCAATGCGAATCTGATTGTAATGGTTTAACTTATGGTACTGGAAAATATCCTATCGAATTTAAATTTATGGGGATATTCGATACTGTCGCCTCTTTTGGCTTACCTGCGACTAACTTAAATAATAATTTAACTTTTGAAGGCCGTGATATGGTCATTGATGAACGAGTCAAAATGTGTGTTCATCATATTGCAGGAAATGAACAGCGTTTTGCCTTTCCTGTTGATTTAATACATAAAGAAAATGGTGAAATTTCGAATCCTAACTGGAAGGAAATTGTTTACCCAGGTATGCATTCGGATGTTGGGGGAGGTTATACTCCGGGAAGTCAAAATGTAAATGATAACTATGCTCGTATTCCACTGAAGGATATGTTGGAGGAAGCGGTAAATGCAGGTGTGCGAATGTTTGACTATAATCAATTAAAAGAAAAATATGGGGTTCTATTTGCTGAGCAATTTGAAATACAGGATAAAACCCTACATTTATATAATGCTGTGAAAGCAGAAATGCAGTCTAGCGGTAAAATTCAAGATCAAATTATTGCCACAATGAAAGTCTATTATGCAGCTTACGGGGCTTTAGCTGAAAAGAAAATTCTCTCTGTAAGTCAGCAAGCGCGTAACGACAATAAAATTCGTGAGTATATTCCGATAGGTCCATCAGATATGGCAACCGAAATTAGTCGTTTAGAAAAATTGCAAAAACTCACTGCTCCAAATACAACAGGGGGAATTAATATTTTTAGATTATTATCACCTGTTTCGAAAGCTTATGAGTTTTACTTGGGTATTGATGATTGGGAGTTTGCAAGCTGGAGAAAAGGAGCAAGCCCAGAAATTATGGACTTTTATCAGAATTATATACATGACTCCAAATATGGTTTTATTAGTAATGCGGAACCATTTAGTTACTTCCGACAAAGAACAGTTTACGAATCCCGTCGTAGTGGAAAAGGGAAAGAGGTAGATCAAAAAGTCGCTGAAGATAAAGCTGTATGCAGTGTAGGTAGTCAAGATGTTAAGCAAGAACAGCTTTTTGATGAATACCAACAAGTCCAGCAGGGCTTGAAAGCAGCCAGTTAACTCAATAAGAGTCGGATTGTCGTCTAAAACATTTCTTATTTTTCAAAAATAAGGCCTGCATTTATAAAGTATAAAGTACTGATAGTGTTTATGGGGCAGGAGAGCTAGAGCAACTAGTTCTCCTACTTAATTGGTTTTACTTCTTTTGCTTAAAGCGATATTTACATTTTAGACAGCGATAATCCTGAAAAATATTTTTATCGATCATTACGCCTGCTTTTTTACCAAAAATATTGCCAACCACACCGCCAGTAATACCTGCGCTAATTGCACCGACAAAAGTTCCTACAGTTCCACCAACAATTACACCTAAAGGGCCAGCAATCGTACCAATCGCTGCACCAACAGAAGCTCCAGTTGCAGCACCACCTACAGTGCCTGCTGTTGTACCAGCAGCTGTCAGTAAAACACCGCCAGTTGTTCTAAGTAATTTGTCATGGTCACGTGCTTCAATTTCTGTAGAACCACACTTAGGACATTGCAGAGCTTTTTCCATAAAATTTCCTGTCTTTCATCATTGAGTGACACAGTACGGCGCTAAATCAGTGCAGTGGGTAAAGAGCCTGTCTTGCGATGAAGTGTCTTTTGCCTATTGAGTGATCGTAACGATAACTGGTCTGCTTTGATTTTAGCTGAACATTGACACAAATATTTATAGATCATGTAAACACTTGTACTTTAATAATTATCTCATTAAATACCAATGTTTAGAATGACTAAGGCTTACATATCAATGTGTTTAGTAGAGAGAAATTCAACAATGATGAATAGAATGTGAATGGTTTTTTGAGTAGATTTTCTGAAGTTACTTAGGAAGACGCGAGCTATTCAATGATAAAAGGCTTATCCTGTTTGAATAAGCCTTCTTTGAAGATTAGATTGATTTTTTCCAACTCAAAAATTTATATAATCCAAACATGAATGTAATCCAAATTGGAATTAAAATCACTGATTTTTCAAACCCTTTAGTCCACATGATATATAAAATCATGCCAATAAAAATCAAAACGATATAGTTACTTAAAGGTGAAAATAGTGCAGGGAATTTGACAACTTTACCTTCAAGTTTCATGGCACGTTTAAACTTCAAATGGGTAAAACTAATGATTGCCCAGTTTAAAACTAAAGCTGCCACAGCCATGTACATGAGATAGCTTAAAGCTTCTTCTGGGATAAAATAGTTCAGTAATACACAACCAAAAATCAGAATAGAAGAAAAGATAACAGCAGGTGTAGGAACACCTTGTCTGCTGACTTTTGTAAAAATTTTGGATGTATGGCCTTGTACTGCTAGACCATATAACATACGACTGTTTGCGTACATACCGCTGTTATAAACAGACAGTGCGGCTGTTAAAATAATAAAGTTAAGCAAATGCGCTGCCCAACCAATCCCAAGCTGGCTAAAAATCATCACAAATGGACTTTTATCTAAACCACCGAGGTCAAGCTGATTCCACGGAATGAGCGACATGATGATGGCAAGCGAAGCTACATAGAAAACCAAGATTCGAAAGATGACTTGGTTAATGGCTTGTGGAATGCTTTTTTCAGGATTTTCGGCTTCAGCAGCAGTCATCCCAATCAGTTCAATACCACCAAAAGCAAACATTAAGAAGGCAAGCATATAAAACAGGCCCGAAAACCCATGCGGGAAAAATCCGCCATGCTGCCATAAGTTTGAGAAGCTAGCGATAGAATCACTACCTGCGGTGAGCAATAAATATAAGCCAAACACGATCATGGCAATGACCGCTGCGACTTTAATAATGGCTAACCAAAACTCAGATTCACCATAAAATTTAACGTTGCCTAAGTTCAAACATGTAACCAAGACAAAGAAAAATAAGGCTGATATCCAAGCAGGAATATGAGGCCACCAGTAATGCACATATTTAGCAACGGCTGTCAGCTCGGTCATTGCGACCAAAATATAGACCACCCAATAGTTCCAGCCCGATAAAAAACCGGGGAATCTTCCCCAATATTTTTGTGCAAAGTAACTAAAGGAACCAACCACAGGTTCTTCTACGATCATTTCACCCATTTGGCGCATAATTAAAAATGCGACCAAACCGACAATGGCATAACCTAAAATAATAGAAGGGCCAGCAGACTGGATGACTTGTGCAGAGCCTAAAAATAAACCTGTCCCGACAGCGCCACCCATAGCGATTAGCTGGATGTGGCGATTTTTAAGTCCGCGTTTTAATTGGGAAGATGAGTTGCTCAAAATATATGCGCTGAATAAAAAAAAAGCTGATGCTATTGTAATAGATTGGCTAGGGATAACCTAATTTGAAAAGGATTTTACTCAGCTAAATAAAAAAGGATCCGTACAAAGCTATACGAATCCTTTTTTAGAAAATTAGTAATTCTATAAATTAGAAAGACACCATTTTGCCCGGGTTAATCAGTGCGCCGATGCCATACATACTTTTTGCGAGCGGAATAACAACGGGTGCAAGGGTACGACCAAACATAATATTTTGATGGTCAATTTTAGATAACATTTCAAAGTCGTTAGATTGCCCAATAAAGTCATTTGCAATCGCTTTACCAATGCGTACCGTCTGTGCAACGCCGTGACCACTCCAGCCGTGAACAGCATAAATTGGGAATTTATTGCCAAACTTACGGCTATCGACTGCACCATTTACAGTTAAATCGGTGGTGCCACTCCAGACAAAATCCATTTCTAGATTTTTAATTTGAGGGAAAACCGTATGAATTCGATGTTCTAGATAATTTAAAGTTTTCTCTGGTCCCCAACATGTTCCTGTGCCTTGGCCACCAAACAGTAAACGGTTGTTAAACACAGGACGGTAGTAATCAATCTGGAACTGAGTGTCATAGACTGGATGCTCAAATGGCAGAAGCTCTTTTGTATCAAGCTCTAGTGGGGCGGTCGTCGCAACATAGGTGTAAAATGGAATAGTAGTATTGTTTTGCTCTGATAAAAGTTTAAACGAAGCATGGTGTACTGCTAACACCACAGACTTTTTAGCTTTTACGACAGCATTTGCTGTTTGAACATAAATACCATCTGCTTTTTCTTCTATTGAAATGACTTCTGTTTGTTCATAAACAGTACCGCCATTTTGGCAAAAGCCATAAATTAAGCCACGGTTCAAAGCTAAAGGATGGATTTGTCCGCCTAACTCATCAATTAAACCACCTGTGTAATAATCAGACTTAATAAAGTCCATGAGTTCATGCTTACCTACAATGCGCGTATGGTCTTCACCTAAATATTTTCGTGCATCGGCGCCCTGTGTTAAACCAACTAAATGTCCTTCATGAACGGCGGCGGTAATGTGACCATGTTTTCGGTCAAAGTTGAGTTGGTACTTTTCCGAGATGTCATCAATAAGTTGCATGGCTTCTGTAGAGGTAAAATGCCATAGTTTTTTTGCATCTTCATAGCTTAAGCGATCGGCCATTTCTTGAGCTTCCCAGCGAGCTAAACCAGGGGTAAGTTGTCCGCCATTTCTGCCAGAAGCTGCACTACCAATACGGTTTTTTTCTAATAAGACTGTATCTACGCCTTGTTCAGCTAAATGTAATGCACTTGATGAACCTAATAAACCACCGCCAATAACCACCACATCGCATTCAATATCAGCTTGTAAACTGTCAAATGTATGCCAATCAGAAAGTGAGCTTTCATAGTAGTTTGCTGGATTATCTACCGCTGCACCTTCTACATTTGTTGTGTCAAAATTTGCATGTTTTGGATTTAACCAGCTCCACTCTTTGCCCACTTGTAGAGATTTACTTGGTTTATATTGCACGTCTTTTAAAAGTTGAGGTTTAGAAATAATTTTCATGACGAAGTTCCTGTAAAATTAATAAGCATTACTAATCGCAATACTTTGTTTTTTAATCGTTTTATAGATAAATAAAAGAATGCCTAACGATAACCAGAAACATCCGAAAGTGAGTGAAGATGAATCAAGGTTAAGCCACAGGCAAATAATGCTGATGACTGATAAAAGCGGTAAAAAGAGGTTTAGAAATTTATTTTTAAACCCTGAGCGCTGTTTATCTTTAATATAAAACTTCATAAAAACTGAGAAATTTACGGCTGTAAAAGCGACTAGCGCACCAAAGCTGATCAGGCTTACGACTTGTGCTAGATCTAGAAAAACCGCAGACATTGAAATAAGACCAACAAATAAAACCGAAAAAAATGGTGTACCTAAGGAGATGTGAATTGTCCCAAAATACTTTTTAGGAAAAATATTATCGGTGCCCATTATATACAGTAAACGTGAAGCGCTGGCATGAGAGGCAAGACCAGAGGCGACAGTGTTCATAATTTGTCCGCATAAGAATACGGATTGGAAAAAAGCACCGCCGACATAAAGCACAATTTCAGGAAGTGCTTCAGTAGGGTGCTGGAAGCGCATATTATTTGGAAAATAAAGCTGAATAAACCAAGCAGCCGTGAAGAAAATAAGTCCGCCAGCGAGAGTTGTTAACATGACTGCTCGAGGAATATTTTTAGTAGGTTGTTTGGTTTCATTTGATAGCGTGGTAACCGCATCAAAGCCCAAAAATGAAAAGCACAAAACTGAGGCACCCGCAACGAGCGGTAGGATAGTTTGGTGCTCATGCCAGAGTGGGGCTAATGTAAGCACATGCTCATAACCTTGAGTTGAGCCAATACCCTTAATCACTAAATAGACAAAAATAACCATGAGTATGATGGGTGCAAACACAAACAAGAGGCTTAAATTGGCGAGTAATCGAATGCGGAAACAATTCACTAAAGTGACTAGGCCTGCCGATACAAGCACCCAAAACCAATAAGGCAAACTTGGAATAAGGGCTGTGAGATAAATTGCGGCTAGCAAAACATTAATGAGGGGTAATAACAGATAGTCGAGTAGGGAACACCAACCGACAAAAAAGCCACTTTTAGGCCCTAAACTTTCAGCGGTATAGCTATATGCCGAGCCTGATTTTTCTGAATTTTTGCTGAATCTTGCATAGCTCCAAGCGGTGAGTAACATGGCACCAAGTGCGAGTAAATATGCGAGTGGCACATGTCCATTGGTAATGCCAGAGACAATACCGAAAGTATCAAACACCGTCATTGGTGTCATGTAGGCAATACCAATAATCGTGACTTGCCAAAGAGACAGTTTTTTTAAGGAAGACGTTTTATTTTCCATGTCCTTTCAACCTCAAATTTCGTTGTTTTGCTTTTCATCCGGAAAAGCGATGCTATTTTTGAGCCAAAACTTCCCCAAGACCTGAATGAGCAAGTCTGTTTGAAGAAAGTTTGAACAAAAGCCAGAGGCTTCAGGTGCTGTTTCGCTTTGGTGATGCCCTAAAGCAAGGTCAAATATTTATATCTTTGACTTCGCTCTAGATAACGACCAATTGAAAAGATTGACACGGTCGTGAGAGAACCTGCTCGGGGCTTTGTCCTCTAAATAGTGTGCCTGTTCTGATCGTGACGTCATTTGAAGTAATGACTCGAGAAGAATCGTTAATCACGATTGCTTTTTGTTTGATGTTTTTCAGCTTCGGCATGAGAAGTTTTTCGAGTGCGGAAACTAAAATGTCGGTGGCAATTACACCGATAAATTGATCACGAATCATGACCGGATGGGCAAGGGTGATGGTATATGCACCATTGCAGATATAGTCGACGTAAGGCCCATGGATGCACGGACTTTTATTTTGAGCAGGTTTATGGAACCATTCAAAAGAGCGAAAATCTAAAAAGCGCTGAGCATTTTGATAGTTTTCAAGTTTGGCTTGTTGTAACTGATCTTCTTTTTTATACCACCATTCGAGTGTCCAATAATCTTGTTCTTCTTGTGTTGCTGGGCTATAACTTGCAAAGCCGATACCTTGACTGTAATGGCTTTCCTGTAAGGCCTTTTTAATTTCCTTTTGCAAAGCTGAACGTTCTGAACCTGAAAGCTTAATGTCTTTTGTTTTTTCAGGTTCATGTTTGGATAGTATTTTGCTCGCTTTAGTTGCCAGCTTTTCTGTAATGGCTGTCGTTTCCTCAACCACCGTCTTTAACAAATTTTGAAGCTCTTCTATATCTAAATGTTGGGTCATTCCTATAACTCCTAAAATTCCATATTTCTCACTCGATATTTGATAAGTGCTCTGTTTTATTATTTTTATTCGATAGATAACTTATATCGAAGCATTTGATCCGTTAGCATCGAAATAATTTTTCGTGCTTGAATAACAGCATCATCTTCATTGGCTTGAACAAAAGATGATAAAAGTTGGTGGTATTGAGCGACGACCAGTTGATGAAATTGATCATCTTGGTAAAGCACAGCAATGAGCGGCGCCCATTCGGCTTGTATAGTTAACTCTTGATTTGCTAGACGAGCTGATTGAGCAAAAGAGGTGAGGGTCAGCAAACAACGTAAATCAAGTTGGGCACGCGTGTCTGCTTCAACGGCCTGTTCAAATTGTTCAATCAGCTCTTTGATTTTGTTTAGTTCATATTCAGTGGTTCTTTGTGCTGCCAAATATGCACCATGGCTTAAAATTGCACTATGAAACTCGCCTAAATCAGCTAGATATTCATTTGAAGCTTGACGCAGAGGGTGCTTGTTTAAGAGTAAATCGGAAGGCAACTCACAAACAAAGCTTCCGCCGTTTCGCCCGCGTCGTGTATCAATCAGACCCTTTACGCGTAAAGTATTTAAAGCTTCACGAACGGTAATGGGTGACACTCCCATTAAGCGAGCTAAATCCGCCTCGTTAGGAAGTTGTTCATTGCTTTTGAGCAATCCAGAGATAATTGCATTTTCCAAGCGTTCAACAACTTGTTCCGAGCGAGTTGCCTGAGCGATAGGTGCAAAAATTATCGTATATGCTGACATGGCGAATTCTCTAAAAGCTAAGTCAGTGACTTAGCTTAATGAAACGGATAAATGATTAAAACACGCCATATTGATGGACTGCCTGTTCATCTTCAGGCACAGCTGGTATTGCATCCCAAAGTTCAACAATTTTGCCATTATCTACACGCCACAATTCAAAATAGGCATGTCGGTTTCCAGCAATATTTCCTTCGGAATGTGTCAATACAAATTGACCATCAGCAATGGAGCGATGAGTTTTGGAGTATACCAAACCTTGCCCTTCATTACGGATATTGTTCAAAAAATCAATCACTGCCTTAACGCCATCCCCAATATCTGGGCTATGCTGAATGAATTGATCGCCATGGGTGTATTCTTTAAATGCTTCGTAATTGCCATCAATTAATGACTTCTTAAAGAAAGAGGTCACAATCTCACGATTTTCTTCTGGGTCATGGTGAGTTACGATTTCGGTTGGACCATCTAATTGCGTTCTACCACTCACATTCGGAGCTGCTTCTGCTACCAGACCATCCCAATGCTCTACAATTTTTCCATCTTTCACTCGGTAAATATCAAAGCCAACTAACGGGTTTTCATCTAATCCCTGAAAGCGCCCATGAATCGCAACCAAGTCGCCATCTGCCAATACACGTACAGCTTCATGTTGCATGTCGGGGCAGTCTTCTACCAGTTGACGCAATCCTGAAATACCGTTGGCAACCAGCGGTGAGTGCTCTATAAAGTCGTCAGAAAAATAACGGTCCAGAGCAGTGGTGTCGTGCAAATTAAATAGCTCGTGATGGGCTTTAGTCACCAAGTCTTTCATTTCTTGTTTATTCATTTTGATCTCCTTTCAAAGTTCATTTTTATTATTCGTTTGAACTCATCACATGTTTAACGCGCGTATATTCTTCAAAACCATAGCCAGATAAATCTTTACCATAACCTGACTTTTTGAAACCACCGTGTGGCATTTCTGCGGTTAAAGGAATATGAGTATTAATCCAAACTGTACCGAAATCGAGTTCACGTGACAGACGAGTTGCGCGGGCATGATCTTTAGTCCACACACTTGAAGCTAGGCCATATTCAACATCGTTGGCTTTTTCAATCGCATCATTTTCATCTGTAAATTTTTGAACAGTGATGACTGGTCCAAAAATTTCATTTTGAATGGCTTCATCTTGTTGTTTTAAACCACTAATAACAGTTGGTTCAAAATAGAAGCCTGGACGGTCTGCCTGTTTTCCGCCTGTTTCAACTTTGGCGTGAGCAGGTAAGTTGTCAATAAAAGCTTTAACATTCTTTAATTGGTTCGCATTGTTGAGTGGACCATAAAGTGCATCTTGATCATCGGGTTCACCAAAACGGGTATTTTTTGCAGCTTCAACTAACTTGCTTAAAAACTCATCATGAACGGCTTCAGACACAATCACACGTGTTGCCGCAGTACAGTCTTGGCCTGCGTTGAAATAGCCCGTTAAAGCAATCATTTCAACTGCTTTATCGATGTCCGCATCTTCAAAAACCACGACAGGTGCTTTACCACCAAGCTCAAGATGGGCTTTCGCTAAATTTGCTGCGGCAGAGGCTGCAACTTGTAATCCGGCACGAACCGAACCTGTAATAGAAACGAGTGCTGGGGTTTTATGAGATACAACTTTTGAACCCACTTGAGCCTGACCTAACACCACGTTAAATGCGCCTTTAGGGAAAAAAGGTGCAGCAATTTCTGCCAGTAAAAGGGTGCTTTCAGGGGTGGTATCACTTGGTTTTAGTACCACTGTGTTACCCGCAGCCAAAGCAGGCGCAATTTTCCAAACAGCCATCATAAGTGGATAGTTCCAAGGCGTAACTTGACCAACTACACCAACTGGTTCGCGGCGAATAGAAGAGGTTAAACCTTCTAAATATTCACCTGAAGCTGTGCCATTGAGTAAACGGGCAGCACCTGCAAAGAAACGAACCTGATCTGCCGATGCACCCACTTCTTCCGATGCAATTAAGTGTTTTAACTGACCTGTATTACGACTTTGCGCCTCAATTAAACGCTCTGCATTTGCTTCAATAGCATCTGCCAAATTCAATAATGCTTTTTGACGAGTTGAAGGTGTGCTGCGTCCCCAAATTTTGAATGCTTCTTTTGCAGCAGCATAAGCTGCATCAACTTCGGCCTCGGTTGCATTCGGTGATTGTGCATAAACTTCACCAGTCACTGGGCTTACCAAGTCGAAATAATCATTTCCTTTGCTAGCAACATATTCGCCGTTAATAAAGTGTTGTAGTTGAGTTTTAGCCATTTTTTATACCTTGTCCTTAGGTTTTTAACATATAACATATAATACTATATGTATTATGTTTTAAATTTTCTGTCAAATGCTTTGATGAGGGGAGTGAGTGAAAAAAGTTGAGATTTAGATCAAATTAGAATTTAAGTTTTTGATTTGATTGTTTAAAAAAAATTAAAAATTTGTGAAGATTTTTAGAAGAGGCTCTTTGTCGTACTCGTTCAGTAGATTTGATGAAAAATAATAGAATAATTTTTCTAATTGAGAGCAGCTTGATGAGCCAAACCTTGTGCTTAGCTCATCAATTTCGAGTTCTTATTTGTTGAAATTAAAGTGAATAATTAGGTCTTATGACTCGCAAGCAGAATACTAGTTTCACTGTTATAAATACCTGAAATGTTTCTGATTCTTTCTAAAACTTTGTCGAAGTTTTCTAAGGTGTCAGAACGCAATTCAACCAAAATATCCCATTTGCCATTGGTTTTATGCAGACATTCCACGGCACTTTCTAGGCGTAGTTCTTTAATCACAGACTGCGCTTTGGTCCCTTCAACCATAATGCTCATCCATGCACGAATAATGTTGCGTTCAGCATTGGGTTTAAAGCGTACTGTATATCCAGTAATGATGCCCGAAGACTCCAAATACTCCATTCTTTTTTTAATAGTTGCTCTTGAAACGTGAACTTTTTCGGCTAACTCGGTAACAGACATCCGTGCGTTATCTTTAAGTAAACCTAAAATAATTTGATCAATGTTATCCATATTGTAATTGTCAATTATCAAATTGGTAAAAAATAATTCATTTTTGACTGAATTACAAATTTTGTGAATCAATTTGATTTTGAATAATAGGGTCATCAGCTAACCCTCATAATTTTAATTTAATGGACTAGATAAAATGAATAATTTTGCAGTTTCACGTAGTGACTTTAACGAGTGGATGGTTCCAGTTTTTGCACCGGCAAATTTCATTCCGGTACGTGGCGAAGGTTCACGTATTTGGGATCAAGAAAATAAAGAATATATTGATTTTGCAGGCGGGATTGCAGTAAACGCATTAGGTCATGCGCATCCAGTGGCAGTAAATGCTTTAACAGAACAAGCAACAAAACTTTGGCATGTAGGCAACGGTTATACAAATGAACCTGTTCTACGCCTTGCAAAACAACTCACCGATAATACATTTGCAGACAAGGTTTTCTTCTGTAACTCAGGTGCAGAAGCAAATGAAGCTGCTTTAAAACTGGCTCGTAAAGTTGGTCTAGACAGCGGTGTTGCCGGTAAAAGTGGCATTGTGGCATTTAATAATGCTTTCCATGGCCGTACTTTATTTACCGTTTCAGCGGGTGGTCAACCTAAATATTCACAAGACTTTGCACCACTTCCAAATGGTATTAACCACGTTGCCTTTAATGATTTAGAAGCTGCAAAAGCGGTAATTAATGAGCAAACATGTGCAGTCATTGTTGAACCGATCCAAGGTGAAGGCGGCGTTATTCCTGCTGACATCGAATTTTTAAAAGGTTTACGTGCACTGTGTGATGAGTTTGGTGCCTTACTTATTTTTGATGAAGTGCAAACTGGTGTAGGCCGTACAGGCGCACTTTATGCCTACATGAACTCTGGCGTTATTCCAGATGTGTTAACAACTGCAAAAGCACTAGGCGGTGGTTTCCCAGTGGGTGCAATGTTAACAACAGATAAGTTTGCTCCGCATTTTTCGGTGGGTACACATGGTACGACTTATGGTGGTAACCCGTTAGCAAGTGCGGTTGCAGGTGCAGTATTTGAGTTTATTAATACGCCTGAAGTACTCGAAGGTGTGAAAGAACGTCATGATTACTATAAAAACGCTTTAAATCAATTAAATGAAAAATATGAAATCTTTGAAACGATTCGTGGTGAAGGGTTACTGATTGGTTGTGCCTTAAAAGACAAATTTGCTGGTAAAGCAAAAGATATTAATAACCTTGCAGGTGAAGAAGGTTTACTGAGTCTTATTGCAGGTCCAAATGTTCTACGTTTTACACCGTCTTTGATTATTCCATTTGCCGATATTGATGAAGGTCTAAAACGGTTCGAACGTGCGCTTGTTCGCTTTGTGGAAATTCAAAAGGATGAACAAGCAGCATGATGATTATTCGCTACATCGAACCTAAAGATGTTAATGACCTTTACCTGTTGGCGCAAAAAGCGGGTTTTGGTTTGACATCTTTGCAACCAAATATGGAAAAACTTGCTGCTCGTATTGAGCGGGCGTGTAAAACAGTTGCAGGCGAATTATCAAAAGCAGATCAGGTCTATTTATTTGTTTTAGAAGATACTGAACTCAACAAAGTCGTTGGTGTTTGCGGTATTGAAGTCGCACTTGGTTTAAAAGAGCCTTGGTATAACTTCCATGTAGGAACCCAAGTTCATGCGTCAGAACCCTTAAGTGTTTATAACGCTTTACCTACTTTGTATTTGAGTAATGACCATACTAACTGTAGTGAGCTTTGTACTTTATTTTTAGATCCTGACTATCGCTTAAATAAAAATGGCAAGTTTTTATCTAAAGTTCGCTTCTTGTTTCTTTCAGCATTCCGTCAATATTTTGAAGAAACGATTGTTGCTGAAATGCGTGGTTACTCCGATGCAAATGGACAATCACCATTTTGGAATGCGGTAGGTCATAAGTTTTTTAATATTGAATTTACCAAAGCTGATTATTTGAGTGGAGTCGGGCAAAAGGCTTTTATTGCTGAGCTAATGCCAAGACATCCACTCTATGTCGATATGTTACCTGACGATGCTAAAGCCGCGATTGGCATTGTTCACCCAAATACTCGACCAGCTTACAACCTCTTGCTTGAAGAGGGACTACGCTACAAAGGCTATGTCGATATTTTTGATGGTGGGGCGACATTGCAGGCCGATATCGAAAATTTACGGGCAATTAAAGAAAGTCAATCTGTAGCAGTACAAATTGAACAACCTGAAAATATTGCGGTAGGTGATGAAGCTTACATTGTGGCTAATGATGACTATGAAAATTATCGCGCCATTCTTGTGTATAGCAAACCGCATCAAAACATATTGCAGTTAACAAAAGAACAAGCAAAACAATTGAATGTTGAAAATGGCTCTTTAGTTCGGGTGCTAAGTGTTCAAGTTAAACAACTTTCGAGCCCAGAAGTGGTCAATAAACTCAAAGCCACTGAACATTTTCGAATGGCTGTTAATTAAGCAGAAATTACTATACATTTCACCAAATTTAAGAAGGAATACTATATTATCGCTAGCGCAAGATGGGTATATGGACAAATACAATCTTGCTCGCTGAGCTGGGATTAATTAGCCTGTTTCTCTATATAAAGAGTAAGTAAATAAAATATTTAATTAATCTATATATTTTAAATATTTATTGAAATTATATTGAGAAAATCAGGCTAATATAATAATGAAGGAAAGGATTGATGATTAATTTTTATTGTTATAGGTAATAGCTTTTAAAAAGGAATTTATAAGGTTTTAAGTGGTTTAATAATATTATTAACATGATTTAATGGACTAAATTAATAATCATATAATTTATTTATTATTAAAGCATTTACGACGGTTGCTATAAATTGGAGTAAATATTACATGAGTAAGAATAACGGAAAGCAGTTCCTGGAAGGAGATCTTCTTGGTAGTCAACATATGACTGAACAAGAAGAAGAGAAATTGCAGCGCTCATTAACCAATCGTCATATTCAGATGATCGCAATTGGTGGTGCAATTGGTACTGGATTATTTATGGGTTCCGGGAAAACATTAAGTGTTTCGGGTACTTCAATTGTTTTAACCTATTTAATTATTGGTTTCTTCTTTTTCTTCGTGATGCGAGCAATGGGTGAGTTGTTGCTTGCGAATACCAATTTTAAAACCTTCGCCGATTTTGCAACGGCTTATCTCGGCCCGTGGGCGGGTTTTTTCCTTGGTTGGTCGTACTGGTGTAACTGGATTATTACTGCGATTGCAGACGTGATTGTGATCGGAGGGTACATGCAGTTTTGGTATCCCGATTTACCCGTTTGGATTCCTGCATTTACTTCATTGGCGGTTTTAACCATACTCAACTTTGTGGCCGTTCGATTGTTCGGTGAACTAGAATTTTGGTTCTCACTCATCAAAATTACTGCAATTATTCTGTTTATTTTGGCTGGTATTTATTTAATTAGTACTGGATTTACTTCTCCAAATGGGGTTAAGGCCTCAATGAGCCATTTGTTTGAAACACAATCTATGTTTCCTTATGGTGTAACAGGTTTCTTAGCTGGCTTCCAAATTGCCATATTTGCGTTTGTGGGTATTGAGCTTGTTGGTACAACTGCTGCTGAAACAAAAGACCCGCATACCTCACTTCCAAAAGCAATTAACTCTATTCCTTTACGTATTTTATTATTCTATGTGGGCGCATTGGTTTGTATTATTGCAGTTACATCTTGGGCTAAGGTTTCACCAGAAAAAAGCCCATTTGTAGAAATGTTTACTTTAGTTGGGTTACCAATTGCGGCAGGTTTAATCAACTTTGTTGTTGCCACTTCAGCACTATCTTCGGCAAACAGTGGAATCTTTGCGACCAGCCGTATGTTATATGGCTTAGCTTTAGACAACGATGCGCCTAAAAGCTTTAGTAAGCTGTCTAAAAGAAAAGTTCCGATTAGAGGCCTCGTATTTTCAATGGCTTGTGTAACGCTTGGAACATCCATTTTGTTTATTGTTCCAAATGTTATGACGGCATTTACGATTATTTCAGCGCTCACTTCAATTTTATGTATTTTTACATTCATGCTGATTGTGCTTTCATATATTTATTATCGTAAGAAAAGTCCTGAATTACATATCCAGTCAAAGTATAAAATGCCAGGTGGCTTATTTATGGCATGGATGACGATGCTATTTTTAGTCTTCACTATAGTAATTTTAGCTTTAGATCATGATACGTTAATTGCTTTAGAGTTTTCACCAGTATGGTTTATTGGGTTATTTATTGCCTATAAGTATAAAAAGAAAAAGATGTTGCAGCTTGATATTTTAAAAGCTCAAAAGGTTGATTATATTTAAATTAGATAATGAATTTTTTATAAGCTAGGCCGAAGCCTAGCTTTTTTATTTTTAAAATAATAATTTTTATATTTCTGAATAAAATAAGGTTGTTGGTTGTATTTTGATCATGAAAGCTGGATTTTAGATTTTATATGTGTAAGTAATCATTTTTTCTATTGTTTTTTTATAAAATACTTAAAAATATATTGATTATATATTTAAAAAGGTATTGAAAATCATTAGACTAGAGAGCTTGTGTGGGGTTTAACTAAACTTAAAATCAAGTTGTGATATTAATTCTTTAGAAGAACTTACATATATAAATACTTTCTTAATTTAATACTTAAAAAATAAGAAGAGGCTGCATCATGGTTGCGATTGTATCAGGTAATGGTTTAGGTTTATCAAATAGCTCATTAAACCAGCTTGGGAAACGAGGGGTACAAGGAAATGCAAGCTTTGGGCAGGCCCGAATAGAGGACTATATTAATATTGCCGATGGCAATCTGGTGATTCGCCAGCAGGGCTATAATCTGGCAGCAACAGGTCAGGATATTCAATCGGTCCAGACCTATAATTCTAAAGGTTTATTAAATAATAATGCCCAGTGGAGCGGGGAGTGGAGCAGACGACTCAGTTTAGTCGGTAACTTAAATGAAGCGGGCAGTAAAATTATTGTCACCGCTGAAGATGGTCACGAAGTCACTTTTAACTTTTCCTCTGCCAATAACTATATTTCTAAAGAAGGCGATGGGGCATACGATAAGCTTAGCATTTCAGGAACGACCTGGACCGTCACCGATGGCAAGACACTTGCCCGAGAAATCTATACGTATGATGCAGCCAAAAAGACAGGCCGCCTCACCAGTATTCAAGATAACAATGGCACCAATCTGGTATATAACTATGACAGCGTAGATCGCCTGATTTCTATTAAGGACAATAGCAGTTTAAATGAGCTGATCTATCAATATGACGGAACCAGCAACCGTATTAAAAGAATTGATACGAAAGTTGGTGGGGTGATCAGCCAGAATGTCTATTATGAATATGATACGGCCAATCGCCTGATTAAGGTGGTGACTGACCTCACCCCAGCTGACAAGGTGATTACCGATCAGCAGGTCTATACCACCACTTATGGTTATGATGGCAGCTCTTCGCGCATTGCAAGTATCACACAAAGTGATGGCAGTAGCGTACAGTTTAGCTATGAGCTGGATACGGTAAACAATGTTTACCGGGTAAAAACCGTCAAGGACAGCCAGGGAACCACCACGTTTAGCTATGCTGCCAATAAAACGACCGTTACCAATAGCTTACAAGAGGTATGGGAATATAGTTACGATGCCAATCAGCAGTTAACCAGCATCAAGAATGCCAATGCCGAGGTATCCAGCTTTAGCTATGATGCAGATGGCAATGTACTGACCATTACTGATAATGAAAGTAATAAGCTCACTTACCGCTATGACAGTAATGGCAACTTAACCGAAGAATATGGCCCGACCGGTAAAGCGATTAAATATAGCTATACCAATAATACCCAGCTTGCCACTATCACCGAATATCTCACGCTCGCGGTGAAAGATGCCAGCGGCAACTGGGTATTACCAGCGACAGGTGAAACCAAGAGTACGCAGTATCTCTATGATGCCCAACGCCTGCGCTTTGTGATCAGTGCAGAGGGTGCGGTCGTAGAATATATTTATAATGAGAAAGGCCAGCTGGTCAGTAAAGGCGGCAACTATCAGGCCAAATATGCCAGTACCATGACCTATGCGGCTGTAGATACCTGGGTAAAAAAACAACTAAAAAAAGAACTGAGCAGCTATGAATATGATGTCTATGGCAACTTAAAAAAAGAGATTCATTATAGTTCAATTGATGCTACTGCAGATGCTACAACAGGCGTGATCAAGAATCAGGGGATTGTGGATGATGCCGCCGAGCTGATTGACTATGTCTATGATGCGCGTGGTTTATTATTGCAGAAGATCACCCGTCGTGGTGCGGATCGGGCCACTGCCGGCACAACGGCAGCATCGAGTTTACAGTCGTTTGCCTATGATGGAATGGGACGTGTGCTTTCAGAAGTGGGACGTACAGGTACCACCAGCTATAGTTATGCTACCAGTAAAATTACGGTGACGAACGCAGCGGGTTTAAGTACGGTTCAAAGCTTTGACAGTTATGGCCGTTTAACCAGCACTGTACAGACTGCCACCAATCTACCGGATCGTACCACCAGCTATCTGTATAATGAAGCGGGACGTCTGATTTATAGCAAGCAGCCGAGCGGTTATGAACAATTTAATTTCTACGACAAGAAAGGCCGTTTAACTGGTGTGGTCGACAGCTCAGGTCTGTTGACTGAATATGTCTATAACAAGAATGATTTACAGACTAAAGAAATCCGTTATGCCACTGCGGTGAGCAGTGCAGGATGGCTTGCCAACGGGGTGGTGAGTAAAAAACGCGTCGAAGAGATCCGTCCTGCAGTTGCTGGTCTTGACCGGGTGGTGGAGAAGAGTTATGACAGTAGTAGCCGACTGATCAGTATTAAACAGGCCAATGGTTTAATCACTGAATATAGCTATGACAGTTATGGCAATATCATTCAAACTAAAGCGGGCGACCGGATCAGCCGCTACTTCTACAATAAAGACAACTTGCAGGTGGCTGCCTTGGATGCCGAGGGCTATCTGGTTGAAACTGTTTATAACAGTGCTGGCCAGAAAGTCCAGGTGAACCGTCATAGTAAAGTTACAACCGAGAGCTTGCGTGCGACCGGGACGTTGGCACAGCTCAAACCAACCGGTACGGATAATACCGTACTGAGCAGTTTCTATTTCTATGATGCGCAAGGACAACTGATTGGCACAGTGGATGAAAAGAAATTCGTCACGGCCTATTTATATAACCAAAAAACCAATAGCGTAACCACACGTCAATATGCCTTGGCAACGACAGCAACGGTGGCTAGTACCAGCGTGTGGACGGATATTATTAAGTTACCTGCAGGTAATACCTATCAAGACGCGACTAAAACTTATGATCTTCAAGGGCGTTTGATAACAGTGGTCGATCCCCGTCAGGGAACCACCAGCTATGTCTATGATGAGGCGGGTCGTCTGATCAAGGAGACTCTAGCTGCAAGTACAGCCAATGAACGCGTTGCCTATACCCGCTATAACGCTTTTGGTGAAGTCACCCAGGTGTTAAGGGGCGAAGCTGCTAATCAATTAACGACTGGGATGACGGCTGATCTGGTTGAACAGGTCTATAACCAGTATGCGGTTAAATCCTTCTATGATGCAGCAGGCAGAAAAACCCAGGTTATGAGTGCGGCTGGGCAACTGACCACATTTTATTATGATAAAACAGGCCGCCTGACCCATCAGATCAATGCTGAAGGCAATGTGGTTGAAACTGGCTACAGCCTGTTTGGTGAAGTTGCCAGCAGCACGCAATATAGCAAGAGCCTGGCTACAACAGCTACGGATCTGGCGGGTGCAGCAGTTCCGAGTGCCTTGGCGAATGCGGTTGGGGTAGGCAAGAACCTCAAAGGGGGGGAACTGACCACGACCTTTAGCAGTTTGGTGACAGCGATTAAAGATGCGACCAAGGATCGTATTGAAAAGCTTGAATATGACAAGCTGGGTAAGGTCAGTAAAAAGACCGATGGGCTTTCTAATAGTATCGCATCAGTTTATAACCTGTATGGTGAACTGGAACAACAGACCCAACAGGTGACTTTAGGAACGACCAAAACCACACTACAAAGCAGTTATGCCTATAGCAAACGAGGCGAGCTGAAGAGCACGATTCTAGACAGTAGCGGCTTAAAAAACACGACACTTAAACAGTACGATGCCTATGGCCGTGTGATCACGGAAACCGATGCCAACGGCAATGTTACTCGCTTGGATTACAGTCAGGATCAGGGCCGTACCATTCAGGTCACCTCAGCGGATAATGGGGTAACTAAAACCACTTATGATGCCTGGGGACGCCAGCTTAGCGTTAGCGTAAATGGCAACCTGACCAGTTATACATACAATGATCAGGCGAAGACTCTGACAGTTAAAAGCCCGGAAGGCTTGCAAACCACCACTCAATATAATGAGTTTGGTGATGTGGTGCAGGTCACACAAGCCAATCAGGGTAAAAGCACTTATTTATATAATGATGATGGTCAAAAGACCAAAGAGACCAATGCGGTAGCGGCGATCACCAATTATGTATATGACAAGAAAACAGGATTATTAAGCGAAAGCACCGATGCGGTCGGGGTGAAGACCAGTTATTACTATGACAATGCCAACCGGATTATCTCTCAGATTGTTACATTGTCTGCAACTGAGAGTCAGGAAACCAGCTATAGCTATGATGGTTTAGGACAGCGTCTTGAAGTCACGGAAGCCAAGGGTAGTGCCAATGAGCGGGTAACCCAGTATGGCTATGATAAAGCTGGGAACCTGATTTCGGTGACCCAGGATGCCAAGGGCCTCAAACTTGTGACCAGCTATAGCTATGACGAGAGTGGACGTCAGGTGAAGGTAACCGATAAGGGCCTGACCACGGTATATACTTATGATGCGCTGGGACGACGGATTTCCGAGGTGAAAGACCCGACTGGTCTGGCCTTAAAGGTTGAGTACCGTTACGATGCCAACGGCAATGTCACGCGTAAGATTGACGAGGCGGGCAATAGCAGCTGGTATGTCTATAACGCGATGAACCAGTTGGTCTATACCATTAATAGTCTGGGTATTGTCAGTGGATCTGTTTATGATCTCAATGGCAAAGTGATTGCCCAGTATCAATTTACTGCCTTACAAGATATTAGTAGCTGGACGACCAAAGATATCGTGACTGCTGCTAATGTAACGGTCAGTAAAACCACGGCCAACCTGACCCGCTTTGTTTACAATAAAGATGGGCTGGAAATCTACCGGATTGATGCCGAAGGTGCAGTGACTGAAACCCAATATAATGAGCTGGGTAAAGTTGCACATGCCATTCAGTACGACAAAGTTGTTAACCTGACAGGTGAGGCATTAACTGCCGATACGATCAAGACGGCCCTCACCACAGCAGAAGCCTCTGCGCAAACCCAGTCTTACTATTACGATGCCTTGGGCCGGGTGATTTACAGCATGAATGCAGCGGGTTATGTGACCCGTAATGACTATGATAAATTGAATCGTATTATTAATGTGCTGGACTTTAGAGTCGCGACTACATTGGCCCGTAGTAGCACTTTGGCGCAGATGGATGCGGTCTATAAAGTCAATCCATTACCCGCTTATTTTATCCACTATATGTACTATGACAAGCTGGGCAGAAAGATCTATGACCTGGATAAAAATTCGGTTCTGACCCGCTACAGCTATGATGAACTGGGGAATCTGACCAGTAAAAAAGAAACAGCCATTCTTTATACATCCCTACTTGATTTACTGAAAACCAAAGATGCGGCAGGTAACTTAAGCGCTCGCCCACCTGCTAATATTGAAAACTATGATGCCGGTTTGGCGTTATTGACCGATGCCCAATACCGCGAGACCAATTACTACTATGACAAGGTCGGCCGGATTGCCTACCAGATCGATGCCTTGGGTTATGTCACCCGATATAATACCAATGCAGCCGGACAGATTACTAATACCGTCAAGTACACCACTGCTTTGGCGGCACCGCTAAGCCGTAGCAGTACGCTGGCCGATCTCAATACCCTCTATTTGTCTTCAACGCCACCCGCCTATACGGTGACGGGTACCTTCTATGATGCAATCGGGCGTAAGGTCGTTGATTTTAACGAAATGAACCTGGTGACTCACTATAGCTATGATGCTTTAGGCAATGTGGTGAGTCAAAAAGTGACGACAGTCACTGTCGGGGAATTATTAGACCTGCTCAGAACTAAAGATGCCAATGGGGTCTATACTTCGGCCAGACCTGCGACCACACTTGCGAATTGCAATGCGGCGATCTTGTTATTACCTGCGAGCAAAATGCAGGAAACTCAATATTTCTATGACAAGGCGGGACGACGCAGCCATGATGTTGATGCGCTAGGTTATGTCACGGCCTATAGCTACAATGCACAAGGCCAGCAGACCTCGGTTAAACAGACTGCCCTGAACAGTGATGCCATTTTAGATTTACTCAGAACTAAGGATACGGCAGGTAACTTTACCGTCCCGCGTCCGGCATTGACAGCAGACAATCTGGATAAGGGCATTAAACTGCTGGCTGCTACCAATTACCGGGAAACCAGTTCTTATTATGATAAGGATGGACGACTCAGTTACCAGATTGATGCACAGGGCTATGTGACCCGTTACAGTTATGATGCCTTTGACAATATAATAAGCACGGCACGCTTTAATGCAGCAACCAGCTTAAGTCGTAGCAGTACACTGGCACAGCTGGATGCCAGCTATAACATAGCGACTTTACCTGAGCATGCATTCACCCAGTATGCTTATGATGCACTGAACCGTAAGGTCAAGGAAACCGATGCGCAGGGTAATACAGTTGAAACTGGTTATGATGCCTTTAACAATGTCATCTGGGTCAAAGATAAACTCGGCAATAAGGGCTATTTCTACTACGATGGCCTTAACCGGAATACGGCAAAAATCGATCCTGAAGGTTATATCACTTACTATTACTACGATACATTTGGTAATCAGACCATTGAACGAAAATACTTATCACCAGTGAATGCACTGGATAAGATTGAAGGCAGCAATGGTTTATATACTAGCGTTAAGATACTCGCAAGCAGTACGGAAGTTGCACCCACCACTCAGCCTTATTTGAACTTTGGTGCTGTATATACGCACGTCGTTTACCAGTATGACAAGTTAAACCGTAAGATCCGTATCACTGATGTCTCGGGGGCCTATGAAGCCTATACCTATACGGATGGGTCAGCTAAGCCAGCCACTTACCGCAATAAACTGGGTGGCGAGTATAGCTATAGTTATGACCGCTTAGGTCGACTGGTCAAGGAAACCCTGCCTGAGCCATCGGCAGGTAAGCCAGTCACGCATCTGTATGAATACGATGCCTATGGTAATAAAACCAAACAGGTGGAAGCGAGCGGGCTGACTGAGCAGCGGGTTTCGGTCTATCAATATGACAACCTCAATCGCCTGACTGCCAAGATTGCAGAGGCAGTTAGCACGGTTCAGTTACAGGTCAAGGATGCCAGCAAACCGTATTTAAAAGGCAAGGTTGAGGTAGCGAGTAATGTTGCACAAGAAAGCTATCAATATGATGGCTATGGCAACCAGATCTTAAAAATCGAGGCCAACGGGGCCAAGACCTTTAGCTATTACGATAAGAATGCGCGCAAGATCGCGGAAGTAAATCCGCTGGGTGGCTTGACCCGCTGGGAATACAATGCAGCAGGATTGGTGACCAAGCTGCAAAGCTATGAAACGCCGGTCAGTTTGCCGACACAGGCCGGAGGTGCTGTACCGACGACACCAGCAGGTAATGTGCGTGTAGTTGAATATGGCTATGACAAGGTCGGCCGCCAGACCAGTGTGCTTAGCCCGAATATTGCAAGTTATGAATATGATAGTCAGGGCAAGGGTGCGCTCATCACCCAGAGTGCCATTGAAAAGACCTATTACGATGGCAATGGCAATATCATTCGGGTTGAGGATGCTAAGGGCAATAGCAGTTATAGCTATTATGACAAGGCGGGTCGCAAGATCCTGGCGATTGACCAGGAAGGCTATGCAACCAGCTGGAGTTATGGCAATGACACGACGTCTCAACTGAGTATCCTGACTGAAGTCAAATATGCCAAAAAACTGAGCCGTGCTGTCACGGGTGCGGATACCTTCACGAGTCTGACTGCTTCGCTGGTTAAAGATGCAGGGAATGACCGTACCACCGTGAGTACTTATGACAAGCTGGGCCGGGTGATCAAGACCGAGCTGCTTAATGTCAGTTATAGCGATAACGGTGTGCTTAAAACAGCCAGCAGCATGACTTACTTTACCTATAACGCACTGGATAAGCTACTCACCAAGAAAGAAAGCGCAGGTGAGACCCTTAATATCACGTATGACAAACTGGGGCGTGAGAGCATCCGGACCTTCGGTAGTTATACCGACAGTAAAAGTGCCACTGTCAAGCAGCGGATCTCCAGTGTCTATAACGGACTGGGACTGTTATCGAGCAGTGCGGTACTGGGCACGAATGATACGGTCAGTACCGATGACCGGGTGACCCAGTATAGCTATGACAAGCTGGGTCGACTGACCCAGGAAACCGATGCCAGCCTGAGCCATAGTGTCAACTATGGCTATGACCTGATGGGGAACCGCACCTGGACCAGCAATAGCCGTAAGGCCAACGATGGCATCACCAAGTATGATGAAACACTGATTGAATATAACCTGATGGGTAAGGAGATTACCCGCCAGACTAATGAGGGCAGTCTCCCGACCGGTGCGACTGCGATCAGCTGGAAGACCCTGGAGGAACGAGAAACCCGCTATAACGTGTTTGGTGAAATTACCGGCAAACGTCTGGTCAAGACTGACAGCACCACCAAGAGCACGGACTCATGGCAGGAAGTCACCGAATATAACAACCAGGGCAAGGTGTGGAAGAGCAATGCCAATAATGGGGTGACCCGTTATTACTTATATGACCGCAATGGCAATGCGACCTTGCAGCTGGATACCACGGGTACGGGCATCACTGCCAAGAGTGCCGATCAGCTTAAGGATTTGACCGGGGTCAGCTATACCGAAACGGTGTATGACAAGCGTAATCAGATGGTTGAGGTTCGGGAGCCGAAGTTTAACCAGGACAAGCTGGACACCAGTTTAAACCTGTTTAACCAGACGATTTCGCGGACGGTGGACAAGTCGACGGTAAGCCTGACCGACAGTGCCAGCAAGCTGAGCTTTAATGCTGATACCCAGAAGCTGAGCATTCAGGCCAATGCCCAGGCGAAGCGTGTGATGATCAAGTACTGGCCGAAGGGCAGTACCGCTACCGCGAGTAATACCCTCACCGTGGATATGCAGGCGACCACCACTGCCACTGCGGGATTGTTCGTGCTGGACATCGGGGCGATTCAGGCCAATATCGACTATAGCTATAGTTACAGCAGTAGTGATGCGACAGGCAAGGTACTGGACAGTGGCACAGGGGCGATCAAGCGCTCTGTGAATGTGGTGGATGTATTCTCAGGCGGAAGCGTAAGTGCCAATCCTTCATTGGTACCTAATATATCAACTATTCCAAAAGCTACACTTAGTACAAACTCAGTTCAAGATAGTTTAGAAGTGAACTATAACTTAAAAGATGTAGTTACTATTACTCAACAAACTACAACTGGTACTCAAAAAGTTTGGAAAGGTATTAAAGAGGATTATCTTAACTCTCTTACTATTAAGCTCCCCGTGCTAAATAGTTATAGTGGAGATTTTGTAGTAAAAGTTATAATTAATACAAAAGAGATTGCGAAAACTTTTTCGAATAATACTTCCGTGGCGATTTTAGATGGAATAAATAGTTTTGTTTCTGGTCAAACTATTAAAATTCAAATTTCAAAAAAACATAATAATGAGGAATTGAAGGTTGCTGATTATAATTTTGTTTGGAAAAATAAAGAAGATTATAATTTAGTAGAAGATGTAAGTGCAACAAACTCATTTTTAAATACTTATAGTTTAGTTGGTGGTAAATATTATAAAAGTATTGCGACTGATTTTATTTCAACAATAAAAAATATTCGTAGCTCATATCAAACAATAGTTTTTAATAATATGCCTGATGGAGTGACTAATTTTTTATTTTATACTAAAAAAGAAGGTGATCAAGGTTGGAAAGAAGTTACTCCTTCTTCAGGATTGATCGAAAAATTTATTGATGATAAGGGCTATGAAGTTTATCAGATATCTAGTGATTTAGAGTTTCAATATTTCGGTGTAGATGCTCTAGGAAATAAGTTAGTAGGAGGCAGAGGACGTTATAGCTTTGATAATCAAACTCATACTCCATATATTGTTGATCACACATCAATACGTACAGAAGATAATTTATTCTTAAATTCAAAGGGATCAATATCAAGTTCAAATGATATTATTGCGTATGAGGATAGAATATTAAAACTAAAAAATCAAAGGCAGGATGTAAGTAGCGTTCTTTTATTTATTGATGGTTATTCTATTTTTATGGAGAAAGATAAAACAATCAATGGCCAGTTTAATATGAATTTAACTGCATTTGATATAATTTTTGGAGTTAATAGTTTTTCGGATAGAAAATTAGAATATGTTTCATTGGATATTAATGGGAATGTTGTAAGTAGACAGAAAGCTATAATTGATTTTAATTATATAAAAAATATTAATCCAGTTAATATTGATGGGAATGGTTTTGTTGTTGCAAGCTATAATGATATTTATTCCGCGCAGAATGCTTATAATTCAGGCCGGATTGCCCCACTTAAAAATTCTGATCCTTATGCTATTAACCAAAAGCCATATATATATGCATTTAATCAAAAAAATGATAAATATATGGCGACTGACATTGAGATTGAGGCTCTTCGTAGTGATCTCTTGGAATCTGGTTATCATCCATATGATAAAAAATGGACTCATTTTTCTAGACGGGATGGTTTTTTTTATGGTCAAACTCAATATGCTTTCTTTAGTGAGGCGGGAGATTACACTTTTAGATTAAAAGCTTTGTATAAAGATAATACTTTAAGTAATCCTATAGAGGTTAATACTGTAATTGGAGCACTTTCTTTGAGTGCTTATAATAGTTCTAAAAGCCGTTATGATTTTACTTTGAACTCTTATGTTTCTCAGGACTATGCTAGTAATAAGGTTGTATTCTCTGGTCAACCTACTGGAAGTAGTAAAATTCGAGTAAAATATGGAACTAGTGTCAATAATTTAAATTCTGAATCAATTCTTAATATTGATTCAAATGGTAAAGCTATTTTAGATGTTTCTGATCAAGTATTTTTAAATATACTCGGTACAGTACCTATATATTATAGCTATGAAACTTTAAATAATTCAGATCAAATAATAAATAAAGCTACTGGTTCGTTAGAGGTGGGTTTAGGGGGAGGGAAAAGTCTCCATACTAATAGCCTTACCGATCGCTGGCTTGACTTCCAGCCTGCGCAGAACAACGGCAGCAAGATGGAGTTGTTCTACCGTAAACGTCAGGTTGATGCCAATGGTAACTTTGTTTCCGATCTGGTCAGTGCCGATATCAATAGCGATGCCTACTGGGCCAGCAGCAACCAGTTCCAGAAAGTCAGTATCACTTCTTCAAATGGGATCTATCGCTGGAACCTAAATGATCTGGTGCCAAAGTCAGGCTTCGAAAACTACGAGTATTTCTACCAGCTCTATGACAGTGCTGGCAAAGTAATTGCCTTTGTACCGGGTAAGCTCAGCATTGACAGTAAGGGTAATGGTAGTAGCCAGCAAAACAAGTGGGTGATTAACGGATCCGGTGACCGTGCTAGCCAGATTGTTAAATCACAGGCCTATAATGCCTTTGGTGAAATCATCAGTGAAACTGATGGCAATGGTAATACCAGTAGCCTGAGCTACAACACCATGGGTAAACTGACCAAGAAGGTTCTCCCTACAGTGGATATCCGTAAGTCAGATGGTACGGTTACACAAGGCACCCCAACCCTTGAATATGGCTATGACTTAAGTGGCCGCTTACTGACCAGTAAAGATGCCAATGGCAATATCAACAAGCAAAGCTACTTAAACGGGCGTAACCTTGAAACCGGGGACTGGCTGGTTGAGAAAGAAACTCATGCCGATACTGGTGAGGTCAGTAATTTATATGATGTCTATGGCAACCTGGTTGAACAGTCCAATGCGCTGGGCGTTAAAACGGGTTATAGCTACGATATCAATGGCAACCTGATCCAGATCACCCGTGCAGCACGAACCACGGGGACGGTAGGTGCGACGCACATTACTGATACAGCAGGAAAGCAAGCCAGTCTTATCGACACCTTCACTTACGATGAACTGGGGAATCGCCTGAGTGCAACCAATGCGCTGAAGAATACCACTACCACAGATTATGATGCCTTAGGCCGTGTGATACAGAGTAAAACCGCTGAAGGGGTGACCACCAAAGTCGATTATGTTTATGATGCGACAATTAGCAACCTAAACAGCAGTAAGGGTGGCATTAGACGCACGGAAACAGATGGACTTGGTAAAACTCTGGTAGATGAACAGGACTACTTTGGCCGGACCATCAAGCATACCGACAAGGGTGAACATGTCTTTACCTATACTTATAATGCAGGGGGCTGGCTGACCAAACAGACCAATAGCCAGGGCCAGAGCCTTGACTATAACTACTACAGCAATGGTTCGATCAAGGAAATACGGGATACCGCACTCAACCTATTAACCTCTTATCGTTATGATGATAACGGTAACCGGATTGAAGAGCGCTATCAGGAACTCAATGGCAAGGTGGGTGAACCACGAGTATTCCAGAATGCCTTGATCAACTACGATAGCTTAAACCGTAAGATCAGCGTGCAGGACCAGTCCTTCAATATTCATTATGAATATGATGGTAATGGCAATATCGTGCATATGCTGGCGAACTACCGTGATGCTGTAAATGCTGCACCGAAGATTCAGGATTTCTGGTACAGCTATGACAGTATGAACCGCTTTACCATCAGCATGGGTGTACTCAATAGTACAGCGAAGAAAGTAGAGCGCGGCAATACCGGTATTGCGATTAGCTATGACAAGCTGGGTCAGCGCCTGACAGCAGATTATGGTAAAGATGCACTGAACTCGACCAAGGCGCATAAAGAAAGCTATAGCTATACCACTGACGGCTATCTTGAAACGGTGAAGAATGCAGATTACTCAAGCACAGGTACTCTAGGTACCCAATATACGGTATCCACCCGTTATAACGATGCCTTGGGCCGAGTAACCCAATATACCGATAACAATGAAAACAGTGCGACGGTCTATCAGACCACCACGACCACCTATAGCAAAGATAACCAGATTACCGAGCAGAAAAAAGAAGGCGGTAATGGTGCGGGTACAACGAAATATACCTATCTTGCAGATAAGGCGACCCTTGACAAGACGGTGATGACCCCGACTTCAGGTTCCATCCAGACCACTCAATATTCTTATGAATGGTGGGACAGTGCCAAGCAAAGCAAAATCACCACGACAGTGGATAACTTAAAAGGTGAAACCAGCCTGAGCTATAACATCAACGGCCACCTAAGCGGTTTTGTTGATGACAAGAATGTACAGAATACACGCTCAGCAACTTACATTAACAACTCACAAGGAATGGTGTTACAGCGAAACGAATGGCTCAATAGCAGCATGAACCGTTACCGTAACTTCTACTATGTCAACGGGCAACGTGTAGGTGACTTAAGTAACGATGGTCCATCGCGTGAGGACTACGTACAGAACCTGCAAAACAACCGCGCGACAGCGACTCAGGCCAAGGACTTTAAGCCGATTTCATCGGCGGACTTTGACCAGAACTTTGAGCCGATTAATGCGCAGTATCCATCGAGTGCATCGACCAGTTATGTGGTGAATAACGGAGATACCTTACAAAGCATCGCGTTGTCGGTTTGGGGTGATGCTTCGATGTGGTACATGCTGGCTGATGTAAATGGCTTGAGTGCGACGGACAAGTTAACTGCGGGGCAGGTATTAACGGTTCCGAACAAAGTCACCAACATCCACAACAACAGTGAGACGTTCCGGCCTTATAACCCGGGAGAGGCGATTGGGAATACCCAGCCGACGGTACCGAGCCCGCCACCGCCACCGAAGCCGAAGAAGAAGTGCGGTGGTATTGCCCAGATTGTAATGATCGTAGTGGCAGTTGTCGCTACCATATTTACAGCTGGAGCCGCATTAAGTGTTATTGCTCCTGGAATGAGTCTATTTGCTGGTGGCATAAGTGTATTGGCAGGAACGAGTAGCTTGGGGATCGCTGGTTCCATGGCGGTAGCTGCAGGTGCGGCAGCTGTGGGAAGTGCAGCGTCACAACTGGTTGGTAAGGCCATGGGAGTGGTTGATAGTTTCTCTTGGTCACAAGTGGGTATCTCTGCTCTTACAGCCGCCGCTACAGCTGGCGTAGGTGGAGCATTGGCTCCTACAGCTGGAACGACTGGAGCAACTGCGACACAAAGTAGCTGGGCAAGCGCAGCGAAGACGGCTATTAATAATGGCGATTGGGTCGCTAAAGGAGCTGTGTACGGGGCTGTCAGTTATGGTTCAACGTACCTTGCCAACCAAGTGTTTGGCAATAACCAGAGCTTTAGCTGGGCAGCATTAGGTTCATCTATTGTAGGTTCGATTGCAGCAGCCGGAATGGGGGCAAAAGGGGTATTTGAACGTCTAGGCACGACAGCAAGCCCATATGCCTATTCTTTAGCAGGCGCTAATGCAGCAGCAGTGATTGATGATAAATGGTTTGGTGGAGCGAAACCGGATTACTTAAATGTATCGATGGCAGCGATTGCAAACACAGTAGGGCGTCAGTTTGGGGAAAATGCTGATGGATGGTTTGCTGATAGTAAGACTAATGATTTGGTGGCTAACTTTAATGAAGAAGAGTTCCTGCGTCAGGAAGCTATCCGTTCCAAAACTAGACCTTTATTAGTGGATGCCAGTTATAAAAGTGGAACGGTCTCCGACACAGTATATATATTACCGACTATCCATGTCTCAGCTAGTGAGAAAACACCATGGATAGATGATGATAATATGCTTTATGCACTTGAGGGAGCTAAAAGCTTCTTCCAAAATCGTGCACAAGCATTAGAGGAGTGGGGTAGCGCTTCAGTACCATTTCAATATTCATGGGCTACACCAACAATAAATACAGGTAATCCGAGACTTGATCGATATTATTTCCAGCCGATAAATAATGCATTTAATACAGTATTAAATGCTGGATGGAACACCTTAAAATTAGCAGGTAATACAGCAGCAATTGTATCAAATTTACCTGCCGCTGGATTTAGTATCATTAGCGGTGATTATGAAGCATCCCAACAGTTTTATGAGGATTTGTACTTATCTAATCCTGTGACAGCTCCTATTGGTGGCGTAAGGAGTGGACTCAGATATTTAGGCGATGTAAGGGAATTTAATAAAGCTACTGTTATTGGCCGAACCATTGGAGCTAACCAAAGAGGTAGCGCTAGCCTTGGTTTGTTGAATGACATTCCAGTTGGTAGTACCACTGGAGAAGTGCTAACGGCTTCAATGCCAGCTCCTCCAATAAAAGCCTTGTACCCAAGTACAGCAAGTACACGAGTTAAAGCACCATTTGTTAGTACTGCATCACGTACTTTACATTTCGATAATATTGATACTTTTAATAGGGCTGCGAATAATCCTTTTCCAAATACTTCCTATAAATATGGTGGTATTACATGGACTACAGATAATTTAAGTCGTGTATCAACCATTGAGGGAGAGGTTTCACTGAAGAATCATGGGCGTTATGTTACTCCTGGTGAGCCAAATGCAACAGTAATTGGCTATAGTGGTGCTTTGGAAGATGTTGGTTTCCATTTTATTGGTAATCAATTTGATGGACCAATAAATAGACTGAATGTCATTCCAGGGAGTGGGCGCTCTGTTACACTATCAGATAGAACTTTATTGAAAAATTTAAATCAGAGTCGTTATAAGATAGACTTTGAAAATCCTGTAGCTGAAATTTATAGGCAAACAGGTAAAAATGTTCCTGTTGGAATAAAAGTAATATACAATCGCGATACTAAAACTAGTAGACCGGATTTTTTTGAAGTTAAATATCAAAAAGATGGCCGTTGGTTAACAACTCCATTTGAAAATAAAGCAGGGGGATAGAGTGAATTTTATTGAAAAATCTCAACTTATTAATGTGATAGTTCAAGAAGTAGTTGAGGCTATAATTCCTGTTAATTGGAAGTATATTTCTTTTTATACTGAAGGTTTAAGAGATAAAGAAATTGGTCTAAGAAAAAAAACAACTGTTGAATGTTGGATTGGAGAAAAACCAGTTTTATATACTAAGGATTATGCATTAAATACAAGTGGAGAGTTATTAATAGCAATTAATAAACTTTATTTGGAGTGTGAAAAAGATAATGATATTTGGACTGGATTTTTACTAAAAATAAATAATACAGGAAAATATTCTTCTAAGTTTTATTATGAAGGGACTCCTCTTCTTGATGGTAATGAAGAAGAGTTAGATAAAAGAATGAATGATTTAAGATCTTAATTAATTAAATTTAGCCTAAATATCTTTTTAAAATTTTTAGATATTTAGGCTTCTTTATATACCACAATTTAATTATTTCATGGAAATAATAATATTTTACTATTCTAATCGACTTGATGTGTAAAACCCCACTTTTATTAATTTTTTAAGAATAGAAAAGTTTTACTAATAAATGCATCCTTTTTACTAGTTCAATGAACTATTTTTAATTTTTAAAAAATATGGCACTAAGTCATTAAAACTTAATGCCATAATTTTAACTAAAAATAATACGCTCTTTACTTAATCTTTTTAAAGATAAAGTCATTAATCTTATGACCTGACTCAATACCACGGCGTTCAAACTTAGTCACTGGACGCCAGTCTGGACGTGGGTAGCTATTGCCTTTACCTGCCAAGTTTTCAAGATCTGGACGATTATCTAATACATCTAGCATCCATTCAGCATACGGTTCCCAATCTGTTGCAGCATGGAACGTACCGCCAAGCTCAAGTTTTTGTTCAACCAATGGCATACGCTCATGAGCAACAAAACGGCGTTTAAAATGACGTTTCTTTTGCCAAGGATCTGGGAAGTAAAGCTGAACACAGTTAATGCTGTTGTCTGGCATTTCACGTAGAACCTGAATCGCGTCTGCATCAAGTACACGTAAGTTTTTAACTTCTGCTATACCTGCTTCATATAGGCATTGAGCGATACCAGGTACATGGACTTCAATACCCACATAGTTGCGTTCAGGGTTCGCTTTTGCCATAAGAACTAACGAACGACCCATACCAAAACCGATTTCAACAGTTAATGGACGCTCTGGGTGTTCGAAGTGTTGACGTAAGTCGCCAACAGGATATTCCAAAATTAAATCGCGATGTTGTTCTAATGCCGTGCGTTGAGACGTATTAAGTGGTGCTGAACGACGCATAAACGTCACAATTTCACGGTGTTCAGGCAAATTGTCTAAGTCTGCAATTTGCGTTTCTAACTGATCGATCGACATAACCTTGGCAATATTGAAATTCAAATGCGGTATTTTAAGTCTTCATGTGATCAAGTCAAATGTTTCGGTGTTTTTCTTCATGTAGATGTCATGATCAATATTTACTCTAAGAGACTAATTAAAACTCATATGAACACTTTTACTCATGAAAACTTTTCAATTAAGAACACTTTCGGTCTTTTTAAGTGCATTAGGTGCATTTTCATATAGCTCAGTTGCTCAAGCGCAGCTCATGTTTAGCCAATATGTGGATGGCAGCAGCAATAAAAAAGGCTTGGAAATTTATAATCCAGATGGCGCTACGGTTAATTTAGCCGATTATGAGATTCAACAATTTAATAATGGTGGTACAGCAAAGACTGTGGCTTTTCGTTTACAAGGCACGCTCGCGAGTAAGCAGAAGTTTTTAGTGGGGCGCTCAGAGTTACAAACTGAGCTTGGAAGTAAAGTTAATCAGGTGGCTGCTTTATCTTTTAATGGAGATGATGCGGTTGTACTTGTTTATAAAGGTACGCCTGTAGACCGTTTTGGCCGTATTGGTGAACGCCCAGCAGCGGGATGGGGGACAGCAGTTTCAAGCTTGGGAAATAGTTTTAAGCGTATTGAAACTGAGAACCCAGCTTTAAGTGTTGATGCAACCGCAGCATTTGATTTGGATCATTCATGGTCGGCTTGGACAAACCGAAATGACTTTTCAAATTTATCGGGTTCTACAACTCAGCCTCCTGTTGAAACAGTAAGTTGCTCAAGCTCAGATACAGCCATTGCTGACTTGGCGGCGGCAACTCAAGACCAGACTTATACTGTGCGTGGTGTGATTACAGCTGACTATCGTTATGCCAATGGTTTCTCTGGTTTTTATGTTCAAACGCCAGATACAAAAGCACGTGCAAATGTCAGTAATGCTATTTTTGTTTATATTCCAAATAGTAGTGCGGTAAAAGGTGGACAAGTTGGCGATGAAGTTATTTTACGTGGTCGTTTAACGTCTTATCAAAATCAGCTACAGATAGATCAATTACAACAAGATATTCAAACCTGTAATAGCAATATGGCAAATCAGGTTCAGCCGATTAGTCTCGAACTTCCGTTTGCTAGTTTAACGGATGGCTCAGTTAATTCACCGCAGCGTTATCAAGGTATGTTGGTCAAATTACCTCAGACTTTAACGGTGAGTGAGAACTATAATTATGGTCGTTATGGCGAACTATCGCTAAGTTTAGGGCGTTTATATATTCCAACCAATTTATATCCAGCGTTATCTCCTGAAGCCAAAGCTTTAGCTCAGAAAAATTTATTATCGAAAATTATTTTTGATGATGGCTATAACAATCAAAACCGTACACCTTGGTTACCAAGCAATTTTAGCGCTGCTAATACGCTACGTTCGGGTTATCAACTTAAAAATGCTGAAGGTATTTTAGAATATCGTTTTAATGGTTGGCGTGTGCAACCAGTGCTTGGACGTAATCAGCCTGAAGTTATTACTCAAACAAACTCGCGTCAAAGCGTCCTTACTAAAAATGCTAATCACATTCGTGTAGCTTCATTTAACGTTTTGAACTATGACAATGGTGCAACGGGTTTCCCAACAGAGCGTGGTGCGACAACACAAGCTGAGTTTGATAAACAGCATCGTAAAATTGTGAGTGCATTAAAAGCGATTGATGCCGATGTTTACGGTTTAATGGAAATAGCGAACAATGGTTATGGGCCTAACAGTGCAATTGCCAATTTGACCAAAGCTTTAGGTAGCGATTGGAAATATGTAGTTCCTGAAAATCTAGATCGTTTAGGTGGTGATGCGATCGCAGTTGCTATTATCTATAACAGCAAGCGTGTTAAGCCTTTAAATAAACCTGTTGTGCTTGATTTAGGCGACAAGAACCGAACAACTTTGGCGCAAAGTTTCCAAGCGGTTCGTGGGAATAAAACATTTACTGTTATTCCAAACCACTTGAAATCGAAAAGCTGTAGTGGGGTCGATGCTAGCTCTACTGACGCAGACCAAAAAGATGGTCAAGGCTGTTGGAACCCAACTCGTGTGAAAGCCGTTGATCAAATTGTGCAATGGCTCGCGAAAAATCCAACTCAAGTGCAAAAGCAAAATGCTTTACTTGTAGGGGATATGAATAGTTACGCAAAAGAAGAACCTATTTTGTCATTTGAAAAAGCGAACTATAAAGTTTTACTTAATGACGCTAAGGTCGGTCAGGGTACTCAGGCATATAGCTATGTGTATGGCGTTGTGAGTGATGCCAACGGCAATGGCGGAGCAGGTAACTTAGACCATGCAATTGCTGATGCAGCTTTATATCCAAAAGTGGTTCGAACCTTTGCATGGCATATCAATGCAGATGAGCCAACGGTTCTAGATTACAACGAAGAATATAAAACGGATGAGCAAAAGGCATTGTTTTATGGGGAAGATGCTTATCGTTCTTCGGATCATGACCCCGTAATTGTCGATCTAGATTTAAATGGAAAAGACTCAAGTCATCCTGACGATGATAAGAAAAATGGAATTTTTGATTTCTTAACTGAATTAGTGAATTGGCTTAGCCAGCTTTTTAAGCGTAATTAACGGAAAAATTGCGTGACGCAAATGTGTTTTATCATATTTTAAACAATCGTCACGCAAGACAACTTGCAAGGAATGACTTTTTGAAGAATATTAGATGGTGTAAGTATTTTATAAGTTTACGCTTTTTTACAATTAAAGAATTGTGCAAACCTTGCAGGTTTTCTAGAAGCAATTTAAAACGTTAATATGAGATAACAAGGATCAGATATGAAATTATATTATTCGCCAGGCGCATGTTCTTTAGCTGCACATATTATTTTAAATGAAATTAATGTTGATTTTGACTTAGAACGGGTAAATTTAAAAACTCATAAAACAGAAAAAGGCGCAGATTATTACGAGATTAACCCAAAAGGATATGTACCAGCTTTAGAAATTAATCCGGGTTTAATGTTAACTGAAAACGTTGCTATTTTACCTTTCCTTGCTCAGCATGATCCTAAACAAGACTTAATTCCTCCATCAGGGATGGGCCGTGCGAAAGTATTGGAATGGTTGGGATATTTGAACTCTGAATTACATGATGCATATGCAGTCTTCTTTGGGGCGCCGTTAACGACTGATGAAAAAAACAAAGCTTATGCAGAAATTGATCGCCTTTTAAAATATATCGATAACTATTTGGCTGAGTCTGATTATGATTATTTGGTAAATGATAATTTCGGCCCAGCAGATGCTTATCTATTTGTTTTAACAAACTGGTCAAACTCAATTGAACATGATTTAACGCCATATAAACATATTATTGCTCTACGTAATAAGGTAGCAGAACGTCAATCTGTACAAATTGCGATGCGTGATGAAGGTCTAATTTCTTAATCAGTTTTTTAGACTTTAATAAAAAGCCCCTGTATGAACAGGGGCTTTTTTTATGCTAAAGATGATTAGTGTTGAGCATCTTTTTTCACATCAGCAGCAGTATTTTCAACAGCTTGGGCAGCATCAGCAGTTGCCTTACGAGCAGTTGCTTCAGTTTTTGCAGCAGCTTCAGCGGTTGCATCAGCAGCATGGTCAGTTGCAGCATCGATTTTTGCAGTAGCATTATCAGTTGCAGTAGCAATATCGCTTGCAGCTTTGTCACCAGCTGATTTGATATCTGCAGTTGCTTGTTGAGCAGCATTTTCTAAGTGTTCACCCGTTGTCGCACCTGTTTCTGGGGCTTTATCTTTATTACATCCAACAAGGGCAACGGTCGCAGCAAGACCTAAAGCAACAAGTAATTTATTCATTGTGTTTTTCCTTCTAATTCATGGCATCCAAATATGGATGTATAAAATATAAACATAAACTAACTGATTAATAAAGATCGAAAATTGTTAAAGAGTTGTAACTCTAATATTAAAAAAGCCTAGCATTTTGTAATGCTAGGCTTGGGTTAAATCATACTGGTTGGACTAAATTTTATTGCCCAGAACGGATGATGTAATCAAACGCAGAGAGTGATGCTTTAGCGCCTTCACCTGTAGCAATAATGATTTGCTTGTAAGGCACGGTTGTACAGTCACCTGCAGCAAACACACCTTTGACATTGGTTTCGTTGCGATCATTCACAATGATCTCACCACGATTGGTTAACTCAACTTCACTGTCTTTTAAGAAGTCAGTATTTGGGAGTAAACCAATCTGTACAAAGATCCCTGCAAGTTCAACTACATGCTCTTCATCAGTGGCACGGTCTTTATATTTAAGACCAGTCACTTGTGAGCCATCACCTAACACTTCTGTGCTTAACGCATTCATAATCACAGTTGTGTTTGGCAAGCTATGTAGTTTGTTTTGCAAAACTTGGTCAGCACGAAGTTTTGTATCGAACTCAACCAAAGTCACATGCTCAACAATCCCTGCAAGGTCAATTGCAGCTTCAACACCTGAGTTACCACCACCAATCACCGCAACACGTTTACCTTTGAACAATGGGCCATCACAGTGTGGGCAGTACGCGACACCACGGGTACGGTATTCTTGCTCACCCGGTACATTCATTTCTCTCCAACGTGCACCTGTTGAAAGGATCACAGTTTTCGATTCAAGTTTTGCACCGTTTTCAAGTTCAACTTCAACTAGACCATTGATCGTTTGGTTTGCACCTGTGATTTTACTAACACGTTGCAGGTTCATGATATCGACATCGTATTCACGAACATGCGCTTCCATTTCGGCAGCAAACTTAGGACCTTGAGTCTTTTGCACAGACGTGAAGTTTTCAATGTCCATGGTATCCATCACCTGACCACCGAAGCGTTCAGCCACGATACCAGTGTTAATACCTTTACGTGCCGCATAGATGGCTGCTGTTGCGCCCGCAGGTCCACCACCAATTACCAATACATCAAACGCATCTTTGGCATTGAGTGCTGCTGCATCTTTTTCAGCTGAGTTGGTGTCGAGTTTCGCCACAATCTCTTCAAGGGTCATACGACCTTGACCAATGTGTTCATTGTCTTGGAACACCATTGGTACAGCCATGATTTTGCGTTGTTCCACTTCGTCTTGGAAGAATGAACCATCAATCATGGTTGCTGTGGTGTTCGGGTTATAAATGGCAATCAGGTTCAGCGCCTGTACCACATCTGGACAGTTATGACAGCTTAACGATACAAACACATCAAAGTTAGCTTGGAGGTTTAAACCTTTAATCTGGTTCAGCACTTCATCAGAAACCTTCGGTGCATAACCAGACACCTGTAACAGTGCCAAGATCAAAGACGTAAACTCATGGCCCATCGGTAAGCCAGCAAAGAACACACGAGGTTGTTCACCTGCTTTAGCGACACCAAAGCTTGGACGACGTGTATTGTTACCATCAAAACGGGCAGTCACTTTGTCAGAAAGCTCAGCGATTTCTGTCACTAGTTCTTTAATTTGAGCTGCTTTATCTGATTCATCTAAAGCAGCAACTAATTCGATTGGACTTTCTAAACGTTCTAAATAAGCTTTTAATTGAGTTTTAATGTTTTGATCTAACATCTGTTTTTACTCCAATGCATCCAAATTCTTTCAATAGATGCATAGTACGTGAAAACATAGAATAGGTGAAACAGTATGTTTTTATAGATTTAATCGGTTTTTTGAATGTTAGTTAACACTTATAAGTAATATCAAGAAGTTAAAGTGGAATTTGTCTTTAGGTCGTCTTTATTACTCTTTTTTATCTTTTAAAGTGAAAGTGTTTAAAAATTTATATATGTTATATGGCTGTAAAGATTTTATGTCATAACATTAAAAGGTACTTTCATGTCATTGCAACGCGGTATTTATCAGCATTATAAAGGTAATCTCTATCAAGTTTTTTCTGTGGCAAAGCACAGCGAGACTGAAGAGCAACTCGTGGTTTATCAGTGTCTTTATGGTGACTATTCAACTTGGGTACGTCCGCTTGTTATGTTTACTGAAACGGTTCAAATGGCTGATGGAAGTATCGTGCCGCGATTCAAGTTAATTCAAAGCACTTAACTCAAACGGCTGTCATATAAAATAACGATTTTAAAGGGTGAAGATATGCCAAATATTTTTTTCTTACAAAGAGTTGCAGATTTATATGACACCTTTAAACGACATGATGCCCAGCAGTCAGATCGCTTGCTACGCTATCGAAATATTGAGGCTGAATCTGCAAAACTTCTGTCGCAATTTATCCGAATGCAGCAAGCCAAATCAATTTTAGAAATTGGTACTTCAACGGGTTATTCTACTCTATGGCTTGCTGAGGCTGCACAATCGACTCATGGAAAAGTAACCACGCTTGAAATTGATGCCAATCGCAGTACCGAGGCGAAACGCCATGCTACGGAACTGGCATTAAATGAAGTTGTTGATTTTTGGATAGGGGATGCAGCCGATTATTTAAAAGAAACTCACGAAACGTTCGATTTTATTTTGTTAGATGCTGAGCGTAATGCTTACGAAAATTATTGGCCCGATTTAAAGCGTCTGATGAAGCCCAAAGGTGGTGTTCTTATTATTGATAAGGTTATTTCACATGCGGCTGAAGTAAGTTCATTCTTATCTTTAATTAAAAAAGATGAAAATTTTATGAGCAGTATTTTGCCAGTAGGCGCAGGTTTAAGTCTGGTAGTTTTAAAGTAGGTTTGCTTTCTTGAGATATTCTTGCCGATAAGCTTGTGGACTACAGCCCTTTACTTTATTAAATGCACGGGTGAAATTGGCAGGGTTGGAATAGCCCAGTTCATAGGCAATATGAGTAATGGTAAAGGTAGAGTTCTCTAACAAATCAATGGCACGCTCAGTACTGATCTGTTGCTTTAAATTTTGAAATTCAACGCCTTGCTGTTGTAAATAGCGTTGCAAAGTTTTGGTCGAAATATTTAATACTTTGGCACATTCCATTAGGGTTGGGACTTGATTGGCTTGCCGCAACATCATGCTGACCCATTCAACAATTTCACCTTGATGATAGATCTTCTGGATTTGTTCCTGACAGCGTTGTTCAACTATTTTTAAACTATGTGCGTCAGCTAGAGGCAAGGGAAGTGCTAATTGTTGTTGATCAATCACCACGCGGATACCTGAAAGCCACGTATAGTTAAAGTGGAAATTGGCTTTTACTAAGGATATGTAACGTTCTTGATAGCTAGGCTCTGGAACACTCAAATACACTTGGTAGCGTTGTAATTGTTGACCTGCCAATTCTAACAAGCTGTAGTAAAAGGCTACGGCAATCGCTTCAATATGAAAGGCCAAACATTGCTTATTCATCTGCAAAATCGGTTCAAATAATAGTTCAACCTTTTGCTGATTGGCCGGAAACTGAATGCTGAGCTTAAAACTCGGCATAATCAGTCTAAAATATTGTGCAATTAGCCTAAGTGCATGTTCCAGATTAGGACTGGTCATTAGTGCATAGCCGACCAAACTATGTGAGCTGAGTTTGATATTTTTACCCAGTTCAAAGGCTAAGTCTTGAGTGTTGGGCAGACTTAAACCCATCTCAATGAATTGTTCAATTTGTTGAATCGATAATAATTCTGTTTTTGCCAGTTCTTGCTGGAATGCCGCCAATAAATCATTATCGTATTGATGCGTGCCGATTAAAATTTCAATCAGCCGTAAATAATAACGTGATGGAATAACAGGAATCTGTTGCTTCTGCACAAGAAAAACTCAGCAAAGTCTTAAAATGATAATAGCAAGTCTTAAAATGATAATATAGAGGGGCTATGAACGAGCACAATCAATTCAAGCAAAACATTTTGTGTTTGATTGGAGTCTCTAATGAATATGCATACTCAACTGGATGTCGAGCAAGCGACAACAACATTTAAGGATAAGAAACGTCATTTATGGCTACTGGGTTTGGCTGTACCGACCATTGCAATGGGTGGGCTAGCAGGCTATCAATTTGGTCCTAAAAAAACTAAAAAATTCTTCGCTTCATTTGGGCCATTATTTATTCATGGTGTTATTCCTGCATTAGATAAACTGATTGGAGAAGACAAGGAAAATCCACCATTAGATGCAATCGCGGATTTAGAAGCGGATCCGTATTACGCTCGTATTGTTAAACTTTTTATTCCTTTGCAATATGCGACCAATATTTATGGAGCATATTTAGCCAGTCGTAAAAATACACCTCTTGCTGATCAGGTTTTACTTGGAACTTTGGTGGGAATGGTTAATGGGATTGCCATTAATACGGCACATGAACTTAGCCACAAGAATGGGCAGCTTGAACATTATTTATCTCATTTAGCGTTAGCACCATCGGGTTATAACCATTTCCGAATTGAACACCCTTATGGACACCACCGTCGAGTAGCGACACCTGAAGACCCAGCATCTTCACAATTTGGCGAAACCTTTTGGAAGTTCTTACCACGTACCGTAATTGGCAGCTTTAAATCGGCGATTGAAATTGAAAAAAATCGTTTAGAACGTAAGAAATTGCCTTTCTTCTGTAAGGAAAATGAGCTGATTCATGGCTGGGCAATGTCGGCTGTGTACCATGCAGCCATGTTTGCGAAATTTGGTGCGCGTTCGATTCCATTTCAAGTTACTCAAGCTGCGTATGCAATAACTTTGTTTGAATCGGTGAATTACATTGAACATTATGGTTTAAAGCGTGCAAAGAAAGAAAATGGCCAATATGAACGTACTTTGCCAGAGCACAGCTGGAACAATAATAATGTGGTGACTAATTTGTTCTTGTATCAATTACAACGCCATTCAGATCATCATGCCAATCCAACTCGCAGCTTTCAGACCTTACGTCACTTTGAAGATGCGCCTCAATTACCAGCAGGTTATGGTGCAATGATTTTGCCTGCATTTATTCCATCTTGGTGGTCAAGAATTATGGATGATCGCGTTGTCGAGCACTATAAGGGTGACCTTAGTAAAATCAATATGCATGTTGATGTGAAGGAAAAAATGCTAGAGAAATATATTGGTCAAAATGACGCGGCTTAATAGCCAAAAGATATAAAAACAGATCAGCCCCATTGGGCTGATTTTTTATGATTAAGCAGAAATACGGAGCCTTTTAAAATGCAGATCAAACTCAAGATATTTGTGAACAAATGCAGTTTTATCATTGGTACGTAACAAATTATTGTAGATAAACTCTGGAACGGGATGATAAAGCTCACCTGAGCCATTGCTATAGAAAATTTTTAAATAGCGTGAAGAAACATCGTATTTCCAAGAGGTTACAACAACAGATTTTTCCATATAACTACTCCTACTTTTGTTTGATCTTTTAATACATATATAAAGCTCTTTTGTTTCATAATTCGACAGTACTCTAAGTTAAGCAGGCTGACAATTCATAAATGAAGATTGCTATAAATTTATAAGTATAAGAATTGTAAAAAATTAGCTATAAAATTTGAGTAGAGAATAGGGCTTAGATTTATAAAAATAACCAATAAAAAACCACCCTAAAAAGGGTGGTTTTCAGACGTATTGGTCTAATCTAAAAAATTAGATTTTACCAACTAGGTCGATAGATGGAGCAAGAGTAGCTTCGCCTTCTTTCCATTTAGCTGGGCAAACTTCACCTGGGTGAGCGTGAACGTATTGAGCAGCTTTTACTTTACGAAGAAGTTCAGACGCGTCACGGCCGATACCGCCAGCGTTAAGTTCAACGATTTGGATTTTACCTTCTGGATCGATAACGAAAGTACCGCGGTCAGCTAAGCCTTCAGATTCGATAAGAACGTCGAAGTTTTTAGAAAGAGTCCAAGTTGGGTCGCCAACTAATGGATATTGAATTTTTTTGATTTCTTCAGAAGTGTCGTGCCAAGCTTTGTGTGTGAAGTGTGTATCAGTAGATACGGCATAAATTTCAACACCAAGTTTTTGGAATTCAGCGTAGTTGTCTGCTAAGTCACCAAGTTCAGTTGGACAAACGAAAGTGAAGTCAGCTGGATAGAAGAATACAACAGACCACTTACCTTTAAGGTTAGTTTCGTTAACTTCAACAAATTGGCCGTTGTGGTAAGCAGTTGCTTGGAATGGTTTAACTTCAGTATTAATCAAGCTCATCATTGTCTCCATGATTGAGGTTTATATTTAAACTTGTTTACGAGATGTAGAATAAATAAAAATTCTTTATTGGGGAAATAGTATTTTTACATGACTAAAATCGGAAAATTGAATAAGTGATAAATTTGCGATTTTTAAGTCCCCAAATACTGTACTCGATTTGACTGCAAAAACATGTAAATCAAATGACAGTTATAGTAAAAGAAACTTGCCTAACAACATGAAGTCTCATTAGTGAGAATTCAAGGGTAAAATGTAAAAAAATTAAAAATATATCAAAAACCAATTGTTTTACCTTATGCACATTAAAGCGTAAAATAGCGGATTGTTGTATTTTCAGGAAAGTTTGTTTGTGCAGAATGGTTTAAATATAGATCAGTGGGTGATGGCAAGAGATCGTCACCGTTTAAATCGTTTACGTAAAGATAAAAAAGCCAATACAGCAGAGATTGAAAAATTATTTGAACAATCTAATGCCAAAGTAAGACAGCGCTTTGCACGTTTACCTGAAATTAAACTAAATCAGGAACTACCGGTTTCTCAATATGCTGACCGTCTAATTGATGCAATTCAAAAGCATCAGGTCATTATTGTGGCAGGTGAAACAGGTTCCGGTAAAACCACTCAGCTTCCCCAAATTGCAATGTTAGCAGGTCGTGGCTTAACAGGTATGATTGGTCATACACAGCCACGCCGTTTAGCAGCACGTAGTGTGTCGCAGCGTATTGCAGAAGAAGTCGGCGAAAAACTTGGTGAGTCGATTGGTTTTAAAATCCGATTTAATGAACAAGGTTCGCAAGATTCGATTGTTCGGTTAATGACCGATGGTATTTTACTTGCCGAGTTAGGCAATGACCGTTTCTTATCTAAATATGACACGATCATTATTGATGAGGCGCATGAACGCTCACTCAATATCGACTTTATTATGGGCTATTTAAAGCAGTTACTGCCAAAACGCCCAGACCTTAAAGTTATCGTGACTTCTGCAACTTTAGATGTAAATCGTTTTAGTAATTACTTTAATGACGCACCAATTTTTGAAGTTGAAGGGCGTAGTTATCCAGTTGAAGTGCTTTATCGTCCAATTTCAGAGATGAATATTGGCGGAAGTGACGACGATGAGTTTGATGATTTTGAAGAAAATCTACCACGTGCAGTGGTACAAGCGGTTGAAGAATGTTTTGCCGATGCCGAAGCAAAAGGTCATCCTGAACATGCCGATATTCTGATTTTCTCAAGCACAGAGCAAGAAATTCGTGAATTACAGGAAACCTTGCAAAAGTACGGGCCAAGACATACCGAAATTTTACCGTTGTACGCGCGCTTAGCTGTTTCTGAACAACAAAAGATTTTCAGTCCAGGTGGTAAAGGCCGTCGTATTATTATTGCGACCAACGTAGCCGAAACAGCGCTTACTGTTCCCAATATTCGTTATGTGATTGATAGCGGTTTTGCCCGTATTTCTCGTTATAACTATCGATCACGGGTTCAACGCTTACCGATTGAAGCCATTTCCCAAGCCGCTGCCAATCAGCGTAAAGGGCGTTGCGGTCGTATTGCTGCTGGTGTCTGTATTCGTTTATACAGCGAAGAAGATTTTTTAAGCCGTCCAGAATTTACCGAACCGGAAATTAAACGAACTAACTTAGCTTCCGTTATTTTGCAAATGCAAAGTTTGGGCTTAGGTGAGTTAGAAAACTTCGATTTTATTGAACCGCCAGATTTCCGTCTTGTGAATGATGGTCGAAAGCTCTTGATTGAGTTAGGGGCAATGAATGAGAAGAAAAATGAGCTAACCAAAGTCGGGCAAATGATGGCACGTATGCCGATTGACCCACGTTTAGCACGTATGATTATTGGTGGTGCACATTTTGGTGTACTCAAAGAAATCTTGATTGTGGTGAGTGCTTTAGCGGTTCAAGATCCTCGTGAACGCCCAGCAGACAAACAAATGCAGGCGGACCAAAAGCATGCATTGTTCAAAGAAGCAGATTCAGATTTTCTGTTTTATTTGAAACTTTGGGATACTTTAAATCCTAAAGGTGAAGCAAGTATGTCTGAAAATAAACGACGTCAGTTTGCTAAGGAGAATTTTTTAAGTTGGTTGCGTTTACGTGAGTGGAAACAAACGCATCAGCAATTAGTTGAATTAGCAGAAGGTTTAAAACTCAGCTTTAATGAAAAAGATGCAAATTATGAAAATTTGCATCGTGCGTTGCTGACTGGGTTACTTTCTTTCATTGCCAATAAAACAGATGAACGCAACACCTTTATGGCAGTGCGTCAGCAAAAGGCAAAAGTTTTTCCAGCAAGTACTTTGCACAAAACCAATACCTCTTGGGTGATGGCTTTTGAGATGGTCGAAACATCGCAGGTATATTTACGTACTTTAGCCAAAATTGATCCTGAATGGATTTTGCTCGCTGCACGTGACTTGTTGAAATATCACTATTTTGAACCGCATTGGTCTAAGAAAGCGGGGATCGTAAATGCGTATGCGCAAATTTCCTTATTTGGTTTAATTATTGAACCAAAACGTTTAATTAATTTTGAGAAAGTTGACCAGCCTGCTGCACATGAAATTTTCTTACGTGATGCATTAACTACAGGTAATTTGGGTACAGTTCCACCATTTTTAAAACACAACTTACTTAAACTTGAAGAAGTGGAGCGAGTTGAAGATAAGTTGCGTCGCCGTGATTTGGTGGTTGATGAAGAAACAATTTATCAGTTCTATGCCTCTAAAATTCCCGAAGAAATTGCAAGCCGTCGTAGTTTTGAAGACTGGCGAGCGACGGTAGAAGCAAATAATCCGCGTTATTTATTTGTTGAGGATGATGCGCTTTGGCTCAATGATCGACCAACTACGCAGCAATTTCCAGATCATCTGCATAATGGGCAGCTACGTTTAGCCACAACATATCATTTTGACCCAAGCCATGACGAAGATGGTGCAACTGTTCAGATTCCTGTTCAGGCACTACCTCAGGTTGATGAAAATATTTGGTCATGGGGAATTCCGGGCTGGCGCCAAGACTTAATTGAGGCTTTACTCAAAGCGTTACCTAAAGACAAGCGTCGTAATGTGGTGCCTATTCCTGATACAGCTCGTAAGCTCATGCAGGGTATTGATGCAGTACATTTACGCGAACATATTTTTAGTTATTTAGCTTTTGCCTTACGTGGCGAGCAAATTACAGACAAAGATTTCTCGTTTGAGCGAATTGATCCATATTTGGTGCCGTTCATTAAAGTCATTGATGAAAAAGGTAAATTAATTGCCAAAGGCCGTGATCTGCCAGAGCTAAAAGCACGTTGTCGTGTGGAAACGCATCGTCCTGTTAAACAGCAAAAAGGTGAGTTTAAAAACTTCCCTGACAACTTTACTTTTGAGGCTTCACACAAGGTCACAGGTGTTGTTGTGAAACAATATCAGGCTTTAGTGCCGACCAAAGCTTTTGCTGAAACTGATGCTAAAGATGACTCTGGTATTGTCATCCAGACTTTTAATGATCAGGCTGAAGCCATTAAACACCATCGCGAAGGCATTATCCGTCTGGTACACATGCAACTTGGTGACTTGGTTCGTCAGTTGAAAAAGCAGATTTCAAAACCGCTTGCTTTAGCTTACTCACCTTTGGGCGATAAAGCTAAACTTGAGCAGATGTTGGTCTATGCAACTTTGCAAATGGCAATTACAACTCTGCCAATTAATGCAGATGAATTTAATAAACTGCTCGAACAGGTCAAAAAGCAATTTTTGAGTTATGGTCAGCAGGCTCTTGAGCAATTGAGCGAGATTTATATTCAATGGCAGCAAATTCGCCGTCAGCTTTTGGTGCTTGATCCAGAGATATTTGGGCGAAGTATTGATGATATTGAAGATCAGTTAGATTTAATGTCACTTGGCAATTTTGTTTATTGCCAGCCTGTCGATCTTTGGCAGGAATACCCGCGTTATTTGAAAGCGCTGCTATTGCGTTTAGACCGATTGCCCAATAATCTACAGCGAGATCATGCAGCAATTGACGATGTCGATCCATGGATGGACAAGGTGTTTAAATTAAAAAATGATCCTAAAATCAAAGAATTGTATTTGATGTTGGAAGAATTTCGCATTTCTTTATTTTCTCAACCGATGAAAACCAAGATGCCTATTTCACCAACTCGACTGCAAAAGTTATGGGATCGTTTGGGAATCAGTTAAAATAGATATGGGTCTGTTTATGTTGTTTTTAGCGAACAACGCAATTTATAAATGAAAGATTAACAGACCCTTTTCATTTTTTTAGGAGTTTTACATGGGCATTCGTATTACAGGTACTGGGCTATTTCATCCAACAGAAACCATTTCTAATGAAGAACTGGCCGTCAGTTTAAATGCTTATGTGGAACAATATAACCAAGACAATGCAGAGAAAATTGCATCTGGTGAACTTGAAGAGTTACGTGGTTCAAGTGCTGAATTTATTGAAAAAGCTTCTGGTATTAAAAGCCGTTACGTAATCGAAAAATCAGGAATTCTCGATCCGACTCGTTTACGCCCTCGTTTGTCTGAGCGTTCAAATGATGAGCTGTCTCTTCAGGCCGAATGGGGTGTTATTGCGGCTAAACAAGCAATGGAAAATGCAGGGGTTACTGCTGAAGATATTGATGTCGTAATTTTGGCATGTTCAAACATGCAGCGTGCTTATCCGGCTGTAGCAATTGAAATCCAGTCGGCGCTAGGTATTCAAGGTTATGCATATGACATGAATGTTGCATGTTCAGCTGCTACTTTTGGTTTGAAACAAGCGGCAGATGCAATTCGTTCAGGCGCTCGCCGTGTTTTATTGGTGAATGTTGAGATTACCTCTGGTCACCTAGACTACCGTAATCGTGATTGTCACTTCATTTTTGGTGATGTTGCAACAGCTTCTATTATTGAAGAGACTACGACTAAAACTGGTTTTGAAATTTTAGATATTCATCTATTTACTCAATTTTCAAATAACATTCGTAATAACTTCGGCTTCTTAAACCGTAGCGAAGATGCTGTAGTTGACGACAAATTATTCCGTCAAGATGGCCGCAAAGTATTTAAAGATGTTTGTCCACTCGTAGCAAAAATCATTAATGCGCAGTTAGAAAAAATGCAGTTAACTGCAAACGATATTAAACGTTTCTGGTTACACCAAGCCAATGCCAACATGAATGAATTAATCTTGAAATATGTTGCTGGTAAAGAGGCAGATTTAAGCCGTGCACCAATTATTTTAGATGAATTTGCCAATACCTCTTCAGCAGGTGTGATTATTGCTTTACACCGTACAGGCCACGAAGTGAATAATGGTGAATATGGTGTGATTTCATCTTTTGGTGCTGGTTATTCAGTAGGTTCGATTGTTGTACAAAAGCACGTTGCTTAAGTTACAAGATTAATTAAAAACGCTCGTAAGGGCGTTTTTTTATGAGTGAAATAATATAAAAAAGCGAGCCAAAATTGGCTCGCTTAGATTGAATCAAAAGTTATTAAAACTTTTTGGTGTAGTTTACAAACAAGCGGTCTTCACCAAAATCATTGCCATGTTTAACGTTGTAATCAATGCGAATATATTGCAGGGCAACTCCCTTTAAGTACGGCTGTTGAAACGCATAGTTTAAAATCACGTTCGACTCAGTTTCGTGGTTTTTCTCACCATTGGCTGCTTTAAAGTCATGGCCATACACATATTTCACCATTGCGTTTAAACCAGGTACATAGTTTTTAAAGTCATAGCCATACATGACATGGTAAGACTTTTCATCTTCTTTAAAGAAACCAGTAGCATTCCAGTTAATGAAATAGGTTTCCGGTAAGAAACCATCCGGTAATGGATAAGCTGACTCACCCATAATTTGTTGGTAGCCTAAACCAAAGGTATGATTTTTCACTTTAAGCGTTTCTAGTACTCCAATGTTTTGTGCATCAATGTCAAAAGTGTTGCCATCATCTTTTGCATTGAAGTATTTAAACTTAGAAGTAAGAGCGAAATTAGGTTGTTTCCAATTATGCTCAACCCCAACATAGTGTTTGTTATAGAGGTCTTCTAAATTACCAAAGTAGTACTCACCCTTTAAAGCAGGCGTAAATTGGTAGCGTAGGTCAATATAATTTAAGCCATCAGATTCTTTGGTAATTCCATTTGCCGTGAATGAAAACTTTTTAAAGTCTTCTTCATTTCGTGGGGATACTTTTTCAACCCGACCAATTTCAGCATAAAGCTGATCTGAAAGTTGCGACTTTAAATTGGTTCCCCAATAAGAAGCGAGCAATTGTCGGCTGGCATCGACAGCGGTTACAGGCAGGTCTAGCCAAAGCTCACCCACACTCAAAAGCGTTTTGTCATAACCTAATTTTAATGTCGCCCCGTATTTTAAAAAGTCTGATGCTTGTGACTGAGTTTCCTTGTTAAAAGGCAAAACTGTGTCTGCAACATGCTTGTCTGAACTCAAGCGCACGGCGTATTGAACAGAAGCATCGGCACCAATCGTGATGGGCTTATCTGCAATTTGCAGTGGGGTGTCATGCATTTTCGATTTATAAAATAAAGATGCTGCCTGAGACCAGCTGCCTGTATCTTTCAGTGCATCATTATCAAAATTACGGTTGATATAGGCATTTTTTAAAGTGAATTTCCATTCATCTTCGGACTGCTGATTTGGATTTGCAGCGAATGAATTGCCACACATCAACACTAAGGTTGCGAAAGTTAAAGCACATGGCTTAAAGCGGTGTAATAATTCCATAATCCATTTCCAAAAAGATGCGCCAGTCCTCGGCGCATTTATATTTACTGCTGGGTAAGCGTGTTTTGAGTGTTAAATGTTGATGGAGTCTGTGCAGCAACAGAGGCTTTTAGATTGACCATAAATATTGCAAGTGCAGCAATCACACCTGGAATCGCAATTGCTAAGAAATTCATTTGGTGAGGAAGCTCAAGTGTGAGTAGGGCTCCGGTTAAAACTGGTCCGATAATCGCACCGATACGGCCAATTCCAGATGCCCAGCCCATGCCAGTTGAACGAAGTGCTGTCGGGTAGAACTGTGCAACAAACGTGTAGAGTAAGATTTGCGAGCCAATTGTGGCAGCACCAGCAATGGCAATGAGGCTATATAAAATAAATTGCGGACTATTGATGCCAAGTAAAATTAAAGCTGCTGACCCAACAATAAACATGATGGTAATAACAGGCTTTAAATGGAATCTGTCTGCTAAAGCCCCTCCACCAATTGCACCGACCATGCCACCGATGTTGAGTGCGAACAGGAACAACATGCTCGCACCTAGCGAATAGCCCGCTTGCAGCATAAGTTTAGGTAACCAGCTTCCTAAGGCGTACACCATGAGTAAGCACATAAAGAAAGCAACCCAGAACATAAATGTGCTGAAGGTACGGCCTTGTTGGAAAAGCGCACGGACAGGTGCTTCAGTTGTTGTGCTTTCGTTTAACACCAGTTGTGTATTGGCATTTACCTGAGTTTGAGGCGCAATTTTGCTGACAATACTTTTTGCCTGTTCACTCTGATTAGATTTCACTAAAAAGGTGAGAGACTCAGGCAGAAATTTCCAGATCAGTGGGAGTAATAGCAGTGGAATACCTGCAAGTAAAAACATGATTTGCCAGCCCATATCCTTAACGAGCCATGCACCGAGTAGGGCAGATGTCATGCCACCAATTGCGTAACCACTAAACATGATTGCGACCAATGTACTACGAATTTTTTTAGGCGCATATTCGGTCATGAGTGCGACCACGTTTGGCATCACGCCACCAATACCAAGGCCAGCAATAAAGCGCAAAATTGCAAATTCAGTTGGTCCTTTGGCAAAAGCACCGATAAAGGTAAATCCGCTAAATAAAGTCACACAAATCAGGATGGTTTTTTTACGCCCGAGCTTGTCCGAAAGTGTGCCGAAAATCATGGCACCAAACATCATGCCAAATAGAGCCGCGCTTGCGAGCAACCCTGCTTCTACCGCAGTTAATGACCATTGTTGCATTAATAGAGGAAGAGCAACCCCGTAAATGACTAAATCATATCCATCAAAAATAATAATAAGTAAGCACCAGATTAAAACTTTCCAATGAAAAGAAGTAAAACTGGCCTTATCAATTAGCTCATTAATATTAACCTTGCTCGTATCCATTTTCTTCACCTCCAATTTGTGAAGCATTGCGTTATTTTTTAATAAACTATTTTGTTATTGGATTAGAGTCAAAAACCTAATTGATATATCTTTATGTCTTTAAGGTATTGTGCTTAAATTAATCTAGGTATTTGAAAAATATAATTTATTTTTATTTTTTTTGTGGGTGTTTTTGTTGCGTTTAAAATAGGGTTAAATATTGTATGGTGAGAATTTCAATGTTTTTATTGCTGTTTTATTCTTGATTTTCTTGCTAAGAATCACTGATAAAAATAGAGCTAAATTTATATTATTAATTGGAATGAGAATATTAAGATAGGAGATTAAAGTCTATTATTTAATTATTTTAGAAATTGACCTTTGAAAATGAAATTTAATTGATATTAAATAAAAATCGCCAAATCAGGGTTAGCAAATTATTTGCATCCTGATTTGGCGATTGAGGCTTTATTTTGGTTGGAGTGTTTAGATAAAAAACTTAATTTGTGGCTGGAGTTGATCGTGGTGTGAGAATGAAGTGGGCGATTACACCAATGCAAATACCCCAAAAAACTGAGCTTAATCCAAGAAAATGCATGCCTGATGCTGTTGCTAAAAATGTAATGAGAGCAGCATCGCGTTGACTATCATTTCTCATAGCAACAGAAATATTTGTGGCAATCGCTCCAAGCAAGGCTAAACCTGCTAGTGCTGCAACCAACTCTTTAGGAAGTAAGCTAAATAGCATGACAATACTGCCAGCAAATAAGCCTCCTAAAATATAAAAAATTCCATTAGCGATACCCGCAATATATCGTTTTTCTTTAAGTTCATGTGCATCTTTGCCCATACATAAAGCTGCGGTAATTGAGGCAAGCACAATGGTAATACCACCTACGCAAGCAACAACTAAAGAGGCAATACTGGTAACGCTAATAATCGGTTTGGCTGGCGTGTCGTAACCGCTGAGTTTCATAATCGCCATACCCGGTAAAAATTGGCCGGTTAGACTGACTAAAATGAGAGGAACTGCGAGATTCAGTGTTGAGTTCCATGTCCACTCTGGGCTAATCCACTGCGGAATCGCTAAACTAAAACTCACATCAACAGGATTCATTTTTCCTAAAATGAGGCTGAGTAAAACTCCAGCAGCTAACACCCAAATCATGGTGTAGCGTGGCATTAAACGTTTGGCAATTAAAAAGACAATGAGCATGCTAAAGACAATAAAGGGCATGCTATCAGATGCGGTAAATAGGCCAATACCGAATTGAAAAAGAATACCAGCCATCATGCCAGCAGCGACATCTTGCGGAATCCACTTGAGTAATTTGTCGAAGTAACCAGTAATGCCAATTAAAAAAATAACAACGGCAGAAGTAATATAAGCGGCTACCGCTTCATTCAATGAGATATGTGGAAATAGCGTCACTAACAGGGCAGTACCTGGTGCAGACCATGCGGTAATGACAGGAGTTTTATATTTAATCGAAAGATAAATACCTGAAACAGCAGCACCAATTGAAATTCCCCAAATCCATGACACCATCATATCGGTTGACACATGGGCGCGCTGAGCAGCTTGAAAGAAAATAATCAGTGGGCCTGAGTAAGAAATTAAAACCGCAAGAAAGCCAGCAACTGTTGCTGATATAGACCAGTCATTTTTTAATGTCTTTAACAGGGTTGCCATGTGTGATTGCCTCCATGCAAATCATGTTATTTACCCAATCATGTAAAAAGATCAGGGTTAACCCTGATCTCCACCTCCGACCGAAATAACCGATCCGGTCATATATGATGCATCGTCTGATGCAAGAAATAAAATCGTATTTACTTGTTCTTGAATTGTGCCATAACGACCCATAAATGTTCGATCTATGGTTTGATCAACCACTTGCTGCATCCAGTCTTTTTCATTTTGACTTAACGGATTAGCGTTACGTGGCACTTTACGAGGGGGTGCTTCGGTTCCGCCAGTCGCAACGGCATTGACTCGAATTCCATCTTTGGCATGTTCAAAAGCAAGCGATGCGGTTAAAGCATTTACCCCACCTTTAGATGCAGAGTAGGGAATACGGTTAATACCACGGGTTGCAATTGACGATACATTTACAATCACACCCGATTGTTGCTTAATCATGGCGGGCAACACAGCGCGGCAGCACCATAAAGTTGGAAACAATGAGCGATTTACTTCCTTAATGATCTCTTCTTCAGAAAACTCTTCAAAAGGTTTCATCCAGATCGCGCCACCTACATTATTAATCAGGATATCTACCCGACCATAGTGTTCGATGGCTTTTGCAACTACCGCTTGCGCGCCTGCATAGGTTTCAAGGTCGGCATTAATCGTGACGGCATTGCCATTTGCACTCTGAATTTCTTTGAGAACTTCTTCAACATATTCAGAGCGGTCAGCCATGATGACTTGGCCGCCTTCAGCTGCCACTTGTAGTGCCACACCACGACCAATACCTTGGGCACTACCCGTAACAATCACGACTTTATCGGTAAATCTTTGACGGTTTGACATATATAACTTCTCCACCTTGAATTAGTTTGCAGAGAATTTTTCAAACAAGAAGTTAGCAGGTTTGATATTTTCAGTTTCTAACCAGCCACGTACCGCTTCTACCATTGGTACTGGGCCACATAGATAAACATCGACGTCGCCACCGTTTAACCATTCACTTTCAATATGACCAGTGACATAGCCTTTGCGTTCATGGTTGCTCTCAGGGCTTGCAACTACAGTTCGATATTCAAACCAAGGGAGTTTCGCTTGCAACTCATTGAGTTTTTCTAGAGCAACCAAATCAAAGTCATTGGTGACACCAAAGACTAAGCGAACTGGTTGTTCTGAACCTTTTTCTTCAAGCACTTGTAACATTGACATAAATGGAGCAATACCAGTACCGCCTGCCAGCATCAGCACTGGACGCACTACATTACGTAAATAGAAGCTACCGAATGGACCGGTAAATGTCATTTTGTCGCCAGCTTGGGCATTTTTGCTTAAGAATTCACTCATTTTTCCGTTCGGTACGTTACGGACCACAAAGCCCGTTAAGCGATTGCCCGGTTTTGAGCTAAATGAATATGAACGTGTTTCACCAGTTTCTGGAATCGCAACGTTGACGTATTGACCTGCAAGGAAATGAATATCTGGTTGACCTTCATCAAGTTGAATATCAAATGTGATCGTTGAGTCTGATAAGTTTTCAACGCGGGCTAATGTACCTTGGAAGCTATGAATTGCTGTTTTGCAGACATCTGACGATGCTTGAATTTGAAATACAGCATCTGAGGTTGGGCGACATTGGCAAGCAAGAATATAACCTTGCTCAGCTTCTTCTGGTGTTAATGCATCTTCAATATAGGTTTCTTCTGGCATGTCATAACTACCGGACTCGCAAAATGCGCGGCAAGTTCCACATGCACCATCACGGCAATCCAAAGGAATATTAATTTTTTGGCGATAGGCTGCGTCAGATAGGGTTTCGCCTTGAGCTACGTTAATGAAACGTGTAACACCATCTTCAAATTGAAGTGCGATATTGTGGTTTGACATGGCATGTATCCTACAAAATATTTGAAACTTTTACCCTCAGCCAACAGTCCGTTTAGCTGAGGGGGTATGTCTTAAAGGTGGTAGATATCAATGACTTGATTGATGTAGTCATTTTTCAAAACGACATACTTGCTCAAGATTTTTGGTTGATCACCTGAAAAATCGATCACATAACGTGACATACCGAAATAGCTGTAATTTGTCTTGTAACGGAAACTCAAGGTATTCCAGTTAAAGCGAACAGTAACTTTGTCTCCGTCGCGCTCTACGACTTCAACGTTGGCAATATTGTGGCTTGTGCGTGTGTCCGGCATGGTTGCCGATGAGCGCTCGGTTTTAATACGGAACACACGATCTTCTAAACCTTGACGGTCTGGATAATAAATAAGTGAAATTTCAGATTGCGGATCTTCAGTTAATCTATCGTCGTCGTCCCAAGCTGGCATCCAGAAAGACGCTTCGGGTGCATAGCATTCAATCCAATCTTCCCATTGTTCATCATCTAAAAAACGAGCTTCACGATAGAGAAACTGAGCAATATTTTCTAAAGTTGCTTTGTCTTGAGCACTCATGCTGTTTCTCCCTGATCAGCAATTTCTTTCTCTGATGCAATCGCATGTTTCATGGTGTGTAACCAATATTGATGTTGGGCCAGATACAGTCCTTCATCTTCAGTTTTGATACCACTTAACATTGGTTTTAAACCGATTTCATTCGCTGCATCGTCTGGTCCATAAATCCAGTGTTTTGAACCACGGCACATGTCATTCCATTCAAGGGCAATACCTGCGTAGCCTGCCTGACAAGCACGGAATTCTTCTAAATCGTCTGGTGTTGCCATGCCAGACGCATTAAAGAAATCTTCATATTGACGGATACGGCGTGCGCGAGCTTCAGGTGCTTCGCCTTTAGGTGCGATACAGTAAATGGTGACTTCGGTTCTATTGACAGAAAGTGGGCGAAGTACACGAATTTGCGAACCGAACTGATCCATCAAATAAACGTTTGGATAGAGGCAAAGATTACGTGAACGCTCAATCATCCATTTCGACATCGCTTCACCGTATTTTTCGGTGTATTCGTCTGCTTTCGGGAAGTTTGGACGGTCTTCTGGGTTTGCCCATTGTGTCCAAAGCAACATGTGGCCATTTTCAAAGCCATACGAGCCACCGCCTTGTTTACCCCAAGAACCTGCGCTCATCGCACGGATGTTATCGGCAGCTTGTGTTTCTTTACGGTGTTGAGTTGTTGCTGCGTAGTTCCAGTGAACAGCAGAAACATGGTAACCATCGGCACCATTTTCAGCGGTGAGTTTCCAGTTGCCTTCATAGGTATAGGTAGATGAACCACGTAAAACTTCTAAACCATGTTCAGACTGGTCAACAATCATGTCGATGATTTTGGTGGTTTCACCCAAGAATTCTTCAAGTGAAGGAACATCGGGATTTAAGCTACCAAATAAGAAACCTTTGTAGCTCTCAAAACGAGCCACTTTTTTAAGGTCATGTGAGCCTTCTTGGTTGAAGCAGTCTGAGTAACCAGCTTCGCTTGGATCTTTAACCTTGAGTAATTTACCTGAATTGTTAAACGTCCAGCCGTGGAAAGGGCAGGTATATGTTGCTTTGTTACCACGCTTGTGACGGCAAAGTTGTGCTCCGCGGTGTGAACACGCATTGATCATGGCATTGAGTTCGCCGTTACGGTTGCGGGCAATAATGACTGGCTGACGACCAATGTGAGTGGTGTAGTAGTCATTATTATTTGGAATTTGGCTTTCGTGCGCTAAGTAAACCCAATTACCTTCGAAGATATATTTCATTTCGAGGTCAAATAGGGCTTCGTCAGTAAACACTGAGCGATGAAGTTTAAATTCACCTGTATCGATATTATCTACAAGTAATTCATCAATACGGTCAAGATGGCTAGTATTGATTACAGGAATACGTGGCATGTCCGTTCTCCGACTTTCCAAAAGTGTGGAAGTCACCAAGGCCTTAGCTACGATTTACAAGGTCTTGATATCCTAATATTGTCAATGAAGCGCATGAGTGCGCTGGGTGTTTAACCGTGAATTGATGAAGATGAATCACTGGAAGATTGGCAAGAGGGCTTTTTCACAAAGCAATTCATCACTTCATCGGTTTGTTGCTTGTATATACCTTAAAAGAATGGTTAAACTGTGTCTAAGACTGAATTTGCATTTTTTTATATCTTAAAGGTATGGATGCCTTATGGAACTAAGACACTTACGGTATTTTGTGGCTGTTGTTGAAGAGCAGAGCTTTACAAAAGCTGCGGAAAAACTATTTATTGCTCAACCACCTTTGAGTCGACAGATTCAAAATTTGGAAAGTGAGCTTGGAATTCAACTGTTTGAGCGTGGAAGCCGTCCTTTACAGACAACCCCAGCCGGACATTTCTTTTATCAGCACGCCCTTAAACTTTTGTCGAATGCTGAAGAAATAAAAAGTATGACCAAACGTATTGGACTGATTGAACGTAGTGTGACGATTGGTTTTGTTGGGTCTTTACTTTATGGTTTACTGCCTCGAATCATTTATTTATTTCGACAACAACAACCTCATTTGAATATTCAATTGATGGAGTTAAGTACGACCGAGCAACTACAGGCATTAAAAGAAGGACGTATTGATGTTGGCTTTGGACGCCTAAGAATTAGTGACCCTGCGGTGAGACGTATTCTGCTACGTAAAGAACGTTTGGTGGTTGCTGCACATACGAGTCATCCCATCGCTCAGCGTACCGAAGGGGTATATCTGGCCGATCTCATTGATGAAAAGATGTTTATGTATCCCACTTCTCCGAAACCGAATTTTTCGACCCAGCTTTTGAATATCTTTGCCGAGCATAGTTTGGTTCCAAAAAATATGCATGAGATACGGGAAATTCAACTGGCTTTGGGCTTAGTGGCAGCGGGTGAAGGTTTGTGTATTATTCCTGCCAGTGCCGATACCATTCGCTTTCCTCATTTAAATTACATTCCGATTTTAGATAACGGTGCAGTCAGCCCGATTTTCATTACTGCTCGTGCAATGGATCGAAGTGAAGACTTACAGCTTTTATTTGATTGTATTTATCAGGTGTATGATCTTGAAGGTATTCCATATAAACGCACCGTTTTCACGCTCGATCAGAATCCGATAGATGATTCAGACGGTATCGACTTTTAAATAAAGCAGGGCATAGCCTCAAGGTTTGAAGCTATGCGTTGATGTGTTTTAGAAAGCCCAAATCAGTTTTAGCCAGCTGGTATGGCCTTCGGGACGATATTCGACTTCGGTTTCTTTTAAAAATTTGGCTTCAATAGACCAGTTTTTATCGGCATATTGAATGCCTGGCCCAATTGCAAAAGCCTGTCCTTTAAACCCAATGTCACTTCCGTTTACTTTGTCATTTGTAGTTTGTTTAAAAGCATAGCCTTCAACTGCAACTTTGAGTTTGGGGTTAATGCGATAACCTAAGCTATAGTCACCCGCAATGTATTGTCCAGACTTATAGTCGGTCGCATCGTTACGTGTATTCCAGCTATAAGACAGTTTAGTTGAAAGATCTAAACCTGCCGCGTTGGAATAACTATAGGCAAGAATAGGTCGAATGGTGTGATAGTTTTTCCCGAGATTGGCTTCAACTGGATGTGTCGTACTTGGAGTGTCGTATTCACCTGTTCCCAGTACCGTTTCGAGGGCTGCAATCCAGTGATGATTTCCTTGATGCCAGCCGAGCATGCCACCCAAAATCAAGTCTCCGAGACCTTGGTTTGAGTCAGCCATCCCATTTACTTTTAGTCTTAGATCAACCAATGGCTGGGCTGCATAAAAACCGAGTTGTCCATCCATAATTTTTTGATCGGTCATCCAGACCAAACGAGGAACCACGGCGTTGACATCAACATGGAACTGATCGGGACCATTTTGAAACTCTGATGCGTGGTAATTTTGATAATAACTGAGTAGATAGACCCCAGCAGGTGGTAGGGCACCAGCCATCATACCTTCGGCACCTAATGCAAAAGAGTCCGAGCCGTTTTCTGTCGCAAATGCAGAGGGAAGGTGAAGGGCACTGATTACACCACATATGATTGCAGCAATTTTGTTATTCATAGAATGTCCTATTCTGTGTTGTTTGGCTTGTCACTAAAAAACGTTATTCCTTAACGGTCTTTAAAAATCTGAGTCTGTTTAACCTATAAATTTGGGATGCAGAACTCCTGTGAGCTTTGTATTAGCTTTCTAAACTGCAAATACAAAGCTCATTTGAAAAAGCGGAGTGCTTAAAGGTTTATCTTTAAATATGTTTGAATAAAGCCGAACGCGATTGTCCAGCAGCGCCATCGGCTGCACTTAAGAACCGTTCAGTGTGAATGTCTCGTTCGAATAAGCGACTTTGCATGAGCGTTGAAATTGCCGAGTCGATCATGATTGGTGGGCCGCACAAATAGGCTTTGTGTCCACCACATCGATTTTCAAAGTAATCGGCAACAGCCTCATGCACAAATCCAGTAAATCCAGTCCATTGGTCTTCTGGTTTTGGTGCATTCAGGGCAGGGATATAGCGGAAGTTTGAATAGTCTTTTACGAGTTGTTCAAACAATTCTCGGTTGTACAGCTCTGCCAAGTCTCGTGCTCCTTGGAAGAGGTAAATGGTGCGACTATCTCCAGACTCAAGTAAATCTAAAATCATCGATTGTGGACTTGAAAGACCTGAACCTCCTGCAATGAAAATGGCATTTTGATCATCTGACTTGCGTACGAAAAATTGACCATAAGGGCCTGAAATATCAAGCTGATCACCTGTGGCAAGTTGTTCATGTACATAAGTCGTCGCTGCACCGCCTTCAACTTTACGAATATGCAACTCAACAATGCCCACTTCACTTGGTGAATTGGCAATTGAAAACGCTCGAGTTCCTTCAATATCTGGGAACTGGACATTGATATATTGACCAGCTTGGAACTCGATTGGGCGATCTAGTTGTAAACGGATTCCTTTAATGGTTGGCGACAAGTCTTTCATTTCAATGACTGTCGCTTGATAGTCTTGAACCAAATGACCTAAGAAATCTGGGTCTTCATCGACATCGGCTTCAATGACCATGTCGGATTGTGGTTTGCAGCAGCAGGCAAGCACCTTATTTTCATCACGTTCAATATCCATGAGCGCAAATGGTGAAGCTTCACCGACATCATAAAAACCGTCAGTGACTTGAACCTTACATGTCCCGCAAGTGCCATGACCACAGGCAAAGGGTAACCAAACGCCTTGACGTAAAGCGGCATCTAAAATGGTTTGGTCTTCTTCTACTTCAATCGTTGTTCCGATCGGTTCAATGGTGACTTGATAACTCATGACACACCTCCGAATTAAACGTAGCTGTCGTTATAGCCATTTAATTCTGGCGTAACGAAACGAAGTAATGACTTATGCCCAAAACCAAGCTCTGCCAAAGTTTTTGTACTCTTAGGACTAATTGTTTGACCATCTAAGGTGTATTGCACTTTTGACCAATCAATTTTGGCAAAATCTGGATGTTGGGCAAAACCACCTGTAATTTGTTGCTCAATCAACTGTCCCAAAGTTTGTTGAGGCGAGGCAAGCATGGCATGTGCCGAGCAAAAAAGTGTGTGATGATCCCAACCCACGTAAAGTAAGAATTGATCACCATAATTTTCTTGCAGATCAAGCGGTTCAAATTGATAGTTGTTGTGTATCGCGTGAACAGTCATGTTCAATCTCCTTATTTTCTATCAGGCAGCTTGATCACTGCCTGAATAATTCCTTGTGCTTAAGCTGCGTTACCTTTCCATTTTTTCCAGCGCTGTTGGTCTGGCGAGCCTTCAATATCCAGATTGTCGGCACCGACATTCATGCGGTAATAATCGCGGAGCATGGTTTCGAGGTCACCGCCACCACAGTTGCCTTGCAAAATTTGATTTACAGGGAGCCATGCTTGTATATATTTCTCAGGTTCACGCTCGAAAATGTCATGACAGCCATCTGAACAGGTGTGGTAGCGTTCGCCTTGGTAAATGCTATGGCGATAACTAAACTGAGTTGGATCATCGCCCATTTCGGTAAAGGTCATTGGAATCTGACAAACCTGACAAAGCTGTGGTAAACCTGCGCTGTAGAAGCGTTTACCTTCGGCTTCCATTTTGCGAGCCAACTCCCATTTTGGACGGTAGTATTTATCGAAAGTGTCTGGATATTTAGCAGATAACCAATCCATTTCTTCGTCGGTTGGAATCCAAGTATGGAAACCAGCAGCATGACCAAAGTTATAGAAAATCCACCATGCCTGATGTGAGACATGCTCTTTTTCTTTCACAATGACATCGCTATATTTCGGCATGCGAATGCCATAACGACTTAAATCTTTAAATAGCGCACCGCCTGCTTGTTCAAAATAAACTTCCCAAGCTTCTTTCCAAGACATCACTTTGTTTGGCAGCATGTAATCCATCATCATGCCCACAATTGAAAGCAAACGCGTCCCACGCCAGAACCATTTATCAATCCATTCCTGCACAATCGGCACATTGTCTTCATGCTGTTCGAGCAAGAATTTTACGATTTCAAGTCCAAGCGTCATGTGACGAGCTTCATCTGACTGAGCACTAAAACCAAAGGTCACGGTTGCCATATCGCCGTTATAAGCTGCACCTGACATAAACGGCACAAACAGTAAGTTGGTAAGTACATATTCAAAAGCAAAACTAATCGCTAATAAAAATTCGAAAGGTCCGGCAGAACGGGCATCTTCAAAAAATGATTTAGGCACAGACAAATACCAAACGCGGTCATGCATATGTGCCCAGTCCTGAAAACCATCAAAGAACTTGTTGTAATGGCTCATGGCATGAATTTGAGTCTGTACATGACGCAGTTCATCAATCGACTGCATCTGAGAAGCAATACGTGCTCCAATACCACTAAACTGGCGGCCTACATGTGCATAACCTTGATAAGCCTGATATTCAAGTGGAGTCACCGCTGTTAAAAAGAGCTTGATCGCATTTAAGTAGCGTTCATTGCTGACATTCATCTGACCATTGTTTTGAGCAAATGCATCGAAAATGGCATACAGTTTTTTCTCTTTTTCTGCCTGATATTTCCAGTAAGCATCCATAGTTAAACGGAATGGATCTTCCCATTTAGACCAGTCCGTAATTTTGATACCTTCAAACTCCTCATAAGGGAAGGCCTCTTTACGGTCAGCATAGGAAAAGTCCCAGTCTAGATCACGGGTTAATGCGCGGTAACGATCTTTCGCATTTAACTTTTTGCTGGTTTCTTTCGTTTGAGTTGTCATGATTGATCATCCTTAAATCTTTGTTAAACAACGTCTATGTTGTGATTAATTCCAGTGAAGGCGGAAAGTGTCATCATCTTCTTCGACGTTGCCGCCCAGCGTAATCATGTTGAGTTGTAATGATTGGATATCCCAATCTTGGCCTAGTTTTTCAGATACGGTTTCAGCTTTAATCACCAAATCAGTTTCACTTTCAATTCGAATCATGGCGGGTAAATACTGAATTGACGCTTCAGGGTTATCTTCTTCAATCGCTTCGAGGATATAGCGTGAAGTATCGTTGTCTTGTAATGCAAGATAGACTTTAGACATGTTGCTTCTCCTTAAGCATTTGTAAGTGGTTGTAGGCCGAGTTTTTTTGCACGTTCAATAACGGCTTGTTCTGCTTGATCAACTGCATCTGCTGTTAAGGCTGCTGTTGCCCACGGCGTAAAAGCTGCTTTTACTTGAGCTAAAGACTGGGTGAACCATTCATTTAATAGCTGTTTATTGTGATCGGATTCTGCTGCCGCAGTTTTAATGACGGTGTCTGACCACTTACGTAAATCACCTAAAGTGTCTTTCATAAACTCAGTCAGCATGGCTAAGTCGCGAGCATTTTGAGTGACTAACCACTGATCAAACTGTTGATAGACAAGCTCTGTCACAAAGCCGTCAATCACAAGATTTTGTAATAAGAAGAGTTTGAAATAGTCTTGCTCGGTGAGGCTTTCTTCACACAGACGGCGTAAGCCTTGCCATGCAGGATGCTGCATCCAAGCCTGTTTTGCCTGTTGTAATGAGTCGCCGCTATTACCATCTAAAGCTAAGCCAATCCGTGAGATGTACTGCGCAATTCCTAAATGATCCATCGCGGCATAAATACAAGCTTGGGTAAGCACGGTGCCATAACCATAGGCACTACCAGACATCATGTGTAAGTTTGCCGTTTGTTCAACGTGGCGAAATGGCAATAGGCACTCAATGACCTTAGCTTTGACTTCATCAGACAAGTGTTCTGCAAGCTGACGTTTTTCAAAAAAAGCAAAATTACTTTCGGCTGTGTCCTGCAAACGTGCACGGTGTTGAACATAAGTTCCATAATAGAATTGACGTGGATCTTTAAATGCATACCAGTCTTGCATTTGCAGGGCAGTATGGGTTTTGTCATTTAAAGTCTTTTCAGGTTTCCACAAAGGACGATAGTGAAAGTTAGTTTCTGCCTGTACATCAAAACTTACTTCTTGATATCGAGTTGCTGGCTTACTACCAAATCGTCTTTCGATATAGGCGTAGTTCTGGCGGATAGGTTCGACATTTGACGTTTTGATTTCTAAAGTCATGGCTTTATCTCCTTATATTTTTACATCTGATCATCGTGATCGTTGCTCTTACGTTGCGTGCCGACTAAGGTTGCTTCAGTGCCATAGCGCCATTTTTCTTCCTGAGCATCATTAAAAGCTTGCTGCTCTTGGGTCATTTCAACCACTTGATTGGTCTTACAAAAATCATTAAATGCATGTTTAGGCAAAACCAGTTCTACAAATAGACTGGGGTCGTGAATGGCAAAATCGAATTCGATAAACTCTGCGTTTAAGTCGCCAGTGACCCGAATATATTTGGTTAATGCTTCGACTTGAGGTTGCGTCATGCTGTACTCCATCAAGACATGGTCTTGAAATTGATGAATGCTCCTTGCTCTCGCTATAAGCTTTACAAAAGCTATGCCAACTTTATTTTTATTATTAAAAACAATTAATTAAGTTTTTTGTGGAAAGTGAGTTGTTTTTAAAATTCACCATTTCATGAAATTTTTTGAATGGTGAAATAGAGATATTCATGATTTGATGAAGAGGGTCGTAAAAATTTCTTTTTAGATTGTTTGGGGTTTTAAATGGAGAGATTTAGAAATACTTTTTTAGTATGAAGTTATGTCTTTAAGGTACTAGGACATTTATCTGGTTCTTCGATAAGATGAGATAACACCCAAATGTATTTAATGGATTAAAACAGATCACTCATGGCTCGAGTAAAATACGATACAACGGGACGATACGCAGATCATCCGCAAGAAATTCATGATTTGCTGTCTAAACTGCACTTTGATACTGCCCACGGCCAAATCTGGTTTGATGAATATCGGATGCTGCTTTTGCACACCAGCATTATGGGATATTTGCGTAAAGATTTAGCGCACATGATTGGACTTGAACGAACTAAGCGTTTTTTTATTCGATTGGGGTATCAAGCTGGGTTAAAAGATGCAGAAGTTACAACAAAAATGCGTCCCGATTTAAATGAACACGATGCTTTTATGGCAGGCCCACAAATGCACGCCATTCGTGGCATGGTGCAAGTACAGGCCAACCAGCTCAATTTAAGCCACGATAAAAAACAGTTTTATGCCGATTTAAATTGGCTTAACTCTTTTGAAGCCGATGTGCATTTAGAGCATTTTGGTCCAAGTGATGAACCTGCGTGCTGGATGCTTTTGGGTTATGCATGCGGCTACAGTAGTTTTGCGACGGGCATGACCATTATTTATCAAGAAATAGAGTGTAAAGCGTGTGGCCACGAGCATTGCCGTATTATCGGGAAGCCTTTAGAAGAGTGGGAAAATGCAGATGAGCTGATTCAGTTCATGTCACCCGAACCTATGGAAAAAGAACTGATTGCGTTGCAGGCTGAACTTTTTGAGCTTAAAAAATCAATTTACAGTGACAGTGAAGCCGATTACCAATTATTTAGTTCTGTGGGTAAGTCAGCATCTTATAAACAGGTCTGTGCATTACTAACAAAAGCAGCAGGTTCGAAAGTTTCTATTTTGCTACAAGGCGAAACAGGGGTTGGTAAAGAAGCTTTTGCACGAGGAGTTCATGAAAATAGCCAAAGAAAAGACCAACCTTTTGTTGCGGTAAATTGTGCAGCGATTCCACCAGAGTTAATTGAGTCCGAATTATTTGGCGTAGAAAAAGGTGCTTATACAGGAGCGCATCAATCTCGCTTAGGTAAGTTTGAACGAGCCAATGGTGGTACGATTTTTTTAGATGAAGTAATTGAGCTTTCTCCTCGTGCACAAGCGGCACTATTACGCATTTTACAAGAAGGTGAATTTGAGCGAGTAGGAGATTCACAAACACGTATTTTAGATGTTCGTGTAATTACAGCAACCAATGAAGACCTTGAACAAGCTGTGAAAACAGGACGATTTCGGGCAGATTTGTACTATCGCTTAAATATTTTTCCAGTGCAGATTCCACCTTTGCGGGAGCGCCGTGAAGACATTCCTTTACTAGTTGAACACTTTCTTCATCGCTTTGAAAAAATGTACGGTAAAACCATTCAGGGTGTAAGTGAAAAGACCAAAGTTTTTATGCAGCAATATGAATGGCCGGGTAATATTCGCGAGTTGGAAAACTTATTAGAAAGGGCGGTTTTATTAACGGACGATCAGCAACTGATTAAGTTAAATGCCATTTTTCCACAGATCAAGCATGACCCAGAGCAGGCTGTAGCTGTTGAAAACGACTTTGAGCAATTATTAAAGGCAGAGTTTAATTTAGAAGAACATGAGAAGCAGTTAATTTTAACAGCTTTAAAAAAGGCAAATCATAAGGTGTCTGAAGCGGCACGTTTATTGGGACTAACTCGGGCAGCACTGGATTATCGAATTAAAAAATTTCAGCTTTGAGTCAAAATCAACACGCTCAAAAATAAAGGCCTAACTTTAAACGTTAGGCCTTATTCATTATTGCACTTGAGCTGGAAAACCATCTTCTTCAAGCGCTTCGGTAATTTTATCGACGCTTTCACTGCTTTGAACAGTCACGATTTTGGTCGTTAAATCTACATCTACTTTTGCATTTGGGTCGATATCTTGAATCGTCGCAGTCACACCACGTGCACAGCCGCCACAAGTCATATTTTCAATAAGTAGTTTCATATTCATACTCCATCAAGAATGAGATGTTTGTTTGGATAACACTGAGTCTAAACCTTGTCATGATTGTAAGGTCAATACTAATTTTTTAAAAAAATATGCTTGACCTTCCCATGATGGGAATCTGTATGCTCAATACAGAATATTAAATTTTGCAAATTTGCAGAGGTGTTTGATGGACTCAAAAAACACAAAATTGCCAGCATATAGTGAAACACTTCCAATTGAAGGCATGACCTGTGCCTCGTGTGTAGGTCGTGTCGAAAAAGCACTTAAGAAAGTTGAAAATGTAGAGATTGCTAACGTTAATTTGGCAACAGAAAAAGCCGTTGTTTATTCAAATCAACCGATTCAGCGCGAAGCACTAGTTAAAGCAGTTGAACGAGCAGGTTATGATGTTCCAAAAGCTGCACCAGTAGAGTTGTCTATTGAGGGCATGACTTGTGCATCTTGTGTGGCACGAGTTGAAAAAGCCCTTAAAAAAGTAAACGGCGTTCAAGAAGCCACAGTCAACTTAGCAACAGAGCAGGCTTGGGTGCAGGCAGATAATTCAGTTAATGTCGAAGATTTAATTCGCGCTGTTAAAAAAGCAGGTTATGACGCGAAAGCATCTGAAAAAAATCAAGATGAGCAACTCGATAAAAAAGCGTCAGAGTTAGATCAGCTTAAAAAAGATTTGATCATTTCGATTGTGTTGGCTTTACCTGTGTTTATTTTGGAAATGGGTTCACATCTCATTCCAGCTTTTCACATGTGGGTCATGCACACCATTGGTCAATACAATAGCTGGCTTTTACAGTTTGTTTTAACAACTTTAGTACTCGTTTTTCCTGGTCGCCGTTTTTACCAAAAAGGTATTCCAGCCTTATGGCGTTTGGCGCCAGATATGAACTCGCTGGTTGCTGTTGGAACCTTGGCTGCCTACAGTTTCTCAGTCGTGGCAACTTTTATGCCGCAGGTTTTACCACAAGGCACGGTTAATGTTTACTTTGAAGCGGCTGCCGTTATTGTCAGTTTAATTTTGCTTGGGCGATATTTTGAAGCCAAAGCTAAAGGACGAACCTCGCAAGCTATTCAACACTTAGTGGGAATGCAGCCCAAAACAGCTCGTATTCAGCGTGACGGTCAAGTGGTGGAAGTTGCTGTTGCTGAAGTGGTCAGTGGAACTATTGTAGAAATTCGTCCGGGTGAGCGTGTGCCTGTCGATGGTGAAGTGATTGAAGGGCATAGCTACATTGATGAATCTATGATTACGGGTGAACCTGTTCCTGTTGAAAAAATAGTAGGACATCAGGTGGTCGGTGGTACAGTCAACCAGAACGGTACTCTAAACATTCGGGCAACCGCAGTGGGTAGCTCATCTGTACTTTCACAAATTATTCGCATGGTTGAGCAGGCCCAAGGTTCTAAACTTCCGATTCAGGGTTTAGTTGATAAAGTCACCATGTGGTTTGTACCGGCTGTCATGCTAATTGCTGCAATCACTTTCTTGGTTTGGTTTGTTTGGGGACCAGAGCCTGCGCTGACTTTTGGTTTGGTGAATGCTGTTGCGGTACTGATTATTGCTTGTCCTTGTGCGATGGGGCTTGCAACACCAACTTCTATTATGGTCGGTACTGGACGTGGTGCTGAGTTAGGTGTCTTGTTCCGTAAAGGTGAAGCTTTGCAGCTTTTGCAAGAAGCACAGGTCGTTGCAGTTGATAAAACCGGAACACTCACCGAAGGTAAACCTACACTGACAGACTTTAATGTGCAATCAGGTTTTGAACGTGAACAAGTGCTAACTTTAGTTGCTTCAGTCGAAGCCAAGTCTGAACACCCAATTGCCCTCGCGATTGTTCAAGCAGCAGAAAGCGAAGGCTTAAACTTATTACCCGTAACAGCATTTAACTCGATTACTGGTTCAGGTATTGAGGCTGAAGTATCGGGCCAAAAAGTACAAATTGGCGCAGACCGTTATATGCACCAACTTGGTTTAGATACCAACTCATTCCAAGCGATTGCTGCTCAGTTAGGTGAAGAAGGAAAAACACCGCTATATGTCGCTATCGACCAACAACTTGCTGCAATTATTGCCGTGGCGGATCCAATTAAAGAAACAACCTATGCTGCGATTGAGGCCTTGCATCAATTAGGCCTCAAAGTTGCCATGATTACAGGAGACAACCGTCATACGGCGCAAGCAATTGCCAAAAAGCTGAACATTGATGAAGTTGTGGCAGAGGTTTTACCTGAAGGTAAAGTGGACACAGTTCGCCAACTTCAAAAACAATATGGTCGCTTGGCTTTTGTAGGTGATGGTATTAACGATGCTCCAGCCTTGGCGCAAGCAGATGTTGGTTTAGCCATTGGTACAGGAACAGATGTTGCCATTGAAGCAGCTGATGTTGTGTTGATGTCAGGTAGTTTAAAAGGCGTACCTAACGCAATTGCATTAAGTAAAGCAACCATGCGAAACATACGCCAAAACCTATTCTGGGCATTTGTATATAACGTTGCTTTAATTCCAATTGCAGCAGGTGCGCTATATCCAGCATTTGGTGTATTACTTTCACCGATGTTTGCAGCAGGCGCGATGGCACTTTCTTCGGTTTTTGTTTTAGGCAATGCATTACGCTTAAAACGTTTTCATGCGCCCGTACAGTAAGGGTGCTGAAAATCAACTTTTGGTTTAAGATCATGACAGCAGGTCTTAAACCAAATTTAATATTTGAGGTGTGAGATGAATATCGGTCAGGCATCCAAACATTCAGGCATTTCGGCGAAAATGATTCGCTACTATGAAGAAATCGGTCTACTTGAAGCAGCTCAGCGTTCTGCTTCTGGCTATCGCATTTATTCAGAAACAGACCTTAAAACTTTAAACTTCTTAAAGCATGCTCGTGAGTTAGGTTTTTCATCTGAACAGATGAAAGAGCTTATTTCGCTTTGGAAAAATACAGATCGTCATAGTGCAGAGGTGAAAGCCTTAACCGTAAAACACATTGCCGAATTAAAACAGAAAATTGCCCATCTCCAAGAAATGGTCAATATTTTGCAGGCTTCAGCCGATGATTGCTGCGGGAACCAGCAAGCTTCTTGTGCGATTTTAGATCACATTGAAAAAGGTGTAGGTGTAAGCTAAGTTTCATTAAAATAAAAAAAGGAAAAATCATGGCTTATACAGCTTCTTGTCTTTGTAATGGGATTCAACTGCGCATTAATACTGAATTAGAACCCATCATGGTTTGTCATTGCACGCAGTGCCAAAAAGCCCAAGGTGCTGCTTTCGCTGCCATTACTCAAGTACAAAAAAATGACTTAAATATTGTGCAAGGTGAAAACCTGTTACAGGCTTATTTTGCATCGCCTAATAAAAAGAGAGTGTTCTGTAAAACCTGTGGTTCACCGATCTGGAGTGAGCGTCTAGATAAGCCTGAAGTAGTGCGTTTAAGGGTAGGACTCATTAATGAAGAAATATCGACATCTGTAATTTCTCATGCTTTTGTGTCTTCAAAAGTGAAGTGGTATCCAATTTGCGATAGTGCTCGCCAATATCAAAATGGGGTAGAAAACCCTTAAATATTAAGGTTTGATCGTATTTTATTCATTTGTAAAAAAACGTGAACAAGACTAGCCATGAATAAATAATGTGCTATAACTGTACCTAAGGTAATCGTAATATCTCCTCGATCCACAGGGAAACTTGGGACAGGGCAAAAGATACGATAAGACCTTACATATAGCTAGCAAAGAGCATGTAAGAGATGGATAGACACAAATCTTAGATTGCTCACCGTTGCAGAAAAGCCCGTGAAACGGGCTTTTTTAATGCCTATAAAAAGCTATTTATTGGATGATCAGACTATAAATAAAGTTTTTTATGGCGTCATTTTTTACCATTTGTTCTTAAGCAAATAAAAAGATGTAGAAATAATAAAATTTTTTAAACATACAGACTATTCTGTATTGCAATTTAATTTATTTATAGGTACATTTACTTAACGGTTTAAAGTTCAAGTTTAATAATGGACTCATGGTCGTTGTGGGAGATCTAAGAGCCTGCATTCTTCCCCAAGATGCGGGTTTTTTTTATGCCTATAGAAAAGTGACGATTAACTCGACTCAAATAAAAAACATATAATTTTCTGTTATTTATTAGATTTTAATAAGCCTACGATCTAAAGATTGCGTAGGCTTTACATGTTTAAAAATTTAGGCGCGATAGGCCAAACACGCTTGAGCACAAGCTAAACATGCTTTAGCACAGATCTGACAGTGCTCATGTTCATGTTTGCTACATTCTGCTGCACAGAGTTGACAGGCATTGGCGCACAATTGCATGGCTTGTTCAGCAAGTTCAGAATTTCTTAACTCTAAAGATGTACACAGTTGGCAGGTTTCTACACATGTCATGCAATGCTTAATACACTCTCGCATCATATGGACATGTTCCTCTTGCAAACATGCAGCTGCGCACGTTTTACAAGCAATCATACATTCAATACAGGCTTGAACTGAGGTAGAGGTGTCACAAAATAAAGCTGAGTTTGTTTCTTGTTGAATTTCCATAAGAGTTCTCCTATCGAAGACTATTATTAAAAAATGGAATATCGTTATATTTTCTATTTTAGAAGATGATTTTTAAGGCATGGCTGTTTGAGATGAAAGGGCTACAAATCGCTAATACATAATTAACCTCGTAGTAGAATGTTACATCCAGCTTTAGCTTTAAATGCTCGTATTTTTTGATATTGATAGGGGATTTAAATTTAAGGATTGTGTTAAATTTAATTGCATATAATACTTTTGGCTAATTTCTTATTGTGTGAATATTAGGCAAATTAGGAATGTGAACTTTGAAGGACACGAAATGGAAAACGTTAATCAATACGCTCACGGAGCTGAGCATGAAGTCCACATCCATTGCAAACGATCATTAAGCACATTAATACTGAGCATGTTCGTATTAATTACAACTGGTCGTTAAAAGAAAAAGCACCCGAGGGTGCTTTTTCTATATGTGTACTATAAATAGATAAGTTTAAGAGTCTATAAAACCACGACGTTTTTTGTAGGCTTTACGGTCATAAGAAGGGATATTTGATTGCTGGAGATCAATCGCCAGTTGTTTCTTGCGTTGTAACTGAACTTCATTAAGAAGAGCAGCATAAATTTTGGGTCGGTCAGTTTTAAACTTATCTACATCCAATGGAATCTTATCTTCATTCTTGACAATGTATAGAACAGAGCAATTGCCATTTGTTTCATAAAGCGTCCAACCAAACCGCACAGTATAGAGTCCGGTTTTCTGATTTTTACCTAAATAAGATTTAAAACCATCGGGATGAGGGCGAACATAAGCATTCATCATGCATCCTCCATCATTTGATTTATTTGATGAAAGCGACAATCAATGAATTGATGGGGAGTGAGACATCATATTCAGTAAAATTACGATTTCTAGTTGTTTATATATTGTTCAATTTTCAAATTTCAAGTGAGGCGGAAAGCTATTATTTACTGAGTTATATACCCTCAAAAATATTAAAAAAAAGCTTATTTTTTTGAGTAATAAATTTTCAAGTTCATTCCTTGTAGGCAAGAAAGAATAGCTCATTATTCCGTATTTGTGTGATCGGTTTTGCATATTTAAAATTGATTAAATCGTAAGTGAATTTAAGGTCAGTTTTAGTTAATTATTTGTTTTAAAAATAAATAATTAAGTTTTAATATTTCTTGTTACAACCATTTTGTCGACAATAGATGCACCTTTTTGACATATTTCGCCTAGCATAATTAAAGAGTTCGTTGCCTATGGTGTCATTTATGTTCATTGGACTTGTGGTCACCATTTTGTTGACTCCAGGCCCAACAAATACATTGTTAGCCTCTGCTGGAATACAGGCAGGAGTGAAGCAGTCTCTGAAACTTATTCCTGCTGAGGTGATGGGTTATCTCATTGCAATTACTTCATGGGGTATTTTACTTGAGTCCGTTTCACATTTTATTCCATGGCTTCCACCTGTATTAAAGTTAATAAGTGCAACTTTTATCCTCTACCTTGCATTTAAACTTTGGACAACATCGACAAACGACATCAAATTAGACAATCCACTGATTACGCCTAAGGCTTTATTTGTCGCGACACTTTTAAATCCTAAAGCTTTACTCTTTGCTTCTGCTATTTTTCCACATGCAGCATGGGAAGTGTTTCACGTATATTTTATTCATATTGCTGTTTTTTTATCATTAATTACACCCATTGCTTTTTTATGGATTGCTTTTGGAACCGTATTAATTTCAAACAAAGTAACTTGGTTAAACCAACGTAATTTACAACGTACGGCTGCATTTATTTTAACTTTTTTTGCTATGCCAATCGGCTATTCAGCGATTAGCTCATTTTAAACTTAACTCGTTATTTATATTAAAAAATTTAATTTTCAGGAGATTTTTATGAAAAGATTAAAAGTAATTATTAAGGATCAGTTTAACCAAGAAACGATTGCTTTGGCAAAAGTTCGACCTATGAATGATCACGCCCTTGAACTTCACAAAAGCGTTGAACATATTGAAATTGATGACGATATTATTTTGCCAAACATGGATTTGCTTTATGAAAACCCTAAAGACGGTAAAATTTATCAATTGATTGGAGCATTCAGCGAGGAATAGCTTTTAGCTAAGAAGTGCTGAAAATAAAGCCAAACTACGTAATAGACACAATTAAAATATTGAAGATGCCCAATACTTGTGGGACTATGCTTTTGCAAAAATGTGACCTAATCCACATTTTTGCATTTCAGGACTAAGTGGTTTTCACTAAGCCCATTCCTTCAATGAGAAGTAGGAATGGGCTTTTTTTATTGCAAATTATTCTTTAAATGTTTCATCTAAAGCTTGTTGAACGGCTTCTATACGGGATTTACATGCTTTATAAGCAGTAATCGACTCTTCAACAATCTTCATTAAATTATCAATATCTGGGCTTTCTTGAGACTCAAGTAGTTCTGCATTTTTTTTCAAAATGTCATGGCCGTCTTTAAACGTTAACTCTTCATTGTTCATTTGGAATTACCTGTGTAATGTTGGCTTCAATCACACCATCTTGCATTTCAATCGCAATGGCAGGGTTTGAAATTTGATGTATAGACCGAATCGCTTTTCCTTCGGATCTAACAATTGCATAGCCTTTGGCTTGAACTTGTTTCGGATTTTGTAAAAGGACTTCTTTCATTAATGATTCGATTTGAGTTAATGAAAATTTAACCTGTTGCTGTGAACTAAACTGAATACGCTCTTTCATTTGGTCAAGTAGGCGATGTGCCGAGTTAAGTTGACCTTGCGCCGAAGATTTAATCTGATGAAGTAGCTGATCATTCTTGCTTTGATAAGTCGTGATTTGATGCTGCGAAAGAAGCTTAATGGTTTGCAGACTATCGACGGCTTCTTGTACGCGTTCAACAATATGGTTACGGATGCCAGCAATCACTTTACTTGGCGTGTCGAATGAACGATGGGCAATTTCATCAAGAATAGTACGGTCTTTTTCATGACCAATACCAACCCAAATCGGTACAGTGCGTTTGCAGAGCAGGGCTGCAAGTTCATAATCATTTAAATAAGCCAAATCATTCACAGATCCGCCACCGCGAATAATTACAATAAGGTCTGGTGGAAATTTAAATGTGCTGGCCCATTGTCTTAAACCCGAACCTAAAGATTCAATCAAGCTAGTTGCAGCGGCGTTCCCTTGAAAAGTAGCGGTGTGATACACAAAATGGCAAACACCATTTCTCTCTAGAGCATCGGCATCTTTTTTAAAGTCACCTAGGCCCGCCGCATTTTGAGGAGCAATGACTAAAACATTTTGAATGTCAAAAGGAGTAGGCAGGAGCTTGTTCTTGTGAATTAACCCTTCTTGTGTGAGTCGCTCAATAATTTGCTGATAACGTTTAGCAATTTCGCCTAAGGTAAAGCTTGAATCAATCTCTTCAATATTGACCGAAAATCCATATTGAGGATCAAAACGCGCTCTAATTTTGATGAGCACATTTAAATCGCTTGAAATCTCAATACCAGTTTCACGTTCAAACTTTAAAACAATTTTACTTGCTGAGAACTTCCAGATCGTAGCTTTACAACTGGCAATGACTTTATCAGTCTCTGCATCTTTTTCTGCAAGCTCTAAATAGTAATGGCCGCCTTTAATATTTAAATTTCGAATCTCTGCTTTTACCCAGACTGGCTCATCAAAAGCCAAACGTATGACTTCCTGAACTGTGCCGAGATATTCACTGAGGGAAAACTGAGGTTCAGACATACGAACTAAACATTAAAGGACCAACCTAGATAGTATAAAAGCCATCCAACCAAGGCAATTGCTGTCTATGAATATCGGGTTCTATTTAAAATAAATACAACAATTTAAAGAATTAAAAATTGGAAATTGATAGGGTTATTTAGACCAAACGGTTAAAATGAAAAATTAATAAAAAGATAATTCTTAATAATTACAACTGATTAAAAAATAAAGTTTGCTTTATGAAATATATGAGCGTATAAAGCTTACTTCCAATTGCGGGGTGGAGCAGTCTGGTAGCTCGTCGGGCTCATAACCCGAAGGTCGTTGGTTCAAATCCGGCCCCCGCAACCAAAATATTATGCTCTGTGATGTACCAATTTTCATAATACGAAAATTATGAAAAGCAATTAGCTTATAAATAACCCTATATAAAGCTAAATATTAAATTCTAGACTGACTGTCCATACCTTAAATCTAGCGTTCTAATTAAATACCGTTAAATCACATGAGCTCAGTGATGAGTGAATGATTGTGAATATAGTAAATGAGTGGCATATTGCCACATCCGTAAATGGCAATGAGATTAATGTGAGGATCGTTCCTCATGTGCGTAAGCAAAACTCTCAAGATGGTTATCGTTGGGTCGAAGTTGGTAAGAAAATTCAACTTCAATCTGGTGAAGAAATCGAATTAAACCAAGATGGTAAAAGCTTTTATGCTGGATTTAATCAGCTTTATCGTTTAACGACGTATTGTTGATAAAATGCTTGGCTCTAAAGCTAAAAAACCTATCTCCTTTAAAAGAGATAGGTTTTTTTATATCTATATGGATAATAAACAATTAAAGTTATAAAAAGCAAAAATGTATTAAATTGATAAAATTATTATTTTAATTATATTTATAACGACCTTAACCCGCTCGCCAGAATTGACGCCCCATGACCTTAAAGTTCTTTCCATTTTCTTCGGTTACACGGCGGTCTCTAAATTTTTCATTCAAACTATGCAAAATTAAAGACCCATCAGCTTCTTTAAAAATTTGCTTAATCATTCCTTCGCCTGCAAAGTAAACCGCATAAATCTCGCCATCAATTACTTCAGTTTGAGAGATATCAATACCGACCAGATCTCCATCTTTAATGTAGTCTGTCATACTATCGCCTTTAGCTTTGATAATACGCATGCACTCTTGAGCAACCCGTTTTTCTTTAAAGAATGAAGCAGGGAAAGGGATTTTCCCATTAATTGCATCGAAGTGGAACTCAATCGACTCACCTGTACCACACGAAAAACTAGCTTCTACTACTTCAATCCAAGCATATTGATCGGTGGATTCAGCACTCACAACTGTAGGGCTAAATACATCACTTTCTCTAAAAGCATCTTCTGTATTGCCAGTCGTTAACCAATAACCATCTACACCTAAAAACTGGGCAATGAGTGGAAGAAACGCAGATTTTAAATTTTTCCCAGACTCTAAAGCCTGATAGGCTGGCTGAGACATTTTTACTGCTTCTGCTACTTCAGCCTGAGTTTTTTTGGCTTTAATTCTAGAATCTTTTAAACGGTCTTTAAGAGCCATAACGGTTACACCAGCAAACTTATAACAAATATATAACTAAAGTTATATCGAGTAAAACAACTATAGTTATTGACTAATAATAACTATAGTTATAATATCAGTTATATCTTCAGATGAATAGATTAAGTTTAAATCGTATTTGAACCACTATTTATTGAATTATCAGCATGTTGAGATGAAAGCTAAATTTATTTTGTTTCTAGAGGAGGCAAAATAGAAGGGAGATAGCTCAATTATTATTTACAGATAGGCTATCAAAACAAAAAATGGAATAAAAAAAAGCCCGATTCCGTGGATCAGGCTTAATGTTCGTCGATAAAGGGTATCAAGAACATGAAGAATTTAGCAAAGATTGTGAGTCGTAACAAAAGTTTCCGATATACGGCAAAGTCTTATTTGAACTTTTTGGTCAAAAAATTAAAGTTCGAAAAAGGCGTAAATGTAAGCGCTTTCATACTTTTTTACAATTTTAGAAAAAGGAATATCTACTTTTAAATGAATGCTTTAAATGCATACCGTTTAGTTCTTTAGGTTTGTTGTACCAGATGAAACGTTTTGAACACACATTTGTAGTCATAGCTTCGCTATATTGCTCAAAGAATGGATCAAAACTTCAAGAATAACAAACGATAAAGATGCCTTATTAAACGTGTGAGTTGGAGATAGTGAATGACTACAGCAATGCAGAACAGAGCTAAACAACTTAAAAATGCAAAACGTGGAGGATATGTCCCGACAATTGCAAAAGACGTAAACAAATACAAGGTACAAAAAATAAAAAGGGCGCTTGAAGAGGCAAAGCTAATTGCAAGTGAGCTTGAAGATGATGCATTCGAATTCGATGATCAAGTCTCAATGCAAAAAGCGATAGGTGCAATCACCGTGATTGAGTTGATTGAACAAGCCTTAAACAGTGCACACTAACAGGCTTTAGCATACAAACATTCTTTCTTGGACCCCTGAAATATGGGGTCAAGGATCAGTTCGTCTTGCAATTTAGCGCGGTAAAAAAAGCGTTAGTGTTTTTTATTGACTGTAATAAAGAAAACTAAGGGTATTTATAAAACCTGAAAAACAACAAGCGATTAAGAATAGCGAGTTTTCAAGTTTTACCCTTTAAAGCAGGACAAGATGATGAAAACAGTTCCAACTGGTGGTTTAGCCACATTTTTAGATTTTTATAGCATCGCAATTATGGTGGCTTTAGCAGTCAGCTTAGTTGTGGCAGTTGTGTTGATGATGCGTTTTCCTCGCTCACCACAAGAATGGATTGTTGGGCTGATATGCACAGTCGTTTCAAGCTTAACGGGTGGCTCATTTATTATCATGAAATGGAATTTACATGAATGGGTATCGGATATTTGGGGAATGATCACACTATGTGGATTCTTCTTTATTTGCGGTTTGCCGGGCTGGGCGATTGTGAGATGGATATTTAATTTCATCAATAAACAAGAAGGGAAAACGATTGTGGAAGTCATCAAAGACTTAAAAAAAGCGAAAGATGATCTGCAAAATAGCTAAAACAGTTTCAATGATATAGGTAAAATAAAATGAATATTGACCAATACTTAGAAGCAATCATAGACAGAGAAGGTGGATATATTAATCATCCATCAGACCATGGGCATGCCACCAAATTTGGCATTACCGAGGCAGTCGCTCGATCAAACGGATATCAAGGTGATATGAGAGATTTACCTTTAGCCGTGGCCAAGTCTATTTATAAACAACAATATTGGTTTGAACCCCAATTTGACCAGATCAATAAAATTAGCCCTGCTATTGCAGAAGAGTTACTTGATACGGCTATAAATTGTGGAGTCAACTTTGCAAAGCCTTTGTTACAACGTGCTCTAAATCTGCTAAATAAGCAGGGTGAGGAGGGCTGGCCAAATCTTACCTTAGATGGTCAATATGGACCTCGCACTATTCAAGCACTGAGTACATATTTGAACAGGCGTAATAAAGACGGAGAAACGGTCTTACTACGCGTTTTAAATATTATGCAAGGGCAGCACTATATCGAAATTACAGAGAAAAACCCAAATTACGAAGACTTCTTTTATGGATGGATCTTAAACAGGGTAGCGTTGTAAAAATTGTAATTAGATAAAAATATGTTGATAGACAAAAGACTTGAAAAGCCTAACCATGAGTTGAGGCTTTTCAAATAATCATATGTCGAATAATGATTTATTGTGTAATGAGTAAAACTGCAAGAAGAAAGAAAATAGCACCGCTAATTTTATTGAGTATAGAAAAATTATTTCCAGCCAACATCTTTTCTTTAAAAATTGAAGAGAAATTTGCATAGACCAAGTGAATTAAAAAACCAATAAAACAAAAGGTTAAAGATAGAACTAAAAACTGAGTTAAAATTTCTTTCTTTATATCAATAAATTGAGGGAATAGAGCAATAAAAAATACGATTGTTTTAGGGTTAAGCAAAGATGCAAGTAGACCTTGATAAAAGAGTTTCGATTTACTTACATTTTTATCGCTTTGTTGATCAGTGATTAAATCTTGCGATGGCGTTTTTTTGCTGAAGTTTTTATATCCAAGATACATTAAATAAAATGCACCAATAAATTTTAAAACCGTAAAAATAGTTGGGTTGCTGGTAATAATAAGACCTACACCACTAGCGGAAATTACAGCAATTACAAACATACCAATGATTAAGCCGCTAATACCGAATAGAGCAGTTTTAACACCATAATTGATTGAATTTGTGACAGTAAATAAAACGCCAGGTCCGGGGCTTAGGAGAGTAAGAAATGCAATTGTTATAAAGACTAAAAGACCGCTCACGCTGATATATCCTATTTATCAATGAGACAAGATTATGCGATTACTTTAAATGAGAAAATAAGTTATGTATACAGACAGTTATGTATATTTAAGCCTTAAATAGATTAAATGTTTAAAATATGCATTTTGATAAATAGGTAGGGTAATAAAAAGCTTATTACTCAAAGCAACATAAACATACAACCCCAACAGTAGGGGGTGTTAGTATGCTAAACCTATACCTCAAGAAATATACAGCATGACGAAAAAAGAACGGCAGTTTAAATCTGGCGAATTTCGATTTTCCTTTTTATCGTTTAAATATTGGGGTATATGGTTTTTAGCATTTATTCTGATGTGTTTTGCGATGTTACCTTGGGCAATTCAATGGCGTCTTGCCGATCTTTTATCAAAAATAGCATGGAAATCTTTAGGTTCAAGAAGAAAAACAACATTACGTAATTTAGAAGCCTGCTTTCCTGAAAAAACACCTATGCAAATTGAGGTGAAAGCCAAACAGGTTTTTGTAGATACTCTCACGGGTGTATTTGAAGCCTTAAATGCTTGGTACAGTCCAAACTGGTTTAAAAGCCGTGTTCACATAGATGGATTAGAGAATTTAACCAATAATCAGGAAAATGGCGTACTACTATTAGGCACCCATAGTACGCTTTTAGACGCTGGTGGAGCAGCTTGTACCTTATTTTTTAATATGGACGTGGTTTACAGACCTCAAAATAATCCCTTTTTAGATTTTCTAATTCATCGCAGCCGCGCAAGAGTCTATAAAAACCAGATTGCTCGAGACAACATGCGTGGACTTATCCAAAACCTTAAACATGGTCATGCCATATGGTATAGCCCAGATCAGGACTTTGGCTTAAAACAAGGTGTAATGGCCTCATTTTTCGGAATACAGGCGGCTACCGTGACCGCTCACCGTAGACTGATGGATATCTCAAAAGCAGCAGCAGTACCTTTATACTTTTATAGAAGTGGCGATATCAGAAACCCTCAATATCATGTTCTCGTGGAACCTAAATTAGAAAATTTTCCAAGTGGATGTGAAGTGAGTGATGCTGAAAGAGTCAATAAGATTATTGAGAATCAAATTCGTATTGCCCCTACGCAATACATGTGGTTCCATCGACGCTTTAAGACGCGCCCTGCTGGCGAAAAGAAATTTTATTGATGGTTTTATAGGGAAATAGCACTGATATGGGACTTCTTTCGATTAAAATGAAACAAAATTTGACTTTTAATTGAAAGGAATCTTAATTAAATCAATGTTAAAGATGAATCGGGGAGTGGGTAGAGTTTTTCTTGCTTCAATTATTTTGAATATCGATTGCAAATGCTTATGAAGCGTGTATTATCGAGCATAACTAACAAAATATTCTTGTCATAATAAATTTCTATTTGCGCAGTTTTATATTTATAATCCTTGGGTTTCTTCAGATATTTAATTTTTGACATCTATTTTTTAGTTAAATTGGTTTCCCAATAATAAGTTATAATATTTTAAGATTTAGGATATAACATATGTCTACTAGTACTGGTACAGTAAAATGGTTCAATGAAACTAAAGGTTTTGGTTTTATTGTGACTGATGAAGGTAAAGATATTTTTGCTCATTTTACTGATATTCAAACACAAGGTTTTAAAGTTCTATTAGAAGGTCAACGTGTTGAGTTTACCGTAGTACAAGGTAAAAAAGGCCCTCAAGCTTCAAATATTGTGATTCTTCAAAACTCATAAATAAAGCGTTTAATTGATTTAAATATATTATTTAAATAAAATATATTTAAGTCTAAAGCATTTTATTGGAGTTTAAAAAAAGCCCACTTTAGTCTTGTGGGTTTTTTATAAGTTTTAATTCAACTTATATTTAAAAAAAGAAGTATAAAAATACTCTCATCAAAGTGCTTATAAATTTTTATGTTAAAATATAACGAATTAGGTGTATGGTATTAAAATGGATATTTGTATTGGCGGTATTTTTGACGGTCAGAAAATAGAAAACAATAATGATTTCTTTAAGGTTGAAGAGCATTATTCAGACAATAGTTCTAAATATATTAGGCAACACTTCCACTTGTTTGGACAAATTTTTAGCTTCTGGGTGTGTGAAGAGATGGATTTAAATCAAGCAATAAGAAAAGCCGAGAGTATTTTAAAGAAGAAAAAAGAAAGTATTTAAATAACTTAACTATATAAGGACTTTCTTTTATAAGCTTAATTAAATTATTTTTATATTCACTTAATTCTAAGTGTAGATTGTTTACAATATCATGCTAATACTTACATACTTTAAACAATTTATATGTGGTATTTACTATTCAAACTACTACATTAGGCTTAAGTTAAAGTAGTTTTATTTATTGCGCAAATAAAACAACGCCACTTTAATAATATATTATTAAAGTGGGTTCTTTATTCAGACGGTCATCTTTAATTCAATCTTCATAATTAAACTATAGATAATATTCATTGTTATAAGCCTCTCTTAAGAAAGGAAAACATTTTAAATGTTAAATGCAGTACATCCTAATATTTGCTTTATCGGTAGTAGTAATTTAGCTTTAGCATTAATAGGAGGGTTAGTTTTAAAAGGATTTCAAAAAGAAAAAATACATTTGATTGAAGAGAAAAAAATTAATGATACACAGGCATTAAAGCAAAAAGAAAATGGTTTAAAAAAAGCTGACATTGTTGTGTTGTTACTCGACCCAAAACAATTAAAAGAGACAGTTGCGCCGTTTAAAAAATGGTTAGCAAATAAGATTATTGTTTCTATGATGGCAGGGATTGATATTGCGCATCTATCCAGTTTTACAGGTTCAAAGAAAATCGTTCGTGTAATTTCAAATCCACCTGTGCTTACGCATACGGGCACTCACGTGCTTATTGCTTCAGAGCAAATGGACCAGCTTGATAAAGACTTAATTGAAACCTTGTATTCTGCAACGGGCCAGACTTTTTGGGCGCCGTCTGAAACACAAAGTGATGCCATTATTGCTTTATCAGGTTCAGGGCCAGCTTACTTTTTCTATATTTTAGATAGCATGATTAAGACGGGTGTTTCATTAGGGCTAGATAAACAATTTGCCTTAGATCTTGCGCTTCAAGCGGCTACTGGCGCAGTCGAAATGATTCGTAAAAGTAATGTTCCACCAGCGGAGTTATGTGGAAAGGTTACTTTAGCAAACGGGATTACCGAATCTGCTTTACGAATGTTTGAATTAGGCAATGTGTCAGATGATATACGTTTAGCCATGAGGGCCGCATATCATCGTAGCAAAGAAATTACTTCAGAAATTATTTCTGAGGCTCGTTAACTCTTTTTAGCAAATTAGGCCTTTAAAAAGTATTCCCAAATAATGAAACCTAAGCCAAACCCAATAAAAGAGTAGAGAGTAATAATAAAGAATACAAAACTGGCCTTATTTTTTTTCTTCAAAATGTTCATGGCGATGCCTCCAATTCAGATTAATTTTATTATGGAGATGAAGAGGCTGTAATCATAGATACAGAATTTTTTAAAAAAAATATAACAGAGTCTAAATCTGTTATGGTTTAAGCCGCTTAACTAAATAAAAACTTTCAAATCAATAGTTTAAATCGATGCGCTATAGGCCTCACACCTTTTATTCAATTAACATTAAATCGGCGGTATTGGCAGATTTAAGAGGGCGTAGGGCAAAGGTCGAACGGGTGTGTCGAATTCCCTTAATTGAATAGAGTTTTTTTCGTAAAAAACGTTCGTAATGGTCAGCATCTTTTACTGCTACTTTCACCAAATAATCATAATCACCTGTAACCAGATGCGCTTCTACAACTTCAGGTATGTCAGCTAACGCTTCGCTGAAATTTTCCAGCATTTCATCGTCATGGCGTTCTAAAGTAATTTCTATGAAGAATACTTCATGAATACCAATCGCTTTTGGGTTTACGTTTACCGTATAGCCTTCAATAATTTTTAAAGTTTCCAGACGTTTTAGTCGTGTCCAGCATGGTGAAGATGAAAGACCGACTTCTTCTGCTAGTTGAGCAACAGTTAAACGGCCATTGCCGCGTAAGGCAGATAAAATTTTCCGATCTATGCGATCTAGTGTGTATTCTGTTCTGTTCAAAATATAAACCAAAGAAGAATCTTCTGATAAATTTAAATATACTTCATTTTTATGCTGCGAACATTTAAAAATATTAAAAAATACAGGAAACATTTTGAGTTAAAGGTACATACACTAGTTCTATGCATCGAACTCTCTGGATAAGGGTTGTGATGGAGCAAAGAGCACTGTTTCAGTAAGGGTGACTAAACAGTGCTCTTTGCGGATCTCTTCTAAGTTCTTAAATCTATTTTTATTAATTGTCGTGGTGTATTAAAATAAATTAAATAATAACTTTTATTTATCAATTGAAGAAAAACTAATCATTATTTTTTATCTAACTTTTGCTTTATGGTGATTTCATTGCAAAGTAGGAAGCAAGGTTATGATCACCCAGCACGATATAAACCAAAAACAATATCAAAATAAATCTTTAGACTATTTGAATAGCCAAGCTCACTCTGAAGGAATTGAATTTAATAAATTTATTCATGAAATTCAGAAATATGAAAAGGCTGTCGTTCTAGATTTAGGCTGTGGTGGTGGTCATGTCTCTTATAATGTTGCTCCGCATGCTGACCTAGTCTTTGCCTACGATTTATCTCATGAAATGTTAGACACAGTCTCTAAAGCCGCTAGCCAGCGCAAATTAAAAAACATCTTTGTGCAGCAGGGCATTGCTGAAGATATGCCTTTTAGTGATCAGCAGTTTGATGTCGTGATTAGCCGATATTCAGCTCATCACTGGCAGCATGTTCCGACTGCAATGAAAGAAGTAAATCGTGTTCTTAAGCCAGATGGCATTGTTATTTTTGTAGATATTATTAGTTCTAGTTCGCCTATATTAGATACGTTTTTACAGACGATCGAAACGATTCGAGACCCAAGTCACGTAAGAAACTATAGTGTGAAAGAGTGGGTTTATTTTATCGAAGATGCAGGCTTTGACTTAGTAGCTTTAGACAAGCAAACGCTTTCATTAGACTTTGATAGCTGGGTAAAGCGTATGAAAACTCCTGAAGATCAAATTAAAACGTTACGCTATTTGCAGGAAGGTTCATCTGACCTCGTTAAGAAGTATTTCAAAATTCAAAATGACGGTAGCTTTGAAAGCCATGTGGGTTATTTTGTCTTTAAGAAGTTAGGGTTTTAAAGTGGTGTAATGATTAAGGGTTTTAGTCGATAAGAAATGAATGAAATATCACTAAAACTCTTTACTTGAATAACTTGGATTATATTAGAGAAGATTAGAAAAAATTTAATATCATTTATTTGATAAAAGTTAATCACACAATTTTTTTAAGGTGATTAAATATTCAAAAGAGAAGAGGATTTATCTAATTTCCTTATTATTAATAGACACTTATAAGTAATTATTATTTAATACGCCCGCAACATTATCACTAATACTTTTAATAACTTTATCGGGGAAATAATGCGTAATATTTTAGTAACAGTTTTCACTTTATTGGTAGCAACATCAGTTTATGCTGAACAAGAGCCCAAAACTTATATACAGCGAACAACTTGCGAGAGAACAGTACAGCTACATGGTTTTTTAAGCCGTGCTCAACTTGATTGTAATTATCACTATACTTCACAAGAATTAGTTCATGAATCTGACAAATGTACTAAACATGAACTAGGTGAAAAATATGGTAGAGAAGTTATGAGATTAGGTATGGACCAATTTGAAGCACGCAAGAGAGGAGATATGAAAGGCCAATTATGTAATACGGTTTTAAAAGAATTTCCAAACTATATTAAAAAATAAAATAAGGTTTTAAAAATCTCTTCTAGCAAGCCGATAAAATGGATTTAATTATTCATTTTATCGGTGTTTCACCCTATATAATTTGCCAATTAAACCAGATAATAAACTTTAAGAATTCACCGAATAACACATTGACACTTAAAATCACTCTTATTATTCTTCGTTTCAGGATGAGAGAGGGACGCTTAATGCGTGCTGATTCTTGTGTGTCAGTCTGTCAACCCTCTTTTGTTCTATTATTATTTTTACTAAATAATGAATTTCTAATAAAAGAATTAAATATTTTACTCAAATGAAAAATAATATTTATTCAATTATTTTCTAGCCAATATCACATTGACACCTAAAACCCCTCCGATTATGCTTTGCCTGCTGGCCACATTGCCAGTCGGTTTTAGCAGGCCGTATTTACCCAACGCACACGAAAAAGTCTCTCTTTTTTGTGGGCATCCCTACGTGTCTCCCTCTGCGGCGGAACGGGAGGGGGACATCTTCGGATGTGCTGGTTTTTGGGTAAATCAGTCTGCTAACCCCTTTTCGTTTCGCCACCATAATCATTTAGCAGTGATGTGGCGAAACTTCTTTATTACCCAAAGGAGTCCGCTCATGCGTACTATTTCTTCTCATTTATTGGTCTTTGCCAAACTCTCTCTAGCCATATCGTCCAACTGGTCTTTAAAACGGTTTAACCGACTCTAGGTTTCTAAAACCTTAGCTCGTTACGACTAAAAAATCATAGCAACAATAAAACCTGAGATAGCTTAGGCACATTTTTGTGCTGCTTTTGCATGCCTGTTTTTAGCACTCATTTTAAGAGTGACGGCATTTCTATCTCTTTTAGATACAACAAAAAATTATTTAAACGGTATCCCTATGCCAAATTTAGAATCTTCATTTAGAGCACTAAGAGTGCTTCACATCGCAAAAGACTTATTTAATCAATATGGGTTTCATAAGGTCGGGGTCGACCAAATTATTGCGGAAGCCAAAGTTGCCAAGGCTACTTTTTACAACGACTTTCACTCAAAAGCCCGACTCATCGAAATGTGTCTTACTTTTCAAAAAGACGCGCTCAAAGTAAAAGTATTTTCCATTGTTAATTCTTACCGTGAACAAATGGTGCTCGATAAACTTAGGCAGATTTATCTTTTACATGCCGATTTAAATGGCTTTTATCATTTACCCTTTAAAGCAATTTTTGAAATAGAAAAGCTCTACCCAGTTGCCTATAAAGTTGTGGTTGACTATAGAGACTGGTTTGTTAACGAAATCTATAAGTTGCTCTTAACCTTAAAAGCTACGGTCTCCATCCAAGATGCTTACATGTTTTTATTTATGATTGATGGCGCAATGATCCAGCTTTTAGATAAAAATGCGGTAGATGAAAGAGATCAGTTGTTGGATTATTTCTTTTTAAATTTTGCTTAAGCGACAAAACTCAGTAAAGAAAAAGCCTCCAAATAAGGAGGCTTTTCAATTTAAATAAAAATAGCTGCTTAGCTTAATGTTGCCGGTTTTGCAGCCTGTGTCATTCCTTCAAAATATTGCACGGCAGGCGAACGAGCCATATAAGCTAAAGCTTGCTCGGTGTCACCTTCATGAAGTGGGTTAAATTTTGGAGAAACCCATCTTAATGTCGCTTTCCATAAATATTTAATGGTCGGTAGGTTGTCTGAGCGAGTAGCCGTTTTTTCAAATTCACGAATGAAATTAAAGAAGCCACGACGCATCAATTTTTGAATGTCTTCGTGCTCTAAATCTTGCTTGCCTAGACTACGTGCAAAATCAGCAAGGAAGTAAATAAACAGTGGGAAAATAGCGGCCATAATCACTTGGCGAGACACATAAAAACCCAACTTGTTTGTTAAGAGGTGCTCAAATAAGTCATAGGCAACACAGCGGTGTTCAACTTCTTCAGCCAAATGCCAACGGAATAAATCTGCCATTGCAGGGTCAGCGCTATCCCAAGACTTGCTATCAAGTGTCCACTGACCAATAGTTCCAGTAAAGTGCTCAATTGCAGCAATAACACCTACTCGGAAAAGTAACCAATATTCTTCAAGTTTTTTGCCTTTTACAAGCGGCAGACCAAAGGGTTTATCACCCAATAAAATATTAAAAACAAAATGCGCACGGTTGAGTGGATCTTGAATGTCATAGCCATTTTCTCGTAAAAAGTCTTGAGCTTTTTCATGGGCACGTGCATGTGCTGCTTCTTGACGAACAAAGCCAATCACTTCTTGTTTTAATGTTTCGTCGGTAATCAAGGGAAGGGTTTTATTAAACACGCGGCAAAACCAAAATTCACCAGCCGGCAAGAGCATATTAATACCATTGGCTACATGTGAGCATAGCGGATCATTCGGCATCCAACACACAGATGACTCCGCGAAATCAAAATGTACTTTTCGAGCTTTAAGCTGATGATTCCCTGTGATCATATACGTCACCCTATTCATAATTATTCATTTAATGCGAATGCACAATTTTTAGCATTAAGTAAAATCGATCACCATGTGAGTAAAGGACAAAAACATCCAACCAAAGGCTTAAAGAGATAAAAACGGTCTAAGACAGATATTTCATAAATAAAAAAAGGCTCCTTGTGAAAAGGAGCCTTCAGTTTGGGGAGTTAGGCTTTAAAGTTTCTAAGCCTCTTTATTTTTCTAAGCTAAATCGCTTTATTATAAATTTCACGTCAAGTCACGTATCGTGCTTTAAAGTCTAGATCGCTTGCCACTGATCTTTAACTTCTTCTGAATTTTTATTAAGAATGACTTGGTTTTCTTTCACTTCACCAATCCATCCAGTAGGAATAAGGTGATGTTGACCGCTTTCGTCTCGAGTCAGCTTTAATTGGTTTTCACCCTCTAGATGGTCGACAGTACCTACTTTAGTACCACAAGAAGCAATAACGTCTGCGTGTTTTTTAATATCATTAATATTTAAAGTGCTCATTTTAGACCTCTTCTTTAGAAATAGAAAAACGGTAAGACTTAAATTACTTTAAATAATTGGATAAATCAGGGGTTTTTAATAAACCTTACAGGATGGGTTTATAAGTTCACTTAATAAATATATTTGAGTAACAATGAAATAATTAGATATAAAACAAATAATATTTATCTTTTTATTACAATTTACATGTTTATTTAAACAGAAGTATTTAGATAAGGTTAAACCAAGTCTTATAAATAATTATTTGCAATGAATATTAAAATACCTATAAATGTGACGATATTAAGTATCTTGAGTGAATTTGAATCTGCCTCGGCTGAAGATAAAAGCAAGCTTCGTATAGATTTACTCTCTCAATTGATAAATTTAGCGAAAAATTTGCCTCATCCCGCTTCGGGTCAGACCTATCAACGTTGGCAACTTTTTGCTCAGATTGCTGGAGTCGATTTAAGTTTGGCGAAGCTTTTTGAGTCACACTGCGATGCTTTAAGCATTTTAAGTGAATTGGGTTATCACCTAGAAATAGATGACCAGCTTTGGGCTGTTTGGGCAGCAGACGGTGGACCAGCTCCATTGCAAGTGAAAGATAACCTGTGTAATGGCATAAAGCCTTGGTGTTCTGGGGCAGATTTTATTCAAAAAGTTTTGATGAGTTATAAAAATCAACAAGGGCAGGCGCAGCTTTGTATTGTTGACTTAAGTCATTCCTCTATTAGCACAGACTCAAGCCACTGGCATGCAGTCGGGATGAATGCGACAAAGACTGCAAGAGTAAGTTTTGAAAATACACCTGTTAAATTGATAGGTCATCCAAATAGTTATTTAAAACGCCCAGGTTTTTGGCATGGTGCAGCAGGTGTTGCGGCTTGTTGGTATGGTGCCGCCGTGGGTTTAGCTGGTTTTTTACAAGAAAGTTGTCAGGTCAGTCCGAATCCTTTTAAAAAATTGTACTTGGGAGAGGTCGCTCATCAATTAGAAATTACTAAGCAATATTTTCAATATGTTGCTGAACTGATTGACAGCAAACCCATGCTAAATCATGAGCGGGAAATACGAATACTACGTGCCCAAACAGAACAATGCTGTCTGAGTGTGGTTGAGCGAGTAGGTAAAGCATTAGGTGCTCGTCCTTTTTGTGAAGATGCAACTTTTGCACAGCTCATGGCGGATTTGCCTGTGTTTATCAGACAAAGTCATGCTGCTTTTGACTACCAGCAAATTACAGAACTCTGTTTATCGGACCAAAGCCTATGGGAACTTTAAAACATCCTTTGGTTGAAGACCGCATTATTTTTGGTGAGGGTACGTCCAAAGAGCAATGGTTAAATGCATTTCAACAACAACCTTTAGCAGCTTTAAATCTTGAGTTATTTCGCTCTAAAAGGGTGGTGATTGTTGCTCCACATCCTGATGATGAGGTGCTTGGTTGTGGCGGCTTAATGCAACAACTCATTGCGCTGAATTGTAAGATCCTCATTTTAGCGGTAAGTAACGGCACCCAAAGCCATCCTAACTCTACAAAGTATCCTCCAGATCAGCTCAATATTCTTCGTCCGCAAGAAAGCCTAGCAGCCTTAAAGTGTTTAGGGGTAGCCGAGTCAACCGAGCATGTAGAGCTTAATTTGTTAGATGGTCAGATTCATTTACAAACCGATCAACTGTGGCAGAGTTTAGAGCAGATCGTTCAAGCCGACGATATTCTAATTTGTAGCTATGCCTTTGATGGTCACCCAGACCACGAAGCCGTAGGTAAAACCGTACAAGCTTACGCAACAGCTAAGCAACTTCTATGTTTACACGTATTAATTTGGGCTTGGCATTGGGCAAAGCCGTTAGACTCACGAATTGATTGGTACCGAGCAAAAGCCTATCACTTAACCGAAGAACAGCTAACTAAAAAACATCAAGCAATTTTGCAGTTTAAAACCCAACTTGAAGCAGATGAAACCACGGGTAATGCCCCGGTTCTTTCTTCAAGTGCAATTAAACGTCTTTTAATGCCTTATGAGGTTTATTTGAGTGATTCATTCTCGCATGTACTTTGAAGATTTATATCGTCATAACAGTGATCCGTGGGGCTATGACTCTCATTGGTATGAAGCTCGTAAAAGACAAATTTGTCTCGCGCTGCTGACAAGACCTCGTTACTCAAAAGTGTTAGAAGTGGGCTGTTCAAATGGACATTTAAGTTTTCATTTGGCGCAAAGAGCCGGGCAACTGCTGTGTATAGATGTCTCTGAGAGTGCTGTTCGCTTAGCATCCGAGCGCCTAAAAGAATTTGAGCATGTGGTTGTTGAAAATAGAAAAATACCTGAAGACTACTCAATTCAAAAATTCGATCTCATTTTAATTAGTGAGATGGCTTATTACTTATCGGCTAATGAGTTGCAGCAGTTTATTGAAAAGTTAAAACATAGTTTAAATGATGACGGCGAGATTCTTTGTTGTCATTGGCGTCATGAAATTCAAGATTTTGAATTAAATGCAGAACAAGTCCATCAAGGCTTTCAGCAACATTTTCCATTTCATCACTATCTCAGCTTAAACGATCCAGATTTTATGATTGATCTATGGACGGCGAACACTTCCTCTTTAGCACAGCAGGAAAAATTAAGATGAAAATAGGTATCGTCATTCCAGCGCATAACGAAGAGCACTATCTATCTGCCTGTTTGCAATCTATTCAGGTCGCTATAGATAACATTAGCGGTTATGACGTAGAAGTGATTGTGGTACTCGATAACTGTACAGATCAGTCGCGGTTGATTGTACAAAGCCATCAAATCAATTGGATTGAATGTAACTACGCATGTGTTGGGCAAGCACGAGATTTAGGAATTCGCCATTTAATTGGGCGTGGCGTGACATGGATTGCATGTACGGATGCAGACACGGTGGTTAGTCCTGATTGGCTGCGCTATCAAATCCAGCACCAACCTACAGATGCAATTTGCGGTACTGTAACGCTAGATGATTTTAGTCATCTCTCTATAACTAAACGGCAAAAATATTTAGCGCATTATAAAGATCAGATGGATCACGCGCATATTCATGGGGCGAATTTAAGTTTTAGTACAGAGGTCTATCTTTTGGTCGGTGGCTTTGAACCTATTTCATGCCATGAAGATGTATCTTTAATCAAGAAATTGATCAAGCATTGTTGCAATATTACTTGGAGTAATCTGGTTCGAGTGACAACGAGTAGTCGCTTAAACGGACGTGCACCTCAGGGCTTATCGTACTTTTTAAATAATCTCTAATCGCTTAAACCATGATCTCTCCCAATATCGAAATATTCTTTAAATTTTTAGGGTCATATTTAATTTTGATGATGCTACCGACCTTATATTGATCGTGATTTTGTTTAGCAATAAGCACCTTAAGGTTTTCAGTAATGATTTGGCCTTGCTCAGTTTGAAATTTCAATTTTATATAACATAACGGGCGATATTGCACCTTAGCTAATGAGTCCTGAAAATATACGACCTCGGCAGAAGTTATCATTCCTCGTTTATAAATTAAAAACTTATGAACCAGACTTTTAAGAAAAAAGGTCCAAGCAATATAGACAAAGAATAAGCTAAACCAGACCACTCCAATAAAAGTCAAAAAATCAGAAAATTTCACTCACTAAAACCAGAATTATTCGTTTAACGTATTATTCTAAATGAACAGATTTGTTCGATCTAGTTGATGTACATGATCTAAAACATAAGCAGATAAAACCTTATCGTTAAGCGTCAAAAATAATAAGATAAATAGCAGGGTATATAACTTAGTTGTTGTATTTATGCCTACATATGTAAACAAGTCTTATTAACACATGCTTTAGCCCTTAAAATTCTAGAAAAGAAAGTTTTAAGGTGTATAGGTTTGGATTTTTTAAGTTTTTTCCGCGATATTCGGGTTCAGTTAAGCCATTATCCTTGGCTAGAAATGTTTGTTTCACTCACCATTTTGATTTTATTTGCAGCAATAGCAAATTTTATTGCTAAACGCATTATTGTGCGGGGCGTCCGTCACTTGGTGACCAAGCTAAAATCACCCAATCAATCTATTTTTGCCCAGCATAGCGTCATAAAGAAATTTGCAAATATTGTTCCAGCTGTTGTAATTATGAACGGTATTGCAACGGTTCCTCATTTAACTCCAAAGTTCATTTCGTTTGTAGAAATGGGCGCGCAAGCATTTATCTTTCTTACACTCGCGCTTACGGTTAGCGAGTTGTTAAATATCTTCAATCTTATTTATCAGCGTAATCCGAAGTCTAGAAACAAGCCGATTAAAGGTTACTTACAGTTGGTTAAGTTAATCTTATTTGTTGTGTGTGGCCTGATGATTTTAGGAACATTCCTTAAAAAGGATGTATTCACTTTACTGGCAGGTTTCGGTGCGATGGCAGCGGTATTAATGTTGGTTTTCCAAAACACTATTTTGTCTTTAGTGGCGAGTGTACAAATTGCCTCTTATGACATGGTGCGGATTGGAGACTGGATTGAGATGCCGTCGCTTAATGCAGATGGTGATGTAATTGATATTTCGTTGCATACGGTGACTGTGCAAAATTTTGATAAAACCTATACCACCATTCCAACCAATAAACTCGTTACCGATACATTTAAAAACTGGCGAGGCATGAGCAATTCGGGTTGCCGTCGAATGAAGCGTTCACTCTTTCTCGATCAAAGCAGTGTCCATTTCATGAGTGATGAAGAGCAACAAAAGCTCAAAGAGTTTTTATTATTAGATCAATATCTCGATGCGAAGAATTCTGAAATTGAAGAGTTCAATAAGCATTTAAGCAACCAATCTCGTTATAACAAGCGCCGTTTAACCAATATTGGTACGTTTAGAGCCTATGTTGAATTTTATTTGCGCCAGCACAAGGGCATTGCTCAAAATCAAACCATTATGGTTCGTCAATTACAGCCGACTAGCCAAGGTTTGCCTTTAGAAATTTATGCATTTACTAATACGATTGCATGGGTTTCTTATGAAGCAATTCAGTCAGATATTTTTGACCACTTAATTGCGATTCTTCCTGAATTTGGTTTACGTGTTTACCAAGCACCTTCAGGCCATGATTTGCAAAGATTAACTACCGAGATTAATCCAAGCTAACTTTTAAGCTGTTAATAGCAGGTCCTCAACTATTTTAAAAAGCTCCCAGATGGGGGCTTTTTTAATGTTTCATCTTTAGTGACCTGTAAGAAAAATCTATAAATCTGATAGTGAGCTGAACCGTTCCATTTAAAACCTAGACGTTGAGCGGAGCGAAAATTAGATTATCCAGCAAACCAAATATTTTGATGATCACACATTGGACTCAAATGTTTAATGCGTAGGTTGTCTCGCTCAAAATTACCACTCCCTCCAGCAATATCTAATTCATTACCTAAGCGGATATGCTTGCCATTATAGCTTAAAGCTTCTTTTTCAGAATCCCACTGAGCGGAGTGCTCGGGAAAGATAATGAGGATATCGTTTACATAAAGGCATTCTTGTTTTAACTGCAATATTCCTTTTAAGCGTGCTGAAGCAGAAACACCGTTAAACTGATAAACAGGGAGTTTCACCGCACTTGCATTTTCGTTCGCTTCCTGCTGCTGACATCCTGTAAGAAGTGCAAATACAACTGCGCAAATCAATTTATTATTAATACCCAATTTTGTTCCTATAGGGATTTCCATATAATTTTGATAGTAATGGACTAATGTTGCATATCAATCTTTAGATTGTTAGAGAAGATTTCATCTCACTACGGTTTAAACTTAAGTACTCAAGCCAAATGTATGCATTCACTGGCATGATTAACTATTGGTTATTATATTTTATTTATTTGTATATTGTTATCTTTTTTCATCTGAGTTGTGGAGCAAGAAGCATCGTGTAATTTGCTTTGAAAAAAGTATTTGTAATTTATTTTTAACCTTAACTTTATCTTAAGGCATAAATATTTAGATAAGAGCTAATGAATATGTATGTTGGGAGAACATACAATGTTGAGTCATGAGAATTTATCTAAAACCTTGAGTAAGGTTCCAGAAGTCACCTTATTATTCTGGATCATTAAAATTGCAGCTACAACGCTAGGTGAAACTGCTGGAGATGCGCTATCTATGTCCCTAAATTTGGGATATATCATTAGTACGGCAATTTTTGCTGTGATCTTTGCTGTATTTGTCGGGCTACAAATTAAAGCTAAAAACTATAATTCATTTTTTTACTGGGCGACGATTATTGCCACTACCACGTTAGGTACGACAATTGCCGATTTCGTTGATCGAACTTTAGGTGTGGGCTATGCAGGAGGGAGCTTAATATTACTTATTTTATTAGGCATATCTCTGTTTGTTTGGTATTTAAGTTGCGGCACCATTTCAGTAAAAAGTGTTCAATCTGCAAAAAGTGAAGCTTTCTATTGGTTAACCATCATGTTTTCTCAAACATTAGGGACAGCTTTAGGAGACTGGACTGCTGATACTCAAGGCTTAGGGTATACCAGCGCCGCTTTAATTTTTGGTACTTTATTATTGGTGTTAGCAATCTGCTATTTTTATACCAAAATTTCAAGAACCTTATTATTTTGGTTGGCCTTTGTTCTTACCAGACCTTTAGGTGCAGTATTGGGAGATTTCCTTGATAAACCTATCGCACATGGTGGATTAGAGTTAAGTAGATTTAGTGCGTCTTTTGTTTTATTAGCTTTTATTGTTGTCTGTTTAGTGGTCTTTAAACCTAAAGCAGCTCAGTCATCTCATTAAATTAACTGCTCATTAAAAACCACATGATTCTCTTGAGTGATGTGGTTTTTTTATTTGAGAGTAGGCATTTTTAAGAGACTTTACGGGTTATCCACCAAAATAATAATGCCAGAAGGCTAACACTTGCACCGAGTGCACACACGCCAAACCATCCAGTATAGGCGTAAGTGGCTGTTGTACTGATTGCACCTAATCCACTACCGATTGCATAAAACAGCATGTATAGCCCGACAAGCCTGCTATGCGCTTCTGGACGAGTGCGAAAAATCATACTCTGGTTGGTGACATGTAAGGCTTGCCCGCCCAAGTCTAGCAATACGATGCCAATCACCAGTGCCCACAGTGAGTAAGCCATGAGTGAGAGTGGACCCCAAGCGAGCAGTAATATTACGAGTGCTGCTAAGCTTGTACGCTGAGCATATCCGCGGTCGGCCCAATAACCCGCACGTGCGGCAGCCAGTGCACCAACAACTCCAACGAGTCCAAAAGACCCAATTACAGTATGCGAAAAACTGTAAGGCGGCTCGCTTAATGGTAGTACCAATGCACTCCAAAAAATATTAAAGGCTGCAAACATGAGTAAAGCTAACACACCGCGCACTTGTAGTACTTTTTCTTGGCGAAGCAGTTTCAACATAGAAGCCAGAAGTTGCGGGTAGCGCATGGCACTAGGTTGAACTTCTAAATAAGGCAAACGTTTCCAAAGCGGTAATGCAATCATGAGCATGATGAGGGCTGCACAGAAGTACACGCCACGCCAACCTGCTACATCACTAATTCCCCCTGAAAATACACGGGCAAGCAGTAAACCAATGAATACACCACTTTGTGCAGTACCGACTACATGTCCTTGTTCATGTGGGAGAGCAGCACTTGCAGCATAAGCAATAAGCCCTTGCGTCATGGCTGTGCCGAGTAAACCCACGGCAAGCATTCCTGTTAAAAGAACAATTGTAGAATGAGCAAAGGCAACCACGAGCAAGGCAGATATTAAAGCCAATAACTGAATAGTCATTAATTTACGCCGATTGACAAGGTCACCCAATGGCACTAAGAACACGAGGGCAAGGGCACAACCGATTTGAGTGGCGGTAACTACACCACCAATAGCGGCATGACTAACATTAAAGTCCTTGGCCAATATGTCGAGTAAGGGCTGCGCAAAATAGACATTTGCTACGCTTGCACCACTTGCAATAGCAAACAGCAAAATTACACCACGAGGCATGCTTGAAAGCGGTTTATCACTTTCTGAGTGTGAAGTTGAAGATGCAAGAGAAGCTTTCATGGGCCTAAATCCATTTAATCTAGTTTTAAAATGCAACTAGTTGAATGTTAGATCGGCTAGTTTTAAAATGCAACTAGATAACTTGTTACCCATGATTGGTAAGGAAACTCGATGACGAACTCTACATCTTTAAAAGATGAACCTTGTCCTGTTGCGCGCTGTGTCAATCTCATTGGAGACCGCTGGTCACTGCTCATTGTGCGTGATGCTTTTGATGGAATGCGCCGTTTTGGAGATTTCCAGCGGAGCTTAGGTGTTGCGCGAAATATTCTCTCTGACCGACTAAAAAAATTAGTGGATGCAGGTGTTCTTGAAATGCAAGATGCTTCAGATGGCACGGCTTATCAAGAATATGTGTTGACCGCTAAAGGGGAGAGTTTGTTTCCAGTGGTTGTGGCTTTACGACAATGGGGAGAGCAGAACCTATTTGAAAGTGGTGAGCGCCATTCTCTGTTAATTGATAAAACTACAGGTCAGCAAATTCCATTTATGGCGCCAGTCGCGGCAGATGGAACAGTGCTGAAAGCTTCTAATACCCAAGTGCAAAAGGTGAAATAAAATAAGAGAAAACAAAAATAACCTTTTTTAACTTAAATTTGCAGAGATTAGTTGATACCCTTGCGCGTCAAATTAAGGTGAGATTATGAGATTTATATTCCTCTTTATAAGCGCAATTTCAATTCAATGTTATGCAGCGTCAGAAGCCATGGAACTTCATTACTGCGAAACTGTGAAGAAAGCAGCGAGTGGCGTGATGGATGCAAGACAACATGAAGTGCCAGCTCAAGAGTTACACGACATAGCCAATCATCTTGAAGAGCAACAAGCCAAACAACTTTATCAAGAGCTTATCAAATCTGCATATTCTTCAAAATTATTTGAAGACCCTCTCATTAAGTCCAAAGCTGTCGAGAACTTCCAAACCACTTGGCATGAACAATGTTTAGCAAAAGAATTGGCTAAAAATATTTGATTATTTAGTGATTAGTAAGACTGCTATAGAGTGTAATATGAGGTTGTTAGGAAAAGGATTTTTTATTCGTACTTATGTATTAATAAAAGTCCCCGTGAGCACAACGGGGACTTTTATTAACTGCGGTATAAATTCAAAGTAATTTAAAAAATTAGTTAATACTTTTAGGAATTAAATTTTCTATTGATAAATTTATTTAATTATCAATCAAAAAAAAGTAGGTTTATAAGTTTCAAAGTGACTTTTAAACTTGAATCATTGTGTTTAGATAGACATATTAAACCATTCTTTGATAGTTCAAGATGATAGGTTGTCTCATCCAAAAAACTAACTTTAATTTTTGATAAATCATAATAAATATCTCCAAAAACTTGCTTGAAATCTAATAAAGCATTATTACTAGAAGTAACTTCCAGTGATCCTTTAGAATTTTTTGACAAGGAGATCTCATTAAATCTAGCTTTATGTACTTGAAAGTTTGATAAATGACTAGTCCTCTTAATAAAACTATCTAAATTTATTTTTCTTGTCTTAAAAGATATTTTTAATCGAAAAATAGAATTTAGGAAATCTACGAGGTTTTTAGAATATTTATTAGGTTCATAAATAATAAAAAAAAGTCGCCCCTTAATAAAATGAAAAGAAAAATTCTGATGAATATGATAATCAAAAGTAAAAACACTTTCGATGCCATTTATATCTATAGATTTTTCATATCTTTTAAACTCTTGATAAAATGTTGAGATAAATGAATTATCATCATACTTTATATTTAATAAAGAAGAATCAAGTGAGTTTGTTGATCTTGATTTTATTAAAATAGAGATTAGCTCCGAAAAATCTAAAGTTGAACTACATTCAAAAATATGAAATTTCATATTAAGCTTCCTTTGATTTGGAAACAACCTCATTATTATGTTTCATTAATGAGATAACTGGAGTAGTAGTTAAGCTGTCGATTAATTCAATACCCTTTTTAAAAATTAGTTTATTAAACTCTCTATCTTGACTGCTTGAAATAGCATTAATAGTTTTAGAATGTTTACCCTCTTTATATTTGTAAAAACCTTTAGATATAAAAGAAAAATTACTTTTTCCCTCATCATCATAAGTTACTTTAATAGAAAGTCGATACTTGTCAGATGTTGAAAAAGTTGAATCAATACAATCCCATGTGAATTTATGGAGTAGGTAGCCATCATCCAATCTGGCTTTAAAATCCTCAGAAAGATGTAATTGATTTCCTTTATAAGTTGCACTGATTAATTGACAAATTGTTTCATCGTCAGAATCATCATCTTTATTAGGATTTTTAAATAAAACCTCAATAACATTTGTTCGTTTATACTTATCAAATACAGAGGTTAATTCATCAAAAAATTGCCAATATAATTCTGGATTTGTAAGTCCTGTTAAGTCAATGTTGTTTATACTAATTTTATCATCATTTTCTTTTAATATTTGCTGAACGCTTGTTGACCATCTAATCATCTCAGGTGTGGCAGGGTGTTCAACATAATATGTATCGGTAGCAGAATCTCTTTTAAATATTATTGTAGCTTTTTTATTTTCTATTTGTGAAAACATCTGTTTGTCGGGATGAAATTTCTCGTAATCAAACTCAACAATTACTTGGTCTTTTCTAATATTAGTTTCAATATCTTTTAATTGAATATTAGAAAACTTGTCTTCAAGCTTTGAGTCCAATTTCGACATAATCATTGATAAGTCAGAGACTGATAATCCAGTTTGTATATTTATAGATGATGTATATTCAACTCTATCAACTTTACTATGTTGAGCAGATATTGTTTCAAAATCATAATATCCATGCATGAAAGTTGCAAAATAATTAGCTTTTTCCTCTCGACTCGTTTGATTACTTAAAATAATACCTCTTTTTAAAAAAAGTGCGGTTAAAACTGAGTCTGATACTTTTCCTGTACTTAAGGCACTATAAATATTGAAATCATTAGGGATTCTATAAGACTTATTCATTTTTATTCCTTAGCTGTACGATCAATTTCTTGTGTGCAGAATACTTTTTGTACAATAGTCACTTTTTCATATTCTACTTGCTTTTGAAAAATTTCTTTCATACTGTCACTGTAATCCCACATTTGACAGTACTGTTTAATAGCTGCATCAAAATTTGATTTAGCAGTGCGGTTTATATTCCTAGAGCAATGCCGAATATAAGTATTAGTTTTTTCACCAATAAGCTCTAATGTCATCAATGTTTCAATTAAAAAAATAAATTCTTCAACAGTTGATCCTTCTTCTCTGTAATAAATAATATTTCCACCATTTTTAGTTATACGTAGAGGCTGGCCTTCTGGGTTATCTGGATTTTCTTCGAAATATGAAAATTTTTCAAAGTTCATAATAAAGAATGGGCCATTGATCAGTTCTATTGTAGCTGGACACTCTTCTGGTTTTAGTAAATTTTTAGACATTTGTCTATTAGGATAATAAAAGTTAATTGGTACAGAATTTTTACTGCCAGGAACTTTATGTTTATTTCTAAGACTATCTAAATCAAACTTAATTGATAAAATGTTATCAATTAATTGGGGTTCTATAATATGAAGAGTTATATGTTGTGGAACCTTTAAATCTTTTAAATGAAAACGAGAGGGAGCTCTTTTGGTTGTGTGAGGAGTGTGGAAAGGATAATCATGAATAAAATCATAGAATGGCTTATCAAAATTTCCATCATGATTGTAAACAAATAATAGCCCTCTTATTTCATAATTTCCCGTTACATCATAGGTTTTCTTCCACTCTGAATTTACATTACCGCAAGTAGTACCATTAGTAATGCTTATTAACCAGTCTTTAGTGTTGCTATAATTTATTGATTTTTTAGCATAACTTTTTAGATCTGTATTTAGGTATATAGTTTTATTTTCAAAAGGGTCAATATAGTAAATAACTACATCAGTAGGATGTGTTTTTGAATCATCACTATCTGCATCTTTAAAATGTGCTTCAGGCATTAAACATTCATGATTTAAATCATTTTGAGGATGAATTTTCCACTTTAAAAATTCTGCAATATCAGTCGTTATTAGATTTGCTAATTCTGCTACACGTATAGTCTCAGCCATTTCTTAACCTTAATTATCTGAATGTTCCTATATAACTCAACAACCTTTGCTAACCAATTTATGTGCTTTACATAGCAGTAAAAATTTCATACTAATTGGAATTTAAGGATGCTAAACAATACCGTCGCTTACTACGTCCAATTTCTTCAAAGTTGTTTCTATTTTTGCGTCGCATACAACGATAACCAAATTACCTGTTTTAAATCAATTATTTGAAAGTCAGGATTTACATACTTTAACATTTGGTTTGTGTTCTGAAAACATCCATTATTAAATAATATTTAAACTATAATTATTTTGTCATCTTTGAAGTTAGTGCAGTTGGGGCGAACTCTGCTGTAGTTTCATATTTTTATCTACGAATAAATTATATAAGACTCATCTCATCCTAAGATTGATATAGGAAATTTAGCCAACAGGTAGGGTGGTATTACAGCAGAATGTAAGATGTTTGTTTAATATGATTTCGACTGGTCAAAGCTAACCAATAGACAATAAAAAACCACCTAACTCTTTCGAATTAAGTGGTCTTTAAATTTTGGAGCGGGAAACGAGACTCGAACTCGCGACCCCAACCTTGGCAAGGTTATGCTCTACCAACTGAGCTATTCCCGCAATGTGAGCACATTATAGAGTGTTTCACTAAAGTGTCAACACTCTTGTGATTTAATTGAACATTTAATCAGCACGACGCCAAACTGTACCTTGACGCGTATCTTCTAATACAACACCTTGGTCGAGCAAAGACTGGCGAATACCATCTGCTTTAGCAAAGTCTTTTGCTTTTTTCGCATCAACACGTTGTTGAATAAAATCTTCAATTTCAGCATCAGACAAAGTAAGCGCTTCTTGTCCAATATCTGATTTTAAGAAATCATCTACATTGTGTTGTACCAAACCTAAAATATTGGTGAGGTAACGTAATGTCGAATAAAGCACAGTCGCTTGGTCAGCTTGCTCTTCTTTTACAGCACGGTTTAACTCTTTGTTCAGTTCAAACAATACAGCCATTGCTTCGGCAGTGTTGAAGTCATCACACATCGCATTGTTAAAACGTTCAATAAAGCTTTGATCAAGCGTTTCAGTTGTCGTTCGACCATACACTTGTTGGTAAGCTTTAAATGAGTGATAGAAGCGAGTTAAAGAAGTTTTTGCTTCTTTAAGTGCCACATCAGAGAAGTTCACAGGACTACGATAGTGTGAAGACACAATAAAGTAGCGAATCACTTCAGGGTGGAATTTTTCCATCACGTCACGAATAGTAAAGAAGTTGCCTAAAGACTTAGACATCTTTTCGCCATCAACGTTAATGAAGCCAACATGCATCCAGTAGTTTACATATTGTTCGCCAGTTGACGCTTCACTTTGCGCAATCTCATTTTCATGGTGTGGGAACATTAAATCTGAACCACCACCATGAATGTCAAAGTGATTGCCTAAGCAGCAAGTCGACATTGCAGAACATTCAATGTGCCAACCCGGACGGCCATTACCCCAAGGTGATGCCCAAGATGGTTCATTTTCTTTGGCATGTTTCCAAAGTACAAAGTCAAATGGATGTTTCTTTTCAACTTCTACGTCAACACGCTCACTCGCGCCAGCTTGCATATCATCAAGCTTACGGCCAGAGAGGCGACCATATTTTTCGAATTTGGTGACTTCAAAATAAACATCGCCATTTGCAGCAGGGTAAGCAGAGCCTTTATTGACCAGATTACCAATCATATTTTGCATCTGATCAATATATTCAGTCGCTTTAGGTGCTTCATCAGGTGCAGCACAGCCTAAATTAGCTGCATCTTCGTTCATTGCATCAATGAAACGAGTAGTGAGCTGCTGAATGGTTTCACCATTTTCATTCGCGCGTTTAATAATTTTGTCGTCAATGTCAGTAATGTTGCGAATATAGCGAACATTCCAGCCTTGGCTACGCAAGAAACGAATAATGTAGTCAAATGCAACCATAACTCGAGCATGCCCGATATGACAGTAATCGTAAACGGTCATACCGCAGACGTACATATCGATGTGACCTTCTTTGCGAGGTACAAATTCAACTTTTTTTCGTTGCTCAGAGTTATATAAAACAAACGGTTGCATAAGGGTTTTCAAACACTCAACAAAAACAGTGTTACATCATAACTGATGCATCATTTTTCACAAAGGTTTATGCAAGAATTTTATAAGCTTGTGAAATCTTATACATTTAAAAACGTGTAGATGATTGAGTTATGTTAGAATGCCCCCAAATCTTTTGATTAAAATCACCGATCTTCACAAGAGATCAGATCAATTATTTTGAGTCAAACTCGTATGCCCAATCCTACAGATTTTCAAAGCAGCGCATTAGCAACCTTGCGTATTGAGCAGCAAGCCCTAGACGTGTTAGCAACACAAATTAATGACAGTTTTAATCAGGCTTGTGAAATATTGTTACAGTGTAAAGGCCGTGTTGTGATTACTGGCATGGGGAAGTCAGGGCATATTGGCCGTAAAATGGCTGCGACTTTTGCTTCAACTGGTACACCATCTTTCTTTATGCATCCGGGCGAAGCTGGGCATGGCGATTTAGGTATGCTGGTTCGTGGTGACGTTTTAATTGCGATTTCCAATTCTGGAAAAAGTGATGAAATCATGATGTTGATGCCGCTCATCAAACATCTTGGTGTACCTCTTATTACCATTAGCCGTACTGATAAAGGGCCAATGCCTCAAAATGCCGACATCGCTTTAACTTTAGGTGAGTCTGATGAAGCATGCCCACTAGGTTTGGCTCCAACATCGAGCACGACAGCGACTTTAGTGTTGGGTGATGCGCTGGCTGTTGCTTTACTTGAAGCTCGTGGTTTTACTGCAGATGATTTTGCTCGCTCACATCCTGCTGGAGCATTGGGTAAGCGTTTACTTCTACATGTAAAACACCTTATGCATACAGGCGATGAATTGCCAAAAGTTTCACCAGATACGCCAATGAATCAAGTGCTTTACGAAATTTCTAATAAGCGTTTAGGCTTGACCACGATTGTAGATAAACAGGAACATTTGCTTGGTATTTTCACCGATGGTGACTTGCGTCGTTTAATTGATAAACAGCAAGGTTTCGATGTGAATTTACCTGTTTCTGAAGTAATGACAAAAAAACCGTCAACTATTTCTCAAGAAGCACGTGCGGTAGAAGCTCTACAACAGCTTAACCTGAAAAAAATCAGTCAATTTGTTGTGGTTGATGACCAAAATAAAGTGATTGGTGTAATTAGTATGCATGACCTTATTCAGGCAGGGGTAAATTAATCAATGGCATCTTATGCATTGTTAGAACAAGCACGTCACTTACAGGCATTGGTTCTGGATGTAGATGGTATTTTGAGTGATGGCTTTGTAACTTTAACCAATAGTGGCGATGAGATTAAATCATTCGATATTCGTGATGGTTTAGGCATGAAACTTGTGCAGCAAGCAGGCATGAAAGTCATCATTATTACAGGCCGAAAAAGTAATATTGTTGAAAAACGTATGTCTGATTTAGGCGTAGACCTCGTTTTTCAAGGTCGTGAAGACAAAGGTTCTGCGTTACGTGAAGCTTGTGCACAGTTTAATATTTTGCCTTCCGATTGCTTATATATGGGCGATGACTGGCCTGATTTATCTGCTTTTGCAATCGCAGGAATGAGTGTTACTGTGCCAAATGGTCATGAAGAAGTGCGTCGCCGTGCGCATTTAGTTACCCAGTCGATGGGCGGACGTGGTGCTGTACGTGAAGTCTGTGATATGTTGCTGATCGCAAAAGGCATTTACCAAGAACTTCTTGAAAAATATCTTGCAGTACCGCATTAATAATAAGATTACTTAAAAAGGTAGGCTATTCCTGCTCATGGATACCAGAGTTTTATCTATTGTTGCTGTAGTTATTGCTGCTATAAGTGGTGGTTATTACTACTATAGTGGCAAAGCAAAAAAACTAGACATTGGTTCTGCGAAGAATATGACATATTCGGCGCAGGGCGTCCATTTGACTCAAACTGATGATCAAGGCAATTTGTATATTCGTGCTGAAGTTCGTCAGCTTGAACAGGATATGCAACAAAAAACATCAAAGTTGGATCAACTTAATGCCTCTATGTATAAAGATGGCAAGGTTGATGCGACGTTCTTTGCGAAACAGGCAAATGGCTATGATGATAATCGTAAAGTTATATTATCGGGTGATGTGGTCGCAACGAAACTTGCTCCACAAGGGAAAATTGAATTCAAAACCGATGAGTTAACTGGTTATCCAAAGACCAGAGAGATTGAAACGGATCATCAAGTGGTTGTTCAAGCTCCACAAGGCGATTTTGTTAGCAAAGGATTAAAAGCCAATTTGAATAACGGTCAGTACGAATTTTTTAATATTCGAGGAAAGTATGTACCAAAGTCTTAATTTAAAACGTTCTTCAGCTTTCCTAAAACAAGCTGCGGTTATTACATTCGTTGCTTTATCATCAGCTTCGACTTTTGCGTTGCCGTCTGACCGTAATCAACAAATTTCACTCGTGGCAGACCGTGCAACTTATAACGAAAAAACTGGTTTGACGACATACACCGGTAATGTCGTGATTGAGCAAGGTACGATGAAGCTTCAAGCCGATTCGATTGTTGCTACATTAAACTCTAAGCGTGAAATCCAAACCATTACTGCTAAAGGCCGACCATCTAAGTTTCAGCAACAAATAAGTGCTGATAAGGGCGTGGCACGCGGTGAAGGACAGACCATTGTTTATAATGCAGATACGGGCATTATTACATTGAATGGTGGTGCATATTTATATCAAGATGGTTCTAGCATTCGTGGTAACTCATTGAAATATAGTATGAATAAAGGTGATGTTGAAGCTCAAGGTTCATCATCAAATCGTGTGCAGATTATTATTCCACCATCAAGTTCAAAAAGCTTTCCAGGAGCGCGTGACTAATGCAACAAGCTCTTCAACAACCCCAAACTTTGTGTATTAAGCACTTAGGAAAAAACTATAGTAAGCGTTGGGTCGTCAAAGACGTATCTTTTAGTATGCAAAGTGGACAGATTGTTGGTTTGCTTGGCCCTAACGGTGCAGGAAAAACAACAAGCTTCTATATGGTTGTAGGGCTAGTGCGTATGGACAAAGGTGAAATTCACCTTGATGATCTTGATATGTCCGATTTGGCAATGCATGAACGGGCACGTAAGGGCATTGGATATCTTCCGCAAGAGGCTTCTATTTTTAGAAAGCTGACCATTGCTGAAAATATTATGTCCATTTTAGAAACACGTAAGGACTTAAATAAGCAACAACGCCAGCAACGTCTTACTGAATTATTAAATGACTTTAAAATTAGTCATATTAAAGATTCATTAGGAATGAGTGTGTCTGGTGGTGAACGCCGCCGTGCTGAAATTGCACGTGCATTGGCTGCTGATCCTAAATTTATGTTGCTTGATGAACCATTTGCCGGCGTTGACCCAATCTCGGTTGGAGATATTAAAGATATTATCCAGACTTTGAAGGATCGTGGCATCGGTGTACTCATTACTGACCATAACGTACGTGAAACTTTAGCAATTTGTGAACGTGCATATATTGTGAGTGAAGGGGCTGTAATTGCAGAAGGTACACCACAAGAAATTCTGGATAACGAGCAAGTCCGTAAAGTCTACTTAGGTGACGATTTTACAGTTTAAATAACAAAGTTAATCTATTTGTCTAAAAAGAGGTCAATGCCTCTTTTTAGTTTTTTTATATTTAGTTTTTAAAAACAATGATTTAACTTATTCATTTAATAGAACTATAATGTGTGAATTATTCCTGCAATTATGCTTCTTTATGCAAAAAAATATGTAGAATGTAAAAGCTTTTAAACGATAACAAACAAGATCAACAAGACAAGCATGATTGGATATAACCAGAGAAGAGTAACAAGGACATGTAAAAAGCCGGCTTTCCTGAAAGGGTTGATGCTTTTAACTTCATTGCATGTACCTGTGGTGATATATGCTGCTAAACCAAGTGAGCAATATCACACCTTAAAAGACAACTTATCACAACTTTTTGCCCCAAAAAGTAGTGATGAATTTAAAGTTGCCAAGATGCAAGAGCTGAGTAATTTTAAGTTAGATCGTTCTAGAGTTCAGGAGTTTCCGACTGTTCAACTCAATGATCGATCGGCTGGATCTTATTCAAGTTTGCCATCAAGCAAAATGACTTTGCAGGAAGCGGTGAAAATCGCAATCCAGCGTAACCCTGATATTTCTCAAGCCATTTCTACTTTAGCTGGCCAAAACGCTGGTATTGATTATGCCAAGGCTGGTTATTATCCACAGCTTTCAGGTGGTATTACTACAGGTGACTTGACTAGTGGTGAGCGTGGTAGGCAGTTATTGACCCTAAATGCGACTCAAATGCTCTATGATTTTGGCAAAGTTAAATCAGGTGTAGATGTTGAGCAAGCTAAGGTTCAAGTCGAGCAGGCCAATGTTCTAGTCAGCATTGATGATATTGCTCTCGATGTTGCACAGTCGATCATCAATATTCAGCGCTATCTTCAATTAAATAAGATTGCCGAGCAGCAAATTGCAGGTATTCAGCGAATTCAGGAAATCGCTAATTTACGTGCAAATGCGGGTATTAGTAGTCAGGCTGACCCGATTCAAGCTCAGTCTTATTTACAAGCTGCCCAGTCTGGTTTGATTGCACAGCAATCATTATTGCGTCAGTACCAACAACATTTAAGAACATTATTGGGTGCAGATGTCTCGCGCACGGGTTGGATTATTTCAGATGATTTGGTGAAACAATCTGATTTATATGGCGAACCTGAGTTTAATACCATCCCCAAAATGATTGCGGCTCAAGCCAGTGTTGAAGTGGCTAAAGCACAAAAGGAACAGACTCGTTTAACACGTTATCCAACCTTGTCGGTTAAAGGTTCTTTGAGTCAGGCCATCAATGGCAGAAACCCAAACAATGATAAAGATGACGGTCTATATAGTTCGGTCATGCTTGAAGCAAGTAGTCAGTTTTATCAAGGTGGGGCAGTTTCTTCTCAGGTAAAAATGGCAAGTTATGCTGAAGAAGCAGCAAAGTCTAAAGTCAATTCAGTTTATCTAGATGTGCTGGATCAAATTAGAACGAGCCGTGAACAAATTGAAAATAAACAACGTCAAATGTTGGTTTTAGCAAATCGCCAAGCCACTACAGTTCGTACCCGTGAGCTTTATCAAGAGCAGTACAAGCTTGGTACACGTTCATTGGTTGACTTACTGAATGCAGAACAGGCCATCCACAGTGCTAATTCGGAACTTGAGTCAGCACGTTACGATATCTATAACAGTATTGTTCAGTACATTTCGGCAACAGGACGTTCCCGCCAAGCTTATGACTTAAATAATATTTCAATTCAGGGGTTCGAAGTACAACCATGATGACAAAAATAAACTACCAGCCCTGGTTACAGGCGGTCTTAACGATTGCTAAACATTACCGAATTGAGCCTTCAGAAGAAAGAATCCGTTTACAACTTGATTGGAATCAGAATCAAAACCTTGATGATGTTTTACAGCTCATTACACGTCAGGTTGGATTAAATTTACGGAAGGTACCTTTTTCTTTAGAGGTACTGAATCCGTGGCGCCTGCCTGTTATGGTCGAGTTTAACGACGGACAGGTAGGTGTTGTTGATAAAGCTGATACACAAGGAAACGTCAGTATCCAGTTGAGTGGAGATCACGGCCTTTCCCAAAATTTAAGCTTGGATGTCTTAAAAACGACAATTAAAAATGTCTATATTCTACGTCCTGAAACTTCGATTCCCGATGCGCGTATTGACGAATATATCAAACCGTATGAAGCAAGCTGGTTCTGGTCAATTGTGCTCAGAGACTGGAAGCGCTACGTTGATATTATGTTTGCCTCACTGATTGCCAATATTTTGGCACTGGCAACCATTATCTTCTCAATGCAAGTCTATGACCGCGTTGTGCCTTCACAGTCTGTTCCAACCTTATGGGTTCTTGCAGGCGGTGTACTCATTGCAGCGCTCTTCGAATTTACCTTACGTATATCACGGGTATATTTATCCGATATTATTGGTAAACGTGCGGATTTACGGGTTTCTGATCGTGTATTTGGTCATGCCCTAAGAATCAAAAATAAAGACCGCTCAAAGTCTACAGGTAGTTTTATTTCCCAGATTCGTGAGCTCGAAGGTGTTCGTGAACTGGTGACTTCAACCACCATTAGTGCAATTGCCGATTTCCCATTCTTTTTCTTGTTCCTGACCATCTTTGCGATTATTGGCGGGAAATTGTTCTGGGTGATGTTGCTGGTTGTACCACTTATGCTTTTGCCGGGTATTTTGGCACAGAAGAAGCTAGCGCAACTCGCACAAGAGGGTATGAGAGAGTCATCAATTCGTAACGCCATTCTTGTTGAAGCGGTGCAAGGTATTGAAGACATCAAGCTTTTACGTGCTGAATCACGCTTCCAAAACCAGTGGAACCACATGAATGAAGTTTCAGCCGACATTGGTATGAGACAACGTAAAATCGTTGGTACCTTAATGGCATGGACTCAAATGCTTCAAGGTCTGACCTATGCGATTGTGGTTTTGGTGGGATGTTTTGCGGTGATGGATGGTGAAATGACTACAGGTGCGTTAGTGGCCTGTTCAATTTTATCTTCACGCATGTTAGGTCCGATTGCACAAATTACAGGTGTTCTAGGACGTTTACAGCAAGCGAAAGTTGCAAAACAAAGCCTAGATGAGCTTATGCAACGTCCAATCGATCAGGCTGATCGTTCACATCTGGTACATAAAGCTGCTTTAAATGGCGATTACGAACTAAAAAATGCCTTGTTCCAATATGGAGAAGAAGACCCAAGACCAAGTTTGGCAATCCGTCATTTGAAAATTCGTGCTGGCGAAAAAATTGCAATTCTGGGGCGTAATGGTGCGGGTAAATCAACATTGCTTCAGCTTCTATCTGGCATGCAAGTACCAACTCAAGGCTCAGTGCATTTAGATGGTCTGGATCTGTCTTTAATTGACCCATCCGATGTACGTCGTGATATGGGTTTACTTAACCAGAATGCGTATCTTTTCTACGGTACGATTCGTGAGAACCTTACTTTAGGTGCTCCGCTTGCAACTGACGAAGAGATTCTTCGGGCTTTAGTGGTGACGGGTGCTTTACCTTTTGTTCAAGAGAAAAAAGAAGGATTAGATCACCTGATTTTAGAGGGTGGCGTTGGTTTCTCGGGTGGTCAGAAACAAGCATTGTTACTGGCTCGTTTATTGATTCGTCAACCTAACATTTTATTGTTAGATGAACCAACAGCAGCCATTGATGATGTGGCAGAGAAACAACTGATTGATCATTTAAAAGGTTGGCTGGCGCATCGGACCTTGGTCGTTGCGACTCACCGCCGAGCTGTTTTAGAACTGGTGGACCGTATTATTGTCGTTAACGATGGAAAAATCGTGATGGATGGTCCAAGAGATCAGGTCCTTAATCAATCAACAGCCCAACAAAAACAAGTGCAAGGGGGTAATTCATGAGCGAACCACAACAAGAACAACAACTCACCCGTTCAATGAATGTCTCTTATAGTGAGCCACCTTTACCACGTGCCAGTTTAGTCATCTGGATCGTGGGTATTGGCTTAGTTATTTTCTTTATCTGGGCATGGGTATTTAAACTTGAAGAAGTTTCTACCGGTACGGGTAAAGTGATTCCATCGTCTAAAGAACAGGTGATTCAGTCTTTAGAGGGCGGTATTTTAACCAAGCTCAATGTACAAGAAGGCGACATTGTTCAAAAAGGCGAAATTCTTGCGCAACTAGATCCAACCCGTTTTGCATCTAATGTGGGTGAATCAAGATCTTTACTTATTTCTGCTCAGGCGACAGCAGCGCGTTTGCGTGCGGAAGTAAACGGTACACCATTGGTTTTTCCTGAAATTGTGATGAAAGAACCAAAACTTGTACAAGAAGAAACAGCGCTATATCGCTCACGTCGTGCTGATCTTGAGCAAACACTTTCAGGTTTAAAACAGGCTTTGCAACTGGTGCAACAAGAGCTGGCGATGACGGAACCGTTAGTTGCTAAAGGTGCGGCAAGTGAAGTTGAAGTTCTACGTTTACGTCGTGAAGCAAACGACCTTAGAAACAAAATGAACGATGCGCAGAACCAGTATTATGTTAAGGCTCGTGAAGAGTTATCGAAAGCAAATACGGATAGTGAAACGCAACAACAAATCGTGCTGGGTCGTAGTGACAGTTTAGATCGTGCAGTGTTTAAAGCACCGGTACGTGGTGTTGTAAAAGAAATTGCAGTTACTACCCATGGTGGTGTTATTCCACAAAACGGTAAATTGATGACGATTGTACCGATTGATGAGCAGTTGCTTATTGAAGCGCGTATTTTGCCGCGTGACATTGCATTTATTCGTCCGGGACAAGAAGCATTGGTTAAGATTACTGCCTATGACTATTCAATTTATGGTGGTTTAAAAGGTAAGGTTACGGTTATTTCACCAGATACAATTCGTGATGAAGTGAAACAAGACCAATTCTATTATCGTGTTTATATCCGCACTGATTCCGACAAGCTTTATAATAAAGAAGGTAAAGCATTCGGAATTACACCGGGTATGGTGGCAACGGTAGATATTCGTACGGGTGAAAAAACAGTACTCGATTACTTACTTAAACCATTTAATAAAGCCAAAGAGGCGTTACGAGAAAGATAGTAAAAAAAGGCCCCGAGATTCGGGGCTTTTTTATGGGTTTGATTCTATTAAATTCACGTTATAATTTGATTTTTATTATGCTTTATTTAATTTATGGCTTTTACGATTGCATCACAGATTACATTTGAAGAAGAAATTAAAAAAAGCAGATTTCAGGCTATCGCTGCGCCAGTAGAAAATGAACAGCAAGTTAAAGAATTTTTAGAACTCAATAAAGACATTTCTACAACTCACCAATGTTGGGCGTGGAAAATTGGCCATAACGTACGCTTTAATGATGACGGCGAACCGTCAGGAACAGCAGGCCGTCCAATCTTAGCCACCATTGAAGGGAATGACCTGACGAATATTATTGTGATGGTTAACCGTTGGTATGGTGGAATAAAACTTGGAACAGGTGGCCTTGTTAGAGCATATGGCGGCTGTGCTGGGCAATGTTTACTTTTGGCTGAGCGTATTGAACTCATTGCAAAGAAAACGATTTACTTTTCTTGTCACTTTAATGAGTGGGCCATATTTCAATATGAGCTTACTCAACAACAAATTGAATATCAGGAAACCTACACTGCAACGGGTGTAGATATCGAAGCAAGGCTACAAATACATCAAATTGAACCGCTTGCTTTAAAACTTAGAGACGTCACGCGTGGTCGTGAAGAGTTAAAGATTGAAGAGGAATTAACTGATGACTGATTCCTTATTGAAATATCGTGAGCAACACAAGCACCGCTTAAACTATATGCCATGGTTATATTGGACTTTAAAACCGAAACATCGTGCTTGGGCCGAAGAATGGCAAAAAGAATATCAAGCTTATTTGATGGACATGGAAACTGTTGAGATTGGTGAAAACTGTTTTATTTCACCGTTAGCTCATATTTTTGCTGAGCCGGGACGCAAAATTATCATTGGTGATAATTGCTTTATCGCAGCAGATTGTAGTTTGCATGGACCACTTGAAATTGGTAATGAGGTCGCGATAAATCATCATTGTATTTTAGATGGTGGGCGAGCCGGCATAAAATTGCATGACCAAGTTCGTATTGCAGCATATTGTCATTTATATGCATTTGATCATGGGATGCAGTTAGACCGTCCACTTTACCAACAGCCTGTCACTTCTAAAGGAATTGAAGTTGAGCAGGACGTTTGGTTGGGTGCACATGTGGGTATTAAAGACGGTATTAAAATAGGAAAACATGCCGTAGTCGGGATGAATAGTATGGTGACCAAAGATGTTGAGCCTTACCATATTGTTGGTGGAAATCCCGCAAAATTTATTCGTTTAAGAGAATAATGCAGTCTTAAGAATGTAATAAAATGTTTGATCTTTAAACAAAAAAGTTGATTTTTATACATAAACCTTAACATACCAATTTTTATCTATGTTAAGTTAAAGCTAAGTTTTAAGAATAATCTCCAAGGCAATAGACCTGAAGAAGAGAGGCTAACATGAACCGTGTTATTGCGTGTATTGACTCATCACCGTGTATTAATGCTATTGCCGATGCAGCAGCATGGGTTGCTAAAGCAACCGGACGGGAACTTGTATTATTACAAATTCTAGATTATTACCCAGCCAGTTATCATCTTGGTGAAATTAGTGGGGTAATTGGCTTTGAAAGCAATGCAATGCTGCTAAAAGAGTTAGCTGAGCTGGAACAAAAACAAAGTGAACTCGCTTTAGACTATAGCAATAATTTACTCCGTCATATTTCGGATCTTATTCAAGAAAAACACGGAATTACGAGTTCAAAAATTCAAGAAAAAGGCGATTTTTTAGAGCAAAGTTTTAATCTTTTGCATGAAAATGACATCGTCATTTTAGGTCGAGTTGGGGAGCGGGCTGCCGAGAAACAGAAACCAATCGGTAGTAATGTTGAAAACTTTATCCGTGGTGCTAACTGTACAGTTTTAACTATTGGTGAAAACTTTAAAGTACCAACCCGTTTTATCTTTGCCTATGAATATTCACCAACTTGTCAAAAAATGATGCGCCGAATTGCTCAAAGTGATTTATTGCGAACACTGCAATGTCATTTGGTATATGTAGGTGATCATCCAGAAATATTAAATGAACCTGAGCATTACCTGAAACAAGCGGGCATTGATGTTGTGACCGTATATCGCTATGGTGATGTTGCACAAAATATTTTAGAGTACCAACAAGAACACGGTATTCAAATTATTGTGCTAGGGGCATTTAGTCATAGCAAGATTCATCAATTCTTCTTAGGAAGTATTGCGACAACCATATTCCGAAACGCGACTGTACCGTTACTTGTGGCTAAATGATGAGATTTCCATATAGTTATCCGCAAATCTTGTGGATAACTATATGGAAAAGCAACAGTAATAAAAGTAATTTATTGATTATAAATAATAAAATAAAAAAGATGATTTTTTAACCATTATTTCACAATTGCAATTGCGAAGCCATCATGGCCTTTTGAGCCGACTGTTTGTAAGGCTGTACAAGACAATATTTGTGGATGATTTTCGAGAGCTTTAAACATTTCACGGATGCCTTCAATACTCGGTTTTTTATTGTCTGGATTTAAAATATCACCTGCGCGAATTACATTATCAAGCACAATAATCGTACCTGATCTAGAGAATTTTAGGCTCAATTCTAAATATTCAGGATAACCCTGTTTATCTGCATCAATGAAAATGAAATCAAAAGGCTCGATAGATTGAGGATCAATTGCAGACAGAATATCAGCGGCGCGGCCAGCTTTAAGATCGACTTTTACCGGAAGGTTAGCATGGTCAATATTTTTTTGAGCCATTTCTGCATGAGTAGCACGGCCTTCAATTGTGAGTAAATAACCATCTTCAGGTAAAGCACGACCCAACCAGATGGTACTGTATGCAGCAAAGGTACCAATTTCTAAGACTCGTTTGCATTTATTCATTTGAATAAGCATCTGCAAGAACATACCTTGGTTAGGTGCCACTGCAAGATGATTTGAAAAGCCGTGTTCATCGGTATTCTTTAATGCATATTCGAGTCGCGGGTCTTCAGGAATTAAATGTGAATCGATATATTGGTCAATGTCTGTCCACATCTGCTGCATAATCAAATTTACCTATATGTTGATCGGGCTATTTTAAACGTTTATGCATAGAGTGCAAAAATCTTCGTTTCAAGAAATTTTGGTTGATTGAGAAATGAACAATAAAAAAACTCCTTTCAGTTGAAAGGAGTTTTTGGAATTAGAAATTACACATCGAACTGTTTCGGGTGAGGTCTGGCCCCCAAGTACGATAGCCTTGAGTATCAATATGAATTTGCCCAGAGCTATATAAGCCAATACCCATATTTAAGCTTTGGCCATGCTGAGCCCAGAACTGACAAAGTTTAAATTTGGTATTTTCAATAAATGCATAATCTTGAGCTTGTGGGAACTCAGGGCCAATACGGAAATCGATTGCCGAGTTAAATAAATGTTTAGATGAGCTTGCGCCACCAGCACATTCATTTAAAGGTAAGTCACGGTAAACCGAGGTTACTTCAAAGTCAGTTAAAACTTTTGCTGCAACTAAATATTTAAATACGCGTAGGGTTGATAAAGAATTTCCCCAAAGTTCGCGATTAGGTACGGCATATTCTGAGCGGCCACATTTTTGCCAATCACGTGCTGAGCGTAATAACTCAAAACTTGGCACAATGCCTGCGACGTTGTTTCGGGTTAAGAAGTTTTCGTACTCACGAACACGTTGGTAATTTTCACCAGAACTTAACCAGCCTCGATAAGACGCAGGCTCAACTTTAGGGGGGATCGGGCGCTCGATAATAACGCGCTCTTGTGGAATAAAGATTCGTTTACCACTTGGAGAGGTTTTGCCTGTTGTTGTGTGTTGGGGAGAGCTGACACAACCTACCATAACCGCTGGGATTATGCATAAGGGCACCAGACTCTGCAAAAACTTCCGCATAAGAAAAATTAAGCACTTATAAATATTGCGGCTATTTTAATGCAAAACAGTGCACAAATTACGAGGAATTTGCAATGAAATGTTTGAATAGGGTATAAAAAAGATCAGCGGTTGCTGATCTTTTTTGAAATTACTTTTCAAGATATTGTAATTTATCAGGTTTGCCGTTCCATTCTTCACGGTCAGCTGGTTGGTCACCAATTTGAGTAATGTTAGGCCATTTTTGAGAAAGATCAGCATTTAATTCAATAAACACTTCTTGACCTTCTGGTAACTCATCTTCAGAGAAAATTGCATTTGCCGGGCACTCTGGTTCACATAATGCACAGTCAATACATTCATCCGGATTAATCACTAGGAAATTCGGACCTTCGTAGAAACAGTCAACAGGACAAACTTCTACGCAATCTTGGTATTTACATTTAATACAATTTTCAGTGACAACAAAGGTCATGGCGACAGCTACCTAAAAAATATGGTTTCATTTCGAATAGCTTATTTTAGGCAAAAAAGGGGTAAACAAACAATTGCTTTTATTGATATTCTTTATTCATGCATATGAAGATAAGTTAATACGTTGATAATCAAACAAATCTTTCAGTCTTATGAACTGCTTGTCTATAAAATTAAAATAATAATATATTTTATAAAACAATAACTTAAAAATTATTTTATTTAATTATTTAGATGTCATTTAAGTCAAGGCATCTATTTTAATAAATACCTTAACTTTTCATTTTTTCTTTTACAAATTTTGATTTTCAGCTTTTTGGGCTGAAAATCCTTAAATATTTAGAGCTAAACGTTACACAGTAAATGAATATCTTCTGGTTCGAGCTGCCAAAGTTGTTGATCTGGAGCACTTAGAGGTTGTGCTCCATGCTTCATATAGAAGTCTACAGTGCGCCGACTCGGGGTTGCTGAAATATACAGTTGTTTTGCACAGAGTTGCTTGGCGGACTCTTTTGCGGCTTGCATAAGCTTAGCACCAATGCCTTGACCTTGTTGGTCTGCATCGACATAGAAATAGTGAAGTAATTTCGCTTGCGGGTAGTCCGTTATAAGTTGATTTGAGACTACGCTCACACCAACGAGTTTTTTAGAAGCATCAAATGCGCCGATAAATATTGAACCTTGTTCATAGAGCTGTTTCAGTTTAGGTGGGTCATTTTCTAGATGATATGAGTCCCAATGTTGTACATCAAAAAAACAATCAACTAAGTCTAGATGCTGCTGTTTTTGTATGTAGTTTTGAGTAATTAATTCACGGCGGCTAATCTGCTGCCAAATAAGATCGATTTCTGAATATTGCAAAGATCTTAAGATCATATAAAAATTATTCTCCGATGTGAATAAGCAGACCTAAGCCTGCTTATTCAGACGTGATTTATTAAGATTTCAGCGCAGCTTTCAGCTCATAGAGTTGTTCAAGCGCCTGACGAGGCGATAAGTTGTCGACTTCAATTTGCTTAAGTAAATCTAGAGCAGGGGATGAAACTTCGATCTCGACAACTTTCTCTATGATTTGTGAACCAGAGTTTGCATCTGGTGGAGCAAACAAATCATTTTGAAAGCTGGTTTGTAGATGTTGCTGCTGCTGTTTTTCCAAAATGCGTAAACGCTTTTGTGCTTCTTTAATAACATTGGCAGGAATACCCGCTAATTTTGCAACCTGTAAACCATGGCTTTGACTTGCAGGACCCTGCTGAACCTTATGCAATAAAATCAGATTGCCGTTAAGCTCTTGCGCCGTAACATGATAGTTATCAATTCCTGCTTCACTACCAAGTTCAGTTAACTCGAAATAATGAGTGGCAAATAAGCATAAACATTTTACGCGCTTTGTTAAATCAACCACGCATGCCCATGCTAAAGATAAACCATCATAGGTACTGGTTCCGCGGCCAACTTCATCCATTAAAACCAGCGATTGATTGGTGGCATGGTGCAGAATTTGCGAAGTTTCTGTCATCTCAACCATAAAGGTAGATTTGCCTGTAGATAAATCATCGGCTGAACCAATACGAGTGAAAATTCGGTCAATTGGACCAAGCTTCGCTGCTTTAGCTGGAACATAGCTACCGCAATAAGCAAGCAAACTAATTAATGCTGTTTGACGCATGAAGGTTGATTTACCGCCCATGTTTGGACCGGTAATAATTGCCATGCGGTGCTGAGCATCAAGGAAAGTATCATTTGGGGTAAATGGTGCTTTATTTAATGCTTCAACCACAGGGTGACGACCCGCCTGAATTTTAATGCCCGTTTCTGGGGTAAATTCAGGACGTGCCCAATTGTTTAGACGTGCTTGATGCGCAAAGTTTGCCACCACATCAATTTGAGCAATTGCTGAACTCATCATTTGTAAGTGAGCAATATTTTCACGAAGGTTTTCAAGCAAAGCTTCGAATAAAGCTTTTTCACGTGCTAATGCGCGCGACTCACTCGACAGGACTTTATCTTCAAAACTTTTTAGCTCTGGTGTAATGTAGCGCTCAGCATTCTTTAATGTTTGACGGCGAATATAGTCAGCAGGGGCTTGTTCTGCTTGAGCACGAGTCAATTCGATGTAGTAACCACTTACACGGTTATAGCCGATTTTAAGGGTGTTAATACCTGTGCGCTCGCGTTCTTTGATTTCTAAATCAATCAGGAATTGACCTGCATGATCGCGAATTTGGCGTAATTCATCAAGATCAGCATCATATCCTTCTGCAATTACATTGCCATCACGAAGTAATACGGGAGGATTTTCAACAATAGCTGCCATCAAATGTTGATGAAGCGCTTTAAAATCTCCAAGTTCTTGATCAAGCTGAACTAATAACTTAGATTTTTTCGCTTGAATGACTGGATTTAACGCCGTTCTTAAAGCTGGAATTTGTGCACATGCATGACGAAGCTGAACTAAATCGCGTGGTCGTGCACTGCCCAATGCTACACGGCTAAGCACACGTTCAATATCGCCAATTTCTTTAAGCACTAAACGAACAGGACTTTCAGGGTAGCCTTGAATGAGTTGCTCAATAGCATCTAAACGAGCATCGAGTAAGGCCGTATCCCGAACAGGTTGCATGAGTGTGCGGCTGAGTAAACGACCACCCATTGCAGTTTGGCAATCATTTACCAGTTGGAATAATGATGTTCCATGTTCAAATAGTGGCTCGATAATTTCTAGGTTACGGCGCGTGATTGGGTCGAGCGCAATAAAGTCTGTACTTTGTTCAAGTTGGATTGAACGGATATGTGGTAATGCAGTTTTTTGTGTTTCTTTTGCATAGTGAATGAGTGCAGCAGCAGCAGCTTTAGCTAAAGGTAATGGGTCTAAACCAAAACCTGAAAGCGTTGATACCGTAAATTGGTCACATAAAGTTTTTTGTGCGTTATTGAGATTGAAGTCTACATTTGGACGTTTGGTAACAGGGCATTCTAAGTGTTTTTTAATTTGCTCGATAATATTTGTGTCGACCAAGTCTTCATCAATCAAGATTTCACTTGGCATTAAACGTGCAAGCTCAATAGGCAATTGTTCGGGCTTGTAATCTTGTTGTTGAACTTTAAAAATGCCTGCACTTAAGTCGAGTAACGCAAAACCAATCTGGTTTTGATGAATGCATAATGAAACGAGATTAGAGGATTGATAACTGCTGAGTAATGCATCATCAGTTAAAGTACCAGGGGTCAGAATACGAACAACTTTACGATCAACTGGACCTTTACCTGTCACTTCTCCCACTTGTTCGCAAATGGCTACAGTTCGCCCAGCTTTGACAAGACGTGCAAGATAACCTTCTGCCGAATGATAGGGAACGCCTGCCATTGGAATCGGGTTGCCGTTTGCTTTACCACGATGGGTTAAGGTAATACCTAAAAGTTTAGCTGCTAAATGGGCATCTTCAAAGAATAGTTCATAAAAGTCGCCCATACGATAAAACAGCAACGCATGTTGATAGTCTTTTTTAACCTTGAGATATTGCTGCATCATTGGAGTGTGGGTGGAGAGATCAGCCATGATTTCAGCGCTATTCATGCGTAATAAACCCTTAAAAAATCAATAATATTTTACGTTTGGTCATCTAGCCAATTCTAACAACTTCTGTGTGAATTGGACTTAATCAAAGAAAAAAGTATACCTTTTAGTGTACCTTTTTTATGTCCAAATTGAGTCAACAGTGTGTGAGAGCTTAACTTAATTCCTCACGGTTGCCATCTTAACAAATTGAGACTGATTGGCAAAAAGGATTCCTAAAATGAACGAGGAAATAAACAGCAAAAAGAAAGTGACCTTATCAGCTCAAACTCTCACTTAATTTCTGCTGCATGAAATCAATGAGTGCTCTTGTTTTAGCGGGTAAGTAACGACGATTTGAATAAAGTGCGAACAATTGCAATGGGGCTGCCGATTGTTCAAACTCAATCTCGATTAAACGTCCATTGCTAATGTATGGATGGCAGACTTGTTTCGATAGAATTGCAAACCCGACACCTGATATCGCAGCTTGTCCAGCCATCTCTCCACTGTTTACCCGATAATGTCCTTTAACCTTGATGGTCTCGAATTCCCCCTTTTTATTGACAAATTGCCAAGGAGCACCTTTAAGTGCACTTACTGTTGTAATACAGGGTAATTCTTCAAATTGCTGGATATCAGTTGGGGTGCCGTAACGCTGAATGAGGGATGGGGCTGCAACAATGGTGCAAGGGATAGTCACCAGATGACGAGCGATGTAGTCACTGTTTTCCATCTGACCACGGGTAATAATGATAGCTAAATCCAGATCATCTCGCAGAGATTCGAAACCTGACAAATTGGTAATACAGCTGATCTCAAGGTCTGGGTGCTGACAGGCAAAATCAGCAATAACAGAACCCAGCAATGCAGGACCTATTTCATTGGGAATACAGATTCGCAATGGGCCTTTGAGTTGCATTTGCCGCAACGTTAATTCTGTCTCAGTTTGCTCAAGTGCTTCCAGTAATGGCTTTGCTCGAGTGTAGAGTAGCTGCCCCGCCTGAGTGAGTTTCATATGTCGGGTGCTACGCTCAATGAGCTGAAGATCCAGTTTTTCTTCTAACTGAGAAATACAGCGACTAACGTTTGATGTCGGCATTTCAAGGATTTTCGATGCTCCAACAAAACTTTCTCTTTCAACCACCGCAATGAACACTTTCAGGGTATTAAAATCCAGAGCAGGACGCATTAATTATCCCATATTTGATAATAATAAGTGCCATTTCTACCATATAATAAACATCATTGATAGTAGCTAAACTCGGATATCTTTCATCCATAGGTTGCTTGCTATGCTCCCAGTCATGCAGATATTTAATCATAAAGCTCTCATGCGGATAGCCCTTGTAATTGCTTTTGTCCAGTTCACCAATGCACTGGAATATATGGTGTTCAATCCTGTTTTTGTTTTTATGGCAACAGATTTCGCAGTACCAGTATCATTCTCAGGCTATGTGTCCGGCATGTACACACTAGGTGCCGTCCTTTCGGGAATTATTGCTTTTTACTGGATTGATCATTTCAATAAAAAGCGGTTTTTAATTATCAATATGGCGCTATTAGGCCTTCTGACATTTTTGACTACATGTACATCCAGTTTTAGTCTTCTGCTTGCACTTCGATTTTGTGCAGGATTAGTTGGCGGCACGACAATGGGTGTGGGTATAAGTATATTAATAAACAACGCACCGCCTAACTTACGGGGGGAAATGTTGGCGACGGTGATCGCGTCATTTTCAATAGTAAGTATTGTCGGAATGCCCACGATATTATTTCTATGCACTCACTATGGTTGGCATGTGGCTTTGTGGCTTATAAGTGCTTTATGTGTGTTGGCATTGCCATTGATTGTATCCATCATTCCCCAAGACCCAGTTTCTTTAGATACGTTCCCTAAGCTGCCTCTAGATATGGAAACTTTACTGTTCGCTTCCAGTAATGCACTTGTACAGTTTAGTCCTATGCTGGTTATTCCTATTTTGGCACCCTTAATGATACAGCAGTTGGGTGCTTCCCAAGATCTACTGCCTTGGCTCTTCTTTAGCGGGGGCGTGATAGGTTATCTGTCTACAAAAATCACAGGGGCGTTAACCTCCCGTTTTTCTGCTTTAATGCTGGCTACAGCTTCAACGATCGTCTTTATACTGAGTTTGCTGATACTAATTTTAGGCTATCCGCATGCAACGTTATTTATTAGTTTATTTCTCGGTGCATCTTACAGTCGTTTGGTGTCATCTTCGGTGGTTTCGATTCAGTTTCCTGATGATAGACAACGAGCTGGATTTTCTTCATTACAGACCTCAATCATGTATCTGGTTACAACCATCGCATTTTTCCTGTCTGCTTTTTTATTACCTGATCATGGCATGACACCACAAAATCTAAACAAGTTACTGGTGATATGTGCAATTTCCGCAGCAGGATTTCCAATTCTCATTATTATTCTGCAAAAGAAACTGGCTAAACGTTTTCATCCAACATAACTCTAAAGTCGCTATTTTCGATCCATTAAAAGAACAACGACTAATGTAATATAAAAAAACTGATGGATATTAGCTATCCATCAGTTTGAGTTATATTTATAAATCACGAGCAACTAAAGTTAAAATGTCGTAGGTTGCGACAAGTTCACCACGTTGGTTTTTGACTTTAATATCCCACACCACAACGCCATGTGCAGGCTGAGACGGATCTTTTTGTGGCTTAGGCGTTTTTTGCTTACAGGTCAATTCAACCTGAATAGAGTCACCAATTTTAACTGGTTCAACAAAGCGTAAGTTGTCCATACCATAATTGGCAATCACAGGGCCTTGTGCTGCATCTACAAATAGACCTGCTGCGGCAGACACAATGAAGTAGCCATGTGCAACACGCTCACCAAAGAAAGATTCGGCAGCTGCAATTTTGTCAGTATGTGCATAGAAATAGTCACCGCTTAAACCAGCAAAGTTAACAATATCTGCTTCGCTTACGGTGCGACGCGCCGTTAATAAACGTTCACCAATCACTAATTCATCAAACGACTTTTTAAATGGATGTACACGGTCTTCGTTAACTTTTGAACCAGCAGTCCACGAGTGAGTAATTTGCGTCAAGCTATTTGGAGAACCTTGAATTGCAGTGCGCTGCATATAATGTTTAACCGCGCGAATACCCCCTAACTCTTCACCGCCACCTGCACGACCAGGACCACCGTGTACTAAATGCGGAAGTGGTGAACCATGTCCGGTACTTTCTTTTGCTGACTCTGCATCGAGTACATGTACACGCCCATGCCAAGGCGCAATTTTTTGGATAATCTGCTCAATATTCTCATCGTTATTTTTAACGACAGAAGCCACTAGGCTGCCTTCACCACGTGAAACAAGGTCAGCTAGTTCTTCAATGTTTTGATATGGCATGAGTGTACATACCGGACCGAAAGCTTCTGTGGTATGAACATTCGTCGCTTGTAAAGGCTGTTCGCACACCAATAAAGTTGGAGCGAAAAAAGCACCTTTTTCAGGATGGTCTGCATTAAATGTAAAACTATCGTTGCCACCAAAAACAATTTTTGCGTCTTTGCTGAGCTCGGCAACTTTTTCTGCAACGTCATGTTTTTGTTTTATGCTCGCTAAAGCACCCATGGTTGTTTCTTCTTTTTGAGGGTCACCCACTACAACTTTAGCAAGCTTGGCAGTTAGCTTCTCTTGTACAGTAGTTAACAAGTTGTCAGGAACAAATGCACGACGAATTGCAGTACATTTTTGGCCTGCTTTTGTGGTCATTTCACGGAAGACTTCACGCACAAATAAATCAATCGTTTCTTCATTTGCCTCAGGGCTTAAAATTGCACTGTTTACCGAGTCGGCTTCCATGCTAAATGGAATCGAATATTTATTGAGGTGAGGGTGGTTACGCAGTTTTTGACCTGTGTAAGCAGAACCTGTAAACGTAACACAGTCTTGTGGACCTAAGTGGTCGAACAAGTCATAAGTCTGACCGCAAATAAGTTGTAGCGAGCCTTTTGGTAATACATGGGCTTCTTCAATGGCTTTTACAACCGCTTGAGTTAATTGAGAACCATCTGTTGCAGGTTTCACAATACATGGCACACCTGCAAGTAGCGTCGGTGCAATCTTTTCAAGCATTCCCCAAATTGGGAAGTTAAATGCGTTGATGTGAACGGCAACACCTGCTTTAGGACTTAAAATGTGTTTAGCACCAAAAGTTCCATTTTTAGATAATTGAATCCAGCTATCTTCAGTAATAATTTTTTCGTCATTGAGTTCACGGCGAACCAGACTTGAATAAGCAAATAACGTCTGGATGCCACCTTCAATATCAATCCATGCATCTTTACGAGTTGCGCCTGTGGCATAAGCAAGTTTGTAGAACTCTTCTTTACGCTCAAGCAAATGTTGGGCAATTTGTTTTAACGCATTAGCACGTTGGTGGAATGTCCAGTTAGCCAGTTCTGAACCATTTTGTTTGGCATATTGAACAACACGTTTCATATCAATGCCATGACTACTTACGGCATAAATCGATTCACCTGTAATAGCATGATAAACAGGGCGCAGTTCTTCACTGGTCGAATGCCATGTTCCATAGACAGAAGAAGCAAGATGAGGCAGTTGATGCCCAGACTGCTGAAAATCTGTGTCAGTTGAGGTTCCTTCTAGGTGTGCTTGTTCAAGCATGACCAAACTCCTTTTTTTATGTGATACGTCAATTATAAAAATTGAAAAAATATGATTCATAATTTCAGATTAATTTGTCTAAAAGTCAACTTTATTTTGATTTGTAAAAGTAAAAAGGTTTTTTGTTTTTAATTAAATTTAATTTATTTCAAATATTTATTGTGTTTTTGTAGGTCTAATTTAATTTGATACTAAAAAAGTGATTGACTTTGTTTTTAGTGTATCGAAAAATAGATTTAAGGGTGATACCTACAGGGAATGAAAGAATGGAAAACAACTACCAGAAATTTGAACAAAATATTGCCAATGAAATTACGATCGAGGCTAAGGATCAAATGCCCGATGCCTACCGCAAAACATTGATTCGTCAAATTGGGCAACATGGCCATTCTGAAATTGTAGGTATGTTGCCTGAAGGGAACTGGATTACTCGTGCGCCAACTTTAAAACGTAAAGCGGTTTTGCTCGCGAAAGTGCAAGATGAAGCGGGTCATGGTTTGTATTTGTACAGTGCAGCAGAAACTTTAGGCGCTGACCGTGATGACATGATGGAAAAATTAATTGATGGGAAAATGAAATACTCATCAATTTTTAACTATCCAACTTTGACTTGGGCAGATGTTGCTGCGATTGGCTGGCTTGTCGATGGGGCAGCCATTGTGAACCAAGTTGCGCTTTGCCGTACGTCTTACGGGCCATATGCACGTGCAATGGTACGTATTTGTAAAGAAGAAAGTTTCCACCAACGCCAAGGTTTTGAAGCCATGATGGCTTTAGCAGGCGGTACACCAGAACAAAAACAGATGGCACAAGATGCGGTAAATCGCTACTGGTGGCCAGCACTCATGATGTTTGGTCCAAGTGATGAGCATTCTCCAAACAGCGCGCAAAGCATGGCATGGAAAATCAAACGCTTTAGTAACGATGAATTACGTCAAAAGTTTGTTGATAACACTGTGCCGCAAATTTTACAGCTGGGTTTGGAAGTACCAGACCCAGATTTAAAACTGAATGAAGAAACAGGCCACTACGAGTTTGGCGAGATCGACTGGCACGAATTTAATGAAGTGATTGCCGGACGTGGACCATGTAATCACGAGCGTATCGAAGCACGCCGTAAAGCATGGGAAAACGGCAAATGGGTTCGTGATGCAGCAGTAGTCTACGCGAAAAAACAGCAGCTTGAAGCGAACAAAGTGGCTTAACAAGATTTATGGAAAAATTTGAGGAAATCAAAATGGAAGATAAAAACAACTGGTCGCTCTACGAAGTATTTGTACGTAGTAAACAAGGCTTAAGCCACCGTCACGTAGGCAGCTTAAGAGCACCTGATGATGAAATCGCACTTCAACATGCACGCGATGTTTATACACGTCGTAATGAAGGAATCAGCATTTGGGTGGTTCGTTCTGAACTGATTAAGTCATCACAGCCAGATGAAAAAGCTGAATTTTTCGATCCCTCTTTAGACAAGGTTTATCGTCATCCGACTTTCTACCATATCCCAGATGGCATTGAGCACATGTAAGGGAGATGACACATGAATCATTCAGTTTTATCTAAATTCTTATTGCATATTGGCGACAGTCAACTGGTTTTATCTCAGCGTTTGGCTGAGTGGTGTGGGCATGCACCTGAGCTTGAAGTTGATATTGCCTTAGCAAACATCGGTTTGGACTTATTAGGTCAGGCAAGAAACTTTCTGACTTTGGCTGGTCAATATGATGAAGCTAAACGTGATGAAGATCAGCTTGCATATTTCCGTACAGAACGTGAGTTTTTAAACCTATTGTTATGCGAACAACCGAATGGTGATTTTGCTCAAACGATTGTACGCCAGTGGTTGATGGACCATTACCATCTTCATTTATTTACGGCTTTAACCCAGAGCTCACTTCCAGAAGTCAGTGCGCTTGCTGTGAAATCTTTAAAAGAAGTGAAATATCACATCCGCTTTTCAACAAGCTGGATGGAACGTTTAAGTTTAAGCACAGATGAAGCGCATCAACGTGTACAAGACGGTTTAAATAATTTATGGCGCTTTACTGCTGAGTTATTTGAACTCAATGCAGACGAGCAAGCACTAGTTGCAGAAGGCGTGATTCCAGATTTTTCAAATGAAAAAGAACAATGGAACCAAACCATTGCAGATGAGCTTAAGCGCTTTGAATTAAATGTTGCTGTGAACGGTGCTTATCGTCGTGGTGCAAAACAAGGATTGCATACTGAGCATTTAGGTTATTTGTTGGCTGAAATGCAAAGTATTCAAAGAACTTATCCGGGAATGACCTGGTAAGACAAGGAGGTGAGCCATGCAAATGATTCGTCATTGCATCGACCAATGTTGGGATGTTCTACAAACGGTAAGTGACCCTGAAATTCCGGTTTTATCGGTTGTTGATTTAGGCATGATTCGCGGTGTAGAGATTAACGATCAACAAGAAATTATTGTTCGTCTAACTCCGACATATAGCGGTTGCCCAGCAACAGATATGTTGAAAGCACAAATTGCTGAAGCCTTTACCGCAGAAGCTTTGACACCAGTCAAAGTGATGGTCGATTTGTCAGAAGCATGGACCACGGACTGGATGTCTGAAGCGGGTAAAAAGAAACTGCAAGTTTATGGCATTGCACCACCAGAAGGGTTGGCGCATCAGTGTGGGACTCATGTTCACTTAAATGATGGTGTCGAGTGCCCACGTTGTAAAAGCCGACACACCCGACTGTTAACAGAGTTTAGTTCTACCGCCTGTAAAGCACTTTATAAATGTCAGGACTGTCTTGAGCCTTTTGATTACTTCAAATGTATTTAAGTCTTTAGATAAGGAAATCAGCCATGAGCCAATTTGTACCATTAAAAGTAAAAAGTATTACGCCTCAAACCGATCAGGCAATTTGTATTGCATTTGACGTTGTACCTGAACAACAAGAACAATTCCAATTTCAACCGGGTCAACACTTAACCATTCGCCACTTAACTGAAGCTGGTGAAATCCGTCGTTGTTATTCAATTTGTAGCTATGCAGCAAAAGAAGACATCAGTATTGCGGTTAAAAAAATTGATCAGGGTCAATTTTCAAATTGGGCAAATGACCATTTGAAAGTGGGTGATGTGCTTGAAGTGATGCCACCACAAGGTGTGTTTTTTCAAAAAGCAGCCAAGATAGGCGGACAAAACTATTTAGGCGTTGCTGCGGGCAGTGGTATTACCCCAATTTTATCGATTGTTAAGCAAGTTTTATTTGAACAACCTGAAGCGAAATTTACCTTGCTCTATGGCAATCGCTCATGGAAACAAACCATGTTTGCCGAGCAAATTATGGATTTGAAAGATCAGTTTAAAGAACGTTTTCAGCTCATCAATATTTTTTCTCGTGAGTTCAACGATAGTGAACTGATGAATGGTCGTATTGATGAAGAAAAACTTAAACGCCTTTTTGATTTTGATGTGCTTGAAACAAGTTTTGACCATGTTTTTGCCTGTGGTCCAGACGAAATGATGAATGCTGTAGAAAGCACTTTGCCAAACTATGGTATTGCAAAAGAAAAAATCCACACTGAACGTTTCCATACAGGGCAGGCTCGTAAACGTAGCGCTGAAGCTGATGCAAACCGTAAAGAAGAAAAAGTAAACATCATTTTAGATGGTCGTGAACTGATTGTTTCTGTGGCTCAGGACGATGAAAGTATTCTTGATGCGGCTTTACGTGCGGGTGCTGACTTACCGTATGCCTGTAAAGGCGGGGTGTGTGCGACTTGTCGTTGTAAAGTTGTTTCTGGTGAAGTAGATATGTTCCTTAACTATAGCCTTGAAAAAGATGAAGTTGAAAAGGGCTATGTGCTGAGCTGTCAAACCTTACCAAAAGGCTCAAATGTTCGTTTGAGTTTTGATGAGTAGAGGCTGTCATGCAAGAGTTAATCAAAGCCAGCACAGCAACTGACGGTGTTTTGTTATTAACGCTAAACCGTCCAGAAAAAAGAAATGCTTTAAACAATGCAACATTGCAGTGTTTATGCGAGTTGCTCGAAGAAGCTGAACATAATGCTCAAGTCAAAGCAGTGGTTTTAACAGGTAACTCACAATGTTTTGCTGCTGGAGCAGATCTTAGCGAGCTGGCTGCAATGGACGCCGTGACTTTGCAACTCGATATTCGCCCGAAGCTTTGGCAAAAAATTGATGCATTTAGTAAGCCACTGATTAGTGCAGTCAATGGCTATGCCTTAGGTGCTGGATTTGAGCTGGTTTTGCATTCGGATATGGTGATTTGCGGTGAAAATGCCCGTTTTGCTTTACCCGAAATTGGCCTTGGTATGTTGCCGGGTGCAGGCGGAACACAGCGTTTAGCACGCTTGGTTGGGCAACAGCTCACCATGCGCTGGGCCATGACAGGTGAGATGATTTCGGCAAAACAGGCAGAGCAACATGGCATTTGCAGTCAAGTGGTTCCGACCGAATTAACCGTTGAATATGCGGTTCAACTTGCAGCCAAAATTGCCAAACAAGCGCCTTTAGCGATTCGCGTGATTAAACAATCAATTAAAAGTATTCATGAAACGACTTTAAGTCAGGGACTCAAGTTTGAACGTCAAAACTTTGTCTGGCTGGCGGCTACAAAAGATCGAAACGAAGGGATTAATGCTTTCTTTGAGAAAAGAAAGCCAGTGTTTAGAGGTGAGTGATGGACTATCAAAATATTATTGCTGAAGAAAAAAATGGTGTTGGCTACCTGACATTTAACCGCCCAAAAGCACTGAATAGCTTTAACGTTGATATGCACCGTGAAGTGGCTGAGGTTTTAAACCTGTGGACCAAAAATCCCGATGTTCGCTGTGTTGTGATTAGTGGTGAAGGCCGCGGCTTCTGTGCAGGGCAAGATTTAGGTGATCGTGTAGTAGACCCAAATGCTGAAGCTCCAGATTTAGGATATTCCATTGAAACTTACTATAACCCGCTCATTAAAACGATTGTAAATATGCCAAAACCTGTCATTTGCGCCGTAAATGGTGTGGCAGCAGGTGCAGGAGCAAATATTGCACTGGCATGTGATTTGGTGATTGCAGCTAAATCGGCAAACTTTGTACAAGCCTTTTGCCGCTTAGGACTGGTTCCAGACTCGGCGGGTACATGGTTTTTACCACGTGCTGTAGGCCATGCGCGTGCGATGGGTTTGACCTTATTAGGTGACAAGCTCCCAGCAGAAACAGCAAAAGAATGGGGCATGATTTGGGATGTTGTAGAAGACGCTGAGCTTAAAACAAAAGTGACTGAACTCGCAGAGCGTTTAGCGAAACAGCCTACATTTGGTCTATCTCTCATTAAAAAAGCCATTCATCAATCAAGTAATAACACCTTTGATGAGCAAATGCTGTTAGAGCGTGACTTACAACGTATTGCGGGTCGTTCCGAAGATTATCGTGAAGGTGTACAAGCCTTTATGAATAAACGTGAACCAAATTTTAAAGGGCGCTAAGCATGACAGATTTAGACTTATCTCGTGCCCGAATTGCCGTTATTGGTTCTGGCACTATGGGCATCGGCATTGCCCAGTTAGCCATCGTAAATGGGCACTCAACCATTTTATATGATCTGGACGCTCAAAAAGCGCAACAAGCCGTTCACGGCTTAGAGCAGACGTTTAAAAAGCTGGTTGAAAAGAACAAGCTCACAGAGCAGCAAGCTGATGAAGCCTTAGCGCGTTTAACTGTGGTCAATCAAGTTGAAGCACTACGTGATGCCGACTTAGTTATTGAAGCAGTTGTTGAGAAAAAAGAAGTTAAACAATCTTTATTTAAACAACTTGCTGAAATTTGTAGTTCGCAAACCATTTTTGCAAGCAATACATCTTCAATTTCAGTGACTGCAATTGCGGCGGGCATTGCTCACCCAGAGCGCGTAGTGGGTTTACACTTCTTTAACCCTGCACCAGTCATGAAACTGGTTGAAATTGTACAAGGCTTAAAAACTCCAAACAGCTTATGTTTGGCTTTAAAAAACTTGATGCTCGGCTGGAAAAAAATTCCAGTACTCACCAAGTCGACTCCTGGTTTTATTGTTAACCGAATTGCACGACCATTTTATGCAGAAGGCTTTAGAGCATTGCAAGAACAAGTCACTAGCTACGACCAGCTAGATTATGCCTTAAAGCAATGCGGTGGTTTTGCGATGGGGCCGTGTGAACTTACAGACCTTATTGGGCAAGATGTTAACTTTTCGGTAACTCAAAGCGTTTACCAAGAGTTTTTTTACGAGCCACGCTACCGTCCAAGCCTGATTCAAAAAGAATTAGTCGATGCGGGTGCTTGGGGCCGTAAGTCAAAACAGGGTTTTTATCGCTATAACGAAAAAAATCAGTACGAGACATTTCAGCCTCAAGCTGTAATTGCCAAACCAGTCGATGCCCATATTCAACTCAAAGGGACTTGGTCTCAGCTACCTGCATTTTTAACGCGTTTAGGTTTAAAAAGCGGATCTGCGAGCGACGACAATATCCTTCAAATTGATGATATCGACTTACGTTTAAGCCAAGGGGAGTCGGCCAATATTCATTACTTAAGCCGTAAAGTGGTTTTAATGGATTGGCACCATGATTTTGAACAGGCGCAAGCTTTAGTACTCAGTCATAACGAACTTTGTGAAGCAAGTGACCTCGCTAAAGTGGAGGCTTACTTTGCACAGTTTGGCATCAGCGTGATATGGATTAAAGACCATCCGGCACTGTTAACCTTACGCACCATTGCTTTACTGATTAATGAAGCCTGCGAAGCAAGTTTACATGGTGTTGCGAGTCTGGAAGATATTGATAATGCCATGAAATATGGAGTGAATTATCCTAAGGGTCCTTACCAGTGGTTGACACAAATGGGCGGTGCTTATGTGCTCCAAACCTTAAATAACTTATATGCACTGTATGGAGAGGAAAAATATCGCGCGAGTATCTACCTCAAGCAATATGTAGCGAAAACTCAAAACATTGCTACTCAATATTCACGTGATATGACCGAATTTGCATAATCAGGAGTCAACATGGAAGACGTTTTAATTTGCGATTTTATTCGTACCCCAATTGGACGATATGCAGGTGCCTTAAGTGCAGTACGTGCAGATGATTTAGCTGCATTACCAATCAAATATTTAAAAGATAAACACCCGAACCTACCGTGGAATACGGTAGACGAAGTGTTTTTGGGATGTGCCAACCAAGCAGGTGAAGACAACCGTAACGTTGCACGTATGGCAACACTGTTAGCAGGCTTACCTGATACAGTACCAGCGATGACAGTCAATCGCCTGTGTGCTTCGGGTTTAGATGCGGTAGGACTTGCAGCACGCTCAATTAAAGCAGGTGAAGCGCAGTTTGTGTTGGCGGGTGGTGTGGAGTCGATGAGCCGTGCACCATTTGTACAAGCTAAACCAACCGAAGCATTTAGCCGTACACCTGAAATTTATGACACCACCATTGGCTGGCGCTTTGTAAATAAGCAACTCAAAGCGCAATACGGCACCGACAGCATGCCGGAAACTGCGGAAAATGTAGCTGAAAAATATCAGATTAGTCGTGAAGATCAAGATGCGTTTGCATTGCGTAGCCAACAAAAAACCGCTGCGGCACAACAAAACGGTTTCTTTAACGATGAGATTTTGCCTGTCGAGATTGTAGACCGTAAGAAAAACGTGAACGTTGTTAATCGAGACGAACATCCGCGTGAAACGACACTTGAAGCACTCGCTAAACTAAAAGCACCGTTTAAAAAAGAAGGTGGTTCGGTGACTGCCGGAAATGCCTCTGGTGTAAATGATGGTGCGGCGTGTGTGCTCATTACCAACCGTGAATTTGCAGATACACATGGTTTAAAACCTTTAGCACGCGTGATAGGCATTGCAAGTGCAGGGGTTGAACCCAAATATATGGGTATAGGTCCTGTTCCGGCTGTACAGAAAATTCTAAAGCAAACAGGTTTAACGCTAGATCAGATGGATGTGATTGAGCTGAATGAAGCATTCGCAGCCCAATCTTTGGCTTGTATGCGTGAACTTGGGCTAAAAGATGACGATGAACGCGTGAACCCAAATGGCGGTGCGATTGCGTTAGGCCATCCGCTCGGTATGAGCGGTACACGTTTAGTGATTACGGCAACACGTGAGCTAAAAAAACGAGGTGGACGCTACGCACTTTGCACGATGTGTGTGGGTGTTGGACAAGGTGTCGCACTGATTTTGGAAAATTTAAATTAATTTAGACGGTTTTAAAAATTACATAATGAGGAGATAGGCGATGGACAGCCTTACAACGGATAATGTTGAACAATTAACACTTGCAGAGCTTAGAGAGCTGCAAACTAAACGGTTAAAACAAACCCTGACTTTTGTATATGAAAATAGTCCGGTCTATAAGAAAAAGTTCGATGAAGCAGGTGTACATCCTGACGACTTCGTATCTTTAGACGATCTGGCGAAGTTTCCATTTACCACCAAACAGGATTTAAGAGACAACTATCCGTTTGGGATGTTTGCTGTGCCACAAGAACAGATTGTGCGTTTACATGCATCATCAGGCACAACGGGTAAACCGACAGTAGTGGGCTACACCCAAAAAGATATTAATACTTGGTCGGACATAGTTGCGCGTTGCTTACGCATGGCAGGTTTAACCGCGAAAGATATGGTTCAGGTTGCCTACGGTTATGGACTATTTACAGGTGGTCTAGGTGCGCATTATGGCGCTGAGCGCTTAGGTGCAACGGTTATTCCAATGTCTGGCGGGCAAACTGAAAAGCAAGTTCAGCTCATTCAAGACTTTAAACCGACTGCAATTATGGTTACGCCATCATATTGCGTGAGTATTATTGAAAAGCTCGAGCAACAATTTGGTACGGCACGTAATACGTCTTTAAAAGTGGGTATTTTTGGTGCCGAGCCGTGGACCAATGAACTGCGCCGTGAAATTGAAGAACGTCTTAATATTAAAGCGCTCGATATTTATGGTTTGTCTGAGGTAATGGGGCCGGGCGTTGCGATGCAATGTCTAGGCGAGGGCGAAGGACTAACCATTTGGGAAGATCATTTCTATCCTGAAATTATTAACCCTGAAACAGGTGAAGTTTGTAAAGATGGTGAACTTGGCGAGTTAGTCTTTACGACCATTACCAAAGAAGGTTTACCTATTATTCGTTACCGTACTCGTGATTTGACCCGTTTACTGGCTGGTGAAAATCTGGCAATGCGTAAAATGGATAAAATTGTGGGCCGCAGTGACGACATGCTGATTATTCGTGGCGTGAACGTTTTCCCGACTCAAATTGAAGAGCAAATTTTGCAAGTTCCGCATCTAGTTCCAAATTATGAAATTTTGGTGACTAAAAAAGGACATATGGATACTTTGCATATTCGTACAGAGATGTGTCATAACTGTAATATACAGGCAAATCAACTTGCTCAGGAGTTGATGAAACGCATTAAAACCATGATTGGGATTAGCGTTACTGTAGAAGTTGTGACAGAAGCGACCTTACCTCGTTCGGAAGGTAAGGCAAAGCGGGTAATCGATATGCGTCAGATTGCTTAACATCAAGATCATTCAGGGTATAGAATCTATACCCTGAAACTAAACGCCAAGACATGAGTATGAGTGCAAAAATACAGCAAATAATTGATTCTGTTGTAAAGAATGAAACCTTAAGTGGAACTTCGCTTATTTCGACAATTTTTGGAGATTCAGTACTTCATCGGGGTGGAAACATTAGTCTTGCAAGCCTGATTCAGTTATTAGAGCTGTTTGGCTTTAATGACCGTGCTGTAAGAACCTCTGTTTTTCGTTTAGTTAAAAATGATTGGTTATGTTCGGACAAAATCGGCAGAACCAGTTTTTATCGAATTACCGATTCAAGCCGTTCGACTTATTTACAGGCCGAGCAACGCATTTATAACGACCAGATGAAAGAGTGGGATCATTATTGGGATCTTATTCTGATGTCTAGCCTCGACACTGAAAATAAAGCGTTGTTAAAGAAAGAACTCGAATGGTTAGGATTTGCCAATATTTCGACAAACTTAATGGCTTATCCGGGTTGTAACCGTATTGAACTGCAACGCTTGTTGGTTGACTTAAATATGAGTGAGCAAGTGGTAGTGTTTAAAGCCGAAACCTTGCAGCTCTTTAATAATTCGGTCGATACCATTGGTCGTATGCTTAGAACCAATTGGCCAATCGATGAATTACGCCAAAGATATTTACAGTTTCTCGATATTTTTAGAGAAATTGGCGTGTTGTTGATGCAGGAAAACGAACAACTTGAACCTGTTCAGGCCTTTCAAATTCGAACTTTGCTGATTCATTATTATCGACGGATTTTATTGAAAGACCCAGCACTACCGCTTGAGTTGTTGCCAACTGATTGGCCGGCGATTAGTGCACGAACTTTATCAATGAATATTTATAAAAAAGTATTTGAACCTGCCGATGAATACTTCCTGTCTGTTGCCGCAACAGCAGAAGGACCAATGCCAAATGCCACAGCACATTACTGGCGCCGTTTCGGAGGTTTGGTGGCGACAAATGAGAGGTTAAATCATGCCTTGTTATAGTATTGACGGTGTTATTCCAGTCGTTAGCCCAGACGCTTTTGTACACCCAACCGCTGTTTTAATTGGTGATGTGATTATTGAAGCGGGTGTATATGTAGGGCCATTTGCCTCATTGCGTGCCGATTTTGGTCGTATTCATATTAAGCAAAATGCCAATGTACAAGACAATTGCACCGTACATGGCTTTCCGCAAAGCGTGACTTTGGTTGAGGAAATGGGGCACATTGGACATGGCACAACTTTACATGGCTGCCGCATTGGAAAAAATGTTTTGGTCGGCATGAACAGTGTAATTTTGGACTATGCCGAAATTGGTGAAAACACCATTATTGGTGCAAATAGTTTGGTTAAAACCAAAGATATTATTCCGGCAAATGTATTGGCAATGGGTAGTCCTGCCAAGGTTGCACGTGATTTATCAGAACAAGAAAAAAAGTGGAAAACCCGCGGTACGCAAGAATACATTGAACTTGCACAGCGCTGCTTAAACTCAATGCAAGAAGTTCAGCCTTTAAGCTCAGAGTTAGATGACCGCCTGACCTATAAGGACTTTCGTTCTTCAAACTATCAGATTAAACAAGATAGTGTTTAACGACTATTCATAAGTCGATTTCAATACACATGAGTTCATAACACTTAAGGAATACTCGCACGAGTAGGGAGACGTTTGTGCAAAAAATGGAAACTACTGCGGTTGATCAGTTCGCAGAGCTATTGGGTGTTCAAGTGCTGCATCGCAGTTTTGATGAAGCGCGTTGTCAGCTTAATGTGAAAGACGAACACATGAATGCCTTGGGCGGCGTACATGGTGGCGTGATATTTTCTTTAGCAGATATTGCTTTTGCGATGGCTTGTAATGCAGGGGATGCGCCATATACTGGCCTACAGGCTGATATTCGCTATATGAGCGGTGCGAAAGATAGGGTGTTATTGGCAACGGCAACCAAGGTTGGAAGTAGTAAAAAATTCGCGCATTATGAAGTGTTAATAACAGATGGTTTGAATAATAGAGTCGCTTTGTTTACATCTACGTGTTACAGGCTTGCGCCGTAATGTGTGGTTATGAGGTAGTTAGATCCAGAGCAAAAATACATTAAGATAATAATAAAGTTGAATAAGCTGGTTATTTTCCAAAGCTAAGTATGGTTATCTTACTTAGCTTTGGTTTATATTAAATAGAAATAATTGAAAGAAAGTTTCAGATAAAATTTAAATTTTTAGGTGGGAATAAATGATTTCAGATCAATTGTTTAAGGTGGAAGAAACAGATTTAAAATTTTCAACTTTGAAAAATGAAAAACCTTTAATTTTAAATAGGGACGTTAGTGTTTTAATTCTTCCTAGTGTTAGGCAGAATGATGCATTTCATACTGGTACAATTGATATTTTTTCTTATTTACAAGAAGAATTAGGTGAAAATGAAGTTGAACTTTTTGCATTTGATGAGGAGTACCAAGAGTTAGCATTACATTCAAAAGCACATTGGTTAGGTGTTTTTTTAGTAGCTCAAGTAGCTGTACCAATATTCACAAATGTTATGAGCGATTATATTTCAAATGAATTGCAGGCTAAAAGTGATGATGAAATAGAGGTCAATATTATAATTGAAAAGAACAAGGATAAGAATATCAAGGTAGCCTATCGTGGTAAAGCTGAGCATATTAATAGTGTTCTAGATAAAGTTAATGAGTTGAGTAGAGACAATGAAGTTAATCGACATGCTAAATAATATAGATACTTTATTACTAAGCAATTCTACTAATGAAAGTCACTATAAAGTTGCTTTAGAAGAAGTTAGTAAACTGTTAGAAAATATTCAGGAACAAGGAGATGAAGATTTATCTAACTTTTTGTGGAAGTTGAAAACTATACTCATAGTTAAAGATAGATATATTAAAACTTTCTTTTTATTGAAAGATAAGAAGCATTATGACGCTTGGGTTTTATTAGAAAGGGTAGAAATAGATATATCTTTTCTAGAGAAAAATGTAGAAGAAGATTTTATAAAAAAATATAATTTGGATTTCTACAAAGAAATTGTTGAGAGTTGGCAATCATTATTTCCTTATAAAATTTTCTTTAGTATTGGTGCAACAATAAAGCAGTATATATGTTCAATATGTGGGCATGTTATTCGGCCAAGGAATAAATGTATTCATAAAAAAGGTAAATTATATAATGGTAAATTGTGTGTGCATGTAGCAGATGGGGGCTGTGAGCTGAAAGAAATTTCTATGGTAGAAAACCCTGTCCAAAAATCATGTATACTAATGCTAGATTATGATTATAGCGCAGTTGATTTTATATCAGAAAGATTACAATCTCCTTTTGATTATTGGAAGCCATTTAAAACAAAAAAATTAATTGATCGTTCTGAATTTAATACTGTTGACGAAAATGATATGTGTCCATGTAAAGAATCTAAAAAAATATTCAAAGAATGCTGTTTTACTAAAGAAAAAATTGAATTTCCACATATTCATATACATTTCAGTAAATCACCCCCTTCTAATTTGGCTACAAGCTTAATTAAAATAGGTAGAAAATGATAATGTTTGTATATAAATTAAATACAAGGTATTCAAAAATATTAGACAATTAAATATTTAATTGTCTAATAAATATTTTAAATATTGTGAATGTACTGTGCTGATATCAATTCCTAAATTTTTAAAAAGTAAATTAATAGCTTTTTGCTTTTCTAAAATTAGTTTTTTATTAAAATCTTTTAAGTTTAAAGAGTCAGCATCACTATAACAATGTTGATAGCCAGAAATAATTTGATCCATACGGCTTATAGTTTTAGAAAAATTTAATTTCATTTTGAGATTATTTTGAATATTAGTTAGATATAATAAATTATATTTTACATTTTCAATTACGTGGGATGGAATATACCAATTATATCTTTCATTTTCATAACGCAGATCTAAACCCAAAAAATTGACTGTTTCTTTAGGAGAAATAATTTGAGTCTTTGTATTTTCTTCAAGTGTGGGTAAAGTTAAATTTAAATTAAGTAACTCTTGAGAAACTTCTCTATAGACTTCCTTACATTGCTTTTCTGAGTCAAGAAAAAAAATCAGATCGTCAGCATAACGTACATGCTTGTATTTCTTCTTAATTAACCATTCATCAAAATCATTTAGATAGAAAGAAGCAAGAAGTGGAGAAATAGGCATACCTTGCCTTACACCTTTTCTTAACTTAGAGTAAATTAGTTTTTTATAATCTTTATTATACTCATAAGGAATGCTTGGATCACAATAAATAATTGACTGAAATAAATAAAGTATATCTGGTGGCATTACTTCCTTTATTTCATTTAATAATTTTGCTCGATCAATATTGTCAAAAAAAGAAGATATATCTGTCTTTAATACATAGGGTTTAGTATTTCTCAAATCCTTAGCTTTTTGACGAGCTTTTAAAATTCCTACACCAGAAACAGAAAAGTCTTGGGATTTAAGAACAGCTAATTCATTTTTTAAATGTATTGAAATATAATAAATTAAGATCATCTGTATTAGGCGATCTCTAACTGTTGGTATGCAAATTAATCGTGGCTTTTTGTTTAATTCTTTTTTATTTTCAATAACTATAGGATATAGAGATTGAAATTTATAATTGTTATTTTTTATAGAATTGAAAATATTTTCTGAATTAACTTTAATATCTTTTTCAAACTCTTTAATTGAAATATAATTGGTATGATATTTTTTATCGTAATTATTTATATTTTTCTTTTTAAACTCTTGGAAGTAAAAATCAAAATCTTCTTTTAAAAAATCATAAAATAACATTTTTAATAAAAACCTTCTGTTCCATTACGTACTTGTGAAGCTATCTCATAATGGTTAAAAAGGGGCACAGTTATCAACATGGACATAGCTCATCTCATCGGTGATAAGACTAGCCAGACCCTCGTCATGGTTCAGTTGACAAGCACATTGCTGTGTTTTCGCCCGAACCAAATGTTTACAACAGTGAGAGCATTAATGAGTTAGTGCTGACCGTTTGGTTGCCTGACAATATAACATTTTTATTGTTGTATCAATATAGAGCTTTTTCTAATTAGTCATATTTAAAAATTTATATTTTTATACTTCGATAGAGTAGTTAAAGTATTCCAATAACTTCTAAATGATATTAGAACTAATTTAAATACCTATTTAATTTGAGAGATATAACCTTGATCATTTAAAAGAGGGGATAGTTAAATGTTGCTGTATTCTAGTTAGGCATGACTTCCTATCAATATTTCTTGATGATCCTATTTCTAGTTTATAATCCCACTTAACAATAACTCCCTCATTATTTAGCCTTACTTTTCTAATGATTTAATTTAAAACAAATGGCATTTTGCGTGCTTGACTGCAATAGGGTTGGGCACTATTCTTTGCCTGCTGGCCACATTGCCAGACGGTCGTCGCGGACCGTGATGAAAGATCGCATCAGAGTTATTCCTTCTGAGGGATAGTCTTATGCGTGAACTCCTCGTCTCCTCCCGTTGCGGTAGGACGGGAGAGGGACACCTTCGGGTGTGCTGGTTATATCTTTCACCAGTCCGCGAACCCTTTCTCGTTCTGCCACCATAATTTTAATGTCTGGCAGAACTCCCAATAAAAAGGAGTTGGCTTTGCACATCCATTATTTCTTGGCTCTCAATGCCAAAAGCTATAACGACACAGCTTAAAAAATTAAAGCAGCTTGATCACCCTAAGGTTTTCAGGCTTTAAGTCTTTTTTATTTAAAACTTAGCAATAACAAACTCGAGATGTGCCAAGCACAGTCTTTACGGCTTTGCTGTGCCTTTTTTTCTCCCAAAAAAGTATCTCATTTAGAAACAACAAGAATTTATAACGGTGAAACCATGCCAAAGTTAGTTCTCCCTGCACGTGCTATCCAAGTCATTAATACATCAATAAATTTATTTCATCATTTTGGGTTTCATATGGTTGGGGTCGACCGAATTGTGAAAGAGTGCGGAATTCCAAAAGCGACTTTTTATAACTACTTTCATTCTAAAGAGCGGTTTATTGAAATCTGTTTAATCGTACAAAAAGAGCGGTTAAAAGAAAAAGTGGTTTCAATTGCTGAGTACGGCAAAGACGCAAGTGCTAGGGATAAACTCAAGGAACTTTATCGTTTACATACCGACTTAGACGGGCTTTACTACTTACTATTTAAAGCCATTTTTGAGATAAAACTGACTTATGCAAAAGCCTATCAAGTCGCAATTAAATATAGAACTTGGCTAATCAATGAAATCTATAGCCAGCTTATAAAAGTAAAAAACGATGCAACTTTTCAGGATGCCAAACTATTTTTATATATGATTGAAGGCGCAATTATTCAGCATTTAAGCTCAGATGGAGCAGACGACAGAGAAGGCCACTGGAATATGATTTCTAATGTCTTTCTTTAGACGTTCCGGCTTATTTGGGGGAAGGCATAAGCCTTAATTCTAAAATAGCGATTGGATGAATTTTGAGAGTTGACTTCAAATCGTGGCTTAAGTGGTCTGAGGTCAAGTTTTTTTAAAGAGACTTAAGCAATATGGTTTGCGTAACTTCAATCAAATACTGAAATATTTCGAATCAGCGTATGAGTTGCCTACGTCAGTCATCGTCTCGCACAAAAGTATGCTGAATATAAATAGAGGAGTCATTCATGGGTACGCGTTCAACCATTATGGATACCAATAGCTTTCGTCCAGAACATGCTGCTGAGCTGGACCATGCTACCCGCAAACTGACCGATAAAAGAAATAAAATTTTAGGTGAATCCTATCGCTTGTTTTATCGTAATCCCGTGCATCTGGTGAAAGGACAGGGGCAATATTTATGGGATGCAGCAGGTCATCAATATCTAGATGTTTACAACAATGTTGCCAGTATTGGTCATTGTCATCCTGCGGTGATTGAAGCGGTAAATGAGCAAATGAAAATGCTCAATACGCATACCCGTTATTTACATGAAAATATTTTGGATTATACCGAAGAACTTTTACAAACCACTCCCGATGAAATTGACCGTGCCATGTATATGTGTACTGGCTCAGAAGCGAATGATTTAGCGATTCGTATTGCACGTGAATATAGCGGCGGTACAGGAATCATTGTGTCTCAAGAGTCGTATCACGGAACCAGTAGCTTAACCTCAGGATGCTCTCCAGCGCTTGGAACTGAGCAACCTTTAGATGCTACAACCCGCCTAGTTCCGGCACCCGATTACTATCGGATTCAAACTGATGATTTGGGCACTTGGTTCGCGCAGCAGATTCAGCAACAAATTGACGATATGAACGCAAAAGGGATCAAGTTTGCAGGTTTTTTAGCGGACTCAATATTCTCTTCTGACGGTGTCATGCCTAATCCTGTTGGGTTCTTACAAAAAGCGGTTGATGTTGTGCATGCCAATGGAGGTATCTTTATTGCTGATGAAGTACAACCGGGTTTTGCTCGCACTGGTGACTCTTTCTGGGGCTTTGGTCGTCACAATGTTGTGCCTGATATTATTACCACAGGTAAGCCAATGGGTAACGGAGTTCCTGTGTCAGGGCTTTTAGCCAAGAGTGAAGTCCTTGCTGCTTTTAGCGATAAAATTCCATATTTTAATACCTTTGGCGGTAATCCTGTTTCTATGGCAGCGGCACAGGCTGTACTTAAAGTCATTCAGGAAGAAGAATTGCAAACCCATAGCAAATATGTGGGAGGGCTACTTCTCAAAGAACTCACTAAACTTATGGATAAACATGAGATGGTCGGTGATGTCCGTGGCGCTGGTCTATTTATAGGATTTGAACTGGTTAAAGATAGAGCGACAAAAGAGCCGAATAAAGCATTGGCTTTGAACCTTATTGAAGAGCTTAGAAATACTCATCGAGTTTTAACCTCAGTTGCGGGTCCTTATGGCAATGTATTAAAACTGCGCCCACCTTTGGCTTTCCAAATAAAAGATATCGATTGGTTAGTTGGTGCTTTAGATCAAGCCTTAACAAAATTAAAGTAAGTCACTTTAAATATAAAAAATACCCTTCAAGTTGGATGTTAAATCTAATTTGAGGGGTATTTTATTGTTCAATTATCTTATGTGTCTTTAGACGTTATCTCGAATTATTTAAATAATAAAAAGGCCTTTATTCAAGGCCTGTATTTGCAATGTTTTAGTGTCTTAATTGACGTGGTGTAACACCAAACCAGCGTTTAAACGCACGAGATAAAGCACTTACTTCTGAGTAACCTAGCAGGAATGCCATTTCTGAAATTGGAATATTTTTCTGTTTAATATAATGTTCGGCCAACTCACAACGAACCTGATCGACTAAATGGGTAAAGGTGAGTCCTTCATTTTTTAAACGGCGGGTAAGGGTGCAACTCGTTAAGCCAATATCATGCGCAATTTTTTCAAGGTTTGGTTCACCTTCACTGAGTTCAAGTTGGATGTGAGAGCGAACCTGATCTGCAAGACTTTGACTTTGAGAAGAGCGATTGAGTAATAGCAGCGTATCTAAAATCACTGTTAACAAAATAGAATCACGCCCCGGCATAGTATGTTGGACGTCTTTTTTCGAAATGATGATGGAGTTAAAAGGTTGATCAAAATAAACAGGCGCGTTAAATAATTTGCTGTGTTCTTGCCAAAATTCAGGTCGAGTATGCTCAAAGTGAATCGCGCGTGGTGAATAATGAGGGCCCATCACTTCACGGATCACATTCATAAACATGCCCATGGTCAGTTCTGCATCTTGGCGGCGAGTTAAAATCGCGCCGTGTTGAACCTGATAATCTATTCGCCAGCTATCTCCCAAATCTACCATTCGATTAAGGGTATCTTTCTGATGCAAATAAAAGTTATTGGTCATGTTCATGAGTGCAGACTCTAATGTGTTTGAACAAAGACCAATGTACCCAATGAGCCCTAATGATTTCGGTTGAAACTGTTGACCATAATGCAGACCAAAATTATCACAACCAGAAACCAGCGCTGCCTGTTCTAGCACCTTGCAATAATTGGGCAGTTGTAAGCTCAACGTTGGGCTGATTAGAAGTTCAGGATTAATACCACTAATACCTAAAACGCGATCAACATCTGCACCTTTTTGACGAATAAACTCGCTTAATCCAGAGGCAGCTGCAGACAATACACCTTGATTACACATATTTGAATCGACAAGATGAGCTGGGTTGAGATGTAACATGTCAAGTCTCATGATATTTATTCCTACTATTCTTATATTAAGCAAAAGCCATACCAGTTTTTGCTTGCGTCCATGATTTTGTGTTGTTAAAAGTTTTTATAAAATAATGACTTATGTGTTGCTATTTTAAGTTTCAGGCTTGATTCTTTAAGAAGAGATCAAGAGTTGTATTTAAGGTTGGGTAGCGAACTAAAAGAAGGCAGAAAATGCATTAGAGATAGGCAGAAAGGGCAGAACTAAAACAAGAAATTAAGCTGCTTCTCATGCATACAACATGTATTGTAGGCATGAGAAAATAAGTGAAATATTAATTTTTTGTAGTTTTTGCCGTTTGTGCGCCATAACTTAAACTGGCCATTGAGGGTTTAAATTGACCTGTATTGGCATCGCGGCCCTGTAGTAAAAATTTAGTATTGGCTTGACCGTAGCTCTGCACAGCCTGCTGAGAAAATTTTCCAATATCAGAACTCGGACTGCGCAATCGATTAATAATCAGAACCTTCTGAGTCGCCGCAAAATCTTGCATCATATTTTGATCGCCTTCACTGTCACCTGCGATAAAAATTGGCCCATAACCATATTTAGAGACTAAAAAACGTTGAATGGTTGCGGTTTTGCCTTTACCTTGAGTTTGCGCATAGCCATGACGAAACTCAGGTAAAATTCGATTTTGAGTATCTCGTTCTAGCTCCATGGCGTAGGCATTTTTTTCATTAATGTTATAGCCGATCTCTGGATTGGAAATAATTTCCTTAATCACATCAATAAAAGATGCCGAGCAGACATAGACATCAATCCCATTGTCCTGAAAGGCCTTAAATAGATTTTGCATTTCACGGTATGGTCTTAAACCATTTTCCCAAGTGGTTTTCACAACGCCTGCTTGGCCCGAAAGTGCTGCTGGGGAAGTCCATGTCACGGGTCCAATCGGTTGCTGCATTTGCCAAGCCACCGTTGCTTTCACTAAATTACGGACTTCTTGTTCGGTAAGCCCAGTAAATAAATAAGTGACCCACGGATATGCGACTTCATGATCAAACGTGTCTCCAATCGCCGCATATAGATATCTCATTTTAGTAATGAAATCGAGATAATGCGGATCTTGTTTAATTTGATCGAGACTTTGCTTACCTTTTAGACCGCTATAGTGGTGATAAAGCCATGAGTAGCTCGCAATAATATCAGGGGCGATTTTATCAATATTGACGGCTTGGCCTTGCTGGTTATTGTAGGTCGCTTCAAAATTTTGTGAGCTAATACCTTTACGAATAATCTGATTAAGCTGCTCTGGCGTGACATTAAACGCTAAGTGTTCAAGCTGATAAATTAAAGTTGCTTCTTCGATGTCTAAAAATACCGAGGTATTGTCAAAGTCAGTGACAATATACGGGCGTTTGTCAGGATTGTAGTTCGGGCTATCTTTTCCATAGCTAGCAATTAATTGATTAAGTTGGTCAAAGTTAAAAGCGTCCCATTGACCTTTTTGTATATATTCCTTTTTGGGAATAGCGACAGCGGGAGATGTGCTTTGTATAGGGTTATAGTTACATGCGCTTAGAGCAATCATACTTGCCAGACTACTGGTGAGTAATAGTGCTTTGGCAACTTTGCTCAGTTGATGGGTAGCTTGCATAAACCCTTCCTTTAAATTCTATAAAATTTAAAAACTAAAAATTGAAAATGAGGAAAAGCGATCTAAATCACTTTTCAAATTCCGACAGGCATTTTTCCGTTTAAATATTTTTTACAGAGACGCACAGTTTCATTGGACCATTGATCGCCAAGACTTTGAGCCATTTCTGTTTGTGCGTGAGAACCATTCCAAGCCATCATTTGAATGCGGCGTTGCATGATAAAAGTCGGGATCATTTCATATTCTTCAGATTGAATATGACCTACGCGCTCGTAGCCTTTTAACCAGTAATCAACCCATTGAGGCGCATTTGTATAATGTTCATTGAAGCTAATCGCAGCGGCGAGATCATGCATAAACCAGCTCATGCCGCAGTCATCAAAATCGATCACACCGATACGTTCTTGTTGTAGTAATAAATTGGTTAAACGCAAATCCGCATGAATCAGGCCATAGCGTTCCTGAGTTTTGCCAAAGAAATTTAAATCTTTCGAAATCTGTGCAATGGCTTCTTCAATCACACCGTGATCTTGTGGTCTTAAATGAGGTGCATTTTTCCAGTTTCCCCAGTGCCCATCTGCACCGACCATGGTTTCATGATTCCATACAATCCGTTGAAAGTTTTCAGGCGCTTGCCATGTCTTACTATGTACGTGCAACTTTGCGGTAATTTGTCCTAATTGTTCAAATGCAGTGGGGTCAACTTCAACCGTCGGCATATCGCCCTCAACCCAGTTGAAAAGGACTGCATAACGATAAATATCATTCGATAGTTTCAAGGTAATTACGCGTTCACCCGATTGATCTGCAATCGCAACAGGAACTTGAATACCACTCGCATTTAAAGCATCTAACCATTCAAGCTCACTTTGTATATCGAGTTTGCTGTGATAGTTGGGACGGTGAATTCGAAGTGCATATCGAGCAGACCCAGTCGAAACTTGATAGGTTGCATTTTCAGACTGACACAGTAGTTTGACCTGTCCTTGATAGTCTGATGGATATTGCTTAATTGCTTGTTCTGCCAGTATTTGTAATTGAACTTGGCTTAAAAATTCATTTTGTTCTACAGACATAACCCATCTCCTCAATTTAATTTTTAAACACGTTTCGTGTTGAGATGCCGTCGATCTTATAAAAGAAAAAATGAATCAACTTGACTTCAAGTGGTCGGGGAGATGTTTTGCTGTCAAGTTTTATGAATATCTTTTGCGCAACTATTGGTGGTGTAAATTTAGTCGATAAGGCATACGACAATGAAAGAATCTGAATTAAGCGTAGATGTTGGTGCTTTACAACAGGACGCAGAGTATTTTGCAAAACGTCAGTTAAAAAAGGGGGCAGTAGGTTGGTTACTTTTAGTGGGGCTAGGTGTCTCTTACGTCATTTCGGGTGACTTTGCAGGTTGGAATTTTGGGCTGGCACAAGGTGGCTGGGGAGGACTCTTTATTGCAACAGTCATCGTCGCGTTTATGTATCTCTGCATGAGCTTTGTGATGTCTGAGATGTCAACAATGTTGCCCACTGCTGGCGGTGGCTATAGTTTTGCCCGCGTTGCATTTGGTCCTTTTGGTGGATATCTCACAGGGACTGCGATTTTAATTGAATACGCAATTGCACCTGCCGCCATTGCCGTATTTATCGGTTCATATTGCCAATCACTCTTTGGAGTTGGCGGCTGGGCTGTTTATTTAATTTGCTATTTAGTTTTTATGGGCATTCATCTGAAAGGTGCAGGTGAAGCGCTTAAAATCATGTTTGGAATTACTGCCGTTGCTTGTATTGCACTGGTCGTATTTATCGTCGCGATGCTTCCACATTTTGACAGCGCACGTTTGTTTGATATTCCAGTGAGTTCTCATGCAGGTGCAAGTAGCTTTTTACCGTTTGGCTATATGGGAATATGGGCCGCAGTACCGTATGCCATCTGGTTTTTCCTTGCGGTTGAAGGGGTACCACTGGCAGCCGAAGAAGCAAAAGATCCAGTACGTTCGTTGCCACGAGGCTTGATTGGTTCAATGTTGATATTGGCATCGTTTGCACTTTTAATTTTATTTTTGGGTGCAGGCGCTGCGGGTTCAAATGCTTTAAAAAATTCAGGGGCACCTTTAGTTGATGCACTCATTGCGGTGTATGGTCAGCACACATGGTTAGCGAGCTTTGTTAACTTTGTAGGTCTTGCGGGTCTTGTCGCAAGTTTCTTCTCAATTATTTATGCCTATTCGCGTCAGATTTTTGCATTGTCACGTGCAGGATATTTGCCAAAAAACTTATCACTTACCAATGAAAATAAAGCGCCATATTTGGCCATTATCATTCCGGGCATTATTGGATTTCTACTTTCTTTAACAGGTGAGGGCGACTTACTCATTTTAATGGCAGTATTTGGCGCAACAATTTCTTATGTGTTGATGATGCTCTCACATATTAAATTACGTTTGTCTCGCCCTGAATTACCACGTCCGTATAAAACGCCTGGTGGAATGTGGACGTCTTGTATCGCCTTGATTCTTGCTGCTGTTGCTGTCGTTGCAGGGTTAATGGTGAATCCAAAAGTTTGGTTATTGGCCGCGCTGATTTATGTCGGATTTATACTCTACTACTTGTTATATAGCCGTCACCATTTGGTGAAAGGTACGCCTGAACAAGAGTTCGCGATGATTGATGACTGAGTTTGATTGCGATAAAAATAAAGAGGCTTCGGCCTCTTTTTTAAGCTTTATACTTCTGTACAAAAGAATATAAAAACAGCAAATATTACTTACTCAAGTATCATTTTAATCTGATTGATATCTATACAATATAGTTGCCAGATCACAAGGATATGAACTGATGAAATTTCTAAAATTTCTAACTTTTAGCACAATTCTTACGTTATCCGCACATAGCTATGCGACAGTGGGTGGTGGACAAAAAATTGAAGTATTGGGCTATCAGCAAAAAGAGAAGAAGCTTTATGTATTAAGACATTATGAAGATGGTCGAGGACGTCTACCACAACTCTATTATTATCTATTAAATAGTAAATCGCCTGATAAACTTATCGAAGTTAAATCTCTCTATATCAATCCAAAAACACATAAGATTGATTATGATCAAGATAGTAGAGCATTTGATAAAGCTCTAAATAAAATTAAAAAGAATTTAACTCCTTTGATGGTAAGTAATAGTAAGACCGTAAAAATTCAAACATTAAAAACGCATCAGAATCAGGTATCATCTTGGTTTGATCCTTCAGGGAAGATCACACAATATAAAACAGAATATGTTGTAAAATCGCCGTCTTTACAAAGTAAGACACACATTGCGGTCCATTACACCAAAGCAATAAAAATTTCCCAAAATTATAGCGTGCCTAAACACAATAAACGGTTGGTTGTCGTTAAATATTTGGGGGTTCCAGAAGAAACTGGTTACGATATTGAAGACCCTGTTTTACTACTGCCTGTGAAAAAATAAGTTTAAGTGCAAATTATTTTCTTGGTTCAAAGCGGCAATATACACAACATCTTTGTATATTCAGCTCAAAACTTGTTCCCACTTGGCTGTTTTAATTTATAGCTCTTTATAAACCCCAATTTAACAATAACTTATTCATTATTTAGCCTTACTTTTTTAATGATCTATTTTAAAACAAATGTCATTTTGTGTGCTTGACTGCAATAAATGTGAAGCTTATCCTTTGCCTGCTGGCCACATTGCCAGTCGGTTTTAGCAGACCGAGATGAAAGATCGCATCAGAGTTATTCCGTCTGAGGGATAGTCTTATGCGTAAACTCCTCGTTCCCTCCCGTAGCGGTAGGACGGGAGAGGGACACCCTCGGGTGTGCTGGTTATATCTTTCACCAGTCTGCTAACCCTTTCTCGTTCTGCCACCATAATTTTAATTTCTGGCAGAACTCCCAATAAAAAGGAGTTGGCTTTGCACATCCGTTATTTCTTGGCAGCCCTTGCCATAAGCTATCACGACACAGCTTAAACGTTTAAAGCAGTTTGATTGCCCTAGGGTTTTCAAGCTTTAAATCGTCACGACCAAAAAACTTACTCAACAATAAAACTTGAGATGTGCCAAGCACAGTCTTTATGGCTTTGCTGTGCCTTTTTTTCTCCCAGAAAGGGCACAGGTTTTTTATCTCATTTATATACAACAAAAATTTTTATAACGGTAAAACTATGCCAAAGTTAGTTCTCTCAACACGTGCTATTCAAGTTATTAATACGTCAATTGATTTATTTCAGCATCACGGCTTTCATACGGTTGGGGTCGACAGAATTGTGAAAGAGTCAAAAATTACCAAAGCGACTTTTTATAACTTCTTTCATTCAAAAGAGCGGTTTATTGAAATCTGTTTGATCGTACAAAAAGAACGTTTAAAAGAAAAAGTGGTTTCAATTGTTGAGTACGACCAAGGCCCAAGCGTGAAGGAAAAACTTAAGAAACTTTATCTTTTACATACCGATTTAGAGGGACTGTACTATTTATTGTTTAAAGCTATGTTTGAAACAAAACTGACCTATCCAAGAGCCTATCAAACCGCGGTGAGATATAGAACGTGGCTCATTAATGAAATCTATAGTCAGCTTAGAGCAATCAAAAGGGACGCGACTTTTCAGGACGCCAAACTATTTTTATATATGATTGAAGGCGCAATTATTCAGCTTTTAAGCACAGGCCAGACAGATGAGAGGGAGAAAGTGATAGATCTTTATACAATTTATGTCTAACAGAGACTAATAAATCTTTATTCTTTGTGGTCTATTAGCCATTAATTTTTATCCCTGCGGACGGTTTGGGTAACAGATTGCAAAAGGTTCCTATTAATTACTTAATAACTCAAATCCCTTACATTCTGTAATGATTAATTCATCATACTTCCTTAAAAGGCAAAAGATATAAGAATCCCTATAATAAAAGGGAAATAGGGATGACAAAATTTATAGCTATCGCCGAAAAGGTTTACGAAGAATGCGAGAAAAAGAATTTATTTTCTGAAAGCACTATTGAGCAACTCAATAACTTAGTAAGTGCGATAAGAAAAGAGCTAAAGGGTTCTTCATGTAAACTAAAAAGTAATTACTTTGATTTCGAAGCGTGTTTAAACAAACCGCCCGATCAGTGCTTAGTTAAGCTAGATATCAGTTTAATGCCCAAATATAAAAATAAGCTTGAATACATCATGTGGTTAGCGGGCTTTATTGAAAGAATTACAGTTGGAGGCAGACCAAAGCTTCCACCACTCGCTAGCTTGATCCCTGCTGAATATCAAGCCAAACAAGAAGTTAAAGTAGATCTAGAAGAAGAAAGAAGAAGGTCAGAAGAAAGCGCCAATATGATTAGAAGTTATTTTGATTCTGACGATTATAAAAAAAATGAAAAAAGTTTGGCTACTTCATGATGAGAAACGCTAACTTTTATTTATAAATGAAAAATCTCAAGCAACTGTTTATGAGAACAGTTGCTTGATGATGTTTAAAAAATCTAAAAACTATTATCAGCCTTAAACGATGATGAGGACCCGTAAGTGTAAGAGGTTTTGTAAGTTAGAAACTTTGCTATCAATCATCACTTGTTAAAGAAGTTGCTTTAATATCGTTAAGATTAACCTCCAGCCAATCCGCAAGTGCTGCAACATGTTTAGCGACTTCTTCACCTAATAACGTTAAATCATATTCGACATGGGGTGGGGCAACTGGATAAGAAGTTCTGCGTATAAAACCATCTTTTTCTAAATGCTGGAGAGTCTGAGTAAGCATTTTTTCGCTGACTCCATTTGCTTTACGGCGTAACTCGCTATAACGATGTGTGCCATCACGCAAAGCGATCAGACATATCACTCCCCAGAGACTTGTTACATGAGCAAATACTTCACGGGACTGACAATTATTTTCGCCAGTAAAAAGATCACCTCTTCGGACTCTTTCGGTCAATGTGGGGACTTTTAGGTTTTTCGTTCCCATACTTTCTTTATCTCCACTTACAATGAAACTAAGCTTGATACTAACCCCGAGGTGCGTACCTTATATGGCCCAGAAATAAATATTATATTAGGGCTTATCGCTATATTGGATCCAGAACTTTCGGGATTTTATTTACTCAGCTAATTTTGAACGTGGTTCCATCAATGTAAGTAATACTCTTTTTACATGATCAAACTCTTCTTTATAGATGCAGCCATACAATTTACACAGGATGAAAAATGAATAATTTGAATTTTAAAAGTCTAAAGAAGTATTGGCTGCGATTTGTGGGTATTGCAGTAATCGCAGGCTCTTTAGTATTGGCATTTGCTTGGATTGCAGGTCTATTTGGGCATCGCACCACAAGTAAAACCTTTTTGGGTGACTCATTAAATAACTTTGATCCCGGATATCGACGTGCACACGGTAAGGGTATTTGTTTTGATGGCACTTACCACAGTAATGGTTCTGCAGCGGCACTCTCTAAAGCCACGGTATTTGCCAAGTCTGATATACCAGCAATTGGTCGATTTTCTATTGGAAGTGGTAACCCGCATGCGGCAGATAATTCGACAGCAACAGTAAGTATGGCTTTATTACTTTCCGCAGCTGATCATTCACAATGGCGCATGAAATTAAATAACTTTCCCTATTTCCCTACACGAAATGCTGAAGGTTTTTTAGCGCAGCAAAAAGCATTTAAACCAGTTCCAGCTACTGGCAAACCTGATCCAGCCCTTGTTGAGGCTTTCTTAAAAGAATATCCAGAAGCGCGTAAGTCTATTGAGCAAAAGGCGAAGATGCCATTAACCGGTAGTTTTAGCGGCGCAGAATTTTATGTCGTAAATGCTTTTATATTGCGGGCCGCCAATGGACAAGAACAACCAGTCCGTTGGTCTATGCGTCCTCATTCAAAATTTATTAGTCTGACGAAAGAACAACGTGATCAAGCTGGCCATGATTTCTTATTTAAAGACATCAAAAAACGTTTAGCTGAAGGGCCGCTATATTGGGATTTGGTTTTGCAACTTGCCGAGCCGGGAGACCCAGTGAATGACCCGTCTCAACCTTGGCCAAAAGAACGTAAAGAAGTGATAGCAGGAACATTGGAAGTCAAAAATGTAACTGAACAGGTAAATGGCGTTTGCCGTGACATTAACTTTGACCCAACACTAGTTCCACCAGGAATTGAGTTATCAGATGATCCGGTACTCGCCGCACGAGCAAGCATCTATTCACAATCTTACAATGCTCGCTTACGTGAAATTGGATTTGGTAAAGCAACGGATGCCGTGGGTAAATAGGAGAGATCAGCCATGCAAAATAAATCTAACGATAATGCTCCACGCCATTTTAATTTGACTGCTCGAATTCTACATTGGCTTATGGCAGTAGCGATTTTGGCCATGCTATTTATTGGCGTGGGAATGACAACCTCAATCACTTGGCGTCCATGGTTAATCGATATACATCGTCCTTTAGGAATCGCAATCTTATTATTGGTCATCATAAGATTAATAAACCGACTCTATTTCCCAATTCCACCTTTGCCGCCGACTGTACCACGCTGGCAGGCATTTATTGCCCACGCATCACATTGGCTGCTCTATCTTTTGATGTTTAGTTTGCCATTGCTCGGATGGGCTACGCTATCGGCAGGTAATTGGCCTGTAACTTTATTTCCGGGTTGGGATCTTCCACCTATAGCCCCCACCAACTCTACACTTTACGCTTGGTTCCGTACTCTACACGGAATTTTGGCTTGGTTATTATTTGCTGTTGTTATTGGTCATCTGTCTGCTGCATTATTACATGCATGGGTTTATCGCGATGGCGTATTCTCAAGTATGGCTTTGGGTTCTTCTGAACCATCAAGTAATGGGTCTTCTTCTGAAAAGGAGAACGTTGATTAGTTTGGTTGAAACTTCTTGATTAATCTATGACTAAATTCTTTTTAGCCACATTCTTGGATGTGGCTTTTTTATAACATACGTATTCTATTCACCTCAATAATAGTGCTTCAAAAAGTATAAATAGTAGTAATTTGCTGTGTTTAAAGGACATGTATATAACTTATGACAAGTGAATTTCAGGTCTGTAATGATCTGAAACCAGACATCATAGGTTGAGAGCATATGGCATCTTTGGTTCAAACTTTGCAGTTGGGATCTGGAAAATTAAAAGTTGTTGTTAAAGATACAATAGACATTCAAGATTATCCGACTAGAGCAGCAAGTCCAGCCTTAGCTGATATTTCAGCTGCAACACAAAATGCAGCAGTTGTAGAAAATATTTTAGACCAAGACTGTCAGATTATTGGCAAGGCTAACTTACATGAACTTGCTTTTGGGATTACGGGACTAAATGGTTATACAGGGAGTCCTATAAATCCTAAATATCCTCATCTTATTCCAGGTGGTTCATCAAGTGGATCTGCTACATCAGTTGCGGAGAAAATATGTGATTTTTCTATAGGAACTGATACAGGGGGCTCAATTCGTTTACCTGCGGCATGTTGTGGTATTTATGGGCTTAAACCAACTTTTGGTCGCGTAAGCCGTCAAGGTGTATTACCTCAATTTTCAAGCTTAGACTGTGTTGGACCGTTTGCTAATGATATGAGCACACTGATTCACGCCATGGATATTATTGATCCAACATTCGATATTCAGAAGGTTAAGCTAAATCAGGAAAATACAGCGCGTATAGGGATTTTACGTGTAGATGCAGACAATTCAGTTTGGCACAGCATTGAGCAACGAATAGAGCAGTTAAGCAATATTCAATTTGAACCAGTTGAATTAAGACTATTCCAAGCTGCTTATAAAGTCGGAATGACCCTGATTAGTTATGAAAATTGGCAGGCATTTTCATACTTAATTACTACTGGAAAATTAGGGACTGATATTCGCCAACGTTTATTAGCTTCCGCGCAAATCACATCTGAAGAATATGCGAAAGCAAAAGAAGTGCAGCAAGCGTTTCGACAAGAAGTAGATCAACTTTTAACACAATTTGATGCATTGCTTTTACCTACATTACCCATCATTCCTCCACAAATTAGTGAAGTAAATGATCCATTAAAACTTCTGAACTTAACGTCTCTAGTACGTCCTTTTAATGTTTCAGGTCATCCTGCACTAACCTTGCCTTTAGAAACCACAGAGGGTTTACCCGTAGGTTTGCAATTGGTGGCAGGACAAAATCAAGATGAGAAATTATGTGCAATTGCCTGTTTATTTGAACTAAGTGAAGGAGCCTAAAGCATGCTTCATGACGTTGATATGACTAAGCTTTTGTTACGTTTGGAACAACTAGAAGCGCAGCAAGAAATTCGTAACTGTATAAATCGTTATATGGAAATTTGTGATGCTCTAGATGCTAATACTGACCTGAATGAGTTAATGAACTTGTTTGATGCAGACTGTATTTGGGAAGGTATTGGCGACAAATATGCTAAATCTTTTGGGCGCTATGATTCATGGCAAGCGATTTACGACATGTTCAAAAGCTACACCCAAAAACAATCTCATTTTGTTATGAATGCTCATTTTGTGAATTCTGAACAAATTTATATCAAACATGATCAAGCCAACGCCTCTTGGTTAATGTTGCAAACATCCACCTTTCAAGATGGACGTTGCCACTTAAACGCAGCCAAATTAACGGTGCATTTTCAACAGCAAGCAGAGGGTGGCTGGAAAATTAAACATTTCCAGACCGAAAATATTTTTAGCCGTCCTATCTCTCACTGGAATAGCAGTGCCGAGTTGCCAGTACCGAACCAGAATTAATTCCTAGTATGGATAGATTGAAAAGGAAATTGCCATGAACAGTATTATTCCAACACAAAATATTGAGACTGATTACAACGAACTTGTTCAAAGTGATCGCGCGCATACCTCATTGTATAAAGATGCTCAGATCTTTGATGATGAAATGGAAAAGATCTTCTACAAAACTTGGGTTTGGGTTGCACATGCCAGCGAAATTCCCGATGTAGGTAGCTATAAAACCATGAATATAGGTAAGCAACCTGTAGTTGCTGTACGTGACCGAAAGAAAAAAGTCCATGTCTTGTTAAATCGCTGTCGTCACCGCGCAGCTACAGTGTGTGAACATAAAAAAGGAAAAACCAATAGCTTTGTTTGCCCATATCACGGTTGGAGTTATGCACTAGATGGAAGTTTGCGTGGTGTCCCATCTCCAGAAAGCTATGGTGAATGTCTAGACAAGTCTGAATTCCCATTAATTAGCTTACGTGTTGAAGAATATAACGGCATGATTTTCGCCTCATTCAATCATGAGATTGAGCCACTAGAAGATTTTCTAGGGGCTGCAAAAAAATGGATCGACTTGTTTATGAAACAAGGTGCGGGCTATCCAATTAAAGTATTAGGTGAACATCGTTTTACTTTTCCGGGTAACTGGAAAATCCAGTTGGAGAATACAACTGATGCCTATCATTTTCCATTAGTACACAAATCATTTTTAAGTTCAGTTGATGAACAAACTGAAGAATTATTCAACTTTGAAAATCAGCCGGGTTATGTCGAAGATTTAGGTAATGGTCATAGTGTCATGGTGATGATTCCAGAGCTGGTTGACCTAGATGAAGAGTTGATGGAACGCCCAATTCAGGAGCGTTTTGAAGAGCTTGCGCAAGCTTTACGTGATGAAGGACATGAAGAACTTGAAGTGCGCCGTATTGTTCGTGCTGTAGGAGGATCTGGTTTTAACTTGAACTTATTCCCGAATATTGCTTGTTCAATGGCTTTCTTTCGTGTGATGCAACCAATTGCAGTAGACAAAACAGAGATTCACCATTCTGTCATAACTATGGACGGTGGCCCACAAATCGCTAACCAATATCGCTTACGTTTACATGAACATTTCCAAGGCCCATTTGGTTTCGGTACGCCAGATGATGCAGAAGCATGGGAGCGTGTACAACATGGCGCGAGTGCAGGTAATGATTTATGGATCATGTTAAACCGCGGTTTACCAGGTGAAGTGAAAACTGAGGATGGTTTAAAAAGCGATGTTAGTGCTGAAACAGGGATGCGCGCTGCTTATCAGCAGTGGAAAAAGTTAATGATGTCTTAAGGAGAATGCTATGAAAATTGACCTAAATTTATTGAATGAAGTGACCGCTTTCATTTGGGCAGAAGCAGACATGTTAGACCACTCTGAACATGAAACATGGATAAAACTTTGGAATGAAAAGGGCGTTTATATCATTCCTATCGATCCAAGCTTAACCGATTATGAAAATAATCTGAATTATGCCTATGACGATCATCATATGCGTCAATTACGTGTCGAACGTTTAAAGAATGGTGAAGCGATTTCAACTGCACCAAAAGCCAATACTGTCCGTAGTGTGTCACGTGTTCGTATTCTTAAGAATGATGAGGATGAAATTGTTTTACGTTGCGCACAAAACTTACGTGAATTTCGTAAGGAAAATTTAAAGCATTACACCGCTGATGTGATTTTTCATTTACAACGTGATGAGGAGTCAGGCTTTAAAATCAATCGTAAAATTATAAACTTAGTAAATTCTACTGATACCTTAGCGGGTATTAGTTACATTCTCTAAGAAAATATTAATGAAATTGGATGGCCTAAGCGCAGCATTCATGGCGTGCGCAAGGGGTAGCCAATGGTGAGTTATTTTGGGCGTTAACCCTTGCGATTAATGTGTAACAGGAAGAAGGATCATGGCTACACTGTATAATGTTGTTGTCAAAAATCGCCATGTAGAGGGTGAAAACGTTGCAGTCATGGAATTTGAATCTGCAAACTCTACAGTACTACCAAAAGTTGAAGCGGGTGCTCATATTGATGTGTACCTACCGAATGGCATGGTGCGTCAATACTCGCTATGCCAAAATCCAGCACATATTGGTGTATTTCGATTAGGAATTTTACGTGATCCTGAATCACGTGGGGGTTCAGTTTCTGCCTTTGATGATTTGAAAGATGGTATGCAAATTCAAGTCAGTGAACCGAAAAATCTTTTCCCTCTGGTTAAGGCAAAACATACAGTGCTTATTGGTGGTGGTATTGGAATTACACCACTCATTACCATGGCCTATCAATTGGTACAACAGGAAGAATCTTTTGAATTACATTATTGTGGTTCAAGCCCAGAGCACTGCGCTTTTGTTAATGAAATTAAAAATGGTGTATTAGCGCAATTTACGACTTTCCATTTTAAATCAGAAGGGGCGAGTCATCGGGAGTTTTTCCAGTCTGCAATTAAAGGAATTGATCCTAAAAGCCATATTTATACCTGTGGCCCAAATGGTTTTATGGACTGGATTATCAACTTAGCTATTTCCCAGAACTTTCCAGAACTGCAAATTCATAAAGAATATTTTCAAGTTGAAGTAGAAACTGGTGGTGATGCATTTGAAGTCGTTGCTCAGCAAAGTGGCAAAATCATTATGGTTAATGCTGAAGAAACCATTTTGCAAGCTTTGGCACGTGAAGGTATCGAGATTGAAATGTCATGTGAACAAGGTGTGTGCGGCACTTGTATGTGTGATGTGATTGAAGGTGAACCTGACCACCGTGATGTGTACTTTACCGACGAAGAAAAAGCCAGCAACGAACAGATCCTTGTGTGTTGTTCACGATCTAAAACATCCCGCTTAGTTTTGGACATTTAAAATTTTAAGTGAGCTAGATCCTTAGAGATTTCCTTTTTAATTCAAGGCTGAATTTATGCAAGATATTCATTTACAGAAGAGTACCCAATACTCATTAAGCTGGATTCTCTTTTTATCTTTGCTCATGGCCTTAGGTCCTTTATCAGTAGATATGTATTTACCAGCTTTGAGTCATATGGCCAAAGATTTATCAGTGAGCGTTCAAGAGGTTTCAAATACCTTACCAGCATATTTTTTTGGTTTGGCAGTTGGACAGCTAATTTATGGACCCATTAGCGATGCACTCGGGCGTAAAGCTCCACTTTATTTTGGTTTAACACTTTATATTTTAGCGAGTATTTTATGTGCCTATAGCCAAAATATTTATCAATTAATATTTCTAAGAGTCGTACAAGCTTTAGGCGGTTGTGTGGGTGTGGTAATTGTAAGAGCTGTTGTAAGAGATAAGCTCACTTTACAAGCGTCAGCACAAGCTTTTACTACCTTAATGATGATTTTGGCTATTGCGCCCATAATTGCTCCAAGTATTGGAGCATTAATATTGGAATATTATGATTGGAACATGATTTTCATATTAATGGCTTTAATCGGTATAGCATGTCTATTAGGAGTTCATTTCTTTTTTCAAGAATCGTTATCAAAATCAGAACGGACTAAATTTCAAATGAAATATAGTTTTAATTCATATATTGATTTAATGAAAGATAGAACATTTTATATACCTATGTGTATTGGGGGATTATCTGGTGGGGTGATGTTTACATTTTTAAATTCAGCATCAGCCCTTATGATAGGGGAATTTAATCTGAGTGAAAAAGTTTTTAGTTTAATTTTTGGATTAAATGGAATTGGAATTATATTATTTTCTATGCTGAGTAAATTTCTGATAAAAACACGAACTATAAAATTTATCTTGTTATTGGGTTTAATAATTCAGGTATGTGGGATTGTATTACTGGGTATAGGTTATTTTTTTATTTCTAAGAATTTAATATTTATTTCAATATTTTTAATCGTCTCTACAATGGGCTTAATAGGGCCGAGTTCCTTAGCCTTGGCAATGAAGAATCAAAATAAACGTGCAGGGGCTGCAAGTGCAATGACGGGGAGTATGCATTTTTCTTGTGGCTTAATAAGTGGAGTAATTTTAAATTTTATTTTTTTCAATATTATACTTAATATGTTTTTTGTGATGAGTCTTTTTGCTTTAATAGCTTGGGTGTTGTATTTTTATTCTTTAAAAGAAGTATGATTTTATTTTTTAAAAAGAACTATTATTAGAGTTTATTTTAATTTTCATATTATTAGTTTTATTTATTTTGCTTTATATTTTTTATTATTTTTATATGTAAAGTGTTTTAATGTTTTGGTTCGGACCAGTTTATTTTTAACCTATTTAGTGGGGTCTTATTAAATGGGGTTTAATAATTAATCTAAAATTTATTTAATAAATTAACCTATATTAAGTGAACTTTTTAGATGTGGTCTGTTTCTGGCTATTTATTGGTGTTTAATGGAATAATGTGATAGGTACCATATGTCGAAACAGTTAAAACTTACTCAATCAGCAATAATATCCGTATGTGCTAGTGCAGCAACGATACAAGTACATGCGGATTTCCTCGAAGATAGTAAAACTAACCTAAATCTTAGAAATTTCTATTTTGATCGCTCCTTTGATCAAGAACGACAACCGTCGTTTGGCAGCTGGACGCAAGGAGCGAACTTAATCTTTGAATCAGGCTACACTGATACACCGCTTCAAGTGGGAATAGATGCAAGCATACGATATGCGGTTTTACTTGATAGCCAGCATCGCCAGACTAGTGACTTAATTGTGCCTTATGATACTGCTAAAGGAGAGTTAAAAAGTAATTATGCTAAATACGGGGTTACTTTAAAACTAAAAGCAGCCAATACCGAATTGAAAGTTGGTGAATTATTGCCACGCACCCCAATTGTATATTTTGATGATTCAAGACAATTGGTCACATCTCTAGCTGGGGCTATGTTGGAAAACAAGGATATTCAGAATTTAAAAGTGACTGCAGGGCGTATTACCCATGTTAACGCCCGCAATGATGATAAATACCGTAAATTGAGTATGATGGCTGCGGGACCAGTCAAAGAAAGCGATGGACTAAATCTATTGGGGCTGGACTATCAACTGACTCCTGATTTATCGACATCGTATTGGCTTGGTCAGTTGGAAGATATTTATCAGCAGCATTATGTCGGTGTTAATTATAAAAACCAGTTAAATCAAACCAAATTTAAATTTGACTTGAGCTATTTCAATAATAAAGAAGACGGCGATGCCTATTATGGAAAGCTTGACAGTCAGGCTCTGGGTGGAATGACCACATTTCAACAGCAGAATCATTTCTTCACGGCAGGTTTGCAAAAAAATATAGGTGACAGTAGTTTCCCTTTACTAACTGGTTATTCTCCGCAACTTTACTTACAGGCTTGGTCAATTCTGCTTTTTAATAATCCAGAAGAATTTATTTGGCATTTCAGCTACATATATGATTTTAAAGACTGGAACCTACCGGGTGTTAAAGTTCGGTTTGCCTATCATCATGGTGATGGCATCCAGCGTTCTGGACTGGCAGATAACAAGGAAACTGAACGTGTATTCAGCCTATTATACAACCCAAATCAGGGATGGTTAAAAGGATTGGGATTTGAATGGCGCTACACTGACGCTAATATTAAATATGGTGCAGGAATGGAACCAGGGAAGAGTTTTGTGGAACACCGTTTAATTACTTCTTATACCTTCAAGTTCTAAAAATCCATACTAATCCTTATTGGTGGATACATGCTTATAGGCTCCAGATTTGGGGCCTATATTTTTTCTTTGGTCTTTGATATTGGAATTAATGGTTCTGATTTTTAAATAAAAAAATTTTAAATATCAAATAAATAAAATATGTATTCGTGCTGTTTATTTTATCGAAATACCATAAATGACAGTTATTTGTTCTATATAAATTTAAAAACTATAAATATGAATATCTAATCATGATCCTTAAGGAAGACCCATGTATACCATTGAGCGACTTTACGATTCCATCTTTCTGGACGAGAGTAAAAAATCTGAGTTTGAAGAATTGCTCAAGCAAGTTGCATTGGAAAGTGCATCATTTTCGGAACTGGCCTTTATTCCACAGCATATCGTCGATTTGATGAAAAAAGCTGGATTTTTCCGTGTGTCTGTACCTCGAATCTTTGGTGGTAATGCAGGGAATCCACTGCCATTTTTACAGTCTTTGGAAAAATTGGCTGCTGTCGATGGTTCAGCTGCATGGGTAGCTAGTTTTGGTTCATCAAATTATTACCTAGCGGCTTTGCCTATCGAAACTCAGAAAATCATTTATCAGGATGGTCCAGACCAGATCTTTGCGGGAGGCTTGTTCCCGGTACAACCAGTTACCCGTATTGATAATGGCTGGGAAGTGTCTGGAACATGGAAATTTTCTAGTGGTTCAAAAACGGCAGATTGGTTAGGTGTAGGTATTTGTGAGAGTAGCAGTGGCGAATTTCAGGATCGTCCACGAACTGTAATTTTTCCTAAAGATAAAGTACAGGTGTCTGAGAACTGGGATGTTTTCGGTATGGAAGGCACAGGTAGCCATGACTTAAAAGTAAATAAGGAGTTTGTCACTGAAGACTGGTCTTTTATTCGCGGTGCACCTGCACTTGTTGATGAACCGCTTTATCACATCCCAACCGTTGCTTTCTCGGGTCAGGTCCATACCGTGGTAGCACTTGGTTTGGCTTATGCAGCAATTCAGGAACTTCTACAAATTTGTAAGGGACAAACTACAACTGGCGCGCCTAAACTTGCTGATCGCGCTTATTTCCGTATGGCTTTATCCAAAAATACAGCAGCTTTTCTTAGTGCCCGTAGTTATTTCTACGAGATTTGTCATCTTGTTTGGGACGAAATTGAAAAAGGTAACGAGATTAGTAAAGAGCTAGAAAATGAAATGCGCCTTTCTGCTACCTATGCTGCGCATTCTTGTGTCGATATTGTCAAGAACTGCTATAGCATTTCTGGCATTAACTCCATCTTCAAACGTCAGAAAATGCAGAAAATTCTGCGAGATATTTTAGTAATTACTCAGCATGCACATATTAATGAATCAGTATTTGATGGTGCTGGAGCAGTGATGACTAAAACAGAACCATTCAAAGGATATATCTAGTTTCAGGAAAAGAAACGTATCAAATAAAGAGGAACAAAATGTTGATTAATACCCGTGATTTCAGAAATGCACTCAGTAAATTTCCTACAGGTGTCACTATTATTACAGCTTATGACAAGAATGGAGAAAAAGTTGGCGTTACTGCTAATAGCTTCAATTCAGTGTCTATGGAACCACCGTTAGTGCTATGGAGCATTGATAAAAATGCCTACACTTATGAAGCTTTTACTAAAGGAGGATATTTTACTATTCATATATTACGGAAAGAACAGATAGAACTTTCTAACCGTTTTGCTCGACGCGGTGAAGATAAATTTGCTGGTATTGAACTACATCAGGATAGTCAGCGAGCACCTCGTTTTACCAATGTGTCAGCTTGGTTTGAGTGTCGCTTATGGAGCGTTTGCGACGCTGGAGACCATGCCATCGTGATTGGAGAGGTGCTGCAATATAGTTATGAACAGGATGTTGATTCATTAGTTTTCTGTAATGGTTCTTATGCCATACATGAGGCTCATCCTTCATTAAAAATATATTAAGGAGTAATGCTGATGTCGGTACCAGTAATAAATAATGAAATAAATACCAATATGGAACCTTCAGCTATTACTACTAAACGTGTGGTACTGCTGTGTTTTATTGCAATGATATCTGAGGGTTATGATATCGGAATTATGGGGGTCATTATTCCGACCCTTTTACAGGAGGTGAGCTGGAACGTGACTGCCGTACATATGGGATATATTGGCAGTGCGGCTTTTTTGGGTACATTGATTGGATGTTATTTGTTTAGCGCACTTAGTGATTTATTTGGGCGTAAAAAATTATTAATTGGTTGTCTAATTATTTTTACCAGTTCAATGATTGTAGCAGCCATGGCACAAGATCCAATTACTTTTGTTATTGCTCGCGGTATTTGTGGTATTGGAGTTGGTGGCATAATTCCAATTGCCTGTGCTTTAACTTCTGAATATTCAGATGAAAAGCATAAAAACTTCTATTTCGCTTTGATGTATTGTGGTTATCCAGCAGGGGCATTACTGGCAGCACTGGTCGGAATGTTCTATCTGGGTGAATATGGCTGGCGTCCACTGATTGCAATTGGTGCACTACCATTATTATTAGTCCCTATATTTATCAAGTATCTTCCTGAATCGATTAGTTTTCTGCTTAGTCAAAACCGTAAACAAGAGGCGTTACAGTTAGCTGATAAAATTGGTATTGATCAGAATTCGATTGAAAACTATCAGATCAGCAAAGAAGAAAAAGTTAATATTTTCTCTCTGCTAAAAGAACTATTCTCGACCAAGCATCTGCGTGCAACAACTTTATTTTCGAGCTCACAGATTGCAACCGTACTTGGTGTGTATGGCTTAAGCACTTGGTTGCCACAAATTATGAAAACTAATGGTTATGGCATTAGTTCCAGTATTTCTTTTCTAGCAATCTTTATGCTTTCTGCTGGCTTGGGATCGCTATTTATTGGTCGTCTGACAGATCGATTAAACACACGTAAAACAATCGTGATGTTCTATCTTATTGGTGCCGTAGCTATTTTCTGCCTCTCTTTTAATTACCATATTGCCTTGACCTATGTGCTAGTTGCTCTGGCAGGTATGGGCATAACAGGGGTTGGTATGGTTCAGGTTGGTTATATTACTCATTACTATCCAACCAAGATTCGTGCTAGTGCTGTAGGTTGGGCAATTGGAGTCGGTCGTATTGGGGCTATCATGGGACCTATCATTGGAGGCTACCTGCTGGCGAATGGAACTAGTACTAGTGCTAATTTCTATCTGTTTTCTGCGGCTGCCTTGATCGCTGCGATAAGTATTTTCTTTACCCCGAAAAATATTGGGAACCACTAAATCTGGATAAAGGAGTAGGGCAGAATGGATAAGGTGATTCTAATTACTGGTGCCGGAGAAGGAATTGGCTTTTCAATAGCAGAATATCTTGTCAGCCAGCAATATCAAGTGATTGTAACTGATGTAACGCTAGAGAAAGCTGAAACAGCGGTAGAAAAGCTGGCAGTGAATAACGCATTTGCCCACAAACTAGATATCACGCAGCCAGCAGACTTTGATGAAGTCTCTGGTTGGATTAAACAAAAATTTCATAAGCTGGATGTGCTTATTAACAATGCGGCTATGACCAGAACGACCCCAATGTTTGATATCTCGGCTGACGAGTTCGTTGAGATCTGCCGGATTAACCAGATGGGAACCTTTCTTGCCTGTCAACGCTTTGGGCAATGGATGGCACAACAGAGGCAAGGACGTATTATTAATATGTCTTCTCTCGCAGGTCAAAATGGTGGTGTCGCTGTAGGAGCACACTATGCTATTTCTGAGGGAGCTATTCTGACTATGACCAAATTATTTGCTAAAGCTCTGGCTGAATCAGGGGTCACAGTTAATGCTATTGCATGTGGTCCAGTGGATTCTCCAGCATTCCATCGTTTAGTTCAGCCAGATGAAATTCCAGATATTCTTAAATCTATACCAGTAAAGCGACTCGGTGATATGCGTTTTATTGCACAAACCATTGAGTTATTAATTCAGAATAATTCAGCATTTGTTACTGGAGCAACTTGGGATATGAATGGTGGTTTACTGATGCGCTAGTTATTTTTATAGCAGTGCTTTACGAATAAAAAAATCATCTGAAGATGATTTTTTTATATTTAAATAATTAATCTAAAAATATAGCAAACTCTTCTACAGGAACTCGAGTAGTTTGAGAGTTATTAATAATATGGGAAGGGTCAGCATAGCCAATTGCCATTCCACAAACGAGTTCTTCATTCTCATCTGCATTCAGATGGTTGAGTACGATAGAATGAAACTTATTCCATGCAGCTTGTGGGCAAGTGTCAAGTCCTCTAGCTTTGGCACACAACATTACATTCTGCATCATCATTGAAATATCCATTTTTGAACCAATACCTAAAGAACGATCCACAGTAAAGAAAAGCCCCACTGGAGCACCATAAAATTTATAATTATGTAAAAGTTGTGCTTGCATTTTGGTTTGATCATTTTTACTGATTTGGAGTAAACCATATAGCCAAGCGCCATTTTCTTTTCTTCGATTTAAGTAAGGCTGTTGCCAAACTTTTGGATAATAGGCAAAACTTTCTTGATATTGTTCAGCTATATAAGGTTGCTCAAATATTTTTTTTTGTGCTTGGCAAACCTCTTCTACCAACTCAGTACGTTTTTGTCCGCTAACAACATATACTTTCCAAGGTTGCGTATTAGTACCTGATGGCGCTCGGGAAGAAATAGTTAAAATATCTCTAATAAGCTGCGGATCGACAGGTTGATCTAGAAAAGCGCGGGCAGCATATCTTGATTGAATCATCTTATCAACAATCAAAATTTCGTTTGAATCCATTTTACATTCCTTAACAAGAGGTAGCTTTGAAGTTATTTACAATAATTTCACTCATCCATTTTATAGAATGATTATTTTTAAATAACCGGTGATAATAAAGCCCAATATCAATAGTATTTCTCGGTATATTAATATCTATAATAAAAAATTGATTATCATAATTGAATCTTTTGGCAAATGATTTTGGAATAATAACGCCATAATCTGTTTTATTTACAATTTCTGGTGCTACAGAATAATTTGGAATATTTAATATAGTTTTATTTTCAAATTCATTATTAATATTTTTGACTAAATCAGTATGGCCTGTGGTTAAAGATTTTACTCCAATTAATTCAATATTATTAAAAATAATATCGATTTCTTCATTACAGTAAGGATGTCCTTCTCTAATCATTAAGACAAATTCATCATCAAATAGTTTTTCATATATTATGTTATCTTTACAGTTTTTTAGAACAGGTAAATGTCCTATAGCAAAGTCAATTTCTCCATCACGCATCGCGTGGAGTAAATCATGTTGCTGAGCCTGAATAACATCAATATTTACTTTATTATTATTTTCTTCCATCAAGAGACAAATGGAAGGCATAAAATAAGATTGGCACATATCTGACATAGAGAATACAAAATTTTTTTTGATAGTGACTAAATTTGTATCGGGTAAAGTGGAGAGAATTAATTCTTTAGAATTCAGCAGGTTGATTGATATTTTTTCTGCTAAATTGGTTGGTAACATTCTACCGTCAGTACGAATAAAAAGTTGGTCATTATACAAATTCCTTAACTTTTTAAGTGAGTGACTAATTGCTGGTTGGCTAATCTCTAAGATCTCAGCTGTTTTTGTCAGGCTGCCTGTTTCATATAATGTGCAAAAAATTCGTACTAAGTTGAAGTCAAATTTAATATCCATCGATCATATCCTTGTATCTTGAGACTTATAAAAAGTTAAGCAAAATTCATTCCATGAACATTGCATTTATAACTTTATGGTTAAATTTTAATATAAAAAATATAGTATTTATATAGTAAAATTTTAATTTAAAAAAACAATTTTAGTGTTTTGTGAAGTAGTACAAATATTAGGGCTAACTTTACTACCGGCTTTGACAGAGAATAATTTACATTGAGTTAAATGATTAAATTTGAATATGAATGCTAATGAATATAAAATCCTAGGCTTAGTATTTAAATTTTATCATTTTATTCAGAAAAAATAGTTTTCCAAGAGTTGTAAATTTGGCAAATAAAGATCGATGAAGATGTTTTTTTAAACCATTGTAATAGAAATTTATTACGTATCTTTAGCTTTATAAAGTAATTTTAATTTTTTAAAATTTACATTAAGATACATTTAGAGTTGTTAAAAAACACATCCTTTTACTATTTAAACTGTAGACAGTATTTTTAATACTTTGAGAGATAACTCTGCAAATGCGGTTTAGGTCAACGTTAACGTTTTTTCTGTTTATATGAGTGCATAGAGTGCAAAGACAGTGCATACTCAATTTTCATGTAAGACTTTGCTTTTTTCCTACAGGAGAATGATAAAAATAGTAAAGTTGCTCTAAATAATCTGTTAATTTGAAGAAAGTCATATGGTTTTTAAGATAAGTGATCATCTCAAAAACCATGTAATTTATAAATAAAATCCTTTAAATACCTTAAAGCTTATTTAACTCGATACCACGTTTGATTTCGGCCAATTGCAGAGATACCAATATATCCACGCGCGGTAAGTTTTTCGCCATCTGGGGATACTGTTAAGCTAAAGCGATAGGTTTTATCAGACTGTGGGTCAAGGATAGATCCTTTGTCATATTTATTTTGACCTACACTTTTTAAGTTTTTCACGATGGTTAGGCCAATCAAAGATTTGTTTTTGTAGGTACCTTCACACATCGTACATTTGTTAGCTTCATTTGGAACAAGTATTTTTTCGATGTTCGCAGACAGATTGCCATTTTTATCTTCGCTAAATCTTACCAGTGCTCTCGGTTGATTGGTTGCATCATCAATTGTTTTCCAAACGCTGCCATGTAGTTTGTCCGAGGCAAATGAGTGAATCGAATAAAAGCTGAGTAAAAGTAAGAGTAAATATTTTTTCATATCAAGCATTTCTCAAATTAAAAATGGATGGTTTTAAAGGTCTGAATTATTCATTTTAAATTTAACTTCACAGTTTTCTTAGTATTGAATCTATAAGCTAAACAATATGTAAAGTTATAATCTATTTATGTGGATATTATTTTGATCAATATATTTATGCAATTGCGAGAAAGGACAGAATTATTCATCTTTTAAAGATTACACATGAACTGACAGATTTAATGATTAAAAATATTTTAAATCTCCATGCTCTTTACACACTTCTTAAACGTTCTTTACACAAAGGAATGAATAATGGAATTTATGAATTTTTAAAGTGAAATACAGTTGATGCCAAAACCAAAATTGAATCTCAAAAAGAAAATTGGCTTAGTCTTGTTAGGATTTGTGGCCTTGTATTGGATCTCTTTTCCTATTATTCCTTTTTTAGATATTCCCTATAAAGCAGCAGTTATTACAGGGCTTATGATCGTAGGTGAGATTCTCTTTTTAATTGCAATTGCATTACTAGGTAAGGAATATTGGGGCAAGATTAAAGAATGGTGTTCAAAAATATTTCGGAAAATGAAGTTAAAGGAAAATTAAAATGCTCTTAAGAGCAATAAAAATCTCAACTAATTTTAAAAATAGTTAGATTGCGTGTAGTACGTCACAGATTTTAAAAATAAAATTAAAATCATGCGTTTAGTATTTATTGACAGTGTGCAATATTAAGTTTTATAACTAAAAGATCCTGAAGCTGTTTCTTTAACCAGAACAGAAAAAACACAATATAAAGATGAATAGACATTAGAACAAAAAGTTAAGGAGAAGAAATGAAAGTCCTTAAATACACTTTGTTTTCTCTGATGAGTATGCTGACAATAAATAGTGCAGATGCTGGAAATGCATCTACATCATTAAGAGTCAGTTTAACAATTATTGAAGCATGTGAAGTTTCTACACAAGGGAATTTAGATTTTGGTTCAGTGGTTCGTTCTCAGCCAGTTGCTGCTGCAAGAACGGATGTATCTGTGCAATGTAGTCAAAATACGCCGTATCAATTGGCGGTAACTTCAGACAATAACTTTGAACTTAAATCTGCTGCAAGTACCGCATCTGTTGCATATGTACTGTACCAAGATGCTGGTCATACTCAAATTTGGGGAGGGTCAGGAAGTAAAATATATTCAGGAATCGCGACAGGGATGAAAGAAAATATTCCTATTCATGGGGCAATTACATCAAGTACCAATGTTCAGGCCACCAAGTATGAAGATTGGGTACGTGTGAACGTTATATATTAATAAAAGAAAAAAATATTGTTGGGTAACTCAGCTTTATGGACTGGGAATAGTAAATTGAACATACTAAGTCGACTACCAGTAAACTTAAGTTTAATGGGGGAGTTTGCACGCCTATAAATGCTTTAAACTATTGCACGATAAGACTTTTAATAATTTAACTTTTTAATAAGATTCTCTTTTATGCTCGGCCACTCTTCATCAATGATACTAAATCTGACAGAATTCCTTTTTCTTCCATCAGGCATAATTCGCTCATTTCTTACAACACCTTCCTTTTGAGCACCGAGTCTTAAAATCGCATTCTGTGATTTTTCATTGAGTACATCTGTTGTAAGCTGAACTCTGACGCAATTTAATTCCTCAAAGGCATATTTAAGAAGCAAATATTTTGCCTCTGTATTTGCGTATGTTCGCTGCCAAGATTTTGAGTACCAAGTACTTCCAATTTCTAACTTTAAATTTTTTCTGTCTATTTTCCAAAATCTCGTAGACCCAATGATTTTTCCTGTAGCGATATCTTCAACGGTAAAAGGCAGAACCGTGCCTGCTTGGTAACCTTCTAGTGCATGGTGAATATAGTCGTCTATTGTCTCTGCTGAAGGTACGACAGTGAAAGGGAGGTTCCATAATTCTCCGTCTGAAGCAGCGGCGACTAAATCTCTTGAATCTTCAAGCTTTAAAAGGCGTAACCGAATACGATCACTTGAAAGTATGATGTTTGGGGTCATAACAGAGGTCCTGTCTGAAAATTACCAAATAAAGAGTTTTATCCTAATCTTATTTAAATCGACTTTGGATCGCATTTAAAGTCAAATTACCATAAGTACTAAAGGAGTATTTTTTTATTAATAACAATGTTATAAATATTATATAGATACATAAATTATAATTTGTTCCTCAGAGAAATAAATGAATAGTCTTTTATATGTTTACGCATTATGTACGGTTTTATTATTTGTAAAAATGTTCGGAATATCTGCATATCAAGGATATTACAGAATTAAAAACAAGGCTTTTAAGAATATAGAAGATGCGGGCTTTTTAAGAGTGCCAGCACATACTGCCGAGTTACCACAAGTGGCTAGAGCACAACAGGCTTGGTTGAATGATTTAGAAAATATTCCAATTTTCTGGGTATTGGGTGCTTTATGTATTTTCTTAAATACAGACTATATCATCACGAAGTGGTTATTTATTATTTTCACATTTTCTAGAGTCACTCATACTTTGACATATCTAACTTCTATGCAGCCATGGCGCACAATTTCATATAGCGTAGGAGTGCTTTGTTTATTTGTTATGGCTAGTCAGATCATATATAGAGTTATTTCTTTCTAAAAAGTGGATGTTTTCTAAATAAGACTGTTTCATATAAGTCCTTTCATTTGAAAGTAATATATATAATTAGTAGTAACTTACTTTAAAGGACTATTTTTAATTATGAAGCCTTAAAAATAACCTTTTAAATTGAGTCAGATTGTTGATCACTTATTAGCTCTGCCATCCAGTCTGCAAATACACGTACTGCGGGTGAAAGAAACCGCTGATGCGGATAAAGTAAAGTCACAGCAACAGGTGGTGGGCACCACTCTTGTAATAACAGGTGGTGGGCACCACTCTTGTAATACTGCGATGAGCCTTCTTTCTTTTAAGTATTCTATCACAATTCTTTCAGCAAGTTGAGCGAGTCCGTATCCCTCAAGGCACATTTTTATATAAAGTTCAGTTTCATTAACAGCAACCGTACCTTGCATTTGTACAGTTTTTTTCACTTCGTTTCGTACAAAGCGCATTTCACCCGCATGTCTGTTGTTCCCTGAAAAATAATGAATAGCTCGGTGATGTGCTAAATCATCGGGAGTTTGTGGAGTTCCTTTCTCTTTTAAATATAGTGCCGAAGCGCATGTTACCCAGCGGAACTCACCAAGAGGGCGGGCAACCAGCGTGGAGTTCTCTAAATTTCCCATGCGGATTACACAGTCTACGCCTTCCTTAATAACGTCTACTTGTCTATCGCTGACACCTATCATGAGGTAGATATCGGGATAACGCCTTTGAAACTCTTGCAGGTTCGGCAGAATCACCGAATGAGCTATGCCCGCAGGCATATCAACTCGTAATCGACCCTGTGGCTGTTTGATAGCGTTAGTCAGGTTAGATTCGGTATGTTCAATCAGGTCGAGTATTTCTCGGCACTGAGTCAGATATTCTGTTCCCTCTGGCGTCAGGCTAACGCGTCTTGTTGTTCTGTTTAACAGACGCACTTGTAAATACTTTTCAAGATTTTTAATTGTACTAGTGACTGTTGAGGCAGGTAGGGAAAGTGCTTCTGCCGCATGGATAAAGCTTTCAGCTTCTGCCACCCGAACAAAAATCTGCATTGCTTGAATACGATCCAATCTCATACCTTTGTCTCAATACTATACTCACACTCTTAGATTATTCGCTTTCACTGAATAATAAAAACAGTTTAACCAGCTTTTTCAGCATTATCACTTCAGATAGATTTTCAGCATACATTTGAGAAGTTGGAATAATGATGACTGATTACAACAGAAATATAGTGCAGCTGACTGAGTCTTCACCAAATAGAATGCTCATTCGCGGGGCGACGATCCTAAGCATGGATAGCGTGGTTGGGAACATGGTTCGCGGAGATATTCTTATCGAGAGCGGCATGATTACTGCCGTGGATGAAAATTTAGAAGCCGAAGGTGCAGCTCTTATTGATGCATCCAATATGATCGCGATGCCGGGTATGGTCGATACTCATCGACATTCATGGGAAGGGCAACTACGACGGATTAATCCGAATGCCCAAACGTTAGAAGACTATTGCAACGCGACGCATTATTCTTTTGCCAAGTATTATCGCCCAGCAGATATGTACATCGGTAATTTGCTTACAGCGCTAGGTTGTATAGATGCGGGTATCACAACAGTGATTGATAACTCGCACAATAGTCGTAGTGCCGCTCACTCTGATGCGGCTGTCGAGGCTTTGCTAGATGCTGGTATTCGAGCTGTACACGCTTCTGGTGCACCAGTTTCAGGAGACTGGGACAGAGCGAACTGGCCTAGCAATCTCGAACGTCTTCAAGAAAAATATTTTAAAAATAGTAAAAACGGTTTGGTGTCATTAGCTGCCATGGCTCAGTTAGAACCCGAATTATGGGCTGAGGCACGCAGATTAAGGCTACCAATCATTACCGAATTTTTTGGTGGGGAAATGGCTGCTGCATTAGAGGGTCTGCATCAACAAGGTCTGTTAGGGCCAGATAATATCTTTAACCACTGTACCTCGCTGCCAGATGCTGGATGGAAAATTTTGCGCGAAGCTGGAGTGCGAGTAAACGTATGCCCACGATCAGATGCTCACTATGGTATCGAAGACGGTATGTTTGCCATGCAATCGGCTCTACGTCATGGCATTAGACCTGGTTTGAGTGTAGATAATGAAACGTCTTATAGTGGCGATATGTTTATGGAAATGCGCGTAGCATTTTACTTACAGCGTGTAATGGGCATGCACCAAAACAAATGTTGTGGCTCAGCACATTCGCCAGTGACCTTTCAGGCGCAAAACCTTCTCAAAGCTGCAACGGCTGATGGTGCTGCTTGTGCAGGTCTGCAAGAAAAAATCGGCAGCCTGACACCCGGTAAACAAGCTGACCTGATATTAATTCGAACGGATGACATTAATCTTTATCCGTCTGGTAATGCATTTGGCACGGTTGTTCATGCAACTGAACGCAGCAATATCGATACGGTGATGATTGCCGGAAGAATCGTTAAACGTGATGGTAAAGTGTTGGGTGTGGACAGTGAGCGACTTCGTGCAGCGATTGATGAATCTCGCCAGCATCTTTTCGTTGCGGCTGGTTATACTCCAGATATTTTTGCCGAGACGTTTCTACCTCTTGAGTAAGTTGTCTAAGAGGGAGCAAACAATATGTCTATAAATGTTATCTATTACCTCATGGCTTTTGGTGCGGGGCTGGGGATTACTCTACAAACCACATTGAATGGCCAACTGGCTAAAGGTATAGGCGGGAATTCTGTCGCTGCGGCATTATTTTCATTTACTGCTGGTGCGGTATGCCTTGGGTTTTATTCTCTGGTTCGAGGCGGAATAGCTTCTTCACTGATCGCTATTCCTAATCAACCATGGTGGAGTCTTATGGGCGGAGTTCTAGGTTCTTGCGCATTACTGAGCTACGTGGTCCTTGCACCTAGAATCGGGTTATCGGCTTTGCTGGGGCTGGCAATTGCTGGACAAATTATCTCGTCATTGTTGATTGATCATTTTGGATTACTAGGGGCGGCCGAACGACCAGTTTCCATGTTTAAACTATATGGAACACTGGTCATGCTGATAGGTCTAGGGATTGCTCTTTTCGGTGACAGATAAGAAGTTTTAAACCAGTATTGTTGATATAAAGTGACTTCAAGCCATTCCAGTCATGGGGTGGCAATATATATTTCAGTCATTAAAGACCAGTGAGCCACTTAAACATTTAACAAATCAACAGCAATCGATATTCACCATCTTTTTCAACAGGCGCTCGATGAACACAAGGCAAAACCTTTTGAGTGGGATGATCTACAGCCAAACGCCAAATATGGCCCATGCCTAAATTTACAGGCTGAGCATTGGCTTTAGGCTGATAATGCAAATCAAAAAAATATTCTGCCAAAAAGGCTTCAAATTCAGCTTCTGGGCCGTCATGTAATTCTTTGAGCTTTTCTCTAATTTCTGGAATTAAAACTTTTTGTTCAACCTGATCATTGGGAACAATATCACTAGCAGCACCGTGATAGGTGCATAAGAATGTATCAGTTTCAATGGGCGAGCGATCAACATGAAATGAATATACATCTGTTGAAATGAAATCTAGCTCTTCATCACGTTCATAATGTTTAAGCAAATTAAGTACGGGTGAGGCGCCAAAATCAGTTAACTGCTCGATATCTTCTAAAATAGTTTTTCTTGCCAGATTGCCTTTTTCTGAAAGTTGTAGCGCTAAAAGGTCTTCAACAGAAACTTCTGTAATATTTTCTTTTAACTGAAGTTTATTCACAATCTCTTCAAAGTCGCCAACCAAATTCCTGTGCCAGCAAATCGCATTTGTCTCTTCTTGGAACTTTGTATTTACAAGTTCAGGGAAACTAGACACTTGTCTAATTTGTTTGCTGTCAGAAAACGCATTCTTCATAGGAGAGTTAAATAAACCAGAGGTCGAGTCGCATAATATACACCGAATGATATTTCTCACTAAAAATAAGTTAATCGTTGTTGGTATTCCAGCCTTGTACAGCCTAGCAGACACATGTATCGTTAGGGGATGATCCTTTAAAATTATAAGGAGTTTGATAAGCAACATCGTTCAATTAAACAACCAAACTATACCACCACGATAAAACAACAACAGTCTCAAGATGAGTCGTATAAATAACAAGGAATAAAACATTTTGTTTTATTGGTAAATCTTGAAGTGGGGTATCAATGATCCAGATGGGGGTCTATGAAAAAACATTTTACGGTTGATTTATTTATGTTCGCTTCGTCTTACTTTAAAAAACACAAGAAAAATTACCGCAGCGTAAAGGACCAGCAGCTTACAATTGCAGCCAAAGCAAATATCTTTATTTGCATCATTTTTTGCTTATTCTGGACCATATATTTTGCATTTGCACAAATGTGGTTAATTGTTTACATGGATATCTTTTTTACATTGATCTCCATATTTAGCCTTTTTCTTATTTATATAAATCGAATTTCAGCGGGTATTCTTCTTTCACAAGTCGTACTGCTGGTTTTTCCAGTGGTATTCTGCCTATTTTTTGATATAGCTACCGTTAATCGTCCGCAGGTGGCTCATTTATTTTTACCTGCTGGAGCGATATTGGGGTATTTGAATTACCGCAGAGACCCAAGCTATTTACAATTCATTTTAATTTTATTGTCGATTGGGTGTTTTATATTTTTTAGTGGAACCTCTTTTAATCTTGAGAGTGCTATACCGCTATCTGAAGATATTCGCGGTCATGGCGGATGGATTGCAACTTGTGTTGCTACATTAATGATTTGTATTTCAATTTATACCATGCAATTAGAAATACAAATAGAAAACAGCATGGTGAAAGACTTACGCTTAGCTCTTGCTAAACAACAATTTGAGCTTTTTTATCAGCCACAAATTAATTCATCTGAAACTTTGATTGGCGCAGAAGCTTTATTAAGATGGCAACATCCTACTTTAGGTTATGTGCCTACAAAAGATTTCATTCCAGCAGCCGAAACTTTTGGATTAATGCCAGAGATTGGGGAGTGGGTGTTAGCTCAAGGCTGCAAAGTTTTACAAGAGTGGAGCAAAAAAGCCGAGACCAAAGATCTTACGCTTTCCATCAACATTAGTGCTGATCATTTTATGCAAGCTACCTTTGAGCAAACTGTGATTGGAATGGTTCAAAAATATCAGATAAATCCATCGCGGCTCATTTTAGAAATCACTGAAAATATTGCTTTAAATAATTGTGTAAGCTTGATCGAAAAAATGCATTTCCTGTCAAAAAATGGAATTCAGCTTTCCCTTGATGATTTTGGTACAGGTTATTCATCTTTAAGCTATTTACAAAAAATGCCCATCAGCCAAATCAAAATTGATCGTAGCTTTGTGCAGGCAGCGTTGGATGATAAACGTAGCAATAAACTCGTAACTGGCATTATTAAAATTGGACTAGATTTGAACCTTCGAGTATTAGTGGAAGGCATCGAGACGACTGAACAATTTAGTGCTTTTAAAAATAATGGATGCACTGAGTTTCAAGGCTATTTATGGGGGTGTCCGATGCCGTTAAATGACTTCTTAAAACAGATTGCCTACTTCAAAAAATAGGCAAAGAGTAATTTTAATATGAACTCACAGTAACCAACATCCATACTTAAAAGTAAGCTAGGCCACTCCAAATGTTTAATTAAACAATTTTGAAGAGTGGCTCGACTAATCGAAATGCTTAAATGATGGAAATAAAACTATCTACATGTGAATTTTATGATAGATCGATTTTACCTTTTCGTGGCTAATTGCCAGCATGTGAATCGCGCCGTGAATCATTCCTTCCAACAAATGGAAGTTTACTTGAATACCCGCATCCCATAGTTTTTGAGCATATCTTTCGCCATCATCCCGAACAGGGTCATATTCACAAACAAAAATGGTTGCATCTGGCAGTCCATCTAAAGACTGAGCGAGTAACGGACTTACAAGTTCATTCTGTTTTTCACTTTTATCCTGCACATATTGATTCCAGCAATAAACCATTGTGGAGGCCTCTAAACCATAACCTTCTGCGTATTGGCGATAAGAATTACTACTCATCGTGGCATCTAAAGCTGGGTAGAAAAGAAGTTGATGGCTCACCTTAATTTCTGGATGTAGTTTTGCCATTAGACATGCGGCGGCAGCTATATTTGCGCCCGCACTATCTCCACCTACAGACACGCGGTTTTGATCAATTCCAAATAGTGAAGCATTCGAATGGATATAGCGAAATGCCGTAAAAAAATCATTTAAAGGTATTGGGAACTTAAACTCTGGAGCCAAGCGATAGTCCACAGAGAATACAACCTGTTGAGTAGTTTCTGCTAACAACCGACACGAGCGGTTCCATGCGTCTAAACTTCCCAGACACCAACCTCCACCATGAGCAAAAACTAAAGCAGGCCGTTGCTCAGTATTTTCGAGTGAATAGGGAATATAAACACGCACTTCAATTTCCGCACCATCTGATACAGCAATATAAAAACTTTGTTGATAGCTTGCATCGTGCTGAATGCCTTGCTGATCAATAATGTCTTTGTTTACTTGCTCCCTAAGTTCTTGTAACGAGTTTACAGCCTGCGTGGTAGGTCTGGACTTAAGCCAGCTTTCAATTTCAGCAAGTAGAGGCATCGCTTTTTTCCTGCTGCAAAAAGTCTAAAATGAGTGAGCTAAATATTTCTGACTGTTCTTCCATAATGAAATGACCGCAGTCTTTTACAATCGCACTGGTTAAATGCGCTGAAACCTTTTTCATGGTTTCATAAGGCGCATTATCGGTAGCATGTTCAGCGCCTATGGCTAAAACTGGCATGTCTAAACTTTTAGTTTCTCTGATTTTATTTTGACGAATTGTCTCTGGAATAGAGCGGTAATAATTAAAACCTGCCGTTAAACGACCCGGAATTTTATAGGCTTCAATATAAGTTTCCGTCGCCACTTTATCTTTGTGCCATGACCATTTATCAAACATATAATTTAAATAAGTATCTTCGCGGCCTGCAATTAAAGCTTCGGGTAAATCTAAGATCTGGTTAAACATGAAATGCCAAAGAAAAATATTTTCACTCGGCTCAACAAAAATAGGAGGTGCTGGGGCCAACCCGGGAATCACTGCTTCTGTTACCGCAAGACGAGTCACTGATTCAGGAAAGTCAGATGCAAGTGCATAGGCAACCCACATGCCAATGTCGTGGCCAACAACCGAATAAGTTGGATATTTAAGTTGAGTCATGAGCATTGATAAAATTTTGGCGATACGCCCCGTATCGTAACTTCCATCCAGTGGAGCTGAATTTCCTGTTCCGGGTAAATCAACAGCGATGGCTTGATAACCTTGTTGCGCCATTTCAAGCATGACTTTGTGCCACGCGTACCATGTTTGTGGCCAGCCCGGGATCAGTAATACAACTGGACCTTCCCCTAAGGTCACGTAGTGTAATTTTTTGCTCTCAATGTGAATGTAATGATGTTGGAATTCGTTATATGAGTTTTCATTGGATTGGTGAGTTTTCATGTTGAGTTCTCTGACGGTTCCTTAAATCCCTAATAGCTGATTAATTTGAGTCTGATTCACGGGGGCAGCAGCAAAGTCATCAAAGACTTTATCGGTGACATGAATAATATTTTGCTTAATGAATTCGGCACCTTCGCGTGCGCCATCGTCCTTATTTTTGAGGCAGCATTCCCACTCTAATGTGGCCCAGCCTTCGTAGTCGTAATGCGCTAACTTTGAAAAAATTGCTTTAAAGTTAACTTGACCATCACCCGTAGAACGGAATCGACCCGCTCGATTTCCCCAGCTTTGATAGCCGCTATACATTCCTTGGCGGCCTGTTGGATTAAATTCGGCATCTTTAACATGAAACATGCGAATGAAATCTTTATAGATGTCGAGATATTCCACATAGTTCAGTTGCTGCAAAACAAAATGGCTCGGGTCAAAAAGAATATGGCAACGTGGGTGGTTGTGAGTCCGCTCTAAAAACATTTCAAATGTAATGCCGTCATGCAAATCTTCACCAGGGTGAATTTCGTAGCAAAGGTTGACGTCTTGTTCATCACAAGCATCCAAAATAGGAAGCCAACGACGTGCTAATTCATCAAACGCTGTTTCGATAAGCCCTGACGGTCTTTGAGGAAATGGAAATACATAAGGCCATGCTAACGAGCCTGAAAATGTCCCCATATCTTTAAGGCCTAAGCGGGCAGATGCCTGAATTGAAGCGAGCATTTGCTGTTTTGCCCACTCGGTTCTAGCTGCTGAATTGCCATGCAAATGAGATGGGGCAAAGTTATCGCACATTGAGTCATAAGCAGGGTGCACAGCCATTAACTGCCCAAAAATATGGGTCGTTAACTCACTAATTTTTAAGCCATGATTGTTTAAAGTACCTAATATTTCATCGCAATAATCTTGGCTTTCTGCTGCCAAATTGACATCAAATAAACGCTTATCCCAAGCAGGAAGTTGTACCGCTTCAAAGCCTTGGCCTGATACCCAAGCAGCAATATCTTCTAGGCGGTTAAAAGGAAAAACATCATCACTGAATTGAGCAAGATGAATACTAGGGCCTTTGATGGTTTTCATAATAAAACCTAATTAGTTGTCGATCGACAAACAATAGGCTGAATTTTGGATAAAAACAACTTTTTATTTTAAAATCAAAACAAAACGGGACTATTTTGAATAAATCTCTTTGATTTATTTGTGAAAATATTTTTTTCGAATAATAATGAAAACACGTACTAAGTTTGATAAAGGGTCATTATGGCTGGCAGACCAAGAGAGTTTGATCGAGAAGAAGCCCTCGTAAAAGCGAGAGATTTCTTCTGGCTTCACGGCTATGAAGGCACATCCATGTCAGATTTAGTTGAAGTTTTGGGGATTGCCTCTGCTCGAATTTATAAAGCGTTTGGCTCAAAAGAGGCCTTGTTTAGAGAGGCCGTAAATCACTATGAAAAGAACGAAGGTAATTTTGCGCTAAATGCTTTAAAGCAAAAAAATATTAAGGATGCAATCAACCAATTATTTCAAGATGCACTAGCGCTTTACACGCAAACCAACCATTCCTATGGGTGCATGGTGGTGTCGGCAGCCAGTGTGCTAGGGGAAGAGAACCAAGCTGTTTTGGAATGGATGAAAGCACAGCGTATTGCACGGGGACAGAGTCTGGTCGAACGATTTGTTCAGGCAAAATCAGATGGTCAATTGATCGCAGATGCAGACCCTAAAACCTTAGGGCAATATTACGCGCTTGTTCTCCATGGTTTATCTGTTCAGGCAAGAGATGGATATTCTCAAGAAGAGCTTTCTCAGGTGATTCATTTTGCATTAAAAAATCTAGAGCAATATGTTGTGAGTGTTTAGTGAATTGAAATTTCAAGCGAAGTTTTTTGAAATTTTTTTACGATTAATAGTTCTAATAGAAAATTACTCTTCATATAAATTTGACTTAATCATGAGTGGTAAACCAAGTTCAGATAATAAACCTGTCCGTGAATTTGGAACACTTTTTCTCTCTAAAGCAATAAGCTCAATAAATTCTTTATTAAATTGTTTTCTAGGATATTTTTCTAAAATTTCATTTCTAAAAGATAGGGGGAGTCTATATAGACCATCACTAATCACATCACAGGATGCGCCTTGCTGTAATAGAGTAATTTCTGCTGGGTCAGAATGATCTATATAGCCGTTCATATGTAAGCAGATAGCATCTCTAATAACTTCACTTTTCTTCTCATCAAAGCTATGTTCTTTAGCCTTTAGCTCAAATTGTTTAGCACTCTCATAGGTAAAACAGTTACAACCTTTACTATGAATATGTTGCTCAGTTAAGCCAATATCATGAAAAAGTGAGGCTATTAAAAGTGATTCATGGTCATATTGCTGATTTTGTATATTGCCTAAGGCAGCTCCCCAGAAATAGGTCCGCCATGAATGATTGTAGATAGATATATTTGCTTTAGCTTCTAGTTCATCAAGCGCGACTTTAACCATTTGAGTATCTGGTATTACGATCTGATCGATATCAAAATCATCGGAAGTTTTGAACCGAAAGTAATTTATTTTTATAGAGGCCATAATACTTGGCAGCATAATTTTTTGAATTAACTTAATTTTCTCTTTGAAATTGAGCTGACCATTTGTAGTTTGCATCCAGTGATATGAACCAATTCTTATAGTTTTCATTAGTAAATCTCATTTTAGAGTAATTACTCTAAAATATTATCATAGATGATTTTTTGCAAGTTTTCTCTTTTAAGACATCATTAGTCTTTTGATTGTTATGTTTTTTTAGTATTAACAACTAACAGGAATCTCATAAGTTACAAATTCATATTTTGGGCCAGTAGATTTTGAAACGACTTTGCCTCCTAGAGACTCAGCGATTTTTCGACTTGGAACGTTAGCTTCAGCAACTGGATAAATAAAATAGTCTGGTTTAACAAAGTCGACTGCCCACTTAGCGACTGCTGATACAGCTTCTCTTCCATAACCATGAAAATGATAATCCTCGCGTATCCATATGCCTAACTCTGGATGAGGAGTCTGCATACGATGTAGGCCAACAAGACCTATAAATATTTGAGAATGTGCCTCTCTTATAACAAATATAATTTCAGAGCCAGCTTTGAAGTTTTTTAACCAAGTATTCCAAGTTTCATCAAACTCATGTCTTGGCTGAGGGTCCCACGCCATATAGCGCGTTAGGGTAGGTGTAATACAGTTATAAATTTCATCTGCATCTTCTGCCGTAAATGATTTTAGATTAAGCCTTTGAGTAGAAATGCTCACTTCATGCAGATTCATAATCATCCTGATAGTGACTAGTGGTTTTCAATCTTTTACTAGTTATATAAATTTTCTAAAAGTCATCTTAACAAAATGAATATAGAAACTTTATAAGCGTTTGATAAAAAATTTGATCTATTAAATACTTATTCATAGTGGATGAAAAATATATGATTTCAGTTGTTAATGATAAATAGGGTATGTTTTATGAGTTTTGATTTATTAAAGCAAAATATTGTATTAAATAAAAATAATGTGGCACTAGCCCCTTTAACATTTGAGCATTTAGAAGAACTAACTGAAATTTGTAAGAGTGGTAACTTTGGAAAAATTAGAACTACATCGACTCCTCATTTTACTGAGGTAAATTTATATATAGAAAAAGCATTGAATCAAAAAGAGAAAGGTATTCGGTATCCTTTTGCTGTTTTAGAAAATAGTTCCCAAAAGTTAATTGGAACTACGAGTTATCATGACATTCTTTATACGGCTAAAAGATTAGAAATAGGGAATACTTGGTACAAACCTGAATTCCAAAGAACACATGTAAATACGACGTGTAAGTATCTTTTATTCAACTACGCTTTCGAAATTTTGAAAGCTAATACAGTTGGTTTACGGGCTGATATCTTTAACTTTAAAAGCCAAAAGGCTATAGAAAGACTAGGTATACAAAAAGATGGAGTGATTAGGGGAAATGCTGTTAGAAAAGATGGAACGATAAGAGACACAGTTATGTATAGTGTTGTTGCGGGAGAATGGGAAAATATAAAAGCTCATTTAGAGTATTTATTAGACAGTTATTGATAATGTTCATTTTTTAAGTTCCTTTTTTCTTATGTAATTGCTTTAAATAGAAAAAATATCTGTTTTATAAACTTCAATTTAACAATAACTTTCTCATTATTTAGCCTTAGAAGACCGTGATAAAAGATCGCATCAGGATTATTTCTTCTGAGGGATAGTCTTATGCGTAAACTCCTCATCTCCTCCCGTAGCGGTAGGACGGGAGAGGGTACTTTCGGGTGTGCTGGTTAAATTTTTCACCAGTCTGCTAACTCTCTTTCCTTCTGCCACCATAATTTATAATGTGATGGCAGAACTCCAAATATAAGAGATCTGCCTTATATTGAGTTTTTAATTAATCGAACCTAGGATTTTAATTGGTTCAGAATCATGTATATAGCCATTCGTATATAAGCACATGGCATTTCTAATAACTCCAATCTTCTTCTCATTAAAGCTATGTTCTTTAGCTTTAAATTTACGGTGTCATAAGTTGATTTTTAGTACTGAACAATGACGGTAGTCAAATGGGGAGTAAGTGACAAAGTTGGATTTCCACTCACTCCTTAAGGATTTTAAGCTTTATATTTCACTCAACGTATCTTTAACAATTTTAAAGGCAGGAGACATTAACCGACGACTTGTATAAAACAAATAAAAAGGAGGTAAGGTAACAGCGTGTTGTTCCAATAAACTTACTAATTTTTTTTCTTCTAAAGCTGGTTTCACTAGAAAGTAGGGCAAATAAGCTACTGCGCAACCATCAAGTACAGCATCAAGCATTTCATCTAAACTGGTCATGACCAGTTGAACGGGGCCTCTAAAAAATACACTTTTATTTTTATCTTTAAATTCCCATGCCATTAAAGAGTTATCTGTTAAAAGACGAATATAAATGCCTTTGTGCTTTTTTAGATCGTCTATAGATTGCGGTGTTCCATACTTTTCTAAATATTCAGGTGAAGCGACTAATCGGAAGGGAATTTCTTTACTAATCGGAACCGCAATTAAATCTTTTTCTACCAAGTTTCCAACACGTACCCCAGCATCATATCCTTCTTTTGCAATATCAATTCGTCTGTTTTCGGAAGTCAGTTCCAAAGATATATCGGGATATTGTTTTACAAGCTTTTTAAGCTTTGGCCATAAATAATACTTAATGGTAAATGCATCGGCAGAAATACGCACATGACCACTTGGAAGGTCTTTCATCGAGCTAATTTGTTCTATGCCTAAGTCAATATTTTCAATGTTTTGACCAACGAGCTCAATAAGGCGCGAACCTGCTTCTGTAAGGGTGAGACTACGGGTAGAACGGTTTAATAACTTTATTCCTAACTGTGCTTCAAGATTATTAATACTCTGGCTTACAGCCGATTGGGTCACGCCCATATATGCCGCAGCTTTCGTAAAATTTTTAGTTTTTACTACTTCAGAAAATGTTTTTAAATCATTCAGATTAATTTTCATGATTCATAAGTTCTACTAATAGTTACGATCAGATTATAGCATCTAATCAGAATAATCTTTGCTTGTTACTATGTTTTTCATGAAGTTCAACACAGGTGAGTCAACAATGAAAAATGTAAAAATCAAAGCACCTTATTGGGAAATTGCAGCAAATCTTCACTTCCCAGAAAATTTTGATGAAAGTATCCAATACCCAACAATTATTAGTGGACACCCAATCGGAAGCTGTAAAGAACAAACCTCTGGAAATGTATACGGTGCAGCATTAGCAAAAGCTGGCTTTATTGTGATTGCATTTGATGCAAGTTTTCAGGGCGAAAGTGGCGGTGAACCACGTTCAACAGAAAACCCAGTACTTCGTGTAGAAGACTTCCGTTTAGTGACTGATTATTTGATGACGCTTAACTATGTCGATGAAAACCGAATTGGTGTACTAGGAATTTGCGGTGGTGGTGGCTATGCACTCAATGTTGCCATGACCGAAAAACGGATTAAGGCAGTTGCTACAGTAGACGCCGTAAATTTTGGTCGCTTGTCGAGAGAAGGCTTTAGCAACTGGAATCCTTTAGAGAAATTAGAGCTTATTGCAAAACAACGTACTGCCGAAGCTCGCGGAGAAACAAAAAGAGTTGATGATTTGCTGCCAAATTCAGTTGAAGAAGCCAAAGCGGCTGGAATAACAGACATTGATGTACTAGAAGCAACTGACTATTACAAAACCGATCGTGGCTATCAACCAAATGGTGTTGCTAAAACATTATTTTCACATTCGGCTGTGGCAATCGGTTGGGATGCATTTCACCTAGCTGAAGTATTACTTACACAGCCTTTATTGCTGATTGCAGGTGATAAGGTCGGTGGTTTTGGTTCATATCGAGACAGTTTGGAAATCTATGGTCGAGCACGTTCACAAAATAAAGAGCTTGTGATTGTAGAAGGTTGGTCTCATTACGATTTATATGACAAACCAGAACCCGTGGCACAAGCATTAGCAAAACTCATCCCATTTTTTCAAAAGAATATTTAAGTTAAGCCTATAAAGGAGCTAACCATGAATACAGTTAAATTTCAGAATTCAAATGGTCAAGATATTACCATTGCAGCAAATATTCACTATCCATCAAACTTTGATGAAACACAAAAGTACGTAGCAATTGTTGTTGCTCATCCGGGTGGAGGCGTAAAAGAGCAGACCGCAGGTTTGTATGCGTCCAAGCTCGCTGAACAAGGTTTTATTGCAATTGCATTTGATGCTTCTTACCAAGGCGAAAGCACAGGTTTACCTCGCCAGTTAGAAAACCCTTACATTCGCACAGAAGACATTAGTGCCGTGATTGATTATCTAACCACCTTAAGCTATGTCGATGAAAACCGTATTGGGGCAATGGGTATTTGTGCGGGCGGTGGTTATGCCGCAAATGCTGCAATCAATGACCGCCGTATTAAAGCAGTAGGTACGGTAAGCGCAGTGAATATCGGCTCTATGTTCAGAAATGGTTGGGAAAACACAGTTAAAGATGCAGATGCTATTCCATATATCCAAGCGGGTTCAGATGCGCGTACAGCAGATGCAAATAGTGGAAATGTTGCAACCATTCCGCTTGCACCTTTAAAAGAAGAAGATGCACCGAATGAAGAGCTTCGTCAGGCGTGGGAATATTACCATACGCCAAGAGCTGAGCACCCTAACTCACCAGGGGTTGCAACAGCCCGTAGCTTAACTCAAATTATTACTTACGATGCTTATAACAAAGCCGAAGCTTTCTTAACTCAACCATTAATTGCAATTGCTGGAAGTGTTGCAGGTAGTAAATGGATGAGTGAAGACCTAATTCAGCGCGCTGCAAGTCAGGATAAAACTTTACATATTGTTGAAGGTTCAAACCACATGGAGTTATATGACATTCCTAAATATGTAAATGAAGCTTCGAATGTACTTGCAGATTTCTTTAAAATGAAATTGTAAAATTACCACTATTCATTTGATAAAAGCCCGTTAATGGGCTTTTATTATTTAAGCGGAATTTGCTCATTTTATTGAAAGAACAATATTGCTTTAGACAGAAAATACCCATTTATAAACCAAACTTTAACAATAACTTCCTCATTATTTAGCCTTCCTTTTTTAATGATCTAATTTAAAACAAATGTCATTTTGCGTGCTTGACTGAAACAGGGCGGGCTACTATCCTTTGCCTGCTGGCCACATTGCCAGTCGGTTTTAGCAGACCGTGATGAAAGATCGCATCAGAGTTATTCCGTCTGAGGGATACTCTTATGTGTAAACTCCTAGTCTCCTCCCGTAGCGGTAGGACGGGAGAGGGACACCTTCGGGTGTGCTGGTTATATCTTTCACCAGTCTGCTAACCCTCTTCCGTTCTGCCACCATAATTTTAATGTCTGGCAGAACTCCCAATAAAAAGGAGTTGGCTTTGCACATCCATTATTTCTTGGCAGCCTTTGCCAAAAGCTATAACGACACAACTTAAACATTTAAAGCAGTTTGATCGCCGTAAGGTTTTTCAGGCTTTAATTCGTCTTAACCAAAAAACTTAATCAACAATAAAACTTGAGATGTGCCAAGCACAGTCTTTATGGGCTTTGCCATGCCTTTTTTCTCCCAAAAAACGGCAACGGTTTTTATATCTCATTTATATACAACAAGAATTTTATATAACGGTAAAACTATGCCACATTCAGATCTTCCACTTCGAGCTTTAAGCGTACTGCACACTTCAAGATTTCTCTTTAATAAATACGGCTTTCACAATGTCGGGGTAGACCGAATTATTGAGTCGGCGAAAATCCCCAAAGCGACTTTTTATAACTACTTTCATTCAAAAGAAAGGCTAATTCAAATGAGCTTAACCTTTCAAACAGATGGTCTTAAACAAGAAGTGATTTCAATCATTCATATTCAAAAAGAATTAACCCTAGTTGAAAAACTGCGAAAACTTTACTTTTTACATGCCGACTTAGACGGGCTTTACCATTTGCCGTTTAAAGCTATTTTTGAAATTGCGAAAACACATCCAAAGGCCTATCAGGTGGTCGTTGACTACCGAAATTGGTTTATTAATGAAATCTATAAACTGCTTTTAACAACGAATGAAAATGCTTCAAAACAAGATGCACACATGTTTTTGTTTGTGATTGATGGAGCAATGGTTCAGCTTTTAGATCCCAACAAACCAGATGAAAGAAAGCGGTTGCTTGAGTATTTTTTGTTGGGGTTTGGGTAATTTTTTGATTATTTAATAGCCTAAGTGTTTAAGGGTTATATGTCATTTTTAGACAAAATTGATGTCATTAGCACACAAGTCAAGCCAATATAAATATGTTGAAATCAGATTTATCAAATGGGACTGAAATAAATCAGTAAGCCCAAAATTATCGATATTTATTAAATATAATTTATTAATTTTTGGTGGAGGAGATTCAAAAACTATCAGAGTTAATAAATATTAAATTGAGCTAGAAATAATCGTTATACCAAGTTTTTAATTATAAAAATATAAAACTTGGAAAGTGATTAATTATATTTAAAGGAAAGAATTCTATGTATATATCTAAACAAGGATGTATAGGTACACTCGTGCTTTTATATAGCATAAGTGCAAATGCAGAAATTAGCCTAAAAGATAATTTTAAGTTCACAGCTAATTTTATTGATTTAGCGATGTATAGCCAAGAAAGTAATGTAGATGACAATTTTACTAATTCAGCAGGTTTGTTTTTAAATACTGAAATTAAATTAGCGAATGAAAGTCAGGATTTTGGGGTTTTAAAAGCACAATATGTGTTTAATGGTTTAAATGATGATGCACAGCTAAATACCTCAAATAATTGGTTTGGCGGAGTAGGAAGTTATGTCGGTGGAGCAATTGCTGCCAATGATTTGGCTTCATCCCAACTCAGTTTGCTGACTTGGGATAAGTATTGGAGTGATAAGAAACTCTATACTTCCGTTGGGCGTACCAATCTAAGACGATATTTCCTCTATAACAATTGTCAAAATATCCTGTTGTGTACTGACCCGATTAAAGGCGCAATGGGTTCATTGCCGACTAACTATGCGTATTGGGGTGGTTATGCCAAATATAATTTATCAGACCATATCTATATGCATGCAGGGGTTTTTGAGGTCAACACAGATGATTATGTCTATAAGAAAAAAGGACTAGATTTTTCCTTTCATCATCAGCTAGGTTACAGCCAAGTATATGGTGTGGGATATAAAGATAAAAATAGTAAAGCAGAGCTATTATATTTTTATAATAATTCTGAATATCGTAATGCATATACTCAAGAAAAATATGATGGTACAGATGGTTTAAATTTTAGATTTAATCATGATTTTAATAATCAGAATATTCCAACTGTATTTGGTGCTTACTCATATATTGATGAAAAAAACCAGCCTTATAAAAATTATTGGGAACTCGGATTAAGCTACAAAATCAATCAAGGTAAAAATCATTTAGGCGTTAAGTTCGGTCAGTCTCAACTCAATGATGATTATGTTTTAATGACAGAGAAAATTAATGGCAATAATAATAAAACAACCTCTTTTCTTTCTTTAGATACCGATATTAATTACAAACGCCTAACTCTAAGCCCATTCGTACAATACATCTGGAATCCAGATAACTACTACCGCTCTACAGGAAAAACCTTCAATAGCAATGTGATTGTCGGTTTAGTCACTCAAATTAAGCTCTACTAAGGGAAAAAAGATGAAGATTACAAAAATGAGCCTACTGTTCACTGGTCTATTCGTCAGTAGTGTCGCTTGTGCTGAATATAGCTGTCAGCAGTTGGAACTAAAGGACTGTCCAACGACCGTGGATAAAAAATTACCTGACCCACATGATATGTTGACATGGACGCAACAGCAAAGGGTGGTGGGCTTTCGAAATACATTCCGTAGTTATGATGGCAGTGTTTTTCACCCTGATAAGAAAAACGTGCTTGCACTTCCAAAACTAAAGAACAGCATTAAAAATAAGGATATCCATTACTCGGTAGATGACAAAAATTATAATTTAAATGATTACTTAAAAAATCAAAGTGTTGCAGGTTTGATCGTATTAAAAGACGGCAAAATTGCTTATGAATATTATGGACAAGGCAACAATGAAACGACTCTATGGACTTCTCGTTCAGTTGCAAAGTCTATTGTGGCAACATTAATTGGAGTCGCTATTCAACAAGGTAAAATCAAATCGGTAGATGATCCAATCATTCAATACTTACCAGATTTAAAAGGAACTGCTTGGGAAAAAGTATCCTTAAAACAGCTTTTGCAGCACACTTCGGGTGTTGAGTGGAATGAAAACTATAAAGATCCAAATTCAGATTTTGCAAAAATGACCTACTGTGAGGCAGCTAATAATCCAGATGCTTGTGTCTATAAAAATGTGAAAAACCTTAAAGCGAAATATGAACCGGGAACGGTATGGTCATATAGCACAGGTGGGGCATATCTGGTGGGTAAAGTGTTAGAAGCTGCTACACATGAAAATATTGCTAAATACCTAGAAGATAACGTCTGGAAACGGGTAGGTATGGAGCGAGAAGGTGTTTGGCAATCTTATACCCGTAATCAAGTTGACATGGGTGGACATGGGTTTAATGCAACGTTACGTGATTATGCGCGTTTCGGACAATTTATATTGAATGAAGGACGTGTTTCTAATGGAGACAAGATGTTACCCGATGGTTGGACAGCCCAAGCGACCAAATGGAATCAAGCGAAAGGCTCTGTCTCAGAAAGCTACCCAAAAGGCATATATGGTTTTCAATGGTGGAATTCACATGCCAAAAAAGGTTCGCCATTAAGCACACAAAATTCTGATGAAACTTTCTGGGGACTGGGTATTTTTGGACAGATGTTAGCCATTAACCCTAAAGACAAGATTGTCATGATGCAGTGGAGTACATGGGAAACTGCAATGCCATCCGCTGAGCTTGATAATGAAAAAAGTTTATTTTTTAATGCGGTAACTCAGCATCTTACCGAGCAAAAATAAGTGATTTTCTATAGCTTAGATTGTCATGAAATTTTAACTTGATATTTAACTAAGGTAATTTTAGAATCCGCCCAACAAATTTTTAGGAGCTTCAATGTGAGTACTTGCTCGAGTGACGGTAGTCGATCGGTAATAGTCTAAGTATCCACTGAAGTCCTGACAGACCTCTTTTTGTGGATACAAGAAGAGGTTTTTTATTTTCATCTTTTCATTTCTATTATTAACCCATGATTTATTCATGACGGGTTGCAGTACTTGCATGTGCTCCATGACTTATGGGAGTGATGCCAGTGTTATTTACTTTAAAGAAACGCTCACTTATTTCTGGTTTCTGTTTATTTGCATTATCTAACGCTAGCCATAGTGGACGACCTATGGTTGTGGACGATGCTGCTCTTGTTTCGCCAAAAACTTGCCAACTAGAAACTTGGGCGCAGCATAACCCTGACAACAAAGAATATTGGGCAACACCAGCCTGTAATTTTGGTGGAAATTTTGAATTTGCGGTAGGGATGGGAAGAGTAAACGATGATACTGAGCACGTCAGTTATGCAACTTTACAAGGTAAAACCTTATTAAAACCCTTAGAAACGAATGATTGGGGAATCGGCTTTTCTTTTGGCACACTAATAAATGCTAAAGATTCTTCAAAAAAAGATTGGACGGTTAATGTTCCTTTAAGTGTTTCTACATTGGATGATAAGTTTTTAATCCATGCCAACCTTGGTTGGTTACGTGAAAATACTACGCATAAAAACCAAACTACGTGGGGAATTGGAACCGAAACACAACTTACTCATCCATTAACACTCACTGCCGAAGTATATGGTAATGACCGAAATGATGCCTTTTACCAAACAGGTTTTCGATACATGGTCTATAAAGACCTTGTGCAATTAAACGCAAGTTATGGCAACCAAATGTCTCATCACAATAATGCTTTTTTCTCTGTCGGATTTGTATTTCTAACAAAGCCATTTTTACCTTAATAACTTAGAAATATCTCAAAGTTCCCTTCAGAAAGTGCTCTTTTAAAACATAAAAGAGCACAGTAAAAATAAGTATATATTTCATATAAGGAAACTTTCTCTCACTTCTTTTGATTTCATCTAAAACATAGAGTAAAGTTCGTTCACAAGATATTAAATAAAATGAATGGCTTGTTATGAATATTATAAAAGGTACTAATTTTTGGAGATTACTTTCTATTATATTAGGTTTTATTATTTTTCTAGGATTGTATTATTTTTTTATTGTATATCCTAAGGATACAGAGCAAGCCAGAATAAGATTTTCAGAAGAAGTCATGGCTTCTTTTTTTTGGATGGACTTATCTGATGAAGTGGAAATAAACAGTATTATTTTAAAAGAGGGCCTAGCGTTAAACCAAATTAATGATGAGATATATATTAACGATTTGAATGGTTTAAGCTCATTTTATGTTTGGAATGGTGAACATAAAGAAATGAAAGATGTCTTAAATAAATATTCTGAGTATTCATATTTTGGTAATAAGGGCATTCGAGGATTATGCTTAAAGCTTATGTTTGTACAACAATATAATCAAAAAATTCAGCAGAAAAATTATTCTTCACCAAGGCTATTAGCATCAAAAAATATTAATAAACGTAATCTGGAAACTATCTCTCCATGGTTAAATGATATGAAGGCTTTTGATGAGTTTTATAAAGCTAAACACATGATTCCAAATTGTAAGATATAGATATGGCTTCTAAAAACTTTCTGTCTACTATTGCACTGAAAAGTAAGGAGAACAAAGGAAATATAGCTATATGTTCTATTCTTTTTATTATTCCTTTATTTGTATTTCCTGCTTATCCTAAAAATGAATGGCAGTATGAGCTATATCAATACATCACACAAACTATGCATGTGACTGTTGGTACGAAAGGCCCATTACCGTTTTTTACGATTCTTTATAGCCTTTATATAACCATAGTCATGTTCTTTGTTGGTTGTGTTATCTGCTATTTTTTTATTAAAAAATATGGGGTTAATAAATATTATCAAGAAGAAATTTATAAATTCTTTTTCAAAGCCGAATTTGAGTCTTCAAAAAAATACCCTTGGTTAGAGAAACCTTTAATCAAAAAGATTTTAGTCTCAAGTACATTTGCTGGGTGTTTTGTCATGGGAATTATTCATTTTATTGAGGATGATATTACTCACCAAAGGCCTAGACGTAGGGGGGGACTCATATCATTTAGTTATAACTATAGAGTCGGGGTTATGTTTTGGGAAATAGTAAGCACAGCCTTTAGTATTTTTCCTATTTTTTATTTTGGTCTTTTATTTCTATATATCATTAATTATTTTTTTCGCGGGTTAGGTACAGGTAAGGTGGCTATTCCTTTAGAAGTGCCAAGCAAAAAAAGAAAGAGAACTAGGAAGGTGTGATATTTTCCTTTTGAACTGATTAAACACATTTCACTCAACCTATCAATAAATGTGACAGAATCTAACTTTTTATATCATGTAAATACGACTATCCTAATTGAACTTGAGCACATCCTTTTGAAGTGTTCGTTTTTTCGTTAGATTTTTAGGTATTTAAAAAATGAATAAAATGCACGTAACTTTAGCGGTCATTATTGGTTTAATTGTTGGTGGTGTAATAGGCGCTCTTGGTTACTCTAAAACTGCTGCACGTTATGACGCAATGACTACAGCCTGTGTCATGGTAAATCAAGCGGTTGAACATAGCATCTTGAAACCAGAACAAGTGAAAGAGCTAGGTGAGCTAACAGGTCAAAGCCTTAAAAAAGATTATGAGTCAGTTGCATCCAAATTTAAATTCTCTGAAAAGCAATTAGGTAACGCATCTGAAGGTTCTAATTGTAGCCAGTTTATTGTTGGGGTAAATGCCGCAAAATAACCTAGAGTAAGCCCACAAACTGTGGGCTTTTTTATGTAAGGCTATTTAGTGTGGCTACAAGATCAACTGAACATATTATCTACAGACTGCTATAATAATGAACATCAGAAAATTTAATCTATAAGCTTGCTCTAAAGGCAGGCTTTTTATATGTGCAGGCAAATCTGCTAGGAAATATGAAACGTTATTTAAAACCAACTCAATCAACAACTTCCACTTGGACCACAGAGCAAGACTGCTTCTTGATCGAAAATAACTTTCTTTCAATTCAGGAACTCATTGAACAGTTACCTTTTTCTGAAGAAGAAATACGAGTGCGCCGAGCTGTTCTTGGTTTAGTGAGACGAGATAAACAGATGAAAACATATTAATTTTACCAAACGGTCAAAATAATATGAAAATAAATGTTTCTAATTATCTCTATTCAACCATTCATTTTTGCGGATGAGTTATCAAAACCATAATTTTTTTAGGTATTTTTATGGTGCACTTTACATAAAGTTCTAATTACTTACAAAGCACTCCAATAAGGATACCTTTAATTACACTACTTTAAGCATAATCAAAGACAGAAAACATTCATAGATCAGCACTTTATAACAATAGTACGGAGAGAGGTTAATGCCAAAGTATCTAGCTGTAGCCGAAAAGGTTTATAAAAATATTAAAAAAGATAGCTTATTCACTGATGACATTACTCAGAACCTTAACTGTTTAATTAGTCAAATTCGAAAAGCTATTAAAGGAACGGAGTTTAAGCTCAAGTTCAACTATATAGACTTTGAAGAAAACTTAACGAAACCGTTAAGTGAGTGCAAGGTCCAGATTGATTTGAGTGTTATGCCGAAGTTTGCAAATGAAGGTGAGTATCTTCTTTGGTTAGCTGGTTTTATCGAGCGAATTACGGAAGGTGGAAAACCTAAATTGCCACCAATTTCGCATTTTTTACCGCCAGGTTTTAAGATGTCGAAAGATGCGTTTCCTGTGACTGTTGCTCCTGTAAAAGAAGAGCATGCTGATATGATCATCAATTATTTTAAATCTGAGGATTTTATTAAAACTAATAAAACTCCTTCATAAAAGAATATAGAAGTGAACGTCCACCTTGCTTCTATATACTGCTGGTTTTTAAGTTCAGCGACCGCCTTCTGGGGCGGTTTTTTTTACTCAAAAAATAATGACTGAGTTAACTTTCTTTTTGAGTAAAGGCATATTTTTGAGAATATTAAATGTATATAAATTTACTCGGAATTAACTGATTTTATTATATAACAATGGCTTGTATATATCTTTTGATAAAGAAATATATACGCTTTTCACATAACCAATGTGCTAAGTAACGCAATTAAACATTTAGCTGTTCATAATCTTTAAAAAAGAGAGATGAATGATATGAATGAAAATGCAGAGCTTATAAAATATATAGACGTTGCTGAAAACGTCTATGAACGTGTCTATGAGAACAACCAAGTTTCCAATAATTTGATTGTTAACCTTAACCGCATTATGGCAGAAATAAAAAAGCAGGCCGAAGAAAAAGACCTAAAGTTGAAATATAAATCGATCGATTTTGAATATTGCTTGAGCTTACCTTTAGCAGATCGAGATATAAAAATTGACCTCAGTTTGATTCCTCACTTTGAACACCGTGATGAATGCATTTTATGGTTAACCAACTTTATTGGAAAAATTAGTGTGCCTAAAAAAATGACGAAGCAGAAATTGAGTTTTAATTAAATTTTAGATTTTAAAGAGATATATGAATCGTCGCTAAAAGATTAACAACACCGACGTTTAAACAGTTATGCTTTATTGCAGATCGACATTTCATAATTAGAAAATGACAGAGCGCTTAAAAATGAAAAAGCTTGCAATAACCTTTGCTGTTTTGGTCCAACTATCGACCTATGGCTTAGCCAATGATTCTACGGGTTACGTGGGTACAGGTGGGATTCAATATCTCAAAAATTCGCAGATTGCCATGCAAAGCGAAGATCTATTTATTAGTAAAAAACGAATTAAAGTCGACTATCTCTATAAAAACCTAAGCAATAAAGATGTCACTGAAACGATTTTATTTCCGTTACCACGCATTGATAATTTCTTTGAGTCTGACTTTGCTCACACTGAAGAGCTTTTAAAAAGTTTTAATATTGTGGTGGATGGTAAAAATATTAAACCAGAAATGCACGTGCGAACGTTTATTCAAAAAGATGAGAGATCACCGCTGATTGACGCAACAGATGAGTTTAAGCAGTGTGGTTTTATTGAAAAAGACATGCTTAATCCGTGGCTGCGTAATAACGATGATTATGAGTATTATGTAGATAAGCTAAAGAAGTGTAATAAGCCAAAAATACAGAAAATTTTAGCCAATTTTAAAAAAGATGATGTGATTCCGTGGTCATCTCAATTGATCTATAGTTGGAAGCAGACCTTCAAAGCCAATAGTCTGACTAAAATTCAGCATGAATATAAACCTTTGGTGGGTGGTTCTGTTGCTCTCTATCCAGACGAATATAACCAGCAATTTTGTATGGATAAACAATTTAAGCAGGGCTTAAAAAAAGCCAGTTCAGAAAATTCGCCGTTTAGTGCTTTGGGCTATATTTTGACGACGGGTGCAAATTGGGCAAAGCCGATTGAAAACTTTAAGCTCACCATTGAGCGCGATAAAGACGAACTGGTTTCATTTTGTTGGGATGGAGAAGTTAAAAAGATTAGTCCAACTCAATTTCAAATGACTAAAACCAAGTTTGTACCAAAGCGAGATTTAGATATTATTTTTGTCAAAGTTAGATAAGCTCATACAAACTCTAAACTGTATAAAATTGCATCACTCTTGATTGTGTGACATAACTTAATGATGGCACATAATAACAAGAGGATGCCGCAATGTTGCTTAAGGGAAAAGTGGCTGTCATTTTTGGAGGCAGTGGAGCAATTGGTACTGCAATTGCGAAGGTTTTTATTCGTGAAGGTGCACATGTCTATTTGTGTGCAAGAGATTTAAATAAACTTCAAAACATTGCGACACAACTTCATCAACTTGGAGGTGCGGTTCATACGGCCAGCGTTGATGTGTTAGACAGTCAGTCAATAAATAATACCGTGGCTCAAATTGCTCAAGATACAGGTGGGCTAGATTTGGTCATCAATGCCACCAGTTTTATACATAATCAAGGCAAAGAAATTTTGGAATTAAATCTTGATGAGTTCGTCGGGGGAATAAATCCATTTCTTACAGCTCAGTTTAATATATCTAAAGCTGTGGTGCCTTTTATGGGCGGCGATCGTGGCGGAACAATGATTTCTATTGTGGCACCTTCAGCTCGGATGGCAATACCGGGCCATCTGGGGCATATTGTGGGCTGTGCCGGAATCGAAGCTTTTATTAAAGCACTGGCTAGTGAGTTAGGCCCTAAGAATATACGAGTACTGGGTGTTCGCTCACATGCAATTGTTGATGCTGTTCAAGCTGGTTCCTACACGCGTGAATTATTTGAGTCAAAAGCACAGGCAATGGGACTCAGCATAGGACAATGGCTTGAAGGTGCGGCTCAGGGCACTATGCTAAAACGGTTACCGACACTTTCACAAGTTGCAGAAACTGTCGCTTTTCTTGCCTCGGAGCATGCGAACTCAATGACAGCAACCGTGGTAAACATGACCGCTGGTGCAATAGTTGATTAGTACTGAGCTTGATATTAATGATAAAGATTTAAATCGATTTAAATAAAAATGAATAAATGGCTAGCCTAATCAGGCTAAGAACTTACATACTATAAAAGTGAAGGAATTTTTAAGACAGGATGAAACGTGAATTTAAAGAATCTTGAAGCATTTTATTGGGTTGTGACTTTAAATAGCTTCAATAAGGCTGCGACTAAATTGCAAACTACCCAGCCTGCGGTATCTCAAAAAATCACATCTCTTGAAAATGAATTAGGCTTTAAAGTTTTAGATCGAAATTATCGGCAGTTTAAACCGACTCATAAAGGCTTAACTTTATTTAAGTACGCCGAAAAATTTATGCGCCTAGAAACAGATCTGGTGGCAGAGCTTACCGAAAACCAGCACCTGACTGGTACCATTCGTTTAGGCGTTTCCGAAACCATTGTTTATACGTGGTTGGTCGAATATATCGAAAAGGTTCAACAAGAGTTCCCAAAAATTTCAGTGGAAATTGTGGTAGACCTGACACCTAATTTACAAGAGGGCGTTCGAACAGGTGACTTGGACATGGCTTTTTTGCTTGGGCCAACGTTGGCTTTTGAGTGTATTGAACAGGCCTTATGTGATTTTGAATTAAGTTTCTTGGCTTCACCTTCATTTAAAGGTGGTGTAGCTCAAATGTCATTTAAAACTTTAATGTCACATACCATTTTAACTTACCCCAAAATTACCTATCCCTATAAAGAATTGAAAGCCAGAATGAAAGAACAAGGAATTGATGAACCACTCTCAATTACCAGTTATTCATTAGCGACTTTATTGCGTTTAGCTGAGCAGGGCCTAGGTATTGCTGTGGTGCCGACCTTAACCGCGCTAAAAGAAATTACCGACGGACGACTAGAAATATTAAATACACCTATTCAGTTAAAGACGTTTCATTTCACCTCAATCTACATTCAAGGAAATGATGTTGCCTTGAAAGAAAAACTAACTGAAGTTGCCGTTAGGGTGTCGGAAAGTGCCATGAAAAGCCTCAATGAGAAAATCCAAAAATAAGCGAGACTTTTATTTCTCATAAAATATTTTTTCTTATTTTAAATAGGCTGCTTGCGTGTAAAGTCATAAAAGCAGCTTATCTCATTCAATAAGTAAAACTTATCCTGCTTTTTTAATAAGATATAAACCTTTTAAAATCAAATGCTTGAATTTTTAATTTTATGTAAAAAGTCTTATTGTCCGTAGGGTTTAGCTATGTTTTTATTTTAGATACAAGATTTGATCGCCGATTGTGCTGATTGGGGAACAGGGAATCTTTGTCATTTTAAAGGATTAAAGAATATTGTTTGGGAAAAATGATGTTCTTGATTCAACCTGAAAATAGCGTTGTTAAGCTCAAATGGATGAGGAACGCATTAATATGTCTTTACTGAAATCTTCTTTTTTATCAGATCGCCAATGGGCCATTGTAGCCTCAATCTTTATGATGGCGACCTCTGCAATGGGGCCAGGATTTTTAACCCAAACTGCTGTATTTACAGTCAAGTTAGGTGCAGCATTCGGCTTCGCAATTTTAGTTTCCATTCTGATTGATTATGTAGTTCAACAAAATATTTGGCGAGTGGTCACACTTACTCAAATGCGTGCATCAGACATTGCCAATAAAGCATTACCGGGTAGTGGTTATTTACTGGCGTTTCTGGTGATTTTGGGCGGGTTTTTCTTTAGTGTCGGTAACATTGCGGGTGCAGCTTTAGGTTTAAATGCGCTTTTTGGCCTAGACACAAAGTGGGGCGGTATTTTAAGTGGTGCGTTAGCCATTTTGATTTTTGCATCAAGAAAAGCAACGCTTGCTATGGATAAAAGCATGATCGTGTTGGGATTGCTTAAAATCCTCCTGATTATTATTGTTGCCGTTATTGTAATGCCTCCAGTTGGGCAAGCTGTACATCAAACCTTTGCTCCAGATCAGATCGACTTTGCCATTATTACCACTATTGTTGGCGGTACGGTTGGTGGCTACATCTGCTATGCAGGTGCCCATCGTTTACTCGATAAAGGTGCTGTTGGCCCTGAAAATATTGATGAAGTCGCTAAAGCTGCAACCAAGGGCATTATTGTTGTCGGCATCATGCGCTACGTGTTGTTTTTAGCGTTTTTAGGTGTGGTGGTGAGTGGCGCAACAATTGATTTAGCCAGCCATGACGCCAATCCAGCAGCTCAAGCATTCCAATATGCAGCGGGTACATTTGGTTTTAAATTATTTGGTTTAATTTTCTGGGCAGCCGGCATTAGTAGCACCATTGGCGCAGCATATACTTCAGTGTCATTCTTTACTGCGTTTAAAAAGAACTTAACACCAAAACAAACCAACTATACAACCATTACCTTCATTGCATTAGCTTTATTGCTCTATGTGTTATTGGGTGCAACTCCAGCAGGTCTACTCATTTTTGTAGGTGGTTTTAACGGATTGGTGTTGCCAATTGGTCTTACAATTTTTGTGTATGTTGCTGCATGCCGTAAAGATTTAATGGGTAATTACAACTATCCAAAATGGTTGCTTATTTTGGGTGGGTTAACATGTCTGTTGACATGGTGGATGGGCTATATGTCATTTACGACAGTATTTAACTATTTGACCAAGCTTTAAGCCAGACTTTGTTAAGTGATAAAGGAATAATGCCATGTTTGTAGATTTAAATAGTGATTTGGGTGAAAGCTTTGGTTCATGGAAAATGGGTAATGATGATCAGATCTTACCTGTCGTGACCAGTGCCAATATTGCGTGTGGCTTCCATGCTGGCGACCCACTCGGCATTTTAAAAACGGTTCGTAAAGCAGTGGAGCTTGGTGTGACTATTGGCGCTCACGTGTCTTATCCAGACCTTGTAGGCTTTGGCCGCCGTAATATGGATTTGTCACGTGATGAGCTTATTGCCGATGTGCTTTACCAAATTTCTGCACTCGATGGCTTGGCTAAAGTGGCAGGTTCAAAAGTGCAATATGTTAAACCACATGGCGCGCTTTATAACACAATTGCACATGACCAAGCTCAAGCAGCAGCCGTGATTGATGCAATTAAACTGTATAACCCTGAACTGGTCTTAGTGGCTTTGGCTGGGTCGAACTTAGTCGAACAAGCACGAGCTGCGGGTTTAAAAGTTGTATCTGAAGCATTTGCAGACCGCGCTTATAACAGCGATGGTTCACTGGTATCTCGCCGTTTAGAAGGTGCAGTTTTACACGACTCGGCATTTGTTGCGAGCCGTGTGGTGTCTATGCTTAAAAATGGTGGGGTCGAGTCAATTGATGGTGTGTTTACCCCAATTCAGGCTGACACGATTTGCCTACACGGCGATACCGACGGTGCGCTTGAGATGTCGGCAGCCATTAAAGCCGAGCTTGTAAAAAACAATATTGAAATCCGCCCATTTGTAAACAAAGCATAAGGATGAGCACCATGTATAAGGATATTAAAGTCGACCCAGCTCAGCTTGAAGCCGCATTAGATGCACGTTTAAAAATCCGTGCAGGTTTTGATAAACCGACAGCAGGCATGGCTGCGGGCATGACGCAGGTCAACATGATTTCGGTGCCAAAAGAGTGGGCATATGACTTTTTACTCTATGCGCATCGTAACCCGCAAAGCTGCCCAGTGCTTGATGTACTTGAAGAAGGTATCTATGCAACTAAGCTTGCAGCAGACTCAGACATTCGAACCGATTTCCCGCGCTATCGCATTTGGAAAGATGGAGAAATGGTCGATGAAGTGACCGATGCGAGCGAGATTTACAACGCCCATCCTGATTTGGTGACTTTCTTAATTGGCTGTAGTTTTTCGTTTGAAACCGCTCTGCAAGAAGCGGGTATTGAAGTTCGCCATATTCATGACGATACCAATGTACCGATGTATCTGAGCAATATTCAGTGCCAGTCAGCAGGGCGTATTTCTGGAAATATGGTGGTTTCCATGCGACCAATTCCATCGCATCAAATTAGTGAAGCGGTAAAAATTACCGCACGCATGCCGAGTGTGCATGGCGCGCCTGTACATATTGGTCATCCTGAAAGCTTAGGAATTTCGGATGTAAACAAGCCAGACTTTGGCGATGCTTCTCGTATTGAAGCGGGTGAAATTCCAGTGTTTTGGGCATGTGGAGTAACACCGCAAGCCGCCGTCATGAACTCGAAAATTCCCTTTGCGATTAGTCATGCACCGGGTCACATGTTTATTACCGACATTCCTGACCGTGCTTGGATTGGCTAATTGGACTAAAGAAGAATTAAAAGGATAAGCAAATGCGTTTTTTATCGGTAAACGCCGACTGTTTTCTGATTGAGCTTGCGAGCCTAGAAGAAACTTTGGCGTTGTACAATAAATTGCAAAATACGCAATTGAATGGAATTAAAGACTTAGTCCCTGCTGCAAAAACAATTTTGGTTTTTTTTAACGAGATCGAAACCAACTTTAAAACGCTGGTTTCTTCAATTCAGAGCCTCAAAGTTGATTCTGGCTTTGAGCGTAGCAGCCAAAAAGTGATTGTGCCGATTCGTTACGATGGCGAAGACCTTGCGCAAGTTGCCGAGTTGCAAGGTTTGTCTGTGGCTGATGTGATTAGAAAACATCACCAAAGCGTGTGGAATGTGGCTTTTATTGGTTTTGCGCCGGGCTTCGCGTATATGAGCAGTCCCGATAAGCCTTTTACCGATATTCCACGTTTAACGGTTCCGCGAAAAAAAATACCGTCAGGTTCTTTGGGTTTGGCTGGAAAATACTCTGGTATTTACCCAAAAGACAGTCCGGGTGGCTGGCAGTTGATTGGTACAACATCAGAAAAAATGTGGGATTTAGAGCGTAAAAATCCTGCATTGCTGTTACCGGGCATGACTGTACATTTTGAAGATGTCACGCAGAACCCAACCACTGTAGCTGTACCGCAGCAAATCACACGTAAGGTTGAGCCGAAACAATCTGTACCGTTGTTTACGATCACTGCACCAAGTTTACAGATGCTCATTCAAGATGAAGGGCGCTTAAACCAGACCAATATTGGGGTTGGAGTGGCGGGTGCAATGGACTTGTCTGCCATGCATAGTGCTAACCGTATTGTAGGTAATCCAACGGATACACCTGTCATTGAAGTTTTAAATGGTGGCTTAAAAGCCAAAATGCAGCATGCGGGCGTTATTGCGGTGGCTGGGGCTATTTCAAACATTCGTGTGAAATTTGCCGGCGGACAAACCGCAGACTTTGCAAGCTATCAACCGATTGATTTGGATGAAGGCGATGAATTTCAAATTCAGCCACCGACCGCAGGCTTAAGAAATTATTTGGCAGTTCGTGGTGGTGTAGATGTTGAACCTGTACTCAATAGTGCCTCATTTGACAGCTTGGCAGTGTTAGGGCCAGAGCCTTTAAAGCTTGGAGATACCATTTACCAAGGACAGGTGAAGGCAGCCAACATTAGCCTAAATGAAGTGGGCAAAAGTGATTTGCCAAAAGCTGGTGAAGTGGTTGAGCTAGATATTGTGATGGGGCCGCGCACTGACTGGTTTGAACAAGACAGTATTGAACTGCTCTGTCAGCAAGAGTGGCTCGTGACCAATGAAAGCAACCGCGTCGGGCTAAGACTTTCAGGTGCACAGTCTTTAACTCGCAAAATCACCTACGAGTTGGAAAGTGAAGGTACATGTATTGGTGCTTTGCAGATTCCACCGAGCGGCCAACCCGTTTTGTTTATGAATGATCATCCTTTAACGGGCGGATATCCGGTGATTGGCTCTGTTGCTAAACACCATTGGGACTTGGTGGCACAGATTCCAGCAGGTTGCCGCATCAAATTTAAAAAAATTGCCGAATTTACAGATTTTGAGAATGAAAGATGAATACAGAAAAATTATTGATTGCTAACCGTGGTGAAATTGCCGTTCGTATTATTCATGCTTGCCGTGATATGGGAATTTCATCGGTCGCGTTATATGCAGATGATGATATTGGCAGCATGCATGTCGAACTTGCAGATGAAGCATGGGGCTTAGCTGGTGCAACCGCTAGCGAGACTTACCTAAATATTCCTGCCATTATCGAAGTTGCAAAGAAATCGAAAGCGACCATGGTCCATCCGGGTTACGGCTTTTTATCTGAGCGTGCTGAGTTTGCTCAAGCTGTGATTGATGCAGGTTTAAAATGGGTCGGGCCATCACCAAGTGCCATTGAAAAATTAGGCGATAAAATCGAAGCACGTAAAATTGCTGCTTCAGTCGGTGCGCCGTTGGTTCAAGGTACACAAGACCCCCTTAATAATGCAGAGGAAGCTTTAGCGTTTGCTAAGCAATATGGTTTACCAATTGCCATTAAAGCCGCGTTTGGTGGTGGTGGCCGTGGCTTAAAAGTTGCGTGGAAACTCGAAGAAGTTCAAGAGCTTTATGAGTCAGCAGTACGAGAAGCAAAAGCTGCCTTTGGTCGTGGTGAGTGTTTTGTCGAGCAATATCTTGATAAACCGCGCCACGTAGAAGCGCAAGTGATTGCCGACCAACATGGCAATATTGTGGTACTTGGTACACGTGATTGCTCATTGCAACGCCGCAACCAAAAGTTAGTTGAAGAAGCGCCAGCGCCATTTATTAGCGATGAGATTTACCAGCAAATTTTAACCTCGGCAAAAAACATTTGTCAGGCTGCAAACTATGTAGGTGCGGGTACAGTTGAATATTTACTGAGTCGTGACGGTAAGCTTTCATTCTTAGAAGTAAACACGCGTTTGCAAGTTGAGCACCCAGTGACCGAAGAAACCTCAAAAGTCGATTTGGTGGTTGAGCAAATTCGTGTGGCGCAAGGTGAAGTGCTTTCTATTAAAGAAACACCAAAAGCCCAAGGCCACGCTATTGAGTTTCGTATTAATGCCGAAGACCCAGCACGTGGTTTCATTCCTGCATTTGGTGTGTTGAGTTTATTTGAAGCACCATTTGGTAACGGTGTACGAGTCGATACAGGTGTTCGCACTGGATCATTAGTATCTAGCCATTTTGACTCACTTATGGCAAAGCTAATTGTAACCGGCCCAACCCGTGAAATTGCAATTGCCCGAGCTAAACGTGCTTTGAAGCAATTCAAAATTGAAGGCGTGGCATCAGTTTTAGACTTTCACCGTGCGGTACTTAATGAACCTGACTTTACAGATGAATTTAACGTACACACGCGTTGGATCGAAAACGACTTTAAACAAGAGTTGAAACCGACTAAACGCGGCATTCCAAACCATCAACAACCGATGTTGCTGAGCTACATTGAAATTGATGGCAAGTTACACCGTTTAGGTTTACCAGCAGGGATGTTTGCACAAGGCCCAGCAACCGCAGTTCAAGCCCAAACCGCCGAGCCAGAAGTGAGTGCCGAGCATTTACTTGCCCCAATTAATGGTGTGATTAGCGCTTGGAAAGTCGAAAATGGTGAGCAAGTCACCGAAGGCCAAGTGGTTGCCATTATGGAAGCCATGAAAATGGAAGTTCAGGTACTGGCGCATCGCAGTGGCGCTATTCAGATTAGTGCAGAGAAGGGTGCGACCTGCCATGCTGAAACTGTGATTGCTAGCATTAACTAAGTTTTGAATAAATGATTTGGCCTGATTTTGGTTTTAGTTTGATCGGGTCAAATCAAATGCTTATTTATTAACTCAGTCCGCTATTTTCACAGTCTCGTTAACCATTTTCAACTTGAAAGCCAGAAAGGGTTATGAGATATTTCGCCCTGTTTGGTGATATCAAAATTAATCACTGTATTGAAAGCTCGCCTATGCGAGCTTTAATTTTTAGCCCAGTTTAAGCATTTCTCACTTAATGAGCTGGCTGCATAAAAAAATTGAGAATTTATCATCCATTTTAAAGGTTAATTGAAGAACGCGAATGAAAATTCTACCTTCATCTGAATATGATCAAATTCTAAAATACAGTGTCTATTGGCTCGTCATCTCGATTGTGATTGGAGTCGTCGCGGGGCTGGCCTCGACTTTAATTTTTGTAGCCTTTGATATTTCAAACAAAGTCCGAAGTCTGCATCATTGGCTCATCTACTTTTTGCCTTTTATTGGGTTTGGCATTGGTTATCTCATTAAAAAATATGGTTCACCGATTGAACGGGGAACACATTTACTCATAGATGAAATTCACCAGCCTAAGTCCTTTATTCCGAAACGGATGAGCCCCATCATTTTTATCACCTCAATTTTAACCCAGTTATTTGGTGGTTCGGCGGGGCGTGAAGCACCAGCGGTTCAGCTTTCAGGCGCCTTAATTGACCACTTAAGCCATATATTAAAAATCTCGGAAGATAACCGAAAAATCTGTTTAATCGCGAGTATTGGTGCGGGCTTCGCTGGGGTGTTTGGTTTACCTCTAGCGGGTGCAATTTATGGTTTAGAAATTACCGCTTTAGGTAATTTAAGATATTCAGCCATTTTTCCATGTTTTGTGTCGGCGCTTATTGCATCGACCATCCCTGAGCTATTCGATATTGTTCATCCGCATATTTATTATGTCATTAGTGAGTTTCCAGCCATTCATTTTGGCGTGCTCATGAGCTTGATTGCGGCAGGGCTGGTTTTTGGTTTAGCTGCGCGTTTCTTTATTGCTGCTATTCACTTGGCGAGTGATCTCTTTTATAAATACATTCGCTACTTACCATTAAGAACCATGGTCGGTGGTATTGTCATTATGCTACTTACTTTGTTCACTGCACATCAGCAATACAACGGTTTGGGTACAGATAAAATCATTGCATCTTTTTATGTGCCAATTGAGTTTTACGACTTTTTTAACAAGACGTTTTTTACTGCAATTACTTTAGGGTCGGGTTTTAAAGGTGGTGAAATTACACCGTTGTTCTATGTGGGTGCGACATTAGGTAATGCTTTAGGAGCAGTTTTAAATCTGCCAATTTCATTGCTTGCAGGCTTAGGTTTGGTAAGTCTGTTTTCTGGAGCAAGTAAGGCACCGTTGACCTCTATTATTTTAGCTGTTGAACTATTTGGAATGAATGTTGCCACGTATGCCATTATTACTTGTTTGTTGGCAGCGCTATTTTCTGGGAATTGTGGGTTATATCGCCGTAAAAAGTTGATGGATTAGTACGTGATTCATGAGAAAAATTGACTTGATGTAGTTTAAACTCAGTTAGTTCTAATTAAAAATAATGCTGATTGTTTAGTAGAGTTCTATCTTCGTATACTGATTTAGAATCTTTCCTAGAAAATTAAGAAAAACTTATTTTTTACTGAAAGAATTAGAAAGTGTACTATGTAGGATTAGATATGTTAAGAATCTAATTCAAAGATGGTTATAATATTAATATAAATTTTTACTAGGGAAAGGGGGTTTTACTTGAATACATTTATTAATTATTATGAGATTTTACATGTATCTCAAGATGCTCCTGTTGAAATTATTAGATTGGCCTATAAAGGTTTAGCACAAAAATATCATCCTGATCGTTACCAAGGAAATGATGCAAATGGAAAAATGCAATTAATTAATGAAGCACTTGAAGTGTTAACTAATGAAAATAAACGTAAAGAGTTCGATCTGAAATTAAATTCTTTTAATCAAAGAAAACAAAAAGAGAGAGATTTTCAAGAATATCAAAAAAGAAAGAAGTATGAAGATTTTCAGCAGCAAGAGAAAAATAGTAGAAATTTTTCAAAAAATGATGATAAAGATCAGAAAGAAGCCAAAGATTTTAATGTCAATATCAATATAAATATTTCAAAAGGGTTTTATATTTTTAAGCCATTTTTAAATCTTTATAATATGATAAAAATAAATAGCAAAAAAATTATTATATCTTTATCCATCTTAGGCGTAGCGATAATTTTAATTAGTACTATTTTATCAATATATGAGAATACAAGATACTCAGAAAATATTATTACTGAAGGTCCTTTACCAGCTGAACAAGCTGATGAGACAGTAAATACTTTATATACATCTACTTCTGAATCTGTCAGTACACCAGAATTAGTTAATACTACTAATGAACAGTCTAAAGTAATTCCATATCGACCAGATCTAATGAATAAAGCTGTCCAAAGTGTTATTAATATTCAAGAAGAGAGTGGCATCATAGGTGTGGTCAAAGAAATTCATGACTGCTATATACACAAAAAAGAGGAGAGGCTTTATTGTCTATTCTTAGATTTGACTGCTAGAATGCTTGATTTGGGTGCTTCTCAGACAATGGGTATTATTCGTGATGATTACTTAATGGATGAGCGAGTATTAACTAGAATAAATAATAATTACTATATACCAAATAGTATTGACTCAAGTACAGCAACTGAACACGTGCAAAGAATGAATGTCGAACTAGCAGAAATATTTAAAGAAAAATATCAAGAAAAAATAAAAAATATGCATTCTTCTGACAATCTTAATAAATCTGTTGAAGAGGAATTATCAGATGTAAATAATGATGAAGTGAAAACCGATCAACCATCTAGTAATTTAATATAAATTTATTAAATCTTTTGAGATAATAGGTAAAATTCGATTTTATTACTTGGAGACTTTAAGTCTGATTTGTATAAGTTATTTTATTGTTAATGTGAAAGTATAATATTTAAAAAAACAATTGTTCTAATTTGATACGAATAGAATTTTATATTCTTGACGACAAGAGAAGTGAATAATATCCTTTCTCTCTGGTAGGACAAAAAGAGGACATCCTAGGATGTGCTGGTCTCTTTGGCACCAGTCTGCTAACTCTTTTTCGTTCTACTACCATAATTATTTAGCAGAGATTGATAGAGTTATATTCATTCCTGAGTCTGTATTTAATTTTTATAACTAGGCAAACAGATACTAGATATCAATATTCAATTAGGTTTTTAAATCTTCAAAATTTGGAAATAATTTAAAACCCAACCGATCGAACTTAATACAAACTACATTTCCTACGCTTGACGACAACAGAAGCGAATACTATCCTTTGCGGGCTAGCCTACATTGCTAGCGGGTTTTAGCAGACCCTATTTAACAAAGACGATATTCGAAACTTAGTTTTGTGTATCGTGAACTCGTTCGCCCCCTTTTTCTCTACGGTAGGGCGGAAGGGGGACACCTTCGGGTGTGCTGGTTTCTTTGTTGCCAGTCTGCTAACCCTCTTTCGTCCTGCCACCATCATTTAGCAGTGATCGGTAGGATTTCTTTTGTTAACAAAGGAGTCCGCTATGCGTACTAATTATTCTCAATTTTTGGCCTTTGCCAAACTCTCTCTATTTATGCCATTTAAACAGTTTATAAATAGGTTTAACCGACCCTAGGTTTTTACGCCTAAACATCATTACGACTAAAACATAGCAACAATAAAACTGAGATAGGCGAGCACACCTCTTGTGCCGTTTTTGCATGCTTGTTTTTAGCACTCATTTTAAGAGTGACGGCATTTCTATCTCTTTTAGATACAACAAAAAATTATTTTAAGTGGTATACATGAAAAATTTAGAATCTTCATTTAGAGCACTGCGCGTGCTTCACGTAGCAAAAGATCTATTTAATCAGGATGGTTTTAATAAAGTTGGTGTCGACCGGATTATTGCAGAAGCCAAAATTCCCAAAGCTACTTTCTATAACGACTTTCACTCAAAAGCACGACTCATCGAAATGTGTCTCACTTTTCAAAAAGACGCGCTCAAAGTAAAAGTGTTTTCAATTCTCAAATCTTACCGTGAAGAAATGGTGCTTGATAAACTCAAACAGATTTACCTTCTACATGCCGATTTAAATGGCTTTTATCGTTTACCCTTTAAAGCAATTTTTGAAATTGAAAAGCTCTACCCAAAAGCCTACAGCGTGGTGATTGAGTATAGAACTTGGCTAATCAAAGAAATTTATAAACTACTTTTAACCATCAAAACTACGGCTTCAATGAATGACGCTCACATGTTTTTGTTTGTGATTGATGGGGCAATGGTTCAGCTTTTAAGTGAAAACAGTGTAGATGAGCGAGACAAACTACTCGAATATTTTTTAATAATGCTGTCTTAGCGATAAATTCAAACACTTTCTAAAAGGAAAAAAGCCCGTAACTGGGCTTTTTATTTATTCGAGTTCAAGCTGATCGTCATCTTTAGTGACTTTAATTTTCAATTTTTTATATTTACGTTTGTTTGGGTCTAAAGCAGAGTTTGACACTTCATCAGCAAACTTTGGATTTTGCATGAGTTTTGCATAGGCTCTGTAACCTATGCGAATTCGGGTAGGCGGACAATCTGTTCTTTTGGAATAATATTCAATAAGTGAATTTAATTCCTTTAACAAACTTTGATGTTCCATTGGATTGATTATTTTCTATTAATTAGTAAGTTATTTTTAGCATACTAAACTTTAGAAAGTTTCTAAAGATCTAGTTGGTATACATTACTTTTGCTAAGTGTGATTTGACTTGCACTAATTTAACAGATAGTGATTTATTTTGCCCTTTATTTGAGGTTTTTGATTTCTTTTTAATCAAATAGTCATAATTAAGGGTTAAATTAATTTTAGAAAAAGAAAATAGATAGAAGATTGCCACGAACAAAAACTATTTAAGCAATTTTCTCAAACTGTAGTATTCAGCTGACTTTAACGAGTCGGCTTTTGTTTTTGTGATTAGGTTTTTAAATTTCCTATTTGTAGAAATTGATGCAGCAGTTCATCCATACATCTACTTAAAAATAAAAGCCCAATAATGGGCTTCTATTTTATATTTTGATTAAAACTTGAGTTTTTTAAGCCCACGACTCACGCCATTTTGTAAGGCTGCTTTAATAATTGGACCAATAAAAGGAACGCGACCTTTAAAGCTAATGGTGTAATCCAAACGAGTTCGATTATTTCCCAAGTCAGTAAATTTCATTACACCACGGTGACCCTTAATTGGGCTAATACCGCTCGTGATTGCGTACTCGATCAGTTCATTTTCTTTGTAGACTAAATTTGTTTCTACAAATGAAGGGGTGAGTGGAATAGACATTTTGCGTGCAGAGCCAACACCATTACGGGCGTCTTTGCCGTTACTAATACGAGTGACTTTAGCCGGAGCGAAAAGTTTGCTTAAGTTTTCATGCTCACTTAAGGTTGCAAAGACTTTGTCTACGGGTGCATCAAATTCTTGTACGATGTTGATTTTTTGAGTTTTTAACATCTTATTCCCTCTATAAATTATTTTGACATGGACGATTGTCAGAATTTGGATATTAGCATGCTTTGGGTAATGGGGGAATTCTTCTTCGTCGGAGTTATCTTAAGTAAAAAAAAGCATTGCGATAAATCTACAATGCTTTTTGGTCTTTTCTTAGTTTTTTAAAGAAAGGCTGAATCACAGACCAGTTCGTTGAAACCCAGCAAATAAAGGAACCAGCCGTCACCATTGCTGTTCCTTGCCAAAAGCTCACTGAAAGTTGAGTTTGTAAAACAAACATAGCCAAAATAGACGAGATAATCGGGGTGAAATAAGAGGCCACCACAAGTATGGTAATGTTTCCATGAATGATGCCAATGTTCCAAGCAGCATAACCAAAACCCATGGCAGCAGATGCCACTAAAAGGGTGATGACTGCTGGAATATCCATTGATGCAATGGCGAATTGCCCCGAGACAAGCAGCTTGAGCCAGAGAGTGAGCGCGACACCAACAAAGAAAATGGAAATGGGATTTTGCCCATTGCTCATTTTTTTAGTGATTACACAGTAAAAAGCCCAGATGATGGCACCTGTAAATGCCAAAATATAGCTCAGTGGGTTGCTATGAAAATTATCGACAAGACTATTTAGACTAAAATCACCGCTTCCAGTTTGAATAAAAATAATGCCAGAAATTGAAATAAGTAAGCCGAGAATAATAAGAAAATTAAACTTTAATTCTTTAAAAATCACGAAAGCCAAAACCGTTAAACTCGGCCACAGATAGTTAACAATACTAATTTCAATGGCTTGTCTTGCTGTCTGAGAATAAGCAATCGCAAATGAAAAGCACACCTCATAAGCCACGAACAGAATTGTGCCAAATATTAAGTATTTTTTAGAGATCTGCTTAAAATCTGGAACTTTGAAAATGGCAAGCAACAGTAGTGCACTTAAAGAATAAATAAGCGTAACACCTAGCTCAGGTCCAAGGGCGGCACTGACTTGCTTCATCAGACCGACCAGAGATGCCCACATGAGAATGGCGCTTAAACCAATCAATGTTGCTAGATTTTTTGACATAAAATTCAGTAAATAACGGTTAAAAAATGGTAAAGGATTAAGTTGTACTAATGAAAGGAATCAATTTTCAAGCTAAGGAATATAGGACAAATTATATAAAATATAAACAATTAAATTTATTGATTGGTTGAATCTGATATGTTTATTTAGCATTCAATTGAGTAACGAAATTTCGAATAAAACAACATTCTTACGAGGAAAATATGGAAGTCATTAAAACAGTTGGTGTTGTTGGAGCTGGTGTAATAGGTGCGAGTTGGACGGCCTTATTTTTATATAAAGGATTTAAAGTTAAGGTTTACGACCCGTATCCTATAGATGAAGTGGTCTTTAAAAATAGAATATCTGCAAATTTAAATGATTTATTGGCTTTAGATCAAAACGCTGAACACGCTCATACTCAACCAGATGTGCTGCTTCATCTGGAAATTTTTAATCATTTAAAAGATGCAGTCTCAGACGTAGATTTTATTCAAGAAAATGCCCCTGAACGTCTCGATGTAAAACAAGAGCTATATCAAGAAATCACCGCATATTGCCCTGAACATACTATTATTGCTTCAAGTTCATCGGGCTTAAAAGTGTCTGATTTTCAAAAAGAGGCACAACATCCTGAACGTATTTTATTAGGTCATCCTTTTAATCCGCCACATCTTTTACCTTTGGTCGAGATCGTTGGCGGTAATTTGACTGATCCTCAAATTTTAAAACAGGCTTCTGAGTTCTATAAACAACTGGGCAAAAATCCGATCATTTTAAATAAAGAAGTAAAAGGGCATGTCGCAAACCGTTTGCAGGCTGCGCTATGGCGAGAAGCTTTTTCATTGGTTGAACAAGGCGTGTGTTCTGCCGAAGATGTCGATGTCGCGATTACCAGTGGGCCGGGTTTAAGGTGGGCGCTATTTGGTCCCTACATTAATATGCAGCTGGCAAACCAAAAGGGTTTTAAAGAGGCAATTCATCATTTAGGCCCACCGATGACAGAATGGTGGAATGACATGCACGCATTTGAACATTCAGATGAGACAACAGAGTTGTTGGAAGCAGAAACCAATCAGCTTTTAACCCAATATAAGGATATCGATTTATACCAAACTAGAGATAAAGGTCTGGTCGATATCTTAAAGCTTAGACAGCAACTTAAGTTAGATTAATTCAAACTCTTAGAGTAGAGCCAATCATTTTACTGTAGAGATGATTGGCTTTTTGTTAGATCAATAAGAAAAACATTCCTAATTAAAATTGCTGTGCATTCGTTAATTGTTACTCAAATATCTATAAAGACAATTACTGCGGTACTGATGCTTTGAAATGCACAATTTTTAGTGCAGCTTTTTATTTTTGAACTTAAATTGCACCTAAACAGTTCAAGTTTAGTATTACTTTTAACCAAAATCGTAATACTAAGCTGGCATGTCCTTTGCATAGTCTTAAGCAATCAAAAGTGATCTAGGGTTCCGATACTTTATGTATGTCTGGACCGAGAGTTCACGGTTCCTAGCGAACTACACGGAGGGATAAAAGCCCGGGAGGAAGTCTAAAACTATCCGACAGGAGTAGCTATGAACACTGCAAGTTATCATAACAATCAGGCGATTTGGACCGAACTTTTACCCGGAGGACATCACTGGTCGGGTCGTATTCAAAAAGGAACTATTCTTAGATTTACCTCGCTTGGCGCTCAGGCAAATGTTTCTTTGTTTTGTGTAAATGCTGCCGATGTGCTTGAACGTTTTAACATGCCCGACAGTTTAAAAGGACAACATACTGCCTATTTAAAAGCTTCCAATGTGCTGTACTCAGACCTAGGCCGTGTGATGGCTTCGATTGTTCACGACGATCATGGTTGGAACGATGCGCTTTGTGGCCCAAGCCGACCTGAGCAAATTGAAAAGCAATTCGGCAATCGCACATTTCAAGATGCCCGCAATGATATGTACCAAAATGGCTTAGACAGTTTACTCATTGAAATGTGTAAATACGGGCTTGCCAGCCAAGACCTGAGTGCCGCCGTTAACCTATTTTCTAAAGTTGTGCCAGATGAAAACGGCGCTTTGTCTTATGTCAGTTCTGATAACACCGATCAAAGCATTGAACTGCGTTTTGAAATGGACTGCTTAATATTTTTATCTGCTGCACCGCATGGTTTAGACATCAGCCCAAGCTATCAACCTGCCGATATTCAACTCAGTTTATTTAAAGCCAATTCACTAACAGACAGCGATATTTGTCGTGATGCATGTTCGCAAAATCAGCGTGCGTTTCAAAACACAGCCCGCTACTACGCACTTAGCAATATTTAAATCAGGAGAAACATCATGACAGTTTTACAATCATTTGAAAAAGCAGTTTTAAATGAAGTTTGTCCTGCGGGTGAAGCGTGGATGTGCGAGGTTAAAAAGGGCCAATATTTTCGAATTATTGATCTTGAGGGAAACCAAGCGGTCGATACTTTGTTTATGAGTGCCGAAAATCCAACTGAGCGTTATAGCGCAATGGATACTTTGGCGATCAATCAACACATTTATTTAGAAAAGGGCACAAAGCTCTACAGTAACTTTGGCCGTCCAATTGCCGTCATTCATGATGATAACTGTGGTCGCCATGACACCATTGGTGGTGCCTGTTCATGTGAAAGTAATACAGTTCGCTATGCACATGAAACGTATCCTATGCATAGTTGCCGTAACAATTTTATGTATGCCTTGGCAAAACACCCGATTGCAAAAAAGCATGGCTTAAATGTCCGTCATATAGGCCCAAATATTAACTTTTTTATGAATGTGCCTGTTACACCAGACGGTCAGCTTAAATTTGATGATGGAATTTCAGCACCAGGTAAATATGTAGAAGTTCGGGCAGAAATGGATTTAATTGTTTTAATTTCCAATTGTCCGCAGCTGAACAACCCATGTAATGCCTATAACCCAACCAAAATTCAACTGGTTGTCCGTGAAGCGGAAGGGGTGTAAGCATGTTTAAAAAAGTTCTAATTGCTAACCGCGGTGCAATTGCCTGTCGTGTAATTCGCACCCTAAAAAAACTCGGTATTGCTTCAGTTGCTGTTTACTCCGAAGCCGATCGTGATTCTTTACACGTGACTTTGGCCGATGAAGCTTTCCTGATAGGGCCTGCGCCTGCTCATCAAAGCTATTTAAATATTGAAAAAATCCTTGAGGTTGCAAAACAGTCGGGGGCAGAAGCCATTCACCCTGGTTATGGTTTTTTGTCTGAAAATGCCGAGTTTTGTGATTTGTGTGAAAGCCAAGGCATTGCGTTTATTGGACCAACTTCAAGCCAAATGCTCGATTTTGGTTTAAAACATACTGCACGTGAGCTGGCTATTAAAAGCAACGTGCCTTTACTTCCGGGCAGTTCACTACTTGCAGACGAAGCTGAAGCCTTAACTGAAGCGGCCCGTATTGGTTATCCGGTCATGCTTAAAAGTACCGCGGGTGGCGGTGGTATTGGTATGCGTTTGGTCTGGAATGAAACCGAATTAAAAGATGCCTATCAAACTGTGTCTTATTTAGCGAAGGTGAACTTTAAAGATGCTGGTTTGTACCTAGAGAAATTTGTACAGCATGCGCGCCACATCGAAGTTCAAATTTTTGGTGATGGACAAGGACAAGTGTTAGCGTTGGGTGAGCGAGATTGTTCGGTGCAACGCCGTAATCAGAAAGTCATTGAAGAAACACCCGCACCACATTTAAATGAACAGCAACGCGAATACATTCAAAAAGTTGCGATTCAACTGATGCAGTCGGTGAACTACCGTTCGGCAGGCACAGTTGAATTTGTCATGGACACCGAAACCCAAGAATTTTATTTCTTAGAGGTCAACACTCGTTTGCAAGTCGAGCACGGCGTGACCGAGCAAGTGTTCGGTGTCGATTTAGTCGAATGGATGGTTACATTGGCAAGTGGTGACTGGTCAGCACCGACTGAACCGTTAGAACCAACAGGACATTCGATTCAAGTTCGTCTTTATGCCGAAGACCCGATTAAACAGTTCCAGCCAAGTGCGGGCTTACTCACGCATGTTAAATTTGACCTGCAAGCTCGAGTCGAAACATGGGTAGAAACAGGTTCAACCGTGTCGTCTTTTTATGACCCAATGATCGCCAAAATTATTGTGACTGCTGCAACCCGAGAGCAAGCCATACAGGCAATGAGTGCTAGTCTTGCAAACACGCAAGTGGCTGGCATCGAAACCAATCTGGAATATTTGCAAAATATTATTGCTTGTGATGTGTTTGCTTTAGGTACTCAAACCACTCGTTTTTTAAATACATTTGAATGGAAAACTCAAAAAATTGAGGTGTTGCAGGCTGGTATTCAAACCGCTATTCAAGACGTAACAGGTCGATTAGGTTATTGGGATGTCGGTGTGCCACCATCAGGTGCTATCGATCCACTCAGTTTAACGGTGGCAAACCAGCTTCTAGCCAATGAACCAAATACCGCAGGGCTTGAATGTACCTTGCAAGGGCCAACTTTAAAGTTTCACTGCGACAGCCAAATTGTCATTACAGGCGGTGATATGCTTTCAAAACTTGATGGTGAACTGGTGCCGATGTGGCAAACCATCAATGTAAAAAAAGGCCAAGTTTTAAAATGTGGGATTATCCGTTCAGGTTGCCGTAGCTATATTGGTGTTAAAGGTGGTTTCGATGTTCCTGACTATTTAGGGTCACAGGCGACTTTCACTTTAGGGCAGTTTGGTGGGCACGCAGGCCGTAATTTATTGATTGGCGATATGCTGCCGATTACTGAATATTCTACTCAATCGACTACAGCTTTAGCTCAAGCGCAAATTCCTAGCTTTACCCAAAACTGGGAAATTGCAGTCATGTATGGGCCACATGGCGCACCAGATTTTTTCACCAAACAAGATATTGATACCTTCTTTGCCAATGAGTTTGAGATTCACTATAACTCAAGCCGTACAGGCATTCGTTTAATTGGTCCAAAACCTGAGTGGGCACGTGAAGACGGCGGTGAGGCAGGCTTACATCCATCCAATATTCACGATAATGCTTATGCGATTGGGGCAATTGATTTTACGGGTGATATGCCAATTATTTTGGGTCCAGATGGTCCGAGCTTAGGCGGTTTTGTTTGCCCTGCGGTAGTCATTCATTCCGAGCTTTGGAAAATCGGGCAGCTAAAAGCAGGCGATAAGGTCAAATTTGTGCCTGTGAGTTACACGCAAGCAAAAGCACTCGATCAAAAATATTATCAAAGCTTAACTGCGGCTAATACAACTCAGATCGATTTCAACCCAGCCATTCAAGCAGAACCCGACACTTTAAAAGATGCAGTTTTAGCTACTTTAGAAGGTGAAACTGATTTACCAAGCGTGACCTATCGACCAGCTGGAAATAGCTATTTATTGATGGAATATGGCGATTTAGTACTCGATCTAAATTTACGCTTCCGTATTCATGCGCTTATGCAATGGGTCAAAGATCAAAACATTCAGGGCATTATCGACCTAACACCAGGCATCCGTTCACTACAAATTCATTTTGATTCAATCCAGCTCGATCAACTTGAGCTTTTACAGAAACTTCAGCAAGCAGAAGCCGAGTTACCCGATATTCAAAATATGCAGGTGCCTTCACGGACTGTCTATTTGCCTTTGGCTTGGGAAGATTCACAAACTCAACTTGCCACCGAGCGCTACACACAAATTGTTCGGCCAGATGCGCCGTGGTGCCCAGATAACGTCGAGTTTATCTGCCGTATTAATGGTCTAGCTTCCAAGCAAGCAGTTAAAGATGTGGTCTATAGCGCAAACTATTTGGTGATGGGTTTAGGCGATGTGTATTTAGGTGCGCCCGTTGCAACACCGCTCGACCCACGCCAACGTCTAGTCACCACAAAATATAATCCAGCACGAACTTGGACACCTGAAAATGCCGTGGGCATTGGCGGTGCCTATATGTGTGTATACGGCATGGAAGGGCCGGGAGGCTACCAGTTTGTTGGTCGTACCACCCAAATGTGGAGCCGTTACCGTAAAAATGCCAACTTCGAAGAAGGCAAACCGTGGTTATTGCGCTTTTTTGACCAAGTGAAGTTTTATGAAGTCTCTGAAACAGAACTTCTGCAAATGCGCGAAGACTTTAAGGCGGGTCGGCTACAACTTCGTATTGAAGATGGTGTGCTTAACTTAAAAGAATACAACGAGTTTTTAAAAACACATCAAGACAGCATTCAAGCCTTTAAAGACATGCAACAAGCGAATTTCGAGGCTGAACGCCGCCGTTGGCATGAAGCCGGTTTGCAAGAATATCTCTCTGAAAGCCTAGATGCAGTTGATGAAGGTGAAACCGTAGTTATTCCTGAAGGAGGCTGTGCAGTCGAATCGCATATGCCGGGCTCAATCTGGAAAATCGAATGCGCGTCGGGAGATATTGTTGAAGAAGGTGCAACCCTTGCAGTAATTGAGGCAATGAAAATTGAAATTCCAATTATTGCACCCGAACGCATGAAGGTAGAAACCATTACCATTGAAAAAGGGCAAACTGTAAAAACGGGACAAGTGCTATTTACCTTGGCACCTGTCGCTTAAACCCTAAAGAGAGCATCGATATTGATGCTCTCTTTAAACCTTATGCTTCGGTCAAATGCTTTAATACTTTATGACCATGTTCAACCGCTTCTAATTTAATTTTCGACTCTGGATTGCCTGATAAAGGTGATACGTCATAAAGCAAGTAAGTGGCGCTTAACTGCATTTGCGTATATTGAATTGAATATTGAACCGCTTTTAAAAAGCTATCGGCTAAGTTTTCTCGGTCGTTCACCATGTCGGCTTCTTTTTGCCCGACCGTCATACTAATAATGACTTTTTTATCTTTTAATTTGTCGCCCTGAGAGCCATAGGCAAACTGGTAAGTAAAAACTTCATCAAACCATAATTTCAAAATTGCTGGCATATTAAACCAGAACATTGGATATTGCAGAATGATCGTGTCGTGGCGTAACAACGCTTCTTGTTCAGCACTTACATCAATTTGATAGTCTGGATAGAGCTGGAAAATATCTCGCACTTCAAGGTCTGGATAGGTTTTTGTAAGTTCATTCACTATCGTTTTATTTGCAATTGATTGAGTGTAGTAGGGATGGGCCAAAATAAGTAAAGCCATAATAATGCCTTGTAGCTATAAAAATCATAGTCACTATAATTTTTATAGTATGAGTGTACAATAACTATCAAAGTTGATAGGTGGCGTTAAAAATGGCAAATACTGAAAATAAATGTGAAATCACCATGAATGGAAAAACTTATCCATGTCATATCAGTATGGCTATGGATTTGGTGGGGGGAAAATGGAAAGGCGTTATTTTGTATTATCTAAAAGATGGGCCAAAACGCTTTAATGAAATCAATCAATTAATGCCAACCATCACAGAAATGACTTTAAGCCTCCAACTTAAACAGCTAGAGCAAAGCGGCTTAATATCCAGAACTGTTTATGGTGAAAAAGCACCGATTAAAGTTGTCTATGAAATGACCGAATTGGGCCAGACTTTCAAGCCTGTTTTAGAGTCTTTATCGGTATGGGCACATACGATGATTAATCAGACATAAGATTAAAGACAAAATTAAATTATTGAATAGATTCGACTCTATAAATGATATTTAATATGATTCTTCAAGAATAAAAAAGGAATTATTATGAAAAGAATTTTATTACTAACATTTATGTTTTTTTATTTACTTACTCCGACTTACGCTCAAGAAGTAAAATATAAAAATATTGTAGTTAATTTAAAAGATCACTGGGATATTAGCAAAGGTCAAAATGGAGAGCTTGTCGCAATAAAACAAGCAAGTAAACAAGCAGTTATAATTTCGATATATTATCCCAAAGGTATAGATGAGGGTATGCAATATCTGGTTGCTTCGCTACAAATTCCTAAACAGGGATTATTAAAAATGGAAGGGGTAACATTGGTTAATGAGGATATTAATATTCCATTGAGTAGTGGTATGAATTATCAAGCTAATGTTTTTACAACCAACTTTGATAAACGTTTTCTTATTAGTGCTTCATCTGGTACCAATGCTGGAGTTATCTTAGTGACATATGAAGGTGAAGGTAACGATACAAATAAAGCAATTAATGATTTTAAAACTCTAATAAATAATATAAAGATAGAGGCTCCTAAAGATGGATTCCTTTTTAATCAGAATGATTTATTGAAACATAACTAAAAATTAAAAGAGATAGCCCCATCCCTGTGCATGGGGCTTTTTTGTGCCCAAAAATCACTCATAAATACCCATAAAGCCTATCAAAACGACGCTTAAAAACTGGCACATTTTCTGCATCTCATATTAGTAATACAAAAAATGAATTTGGTAATACCAAACTGGAGGTGCGATATGAACGATGTAAAACCTGTGGTTCAACCAAAGCCAACTTTAAAAGCCTTTTTAGTCGAATTGCTTAGCGTACGTGCAGGCGTATATATCAAGCAAAACAATCAGCCGCCTAAAACAAAAGGATAAGACTGTGGCAAAACAAAAGTTGGCTCGAATCAGTATTACTGTACCTGAATCGACACTCAATGCACTCGATCAAAAAATTGTCGAGCAGAACTATGAAAGTCGCTCGCAAGCCATTGTCGACATGATTAATAAACACTTAATTGCAGAGCAGGCGCAGGCCAATGAAGTCATGGTGGGCACCTTGACGCTGCTTTATGACGCTAGCCAAATGACCTTGCGTAATCAATTGGTCGATTTACAGCAACAGTTTTTAGCACAAGTGATTAGTTCACTTCATATTCAGCTCGACCAACAAAAGATATTGCAAGTCATGTTAATGCAGGGTGCGAGTTCTGAACTCAGACAAATTAGCCAGCAATTTATTGTGCTGAAAGGGGTGATTAAAGGGCATTTAGAACTGATGGATGCCGTCATGCCACCTATACAGCAAAATGACTAAATGAGGAGTAGTGTGTTGAAAAAATTATGGACTATCCAAGACTGGAAAACAGCATATCAAAATGGGCAAATCGATCTTAGAGATTTGGTTGGTTATGTTGCAGAAATTAAAAATGATGACCATGCATGGATTGAAGTTGCATCGAATGAGCAGATTCAATCGCAAATTGATATTTTAAAAGATCAGAATATTGCTGACTTACCTCTATACGGTGTGCCATTTGCAGTCAAAGACAATATAGATGTTGCTGGCTTTCATACCACTGCTGCCTGTAAAGAAGTTGAATATTTAGCGACTCAAGATGCTGCCGTAGTTACCAAGTTGAAAAAAGCAGGGGCGATTGTGGTCGGTAAAACCAATCTTGATCAGTTTGCAACTGGACTGGTTGGCGTTCGCTCCCCATATGGTGCAGTAAAAAATAGTTTTAACCCTGAATATATCAGCGGTGGGTCAAGCTCGGGTTCGTCAGTAGTGGTTGCCAACGGCATTGTGCCTTTTAGTTTAGGGACAGACACGGCGGGGTCAGGGCGTGTACCTGCGGGCCATAACAATATTGTGGGCCTAAAACCAACAAAGGGCTGGTTTTCTACCACAGGTCTAATTCCTGCCTGTCGGACTATTGATGTCATTTCTATTTTTGCGCTGCATATTGATGATGCTTGGACAGTTGCCAGTTTAATGCAGGGTTACGATGAAATAGATGAATATTCACGAGCACATCCAGCCAATGTACCGACTCAATTTTCTAAACAAAAAATTGCTATTCCAGCTCAGCTTGAGTTTTATGGCGATCTTGAATCTGAAAAAGCCTTTTTAGTTGCAGTCGAGCGCGTAAAAAAACTGGGCTATGACGTTGAGAGTATTGATTTTAGTGCGTTTAATGAGCTTGCTGCTGCACTATATAACGATGCTTGGGTAGCGGAAAGAACAGTCGCCGTTGAACGCATGACAACACGTGAAAAGGTTCATCCAGTCATTGCTCAAATTATTGCGCAGGCAGATAAATTCAAAGCAACAGATGCACTTCAAGCTGAATATAACCGCGCCGTTCTGGCTCGAAAAATTAATGTGGCATTACAACCTTTTGATGCCTTGATGGTTCCGACAGCGCCAACCATTTACACCATTGCCGAGGTTGAAGCCGATCCTTTAACTAAAAATGCGCACATGGGGGCCTATACCAACTTTGTCAATTTTGCTGATCTTTCGGCTTTAGCTTTACCAAATGTACTCCGTGAAGACGGCCTACCAAGCGGCGTAACCTTTATTGCACCAGCTTGGCACGATCAGGCACTCGCTAATTTTGCACAGCTTTGGCAAGCTGAAACATCGCTGAGTTTAGGTAAATCAACTCAACATTATCAAAAAAGTATAAACATCCACTCGAATCATTCCGTGCAGCTTGCTGTAGTGGGAGCGCACTTAACAGGTATGCCGCTTAATTTTCAGCTGACTAGTCGCAATGCCACTTTGCTTAAGAAAACTCAGACTGCAGAAACTTATAAACTCTTTGCCTTAAAAAATACCACGCCACCAAAGCCGGGGCTGCAATGGGATGCAGCAGGGACATCAATTGAAGTTGAAGTATGGGATGTTCCTTTAGCAAATTTTGGAGCCATTGTGGCTGAAGTACCTGCACCTCTTGGCATTGGGAACCTGAAATTAAAAGATGGCACATGGGTCAAAGGCTTTATTTGCGAAGCGTATGCCATTCAAGATGCAACCGATATTAGCCATTTTGGAGGCTGGCGAGCCTATATACAGTCACTCAATCAAACCGCTCAAAGTGTTGTTAGTAAAAATGTTGGGGAAGTTTCTATATGATTAAAAAAGCGTTGTTATCTGTATCTATTTTATCGGCAGTTGTAGTGGGTGGTTGTGACAATACCGCTAAAGTGCCCGAGGCTAAACAAGACGCTCAGGCATCTACAAATACAAAACCAATTACCATTGGATATAGTGATTGGCCAGGCTGGGTGGCTTGGCAAGTGGCTATTGAAAAAGGCTGGTTAAAAGAAGCAGGGGTAAATGTAGAGTTTAAATGGTTTGATTATTCCGCGTCGCTTTCAGCTTTTTCGGCAAATCAGCTCGATGCTGTTTTGGTCACCAATGGCGATAACTTGGTAACAGCTTCGGGTGGCACGCAAGGCATGATGATTTTGGCAACAGATTATTCTGCGGGCAATGATGTCATTATTGCAAAAGAGGGCATTAGTACCATTCAAGACCTAAAAGGAAAATCAATCGGTGTTGAAAAAGGCTTGGTTGATCATCTTTTACTAGCAACAGCTTTAACTGACCATAACATTAAAGCCAATGAGGTGAAGCTGGTAAATTCAGCGACGAACCAATTACCTCAAGTGTTTAATAGCCCCGATATTTCTGCAATCGCTGTTTGGCAACCTGTTGCAGGTCAGGCATTAAAAGCAGTGGCTGGTTCAAAAATTATTTATACCTCTAAAGACAAGCCGGGTTTAATTTATGACACTTTGACTGTCAACATGAGCCACTTAACTGCTCATCAAGAAGAATGGAAAAAAGTTATTCAGGTGTGGGACAAAATAGTTAAATATATTAATGACCCTGCAACACATGCCGATGCAGTTAAAATCATGGCAAACCGTTCAGGTGTCGACCCAAAACAATACGAGTTGATGGTTAGCGGTACACATCTATTAGATATCAATGCCAATAAAAAAGTATTTGCTAAATCTGATGGCTTTGACTCGATTTATGGCTCGACCTATCACGTCAATAAATTTAACGTCGAAAATGGGATTTATAAAACTGAACAAAATGTAGATGGGCTGATTTATCCGACACTCATAGAACAGCTCAAATAAGCCAAATAAATAAAAAGCCCAAGTTGAACTTGGGCTTTTTAATGTGTTTCTTATTTTTCTGTACTGACCTGAGTCATACGTGGAATTTTTGGTAAGTCTTGTAAAGCTGGGTCAAGCTCGTCTTCTTCAGCGTGTACCAGATAATCTACCCGTGAACGCAGTTGTTTAAACTCAGGTGTGCTCATCAAATCGAGTGAGCGTGGACGCGGCAAATTAACTTCAATTATTTCTTTAATTTCACCTGGGTTGGCTTTGAGTGCCACAATTCGGTCTGCGAGTAAAATGGCTTCATCCATGTCATGGGTCACAAAAATAATGGTGATATCAATGTTTTGCCATAAATCCATCAAGTGCTTTTGCATTTTTTGACGGGTGTGCGGGTCGAGCGCACCAAAAGGTTCATCCATAAGTAAAATTTTAGGTTGATTAACCAAAGCTCTAGCAATCGCAACGCGTTGCTTCATTCCTCCTGAAAGTTGGTGTGGATACTGATTTTCATATTTTTCTAAACCAATAATATTAATCCATTCACGTGCTTGAGCTTCGGCTGTCATTTGACTCGCGCCACGCATTTGCGGACCAAACATCACGTTTTCTTTTACAGTTTTCCATGGAAAAAGGGTATAGCCCTGAAACACCATGCCGCGTTCAGGACATGGGCCTGTAATGCATTCGCCGTCTACTAAAACTTCTCCGCTATGGTACGGGTCTAAACCTGCAATAACACGGCTTAGAGTCGATTTGCCGCAACCAGAAGGACCAATCACACAAATAAATTCTCTTTTATGAATTTTTAAATCGAGCTTATTTAAAACAGTGCGTTCGCTTTGACCATGCTTAAAGACTTGGCTCAGTTGTTTAGCTTCTAAAATCACAGGACGTTCATAAATTTTTTGAAAGTATTCATGCGCGTTAAATGTTGAATCGTTCATTATTTTGCTCCTACTTTCCAAGTGAACATCCGTTCACCTAACTTCATTAATACCCAATCACAGACCAGACCAATCACCCCAATAATCAAAATAGCCGCGTAGACATTTTCAAAGTTTTGATAGCGTGCCTGTTGGGTAATAAACCACGTAATACCCGAGGTCGTACCAATCAACTCTGAAACAATTAAGTAGGTCCAAGCCCAACCCAATAGCACACGTAAGTCACGGTAAATATCAGGTAAGGCAGCAGGAATCACCACATGAAATAAACTTTTGAGCTTATTGGTACCAAGCGTATAGCCAGCTTCAATTAAGCTTCGATCAACCATTCGGGTGGTATTGGCAATAATTAGAATTTGCTGAAAGAGAGTACCAATCACAATAATGGCAATTTTAGGTGCGTCATTAATCCCTAAAATTGCTACAGCAAGTGCGCCAAAGGCGGGAGCTGGTAAGTAACGGAAAAACTCAACAAAAGGTTCCGTCAATAAGGATATTCGCTTAGAAAAACCACACAAAATACCCAGTGGAATCCCAATCAGGGAAGAGATAAAAAAGGCTGAAAATACCAGTTTAATACTGTGCCATAAACTTTGATGAAACCACGGCGAATCAGGTTGTTCTGGTGGTGTGGTAAAGGCGGTGACCAAAGCCTTAGCGACTTCATGGGGAGCGGGTAAATAAATCGGATTGACTAAAATACCTTGTGGTGGTGCAGAATTTCGATTGACTGCATTTTGTGCTTCGAGATAGAACACATTTTTATCAATGCGACTTCCTACTTGTAAGTACGAAACACTTCCCGAACTCGTGATTTGTACTTGAGGATGCCAAACAAAAGGTAAGTAACTGATTGCGCACCAAAGACATATTGGAATAACGAAAGAACAAATACTGAGAATCAGCTTGTTCTTTCGCGTAAATTCCTTTGCAACATAACCCATATCGAGAGCTCCCCATTTTGATCAGTATTACGATTTTCATAAAACGTAATATTGTTAAGCAAAATAGGTGCCATCTTTAAGGTGCTCCAGATGAGTTAAGAAGATGAGGGAACTAAAGTTTCATGTAAATAAACCCAATAACATTTTTCGCCGTCTACTTTAATGCAGGCCGTCGAAGTGCGTAATGTTTCGGTTTCATCAGTTTGCTGATGTTCCTGATATTGCACCCAACAATAATTTTCAAATTCGTATAAAGCTGTACTCTTAATAATGTCGATTTTTAAAGAGGGTTTGTTTCCAATATTTTGACTAAATAAACTATTCACTTCTGCGAAACCAATGCTGTGACCTTGAACGGTGACCATCTTAAAATTTTGATCAAAGCTATCTAAAAGCGGGCTCAGACTTTGCTCTGCATTTTTTCCTGTAAATACATTTTCTATTAAAACATGTAGGTCAATGACACTTTGAATGGCTTGATCCATTTGATTAGACATGGGTTTTCTCCTTTAAAACGGGAATGAGTGACAGTAAGCAGAGTAAAGCTGCAATTAAAAAAGTATGTTGATAGCGAAGTAGATCGCTTGAGCCAGACATCAAGTTATATATCGAAATGAGAACAACAGTACCGACACTGAATGAAACTTGTCGATTAATATTCCAGAGCACACTTCCTTGTAATAAATCTTGGCCTGAAAAATCAATCAGTGAGCTAATTTGGGCAATGTTGGCACTTAGACCACCACCCATACCCATCAATAAATAAGCAATTACTAAAAAGCTCAAAGGGCTAGTGTTTGAAATACAAAATAAAAGAAATATGCCAAGGCTATGTAGGGTTATTCCAATAATAAGAAGATACTTTTTCCCTAACCGTTGATAGAGCAGGCCGCCACTAATCATGGCTGCGAGTGCCCCAGTTGCATAGAGCAACATGAATAAACCAGTTTGTTTTGCATTAAAGCCAAAGTTAAGCTGTAAATTAAAAATATTGAGTAAATTAACGCCCGTAAAAATGCCCGGAACGGCGTAATAGACAATAAATGCATTACGTAAATTTTTATTTTTTAATAACTCAAGATTAAGAACAGGATGGGAAATTTTTTTCGCATGTCGAATGTAAAAAATAAGCATTCCAATTGAAATTAGAAAACTAATTAGAGCGAATGAGGCGTTATGGTAATCACTATAAAATGAAAAGGAGAGTAATAAAGATAATAGGCTTATATTAAAAATAACCAAGCCTTTTATGTCTGGTTTTTCACTCGATACATTCTCTGTTTTTTTAATCCATAACCATGCCAGAGCTGCTGCCAGTAAAGAAAAAGGAAGGTTTGATAAAAATACCCATCGCCAATTTAATGAATCAATAATCACGCCCCCAATCGCAGGTGAAAAAGCTGGCGCAATTAAAGCAATTGCCATAATTAATGTAGAAATGCGTTGGCGTTCTTGGTTCGGGAATAATGCATATACGAGAGCTTGCCCGACTGGAATTAATAAGCCTCCAGCTACGCCTTGAATAAATCGCCAAAAAATTAAGCTATAAATCGATTCACTAAAGCCAATAAAGCAAATGCTTATCGAAAATAACAGCATCGAATAACATAATAACTTTTGGTTCCCAAGTTTGGTGGCTAACCATAAACTCATGGGCATAATTAAAATGAGGCCGAGAATATAAGCATTTGTTACCCACGCGACCATGGATTGGCTAACTGAAAATGACGATGCAATATTAGGCAATGCAATTGCAGACATAAAAATGTTGATGCAATCAATAAAGAACCCAAGTAAAAACACTGTTGCTATTTTATATCGATAAGACATACCTACCTCCGTGCAGGCAGGGTAAGATCCAGCTCTTTTATTGTCGATGCAAGCGAAGTAAAATCATTGTTTGATAATTTTAAACAATTGGCTTAATTGTGCAAAAAAACCTCAAGCAAATTACCAGTTTTCTACAAGTCGTTGATTCCGGTTCTTTTACCAAGGCTGCTGAAATTTTAGGCTTAAGCCGATCAATGGTGAGTATTGATATAAAACAATTAGAAAAGCAGCTCAATACAAGCCTATTAATTCGCAACACCCGTAATATTGCATTAACTGAAATCGGTCAGCATTTTTATGAGGATTTTAAACAAATCCAACTTCAGATTGATGAGGCATTTGAACGAAGCCAACACTTAGGTACAAGCATTACAGGCACTTTACGGTTTTCGTCTACCAATGAGTTTGGCCAACGTTTCATTCTGCCTTTGCTTCCTGAGTTTTGTCGGCTTTACCCAGGTTTACGTTTACAGTATTCGTTTAATTCATCGCTTGATGATTTAGTGACTGAAAAATTAGATCTGGTTATACGACTAGGAAATTTAAAAAACTCATCTCTAAAAACTCGAAAAATCGGAGAATATCCAATTTATCTTGTGGCTACTCCACAGTTTATAAAAGACCATCCTATAGAAAATATATCCGATTTGGCAGATGTTCCTTGGATTGGCCACACTTTATTAAATTGGCAAGATTCACAATATATTTTGCAAAACAGTTTAGGGGAGCAATATTCATTACCTTTTATTCGAAGTCAGTATGAATCAAACTCGGTAACAGCCATTCATCAAATGGCTCTTTCATCTTTAGGTGTGGCGATTTGTCCTGCATGGTTAGTTGATGAAGATATTCAACAAAATCAATTAATTCGGTTATTTCCTGATTTTTCGTTACCGCTACAAAGTATTCAATTACTTTATCCTCATACCTCTAATTTACCGGCCAAAACGAGAGCATTTATAGATTATTTAATAGTCAATCTTTCTTTCAGTTAAACTAAAAAATATCTAAGTCATGGAAGATAAGCTAATTTATATAAATAGACAATTCTGTCTGTTTTTTATAAAATATCGATGATTATGACTCAGTTTTATAATAATGATGTCCCATAAAATATTTCAAATTTTAGATAGTTTCGGTTTGGTCGCGCAGAATCGTGTACTTCATGTGCAATTTTCCAACCCATCATTAAACAATCAAGTCTTCTTACAGCGCATTGAGGGTGAACATACCCTCAACCAAGGCAGTGTTGCTGAGTTACTGTGTCTGTCGACAAACGCGCATATTGCATTAAAACAATTTATTGGCTGTCAGGTTGCTGTCGATCAGGTCACCGATACAGGCCAGTTCTTTAGAACAACAGGCATTATTACTGAAGCGAGCCAAGGGCAAAGTGATGGCTCACTGACTATTTATAATTTAACTTTAAAAGATCCAACTGCACTCTGGCATAAACGCCGCAATAGCCGAGTGTTTATGAATAAAAGCGTGCGAGATATTAGCGAAATTCTGTTTAAAGAATGGCAGGGGAAAAGTCCGTTATTTGCCTCAAGTCTAACGCTCGACACAGCAGGTTTAACGAAGGACTACGATGTGCGTCCATTTGTGATGCAGTCAAACGAAAGCGATTATGACTTTTTAACCCGTCTGTGGCGTAGCGAAGGCATTAGTTGGTTAGTCGATGAATCTCAGCTTTTAGTAGCGGATCCGAATGCGTCTATTCAGCCACAAGTGCTACGTTTGATTGATGAAAATCAGAATTATAAAGCTCTTGAACGCCGTAGCCTCCGTTACCAACGCAGCAGTGCCACAGAACAGTTTGATACCATTACCCAAGTTAAAGCTGAGCGCCGCTTACAACCGACTTCAGTTCATGTGCAACGCTGGCAAGCCGATGCCCTACAACAAGAAGAAGGTAGCGGCAGTGTACAAGGCACGCAAAAGCACAGTGAACACTATGACAATGCAAGCTTGAATCTTGAAGATGCATGGCACGTTAGCCCAGCTTGGATGCAGGACTTAAAGGGTGAAGACCAAGCCACCGCTTCTGGTAATAGCCAGATTGAACAGCTTAACCAGCATATTAATGCTTATCATCACCTGAGTTCTAAACAGTTTACGGTTTCAGGTAATGTCCGTGATGCACAGGTCGGTTATTGGTTTGAACTGAATGACCACCCAGAACTCGATCAACATGACAGCGCTGATAAAGAATTTTTAATCTTAAGTAAGCACTACTATAACCAGAATAATTTACCGAAAGAATTACAGCAGCAACTCGAACGCTTGTTGCCAAAAGACAAACTCAAGGCCACTCAACTCGATAACCAAAACCCAGAGCAGCGCCACTATGCTGAGCTGAATGTCGTTCGACGCAATATTAAAGCTGTCCCTGAATATAACCCGCTAGAACACCGACCAGCAGCTTACCCGCAGCGTGCTAGAGTAGTTGGGTTAGAGGGCGAAAGCATTCATGTCGATCAGTGGGGACGCATTAAAGTCCGTTTCTTGTTTACCCGAGCTGATGACCATAGCCATGACGGTGGAGCGGGAAGTAACGACAATGACACTGACTCGGCTTGGGTCGATGTGCTGACCCCATGGGCAGGCGCAGGTTATGGTGCACGCTTCTTGCCTCGCGTGGGTGAGATCGTGGTGATCGATTTCTTTGACGGCAACATTGACCGTCCATTTGTGGTGGGGCGTATTCACGAAGCTGAACGCCACCCAACCCAGTTCGATCAGAAAGGCCAATTACCTGATACTAAAAAACTCAGTGGTATCCGCTCAGAAGAAGTCGACGGTAAGGGCTTTAACCAGCTACGCTTTGATGACACCACAGGGCAAATCAGTGCCCAGCTACAAAGTAGTCATGCAGCAAGCCAGCTCAACTTAGGTAACTTAAGCCATCCAAAAGATAAGGCGGAAAGTGATGGTCGAGGTGAAGGTTTTGAACTTAGAACAGATCAGTGGGGTGCAGTAAGAGCTGGTAGTGGCTTACTCGTTAGTACCCATAAACAGGACCAAGCTCAAGGCGTACACCTAGATGCAAATGAGGCCAAACAACAAATAGAAGGTGGCCTTAACAATGCCAAGGCACTCAGTGAAGTAGCTAAAAATCAGCAAACTGATCCATTGGAAGTTCTTGAGAACTTAAAAACGTTCATAGAACAAATTGAAGAAAAAGATCAAGACAAAGCTGCCGCTTTTAAGCAAGCCTTGATGATATTAACTGCACCTAACAGTATCGCTTTAGCCAGTAATGAAGACATTCACCTAAGCGCAGATGCTCAGTTAAGCCAAACTGCGGGCGATAGTATTAACCTGTCTACACAAAAGAACTTGATTGCACACGCCCAAAATAAAATCAGCCTTTTTGCAGCTCAAGAAGGGGCGAGACTCTATGCAGGCAAAGGCAAAGTCGAAATACAAGCACAAGGCGATGGAGCAGATTTAATTGCCCGTAAAGCTGTTCAGATTATTTCAACAGAAGACAAAATTGAAATTAGTGCTTCTAAAGAAATCGTTATCACGGCGGGCGGATCTCAAATCAAGATTAATGGTTCAGGAATTTTCCCTGTCACTGGTGGCAAGTTTGAGGTAAAAGCTGGGCAGCATTTATTTATGGGGGGAGGAAGTGCGCAAAGTCAGAATATAGGTCTTCCCTTATTAGGTAAATTAAATAATTGGATGGAACTTAATTATCATTATGATGATTTATCTCCAGTTAAAGGTGCGCCATTTAAAGTTTTTTTTGAAGATGGTAGTTATAGAGAGGGAGTCTTAGATAGCAAAGGATACGCAAAATTAGAAAATATTCCTTCTGGTAAATCAGAAATCTATTATGGAGAGGATCCTTCTGAGTTTATTAAAGATGAGCCAGATGATTTAGATGCTGTAATTGAAGATGACGATCAATTAGAAGATGATTTATGGTCATTTCTAGATGAAGATAGTTATAAAAAATTAACATCTGATTTACAAAAGGGGAGTAAATAATGGGTTCGGTCGCTAAATATAAACGTTCAGCTGATTCAGTCCCGAGTGGTTGGTTGCAAAGCTTAAAAAAAGACACGATGACTTTTCTTAAAGGTGATAGCACAGGGGGCTGGGCAATTATTGCTGAAACCGTTATTGGTTGTGTACCAGTATTAGGGCAGTTGGTAGATGCTAGAGATATTATTAAAGCTATAATTATTTTAACTGCAAATCCTTCTAGTGCCGCAGGCTGGTTTGACCTAATTACAGCTTTAATTGGGCTCGTTCCTGGCGGTGGTGATGCTGTTAAAATGTCTCTTAAAAGTGTTAAAAAGGGTGCTTTGCCAATAGATAGTATTTTAGATGGTATTCGTAAATTTGGAAAAGGTGATCCAGAACAATTAATTAGAAAGTGTTTGGATTTAAATGCTTTACAGAAAAATTTAGATAAAATCTTAACAAATCAAAAAATTCTTAATCAGTTAAGCCCAGCTGCTCGTAAAAATGTAGATCAAATAAGAAATAATTTGGGAAAACAACTACAAGAATTTAAAAAAGAGGTTGATGGGTGGCTTATAAAAAGTAGGAAAACATCGGCTGATGCAGGTAAAAAATCAACAACACAGACCACAAAACCTAAGTCACCTTCAAATGGGGGGCAAAATACTCATAATACAAATCAAGGGAAATCAAAAACTTCAAATAATTCGTCTATAGCCCAAACAGCGATAACAAATTTATCAAATAAATATAAAGGGATTTTAGGGGAACATATGGCAGATTATTATTGTCAAGAAGTTAAGGGATGGGGAAACTCATCTCATGATAAATTAGGAACGAAAAACCCTAATAAGTTAAATGATAAGGGTGAAATGGTTAATCTTTTTTCTACAAAGAGCCGTGGACGCGGAATTGATGGTGTATGGAAAAAAAACACGAGTGATGCAAAACCTTATGTGATAGTAGAGGCAAAATGCAGCCAGAATCCAGCATCTTCATTGAAAGAATTGTTAGGGGATGCAAACGATAAAAATGGTATAGATAAATCAATACCTCAACAGCAACAAAAGTCTGGAAGACGGTCAAGAACACGTACTGGAAGTAGTGCAAATAATAAAAATTTAACTTTAGGTGGTGAAAAGTATAGAGATTCGAAAGGTAAAGTTGTTCAAATGAGTCATCATTGGATAACTAACCGCCTTGTAAAAGCGGTAGGAATTCAATTGGCTCCAATTATACTAAAAAAGCGAAGATATGAACGATATGTTATTTTCTTTAGTGGGCTTCAAGTTGTTGAGCATGCAGTTGCTTTATTAAAATTTTTAGCAAAGCAACAAGTAAGTGATAAAGATCACTCTTCACATCATGCGACGAGAGTATGGACTGATAAAGAAATTAGTGTAGTGGTTAATAATAGGTAAGTGGAAGTAATAGCATGCTAGATTATAAATTTAATCGAAGACAACAATTTTTGGATGAAAAGTATTATCTCTCTACCAGAGCTGCTTTAGTAAATGCTATTCAAGACTTTTTAGGTGAATCTAATAGTGATGAGGATGTTGAAGCGGGATGGATTGATTCTTATTCTATAGCTGCAAGATATCAATTTGATCTATTTATACTAGACTATACTGCTGGAAGATCTATTGATCACTTACGTGTAGATTTTGAGAGTGTTATAAATTTATTTAATGTCTTATCTGAAAAGCAAAGAACTTATTATAAAGATCCAAATTTTAGTGTCTTTGATTTAGAATTGCTTGATGATTATTGCTTATATATTTGGTTAATTAGTCTTTGTTATTTATTAAAAAGAAATGACTTATTGGTGAGTGTTGCCAAATTAGTAGATGGAGAGACTCAAGAAAATGGAGGTAAAGACTGGATCATTGAAGAATTTTTAGCTTTTTCTGATGATAATCGTTTTGACTGTTCTGATGTTCTTTTTCCCCAGCCTTACTTTGAGCTTTCAAACGCTTTTGTAAACCAAGATAACAAGGTTTCTCTGAAGCATTTACATAAATTTTTAAAGAAATGGTATAAAGATTTAGCAGGTGCACCTTGGCATGATACCCATAAAGCTGATGGTGGATATTATGGGTATTGGTCTTTTGAAGCTGCTTGTGCCGTTATTTTATTGGAAATAAATGATGACAAAGAATTATACGATTATCTTTATTATCCTAAAGATTTAATTGCTTTCTATCATTCATTCAATCCAACAGCAGGAGAGGAAAATTTATTAAATAATTATAATAGAATAGCGATTAAGGCAGGTGAGAAGGCTCCTCAATCGGGTTATTGGTTTACAGTAGCTAGTAATAATTCTCGACAATATTTTAATGCTGGAGAGATTCTTCCAGAAATTAAAAAACAAGACTGGGGAGAGGTTTACTGGCAGTTTGAAAAAGAAGAATAAAAAATTAAAGTATATAAGTGAGAAAAGCCCCATTATGTAATGGGGTTCTATATCACAAAAGTTAGATGAAAAAGGTCTTGGTTATAACCGCTTAGTTAATAACATCGTACAAGAATATCTTGACCAGCAATATCAATATGATGCTTTTGGACAGTTGATTCGACAAAAATCATCACAAGGTGATTTAAATCTTGAGTGGGATGTATTGGTACGTCTTGTTCGTAGCCGAAACAATCAATACACGGCAGAATACCGCTATGATGCTTTAGGCCGACGTATTCAAAAAAGAAGTAAGCATCACCATACTGGACAAGAACATTATTTATGGTTGGGATGGTGATACTTTAGCTTATGAATCTAGCGCTGATATAACTAAAAAAGATAGTTTCGTGCCTTTGTTGCAAGCAGCGTATCATCACACAATTGAGCTACATCAAACCCAAGACTGGACAGATAAACCATATAGTATTTATAAAGACCCATTGTGGAATACGGTAAAACAAAGCCAAGGTTTTGATGATGTATGGTTCTATCACTGCGACCATTTAGGCACACCACAGGAAATGAGTGACCAAACAGGTGCCATTGTTTGGAAAGCCGAATATAAAGGTTGGGGGAATGTAAAGCAGAGAAAGCCAAGTCGAATTTCTTCGAAAATAGTGAAATTATTTCAAATAATATCCGTTTTCAAGGTCAGTATTTTGATGAAGAGACAGGGTTACATTACAATCGTTATCGTTATTATTCGCCGTATGTAGGACGGTTTATTAGTAAAGATCCGATTGGATTGTTGGGAGGATATAACCTTTATCAATATGGTCCTAGTCCTATTGGGTGGATTGATCCTTTGGGGTTAAGTAATGAGACAGACCAAAAAAATTAAAAAGAAAATTATCGGCTGTAGAGTCTGCTCAAAATAAAGCTGTTAAAACACGAGAGCTAAGTGATGGTAGAATAAGATATTATGAAAAAGAGGCTTTAGCTAAGACTCAAGGTCCAACTCGAGGAAGATCCCATGTTACAGAAATTAATCCTAAAACTGGTACCGTTAGAGTATGGGAGGAAACATATGATCATAATGGTAATGTAAATAGGGTACATCCTAAGATGATAAACGGTGAGGTTGTGGATATTCCACATTATCCACCAACAAAAGCAGATATAGATCAAGGTAAAGCAACTCCATCAGGGCGAGCTATAAAAAAAGGGTGTCCTCTATAATGTTACGTAATATTGATAAAATAGTATTAGATAAACTTCATTTAATTTTAGAAAATGAAATATTTGATTATCGGATAGTTGCTAGAGAAGCATATTTAATTCGTCTTGATATGGATTATTTAGAACTCAATGAGGATTTACAAAATTTTCTTGATGAATTGATTGGAATGGATGCAGGCGAAGAGGGGGAATTTTCACTTACTAAAGATGAGATTATAGTAAAAATAAATTCTATTGAAGATGGGGGGTAAAATTATTAGAACTCTTGTGAAAGTTATCTTTAATCATCTAATAGAGTGGTCGAAAAAGTTAGAAATCATCTTTAATTGTTAGTTAAATGAATGGTATTTTTATAAAATCAATAAATGATGATTTTAATTTTTCTGGGGAATTGAATGGTTTGATATTTCAAGATATTTCTGTTTATTTTGATAGAAAAGATTAGAAAGTCATTAAAATATATCTGGAATTCTCTGTTGTCTGAGAATTTTAGATATATCAATATCTAAAGATTATTAAATTAGATCATTATCTAATAGCTTTTCTCTAATATATTTTTCATTTGAATACGTCTCAGGAAATGAGTGATTCCCTATGTCAAATGATCTGTAAAACTTAATATAAGATTGGGAGAGTTCGTTTCAACAAAGCAAGGCTTTACACGAAGAACTATGCTCGAAATGGCAAAGGAGAAAAAGCAAAATCTAATTTCTTTGAAAATAGTGAAATTATTTCAAACAACATCCATTTCCAAGGTCAGTATTTTGACGAGGAAACTGGGTTTCATTACAATCGTTATCGTTATTATTCGCCGTATGTAGGTCGGTTTATTAGTAAAGATCCGATTGGATTACTGGGTGAATATAATGTGTATTCTTATGCACCCAATCCTAATAATTGGATTGATCTGTTAGGCTTAAGAAGTAGAAATAAAACCTTACCAATTAATGCGAGAAGTCGTAATACTAAAAAGTTAGTAAATTACATTAATGCAGACGGAAAAAAGTTAGTGCTGATGATGCTAGGAAAGATGATTTCTTATTTAATAATAAAAATGATGCAATGAATGCTGGATCTAAAATGTTGGGGGCCAGGGGCTGTGAGAAGTTATAATGAAAAAGGTCAGCGGAATGGTTGGAAAAATGCTAAAGGAGATACTGTATATTGGAATCATGGAGATTGGGGTAAAGGCGTTGGTACCTCAACTTTCCCTCATTTGAATTATGACGTGAGTGGGAAGAAAGGGCACTTATTTATGAGAGACAAAATTGAAAATTCAGGTATGGTAGATGACTTTTATAGTAAATATGAAAAGGCTCGAGGATGTCCATGAGTTTATTAGAAATAACTGAAAACAGTGATGATTCAAAGTTATTGGATTTGAGTTGTGATCAAGATGAAATTACGTTGACTATAGCTCATGATTATTTTGATAAAATTATTCGTATCACTTTTCCTTTTCAAAACTTTTTTAGTAGTTTTTCGACTAAAAGTGATGGTATATGTTTTTTATCTATTGAAAATATAAAAGACACACTAAATGTAAAAAATGGAGTTTATATTCCTTCTACAGATTTTGGTGATTTTATGTATGACGTGAGAGAAGGTAATAGCAGTGGATATGGTTTGAGAGAAAGTAAATTTAAAAATTTTTTTAAAGTTATAGGAAGTTTTAAAGTAGTCATTCCTGTTGAAAATTTTGAAAAAATAAAAATTGAATTTCTAAATAATTAGTAGAGGCTGTTAATAAATTTCTTGGAATACTAAAAAATTAATAATCGTTAAAATTTAATTAATAACATAACTCGTTAATTCATTTTTTTATATTTATCACGGATAGCATCCCCATTCATTCGTGTATTCAAATGGTTAAGTTTCTCTTTACAAAATAGACAGATGTTTCTGTATTTTATAAAATAATGCCAATCCTGACAAAGTTTTCATAAAAAAGATGTTAGCTCATATACATAGAATTCTAGAAGATTTGGGTATCAGCTCGCAAAAACGCGTGCTTCATGTTCAGTTTTCTAATCCATCATTGAATACTCAAGTCTTTTTGCAAAGCATTGAAGGACAGCATCAGCTAAATGAAGGACTGACTGCTGAGTTATTTTGTGTTTCTACTAATGCCCATATTTCATTAAAACAATTTATTGGTTGTCAGGTTGCAGTCGATCAAGTAACTGATCAGGGGCAGCTATTTAGAACTACGGGAATTATTACCGAAGCCAGTCAGGGGCAGAGTGATGGTTCATTAACATTGTATAAACTGAGATTACAAGATCCGACCGCGCTATGGCATAAACGCCGAAATAGCCGTGTATTTATGAATAAAAGTGTACGGGACATTACTGAAATTATATTTACTGAGTGGCGGAACAAAAGCTCGTTGTTTGCTTCTGCCTTAACTTTGGATTTAAAAAACCTAACTCAAGACTACGATGTTCGACCTTTTGTCATGCAAAGTAACGAAATGGATTATGAGTTTTTAACCCGACTTTGGCGTAGTGAAGGCATTAACTGGTTAGTTGATGAAGCTCAGTTGTTTGTTACTGATAGCTCGGATGAGATTCAATCACAAAAGTTACGTTTAATTGATAATAATGAATCATATTTAGCATTAGACCGAAGAAATATCCGTTATCACCGCAGTAGTGCTGTTGAACAGCAAGACAGTATGACAAGCCTTGTGCCAACTCGGAGCTTGCGATCTACAGCCGTGCATGTGCAACGCTGGCAGGCTGATGCTTTAAGTCAAGAAGAAGGTATGGGTAGTGTTCAGTCAAAGCATAGTCATAGTGCTAATCAGGATAATGCGAGTTTAAGTCTAGAACATGCATGGCATGTCAGTCCTGCTTGGATGCAAGACTTAAATGGGGAAGACCAAGCCACTGCATCGGGTCACCAGCAGTTAGAAAAACTCAATCAGAATCTATCTGATTATTATGCATTTCAATCAAAATACTTTCATGCACAAACCACGGTACGTGATGCGCAAGTTGGCTATTGGTTTGAATTGGATGAACATCCTGAAATAGATACTCATAGCGGATCAGACAAAGAGTTTCTGATTGTTGGGAAAAGCTTCTATCTGCAAAATAATTTGCCTAAAGATTTACAACAGCAAATCAATCAACTTTTTAGTCAAAGCCACTGGCAAAACAATCAATCAGGGCTAAATGACCAGACTGAGCGTCAGGTTAATGAGCTCATTCTGTCGCGTAGAAATATTAAAACTGTTCCTGAGTACCATCCGTTAGAGCACCGTCCAGCTGCTTACCCGCAGCGCGCTAGAGTGGTGGGCTTGGAAGGCGAAAGTATCCATGTTGACCAATGGGGGCGCATTAAAGTTCGCTTCCTATTTACCAGAACTGACGACCATAGCCATGATGGTGGTGCAGGAAGTAACGATAATGATACCGATTCGGCTTGGGTCGATATATTAACCCCATGGGCAGGTGAGGGTTATGGCGCACGTTTCTTGCCTCGCGTAGGCGAGATCGTGGTGATCGACTTCTTTGACGGCAACATTGACCGCCCGTTTGTGGTGGGTCGTATTCATGAGGCTGAACGTCACCCAACGCAATTCGACCAAAAAGGCCAACTACCCAACACTAAAAAGCTCAGTGGTATCCGCTCCGAAGAAGTCGACGGTAAGGGTTTTAACCAGCTACGCTTTGATGACACCACAGGGCAAATCAGTGCCCAACTACAAAGTAGCCATGCAGCAAGCCAACTAAACTTGGGTAACTTAAGCCATCCAAAAGATAAGGCGGAGAGCGAAGGCCGTGGTGAAGGTTTCGAACTCAGAACAGACCAATGGGGTGCAGTAAGAGCAGGCAGTGGTTTACTCCTTAGTACCCACAAGCAGGATCAAGCTCAAGGTGTACACCTAGATGCAAACGAAGCCAAGCAACAAATAGAAGGCAGCCTAAATAATGCCAAGGCACTCAGTGAAGTTGCTAAAAATCAGCAAACTGATCCATTAGATATGCTTGAGAATATTCAGACTTTCTTAGAAGTTCTTAAACAAGAAGATCCTAAAAAGGCTGCTGAGTTTCAATCGGCAGTGATGCTGTTGGCATCTCCAAAAAGTATTGCTGTAAGTAGTAATGAAGATATACATCTCAGCGCAAATGGTCAGCTCACTCAAAGTGCTGGTGACAGTATTAATCTCAGTACACAAAAAAGTATAGTGGGTCATGCGAGCCAAAAGATTAGTCTGTTTGCCGCTCAGGAGGGTGCTCGACTTTTTGCTGGTCAAGGTAAAGTAGAAATTCAGGCACAAGGTGATGGCTTAGATGTGATTGCTCGAAAGGGCGTACAAATTACTTCAACTGAAGACACGGTTTTTATTACTAGCCCAACTGAAATTAATCTGACTGCAAGTGGATCTCAAGTTAAGTTGAATGGTTCGGGTATTTTCCCTGTTACGGGCGGTAAGCTTGAGGTGAAAGCAGGGCAGCATTTGTTTATGGGAGGATCATCAATAAATCCACCTGCATTAGATTTACCAGACTGTTCTGCTAAACAGACTCAAGCTGCTCAAAATGGATCAGCAAAAGTGATATTAGACTAAGATGAAGCTTTTATTTTCTAAAGATGAATTAAATTCTAAAAAGTTAAGTAATTTAATATCAAACCTATTTGAACAAAATGGTCATATTAGTTTTTTATGTGATGAGACTTTATTGAATGGATTTTTTGATGAATTTATCGAAAAGTTAAAAGATTATGAATTGGAACCAATAGAGATTGCAGCTGGCGCTAAAAAAAATAGCCGTCCAGCTCTTTTCTTTATAAAAATAAAAGTGAAAGAAGATCTAGCAAATTCATTAGACTTTATTACTCATACATTATTAATGAATTTAGATCAAAATGAGGATGGTTATTTTATTCATGGATTTAGCAAAATTGTTGATCTAAAAATTGCAGTTCAAACTTTTAAAAAACTTGTTATTGCAAAAGATACAAAGAATAAATTTATTTTTCGTTGGTATGATCCACGAGTGTTAGTTTACTTGCCAGCAATAATTGATAAGAAAAGCGAGCGAATTGAATCATTTTTAGAGAATTGGCATTTTGTTTTTTTTAACGGTTTGTATGAGGTGAAAATTCAGGAAAAAAGGTCGCTTTTTCCTCTTACTTTTACAAATGCTGAGTCAGCAAAACTAGATTTAATTGAGTTATCGAATACAGTAATTAAACAATCACTTATATATGACGAGAAGTTATTGATTCGTCAGGATGAGATATTGGATTCACTTCATCAAGCAATAACACATTATGGAATTTTACATGTAACGGATCTTATTGCTTATGGAATGTATTCCGTTATTTTGCATAGAAATTTTATAAAAAGTCGTTTGATTTCAGACATACTTGATCATTGTTGGGTTGATAGAAGTGAGGCCAACTCATTTACCAAGGCAATGGACTATTTAGAAGAAAATCAATATTCACAAGTTATAAGAGAATGTAAAGAGAGCTACCATGGCTAATGATAAACCGACTTTTGCGAAACAAATGAAAAAATTTGGGACGCCAGCACAACAAGAGCAGAAAGTAGTTCAAAAGTTAGGTGTTAGTCCAAACCCAAGCAAAATTAGTCAGCAGGCTGCTGCATCGACGACTCAGAATAATAAAATACCAGTCACTCAGATGTCTAAAAAGGAATGTACTAACTTTTGTCGCCCTACAGGTATAAACATATTACCTCTTAAATATTCGGTAGCTCGTTTAGGAGTAAAACCATTACCGGCACAATTAGGAGCCAATGTTACTAATGTTTCACTTAAGGAATATAAATATACAGTTCGAATGATTAATTCAGGATATATTTACTTACTCATAAAAAGAAAATCAGGGAAAAAAGAGTGGGTTGCGTATATTACTAATAAGAAGGGGTTTCATCAGGAGTTTGCTATAGGGGGTAAAGCTCCAATTGTTGCTCAAGATTTTGCATGCAATAAAGCTGGACATAGTGCTAACGCTTCTTTAATTACCATTCCTTCTATAAATAATGATGATGCCCAGACGGTCTATTTGCTTCATGCTCACGCTCCACTCACCAAAAAAATGAGAGAACAATTTGAAAAAAATGCTGATCAGTATGCGACTTCAGGCTACTGGCAAAAAATTGATGTAACAAAAGGAGCTGTCCAGCAACATTGTCTTTCTAGTGCCCAGTTAAGTGCTGTTGCATTGCCATTAGAATCATATGGTTCTGCTCGTTGGGGAGCAATAAACAAGAAATTTAGTGAGAAACCGAAAGAGCATATTGGTGTTGCGCTTTATGATCCGATTGGAATTACTTCTAAATTAAATGAAGATCGTAATATATTAAGCTTTAAAGGGGTTGATAGCTTCTTAAAAGAAAATAAAGACGGCTTTAGCAACGAACATAAGCTTCAAACTATGACTTTGATTGATAATATCGAGTCTACTTTGAAGCAAAATTTGATAAGTGCAAAATTTAAAAACATTGAAGCTAATAAAAATACAACGTTAGGTCATTTGCAATATGACCCAAGAATTACAGCACATTTGGATAAGAAAACTTTAGATCAAGTCAAGAAAAATGTTGAAAAAACTGCCGAACAACATAAAGTTAGCGCACATCAAGAAGCAATCGTGCAAGGGAATAAAGCTTGGGGGAAATATCGAGAAGAACTCGATATGGATGCTCTAGATAAATTTCGCAAGGATATCGATAAAAAATCTGAAGAGAGTTATGCTGCTGCGGCTCGCTATGTAGATGATCATTATAACTGGCTGGTTTCTTCTAATCTTTTAAAAGGTCTATTCTATTTTGATCAAAGTGAAGAATTGAAAGAGGGTAAAGTATCAAAAGAAAGTAATGGCTTTATTTTTCATGCAGTCATTATGGATTTAATGTATGGCATGAATTTATTGCAGAAAGGTAAGGATTTATTAAATAAATGGATATGCGAAAAAAAGGTTCCAGATAAAAACTTGTTCTTGAGAGCTTATTGTTTTAATAACAAAGTCTTGATGGATGAGTATGCTAAGATATTTGAAAGCCCAAGTTCAGCAAAAGACTTACTGGATTATAGTAAACAGAGTTTTAGTATGTTTACCGCAGCCGATGCTGCCTTTGATAGTTGGTTAGGGAGTATTGAGGGGAAAAAGTTTATCTCGACAAATGACTTTAAATGGCCAGATAAACTGTTTTACTGGATATCTTTGATGCTGAATACGGCTCTAAAAGAGTTTGGTGATATACGTTTAAGAACAATAAATATTAGTACAATTACTATAATGGCACGTGAAGGTGCTCAAAGGCATACAGCTCAATTGTTATATTTAAGGTCAGGAAATTTAGCTCAACAAGTCCCATTAACGAGATTGATGTATAACCTAGAATTTAGAAACGCTGCAATAGCATCTTTACCGCAAAGTGGTATAGCTTATACTTATCGCAATACTAGGGTGCTAGAAATTAAAAACTCGGTGTCCTTAGCAGTTAAAGGACAACCTGATATTACCAAAAACCGAATACTTGCTATCGTAGGGGTTTTTGAGCTCCTGAATTTTTATTTTCAATATGATGCTTGGAAATCTGATATTAAAGATAAGCCAGAGTTATCTTTACAATTAACGGGTGCTTTGTTTACTTTAACCTCTGCTACTTTTGAGATATTAGGGGAGGTTTGGTCAAAAAAAGGAGTAACTGTAGCTAATTCAACTGCCGCACTTAGAATTACTGCAGGAGGGATGGGGGTAATTGGTGGAATTATAGGCTTGGTTGTGGATAGCAAGAATCTTAAAGATACAACTAATAATACCTTAAAACTTTTGTTAACTTTTAAGATAGCGGCTAATTTTCTATTAGCTGTAAGTCAAACTTTGGTTTTTACAAGTGTTGTTGTATCTCATATAGAGTGGCAATTAACTAAAAAATTATCAATAAAATTAACTAGTAGTGTAATTGTTGCAAGATTAGCAAGTGCAAGATTCTTGGCAGGGATCAATATTATAACTATTGGTCTTGTTGCACTAGAATTTGCATTAAAGAATTGGGTTTTAGATGATGCTTTAAAGGATTGGTGTCAAAAATCTGCCTTTCATAAAGCAAAAAGTGGTGAGAAGCCGTTTAAAACTGCAGATGAAGAGTACGAAGAGTTTAATAAGGCAATAGTGAGTGTTTGATTATGTATGATTTAATTAAACTTGAAGGGCGTATTCAAAAACTAGAGGTGCACGACGGTATCCTGAATACCTTAGATCAAACTGGAGATAAACAAATCACTTCATCTGCTATTTTGTCTACTGTTTCTAACAATATATCCTTAAGTGCACAAACTGTATTTCTAGCATCACAAAGCCGTTTACATGTACAGTCTGTTGTTATGGAAATAGATGGAAAAATCTGCATAGGTAAATTTCATCGTGCTCTAATAGTTGAAAATGAATATGTTATTTGTGTTGCTAGGCGATTAGAAAAAAATTTATATGAACTCTATTCTATATTGAGTCCTAAAACAGGCTTACTTTATATGCAAGTCGGTATGGGGGCTTCCGTTAAGAAGTATAAGGCCTCAGCTACGAAAGGAGCTAAATTTTTATATGCTCTTACTGTAGTTATGATGATAGGACTATTCATATATATAGATGATTATTCTATAGATAACTTTATAATCTTTGGTGGAGTTATTATTTTATTTTATTTTGTAATTATTTTTATTATGAAGGGGACTGTCAAATCCCTCAAACATTTTTCAGAGAAATCAGAAGAAATATTTAAAATTTATGGTTTCGAAAATCCAGCAGAAATTTTTTTATTATCTGGACGCCACTATAGTGATGATTATAAAATTCTTTTAGAGTCTGTATATGAATATAGAAAAGTTATTAAAAAAGATCCATACCCAGAAAACTATATAGAGCAAAAAGAGCGGAATGTATGATTTATTAAAATTTGAAGGTCGCATTCAAAGGTTAGAGATTTATGATGACTCTTTAAGTGCATTTGGAAAGTCTGGTGATGCTCAAATTGCATCTTCAGCGATTTTGAGTGGTGTGGCAGAAAATGTTTCATTGTCTGCACAAACTGTATTTCTCGCTTCACGTAGTCGTTTACATGTCAAATCAGTTGTTATGGAAATCGATGGTAAAGTTTGCGTAGGGCAATTCCATCGTGCGTTATTTGAACATAATGAATATGTCATTTGTGTCGTAAGACGTCTTGAAAAAAAATTGTATGAACTTTATTCAGTATTGAGCCCTAAAACAGGCTTACTTCATATGCAGGTTGGGATGGGAGCTTCTGTTAAAGCTCATCAGACTTCTATAGCTAAAGGTAGAAATGTTTGGTACGCAATAACAATTTTATTAGGATCTTTAATTTATTTTTGGGCAAGAGGTTTTAATCAGGTTGATATATTAATTTTTTTAGGAGTGGCTATTTTATTTTATTTTATTTTATTTTTTATTATTAAAAATGCATCTCACTCATTAAAACATTTTTCAGAAAAGTCAGAACAAATTTTTAGTTTGTATGGCTTTAAAGATCCGCAAGAGGTTTTTTTATTGCCAAGTCGTTATTTGAGTGAAAAAGATCATTTGTTACTAGAATCCGTATATGAATATAGAAAAGTTATTGAAAGTGATCCATATCCAGAAAGCTATATAGAGCAAAAATAAAAGAATGGGGCCAATAACTAAAGGCTAAAAGGTTATTTAAAGGTAAAGATTTTGAAATTACATCTTCAACTGGTTCAGGGCCCAATCCATTCTCTAGATAAAGCCAAATCTAAAATACCTGTAAATCAGGATGTGGGCGACATCGCAGCAGGTACCGCTTTTGCAGGTGTACTTGCTGGAAGCAGCTCCTTACTTACAAGCTCACCTATTTTATTAATGGCTGGAAAAGCAAAAGATGGTATAACTTTTATAGGTGAAATAGATAAGTATCCATTAGTAGGGCAATTTACGACAGCACGTTTTGAAGAAAATGACGAATTGATTGCTGTAATTAGCGAAAAAACTATTGATGGACGTCATCAAGTTTATGCAATTGTTGATCCTAAATCAGGTCTATTGTATATGATCTATGAAATGGGTCGTTCAGTAAAAATGGGATATAGAGCTATTATGATGCAGACTTGTTTTTTTAGTGCTCTGTCATTTGGCTTGTTCATGGTGATACTTATATTTAGTTTTATCTCTTCTTCTGATTATTCTGGTGAGAGTATAATATTCTTCTTTGAGGCAGTGCTTATAACATTTTTTATTTCAGTTTCATTTTCTGCATTCATAAATTATTTTAGTTTTCGAAAATCATATGAGAATTTTGGCAATTTATCTGAACAAATATTTGAAAAATTAGGTTTTGAAAATCCTAAAGAGCAGGATTTTTATAATGATTTTTTAACTGATAATGGTGTTCAGATTAGTGTAATGAAGTATAGAAAAAATTTAAAAGGCCAAGATCCTTATCCAGAAGATTATTTTGATAAGAAAAATTTTTGAAGTAAAAGGTTAATTAATGAAGCTTAGATTGTTTGTCATTACCTTAATATTATTCACATCTGCATGCACTCAAGACAAAGAAGAACACACTCACGGAACTTTGACTAAAGATTATAAAGATGTGTCTGAATACAAGTCTAAACATGATCTGGAAAAGGCTGTGAAGGCAAATGATGCAGAGGCTATTTTTGTATTAGCATCTATGTATGCCACAGGCGAAGGTGAAAAATTTGATCAAAAGAAAGCATTGGAACTATTTGAAAAATCTGCACAACTAGGCTCCTCAAATGCCATGCTTCAATTAGGACTGATTTATCGAAATGGCAATGAAGTTGTTAAAAAAGATGATCAAAAAGCTTTAATTTGGTTTGAAGAAGGAGCTAAAAAGGGAAATCCTTCCGCAATTCACAATGTTGGGTTGGCCTATTACAAAGGTTTAAATGTAAAACAGGATAGAGCAAAAGCTTTTACATATTTTATTCGATCTGCTGAATTAGGACTCATACAATCCCAGACGGTAGTTGCTGCTCAATTATATGTAGGTGATGGTGTCGAGAAAGACATCAAAACATCTTTTAAGTGGTTATTAAAAGCTGCTGAACAGGGAGATCTTGAGTCACAAAACAATGTAGGCTTGGCTTATGAGCGAGGTGATGGTGTAGAGCAAGATCCGCTTCAATCACTTGTCTGGTTTAAACGCGCTGCTGATCATGGACATGCGTTAGCGCAATATAATACTGCTCTTAAGTATTATAATGGTGCAGGTATGAAACAGAATTTAGATGAATCAATCCGATATGCAGAAATGGCTGTACGCAATGGAAATAAATCTGGAGCAGAGTTGTTATTTAATATTTATTCGGATGATAGTAGTTCAAAATTTAGTCCTGAAAAAGCTAATTATTGGAAGTCTAAAATATAAATTTATACTTAAATAAAAGTTCTTTTGAGTGGAAAGGTCTTTTTATTTTTCTCTAACTTAAAACTCGCAATATTCTTTAAAACTATAACGCCAAATAGTTTATTTTTCTTGATATTGAATGTGGTTTTGAACTATCTAAGAACTTGACCTTAAGAGAAAGATGGTTACTCATAAATCTATGAGTTTTATTGATTCTAATTGCTTTCCCAGAGTGAAATAAAAAATATACCAAATAGACAGATTAGTCTTGACAAGTTAAATTTTATTTACATTGAATTTTACTTTCATAAATTTGAAATGTATCTTTTGCAATCATTTAATCTGTCCAATCGTTTAAATCAAATAAAATATTTTTAAGAAAATGTTTCATAAAACTTAACTAAATGATATTTATGATAATTTTTGGTTTAGTTTTAATTTTATTTAATGCATAAAAATCAACAACTTATTTTTAATTACAAAAAATAACAATATTGTATTTTTATAAGAATAACTTTATTAAGCTATATTTTATAACCATCTTAACTATTTACTTTTAGTTTAAGTTGATATGATTTTTATATAAAATATGTTTGTTTATATGATAAACTGCGCGTAAATTTTTTGAATATAAGGTTTTTAGACTGATTTTTTAATGTTTTATCAATATTAACTTTTCAGTAAAGCCTTGAATAAATAAGAAAACAGAGGAATGAAAGTTGTGTTGAAACGAAGTATTTTGATACTTTCTCTGACTGGAAACATTATCGGTCTATCAGGTGCTCATGCAGCAGAACTTGAGCCTGTAAAACTTAAAAAAAGTTGTATTAAAAAAAATCCTTTAGCAGAAGGTCAGAATGACCCTGAGCTATTGAATATTTTTAAACAAGTTTGTGATAGTGATAATACGACTCAAAAAAATGATTTATTAGCTAAAGCAGCTATGCGCTTTTATCAAACCAATCAACCAGTTAAAGCATTAAATTTGGCAAGTCAATTGCAAAGTCAAAATATACGCGGTTCATTAATAACAGATGTTTTATTTTTATCTGGTGTAAGCATTGCAAATAACTCTTTGCAGCAAATGCGAAGTCAGGAAATGCGTTATTTAAGCAATGATGTAACTTATCCACCCGCTAAACAATTAATTGAAAATATCCATACTTCAATGCCTGCGCCAGATACTTCAAGTGTTAAGGCGGCTACAGAAGGTGGCTCAGTTGATAATGAAAGAAGAAGTTATAGAAAACAAACTGTAACCCGCAACAGAGTTACAGCTTCCAGAGCAGCAAAAAAACGAGTAGCAACTCCAGCAAAAGCAACTGCGGTTAAACCAAAAACTGCCCCTGTAGCCAATGTTAATAAATCAAAAAGTTCGCCTTTTGACCCTTTAATTAAATAATCAGGAATAGAATCTTATGGCTAAGAGAGAAAGCGTACAAAAGAAGCTTCAGCGAATTCGACCTCCACGTGTTCAGCTTACATATGATGTCGAAATTGGTGATGCAAAAGAAGCGAAGGAACTACCATTTGTTGTTGGTGTGATGGGTGATTTTTCGGCAGCTTCTGAGCTTGAACGTACAAAATTAAAAGATAAAAAATTCATTAATGTCGATTTAGATAATATTGATGAAGTTATGGAGTCATTGTCTCCAAGAGCTGCTTTTCAAGTAGATAATACGCTGACTGAAGAGGGCGGAAGAATTGCAGTTGATTTAACATTTAAGTCAATGGAAGATTTTCGCCCAGAAAATGTTGTTCAACAGGTTGACCCATTAAAGAAACTTGTTGAAGCACGTGAGCGTTTAACAGATTTAAGAAATAAGATTTCTAACAGTGAGCGTTTAGAAGACTTACTTGATGAAGTGCTTAAGAGTACTGATCAAATCCGTAAATTAAGTGCGGAGGCTGATCATGAATAATGCTCAAACGGCAGCAATGCCTCTTGCTGAAAATGAACAAGTTAATCTTCTAGACTCGATTGTTGAAGAGAGTCGTATTGCTCGAAATGAAGAAGAACATTCGCGTGCAAAAAGCTTAATCGGTGAACTTGCTAAAGAAGTAATGGCAGGAACAATTACAGTTTCTGAAAATATGACTTTATCAATCGATAAGCGTATTGCAGAAATTGATGCTCTGATTTCAAATCAATTAAGTCAGATCATGCACAATGAGCAATTCCAAAAGATTGAGTCAACTTGGCGTGGTCTTTACTACTTCTGTCAAGAAACACCTTCTAATCCTCTCATTAAAATTCGTATGTTGAATACGACTAAAAAAGAGTTGGTCAAAGATTTTCAAGGTGCTACAGACTTTGATCAAAGTACTTTGTTTAAAAAAATCTATGAAGAAGAATATGGATCTTTTGGTGGTGCACCATATTCGGCACTGATTGGTGATTTCGAATTTGACCGTACGCCTTCTGATATGTATTTGCTTGAGCAAATCTCTCATGTTGCTGCAGCGGCTCATGCACCGTTTATTTCGGCGGCTAGTCCAAGCATTCTTGGTCTTGAATCATTTACAGATATTGATCGACCTAGAGATGTGTCGAAAATCTTTGAAACAGCTGAATATGTTCAATGGCGTTCATTCCGTGACAGTGAAGATGCTCGTTATGTCGCTTTAACCCTGCCGCATGTGCTGGGTCGTCTTCCTTATCATCCAAAGGAAGGAACTGCTACAGAAGGGTTTAACTTTGCTGAAGATGTTTCGGGTGCAAACCACAACGAATATTTGTGGATGAATGCTGCTTATGCTTTCGGTACTCGTTTAACAAATGCATTTGATATGCATGGTTGGTGTGCTGCAATTCGTGGTGTTGAAGGCGGTGGTTTAGTAGAAGGCTTACCTGTTCATACGTTTAAAACACAAGATGGCGAAGTGGTATTCAAGTGCCCAACAGAAATTGCGATTACTGATCGCCGTGAAAAAGAATTAAGCGATTTGGGCTTTATTCCTTTAGTGCATTGTAAGAATACCGATTACGCTGCTTTCTTTGGCGCGCAATCAACTCAAAAACCTAAAAAATATGACAATGATACAGCAAATGCTAACTCTGCTTTATCAAGTCAAATTCAGTACATCATGGCCGTTTCACGTATTGCTCATTATTTAAAAGCAATGATGAGAGACAAAGTGGGTAGCTTTGCTTCTGCTGGAAATGTTGAAGCATTCTTAAATGAGTGGTTGTCACAGTATGTATTACTTGATGATGGTGCTTCTCAAGAAGCGAAAGCTCAATACCCTCTACGCGAAGCGTCTGTAAAAGTTGTAGAAGATCCTGCTCAACCAGGTCACTACAAATCTGTGGTTTTCTTGCGACCACACTTCCAGCTGGATGAGTTGTCAGTTTCTTTGCGACTTGTTACTGAGTTACCTCAGTCCTCAAATTAATAAAGGTCAGCGAAAGAATAACTTTAAATTACAAATAGGAAAGTTCTAAATGAAAGATATATACGTTGAGTTTCGCGGTAAATATAAAGTTGATGGCGAGTCTCGTGACTCTGAGCACAAAGGCTGGTTAGAAGTTAACTCTTGGTCTCATAACATTCGTCAACCTAAATCTGCTACTTCAAGTAGTGTTGGTGGCCATACTGCTGAGCGTGTTGAACATTCAGATATGCTTTTTATTAAAGACCTAGATGCAACTAGCCCGAAATTATGGGAAGCATGTTCAGCTGGTTATACATTTGATGAAGTACAAATTGATTTTTATCGTGCAAATGGCGATAAACGTATCAAGTACTTACAAATTAAATTGAAGCATGTTCTAGTTTCTAGCGTAACTCCAACAGTTAACGAAGAAGGTGTTCCAACTGAAGCGTTTGGTTTGAAATACGCAGCTGTTGAGTGGACTTATAATCAACAAGATATTAACGGTACTGCTAAAGGTGCTGTTACTAAGAAATGGTCACTTTCTAATAATACTGCTTCTTACGCAGCATAATTATTTAAGTGAATATTTGGTGGAGGCTGACATAAAGTTAGCCTCTGCTGTCTTTAAGCATGCTTGTTGTGAACTCGAATGAATTTAGATCGGCTTTATCCATATGGATTTCGTTCAACTTTGTTTGATCGCTTAATTCCTGAAAGTGAAGATTATGCAAAGGGTCTTTCTATTCAGCAGTTAAGAGAATCGGTAGCAAAAGATTTAGAAGACTTGCTGAATAGTCGAGTCGCTAAATTGGATCATGTGGTTGATGATTATCCGCTAGTTAAAAAATCTATACTTCAGTTCGGGATTATTGATTTCGTGGGGCTTTCTACAGCCAATCCGCTAGATCGAGACAAGATTTGCCAATCCATTGAACAATCAATAGCAGCTCATGAACCTAGATTAAGACAAATACGGGTAGAGATGTTGTTGGATGGACATAATATGGGGGCACTATGTTTAAGTATTCAGGCTTATCTAAATATTCATCCACTGTATGAACCTGTCGTTTTTGATGCATTGCTAAAACCGACAACGCAGCAATATGTAATTTCAGCGAGAACCTAAGCGTAGTGGGTGTGTTGTGATAGAAGAGCTTTTACCGTTTTACGAAAAACAACTACAAGAATTTGGTCAGCAATCTCGTGAGTTTTCACAAAAATATCCGAAAATTGCTCAGCGCTTATCTTTAAATCAAGAGCAGATTGATGACCCGCATATTGAGCGTCTTATACAGGCGTTTTCATTAATTGCTGCTCGTATTGATAAAAAGCTTGCTGATAGCTATGACGTATTTACGCGCTCTCTATTTGAGGTGATGTTTCCTCAATACTTACGTCACTTTCCTGCTTGTTCGGTAGTCAGTTTCGAAGATATAAATAAGATAAAGCAGCTCACAGAAGCGCATATTGTTCCTGCACACACCGTCTTGAAGTCGCGTAGTTTTAAAGGGGTTCAATGTGAGTTTAATACGACGCAAGAAGTCAAATTACTCCCAATAAGTTTGCAAGCGCTAGAGTTTAAAAGCACACCTAGTGCACATATGCATTTAAGTCAAAATGCGACTTTAAATTTTAAATTCGAAATTTTTAACAATGCTCATCTATGTTTAAAAGATGAAAAACTACCTATTTATTTAGATGCAATTTCTAATTTTCCACTTCAAGTACTAGACAGTATTTTTAAGAAGGGGACAACTTTTGCTATTAAAATAGGGCAGAAAGTTGTTGAGCTGAATAAAAATCCATTTGAATTAACTGGCTTTTCAGAGCAAGAAAGTCTATTGCCTCTCGATCAGCATACTCACCATGCTTATCGTTTGCTGATGGAATATTTTTGTTTTCCTGAAAAATTTAATTATCTAAAACTCGATTTAAGTTTTTTAAAGCTTCTATCTTTAGAAGAGAGTGGTTTTGAGCTGCTTATACATTTTAAATTAAATTTAAATGATCAAGCCGTAGTCCGAAATTATTCTGAATTAAATATCGCTAATTTTAAATTATTTACTACGCCAGTCATTAATTTATTTGAAAAATACGCTGAACCTCAAAAAATTGTACACAAGCAATTAGAATACCCACTGATTACAGACGCACATCATCCTGAGTTTTATCAAGTTTATTCAATCACTGAAATGAATATGGTTCGTGAAAAAACGAGTCAAGAAGAAAGCTATGTTCCTGTACTACCTTTTTTCGCGATGAGTCACTACCATGCAGATAAGGCTCGTTTTTTCTATTCAGTAAACTATCAAAAATTACAGCCCAATTTCGTCGAAATGGGATATTCAATTATTTCTAAAAATCTAAATCCTTCGTCAACACGTTCGGATTTTATTAGCACAAAATTATTATGCTCAAATCGTGACTTACCACATGAAGCATTGGGGCAGTCTAATAATATATTGAACCTCAACGATAGTAGTTTGGCTCGCCGTGCGATTGTTTTAAAAAGACCTACAAAACCATATCAATTTGGTCAAAGTCAGAGTGAGCAGTGGCGTGTTATTTCGCATCTTTCATTGAATAGTTTAGCTTTAATGAAAGGTGATGCGGTATCTCATATTAAAGAGTTACTTGCGTTATACAACTTACCATTATCAAAAGAAAATTATTTAATTATTGAATCAATTAAGCATCTTGAATTTTCACTTACTCACAAACTTGTAGATGGAAAACCATTTCCAATATTTGTAAGGGGCGTGAAGGCCGAATTGCAAATTGATTCATCTGTATTTAGAGGGCATAGCCTATACATTTTTAGCCAATTGTTAAGTCGTGTTTTTAATTTAAAGGTTCAAATTAATAGTTTCGTTGATTTGGTTGTTAAGGATTATTCATCTCAGCAGGAGTTATACCAATGCAGTCAGAACGTTGGTGGCAAGACTCTTCTGTAACAGCTGAGCTCTTTACAAAGCCAAAGTCTTTTGAATTTATCCAAGCAACACGGCTATTAAGACACGATTCAAGTCGCACAGTTAGTACATCTTGGAGTGATCATTTTAAGTTTGAGACATCCTTTAATTTAAATTTTCCTGCTACAGAAATTGAAAATTTAGAATTAACGGACGAGCGGATTTATATCACAAATTTAATTGTTGGTCTTACGGGCATACAAGGTGCTTTACCTTATACATATACGAATAAGATTAAGCAGGCCCCACGTCAGCAAAGAGCTGAAACTAAAGAGTTTCTGAGCTTATTTAATCATAAGCTTACTGCCCAATATGTAGAGTCGAGCATTACCTATAATTTGCCGATTCGATATGAGATTGAGCATAAAAATGATTATCTCGATATTTTGCATGCGTTGAATGGCTATGTACGGTCGCAACATCAGCAAACAGAGCTTGATGACTATTTTGCAGAGTTTTCTGGATTAATGCAGGGCCAGAATAATACAGTTCATGCATTAAAAACGATGTTGTCGTGTATTTTTAAACATGAAATTACGATCAAAGAGTTCATACAAGAGTCTTTTAAATTGGCGAGTGACCAATTAACAACTTTAGGTGGAACTCAGCCGAGTCTACTTGGTGTTAATACATTTTGTGGCGAAACTATTCAGCAAATTGATGGGAAAATTGAAATTCAAATTGGACCATTAAAGCGTCAGCAATATCTCAGTTTCTTACCAAATCAAGAATTAAGTTTAAAACTAAAAAAAATTGTAGAAACTTGGTGTAGTCCAACTTTATCGATAGATCTTCGACTCGTATTAGATGAGTCTGAAATACAACCTATTTGTCTCACTCACCATAATCAGAATGGTTTGGGGCAAGGTTCTTTTCTTATATCACGAGAACCGAAAGTACATAGTCATGAAACTTGCTATAGCCTTATTGGAGAGCGAATATGATTAAAAAAATATTACTTTCGTTCATCGCTATTTTTGCATTAGTTAGTGGATTTATTATTTTCTACTGGCGTGATGTTCAATATAACCCTGATAAAGGTGATTTTTTCCTTTATTTCCTGCTATTACCAGCAATTATTACCTTGGTGATTTTATCGCCATGGTTAATTTATAGCGCTTATAAAAATTATAAAGAAAAGAAAGAACAAGCTATAAATCAAGATAAAGATGATACTAACCAAAAACAAACTGCGGTAACCGATGCACCACTCGAACAGTTAGATTTTAATATTTACTCTTCTTTTGCTGTGCATGCATTTGGTGAGAATGAAAGCATTATTGCAGAGCTACAAAACTTTAAAAGTCCAGAGCTGGATGATCAACTGTTAAATTCTTACGGATTGCCTCTTTTATCTTACCGAATTAAAGACTTGGATGAAGATAATCATGAGGAGAGCGAGTATGCATCTCCACGACAAGTTCGTATGATGTCATTAATAAAACAGCAATTAGAACAAAATATAGAAAACTTATATCTTCTTGCAGAGCATTTAAAACGTTCAACTTTATTTTATGAGTCGCAGCAAGCACGTGAATATCATATGCATCCGGCATGGGTTGATCCTGAGTCTGAATATGATGATGTTCAAATGCCGATAGTCGAAGTTTATCGTTTAAATCGCTTAAATCTACATATCCTTCTTTCAGAGGATTTATTACATATCTGGAATGATGAACAAAGTAATGAATTAATTTTAGAGTTTTTTGCTGAGATCGGCATTCCTGCTCAAAAGATCCATATTGAATATCATTTTTTTGGAGAGCAACTGGCTTACCAAGAGCTGATCCACCTATTAAAGGGTATTCATAAAAGAGAACACGAGATGTTCTTTTTGCTCGTCGCAGATTCCGAAATTGATCAGGATCTAGTCGATGAAAAGTCTTGGATGATTAAAGATTATATTCCTGCTGAATTTGCAGCAAGCTGTTTACTTGCTGATCCTTTAGTAAAAATTCAAGAATTAGAACCTACAAAAAATCTAAAAGTTGTTGTAGGCCAACAAGATACAGCAAAGCTTTTTACTAATTTTGAATTTCATGACTTACCTCAACATGAAGGTGAGGATCCTTATGTACTGATACTGTCAGATCAGACGGATATAAAAGTTTCGAAGAAATTGCAGCAACACTTTCTTCAAACACCTGTAGAACCACATCACTATATTTATGTGAAATCTTCATTAGGGCATACCCAACATTTAGCTGATATTTATGGCTTTATGCTGAGCATGCATTTCCCTGAACATATCATTCCTTTTGTCTTTGGTGAAAATACGGTGTCAGCACATACATTTGTGCAAAGTGTCACTGAAAATTCAGAAGATGATGTGATGGTGTTGAATAACTAATTTAAACTTTGGACTTAGAACGAGAATAGAATGCATACAATTTTAGGCTACTTGTGGCAGTACATCACGAATCCTAAAGCAATTATCGCCTTGTCATTGTTCGTGGCATTGATGTCTTCATATACTTCAATTCCTCGTCATATATTCTGGGCTTTAGCAACTGCCTATGCTTTGGGTCTTATTGTTTATGGTATCTATTGGCTTATTCAACGAAGAAAGCATGCTGCTCAGGGTGAAGAGCTAGCTGAAGCAATTGAAAAAGATAACCAAGCTGAATATGGCAAAAATAAAGATAAAGAAGAGCTTCAGCTTGTTAGTCAACAAATGAAAGAATCAATTCAACTGATTCGTAAATCTAAGTTGGGTGATAAAAAAGGGAATGCTGCACTATATGAGCTTCCTTGGTATATGGTTATTGGTAACCCAGCTGCAGGTAAAAGTTCAGCTATTTATAATTCTGGTTTAAAGTTTCCTTTCGAAGAAACGCATCAAAAAATGGTATCTGCTGGTTTAAGCGGTACTCGAAATTGTGATTGGTTTTTCTCTACAGAAGGTATTTTGCTCGATACGGCTGGTCGTTATTCTGTTTATAGCGAAGATCATTCTGAGTGGTTAGGTTTCTTAAATATTTTAAAAAAGAACCGTTCTAAAGCTCCGGTTAATGGTTTGATTTTAATTGTTAGTATTGCTGAGCTAATTAGTCAAAGTCCTGAAAACTCGTTAAAGCTAGCTAAAAATTTACGTGCTCGTATTCAAGATCTAACCGAACGTCTAGAAGTAGTTGTGCCTGTTTATTTAGTCTTTTCAAAGATGGATTTGATTGCAGGTTTTACCGAATTTTTTGAATTTTATGAAGCTCAAGAATATAACCAAGCTTGGGGAGCAACGCTTCCATATGAGCAGAGTTCTTCTCATAACGCGGTAGATTTGTTCGAAAAACATTACACCATTCTTTATGATGGTCTAAAAGGGGTAAGCTCGACTCATTTAAGTCGCCGTCATTCGCAAAATATCTCACCAAGTGTAATGACTTTCCCATTAGAGTTTAAAACATTAAAACCAGCTTTAAAGAGCTTTATCGGTACACTTTTTGAAGATAATCCATATCAATTTCAACCTGTTTTCCGTGGGTTTTACTTCACCAGTGCTTTGCAGGAAGGTGTCATTGAAAGTCCAATGACTGAACAAATCGCACAAGAATTTCAGCTTACTCAAATTGCTCAAAGTGATTTAAAAGATTATTCAAAAATTACGCCTAACCATGGCTATTTCTTAAATGGCTTATTTTCAGATGTCATTTTAAAAGATAAAGATCTTGTTAAGCAGCATGTAAATACGGGTAGAAAACGTCAGCGCTACATTGCATTTATTGGTGCTTTAGCGGGCGTTTCAATTATTCTTGGCGTATGGGTTTGGTCATACCGTAATAACCAACAATTAATTGGTGAAGTTCAAGCAGATCTAAATAAAGTAGTTCAACTAGAAAGAGCTTCTGGTCAGCAATTATCTACTCAATTAGAAGCTTTACTGATTCTTCAAAGACGTCTACAGCAGTTAGATGAGTTTGACGAAAATAGACCACTTAAGTTTAGTTTTGGTTTATATCAGGGCAATGAGCTTCGCGAAAAGTTAAAAGCTGAATATTTAAAAGGTGTTAAGCAAATTGTATTAACACCGACACAGCAAAATATTGCTCAATATTTGCAACGCGTAAAAAATAATGAAGCGACATTAAAAGCGAATCACACGAATGTTGAAATCAAGCAAACCGCTCAGTCTCAACAATATTTGGAACCTTCAGATACAAATCCTCAAGATGCTTATAATGCATTAAAAGCGTATTTAATGATGAGTAATCCACAATACATGGATGCAAGTCATCTGAGTGATCAGGTTACGCGTTTCTGGCGTTCTTGGTTAGATGCAAATAAAGGTCAAATGCCACGCGCAGATATGATTCAGGAAGCTGAACAAATCTTGTCGTACGCAATGACTTTAGCGAATGATAAAGAATTCCCAATTTTAGAAGCAGATTCGCAAATTGTTGATCAAACACGCCAAGTATTACTCTCTGTTGTTCGAGGAATGCCTGCACGTGATCGTGTTTATAACGAAATAAAAATGCGTGCTGCGGTACGTTTCCCTGCGTTAACTGTAAGTCAGATTGTGGGTGAAGCAAATAAAAATGTTGTATTAGGTAGTTATGCATTACCGGGTGTGTTTACCCAAAAGGCATGGAATGACTATGTAGAAAAAGCAATTGAAGAAGCGGCAGATAAGCCAACAGATAGTAAAGATTGGGTGCTAAATAGTCGTCAATCTGATGATTTAACTTTCTCAGGTAGTCCAGAGCAAATTAGAAAGCAACTGACAGCGCTCTATAAGCAAGAATATATTGCGGAATGGAGAAAATTCTTAAGTGGGATTCATTATGCTAAAGCTAGCCAATTTGCTCAGCAAGTAAAAAATATTGATGTTTTAGGTGAGCCGCAGAACTCTCCAATTCGAACCTTAATTGAACGAGTAGCAATCGAAACAAACTGGGATAATCCAGTTGTGCAAGCTGAGTTAGCAGCTCCACAAAAAGGATTTATTGCATGGTTTAAACGTAAGGTTTTAAATCATGATGATAAGACTGCTAATCAAGTGGCAACTAATGCTCAGGGCGCTATTTCTCAAGAATACCAAATGTTCTATCAGTTGGTTCGCAAACGCGATGATCAACAGGGTAAATCATTGCTTGATGAATATATGACAAATTTAGCCCTTGTTCGTAGTAAGTTTAATGAGCTTAAGAATGCAGGTGAAGTTGGGCCTAATGCGATGACATTAGTCAAGCAAACCCTGAATGAGCAAACTTCTGTATTTAACCAGACGCAAAAAATTGTAGATGAGAAAATGGCGGTTGGTTTTAGTGAAATTGATCAGCGATTACTACAAAAATTAGTAGTTAGCCCACTTACACAGGCTTTCGAGAGTTTAATTACACCGACACAAGACGAAATTAATAAATTATGGGTCATGCAAGCTTATCAACCATTTACAGCAAATCTTGCTAAGAAATATCCATTTAATTCATCAGCTTCTTTGCAGGCGACAAGTAGTGAAATTGGACAAATCTTAGGTGAAAACGGCAGCATTTCTCGTTTTGTAAAAGAAAATCTTGATCCATTTGTGATTCGTCGTGGTTATACATTAACGTCTAAGACATGGAAGGATTTAGGAATTAGTTTAAATCCTCAATTCGTTATGAATTTCCAAAGATACGTTACTCCATCTAATGGTATGGCAACAGGTGAGTTGAATAGTCAAGCTCCTGCTGCGCCTGCAACTAATCAATCTAACTTCCAGTTCTACCCAATTCCAAATCCCCAATTGCTTTCATATACCGTGGATATTGATGGTCAGCGCATGACTTATGAGAATGGTGTGCAACAGTGGGTGAACTTCATTTGGCCAAATCAAGGCAGTATCCCAGGTGCTCGTATTACCGCTGTAGATTTACAAGGTCAAACGCATACAATTTTTGATGAGCCGGGTGAATATGGTATTAACCGCTTAATTGATAGTGCTCAGCGTAAAGAACAAAATGGCGGATTTGAAATGCTTTGGCGTAGTAAAACCGACCCATCATTAGTTGTAAAAATGAATTTCCGTCTGATCAGCAGTAATTCAGGCAGTATTGGCTCAAGCCGTGGTTATGCAGGTATGCAACTAGTGGATAAAGTCACTGCCGACAAAGCTGCTCGCGTGGTATCTGCTCAGCAGGCGCCAGCTCAAGCAGCTGCTCCAGCAAAAACAGAAAATCCTGTTTCAGCACTTGCTCAGCCTTCTGCGGGAGTTAAACCATGACATGGAAAATAACCTCTATGCGAAAGGAGGAGCAATAATGCAAACATTAAAAACAACTCCTTTGTATTACGGCAAAAGTCCTGCACGAGGCGACTTTTTAAAAACAAAAGGTCAGAATGCTTTAATACAGTTGCTTGATCAGTGGATTACTGAAGCATTGGAATATGCAATGCAATCGGGCAGCTTTAAAGAAGCTTATAACACGTTGCCTTCGCTCGACTTCTTTATTGCGAATCCGAAAGAAAATATGTTTTTAGCGGCGAATCTTCTTGCAAGTGAAGATAGTTCGGGTCGATCTTTTCCAATGGTACTCAGCCATTTATTAGAAATTGATTTACCGTATGATAATTTGCTATATGCGCCTTATAGCTATAAACATGTACTCGTTGATTTATTCCAAAACAATCGTACTTTAAAAGGAATTAAAGATTCAGATCTGTTACTTGGAAAATTAGGTCACTTACAAAATCAAATTCAGGTTTTAACTGAACGCGAGTGTGTAGGTTTCTATGAAAATCATACGATGCATTCATTTGCTCAATTAATGAAACTCAGTATTTATGAGTTAGCGCAAAGTATGATTGGGCTAGGATTATTACTTCAGCCAATTTTACAAAATGGAACCAGTCGCTTAAATAAAGTTTTAATTTTGCCTATTAATAATCCTGCTTACAGTTATGAAATAGCAGCCTTTTGGGTCAGTATTATTTGTCGCTTTTTAAAGGAACATAATACTGAGGTGTTGATAGGTTTATTACATCGAGAGCAACCTGTATTGTTCTTCGGTTTTCAAGGGGCTGATATTTTAGCCCTGAGCGATATTTTTACTCAGAATATGGATAGTAAACATTGGGTTTCTTTAATAGAAGCTCAGTGGATTGATACTTATTTGGAGCAAAATGCTGGTTTAGCTACGCTAGAACAATCATTATGCCAACGCCAATTAAGTTTAAATCAAGGCTTAAAACTATTTAGACAGACTTTTTTGGGTGAATAATAATGAATCAACGAAATCAAACTAAACTTACACAGCTCATAAAAGGCTGTTTTATCTATGCAATAGCTAATTATGCTTTGGCTCAGCCCATTGTTGTAGAAGGTGTGGTTCCAAATGAAGCGAGTAAACAGGCTATCTTATTAAAAATGCAATCTGTTTATGGTGCTGATCAGGTAGTAGATAAAATACAAGTGAGACCTGTAGCTGCTCCAAATGGATGGAGTGATTCTGTTACGCGAGTTATTACACCTGACTTAAAAAAAGTTTCACAAGGTAAATTAAGCGTAAATGGTACCCGATTTGAGCTAAGTGGAAAAATGCTGAATCCAGCAGATATTCAACCTACCATTCAATCTTTTCAAGGGTTAGTACAGCCACCATATCAACTGTATTCACAGTTATCAGTCAATCAGGCTGAGCAGAAAATCATTGATGACGCACTTAAAAATCGAATTATTGAGTTTGAATCTGGTAGTGCGGTTTTAACTGATGCGGGTCAAAAAATTCTAGACGAGATGGCTGTTGCCTTGAATAAAGTAGGCGGTAAAAAAGTCAAAATCGTAGGACATACAGATAGTTCAGGTGATGCGACTAAAAACTTGAAACTTAGTCAAGATCGTGCGTTAGCAGTAAAAAACTATTTGATTAGTAAAAGTATTCCTGCCGACCATTTATCTGCGGAAGGTTTAGGTTCATCTAAGCCTGTTGCAGATAATACTTCTCCAGAAGGCAGAAAGAAAAACCGTCGAATTGAGTTTACTGTTCTATAAATATAAGGAGAAGAACATGGCTAGCCCTTACATTACGATTGGATGCCCAACAACTGGTGGAGGGCAAGTCATTTCAGGAAACAGTACATTTTTAATTGATGGAATTGCAATTGCCTGTGTAGGAGACAAGGCGACTTGCCCGTTACACAAAATAGTTGCAACGATTGTATCGGGAGATCCGAATATGCTTGTCATGGGTAAATCAGCAGCGCGTGTAAATGATTCATTATCATGCGGCTGTAAATTATTGCCAAAACAGAGTTTAGTTAATCAAGGATAAGGGTAGGGTAGAGATATTTTTATATAGATATAAATATCTACTAAAACATATTAACGCTTGAAATGATGAGTAGTTTGTCTGATAAAGCTGAATTTTGTTAATATACAGGCATTATGATTTTAAGCATTAAATTATTTAAAAATATTGAGAGTAATGATGAGTAATTTAAAAATTTTAATTACAAAACTTTCTACAGTTGCGCGAACTGCTTTAGAAAAATCGGCTAATGCTTGTGTTATTCAACAAAATTACGAAATTGAAATTGAGCATTTATTCTTAGAGTTACTTAATCAATCTTTAGAGAATGATTTAAAAATTTTATTAAAGAAATATAAAATTTCATCTGAAGCTTTAGCTGATGATTTAAAAGAAACAATTTCTCAATTACCGAAAGGTAATTCACGAACTCCTATTTTTGCTAAATCTATTGTTCGTTTGTTTGAACAAGCATGGTTATTGGCTTCGGCTGAGCAAAATCCGGTTATTCGTAGTGGTCATTTATTAGTTGCTTTATTAACTGCGCCTGATTTATATCAAATTGCGACTCGTGCTTCGAGTTTATTTGATCTCTTACCAATTGATTCAATGAAACATAAGTTTCTTGAAATTTGTGAGAAGAGTGTTGAACAGCAAGATGAAATAAAAACACCTTCAGGTGAAGCTGAAGCAACAGAAACGACAGTAGCAAGTACCAAAACTGCTAAAACACCAGCACTTGATCAATATACGATTAATTTAACTGAAAAAGCGAAAAAAGGCGGTATAGATCCAGTTATTGGGCGTGAATATGAAATTCGCCTAATGCTCGATATTTTAATGCGTAGACGCCAAAACAACCCAATCTTAACTGGAGAGCCAGGCGTTGGTAAAACAGCTGTGGTCGAAGGTTTAGCTTTAAAAATTGCTCAAGGTTTAGTACCAAACGCCCTAAAAAACGTGCATTTACATGTATTGGATATGGGACTTTTACAGGCTGGAGCAAGTGTTAAAGGCGAATTTGAAAATCGTTTAAAGCAAGTGATTCAAGAGGTCCAAGCTTCTGCTCATCCTATTATCTTATTTATTGATGAAGCGCATACTTTAATTGGTGCAGGTGGACAAGCAGGCCAAAATGATGCTGCAAATCTTTTAAAACCAGCCCTTGCACGTGGTGAGTTGCGTACCATTGCTGCGACAACTTGGGCAGAATATAAACAATATTTTGAAAAAGATGCTGCATTAAGCCGACGTTTTCAGGTGGTAAAAGTAGAAGAGCCAGCCGAAGAAGTTGCGGTAGATATGTTGCGCGCGATGATTCCTGTTATGCAGCAGCATTTTAAATTACAAATTGATGATGAGGCGATTGTTACAGCGGTTCACTCTTCACATCGATATATTAGTGGTCGTCAACTTCCGGATAAAGCAGTTAGTGTTCTTGATACGGCAGCAGCACGTGTTGCGTTGACCCAAAATGCCCAACCTGTAAAGCTTGATCAGTTAAAGGCTCAAGAGCATAACGTAAAGCTTGAACAGCAAATTTTAGAAAATGAACATCGTCAGATTCCAATTCATCATGAACGATTAGAAACTTTAAAAGCTAATTTAGAATCTTTGCAAAAAGAGATTCATGAAACTGAAGAGCAGTGGAAAAAAGAATTAGAACTTGTTCATAAAATTCAGGAATTAGACGCACAGAATCATTCTAATGAATCTGAAGCTTATGATCAGATTAATCTACTGCGTAAAGATCTTGCTGAAATTCAAGGCCAGCAACCATTAGTATTTGAAAGAGTAAATTCTCAAATCATTAATGAAATTATTTCTGATTGGACCGGAATTCCTGTTGGAAAAATGGTTAATGATGAAATTAAACAAATATTGACGCTTGAAGATAAATTGGGCGAGCGTGTAATGGGGCAAGATTATGCGCTTACACAATTAGTTCAAGGCATTAAAACTTCAAAAGCAAGACTTGAAGATCCTAATAAGCCACAAGGTGTATTTCTTTTGGTCGGGCCAAGTGGTGTAGGTAAAACTGAAACTGCATTAACTTTGGCAAATGAATTATATGGTGGTGAGCAGCATTTAATCACCATCAATATGTCTGAATATCAAGAAGCACATACTGTATCTTCGCTTAAAGGTGCACCTCCTGGATATGTGGGATATGGTCAAGGTGGGGTTTTAACAGAAGCTGTTCGCCGCAACCCTTACAGTGTTGTGTTGCTTGATGAAATTGAAAAAGCACATAGTGATGTTCAGGAACTGTTCTATCAAGTATTTGATAAAGGCACTTTAGAAGATGGTGAAGGACGAGTAATTGACTTTAAAAACACCACTATTTTGTTGACTTCAAATGCTGGCTCAAGCGCGATTATGCAAGCGTGCTTAAATACGCCAGTAGAAGACTGGCCGACAGCTGAAGAGTTGATTGACCACTTAAAACCAAGTTTATATAAGCAATTTAAGCCTGCATTTTTAGGCCGAATGAGAGTTGTGCCATATTTCCCATTGCATGACGATCTACTTGTACGAATTATTAAACATAAGTTAGGCAAGATCACAGCAAGAATTGAAAAACAATACGGTACACATGTCCAGTATTCTGAAGATTTGGTAGAGCTACTTTTAAGTCGCTGTACAGAAGTCGATAGTGGTGCACGTAATGTTGATAATATTTTAAATTCTACGGTGTTACCTGCATTGGCTACAGAAATTTTAGTGGCTTTAGCAGAGCAAAAGTTGCCAAAAATTATCATGATTGATGCTAAAGATGACGAAATTCAATATTTACTAGATCCGGTTGCAAAAGCAGCTAAAAAAAGGACCAGTAAAAAGTTGAAGTCAGAAGTTTAAAATTGAATAGAGCTAAAATTAGATGAATATTGATATTTCTGAACTCCTTGAACCCATTAGCGATAGCTTACCTTGTGGTGATGACTTTTCATTTTCTAATGAATTTCATGAAATCAAAAAGGCGAAAACACAAGATGATCTATTGCTAGATCAAGGCGATTGGGTTGCTGAGCGAAAACAAGCCGACTGGGATTTTGTATCAAATAAAACGAGTGTTTTGCTAAAAGAGAATACTAAAGATATTCGTCTATTAACTTGGCTCATAGAGGCTTGGAGTCATCTTTACGGTTTTGAAGGTATGGCGAAAGGCTTAACTTTAAGCCATACCATGCTTAATCAATACTGGCAAGAAATTCATCCTGTTATTGAAGATGATGACTTAGATCAACGCATTGGTTTATTACAGGGTTTAATTAATCAGTTGCCTGGCTTGTTGAAGAAAGTCTCTTTAACCAATACAGTGCCTTATTACAATTTGCTTGATTATGATAATTTTCTATATCACGAGAACATTCGTCGTAAGCAAACTGAAGAGTACGATAGTCAGTCGGGACCATCAGAGTTAGAGCAGTTCGATCAAGCTATTTTTAATACGTCTAAAACTTTTCAATATTCTAATTATCAAGATTTTAGCTCAGTCTTAACCGAGTGGGATGTTTTAAAGCAAACCCTTGACCATTTAATGGGACTCGACTCACCAAGTTTTGGTGCAATTGATTCAGCATTTGAAACTATTCACAGCACATTACGCAAGATTTATAAAGCAGAAGCTTTTGGTACTGGGCTTACGCCAGTCCAAGAGCAAGCGACTGTCATCACGAGTTCATCTATGGAAAATCAAGTGCCTGTACAAGTTGTTTCTGATCAGCCTGCTTTTCAGCCTCAAGCTCAAACACACTTGGCGAACCGTGAGCAAGCAATGAAAGTGCTGCAAGAAATCGCGGATTACTTTCAGGCAAACGAGCCTCATAGTCCTGTGAGTTATATGCTTCAAAAAACCATTAAATGGAGTCAAATGCCGTTACATGAATGGCTAGCGCAAGTCATTAAAGATGAGCATCCATTACAAATGGTTCAGGAAATGTTAGGTGTGCAGCCTAAAAATGAATACGAATAAAGATTGGTAAAGACATATGTTTAAAGCTGAAAAAGTCCTTTGGGGCGAAGGTTTATTTTTAAGACCTCAACATTTCCAAATTCAAGATACCTATCATGAACAACGCTTGAATCATACGGTTCGTGCGGTCGTACCTTTTTCATATGGTATTCAGAAATTAAGTTTCGATGAGGCCCAATTGAGCACCCATATTCTTGCTCTTGAGTCTGTAGAGATGATCTGGCAAGACGGTGAAATTTATCAGGCACCTGCATATGATTTATTGCCTGAGCCAATTTTATTGGATGATCTTAATTTACGTGGTGAGATGCTAATTTATTTAGCATTGCCACTCTTACAAGCAAATAAGCAAAATCTAATTGATCAAAACCAAGCACAAAAGGGCAGATATCAATCACATCTTGTCGAAACGCATGATCTATTTACGAATGCTACTGAAGCAGATATCAGTTTGCTACGCCGCCGTGCTGTTTTTAAATTATTAGATGTACATAGTAATCCAGACCACAATCTAGATGGTTTCTTATATCTACCTATTGGAAAGATTAAACGTCAAAGTTCGGGTGCTTTTGAAATTGATCGAAAGTTTATTCCACCAATTTTGCATGTGGATGCATCTGAAACACTTATTTCAAATTTAAAAAGAACACTGAACGTTATTAAAGCAAAAATTAAGACGATTCAAACCAATAACCGAGAAAATGAACAGAAATTAATTGAATTCCGTTCAGGTGATATCGTTTCGTTCTGGTTGGTAAATGCCTTAAATACAGCTCATGCTGGTCTAAATCATTTTGTGCAATATCCTCAAATTCATCCAGAGCGTTTGTTCTTCGAATTATTGCGTTTAGCAGGTTCATTATTAACATTCTCGACGGCATATGATGTCGATCAGTTGCCTGCCTATAAACACCATAACTTACAAGAAAGTTTTTCGCAGTTAGACACGATTCTACGTGATTTGCTCGATACGATTATTTCGAGTCGATACATCAGTATTGCGCTTAAAGAGATCCGACCTTCATATTGGGTGGGAAGTCTTGAGACCGATAAGATTACTCGAGATACTCGACTTTATATTGCTGTATCAAGTAGCGCAATGCAGACACATGAGTTAATCCAGATTGTGCCTTTACGATTCAAGATCGGTAGCACTTTAGATGTAGAACAACGTGTAGTTGCTGCATTGCCTGCGATTCCATTGCATCACTTAATTCAAGTTCCAACTGCAATACCAGTACGTTCTGGTGTGAGTTATTTCGAGATTGAACCACATCATGAGCTTTATCAGCGCATGTTAGATTCAGAAACGATTTGTATTTATGTTCCGGCTGGTTTCCAAGATATCAGTATTGAACTGATTGCGGTCATGAACGCTTAAGGATAAAGGAGAGAAAAATGTCACAATCCACAGGTGCTCCTTCTTTATTTGATGATGGGCAAATTGGAACGGGCGGTAACAATAATAGCCAGTCTCAAGCAAAACTACAGGCAATCAATCTTATTGATTTATTGCATGATGGCTTTTATTTGGTTTTTTTAATTCGAAATCAGTATGTGCCAGCAGATGCTCAGCAGTTTCGTGAAAAAATCTTAAATTTACTTAATCAATTTGAGCAACAAGCCAAAAAGTTACAATTTTCAGCCGATGATATTCATGATGCTAAATATGCATTTTGTGCTTTGATTGATGAAACGATCGTAACGCAACAAGACCCAAGTTATTTTAATTTGCAAAATGCTTGGTTAATTAGCCCGTTACAATTGAGCTTGTTTGGTTCTCAGTTAGCCGGTTATCGCTTCTTTGAAATATTGGAGCAATTACGTAGCCGTGGAAAAGAGCGTCTAGCTGCTTTAGAAGTATTTCATTACTGCCTTTTATTAGGTTTTCAGGGTAAGTACCGAATCGAATCTACGGAAAGTCTCAACCATTTAGTATCAAGAGTCGGTGACGAAATTGACTATTTGAAAGGAAAAAAGGTTGCCTTTTCGCCGTTCTCGGCCATTCCCGATCAGATACGAAATATTATTCATCGCGAAGTGCCTTTCTTTTGGATTTTGATCTTTTTATTGATTTTTGCATTGCTTACCTTTGCAGGGCTAAGATTTATGCTGAATAATCAAAATGATAAAGCATTATCTAATTATCAAAATGTGATTTCTGCTCCTCAAGAGCAAGCACATATTACAATTTATTTACCTTGATGATGGTACGAAATGGCTCAGGAAAAACCAACTTCTATTCGAGTTCTACAATCGAATAAAAAAAAGCCGAAATCACCAATACTTTACATTGTCATTGGCGTTATTGCCGGGGTGTTTGTCAGCATCTCGCTATTCCTGTTCTTGTCTCAACCGCATTCGTCAGAATCAACAGCAATTGAGAGTAAATCAACAGAAGAACAGATTTTAAATCAAGAAACTGCTCATTCTTCTGATGAACAAAATCAAGTTGCTGTCAGTCAAGACAACGAAACAGATTCAATGAGCCGTGATGGTTTTGAACAACCTAAAGATAATGAATTAAGTAATATCTTTAAACCTGCTCAGCATAAGCCTGCTACTGTCAATCAACAGCGAGTTTCTCCATTTGACGAACAGCTCACGGGTGAAAAGAAAGTTCAGGTTGTGCCTCAACTACAGACGGGTGCAGCTAAAACGGCTCAACCGAAGGTACAGCCGGCTCAGCAAAAGCCAGTGACTAAAACACCGCAGCAACAAGTGGCACAGGCTAAACCTGTTGTTGAGAATAAAGCTCCAGCCGAACCCGAAGCTGAGGTTGAACCACCTAAAGCATCGGTAGATATTAAAATTACACGAAGTCCTTTTGCTGTGAATTAATGAACAAATGATGATTTTTCTCATTTTCTTTTGCTTTACATGCTTAGCAATTGGTTTAGCGTTTTTAATGTCTTATGAGCTAAGGACGAGAAGCAAAGATTTTGTTTTGTCATTACTGCCGCAAGGCCGTAAACAGCTTAATCAGGTTAGACAATTTGCTCAAACAATGAATCAGGCGGCTGCGCCTGAAAAGCTGCAATCCCATTGGCATTTACAGCAGTGGTGGATTGTTATTGCAGGATTTTTCTTGTTTGCCAGTATATTAGTTTTTGCTTTTACTCGACCTATTAGCTCAACTCGAATTGAAGCTGAATATCTCAAAAAAACAGATCCTCAAATCTACGCGCTTTTGAACGGTGAAATACTATCACCACCACCAGAAGTGGATGAAAGCCTAATTGAAGCCGCAATTGTAGAGGCTACACAATTAGAGCAACAATATTCTGCTCAAAATAGTGGAACCATTAATTCTTCACCTATTGATAATACAAGTTTTGATGGGCGAGCTATTTTAGATACCAGTTTAGTAGATCGTAAATGGAGTAAAATGAACCCCCGTTATAAGCAGCGTTTACTCATGGTTTTTAAAATCATGAAAGAACAATATGGTTATGAGTTGGTTCTATTAGAGGGATATCGTAGTCCTGTACGTCAGAATATGTTGGCAGGTAATCCGAACACGACAAAAGCAAAAGGGTATCAGAGTTATCATCAATTTGGTTTGGCAGCAGATGTCGCCTTTAAACGAAATGGAAAAGTGGTTATTTCTGAAAGAGACCCTTGGGCTATGCAAGGCTATCGTTTATATGGGCAAGTTGCTGAATCGGTTGGGCTTACCTGGGGCGGACGTTGGAAATCTATTCAAGATTATGGCCATACCGAGTTCCGTATGCCGGGCTTAAGAAAAACACAGGAAATGGCTGAAAAACTGATCGCTGAAAGTTTGAATGAAGTAAGTTAAACACTTATTGACGATTGAAAACGTTCTTGTAAAACAGTCGTCATTTTATCTACAAGCTGGGAAATGATCCCAGCTTTTTCCCATGTATAAATTGAAACAACCATAGGGGGGACAGTCCCTAATGAATCATATCGACGTACTCGACGTCCGCGGGTTGTTGCCACAGGCAATAAAGATAATCCTAAGCCAGTTTCCACACTAACTAACACGCTTTCTAGGCTACTACCCGTAAAGGCAATATACCAACGTCGCCGTTCGCGCTCTAAGGTTGCGAACATTTCGTCCCGATAAAGTCCGCCTTGAGGAAAGGTCACTAAACTCATGGGATCAGACCATGTAGTTGTTGAATTCTCGCTTTCAAACCATGCCATTTCTTCTGGGAATGTAGCGTGGTGATCAGCACTGGCAGCAGGTTCTTTGACAATAATAATATCGAATTCACCATTCCGATAACGTTCTGTTAAGTTGCGACTCAAGCCAGAGGTTACGTCTAAACGAATGGAACGATGCTCTTTAGCAAATATACCAAAAACTTCAGCCATTGCTGGACTCATCATATCTTCTGGTAAACCAATACGAATAGGAATACTTCCTGCCGGATCTTTAAGTAGTGCTTCAGCTTCTTGTTGAAGGGTCAAAATCCTTTGTGCATAACCAATCAGATATTCTCCAGACACCGTCAATTTAAAAGGTCGTGCTGTCCGATCTATAAGCGCATGTCCCACTGATTCCTCAAGACGAGCTAACTGCTGACTAATTGTTGATTGAGTCAGGTGTAATCGATCGGCAGCTGCAGTAAAACTGCCAGTTTCAAAAATAGTGACGAAAGCACGTAAAAGGCGAGGATCAAACATTATTAGGTACTACCACGCTTAAAAGCTAATGAAATAAGTATTCATAATCTTAATACTATCGATTAAATAATTTAATTTCCAAATACTTTTGGTGAAGCTTATTCTAATTGCAAAATGTTTTGCCATAAGTTTTTATTGGGAGGCCACCATGCGTAAGTCACTGTTATGGATGAATCTGATTGTCACACTGGGGGCTTTGGGCTTTACAAATATGACGAATGCAATGGGTGATTATCCTTTACATCAGGCAGTGATAAATAATGACACTCAATCTATCAAACAGATTTTATCTCAAAAGACCTTAATTGATGAGCGAGATGAAACAGGTTCAACTGCTTTGATGGTCGCAACAAGAGCAAATAATGTACATGCTGCTCATATGCTGATAGAGGCTGGCGCTGATGTAAATGCAAAAGACAATATTCAAGACAGTCCATACTTATATGCTGGTGCACAGGGATATTTAAAAATTCTAAGAATGACACTCATGCATGGTGCGGATTTAAAAAGTATTAACCGTTACGGTGGGACTGCGCTCATTCCAGCAGCGGAACGAGGCCATGTCGAAACAGTTCGTACATTAATTGCCGCTGGTGTAGATGTTAATCATGTCAATAATTTGGGGTGGACGGCATTACTTGAGGCCATCATTTTGGGAAATGGAGAACCTAAATATCAACACATTGTAGAGCTTTTATTGAAAGCAGGTGCTGATCCGAACTTGGCAGATAAAGACGGGATAACTCCCTTACAACATGCGCGTTCAAGAGAATACCGCGAAATTGAAAGAAGACTTCTTGCAGCTGGTGCAAAATAGAAAGTGAGAGTATGTGATGGAAAAAGGTGAACAGTTTTTACGTAATGCGATTGAGCTTGCCTATAACAATATTGAAAAAGGTGGCAGGCCATTTGGCGCTGTGATTGTAAAGAATGGAGAAGTTATTGCTTCAGGCGTAAATCAGATTCTGACAACGAATGACCCAACTGCACATGCTGAATTATTGGCGATTCGTGCAGCCAGTCAAATTTTAGGATCTGCCAACCTAGAAGGCTGCTCTGTGTATGCAAGTGGTCATCCATGTCCAATGTGTATGGCAGCAATGCGTTTAGCCGGTATAAAGTCAGTTAGCTATGCTTATTCTAATGAAGACGGAACACCATTTGGTCTGTCTACAGCCGAAATATATATTGAGCTTGCCAAGCCGTTTGCTGAGCAATCAATGAAAATTCAATATATACCGATCAGAGTTGAAAACCGCACTGATCTTTATGCGCATTGGAAGAATTATCAAACCAATCATTCAGGCTCAGAATAATGAAGCAGTCTGGCGTCTTTTTGACTCGTCCCATGCTTGTTGTAACGGTAGCTTTGGTGGGCCTTAATTTAAGACCATTTATCACAAGTATTGGACCATTGATTGCCAATATTCGTACAGCCACTGGCTTAAGCTTAGAAGGGGTGGCACTGCTCACTTTGTTACCGATGATGCTTATGGGAATCGTTGCATTTGTTGGGCCAATATTGCAAAACTTTGTCGGTGAAAGAAGGGCTATTCTTGGTGCATTGCTGACCATTTGTGCGGGGTGTACTTTCCGATTTTTATTTCCTACTGCCGAAGGATTAATTCTTAGTGCCATAGTGATTGGATTCGGAGTCGCGATGATACAAGCGGCATTTCCCGGCATGATCAAAAGAGAATTTAGCCAACATATTGGTCCGATGATGGGGCTTTACTCAGCCATGCTTATGGGCGGTGGTGCCTTAGGAGCATGGTTAGCGCCTGTAGTTTCAAATATAACGGGTTTATGGTTTGTTGGACTGGCTTTTTTTGCAGTCCCAGCTTTGTTTGCATTTATATTGGCGCTGGCTTTTTTACCTACAAAAGCTAGCTCATCTATTCATCGTGCGCCTGTAAGAAAATTATTAAACCAACCTCGAACTTGGTTATTAATGGCTTGCTTTGGGCTTGTAAATGGTGGCTATTCATCAGTCGTGGCTTGGTTAGCACCTTCTTTTCAAGATCAGGGTTGGAGCGCAGCACAAAGTGGGAAATTACTTGCTCTTCTGGCCTTAAGCCAAGCAGCTTCAGCACTCATTTTGCCTGTTTTAGCTAGGAAATATAAAGACCGACGTCCATGGCTATGGTTTACGTTAGCAATGCAAATGGTTGGTTTTTCAGGAATAGCTTTTATACCTGAGTTTGCCGCTATGCTTTGGGCAATTTGTTTAGGCGTTGGCTTAGGAGGATGTTTTGCATTAATGCTTATAGTTGCATTAGATCATTTTGATGAACCCATTCATGCAGGTGCGTTATCTGCACTGATGCAAGGCGGTGGTTTTTTACTGGCAGCAATCCCGCCGTGGATTATTGCAATTTTGCATGATTTTACTGGGGCTTACAAAGCAGGATGGCTTTTTCACTTAGCCAGTGTGATATTGGTTGTTATTTTAGTGATTAGATTGGCTCCCAAAAGTTATTTAAAAATGAGTCTGTAAAATGTTGAGTTGGCCGAGATTCTTTTTATAAAGAATTACTGATGCTAAAGCACAAGCAAATTAGGAAATAGTGATAGGATAGAACTGAAATTTTTCCGCTTCTAAATGAATATAACAATATTTGATTTCTATGACTTCTTCTTTAAAACAGCTCACTTTATTTAATCAGGGCTTAGGAAAAACCAGTCGATTTACAAAAGGTGTGGATGGCACTTTACAGGCTATTGAGCATTTAGGATATGTACAGATTGATACCATATCGGTTGTAGAGCGAGCTCATCACCATATATTGTGGAGCCGAGTGCCAGACTATGATTTAAATCATTTAAATAGTTTGGTTCGTGAGCGCCAGATTTTTGAATATTGGTATCATGCTGCGTCTTATCTTCCTATAAAAGATTATCGCTATGCGCTGCCTGCCATGATGTCTGTTAGGAAAGGGGAAAGTCGTTATTTCAATAGAGGTGATCAGCACCTTATGAATGAAATATTGGCGCGTGTTGGTGCTGAAGGTAAAATTCGACTGCGAGACATTGATAAGAATAATAAGAAAAGTTTGGGAAATTGGTGGAATACAGGTCCAGGTCGCCGTACTTTTGAGCAGTTATATATGCAGGGTGACTTGATGATCTGTGAGCGTAATGGAATGGAAAAAGTCTATGATTTGACCGAACGCTGCCTACCTGAAAATATTGATTTAAGAATGCCCACGCTTTATGAATATGCGCAGTATTTATTTAATAATACGCTTCGAGCACATGGGGCATTTACATGGAAGCAATTAGTTCATTTAAAGAAAAATGATTTAAAAGAGGCTATGCGTGTTGTGCTAAAAGAGCAGGTTGATGCTGGTGTTGTATCAGCAGTTAAACTTGCTGACGGTCAAACTCTATATGTGGATGTAGCTGCAATAGAACAAAAGCTTACTACTGATTTTGGTTTAAAAATACTTTCGCCTTTTGATAACTCACTTATTCATCGTGACCGCTTAACTTCTTTATTTGAGTTTGATTATCGAATCGAATGCTATGTGCCAGCAGCCAAACGGGTATATGGTTATTTTTGCTTACCTATTCTTTATCAAGATGAGTTAGTAGGTCGACTAGATTGTAAAGCACATCGGTCTATTAAAGAATTAGAAGTGATTAGCCTGCATCTAGAAAAAACAATCAAAGATAAAGAGCATTTCTTTTTTGAACTAGATCAAGAGCTCAAACGTTTCGCAGTATTTAACCAATGTTTAACTGTTAATGACAAAGTGATTAAGCTTATTCGTACTAAAATTTAAACACCAAAAGCACTCCAACTTTTGGTGTTTTCACTTTTTTAGTTCAAGGGCATACGATATTCAATAATCCCTGGTTTTTGTGCAATCCAGTCATAAAGCTTTTGTGCTGTTAGATTGGTTTCTTGAGTATGCCAATATAAACGGTCACAGTTGTGTTCAATTGCTTGCTTCTGCACATATTCAATAAGTTGCTTACCAATGTGTTGTCCACGAACTTCGGGTGAAACATAGAGGTCTTCTAAATAACAATAATTATCTTCTGCCCATGTTGAACGATGAATAACATAATGCACAATTCCCAAAACTTGCTCACCTTGTTTGGCAACAGCACAATAAACGGGTTCATTTTCATCGAAAAAGCGTTCCCAAGTCACTTTTGTGACATGAAGAGGTAAATTTACCTGATAAAAATTTTGATAAGCAAGCCAATATTTTTCCCATTGTGAATAGTCCTGCTGTTGAACTGGGATGATTTGAATATCTTGATTTTGCATAATAATTACACTCTATTTTAAAGTAATGGAGAATGGAAAACTAAAGTGTAGTTTTGATAGTGGTATTTTTATAAGGTACACTTTTGATATTTTTTACAGTACCAGTTTGTTATGGCAGCTTCGATTTCGGCATCTTTCCCACATTTGATTTTGCCAAAAGGTCAGATTAAAGATGGGCTATATTCGGCTTTGCGTGATGCTATTTTAGATGGAAGGCTATCTGCCGGAACAAAATTACCCTCAAGTCGTACCCTAGCAGAGATGATGTCAATTTCAAGAAACTCTGTATTGGCAGCTCTTGAACGATTACTTGATGAGGGATATTTATTTACCAAACCAAGTTCTGGTACCTATGTTGCTGAGGTTGTGCTAGATCAGTTAATACATGTTCAAGAAAATTCAAAAAAAACGTCTAAAAATAATCATCAATCGTTAAATATTAATCCGAATATTGAAGCTTTATTAACATCATGGCGAGAGCAGTCGTGGTTAAGTCAAAAGAAAAAAATGTTCCATGTGGGTGTAGGTTGTGTTGATTTATTTCCTCATCAACTTTGGGGAAAGTTATTAAATCAAGCTTGGCGGCAATCGTATTATCAGCTTGGTCAATTTCACGACCCGCGTGGTTATCTACCTCTACGTCAGGCAATTTGTGAATATGTCCGCTCCACCCGAGGGCTGAACTGCAACGAAGAGCAAATTATTATTGTCAATGGAACGCAGCAAGCTATACATTTAACGGCGTATGCTTTACTGCAAGCAAATGATGAGGTGTGCTTAGACGAACCAGGGTATGACGCAGCTTTTAATATTTTCCGAAGTTTTGGTGCACAGGTAAATTTAATTGCAAGTGATGAAGAGGGAATGCAAATTTCGGACATTATTCATCGTTATTCAAAAAGCAAACTGGTCTACACAGCGCCTTCACATCAGTTTCCTGTAGGTGGAACTTTAAGTCTTACTCGCCGTTTTGCTTTACTCGATTGGGCATCTCAACAAGAAAAATGGATTTTTGAAGATGATTATAATAGTGAGTTTCGCTATGGCACACATCCCATTCAAGCTCTACAAGGTTTAGATCAGCAGCAAAGAGTTATTTACTCTGGTACTTTTAGCAAAATGATGTTTCCAGAGTTTCGGTTAGGATTCATGGTTGTACCTGAAGCATTAATCGAAACATTTAGTGCAGCTAAATACTATACCGATGTTCGAAGTTCTTATTTAGAGCAAGTGGCTTTGTCTCAATTTATACAAAAAGGCCACTATGCTCGGCACGTACGTAAAGTTCGAAAAGCTTGCTATGAGCGCCAACAAACATTGATTAAAGCTATTGATGAGCATCTTTCAGATGTGCTCAGTGTTCAACCTACAGATTCAGGTATCCATGCAGTGTGCTGGTTAAAAGGTGAGTGGACAGAGCAAGAATTTATTGATCAGTGCTCAGCTCTAAACTTGGCTGTCCAGCCATTATCAAGATATTGCCAGTTGCCAAACAAAAAGGCCGCGGTACTTTTTGGCTATGCAGCCCACACACCTAATGAAATTATTGAAAACATTAAAAAAATTGCACAATATTTACAAGAAAAATAATAGCCTAAGTTTCGTTATTTAGATAAATTTAATCATTATTTAAATGCTTAAATACGAATTTCTATGATGATCAATTGGTTATATGAAACTAGAGATGTTATTAAAATTTTTAAAAATTAATTTTAATTAATATTATTTTAAGCTAGCACAATTAATCTAACTACATCAAAGCTTATTTAGTACACCTTTTGGCCACATTCTCCAGATGTGGCCGTTTTTTTATCAAAAATAAATATAGTTCCGAATAACTTAATTAACTCTTAACGAGAAATAAAAATTAATCTTCTTCCATGGCATTACTATAAAACTTAACACCCAGTTTAATACGATCACGCCCATTACCCATACGCCAGCGGTTAGTATCTCTTAAAGAATATACACAGCCACAATATTCTTGTTGATAAAACTCTTCTCGTTTACTGATTTCAATCATACGGCTTGAGCCACCATTTTTACGCCAGTTGTAATCCCAGTACTGAATTTCAGGATAGTGCGCAGCAGCACGAATTCCGCAGTCATTGATTTGCGCCATATTTTTCCAGCGAGAAATTCCTAGTGAACTACTGATGAGACTAAAGCCGTGTTCATGTGCGTAAAGGGCAGTTCGTTCAAATCGCATATCGAAACACATGGTGCAACGAATACCACGTTCGGGTTCATCTTCCATACCTTTTGCTCGAGCAAACCAATTGTCAGTGTCATAGTCTGCATCAATAAACGGAATATTATGCTTTTCGGCAAAACGAATATTTTCTTCCTTACGGATGAGATATTCTTTTACTGGATGAATATTAGGATTATAAAAAAAAATTGAAAATTTAATGTCTGACTCAATCAATGTTTCCATAACTTCTCCTGAACAAGGAGCGCAACAAGAGTGAAGTAATAATTGATCATGTCCAGATGGGAGTTCTAATTTTAAACGTTGAGTTGACATAATAAAAAAATTAAATTGTAATGCAATTCATTATATATTTATTTTTCATATAATGTGAAATGAATTATTTTCAATTTTACTGTGAAATTAATTTAATGTTATCTATTAATATGTTTAATATTAAGTTAAATATAATGAAATAAATATTGTGTCAAATATTGAAGTCATCTTTATAATTAACCTTAAAGTTATTGTTAAATATACTATATGATTAAATAAATTATGGCTGGGTTTTATATATTTTAAAATAATAAACCTTAAATATTTTTTGATAAGTGATTGATGTATCTGAATATAATTTTAAGTTTTTATTGTGATATGTGTCACAAATAAACCTTATTTTTTCAATTAAAGTATTTCTTTAGATTTATATCTTTAATAAATTTATACTATAAAATTCAGTGTGTTTTTTTAATTTAAGCGTGTGATAATTTGAGATATGAAAGATTGGCAATGTAAGTATTGTAATGGTTACATTATGGTTAATCATTCAAAGATTAGCGTAGGAGAAAAAGTTTACTTTTTGGTATATAAATTTGATGCAAAGAATGAAAGGAAAAAATTCTATAAAAAGGGAATTGTGATTGCACGTCACGATAATATACTTCATATTGAATCACGTAAAAAAACTTATAAGATCGAGCAAATTAAAGTCTATCCATTAGGCGCCCCAATGCCTTTCGTTTACAACATGTTTTGGATTTGTGGATGTCCCTGTACTCTACAAAACTAATTTTTTAAATTTAACTGATAGCAAGTTATTTTATAAATAGAACTGGATTAATCATCAGATCCATTTTTTTGTCTTTTGCTTTTACAGATAAGAACTATAGCTTGATAAAAGCGGCACATACATATAACAAAACCCGTGTTATTTATTTGACAAAACGAAGACGTACTCTTATAAACCTCAAGTCAAGTTGAGGTCAATTGTGATGAGTGAAAATAAAAAAGCAGACCCTAGTCGCGTTTTGACTGTGGGTGAAGTTGCAAAAAGGAGCGGGGTTCCTGTTTCAACCCTTCATTTTTATGAAGCAAAAGGCCTTATAAAAAGTATAAGAACGAATGGTAATCAACGTCGCTATCCCTTAATTATTTTAAGATATATTGCGATTATTAAAGTTGCTCAAAGAGTAGGTATTCCTTTAAATGAGATTAAAGAAGCTTTGAGTCAGTATCCGATTGGTAGCAAATTAACAGCTAAGCAATGGAGGGATTTATCGAGTCATTGGCGAGAAAATTTGGATGATCGAATTCAAAAGTTAACTCGGTTAAGAGATGAGATGGACTGGTGCATTGGCTGCGGTTGTTTATCGTTAGAGCAATGTCCATTAAGAAATCCTGAGGATATTTTAGGACAAGACGGATCAGGGGCGCGAATTTTAGAAAGACCTGAATAGAATAGTTCAAAAATGGCTTTTAATTGGGAATATCTTAATTTCCAATAAATTAAATTTATTTTGCTATAACATTCAAGTGAGTTTTTTATTGTAAACAAGTCATATGAAACATGAATTTTTTTGATATCTTTAGTTTTTTTAGTAAGAAGCAAAAAATTATGAAAAAAACTATCTTTCTTGGCTTAGCGCTTGTTTCGTTAACGGCTTGTTCGTCTGTACAACATAAAGATTCAACTCCACCAAAAATTGGTTCACCAAACCCAGCTAGTCAATATTGTGTTGAACAAGGTGGGAAATTAGAAATTAGAAATGAAGCAAATGGTCAGGTTGGGTATTGTCATTTACCAAATGGGCAAGTCGTTGAAGAATGGAAATTATTCCGTGATAACCAAGCGAACTGTGTAGCAGAAGAAGCTCAAAAATTAGTGGGGCAATCTGGCCTGACTGATGATCAAATTAAACAAAAAACTAAATCAGAAATTGTGCGCACAGTAGCTCCAGGTCAACCAATGACAATGGATTATCGTACAAACCGAGTTACAGTTACTATTGATCCTGCTTCTAAGAAAATTACTCAGGCAACTTGTGGTTAATTTGTTAAATTAAAGTTTGCTAAACCAAATCTTGAAGTACAAAAGCCTGCATTTCAGCAGGCTTTTTTATGACTTTAATTTTGGGAATAATGAATGACTGGATACTCTTTTTGTTGAGGCAGTTGTTGCAAAGCCTGATTAATTTTGATGAGAAAAATATCAACTTTATCTTGGCTTGGATTGTTGGTGTTGTATGAAGCTCTTTCTTGATAGTTAATTCCACAGCCAATAATTTTCATATTTGCGGGATTAAAGCTCCAGTCATTTTTATTTTTGATCGAGATATCTAAATCACTATCACATTCTTTCCAGAGTTTTAAAAATTGATTGGAATATACAGCGGGAGCTTCTTGTGCTCGGTAGGCTGTAAATCCTTGCATTTCAGAGTTAGCAAATTGAAGGAGATGATTGGTGGGCATTCCTCCCCAAAGCATAGCGCTATCTTTTGGTAACTTTATTCCTGTTATATGTTCTTCTTTAAGGGGGGCAGTTTGCTCATCTTTCTGTTTGGACTTTTGAGATTTATAAACCAGTTTTGTTCCAACAGGAAATGTTACGCCTTTGACTTGAGTGATTTGTTTTGTATAGAAATAAGGCGAAGTATCACGGTTACAGCCTGTCGGGTTATAACAGCCAATACAACCACTTAACAATAAAACCGGAAAACTTAAAATACTTAATTTGAAAATTCGATTCATTTTTCTTGTCTTTAATTATGTCTAGAAATTTAATATATCAGCATTTAAATCAATAATAAAAAAAGCCCCTAGCGGACTAGAGGCAGAAAAACATCAGATGCAAGAACAGGTGAATTATGCATCTGAGTTAAGTAGGTTGTATCAAACCATGTAAAGCACTTTACCAGCAAAAATGAATAAAAATAGGGAGGTGCGACTAATGGCTAATGTTTCGTGGTCGTTTCTTAAGCACCTATAAACTCAGATTTAATTTCTATTCTCAACGCTCATTTTTAAATTTCATAAATTTTTTAGATTCAATTTTTTTAAAAAAATATGGGATGAACCTTATCTTTAATTATATAAATGAAATTACTATTTGATTTATATGGATTTTTATTCAGTTAAAGAATTTAAAGGGAAAGACTATTCTTTTTGTTGTATATCGTATACGATATATGAAGAATGATTAAGCAGCTATTAATCCCATTCCATAACTTTTGAGATGGATTAACTCGAAAGTACGACTACCCAGAGTTTTATTTGTATTACTGAGGAATAATTATGAGTAATATCTTCACAGGATGTATCCCGGCGCTAATGACTCCATGTACTCCTAACCGTGAGCCAGATTTTGACGCGCTTGTGAAAAAAGGGCATGAGCTGATTGAAGCTGGCATGAGTGCGGTAGTGTATTGTGGTTCTATGGGGGATTGGCCTTTATTGACAGAAGCTCAACGCCAAGAAGGTGTAGCACGACTTGTTGCTGCTGGCATTCCAACAATTGTTGGTACTGGTGCAGTTAATTCAAAAGAAGCAGTTTCTCATGCAGCTCATGCAGAAAAGGTAGGTGCACAAGGGCTTATGGTTATTCCACGTGTACTATCACGCGGGGCATCACCAACTGCACAAAAAGCTCACTTTTCTGCCATTTTAAAAGCAGCTCCAAGCTTACCTTCGGTGATTTACAATAGCCCATATTATGGATTTGCAACTCGTGCAGATTTATTTTTTGAATTACGCCGTGAGTTTCCAAACTTAATTGGTTTTAAAGAATTTGGTGGCGCTGCCGATATGCGTTACGCAGCTGAATTCATTACTTCACAAGATGATTCAGTCACTTTAATGGCTGGTGTAGACACTCAAGTTTTCCATGGCTTCGTCAACTGTAATGCAACTGGTGCGATTACAGGGATTGGTAATGCTTTACCTAAAGAAGTTTTACTTTTGGTTGACCTTAGTAAGAAAGCTGCAGCAGGTGATGCAAAAGCCCGTCGCTTAGCACAAGAGTTATCAAGTGCATTAGAAGTTTTATCTTCTTTTGATGAAGGAACGGATCTTGTTCTTTACTATAAATACTTAATGGTACTTAACGGTGATAAAGAATATACCTTACACTTTAATGAGACTGATGCATTGAGCGAATCGCAACGTAAATATGTTGAAACTCAGTATGAGTTATTCCGTACATGGTACCGTAACTGGTCAGCTGAAATCTAAGTAAGTATTCATAAAAAAAGAGGCTAACAATTAAGCCTCTTTTTTTTATTTCTACGAATTACTTTTTGGTCAGAACAATAACGCATAGGAAAATGAGAATTAAACCTAAATAACTATGCATTGTTAAACTTTCACCCACTACAACAACTGCTAATAATGCTGCAACAGGAATTTCCACCAAAGCTAGTGTCATAGCCTGACTTGCGGGAATTCGTTTAAGACCAAAGCTAAAAAATAAATAGCCTAAAAACATAGGAACAATCGGAATATAAATCGCAACCCAAATGTTAGTTGGGTAATCAAAAAGGTTTTGTGCCGTAATGAATAATGTAGGTAGTAAAAGCACTGCAGAGATACCAAAAATCACTCCCATGGCAGCTCTTGAGTCGACATCTTGGCGAATTAGGTTTCTCATTATCCAAGAATATGTTGCATAGCTCAGGCTAGAGAGTAAGCCAAAAAATACCCCTAAAATACGATCAGATTGTACGACTTGATGCTGCGCGTGATCACCTGCATACGAAAGTAAAATAATTCCTAAAAAACCGAGAATAAAACTGATGAGCCATTTCAAAGAAAGTTTTCGTTTATCTAAAATCCATTCCAAAAGCACTGAAAATAAAGGCGCACAGCCAATAGAAATTACGGTGCCAATAGAAACACCAGCCAAAGAGACAGATGAATAAAATGCAAATGGACAAAGAATTGAAACAATGACCGCAATAAAAACTTGGGATTTATAGTTAAATAGTTTTTGATAATTTTTTTTAATGGCTTTTAAGCTTAAAAATGTATGAATTAATCCACCGAAGCCCACAGAAATGGTAGCAATTACAAGTGGACTAATGCCTTTTGCAAAAGATGCCGCTGTACCTGCTGTACCCCATAGAAAAGCAGCAAATAGTACAGATAAGAAACCCGTATAATAATTCAGGGAAAATTTTGCTTCTGTTGGCGTACTCATATGAAGTGACTCAAACTTTAAAAGTTTTATGCAGCATGATTTTTACAAGATAAAAATTTTATCTTGCAGGCAATAACTCAGCTAAATGGATAGGAATCTTTTTGACAGTTGCCCATCAAGAGAACAGGGTAGTATGCTGCTATTTATTATGATTTGCTTGGTTAGATACAATAAAATGATGACGATTTCAGCATAGTCTAATAATAGTTTTGTGAATTAAATGGTATAAAGTATACTTTAGCTATTAATGCAGTTAAAAATTATTAGCTCTAATAAATAGAGAAAATGAGTTTTAGCAGCATTAAAATAAAGGTAAGCCGTGCCGAAAATAATGCTTGAAAAGCAATGATTTCATTATGGCGGATGAATAAAAATTATCATCCTTTTATTTGTGTCATATTTTGAGGTTAAGAGAATATTCGTGACGCTACCATCTTTTAATGTATCAAATCTTGGTGCAATGCCTTCGGTATCTGAAGTTATTGTCAAATATATTAGAGAAGCAATTATTGCAGGGCATATTGCTGAAGGCGAACCGATTCGTCAGGATGAAATTGCCAAACTTTTTAATGTCAGCAAAATTCCGGTACGTGAAGCCTTAAAGCAACTTGAAGCTGAAGGCTTGGTTGAGTTTATAAAAAATCGTGGCGCAATTGTGACCCGCATCTCTGAAGAAGAGTTGGCACAGATTTTTGAAGTCCGAGTGATGTTGGAAACGAAGCTGATTCAGCTCGCCGTGCCGAATATGACGGAGGAAACTTATAAAAAGGCAGATGAAATTTGTAATGCCTTTATCGATAACATGGATATTGGAAGCTGGACCACACTCAATTGGCAGTTACATGCATGCCTTTATGAACCAGCACAACGGCCTTACATGCTTGGATTAATTCGTTCTATTTACGATAAAATTGAGCGCTATTTAAGATTGCAGATGAATGTTTCAGAAGGCAAATCACGTGCAAATGATGAACATAAAGAAATCGTGAAAGCCTGCAAAGCCAAAGATGTTGATTTAGCGGTTAAATTAATTGAAGAGCATATTAATGGTGTTTGCCAATCACTTTATGAACATCTACCTCACCATAAAAATGTGAAAAAATAAGCGCTCCATTCTTAATCATTTCAGTGTTATTTAAATTAGGCCAATGGCCTAATTTTTTTTTGTCTTTAGTTTAGGTGAAGCAAGTTTTCACTATGCTGATTTCGTCATCGATTCATAAGAAAACGATCAAGCTTGCTGTTTTGAGATCAGTCATCCTAGAAAAAAATGTAAGGATACTTCTATGAAAACAGTAAAAATTTTGGACTCTCATACTGGTGGCGAACCAACACGATTAGTACTTGAAGGTTTTCCTGATTTAGGCACAGGAGATATGGAAAGCCGCCGAAAAATATTATCAGAACAATATGACCATTTCCGTAGAGCAACCATGTTAGAGCCGCGAGGTAATGATGTGTTGGTTGGCGCATTATTGTGTAAGCCAGTGAATCCTAAAGCGAGTGCAGGCGTAATTTTCTTTAATAATACAGGTTACCTCGGCATGTGTGGTCATGGCACGATTGGGTTAGTGGCTTCGTTAGCACATTTGGGAAAAATACAAGTAGGCACACATTTAATTGAAACTCCAGTCGGCGATGTTGAGGCGACATTGCATGAAGATCATTCAGTTAGCGTGCGAAATGTACCAGCATATCGTTATAAAAAAGCGGTCGAAGTTGATGTTGAAAAGTATGGAAAAGTTACTGGTGATATTGCATGGGGCGGTAACTGGTTCTTCTTGATTAATGACCATGGTCAACGTGTTGCAAGTGATAATTTGGATCAACTGACTGACTATGCGTGGACAGTCAGACAAGCGCTTACGGCACAAGGAATAACCGGTAAAGATGGACAAGAAATTGACCATATTGAGTTATTTGCAAGTGACGCCGAAGCGGACAGTAAAAATTTCGTACTTTGCCCAGGCAAGGCCTATGACCGTTCACCATGTGGAACCGGAACTAGTGCGAAAATTGCTTGCTTGGCCGCAGATGGCAAACTTGAAGCAGGAAAGTTATGGAAACAAGCCAGCATTATCGGTAGCCAGTTTATTGCCTCTTATGAGCAAGCAGGGGAATATGTTATTCCAACCATTCGTGGTGAAGCTTACATGAGTGCCGAAGCAACTTTATTTATGGATGAAAATGACCCATTTGCTTGGGGTATTCAGCTATGAGAACCGATGCCATCGTCATTGGGGCAGGCATTGTAGGTGCGGCATGTGCTTATGAATTGGCTCGGCAAGGGTTAAATGTGCAAGTTTTGGATGCTCGTATCGGTGGGGCAACAGCTGCGGGCATGGGGCATTTGGTCATTATGGATGACTTGGACGCCGAATTAAAGCTTAGCCATTGGTCAGTTCAGTTGTGGCATGAATTAGGGCACGAGCTTTCAGAAGAATGTGCCTATCGCCAAACACCAACTTTATGGCTGGCAAGTAGCCCAGAAGAAATGCAGATTGCCGAAGAAAAATATCAACGTCTCACTGCACAAGGTGTCCGTTGCCAACTTCGAAATGCAGAGGAAATCCGTCAGCTTGAACCTCACTTAAAGCATGGTCTCTACGGTGGGTTGGAAGTTTTTGATGATGGCATTTTATATGCACCCTGTGCTGCTGAATGGTTGTTAAAACAATTCCCGCAAAAGATTCAGGTTCAACAAGCTAAAGTTATTCATATTGAAGAAAATCGGGTTCAGTTAAGTGATGGAACATGGCTCGAAGCAGCACATATTGTTTTAGCAAACGGCATTCATGCGACAGATTTTTTTCCAGAGTTACCGATTGAACCTAAAAAAGGTCATTTAGCTATTACCGACCGTTATCCCGAATTAAATGTAAAACATACGTTAGTGGCTTTGGCTTATGCAGCCAGCACTCAAGCGACAAGTGGAATTTCAGTCGCTTGTAATATTCAACCTAGACCGACAGGTCAGCTATTTATTGGGTCATCTCGTCAGTTCAATACGGTTGATCCAACTGTAGAGCCAGAAGTGTTTACTCGGGTGCTTAAAGAGGCTGCTGATTATTTTCCAGCTTTGGCTGATCTTAATGTTATTCGGGCATGGACTGGTTTTCGTGCAGCTACTCCGGATGGCATTCCTGTTATTGGACGACATCCTGCATTTCAATCGGTTTATTTAGCGGTTGGTCATGAAGGACTAGGTGTAACCACTGCGACAGGTACAGCAAGACTTATTGCTTCCCATGTGTGTGGATTAACTTTTGATATAGATCCTGAACCTTTTTTACCTCATCGTTTTATAGGAGCTGCATAGATGATTCAGCTTTTTATTAACGGACAATCAGTTTCTGTGATTGAGGGCACCAGTGTTGCTGCTGCTTTAGCACAAGCAAAGTCTTACAGTCGTCTATCTGTTTGTGGTGAAAAACGTACTCCATTTTGTGGAATGGGAGTTTGTCAGGAATGCCGTGTCAATATTAATGGACTCAGAGTGCTTGCTTGTCAGACGCTGTGCCAGCAAGACATGAAGGTGGAAACACAATAATGGAAAAACAATACGATGTAGTAGTTGTAGGAGCAGGCCCTGCTGGGTTATCAGCTGCTATTGCGGCCGCCGAGAGTGGTGGGCGAATTTTAATATTAGATAATAACCCACAAGCGGGCGGTCAAATCTGGCGTGCTGGACCGATTTTTCCTGTACCTGAAATGGCGCAGCAGAAATATCAACAAATCAAGGCTTATCCTAATATTGAATTTATGTTTGGTGCCAAGATTGTCGCTGCACCTTTTGTAGGCCAATTACTCGTTGAGCGACCTCATGACAGCCTAAATTTGTCTTATCGCCAGCTTATATTGTGTACGGGTGCAAGAGAACTATTTTTACCTTTTCCTGGGTGGACCTTATCTGGAGTAACGGGTGCAGGTGGTTTACAAGCTTTAATTAAAGCAGGTACACCTGTAAAAAATGAACGTGTTGTGATTGCTGGTTCCGGACCATTACTCCTAGCAAGTGCGGACACAGCAAAAAAAGCAGGTGCTCAAGTTCTCTATGTTGCTGAACAGGCAGCTTCATCTTCTGTTCGTAAATTTGCACTACAACTTTGGCGCTGGCCTGCGAAAATAATACAGGCGTTATCTTTACCTTATCGTCTATATCACACTGACAGTTATGTGATTGAAGCGATTGGTCAGGAGCATCTTGAACGAGTAAGACTACAAACGCCGAAAGGAATTGTTGAAATCGAGTGTGATCGACTCGCTTGTGGGTTTGGTTTAGTACCGAATACTCAATTAGGGCAGTTAATGGGTTGTCAAATTAAGGACAATGCGATTGCGGTCGATGACTATCAACGTACATCACAGCCGCAGGTTTGGGCAGCAGGTGAGTGTACAGGTTTTGGCGGAAGTGAGCTGGCGATGGTTGAAGGTAGCATCGCAGGTTATGCAGCTATAGGCCAAAATGAAAAAGCCAGTCAATTATTTGCTCAAAGACAGCGGTATCGTTTATTTGCAGATCTACTTGAGAAAAGCTTTAAGTTACGTACTGAATTAAAAACGCTTGCACGCCCAGAAACTATTTTTTGTCGATGTGAAGATGTGACTTTTGATAAGGTTGCCGAGCGTAGTAGTTGGATTGATGCAAAATTACATACACGTTGTGGAATGGGAGCATGTCAGGGAAGCACTTGTGCAACAGCTGCCGCCTGCCTGTTTGATTGGCAGCTACCTAACTCTCGACCGCCATTACTGCCTACCCGTGTAAAAAGCCTCATGGCGATGTCTACTTCTCCTTTAAATCAAAAATGAAATGTTCTAGAGTAGACAAGTTATTACTTTGCCCGCTCTAGCTCATGACTTTGGTTCAAATTCCGAAACTAACCACAACTTTGGAAGATTTCTTAAAAAATCTGGAAAGTATTGAACCATTATTTGATGCTTTATCTTCGGTGGTATTTTTCATCAAAAATACTGAAGCACGCTATGTCTTTGTTAATCAAACATTAGTAAATCGCTGTGGTCTAAAAGATAAAACTGCGTTACTTGGAAAGACCTCGGAAGAGGTCTTTCCTCACTCTCTTGGAAAAATATATACATCTCAAGACTTGCAAGTCATTCGCCGTGGTAAAAAGTTAACAGAGCAATTAGAACTACATTTATATGCAAAGAATCAGTCGGGCTGGTGTTTAACTTATAAAGAACCTTTATTTGATGCGGATGGAAAGTTAGTAGGAATAGCGGGTATTTCTAATGATTTAAATGTGCCTGAAAATACACATCCTGCTTTTTATAAAATGGTTCAGGTTGAGGAATATATTAAAAAGAATTATGCCGAAACGATTACGTTGGCACACTTGACCGCAATTGCTGGTGTGTCGGTGGCTCAGTTAGAACGCTATTGCAAAAAAATATACCATTTAACGCCGCGACAAATGATTAGCAAAATTCGTCTTCAAGTCGCCACTGAACTATTGGCGACAGATTTACCGATTACTCAAATTGGTTTGCGCTGTGGTTATACCGACCATAGTGCTTTTTGTCGTCAGTTTAAGTTGCATACAGGCATGTCGCCTACTTTGTATCGTGCCTCTACCAAAAATATTTAGATGAAAAAAATGGGCTGTATAGAACAACCCAAAATCATCGTTAAGCAAATAATGTATATTTTAAAGATTAATCTTTAAAAGCAAGTGATCGGCCTTTGGTTTCTTTCACCAGCAAAATCGAGACTATAGAGATCAGACTTGCGGCAACCAAATATAAAGAAATCGGAACCGAGCTATTAAATTCTTTGAGTAAGGTTAAGGCAATTAATGGAGCGAGTGAACCAGCCATAATGGGTGCGACTTGATAACAAAATGAAAGCGCCGTATAGCGAATGTGAGTTGGAAATAACTCAGTCATTAACGCAGAGTAAGGCGAGTAGGTCATCGATTCAATAAATAGACCGAGCACAATCGCTAACATGATGAGCCAGTTATTGCCTGTATCCATTAAAGGAAAGCCGACAAAGCCCCAAAATGCAGTGAGTACAGCTCCAATAAGGTAAATTGGTTTACGGCCAAATATATCGCTTAAATGCCCCATAACAGGAATAATAAAGAAATGGATGAGGTGAGCGCCAAACATGAGCAGTAAGATCTGTGAAGTATCTTTATGGACGACCAACTTTAAATAACTGATCGAAAAAGTAACCACCATATAGTACAAAATATTTTCTGCGAATCGGGCACCGATACCCGCAATAACAGATTTCTTATGATATTTTAAAACTTCAATAATCCCGAGTTGTTGCTTTTCAAGAAGCTGTTGTTTGGCCTGTGCTTCTTTAAACACCTCGGCATCGTCTACATTTTTTCGAATCCATAATCCAATTAGTACCACGACCGCCGAAAACCAGAATGCACAGCGCCATCCCCAATCTAGGAATTGTTCGGGTGAGAGGTTTTTTGAAAGTAGTAATAAAACCAGTGTGGCTACTAAATTGCCGAGCGGTACACCAGTTTGTGGCCAGCTTGCCCAATAGCCTCTGCGATCATCTGGACTATGCTCTGAAACCAAAATAACTGCGCCGCCCCATTCACCACCAAAAGCAAAGCCTTGAATTAAACGCAGCATAACCAATAGTGTAGGTGCCCAATAACCAATTTGATGGAAGGTCGGAATACAGCCCATCAAAAAAGTAGTGATACCAACAATAATCAGGCTAATTTGCAATAATTTCTTACGCCCAATTTTATCGCCGTAATGACCAAACACAAGGCCACCAATAGGTCTCGCTAAAAAGCCAACGGCATAGAGGGCAAAGGCTGCCAAAATACCATCTATAGCATTGCCCGTTTGTTGAAAGAAAAGTTCGCCAAAGACAAGGGCAGAAGCAGTTCCATATAGGAAAAATTCATACCATTCAGCTACGGAGCCGACCATAGAGGCCGCGACTACCTTTTTTAGTGTTGTCGTCATATACCAATATCCTTATTTAAAAATATGTTACGCATAGATTTGTTTGAGCATCTTGCTATTCATTTTTTGCACTTTTTTATTTAAATAATGTGCGGTTACGTTGTGAGATTTGGGTCTAAATAAAAAGGAGTTCATCACTTGGATAAACTCCTTCAAAAAATATTAAAGAGCAGCCTTACTCATTTCACCATTCACTAGGCGTTCAATACCAAGCGGATTGGCATTTTGAAGGGCGAGTGGCAGTAAGTGATCTGGATAGTTTTGATAGCATACTGGTCGTAAATAACGGTCAATTGCTAATGTTCCTACCGAAGTACCACGTGCATCTGAAGTTGCAGGGTAAGGACCGCCGTGTACCATGGCATCACAGACTTCCACACCTGTTGGGTAACCATTTAGAAGTAAACGTCCTGCTTTTTCTTCAAGTAATGGAATAAGGGTAGAGAAGTTCTCAAAATCTTGCAGCTCTGCAATTAATGATGCGGTAAGCTGACCACGAAGTCCGTTTAACGCTAGAGCAAGTTGCTCTGCCGATTCAACTTCAATCACAATCGTCGTTGGGCCAAATACTTCTTCTTGAAGTAACTCATCCTGCTCTAGTAAAAGAGCTGCATCAGCTTTAAAGAGCTGAGGATAGGCTTGCTGGCCTTGTTGTGGTTGACCTGCTAAATGCTCAATTTTGTCGTGTGCGAGTAATGCTTTAAGGCCATGTTCATAGCTTCTTAAAGTGCCTTTGTTAAGCATGGTTTGTGGTGGCTGCTGAGCCATTGCAGCCGTGAACTGCTCAAGAAATTGGCTAAATTCAGCTGATTTAATTCCAATAATTAAACCCGGATTGGTACAGAACTGACCGCAACCTAAAACCACTGAACCACTAAGTTCGGCTGCAATTTTATCACCACGCACTTTTAGAGCTTCGGGTAATAAAACCATTGGGTTAATGCTCGACATTTCGGCAAAAACAGGAATTGGCTCAGGGCGTGCAGCAGCTAAATCGCAGAGAGCACGGCCACCTTTGAGTGAACCTGTAAATCCAACTGCTTTAATTGCAGGGTGTTTTACCAGGGGTTCACCAACACCTTGACCATAAATCATGCTAAAGATGCCTTTTGGCATAGCACATTTCTCAATTGCACTACAAATCGCATTTGCAATTGATTCGGCGGTTGCCATGTGGCCGCTATGCGCCTTCACAATGACAGGACATCCAGCCGCAAGTGCTGAAGCGGTATCGCCACCAGCAGTAGAAAAGGCAAGAGGGAAATTACTCGCGCCAAATACAGCAACTGGCCCAACACCGATTTTATATTGACGTAAATCTGGACGTGGAAGTGGTTGACGCTCAGGTAAAGCTAAATCAATACGGGCACCTAAATAATCACCACGGCGTAATACTTGAGCAAACAGACGTAATTGGCCAGTAGTTCGCCCACGTTCACCGCGAATACGGGCTTCTGGTAAAGCAGTTTCTTGACAGACTGTGGCAATAAACTGGTCATCAAGCGTATCAATTTCACTGGCAATTGTTTCTAGAAAAACAGCGCGCTGTTCTGGCGTAGTTTGTCTAAAAGCTGGATAAGCCAATGCAGCTGCTTGAGCTGCCTGATCAATTTCTTCAGGAGTAGCCTGAGCAAATTGATAGGGTAATGCTTCATCTGTTGCAGCATCATAACTTAAGACAAATTTACTGCCCGAACTTGAACGTTGACCTGCAATAAAATTTTGACCAGTAATATTTAACATTATCAACCTCACTTTAGAGTGAACGTCAAAAGTTGTTCTTCTGACGTTGGAGAATTATCGAAGCCTAGGTTTTACTTTCGAAAAATATAGTATTTTGTATACGTTATTAGTCAAAAGAAAACTCCAACCTATATGTGTTTAAGCAAGTGATCGCTAAGCTTCATCATCATTTTTAATGAGTGCTTTTGGTAAACCTGAATGTATTCCCCAGTAGTAACAACCAAGAGAAATCACCATAACTAAAAGTGTGTCAAACGGAGCTGCCAATAGGTGTGATGCACCATCACCAAAGCTGCCAAGGTAAGAAACAATAATTATTAAAATGTAGTAAACAAGAAGCCAAGCTGATGACTTTAATTGTTGAGCTAGGCTGACTTCTTGGGTTGGCACATAGCGTTTAAAAATGACATAGAGTGCAAACAATACGATTTGTGCACCTAATAACCATGAAATGACATTCCAGCCAGACCAATAGACAATAAAAGAGGCAATCACGAAGGCGAGTGGGCCAAGAACAGTAAAGCCTTTTACATAGAATGGACGTTCAAGCTCAGGAGCATTACGACGTAAGGCACCCACTGTGACAGGAGCTAGGGCATAACTTAAAACTAACGCTGCCGAAACTACAGAAATTAATTTATCCCAAGATGGAAATGGCATAGTCCAAAATACAGAAAGTGCAAATGTTAACCATAATGCATAACGTGGAATGCCTGATTTTGGATCTACACGAGTAAAAATATGGAAGAACGTATTACTGTTCGACCATGCGTAAATGACACGTGGAGTTGCAGCCATATAGATATTGCCGCAGCCAGACGGAGAGATAATAGCGTCTGAAACAACTAACAGTGCTAACCATCCCAAACCTAATAACATGGCAATGTCGCGATAAGGTAATGGGAACTTGTCACTGAGTCCTGACCAACCATTTGCTAACATATCGGTAGGTACAGCACCTAAGAAAGCAACTTGAAGCACGACATAAATAATCGTTGCTAAAACGACAGATAAGATGAGTGCAAAAGGAATGGTAAATTGAGGACGCTTTACTTCACTGGCTACCGAAATAATCGGCGTTAAGCCTAAGTACGCAAAAATAATACCGCCAGCAGATACGGCACCTTGTACGCCGTGAGCACCCATTGGGGCAAACTCGGTCATTGAAAAGTTTGCCGGTTTAAAGTGATAGAGAAGTGCAACCATCACTAAAACTGGAACCGCAAACTTCAATGCACTAATGAGGTTGTTGGCAATTGCAAAGGTTTTTACGCTGTAATAATTCAAAGCAAAAAATACGCATAAAAGTGCAAACTGAAACAACCATCCAATGGTAGTTGGAGATCGGATGCCATCGTGTATTTCTGTAAGTGAAGGGAACCATGCTGCTGCATATTCACGAGCAGCAACGACTTCAATTGCAATTAAACTTGAAAAGGCAATGACGGTCACAGAACCAAGTAAATATCCTTGTAAAGGACCATGTGAAAATACGGGATAACGGATAATACCGCCTGCTCGTGGTAAGGCTGCACCTAACTCACAATAAATAATTCCCAGAATTAAAACGGCAAAGCCCCCAATAATCCATGACAATATACCCGCAGGGCCGGCTTGAGAGGCCACATGACTTGCTGAAAATAACCATCCAGAACCGAAAATGGCGCCTAAGCCAATGAATGTAAGATCCATTAGAGATAACTGCTTTTTAAACTGACTTGTCATTACGTTTTCCTTAACGACAGAACTATTGTTCTTTCATATATCGTATACGATATATGGTTATTGGTAAATAGGGGAATTTTTATTCTATTTAATGGCAAAGAGTGATCTAAATATTGAGTAAGTTATTGTTTTTAATTTTGTTTAAATAATTTAAATTCCAAGTAAATAGCTTGAAAACCAAATTTTTTTTATAAAAAATTGGGAAAGGTTCGCTATTTTATTTGTTAAAAAGAACAATTCTTAAATATTTGTTGAGTAATTTACCATTTAAATTAATGGAAAATTCCATTTTTTGGAAAATATTAAATTAGAAATTGATTGTGTTGTTTTTAGCCAATGACCCATTTATTTTCAGTGCTTTATGGATGGCTTAATGATAGTTTTAGAGTTATCCGAAAGGACACAATAACGACGAACATACGAATAATAATGAATTGAAGGTAGGACCCAGTGTTTATTAGTGTATTTGATCTTTTTAAAATTGGTATTGGTCCATCTAGCTCCCATACAGTTGGACCCATGCGAGCGGCATACAGTTTTGTGGATGATTTATTGAAGCAAAACGATTTACAAGCAACGGTTAGAGTTCAGGTGAAGTTATACGGTTCGCTGTCGGCAACGGGTGTCGGTCATGCGACAGACAAGGCTATTCTTTTAGGCTTAATGGGCTTTGACCCTGAACATATTGATACTCAAGCAACTACAAACTTGATTGAAGATGTTCTTGAAAATAACGCCATCCAGCTTAATCAGCAAAAGAGTATTTCTTTTGACTATAAACGTGATGTACTTTTTCTTGATGAATCTTTGCCTTATCACCCCAATGCAATGGAGTTGATTGCGTATAACGAGACGGAAGAAATCTTATATGAAGAAACCTATTACTCGATTGGTGGCGGCTTTATTATTAGTCAAAGACAATTAACACAAACCCAATCTGAAACCAGTGACGTTAAAGTTCCATATCCATTTCACAGTGCGGCTGAACTTTTAAGCTTATGTAAAACTCATCATTTATCAATCAGTGAATTAATGCTTGAAAATGAGAAAAGCTGGCGCAGTGAAAGAGAGATTCGCACCAAGATTATGGACATCTGGAAGGTGATGCAACAATGCATTCACAACGGATTAATTAATGAAGGAATATTACCGGGCGGATTAAACGTAAAACGTCGGGCTAAAAAAATTCACGATAAATTATTAAATAAGAAAAATTCAAACCTGATTGTGACGACTTTTCATGCCATGGAGTGGGTCAATTTATTTGCCTTAGCGGTAAATGAAGAAAATGCTGCTGGCGGCCGAGTAGTCACAGCTCCTACAAATGGTGCAGCTGGAATCATTCCAGCGGTCTTATATTATTACGTGACTTTTTCTAAAGATTTTTCCGAAGACAAAGTGGTTCGTTTCTTTTTGAGTGCGGCAGCAGTTGGCATTTTATGTAAGCTCAATGCATCTATTTCTGGTGCAGAAGTAGGATGTCAGGGCGAAGTAGGCTCAGCTTGTGCGATGGCTTCGGCTGGTTTAGCCGAGATTTTAGGTGCATCACCTGAACAAGTGGAACATGCAGCTGAAATTGGCCTTGAACATAACTTAGGTTTAACGTGTGACCCGATTGGTGGTTTGGTTCAAGTTCCTTGCATTGAGCGAAATGCAATTGCAGCCGTAAAAGCCATTAATGCAGCACAAATGGCACTTCATGATGAAGGTGAGCATTTTGTGACGCTCGATAAAGTCATTCAGACCATGAAAGAAACAGGCAGAGATATGTCTGAGAAATATAAAGAGACTTCAAAAGGTGGCCTCGCTGTTAATGCAATTGAGTGCTAAAAAATAAGATGGGGCATCTAGCCCCATCTTATTAACATTAAAACTATTAAATTAAATCTTTTTTATTTCTCTTATAATTTTTAATCTTTTTCCAACCGATTTTTTGTAAATTTTCAATTGATCTTCAGTCGTGCCAATAATGTATTGATCGGCATAAAAAGCTAATTTTGTATTAACTTGCCTAACGAAATCTATTGATACGTAATTTATACCTTTTTTAAAGCGCTTAGATTTATTAATCATATAGCCCAATTTGGGAGAAATTGCATAAAAAAAGTCTGCCTCATCTTCAGATGGAACAGCCATATCATTTTCATTTATTGCTTCATGTACATTAATAATTGGGTGATCTGATGTTATGAAATCTTCATTTGTTTCATTAATTAATAAACAATGTATATCAATTTTTCGTGTTTCAAAAAAACTTTTTCCTATATTCATACCAAACATATAACTAATAAACCACCAAGATTCTTTATAAATTTTCTGTAACTCTGGGTCTGTCTGAGTAGATAAGATTTTATCTCTGAATGGTTTGGTTCTGGCAATTTGGTGTCCCCAATAGCTCATAAAATTAATCATATTTTGAATATCATCCAAAACTGATAAATCATGGTTTTTTAAACTTTTTAGGATAGCACTAACACCATTCTCATGTGCCGTATGCAGCTTTTCTAGTGTATTACTTTTAAATACTTCAATATAAGCTTGGACTTTCTCATCTTTTTTCCCTGATTTTATATACAGTGATTCGATTGCTTGAAATTGTAAGAATGAATCTAAATAAAGTTTATGTAGTTTTTGTAGTTCTTCTGGTGATTGTTTTGATATAAATAAGATTAGCTTTAAATGTTCGTCTGTAATGAACTGATACCTATAGAAGTCTTTTTCCTTAAGAATTGCTTTAACACTGTCATGAGCTATTTTAAGTTTCTTTGTTGTATACCACACATCTAAGTTATTTAAGGACCAATTTTTTAAGTAATTAGCCCATACATAGTGATTTTCTCTTTGTTGTTCTAATTGTTTCGGTGTCATTTCCATTTGATGATTTAGTACCATTTTAAAGGATTATTAAAATTAACCTAGTATAGTTTATACCAAATATTTATCATTCACCCAAAAACACTCTACCACTAGGCTGTTTTTATTTCCCCCTCTATAACGCCCCACTTAACAATAACTCCTTCATTATTTAGCCTTACTTTTTTAATGATTTAATTTAAAACAAATGGCATTTTGCGTGCTTGACTGCAATTGGACAGAGCACTATCCTTTGCCTGCTGGCCACATTGCCAGTCGGTCGTCGCGGACCGTCCCTTAGGAGCATTAAAGGTTTTATACTTTTAGTGTGTACACCCTCGTGCCCCCTCTATGGTGGAACGGAGGGGGACACCCTTGGGTGTGCTGGAGTCTTAAGGCCAGTCCGCGAACCCCCTTCGTTCTGCCACCATAATTTCTATTCATGTCGGCAGAACTCCAAATAAAAAGGAGTTGGCTTTGCACATCAATTATTTCTTGGCTCTCGATGCCAAAAGCTATAACGACACAGCCTAAAATTTAAAGGAGCTTGATCACCCTAAGGTTTTCAGGCTTTAAGTCGTTACGGCTCAAAAAACTTATTTGAACAACAAAACTTGAGATGTGCTATGCACAGTCTTTATAGGCTTTGCTGTGCTTTTTTTCTCCCAAAAAAGTATCTCGTTTAGAAACAACAATAATTTTTTATAACGGTAAAACAATGCCAAAGTTAGTTCTTTCAACACGTGCCATGCAAGTCATTAATACGTCGATTCATTTATTTCACCATTTTGGATTTCATACTGTTGGAATCGACAGAATTGTGAAAGAGTGCGGAATTCCAAAAGCGACTTTTTATAACTACTTTCACTCGAAAGAGCGATTTGTTGAAATCTGTTTAACTGTGCAGAAAGAGCGCTTAAAAGAAAAAGTGGTTTCAATTGCTGAGTACCATCAAGGCGCAAGTGTGGGGGAGAAACTCAAGAAACTTTATTTCTTACACACCGATGTAGACGGGATGTACTACCTATTATTTAAAGCTATTTTTGAAACGAAACTGAGCTATCCAAAAGCCTATCAAATCGCGGTGAGATATCGAACATGGCTAATCAATGAGATCTACAGCCAACTTATAAAACTAAAAACCGATGCGACTTTTCAGGATGCAAAACTATTTTTATATATGATTGAAGGCACAATCATTCAGCTTTTAAGCTCAGATGGGGCAGTCGATCGGGAAAAGGTGCTGGATTGTTTTCTAAATTCTAAATAGAAGGTCAAAGCGTTAATAAACTTTGGCTTCGTGTATTAAAAAAAACCTTGATGAAATGGACAAGGCCTTATTTACTTTAAACTTGTTTGTTCAGCTCAGGTGGTAAATGCTGTGCCAAATAATCGATTGCGAGGCGGGTTTTCAGTGGCATAAAAGGCAGCGTAGGCCATACCAAATGAATCGGAAAAGCAATGCTTGACATGGTTTCTAACACTTGAACCAGCTTACCATTCTGTAATTCATTTTGAATAAGCCAGTCGGGCAGCCAAGCGATACCAGCTCCAGCAAGTGCTGCATTTTTAATGGCCTGCAAGTCATTTAAAAGAAGCTTTGCTTTGGGTTTAATAAATAAAGGCTCGCTATTTTCCTGTTGAAGTTGCCATTTTTTTATTTGACCAAAATGTGGATCGGCAATTGTGGCGTGGTGGTCTAAGTCTTCAATATGTTCTAGGGGACCTGCTTCATTTAAATAATCAGGTGAGGCACAAAGTAGCATTCGATGCTGACCAATCAGTTTGGCAACCAACTGAGTGGTGTCAGGCAATGAACCAATTCTTATACATAAATCAAAACCTTCTTCGACCAAGTCTACAGTTCGATCATTAAATGAAATTTCTAGCTGTAAGTCCGCATGCTGTTGAGCAAATTTAACCATGAGTGGGGCTGCAAAGAGTTGCCCGAACAGCACTGGCACAGACATTCGTAAACGACCTGTTGCGTTAATTTTCCCTTTGTCTAATAAAGCCGCTGCATTTTGTATTTCGCTCAACGCTCGGCGGCTATGTTCATAAAACAAAGCGCCTTCATCAGTCATGCTGAGTGTTCGCGTTGTTCTTTTAAATAAAGCAACGCCAAGCTGATCTTCAAGCCGAGCAATATTTTTACTTATGGCTGAGCGAGTTAAATGCAATTGCTCGGCAGCTTTTACAAAACTTCCAGCTTCAACCACAGTCACAAATATAGAAATTGCACTTAGCTCATGTTGCATGATTGTTGCCTAAAAGGAACCAATATAAAGAAATAATATCACCACTGTTGAATTTATTGTGGAGTTAATATGGTTTCATCAAAAATGTGGAGATGGTCATGGCTAAAATATTGGTATTAAAATCCAGCATTATGGGTGAGGTTTCACAAACCAATCGCCTCATTGATGTCATGCTTGAACACCGTAAAGACCAAGGTTTGCAAGATGACATCACCATACGCAATTTAGCGGAAATGAATCTGCCTGTATTAGATTTAGAAATCTTTCAGGCGCTTCGTGGGGCTGAAAATAACAATCAAGACATTCAACGAATCGTTGCTTTATCTGATGAATTAATTGCTGAATTAAAAAGTGCTGATTTATTGGTCATTGGCGCACCGATGTATAATTTAAATGTACCGACTCAACTCAAAAACTGGTTTGATTTAGTGGCACGCGCAAGACAAACATTCCGCTATACCGAAACCTATCCTCAAGGTTTGGTGGAAGGAGTAAAGGCCGTGGTGGTAAGTAGTCGAGGCGGTATTCATGTCGGCCAAGAAACTGAGGCAGTCACGCCTTATCTCAAAGCAGTGTTAGGTCTAATGGGCATTCATGGAGTCGATTTTATCTATGCAGAAGGCCTAGATATGCAGGCATATCGCAGCAATGCATTAGACCTCGCAAACCAGCGAGTTAAAGAATTCGCCGTTTAAAATTATGAGTTGAAACTCTTGTATTCATGGTTAGGAGACAAGAGTTTCTAAGTCTATTTAAATCACATTTCTAAGTTCATTTGCCGTGTTGCGCAGCAATGGCAAAATTTGCTGAACCAAATAATCTTCTTGTACACGGTTAGTTTGAGACATGCAGTTTAGCGCTGCTACCGCTTGACCTTGTGCATTAAATACAGGAACTGCAATCGCAATCACTCCAAGCTCATGTTCTTCTTTAGAAAGACAATAATCCGATAACGCAATGCCCTTAAGCACTTCAAAAAACTTCGACTCATCTACAATGGTAAAAGGGGTTAAGCGCTTTAAACCATAAGTCTTTACCCATGCATGCTGAGCTTCTTCGGGCAGTGCTGCCAGCAATACTTTACCTGTAGACGTTGCATGGGCAGGCAGTCGGTTTCCTAAATGCATGCCATAAGGGCTGACACGTAAGTTATCTTGCTGCGGTAAATAGCTACGGGCAATCGGCACCACTTCGTTATCATCCAAAACTACAATCGAAAAAGTTAGAGACGTCTGCGCACACAAAAGATTTAAAAATGATTGAGCAACTTTAGGCAGGTGGGCAGAGCTTAAATAAGAACTCGAAAAGCGCAGCACGCGATGAGTGAGCCAAAAGTAATGTTCATCGGTTTCTAAATAGCCTAAGTATTTTAAAGTTTTAAGATAACGTCTTGCCGCGGTACGACTAATGCCAGTTCGCTCGGCTACTTGAGTGACATTGAGCCGTTGCCGATCTGTTCCAAAAGCTTCGAGTAAAGCTAAACCTTTTGCTAACCCTGCAATGTAGTCTTCTTGACGAATTTTCTCATGCGAGTTTGGGTGCTCTAAAAAAGCATCGAGAGAAGGCATCCTTTCATTCCTGTTATTTTGGTTGTTTCTGTCCGCTATTCGGACAAACTAAATGATAAACGGTTATTTTCGTCTTGGATACATAGTGCACAAAACTTAAAGCCAGTAATTTAAAAGTCAGGATGAAACAAGGATGAAGTTATGGATATTTTAAAGACACAGGTTGCAATTATTGGATCTGGACCAGCAGGGTTATTGCTTGGGCAACTTTTATATAAAGCTGGCATCGACCATATTATTGTTGAGCAACGTAGTGCTGAATATGTGGCTTCACGGATTCGTGCAGGAATTTTAGAGCAAGTTTCGGTCGACTTACTGAAACAAGCAGGCGTTGACCAAAACTTAAAAGAAAAAGGATTACCACATTCGGGCATTGAAATCTTAACCAATGGTGAATTGCATCGAGTTGATTTAGCCGCACTCACGGGTGGTAAACAAGTGACCGTATATGGTCAGACCGAAGTCACCAAAGATTTAATGACTGCGCGTGAAGCAGAGCAGCTCACTTCATTTTATGAAGCTCAAAATGTACAAGTGAAAGATTTTTACACTGCACCAAAAGTTGAGTTTGAGTACCAAGGTAAAGCCTTTCAAATTCAGTGTGACTTTATTGCTGGTTGTGATGGCTACCACGGTGTCTGCCGTGCCAGCGTGCCAGAAGATAAAATTAAAACCTTTGAAAAAGTTTATCCGTTTGGCTGGTTAGGGGTGTTGGCAGACGTTCCACCTGTAGCCGATGAACTCATTTACGTACAGTCAGAACGTGGATTTGCTTTATGCAGTATGCGTTCTGAAACGCGTAGCCGTTATTATTTACAAGTCCCTTTAACAGATCACGTCGAAGATTGGTCAGATGAAAAGTTTTGGGATGAGTTAAAAAACCGCCTAGATCCCGAAAGCCGTGAAAAGCTAGTAACTGGGGCCTCTATTGAAAAAAGTATTGCGCCGTTACGAAGCTTTGTGACCGAACCAATGCGCTTTGGAAAATTATTTTTAGCAGGTGATGCTGCGCATATTGTGCCACCGACAGGAGCAAAAGGCCTAAACCTCGCGGCTTCCGATATTGCTTATTTATCAAGTGCGCTTGTTGAATATTATGTTGAAGGTTCCGAGCAAGGGATTGATCAATATTCAGAGAAATGCCTACAACGGGTATGGAAAGCAGAGCGTTTTTCTTGGTGGATGACTCATTTATTACATCGTTTTGAAACTGAAAGTGAGTTTGATCACAAGATTAAACAGGCCGAGTTAAGTTATGTACTGGGTTCAATTGCGGGTAAAACTACATTGGCCGAAAACTATGTAGGTTTGCCTTATGAGATTAAGCAAATTGATAGTTTTAAGCACGCAAGCTAAAGGTTAGGTAAAAATAAAAAGGGCATGAAAATGTCCTTTTTTTATATAAAAACTTAAGTGGGACGTAATAGTTTAAGAGATTGTTTTGCTTAAAAGATCAGCATTAATAAAAGCTTTTGTCACATTTTTTCAGTATATTGCTATTAATTTCTTTATTTATAAATTCTAAGTTTATATGGAACAGGACCAAGCACGCATACCTAAATATATTCCTATCCGCGATGCAATTGCCCATGATATTGAATCTGGCATATTAGAAGCCCACGCAAAACTCCCATCAGAAAGAGTGCTTTCGGAACAATTCCAAACCACTCGTGTGGCTGCACGTGAAGCTTTACTGGCTTTGGAAACTGATGGCTTGATTTATCGCTTGGACCGCCGTGGTTGGTATGTTCGTTCTCCTCGTATTATTTATCACCCGCAATCGACAAAAAACTTTAACCAGTTTGTGATTGAACAAGGCTATGAACCTTCTACAGAAGTGATTTCGAGTGAGCTAACCACAGCCACTTCTTGGGATGCCAAGCATTTAAAAGTTGAAAAAGGGCATCCAATTTATTCAGTTTGGCGACGTCGTTGCATTAATGGACGACCTGTTTTGGTTGAGCATTTACGTGTGAATGCTGAGCTTTTTCCTGAGTTTTTAACTCATGATCTAAAACAATCCATTACTTTACTCATGGCAAATCAATATAACTGCCATATCACTAGAGCCGATATTAACCTGTATCCGACCGCTTTATCCGACCAACAGGCGAAAGCATTGCATGTAAATACGGGCGCACTCGGTTTATATATTTGTCGTAGCAACAGAAATGAGCAGGGTGTAATCACCGATGTTGACCAAGAATATTGGCTACACGATGTTTTAGATTTGCACTTCGAAGCGCGAGCATAAAAATATAATCTGGTTTAAACCAGATTAATTAAACTGTCATATAAACCTGTTGAAATACGATCATCAAATAATTGCATTCGATGGTTTGCAGATGAAACAGTATGTTCAACAGACAATTAAACTCGGCACTGCATCAGTTTTAGGTGTGGTAGTCGCTATTCAAATGGGATGTTCATCGGCAACATCAAAACAATCAGAAGAAATTACAGTCTATACGGCAGTGGAAGCCGACCAGCTTAAACAGTATCAAGAAGAATTACACAAAGCCTATCCTGAACTCAAAGTAAAATGGGTGCGTGATTCAACTGGTGTAATCACCGCTAAACTTTTGGCAGAGCAGAAGAATCCTCAAGCGGATGTGGTTTTTGGTGTGGCTTTAACCAGCTTACTGGTCATGGAAAAGAAGGATATGCTCGAGCCTTTTAAACCTGAAGGCATCCAAAATTTAAAACCAGAATTTGTAAGCCAAAAAACTGTTCCGACTTGGACGGGTATGGATGCATGGGAATCTGCAATTTGTGTCAATAAAATAGAATTAGAAAAACGTAAATTACCTATTCCAAAAACTTGGAAAGATTTAACCAACCCGATTTATAAAAACCTGATTGTGATGCCAAACCCAGCCTCAAGTGGCACAGGGTATTTAGATGTGACAGCTTGGATGCAGATCTGGGGTGAAAAGCAGGCATGGCACTATATGCAGGCTTTAGATAAAAACATTTCACAATATCCTCATTCGGGTTCAAAACCTTGCAAGATGGCTGCACAGGGCGAAATCCCAATTGGAATTTCTTTCGGTTATCCAGCCTTTAAATTAAAAGCAGAGGGTGCACCTTTAGAAGTGGTTTATCCAACTGAAGGTTTAGGCTGGGAAATGGAAGCCTCAGCAATTGTGAAAGGAACCAAGAAATTAATTAGCGCACAGAAATTTATAAATTGGTCGGTAAGCAAAGCAGCAAATGAAGCCTATGCCCATAACTTTTCAATGGTGGCCTACAACGGCATTGAAAATACCACTATGGACTTCCCGAAAAACCTTCCCCAAATGCTCGTAAAAAATGATTTTTATTGGGCGGCCGAGCAGCGTGAACGTATTTTGGCTGAATGGTCAAAGCGTTTTGAAAAGTGATCTTTTGGATAAGGGCCTCATTATGCAAATACCTTCTTCATTGCAATCATCGCTGCTGGGTCAAAACCAAAAGGGCGAGTTAGCAGGGCATTTATTGTCGACATTAACGACCTATAAATATCCTGAACAGGGTCCGTCGGTTTTAGAAGTGGTGGATATTCAAAAAAAGTTCCAACACTTTCAGGCCCTAACGCATATTAATTTAGACCTGAAAGCTGGCGAGTTCGTGAGCTTTTTAGGGCCTTCTGGATGCGGTAAAACCACATTGCTACGCATAATTGCGGGTCTAGAAAAACCTGATTATGGAAAGGTTATAAAAAAGGGCGCAGACATTACTTTGTTGAGTGCTGAAAAGCGTCACTGTGGCATTGTGTTTCAGAACTATGCGTTATTTCCAAACTTAAACGTTGAAGAAAATATTGCGTTTGGCTTAGACAAAAAGAAATGGGATAAGGCACAGCGTAGTCAACGAGTTCAGCAATTATTAGAACTGATTGAATTACCCGATATTGCTAAAAAATATCCAAATCAATTGTCGGGTGGGCAGCAGCAACGTGTTGCGCTTGCTCGTGCAATTGCACCGAAGCCTGATATCTTACTGTTGGATGAACCATTGTCTGCACTCGATGCTCAGGTACGTCTAAACTTAAGACAAAAGATTCGTTCGATTCAAACGCAGCTTAACTTGCCCACCATTATGGTCACACACGATCAAGAAGAAGCGTTAAGCATTTCTGACCGTGTTGTGGTGATGAATCATGGCGTCATTGAGCAAATTGATACACCGCACAATATTTACTACAAGCCACAAACCCAATTCGTTGCAAAGTTTATTGGCACCATGAACTTTTTAAAAGCCACTTGTTCAGTCGCCAATCAGCTCGAGGTTTTAGGTTTTATTCCCCTAAATTTGGAGCAGCAAAAACTTAAAGCTGGGCAAAACTACAACATTGGTTTTAGACCCGAAGCTGTCGAGTTGGTTGATGATTTTGGTAGTGATAAAGAATCGTTGTATTTACCAGTTAAAGTATTAAGCACTGAATTTTTAGGTGCAAAACGCCGTTTATTTTGCGCTATTCATATCGATGGAATTGAGCAGGCAAAACACCTTTTGCAAATTGAGATTGAAAATACAAAGTTTAAATCTTTGCAAGAACTCATGTTTATAAAAGTGCCTAATCAGCTCATCCATGTCTTTGACGAACAAGGGTACGCACTATGTTAAATGAAGCTGCTTCAGCGGTTTTAAAAACACAGCCGCGTCGGAAAACTGACTATTCATTAAGATCAAATATTGGTTTGGCTAGCGTCGCAATTGCTTTGACTTTAGCAATTATTGCTCCTTTAATAATGCTGTTTGAAACTGCATTTTTTGATGAAAATCAAAACTTTGTTGGCCTTGAAAACTTCTATAATTATTTTGCAAGTCCAGCTTTACTCAGCTCTGTATTTAACTGGGTGTGGGTTGCTTGTGCTGCCACTGTCATTACAGTGTTGCTTGCCAGTATTTATGCTTTTGCACTTACCAACGTCAATATGAAAGGCAAAGGCTTCTTTAAAGTGGTCGCTTTTTTACCCATTTTAGCGCCGTCACTTTTGCCCTCTTTGGCACTGGTTTACTTGTTTGGTAAGCAAGGTGTATTAAAACCTTTACTGGCCGATATACAAATTTATGGCCCAATCGGTATTTTAATCAGTTACTGTTTTTGGCTATTTCCAGCAATTTTGATGTTGATGATGGTGTCTTTTCGCAGCGTCGATCAGCGTTTAATTGAAGCATCTTTGTCGCTCGGCAAAAATATCTGGAAGACCCATTACCATGTCACGCTACCTGCAATTCGCTATGGACTCATCAGCGCAAGTTTAGTGGCTTTTATTTATGTACTGACCGATTTTGGGATTCCGAAAGTCATTGGCGGTTCATTTAACATGATGGCGCTTGATGTCTATAAACAGATTATTGGTCAGCAAAACATGAGCATGGGTGCGGTGATTTCGATTCTATTATTGCTACCAGCAGTTTTTGTGTTCATTTTTGATCGTATACAAAGCAAACGTCATGCACGTTTTCAAGCTTTTCAGGCTAAACCTTATGTCTCTGCGCCTAATAAAAAACTTGAAGTCGTTCTGAGCCTATTTTGTGGTTTGGTTTCAAGTGCGATTTTGCTGATTATCTTTACGGCTGTGTTGGCTTCATTTATACAGTCTTGGCCTTATGATTTGTCTTTGACCTTGGCACATTACAGTTTTGAATATGTCGATGGCGGTGGTTGGGCAGCGTACTTTAATTCGGTTCGAATGGCACTCTTTAGTACAGTTTTTGGAACAGCACTCATTTTTATGGTGGCACTGTTAACTGAACGTTTTAAGGCACATCCTCTCATTAAAAATTATGTGCAAGCTTTAGTTTTATTACCCCTTGCTGTACCGGGGTTAGTTCTAGGTATTGCCTACATTTTGTTTTTTAACCAGCAAAGCAACCCGTTAAATGTGCTGTATGGAACCATGACCATTTTGGTGATTTCAACCATCGTGCATTATTACACCGTGCCACATCTTACTTTAACCAATGCCATTAAACAGATTCCGCTACAACTCGACCAAGCAGCACAAACTTTAGGAACATCGAAGTGGCAAACCTTTTGGAAAGTATATTTGCCAATGTGTTTTCCAGCGCTATGCGATGTATCGGTCTATGTTTTTGTCAATGCCATGACCACTGTGTCAGCTGCGATTTTCCTCTATTCACCAGACACCAGTTTAGCAGCGGTGGCCGTTTTAAATATGGATGATGCAGGAGACACGGTTGCTGCTGTTGCCATGAGCATTTTGATTTTAACCACCTCATGTGTTGTAAAACTCATTCATTGGTTATTTACCCGAAAAATTATGGCAAGAAGTCAGCAGTGGCGTGAAAGCTCTCATTAACTAGCGTTTAGCTAAACACAATTTTTATTTAACCGAGTGAAACGAAATGCTTTGTTTAACAAGGCAAGGGTTTATTCATTCTAAATTTTGCAAATTGGAAGTCTTATGAATCACGTACAGTTTGATTTAATTATTGTCGGTGCTGGTATTTTAGGTTTGTCCGCAGCCATACAGGCACAAGAACAAGGCTTAAAAGTTTGTATCTTCGAGAAAAATGCTAAGCCAGTGGGGGCGACTCGCCGTAATTTCGGCATGGTCGGGACATCGACATTAACCCATCCTGAACAGCAGTGGCGAAAGTACGCTTTTGAAACGCGTTCTTTTTATCAACGCATTCAGGCTGAAACCGATATTTCGTTTGCTCAACGCCAAGGTGTCTATCTCGCCAATACGGCACTTGAATGGCAAGTTTTAAATGAGTTTACCGAGCGTGCAAATAACTACCAAATTCCAGTTCATTTACGAAGTCATGATGAGCTGGTCACCCAATTTTCCTATTTAAATCCTAAGCAACAGTTTCAAGGCGGCTTGGTTTTTGAAGAAGATTATTCGGTCGAACCACATGTGATTGGTCAGCGACTGTTGGCATATGCCGAAAGTAAAGGTGTAGAAATTTATACCAATGCTTGTGTTGTTCAAACTCAATATCAGCATGGAAGCTGTCACGTTCGTTTGGCAAGTGGAGTGACTTATCGGGCAAATAAAGTTTTGATCTGTCACGGTGAAGTCATCGATGTTTTATATCCAGATCTTTTACAAAGTTTGAACTTGAAACGTTGTGGCTTACAAATGGCCCTGACCCAACCATTTCAACAAAAATTAAATGCTTCTCTTTATTCAGGCTTATCTATTTCACGTTATCCAGCTTTTGAAATTTGCCCAAGTCATGCTGAGCTGGTTAAAGCATCGCAACAGGGATTTATTAAAGAGTTCGGCATTCATATTCTGATTAAACAAAATGAATTTGGTGAACTGATCGTAGGTGATAGCCACGAATATCATTCGATTAATGAAGCGCCTCAGTTTGAGCAGCGTGAAGAGATTAATGAGTTTATTCAAACGTACTGCCACGAAAAATTAGGGCTGACTTTACCGCCAATTCAAAAACGTTGGAATGGTTATTACCTGACCCATGAACATGAGTTGGCCTGTATCACTGAAGCTGAAAAAAACATCCTTCTGGTGAGTGCAATTGCTGGCAAAGGCATGACCACAGGGGCCGGATTTATGAAAGAAGTATTAGAACAAAATATTTACTAGTTTGTCATCTGGTTTAAACCAGATTGATGTATATTGAAATGAACGCGAAAGAAATGAGTAACATTATGAACATGCAACCCCAACTCGATATGGATTTAGAAAACAAGTATTTGCTTCTTACTCCAGGACCATTATCAACATCGGCAACAGTACGCCGTGCCATGCAAAAAGACTGGTGTACTTGGGATCAAGAATATAATTCACTGGTACAAGATATTCGTAATCGACTGGTCAACTTGGCAACCAGTCAATCTGAAAAATATACGGCTGTGTTAATGCAAGGCAGTGGTAGTTTTGCCGTAGAGTCTGTGCTTGGTTCAGCTATTCCGCGTAATGGCAAAATCTTAATTATTAATAATGGCGCATACGGTGCACGCATGGTGCAAATGGCGCGTTGCCTAAATATTGAAGTTGTAGAACTGAACTATTTAGAAACCCAGTCACCAGATTTGCAAGAGATTGAAGGTGTTTTACAAGATCAGACCATTAGCCACGTTGCTTGTGTGCACTGCGAAACCACCACAGGTATTTTAAACCCGATTCAAGACATTGGCCGTTTGGTGAAAGCAGCAGGAAAAATCTGGATTGTAGATGCGATGAGTTCATTTGGTGGAGTGCCAATGGATATGGCTGAGCTTGAAATTGATTTTCTAATTTCAAGTGCGAATAAATGTATTCAAGGTGTTCCGGGCTTTGGTTTCATTTTGGCGAAACGGGATTGCCTAGAAGCGTGTAAAGGTTTGGCACGTTCGGTTAGCCTCGATTTATATGACCAGTGGAACACAATGGAGCAGCATAACGGTAAATGGCGTTTTACCTCGCCAACCCATGTGGTACGTGCATTTTATCAAGCATTGCTTGAGCTTGAGACAGAGGGCGGAGTAGCTGCACGTTATCAACGTTATTTACAAAACCAACAAACCTTATCGCAAGGTATGCAACAGCTTGGTTTTGAATTGGTATTGGGCAATCAAGCACCCCAATCACCAATTATCACTACATTCCTTTACCCAACAGTTGAAACATTTAGCTTTCAGTCATTCTATGAAACGTTGAAAAAATCAGGTTATGTAATTTATCCGGGCAAAGTCACAGATCTCAACTGTTTCCGTATTGGCAATATTGGCGAAGTTTATATTCAAGACATTGAAGGACTTCTTGCTGCGATTGCCAGCTACTGCGAAAGCAATCTCAATCAAGCTGTAACAGCATAACTTTTATTAAAATATTTGGATTAAAGGGAATACACCATGACGACCAACAATACACAAATTCAGGCTGTGGTTTTTGACTGGGCTGGCACAACTGTAGATTTTGGCTCACGTGCACCAATTTTAGCTTTTATGGCTTTATTTAAAGACAATAAAGTTGAAATTACGGTTGAAGAAGCGCGTGCCCCAATGGGTTTAGAAAAACGTGACCATATTGCAGCAGTTTTAAAAATGCCACGTGTAGCGGCTGCATGGCAGGAAGTATATGGGAAGCCTGCAACTGAAGCAGATATTGACCGTTTATATAAAGACTTTATTCCTTATCAATTAGATTCGATTCCAACATGCTCGGCTTTAATTCCGGGGGCATTGGAAACGTTTGAAAATATTAAAAAGCGTGGTGCAAAAATTGGAAGTAACACGGGCTATGCATCCATGATGATTGGTCGTTTGGTTAAAGATGCTGCTGATCAGGGCTATCGACCGGATTGCATTGTCACTGCCAGTGACGTGAAATATGGCCGTCCATATCCTGAAATGCTATGGAAGAACTTAATTCAACTCGACGTATCGGACATCAAAACTGTTGTAAAAGTAGATGATACTGTGGTGGGTATTGATGAAGGTTTAAACGCAGGATGCTGGACAGTAGGGCTTGCAATTAGCGGCAATGAAGTTGGTTTAAGCTATGAAGAGTGGAGCACGTTATCGGCTGATGAACAGATTGTGCTAAAAGATAAGGCCTATCGAAAAATGAATGCGTCGGGCGCTCATTATGTTATTGATAGTGTCGCTGACTTGCCAAATGTTTTAGATGATATTGAACGCCGTTTAGGGCAAGGGGAACGACCTTAAACAAAGTTTAGGTCTATATATTTTTAAGCGTAGCTCCCTTGGGAGCTACGCTTACCTAAAAAATTAAAATGAAGAGTAATAAACTCTACATATTTGAAAATAAGGATTAACTTTAATGAGTAAATTCCTTATTTTTGGCTAACGATTTAAAACACATGTTTCGATCGTTAGCACTATCAACCAGATAGGCATATGACCTATTTGATAGATCTATTTATGACTTTTGAGGGTCATATAATTTTTCTTTAATGAATAGGGCTGGTATCACACCACAAATCAGGTAGGCAGCACCCATCACGACAAAACCTAACCCAATTGAGCCGCCAGAGGCTAAGAAACCAATCGTTGCAGGGGCTAACGCAGCGCCTAAACGTCCGACATTATAAGCTCCACCAATGGCTGTACCGCGAATGGCAGTTGCAAAGCTTTCGGTCATATAGGTTGCATTTACGCCATAAGGGATGCCGTAGAGGAAACCAAAGGTGACCAATAAATATAGAATGTTGCTTGGTGAGTTATAAAAAACAATTAGAGGTAGGAAAATAGCAGTACCGATTGCACCAAAAGCATAGGTAAAACGACGTCCTAATTTATCTGCCATCATGCCCGCAAGAACTTTACCTAAAATCATGGCGGTATATGTACCTACCATATAGGCAGTCATTTCTTTAAACTTCATACCGAGTTCACTTTCAAGGTATGACGGCATCCAGTTATTTACGCCATAGTAGCCAAACTGTAAAAAGCCTGCTGTTAAAGCCCATAAGATAAACATATTGCGGTTTCGTTTATCTTGGAAAATAAGCTTAAATGCCGAAGTTTTCGATGCGTTTTGAGCCAAAATAGGTTGTTGAAGTCGAGACTTTTGCCATGCTTCTGGTTCGGGTACTAAAATATGCATGAGCACAGCAATAACAACGGGAATAATCGCAATATAAAACAGCATGCGCCAGCCATGATCAGGAATAATCCAACCTGCAAGCAAAGTCGCAACAATATAGCCTACGGTCCAGCCAGCTTGTAGTGTGCCCAGTACTGTTGTACGGAAACGTGTTGGTACATATTCGGCCATGAGGGTATTGCAGGCAATATAAAGTGAACCCAAACCAAGTGATGCAAAAAATCTTAAAATACCAAATTGAAGAAAGCTCTGAGTAAAACCTAAGCCGCAGGTGAGGAGTGAGAAAATTAAAATAGAAATAACAACAATGCGGACGCGACCAAATTTATCGCACGCCCATCCCCCAAAAATTCCACCAACAGCCATACCTGCCAGTGTAAAACTGCCAAGCATACCTGCTTGTACTGAACTTAATCCAAAATCTGCCTTAATACTATTTAAGCTATAAGACAGCAGCATCAAATCTGCACCATCTACCAATAGTGCTAGAAATGCAAAAATAAATGCTATTTTCCACGTATGAGGCTGTATACGAGAAAGACCTTCTTTGTAATTTGTAGCCATAATCCATTACCTACATTTGATTGAAAGTACTTCAAGTCGTTTTGAAGTGCTTAAAATTTGATTAAGACGCAGCGCGAATCATGTTTCGGGCAATAATCATTTGTTGAATTTGGGTCGTGCCTTCATAAAGGCGGAACAAACGGACATCTCGATAAAAACGTTCAATCGCATATTCACTGATATAGCCCGCACCGCCATGAATCTGTACGCAGCGATCAGCAACGCGGCCACACATTTCGGTTGCAAACATTTTTGCGCATGAGGCTTCAGTGCTAACGTTTTGTCCTGCATCACGTAGGCGTGCAGCGTCTAAGACCATACATTTAGCGGCATAAATCTCAGCTTTTGAGTCGGCAAGCATGGCTTGAATGAGTTGGAATTCAGCAATTGGTTGTCCAAATTGCTTGCGTTCGATGGCGTAATTTAAAGAATCATCTAGCATTCGGGTTGCTGCACCGACGCTCAAGGCAGCTATATGCAAACGGCCTTTATCGAGTACTTTCATGGCCGTTTTAAAACCAACACCTTCAACACCACCAATGAGCGCTGAGGCTGGAATGCGACAATTTTCAAAAATCACATCACAGGTATGGGCACCTTTTTGTCCCATTTTTTTATCGCGTTTGCCAAGAAAAATGCCCGGAGTTTGGCTATCGACAATAAAGGCAGAAATGCCACCAGCGCCTTTAATATCAGGGTTTGTACGTGCCATGACTGTAAATACACCAGCGTGAGGAGCATTGGTAATAAAACGTTTGGTACCATTTAAAATATAAAAGTCACCCTCTTTTAGTGCGCTGGTTTTTAAAGAGGCAGCGTCAGAACCCGCATCTGGTTCGGTTAAGCAAAAAGAACTAATCACTTCACCACGTGCTAAACGCGGCAAGAAAAATGATTTTTGTGCTTCAGTACCATCAATAATCAGGCCACTTGAGCCAATGCCATTATTGGTTCCAATGAGAGAGCGAAAAGCAGGAGAGGTACGACCTAATTCAAAAGCCACATAGACCTCTTCTTCCATTGTCAGTCCAAGACCTTCGTACTCTTCAGGAATGGTTAAACCAAATAAACCGAGAGCTTTCATTTGCTCAATAATATCTTGAGGAATTTCATCCGTTTCAGCGACTTCATTCTCATGAGGAATTAATACACCTTCAACAAATTGTCGAATCATATCAACAAGTTGATCTAAGGTTTCCTGATCACGAATCATAGTCTCGTCCTTTTACTACATGCAGAAAACATCAATGTGATGTTCGTAAAATCACCAATATTTGAAGCGATAGTAATCAAAGGATGAACGCAAAACAATATATTTTGAAAATTAATTTCGCAATGCGATACTTTGTTGTTGATTTATGTTTGGCTAATTTATTGATTTATTTAAGCTATATTTTCTTATAAAAAATCATTATTTTTAGTGGAAAATTATAGTTTGATTTTTAATAAGACCTGTGTATATTAAAAATATATATCGCTATGCGAAATTTTAAATGGATAAGTTTTCCTATAGGAAATAAGTCACAAAATATAGTGGGATGAAGATGGGTGCTTTAAATGGAATTCGGGTGCTTGACTTAAGTCGGGTATTGGCTGGGCCTTGGTGTGGACAGATTCTTGCCGATTTAGGCGCAGAAGTAATCAAGATTGAACGACCGAAAGTCGGTGACGATACCCGTTCTTGGGGGCCACCTTGGATGAAAGATGACTCAGGCCAAGATACTCAAGAAGCTGCTTATTATCAGTCTACTAACCGCAATAAACTATCTGTTGCTATCGACATTGCCAGTCCTGATGGTCAAGAATTGATTAAAGCCCTTATTCAAGACACCGATGTCGTGATCGAAAACTACAAAGCGGGTTCTTTGAAAAAGTACGGTTTGGATTACGAGTCTTTATCTGCGATTAACCCTAAACTGGTGTATTGCTCGATTACTGGTTTTGGCCAAACTGGCCCAAGAGCAGAAGAGCCCGGTTATGACTTTATTATTCAGGGCATGGGCGGACTCATGTCGGTCACAGGTGAGCGTGATGATTTGCCTGGTGGTGGACCACAAAAAGTAGGGGTCGCATTTTCCGATTTAGCCACTGGTCTTTACTCTACGATTGCCATACAGGCTGCTTTACTCAACCGTCATGTGACGGGTTTAGGCCAATACATTGATATGGCTTTGCTTGATGTTCAAATTGCCACAATGGCGAATCAGGGAATGAATTATTTATCATCAGGAAATATCCCTAAACGTTATGGCAATGCACACGCTAATATTGTGCCTTATCAAGTGTTCAAAGCTTCTGACCGTGATTTTATTATTGCATGTGGAAATGACACTCAGTTTATTCAACTCTGTCGTAGTATTGGGTTGCCCGATTTACCAAATGATGTACGTTTTGCCCGAAATGCAGACCGAATCAAGCATCGTGAAGAAATTATCGGAATTTTACAAACTCACTTTTTAACAAAAACAGCAGATGAATGGGTAGATGCAATCTATGCGGCTAAAGTTCCCGTCGGTGTGATTAATAACTTGGAACAAGCTTTTCAAGAACCGCAAGTAATTGCCCGAGAAATGTTAGTCGAGATGAATCATCCTCAACGTGAGAAATTGAAGGTAATTGGCTCGCCAATCAAACTTTCTAGAACACCCGTTGAATACAAAACAGCTCCTCCGTTATTGGGTGAACATACGCAGGCGGTTTTGGGAAGAGTAGTTTCTTCAGAAAAGTTAGCAGAGCTTAAAGAAAAGGGTGTAATTGGGTAGGTAGCTTAAAAGCGGAAGGTTAAAATTATATTTAAAATCAGAAAATAAAATATTTAATCTTTCGCTTTAATGAGTTAAATGAAGTTATCTTTTAGATGCAGACTCGGATGTTTGCTCTTTTGCTATTTATAGAAAAAATAGATTATAATTTTCGCAGTGCGAAACAAAATATGGATTGGTATGACAATGAACGATGCAGTTGATGCAGAACCGACAGAAAAACTATTAGCGCCGTTAAGGCATGAATTATTACATCCGATTGAAGACATGCAGGATGAAAATGATCGCCAATTTATTACTGCATTAGCACGTGGTTTAGAGCTATTACGTTGTTTTACACCGAAGCATCAGCATTTGGGTAACCAAGAGCTTGCTCAGATGACAGGTTTGCCAAAACCAACCATTACTCGCCTTACACATACCTTGTCGCGTTTGGGTTATATCAAACAAGTGCCTAACTCAAGCAAATTCCAGCTTTCAGTAGGGGTTCTTGCATTTGGTTATTCCATGCTGTCTAACGTATCGATTCGTTCTATTGCTCATCCATATATGAAAAATTTGGCAGACTATGCTGGCGCTGCTGTAGCCATGGCAACACGCGATCGATTGAACATGATTTATCTTGATGTGGTACAAGGCAAAGGCAATATGACCATGCGCCGTCAAGTTGGAACCTATTTACCGATTCATTTAAGTTCTATGGGGCGTGCATGTTTAGCTGCAATGCCTGAAGACGAAAGAGAGTTTTTACTTGATGCTATTCGTAGCAAGCACAAAGAAGACTGGATTAAAATTAACCGTGATCTAGACAAAGCGTTTAAAGACTACCAAGATTTTGGATACTGTTTTTCAATCGGTGAATGGCATAAAGATGTCAATTCGGTTGCTGTTCCACTCATTCATGAACAACATGGTTTACTGGTGTTCAACTGTGGTGGTCCAAGTTTCATTATGAACCGTGAAAAACTCGAAGAAGATATTGCACCGCGTCTTTTACACATGGTGAATAATATTCGTACCGAGATTAGCTAAACTTATCTGATTCACTTAAAAAAGCCAGCTTTGATTTTCAATGCTGGCTTTTTAGTGGGTGTATCTAGACTGTTTGGCTGTGAAAGTTCGGTTTTCTTTTTTCTTTGAAAGCACTTAATGCTTCTTTAAACTCGGAACCCTGTAAACAGTGTGAGAAAATAGTCGACTCATGGTCAATACGATTGAGTAGATCATCGATTGGCATATCTCTTAGCAATTTTTTACTCAGTTGTAAGGCTTGACTTGGTTTATGAGCAAGTTTAATTGCCACATCGTCAACTATTTGATCTAGCTCAGTTGCTTCAAATATTTCATTCACCAAGCCATAATTTTTTGCTTGGTCTGCCGAAAATTTTTCACCCAGTAAAATAATTTCCGAAGCTCGAGCAAAGCCCAATAATCTTGGCAAGATGTAACTTGAACCCGCTTCAGGTACAAGTCCCAAATTCACAAAGGGAAACTGAAAAATAGAGCCTTGGCTTGCATACACAAGGTCACAATGTAGAAGCATAGTACTGCCAATACCAATTGCCACACCATTTACTTTAGCAATAATCGGTTTTGGAAACGTTGCTAAGCTTTTTAAGAAAACAATCGAAGCGCGTGGTTCTGAACTTGATGCGTCGCGTTTTTCAAATGCATTGACATCATTACCACTGGTAAACGAAGAACCTTCACCAGCAAGCACAACTACATGAACATCTTGATTTGTTGCAGCTTGATCTAATGCCCGACTTAGGGACGTATACATTTCATAGTTAATCGCATTCTTTTTGCTAGGGTTGCTCATGGTAAGCGTTAGTATATGTTTATTTAAACACTCATGGATTGTGCCTGTTTTTAGCTCATTTTGAGTTTTATTGTCCTGCTCCATCATTCATTCCTTTAAATAACTTTCTGTCTAAAAATTAAACTCATTAAAATAATGCTATCGAAAAATAATTCCGTTATCAATTATTTTGTTTTATATTGTGGTATAAAATTTTGTATTGTGGAATTTTTACCTTGGGTCACTTTAAATGACGGCAGAATTTATGCGTAAATAAACATCTAGCTTTGCTAAGGAAATGAGAAGCTAGCTATAGAAAAGTGAGTGGAAAGAATATGAAGACTAAAATTACAGAATTATTTGAAATCGAGCATCCAATTATTCAAGGTGGTATGCATTATGTTGGTTTTGCAGAGCTGGCTGCTGCGGTTTCTAACGCGGGCGGGTTAGGCATTATCACTGGCTTAACTCAGCGTACACCTGAAAATTTGGCAAAAGAAATTGCACGTTGCCGAGAAATGACTGATAAGCCTTTTGGGGTAAATTTAACCTTTTTGCCTACGGTGAATACCCCTGATTATCCGGGTTTTGTAGAGGCAATTATTAAAGGTGGAGTCAAGGTTGTAGAAACAGCAGGGCGTAATCCTGAACAGGTGATGCCATATTTAAAGGCTGCTGGTATTAAAGTAATTCATAAGTGTACTTCGGTTCGACATAGCTTAAAAGCTCAGCAAATTGGATGTGATGCGGTTTCTGTAGATGGTTTCGAGTGTGGTGGGCATCCTGGTGAGGATGACGTGCCAAATATGATTTTATTGCCTTTAGCAGCCGATGCATTAGAAATTCCGTTTGTTGCTTCAGGTGGAATGGCAGACGGACGCTCACTCGCTGCTGCATTAGCGATGGGAGCTGATGGAATTAACATGGGAACGCGTTTTATTGCGACTCAGGAAGCTCCCGTACATGCAAATGTGAAACAGGCGATTTTGAATGCAACCGAACGAGACACGCGTTTAATTATGCGTGCTTTGCGAAATACAGAACGTGTCATGAATAATGCGGCTGTAGAAAAAATCGTGGCAAAAGAAAAAGCGCTAGGCGATAACATTAAATTTGAAGATATTATCGAAGAAGTTGCGGGCGTCTATCCAAAAGTCATGATTGATGGCGATGTTAATGCAGGTGCATGGTCATGTGGTTTAGTCGCAAGCTTGATTCATGATATTCCGACATGCGATGAACTGGTTAGCCGAATTGTTAAAGATGCAGAAGACATTATTCGTGGTCGATTATTAGGGCTTTTATAGAACTTAATCTAGCTCCTCTAATTAACTATTAGCATACTTTATATAAGATCAGCACAAGTTTTAATTGTGCTGATCTTTTGCATCACGCATACAATAATAAAGACATAAAACGGCAAAAATTAAGCCTAAAATGCAGACACCAAACCATCCGAAGTGTTTCCAAGTGTAGCTTCCCGCCGTTGTGCCTAAAGCGCCGCCAGCAAAATAACCCGTCATATAAATCGCATTAAACCGTGAGCGTAATTCTTGATTAAGTTTAAATACAATACTTTGGTTGGTGACATGCACAGCAGAAAGAGAAGCGTAGAGAATAAGTAAGGCAATAATATAAAAAGCAAAATGGTAGGGTAAAAGTGAAAAAAGAATCCAACTTACAATAAGCCCGAGGCCACAATAAATTGAAATTTTATGGATATAGCCTTGGTCAATAAATTTACCTGAAAAATTGGCAACAAATGTTCCTAACACCCCAACAAAACTGAAAAGCCCAATGGTAAAGTCGCTAAAAAAGTAAGGCGCTGGAGCCAGAAGCAACGACATGGTGGTAAAGGTTAAACTCACACATGCAAATGTAAAACCACCAATATAAGTTCTGGTTCTTAACCGTCGACTTTGAATAAAAATCTGTGGTAAAGAACGAATGGTTTTCGCATAATTTTCAGATTTAGTCGGTGGGAATAGCCCGATATTACGATGCAAAATAAAAGCAATAACAAGTAATAGAAAACCACTGACTAGATAAATAATATTCCAAGCGAAAAGCGTAGACATCAGCCCTGAAAGGGAACGAGCTAGTAAAACACCCATCATCAATCCGCTCAGTAAAAAGCCAACCACACGGCCGCTTTGTTGAATCGGAACCAGACTTGCAGCAAGAGGTAATAACAGTTGGGCTGAACTAGAAAATAGACCAGTAATGACGGTGCCAAGCAGTAAAAGATAGATGTTGTGCGAAAAACCGCTAATAATTAATCCGCTTGAAGCCAATAACATAAAAACAAAGAGTAGCTTGCGCTTTTCTATTATGTCCCCTAATGGCATTAAGAAAAGTAAGCCACATGCGTAGGTGATTTGGGCTAGAGTCGGCACCCATGCTGTAGTCGTTTCAGTTAAATTTAGGCTTACACTAATTGAATGAATAAGTGGCTGACTAAAATAATTTCCGCCTGTACAAATGCCTGCTGCAATTGCCATTAAAATAATGGTTGGGGTATAGAGTGCGTTTTTCATCATGCCTATAGTCATAATGAAAGAGGAACTTTAATCAACACAACCATGACTTTTTTAAGTATGGTTATTAGTGCGTTTCATTCAATGCATCTTGAATATTGTGCACCATGTGGATTAAACGTGGTCCAATTTCACCTTCAAGTTTTTCTGGATTTAAATGAAAACTTGGCGCACCACAGTTAAAAACATAAAGACCATGTTTGGAGCTGACCAAAGGTACAGCCACCGAGTTCACTTCTTTATGCCATTCGCCTAAAGACAAACAATATCCATAATCTTGGTAATCACGGAAAGCTCGTTCTAAAGAGCGTTTTATGGCTGGCCAGTTTTCAGGGTTCTTTTGTTTCAGTGCATCAAGTAGAAAGTTGCGCTCACGTTCAGGGGTCGCAGCCAAGCATGCTCGACCCATTGAACTACTATGCAGTGGTAAGGTTGAGCCAATTGGTCGGCGCATATTTAAGGCTGTTTCAATTTGCACAACATCGATATACACCATATTTAAGCGGTCACGCGTTGCCATTGCCACAGGGGCCTGAACATACTGACTCAACTCATCCATATATTGATGAGCAATATTACGAATTGAGATGTTAGATAGTGCTGCATATCCTAAAGATAAAACACCAATGTCTAATGTGTATTTAGTTGAGTTAGGCAATTGTTTTAAATAGCCTAATGACACAAGGGTATTGGTAATTCGTGCAATGGTCGGTTTAGGTAACCCCGTCATTTTTGCTAATTCTTGGTTACCAAGCACCTGATTATTTGCAGAAAAGCATCTTAAAAGTTCTAAACCGCGCGCTAAAGAAGCAATAAATTGCGGGTTGTTTTCCCGATGTATATGCGAAATAGGATCTAAACGTATCTCATCAAAATTTATTGGTTTTTCAGTTTCCGTGTTTTGAGACATTCGATCCTCAAATATAATTAAAGCAATAGTTTTGCCATTATATTTCGCTATGCAAAATAAATCCATTCATCACTGCGCTGTTGTGATGAATGGATATCTGGATCAATGGTTATGAAATGTTTTCAATCACCATCGCAAGACCTTGGCCTACACCAATACATAGGCTCACCACAGCATATTTCTTCTTACGGCGAATTAACTCGCGAGCTACTGTTAAGCTAAGACGAGCGCCAGAGGCACCCAGTGGATGACCAACTGCAATCGCACCACCGTTTGGGTTCACACGTGGGTCATTAAAATCAACATTTAAACCTTTTAAACAAGATAAAACCTGCGAAGCAAAAGCTTCATTAATTTCGATAATATCCATGTCATCTAAAGTAAGCCCCGCGCGCGCAACTGCTTTTTTAATGGCTTCGATCGGACCTGCACCCATAATGCGTGGCTCAATACCGGCGGCGGCTGCTGACAAGATTTTTGCCATTGGTTTTAGGCTATATTTTTGACCTACTGCTTCTGAACCAATCAACAGGGCTGCTGCACCATCATTAATACCTGAGGCATTACCAGCAGTGACCACGCCACCTTCAAAGAGTGGTTTTAACTTTGTGAGTGCTTCAACAGTTGAGCTTGGGCGAGGGTGTTCATCTTCTGAAACGAGTTTGGGCGGTAATTTTTTGCCTTGGAAAACTTCAATTGGAGTAATTTCATCAGCAAAGAAACCTTCTTCTTTGGCTTTTTGATATTTGGCTTGTGATTGAGCTGCAAATAAGTCTGATTGCTCACGACTAATACCAAAATCGGCTGCAACGTTATCGCCTGTTTCAGGCATTGAATGGCCGCCGTACTGAGCAATAATTTTTTTATTTGGAAAACGAGAGCCAATGGTGGTGTCATAAATTTTTGCATCGCGGCTATAAGCACTTTCGGCTTTGCCCATTACAAAGGGAGCACGTGACATACTTTCTACACCACCTGCGATATAGAGTTCGCCTTCACCACAAGTAATAGCACGTGCTGAGTCAATCACAGCACCTAAACCACTAGCACATAAGCGGTTTACTGTCTGGCCTGGCACAGTGACTGGTAATCCCGCAAGTAATAAAGCATTCCTCGCCACATTACGACTGTCTTCACCTGCTTGATTGGTATCACCTAAAATCACATCTTCAATATCAGCACCCGGAACACCAGTTTTTTCTAGTAGTTTTTGAATGACAGTTGCGGCTAAATCATCAGGGCGAATTGAGGCAAGTTCACCTGCATGACGGCCAAATGGGCTACGTAAACCATCATAGATATATGCATTTAACATTGAGAAATTCCTTTTCAAGACTCGTGAGTAAAAGTAAGAGGTAAATGAAGTGCGACACGGCGCTGTAACCACGGGCTAGGGCGGTAACGTGGGTCATGCGTAAGCGCTGTTATACGGTTCAGAATGAGTAAGATTTTTTGGCTGCCGACTTGATCGCCCCATTCAATTGGACCAAATGGATAGCCTAAGCCAAGACGAACCGCGGCATTAATGTCATCTACTGTTGCAACATTTTGCTGGGCAATATCACAGCCTAGATTAATCACCATCGCTAAAACACGCTGAGCAACAAAGCCAATACTTTCATTAATCATGCTGACCAGATTTCCATCTAGATTGAAAATAGAGTGAGCGGCTTGTAGGTATTCAGGTTTGGTAATAAGTGATGGCATTAAGGTTCGATGCTTTGTAATGCCATAAAGCATGTCTATAGCAACAGCATGTTCAGGGTTAACTCCTAAGCGGGTCGCCGCTTGGGTTGTGTCTTCGCCGTAACAAGCAAGTAAACATAAGCTATCTGTTTGTGGTTCAGGATTAGCGTCTAGGGCAATATTTTGCTGAGTTAAATAATCTTCGAGTTGTTTCTTATCTTCAGGGAAATCGGCAGCTACCCAAACTTTTGGATATTGTGCTAAACGCTCTACAAATTTGGCAGGTTGTTCACCTGTTTTTGAACCGGTTTCATAGTTATAAAAACCTTGATTGACTTTACGTCCAAGTTGTTTGGCATCAAGCATTTGCTTGGTTAACGGGTTTGGTTTGTAGCGGGCTTCTTCATAGTACTGATGATAAATCGACTCCATAACTGGATGAGAAACATCAAGACCAGTTAAATCGAGTAATTCAAAAGGACCCATTCTAAAACCAACGCCGTCACGTAAAATTCGGTCAATTTCACTGATGTCGCAGACATTTTCATTTAAAATTTTGAGTGCTTCGGTGCCATAAGCTCGGCCCGCGTGATTAATAATAAATCCAGGGGTGTCCTTCGCTACAACAGGGCGGTGACCAAATGCACGAGATAAATCGTTTAAAGCATCAATAATAAGTGGATCTGTTTTTAAACCACGAATGACTTCGACCACTTTCATGAGTGGAACGGGATTAAAGAAGTGATAGCCCACAACACGTTCAGGTTTTTTGCAGTTCGCCGCAATGGCTGTAATAGAAAGAGAAGAGGTGTTTGAGGCTAAAATAGTATTATCCGAAACAATGTCTTCAAGCTGTTGCATCAAGTTTTGTTTGATATCGAGGCGTTCAACAATTGCTTCTACAATGAGGTCACAATTTTTTAAATCTTCAATTTGATGAGCAACAACTAAATGGCTATTTGCCAGAGCTGCTTGCTCAGGTGTAATTTTATTTTTGTCGACTAACTTTTGAAATGTAGCAGCCAGTTTTTCTTTAGCCTGTTCCGCTGCACCTGCTTTGGCATCATATAAATAAGTGGTATGACCTGACTGCGCAGCAATTTGAGCAATACCGCTGCCCATAATACCGACACCAATCACAGCCATGCTTTTAATATCATAAGTCATGTCGATCATCCTGATGATTAATCAATATTTGAAATTAAACGGAAAAATAGGGTTTGGTGATTTAGCTTAAGCATTGTTTATCACCATCAATCGGTAAGATTTGACCTGAAATTGAGCGACCACTGTCTGATGCTAAAAACAGGCATAAATCTGCAATATGCTTTGGATTGACAAAATATTTGAGCGACTGATTTTTCAGCGCATTTTGAGTCACTTCTTCAAGTGAGGTATTTGCTACATCGGCGCGGGCCTGTAATACGCGTTGAACCCGATCACCATCGACTGCACCCGGAAGAATAGCGTTTACTCGAATATTGTCTGCACCAAGTTCCATAGAAAGCGTTTTGGTAAAACCGATCAGTCCCCATTTTGAAGTGGAGTAGGCCAATCGATATGGATAGCCTAAGCGGCCAGCAATAGACGACATATTAATAATTACGCCTGCCTGTGCTTGCTTTAAATAGGGAATTGCTAACTGGGTAATTAAAAAAGTGCTATTCAGGTTTAAATTAATGACCGTATTCCAATCTTCAAAACTTAGTTCATCTGCTGCAACGGTCGGGCCTGAAATGCCTGTGTTATTGACTAAAATATCAATACCACCAAGTTTCTGAATTGCTTGGCTAAACATCAGTTTAATTTGCTCATGGTCAGCTAAATCACAGGTATATATGTGCAGCTTTGGATAATCTTGTTGAAATTGTTCTAGGCTTTTAGCATTAATATCACAAACGAAAACTTCATCCTGATTGTTTAAAAATGCCTCGGCAATGCATCGTCCAATCCCTGAACCACCTGCACTAATCAATACTTTTCTGGCCATTTTCATTCCTTTGTTATTATGGTTTTAAATTATTTACCTTGATAAGATGGTTTACGTTTTTCAATAAAAGCTTGAACACCTTCATTTTTATCTTCGGTAGAAAACAGTAACTGGAATGCTTTTCGTTCTAACGTTAAGCCTGCATTTAATGGAACATCTTCGCTCATTAAGGCAACTTCTTTAATTTGTTGCAGGGCAATAGGAGGCATTTTTGCAAGGCTTTGCGCCATTTGAATCGCAGTTGGAATAGTTTGGTCATCTTCTGTGACTTGTGAAACAAGCCCGATGGTATAAGCTTCTTCGGCTTTCACCATGGCACCCGTCATAATCATGCGCATGGCATGAAATTTACCCACAGCACGGAATAAGCGTTGTGTACCACCAGCACCTGGCATTAACCCGACTTTAATTTCCGGTTGACCAAAGGTTGCGCCTTTACCTGCAATAATAATGTCAGCATGCATTGCAAGTTCACAGCCACCACCCAATGCATAACCATTTACAGCAGCAATCACAGGTTTAGGGCACTGAGCAATCGCGTTCCAATAACGTTCGGTATGACGCAATAACATTTCTGTGGAAGTTGCAGTTGCCATTTCTTTTAGATCTGCCCCTGCGGCAAAGACTTCTTCACCACCTGTGAGCACAACCGCATTGATCTCATCGTTAAAACTTAATTCGGTAAAAGCTTGCGCTAGTTGTTTGCGAACCTCTGTATTCAATGCATTTTTTGCTTCAGGTCGGTTAATTTTAACAACTGCTATTTTTTGAATAGAAAAGTCGACTTCTACGAAATTATTCCCTATTGATACACTCATTTTTGAATTCCTTGTTTCGCACATCAAAACTATATTCCTTTTATGATGCTTATTTTGGAATTTATTTCAAGTCTTATTTAGCCCATTAGAGCAATTATGATTTATTAAATAAGATAAGTGTTTGATATTACGTAATGGTGTATTTTTAAATTTCGTTTAACGAAATTAATTTTCAAAAAAGCTTGAAATTTGTATTTTCGTTCTCGTACTATGAAACACATCCGCAGTAAACAAGATTTAAAACATGGTATCCAGACAAGCTGGAGATAGCTGATGGGTACGATGGAAATACATAAAAAGGGAGATCACAGATGATCCGTGATGAAGGGATGTTGGAGCAGTTACTTTCAACAATTCGAGATTTTGTAAAAAATGAATTAATCCCTCGTGAAAACGAAGTGGTAGAGAAAGACAAAATTCCAGATGACATTGTGCAGCAAATGCGTGAGCTTGGTTTGTTCGGCCTCACAATTCCCGAAGAATATGGCGGCCTAGGCATCACCATGGAAGAAGAAGTCAGAGTTGCATTTGAACTTGGACAAACTTCACCGGCTTTCCGTTCTTTAATTGGTACTAATAACGGTATTGGCTCAAGTGCAATTTTGATCGATGGCACAGAAGAGCAAAAGCAAAAATATTTACCGCGTTATGCGAGTGGCGAAATTATTGGTTCATTTTGTTTAACCGAGCCTGAATCTGGTTCTGATGCGGCTTCTTTAAAAACCAGTGCCGTAAAAGATGGTGATTTTTATGTATTAAACGGCACCAAACGTTTTATTACCAATGCACCTCATGCTGCAACTTTTACCGTAATGGCTCGAACTAATCCTGAAATTAAAGGGTCTGGTGGCATTTCAGCTTTTTTAGTTGAGGCCAATACACCGGGTATTACGTTAGGCAAAATTGACCAAAAAATGGGGCAAAAGGGTTCGCACACCTGTGATGTGATTTTTGAAAATTGCCGTGTGCCTGCTTCTGCACTCATCGGTGGGGTAGAAGGTGTCGGTTTTAAAACGGCCATGAAAGTGCTTGATAAAGGGCGTTTGCACATTGGTGCCTATAGCGTGGGTGTTGCCGAACGCATGTTAAACGACGCATTGCACTATGCGATTGAGCGTAAACAGTTTGGTCAGCCTATTGCAAACTTCCAGTTGATTCAAGCGATGCTTGCTGACTCAAAGGCCGAGATTTATGCAGCTAAATGTATGGTTTTAGATGCAGCTCGCCGCCGTGATAATGGCGAAAACATTAGTACAGAAGCGTCTTGCGCAAAAATGTTTGCAACTGAAATGTGCGGACGCGTTGCTGACCGCTGTGTACAGATTCACGGTGGAGCGGGTTATATCAGTGAATATGCCATTGAGCGCTTTTATCGCGATGTGCGTTTGTTCCGTTTATATGAAGGAACCACGCAAGTTCAACAAATTATTATTGCCAAAAACATGATTAGGGAAGCTACTACCTAATAAAAAACAAATGCCATGAGGCATTGGATGCCTCATGTTCCTTCTGAGGATATGGACATGACAACAGAAACAGTTGCACAAAATACGGCTAGCAGTGAAGCTATCCAGACACCAAAAAAGATTTGGATTACCGCATTTATATTCGCTTTTTTAACATTGTTGTGTGATGGGGCAGACTTAGGTTTTTTGGCGTTAAGCCTGACCAGTCTTAAAACAGAATTTCATTTAACGGGTGTGCAAGCTGGAACATTAGGCAGTTTAACACTTTTAGGTTCAGCAATTGGTGGCCTGATTGGTGGTTGGGCTTGTGACCGTTTTGGGCGGGTCCGCATTATCGTGTTCTTTATTGCTTATTCTTCAGTTTTAACCAGCGCACTGGGTTTTACTGATTCTTATATGCAATTTGCAGTTTTAAGAACTTTTGGAGCGATGGGTTTAGGTGCGCTCTATATTGCTTGTAATATTTTAATGTCAGAAATGGTGCCAACCAAACATCGCTCGACTGTTTTGGCTACCCTTATGACGGGTTATACCTTAGGTTCCTTGCTAGCGACCTTATTAGCAGGACATATTATTCCTGAACACGGCTGGCGTTTCCTATACTGGATTGCAATTACGCCTGTAGTGTTGTCAATTTTAATGCACTTTTGTGTACCTGAACCTGAGTCTTGGAAAAAAGCACGTCAATTAAAAGCGCTAGAGGTCGCTCAAAGTAACCAACCTAAAAAACGTCAAAACCCATATCTTGAAATTTTAAGAGATAAGAAACATGGCACCATGTTTGTTCTTTGGATTATTAGTACAGGTGCGTTGCAGTTTGGTTATTACGGCGTAAGTAACTGGTTACCAGCTTATTTAGAGTCTGATCTTGGCATCAAATTTAAAGAAATGGCCATGTATATGGTTGGTACTTTCCTGATTATGATGTTTGCCAAAGTAATTGCAGGGATCGTTGCCGACAAATTAGGCCGCCGTGCTGTATTCGCTTTCGGAACCATTGGTACAGCCTTATTTATTCCAGTGATTGTCTATTTAAATACACCAACCAACATTTTATGGATGATGCTGTTCTTCGGTTTCCTTTACGGTATTCCATACGCAATTAATGCCACCTATATGACGGAAAGTTTCCCGACTTCAATTCGAGGTTCGGCAGTGGGTGGTGCTTATAACATTGGCAAAGTACTTTCTATTTTCTCTCCATTAACAATTGGTTTTCTATCGCAAAATGGTTCTATTGGCTTAGGGCTTTTGGTGATGGCTGCGGCTTATTTTATCTGCGGGATAATTCCATTGTTATTTATTAAAGACCGACTATTTAACCCGCAAAAGGCAGAGTGACAGATCAATCTGTCACCTTAAATTAAGGATGAAAAGGGACAAGTGAGATGATAAATAAAATCACCAGTGACATTGAACCGATTTTAAAAGCTATTCCTGATGGAGCAACCATCATGACAGGTGGGTTCGGTGTGACAGGGCAACCTGCTGAATTAATTGAAGCCTTAATTGATTTAGGGAAAAAAGAACTCACCATTGTAAATAACAATGCGGCTTCTGGTGATCGTGGTTTAACAAATTTGATTATTGCTGGCTGTGTTAAAAAAATGATTTGTTCATTTCCAAAATCTGCTGGATCAACCGTTTTTCAAGACTTATACCGCGCAGGAAAAATTGAGTTAGAACTGGTTCCGCAAGGTAATTTGGCTTGTCGTATTCAGGCAGCAGGTGCGGGTCTCGGTGCTATTTTTACTCCGACTGGTTATGGCACCAAAGTTGCCGAGGGCAAAGAAACTCGTACCATTAACGGTAAAAACTATGTACTTGAATATCCACTCGAAGCTGATTTTGCACTGATTTATGCCGATAAAGCTGACCGCTGGGGTAATTTAACTTACCGCAAAGCAGCCCGCAATTTTGGGCCGATCATGGCAAAAGCTGCCAAGACCACCATTGTTCAAGTGAATGATACCGTAGAGCTAGGAACGCTTGACCCAGAGTGCATTATTACACCGGGAATTTTTGTTCAGCACGTTGTAAAAGTAGGAGATATCTAATGTCAGTTCAAAAGCGTTCTCGTGAAGATATTGCCAAACTCATCGCCAATGACATTCCAGAAGGTTCTTATGTCAATTTAGGGATTGGCTTGCCGACCAACGTTGCTAAATTTTTGCCAAAAGACAAAGAAATCTTTTTACATTCGGAAAATGGTGTCTTGGCTTTTGGTCCACCACCACAACCTGGTGAGGAAGATGAAGACTTAGTAAATGCCGGAAAAGAACTTGTCACTTTATTAGATGGTGGATGTTTTATGCATCATGGTGACTCATTTGACATTATGCGTGGCGGCCATCTGGACATTTGCGTAATTGGGGCATTCCAAGTTGCGGTAAATGGAGACTTAGCAAACTGGCATACTGGTAAAGCAGATGATGTACCCGCAGTTGGCGGTGCTATGGATTTGGCAGTCGGCGCAAAAACGATTTATGTCTATATGGAGCATGTCACCAAAAAAGGTGAGCCCAAAATTGTAAAGGAAATTACATATCCAATGACGGGTGAGCAGTGTGTAGATCGTATTTATACAGATTTATGCATTATTGAACTCAAAGACCAAAAAGCTTATGTCACAGAAATGGTGGAAGGCCTAAGTTTTGATGAATTACAAGCAGTCACAGACTGTGAACTAATCGATGCACGTGTAGCCTAAATACACACGGAAAAATGCTTCTTTAAGGATTAAAAGATGAAAAAATTAATTTTAGCCGCAGCTTGCGCTGCGGCTTCAGGGACTATTTTTGCAAATTCTTCAGACACCACAGAACAAAGAATTAATTTGCTAGAAACCGAGCTGCAAAAATTAAAAGCAGAACTTGCTGCTCAGAAACAAACTCAAAATAATTTACAGGTCAAACAGGTTAAGATCGAAGAGAATATCGAAAAAACTAAAGCAACGGTAACAGAAAAGCCAGTTGCTCCTTCATGGGTCACTTGGACGGATAATGTTAAGGTTTACGGTATTGCCCGTATTGATGCAGCGGTCGATTTTAAATCATCACCAGACTCGGGCGGTAGAACGACCAGCAGTTTGTACCGAACACCTTTTGAAAGTGAAAAACGTTCAAACCATGCACGTTCTGATGCCATGATTAATGCAAGCCGATTAGGTGTTTATTTTAATAGCCCAAATAAAGCTGTGACGGGAAATATTGAAGCCGATTTCTTTGATAGCTCTAACATGGGAACGGGGGATGGTAAATTTCGTATCCGTCATGCTTTTTTCACTTATAAAGACTGGACTTTTGGTCAAACATGGTCACTCATGTCAAACATGGAAACGCGTACAGAAGCTGTCGATTACACCCAATTTGTTGGAACTTCTTATACACGTACTCCACAAATTCGCTATGACTGGAAAATTGATGCCAATAATGATTTAAAAGTAGCCTTGGAATATACAGGTTCGAGAGTCTCGGCATTTCCAACTTTAACGGGTCGCTATAGCTTTAAACAAGGGCCTTTAACGGCACTTGCTCAAGGTTTTATTAATGAAAAATCCGCAGATGTCGCAACTGCCACGGTTAAGAAAGTAAGCTGGGGTGCTGGAGGCGGCTTAAAATATCAATTAACACCTCAGCAGTCGGTACAAGCAAATTATCAATATATTGTCGGCGATCAAAAATTTATGCCGTATACCACCCAAAGCGGCTTGGCAAATTCAGCAAGTTTAAATGCCGCGGGTGATTTCTCTTTAAGCGAAGACAAAACAGATTTGGTTATGAATAAGTTGAATAGCATCAATATTGGTTATTCATATAAATTCAATGAGCAATGGCGTGCAAACTTATCAGCTTCAATGTTTGATTATGATGACGACACGGCTTATGCCAAACTCAACCCAGATGCTAATAAACGCTTAACGGACTACGCAGCTAACGTCTTTTATTCACCGATTGAGCAAATGGATATTGGTATGGAATATCATCAAGGCAAACGAGAAGTGTTTGATGGCAGAACTGCTGATGTATCACGTGTAAACTTTGTATCGATGTATAAATTCTAAAATGGGGCGTAGTTAAAGATGAAAACAATAGTTGAGCCCAATGCAGAAAATATACTGTCAAAAAGCTTTATTTTTATCATGGCAATGACATGTGGAATTTGTGCGGGTTCAAACTATTATAACCAGCCCTTAATCTATTCGATTGCTGAAGCATTAAAAGTTAATGCCGATCAAGTCGCTTTAACTATTGTGATTAGCCAACTGTCATATGCAGTTGGCCTTTTTATATTGGTTCCCTTAGGCGACTTTTTTGAAAAGCGCAGTTATATTTGTTTGCTCATGTGTTGTACGGGGCTTGCACAAGTGGGGCTTTCTTTTAGCCAAACCCTGCCAGTCTTATATGGCTTTACCTTTTTAGCGACATTCTTTTCTATTGCAACTCAAGTTTTGGTTCCATTTGCCGCAGGTTTGGCAGGTCCGAAAAAAAGCCCGCAAGTTGTTGGGACTCTCATGAGTGGTCTGTTTTTGGGAATTTTATTGGCGCGCTCTATTGCGGGTTTACTTTCTACGGTTTGGTCTTGGCATGCCGTTTATTTAATTAGTGGCATCGTCATTTTGGTTTTTGCTTGGATCATGTGGTCAAAATTACCGGTTGCACGTAAATCCCATCAACTCAATATTCTACAAATTTACAGTTCATTGTTTTCATTAGCTGTAAATCAACCTCATCTGCTTCGCCGTGGTTTTGCTGGAGGAATTGGTTTTGGTATTTTGGCACTTATTTTTACCACCATGACTTTTATTTTGGCGAATGAACCATATCACTTTAACGATTTCCAGATTGGTTTATTTGGGATTGTTGGACTGGCAGGTGTGTTTGCGACCCCTTGGGCAGGTAAGAAAATTGCAGCAGGCCTTGAGAATAAAATTGCAGTGATTTGTATGGGCTTATTAATAAGTGCATGGATACCACTATTTTTTGCACAGCAATCTTTAGTAGCCTATGCAGTTGGTGTGATTATGGCTTACTTTGGGCTGTCGGCATTTCATGTACTCAACCAAAATCTGGTGTATCGAATTTCCGCGCAAGCTCGTTCCCGCATTAACTCAATTTATATGACGCTCTATTTCGGTGGAGCGGCCTTGGGCTCTTTTATTGCAGTTTATGCATGGAAACACTGGGGATGGGAAGCCTGTGTGGCTTTAGGTATAAGTTTGGCTATTGTGAGTTTTATGATTGATCGCTTAGATTTCTATGAAATGGACAAAATTGCAAAGCAAGAAAAAGCTCCATAAGGAGGAGCTTAACAGGGCTTTTATTTTCGAATAATCATTAATGTGGCTGTGGCAAAAGCATATACTTTTCCATTTTCATCCACGATTTTACCTTCGGTGCTAATAATATTGCGGCCCGCATTAATCAACTCAGCCTTTGCGTAGTAAGACGTATCAACTTGCATGGGACGAATCATTTTTACATTCAAATCAATAGTCCCATAGCCAACTCCATGTTCGAGTAGAGTATGCGCAGCACTTCCTGTAGCAGTATCTAAAGCTGTAGCACAAAAGCCGCCGTGTACACCGCCTTGTATATTTCGATGTTCTTGTCTAGGGGTAACTTTATAAGTGGCTTTACCTTCGGAAACTTCAACGAGTTCCATGGGGATGGTGTGAGCCATAGGCGATGGAGAAACTTCACCATTTTTTAAAGCTGTTAAAAATTCAAGACCTGTGTATTTCGGGCTATCCATAAATCGTCCTTGGATGATTAAGTAATGTAATCACAATACTATAAATTGATTTTTTACGGAATAATATTTTGCAGTACAAAATTAAAATAATAATCAGTTTGTTATTTCTATACACATTAATTTAATAAAACTATTTAAATACAATATATTGAATATTTGGTGGATGTTTTTACTGGTTAAATTTTATGAAAATAGTGAAAAATAGTTTTGCTATAAGAAATTTTTTGATATTTTGGTTGAGTTGAAAATAAAAGTCTATTCAAGGAAAAACATGTCTGCCTGCATGAAACAGACAGTGAAGCGAAAGGGAAAAAATTATGCCTTTATATAAAGCCCCATTACGTGATATGCAATTTGTTTTGCATGAAATGCTTCAAACAGAACAGAACTACCAACGTTTAAGCAAATATCAAGAAAGCGTAAATCGAGAATTAATTGATCAATATTTAGAGGCAGCAGCAGATTTCTGTGAAAATGAATTGGCACCTATTAATCAAAATGGCGATCAAGAAGGGTGCCATTTAAATCAAGGCGTAGTGACTACACCGAAAGGTTTTAAAGAAGCCTACCAAAAATATGCCGAACTTGGGTTTACCTCACTAACCGCCGACCCTGAATATGGTGGGCAGGGCTTACCAACTCTATTACGCATTGCGATTTCTGAAATGTTGTGTGGTTCTAACTGGGCTTGGGCAATGTATCAAGGGTTATCTCATGGTGCGATGAGAACAATTGAACACCACGGAACAGAACAGCAAAAGCAGCAGTTTTTAACCAAGTTAATTAGTGGAATCTGGACTGGAACCATGTGTTTAACCGAATCACATGCGGGCTCGGACCTCGGTTTAATTAGAACTAAGGCTGAACCAAATCCAGATGGTAGTTACTCAATTACTGGGGAAAAGATTTTTATATCGGCAGGTGAACACGATCTTTCTGAAAATATTATTCATATTGTTTTAGCTCGACTACCTCAGGCACCCGCAGGCACAAAAGGTATTTCTTTGTTTATCGTGCCTAAATTTAATGTAGATGATGAAGGTAATTTGCAAGATCGCAATCAGGTCGTCTGTAGTGCCATCGAACATAAAATGGGTATTCACGGAAATGCCACCTGTGTTCTTAATTTTGATGGTGCTCAAGGTTATTTGATTGGTCCGGAAAATCGTGGGCTTAATTGTATGTTTACCTTTATGAATACGGCACGTATTGGCACGGCAGTACAAGGCCTTGCTGCCTCTGAAATTTCATTTCAGGGCGCGTTAAGTTATGCAAAAGAGAGGCTCGCAATGCGTTCATTATCTGGTCCAAAATATCCAGAAAAGAATGCCGATCCGATTATTGTGCATCCTGCCGTGCGTTCAATGTTAATGACACAAAAAGCATTTGCTGAAGGTGGACGTGCGTTGGCTTATTTTCTAGCTCAACATGTAGACATTGTTGAAAGTTCAGCCGATCAAGAGCAGCAAAAACAGTCCGATAATTTACTGGCTTTTTTAACGCCTATTGCTAAAGCCTTTTTAACTGAGTCTGGTAATGAGTCTGCAAAACATGGTGTTCAGGTGTTTGGTGGGCATGGGTTTATTGTTGAGCATGGAATGGAGCAAATTGTACGCGATGCACGCATTTCAACATTGTATGAAGGAACAACCGAAATCCAGTCCTTAGATTTGCTTGCACGTAAAGTCTTAAATTTAGAAGGCAAGCTCTTAAAGAATATGACGGATTTAATTGATCAATTCATTCTTCAACATCAAGCAAATGTAGCACTGAAACCTTATTTAGAAAAATTAGGTGAACTCAAGCAACAATGGTTATCGCTCACCACAACAATTGCCGAAAAAGCGAAGCACAATCCAGAAGAAATTGGCGCGGCCTCTGTAGATTATCTTTATTTTTCTAGTTACGTCGTGTTCGCTTATTTGTGGGCTCGAATGGCACAAGTTGCCCATGAAAAATTAGAATCGGGTACACAAGAGCAAGCTTTTTATAAAGCAAAGTTAACGACAGCTAAGTTTTTCTATCAAAAACTTTTACATCGTACACAGAGCCATGCTGCTTCTATTGAGTCTGGCGCTGAATCTGTGATGGAACTTGATCAAGATGCTTTTGCATTTTAGTGAATAGGCATTTTTAAGATCACTAGGTGAAATTGACATGCAAAATTTTACCTAGTGATTAAATTTGTAATTTTAGACTCATGAGTTTTTGGTAGGAAAAACCAGTTGAGCCAAATAAATAGAGGGTTAACATAAGCATTAAAACGTGAATTTTCATCAAATATAGATGTTGGACAAGGACTACGGAAAGAAAATCATGAATGCTTATTATCAATTACTGAATAGAACAATTGGTCCTCAAGGCGAAGTTATTGCTCATTATTGCTCAACTGTTCATGCACAAGGGGCTTGGAACCCTCATGAACAGCACATGGCGCCTGCAAGTGGCGTAATCGCAGCTGAGTTAGAGCAGTTTTCACCGCGACAAGATATGCGAATTGGTCGAATTAGTTTTGATATTTTTGGACTAATTGCATTTGGTGAATTTACGATTAAGACACATGTGATTCGTGCCGGTAAAACCATTGAATTGATTGAAGCCGAAATGCAAGCCCAAGGTAAAACCTGTATTGTGGCTAGAGCATGGCGCATGTGTACTCAAGATAGTTCCGATATTGCTGGGCTTGAAGATCAACCAGTTCACCATTCAGATACCTTTACAGAATGGACAGGTATGAAAAGATGGCCGGGTGGTTTTATCCAGACACTCGTCACTAAAACTGATGATCAGCATCGCGCAGGTAAAGGCATTGTTTGGCTCAATAACGATAACGAAATGGTTGAAGGGCAGCCGACGACAGATTTTGCCCATTTGATTGGCATGATAGATACCGCAAACGGGATTGTACCAAGACAAGAAGGTGAATTTACTTGGGGTTTTCCAAATCTTGATTTACAGATTCACATGCACCGTTATCCGAAAGGTAAATGGTTAGGTCTGGAAACTGTTCAGCAATATGGCTCAGATGGTATTGGTTTAACCAGTGCGGTTTTACATGATGTGTATGGTCCATTTGGACGCAGTGAGCAGATTTTGACTTTACGTAAAATGGCTAAATAAATTTTAAGCCAATAAAAAAGTCATCCCTAAGGATGACTTTTTTATTTTGAGATTTAATTTTTAAGCAATTTCTTAGCTACGAACTTTAATCAGTGTTGGTGTAAGTTCATCCCAACGTTGTTTTGCAGCATCCATTGCTTTCATTTTGATATGACCATAACCACGAACTTCTGCCGGTAATTTTGCAATTTGCTCAGCAACTGCCAAGTTGTGATTGTCTGGTGCTTCAACAAGTGCTTCAACAAATGAGATGTAACGGTCACGCCAAGCTTGTTCGTGTTGACGTTCTTCTTGACGTGCAAATGGGTCAAGGAAAGTTTCACGAAGCCATTGTAAGCGAGCAAGCATCATCATTGGGAAGCGCATCCAGTAACCAAACGCACGTTTACGAACATTTTTCAGACCACCGAGTAAAGCTGGTGGAGCAAGATGATACGTTAAACGTAAGCCTTTACCGAACTGGGTTTCAATTGATTCTTTGAAGCTCTTACCTGTTAAAAGACGTGCAACTTCATATTCATCTTTATACGCCATAACTCTATAAAGCTGAGTTGCAATCGTACCTGTTAACTCTTCTGGTAACTTTTTAGCAGCCAGCTCTACAAGCGTACGATATTTAGCTGCGTAAGCTTCATTCCAGTAGTCTGTTAGACGGGCAGAACGGTCTTCAATAAGTTCAGTCAAAGTTTGTGGAGTTTTGGTTTTTGGCATTGCCGCAACTAAGCGTGCAGCTAAAGTTGGGTCACTTGCAAGATGGCAACCCACACGGAAAGCTTCTAGGTTCTTTTCAACAGCAGTACCATTTAAGCGAATTGCTTTTTCAATACTTTCACGTAATAGCGGAATACGACCAGATTGCCAAGCCATACCGAGTAATAACTGGTTGGTATAAATTGAATCACCTAAGAGTTGTGTTGCAATGCGAGCTGCTGGCAGAGAAACCAGTTGACCTTGACGAACACGACCACGAAGACGATCAATTAAATCGCTAATAGGTGCATACCAGTCACGAGATTTAATAAACTCAGAAGTAGGGGTACTGTCTTCATTCACAATAACCAAAGCATCATCTTTTAAGCGAGATAGAGCAGCACTACCACCAGCAACTACCGCATCGGCACCAATCAGTAATTCACATTGGCCCGCTGGAATTTTGGTAGAAGAAATTTGTTCATCAGTTGCTGCAAGTTGTACGTATGAATAAACTGTACCGCCTTTTTGCGCAAGTCCAGCCATGTCCATCACACGGGTAGCTTTACCTTCGAGGTGAGCCGCCATACCAAGCAGTGCACCAATAGTCACAACGCCTGTACCACCAATACCACCGACCATAATACGACTTGGAACATCATATAACTGAGGAATAACTGGTGATGTCGGCCAGCCTGCACCAATACCTTCAAATTTAGCCGGACGTTTCATATCACGTGTATGAACAGTCACAAAACTAGGGCAGAACCCTTCGGCACAAGTGAAGTCTTTGTTACAGCTACTTTGGTTAATTTGACGTTTAGTTCCTAAAGCAGTCTCTACTGGCTCAATAGATAAGCAGTTTGATTTTTTCGAGCAGTCGCCACAGCCTTCACAAATATCACTGTTAATGTATAAACGCTCAGCTGGGTCAGGGTAAGCATCACGTTTACGGCGACGACGTTTTTCACTGGCACAGGTTTGTACATAGATTAAAGCGGTTACACCTGTAACTTCACGAAGCTCGCGTTGAACTGTATCGAGTTCATTACGGTGGCGAATTTCTACACCCGGTGCAATACCGTCTTCTTCGTTTAATAGTTTAACTTCATCAGTTACGATGACTTGTTTTTTGATACCTTCGGCAGCAAGCTGACGAGTTAACTGCGCAACGCTCAAATGCCCATCTACATGCTGACCACCTGTCATAGCGACCGCATCGTTGTAGAGAATTTTATAGGTAATATTAGTTTTTGCAGCGATGGACTGACGGATTGCTAAGTAACCTGAGTGGAAGTAAGTTCCGTCACCAAGGTTGGCAAAAATGTGTTTTTCATTGGTAAATGGTGATGCACCGACCCAACTTACACCTTCACCGCCCATTTGCGAGAATGTTTCGGTACCACGGTCAAGTGAAACAGCAATATAGTGACAACCAATACCGCCAAGAGCGCGGCTACCTTCAGGGACTACCGTTGATGAGTTATGTGGGCAACCGCTACAAAAATATGGTTTACGCTCAGCAAGATCAATAACACGTTTTGATTCTTGCTCTGCTTTTAGCAGTAAGTCGATTCTGCTTTGGATTTGTAATTTTAGGCTTTCTGGAATATCTAGTTTTAAGAAGCGAGTAGCCAGCATTTTTGCAATAGGTTCAGGCTGATACTCATAGTGACCAATGAGCGGTGCTTCCTCAATAGAGGTACTCCATTCACCTTTACCATCGGTGGCTTTACCAATCACATGTGGGCGTTTGCCATCAGGAAGTGAGTACAGCTCATCTTTAATTTGTGTTTCAATAATTGGACGTTTTTCTTCAATAACGATCAGTTCTTGTAAACCTTCGGCAAACTCACGAACACCTTGTGGTTCTAAAGGCCAAATCAGACCAACTTGATAAACACGTAGCCCAAGTTGTTGGGCAGTTTCATCTTCAATACCTAAAATGCGTAAGGCTTCAATCGTATCTAAATAACCTTTACCACTTGCGGCAATACCGATACGGGCATTTTCACAAGGCCATGTAACGGTGTTGATTTTATTCGCGCGGGCATAAGCCAAAACAGCAGGTAAGCGATATTTATAAAGGCGTTCTTCTTGCTGAATGCCATGATCTGGCCAACGAATATTGACGCCACCCTCTGGGAAATTGACATCTTCTGGTATAACCGGAGTAACACGGTCTAGGTCAACATGTACAGAAGCAGAAGTTTCTACAATTTCACTAACCAGCTTCATTGAAGACCAAAGGCCAGAAAAACGTGAAACTGCAATGGCGTGAACACCAAAGTCTAAAATTTGTTGAACGGATGTTGGGTAGAAAATTGGAATACCGCAACCAATCATGACATGTTCAGACTGGTGAGGGATTGTAGAAGATTTACATGAGTGGTCATCACCAAATAAAGCAACGACACCACCACGTTCAGAGGTACCAGCTAAGTTAGCATGGCGGAGTACATCGCCTGAACGGTCAACACCCGGGCCTTTACCATACCACCATGAAGACACTCCATCATATTTGCCTTGGCCTGAAAGGTTAACTTGTTGCGTACCCCAAATTGCGGTAGCAGCTAAGTCTTCGTTTACACCAGGTTGAAATACAACATTATGGGATTTAAGTAATCCTTGAACTTGCCAAAGGAAACTATCATAGTTACCAACAGGAGAACCGCGATAACCAGAAATAAAACCAGCAGTATGATAACCATTGATCGCGTCACGGCGAGTTTGGGCAAGAGGCAACCGAACAAGTGCCTGAATGCCAGTCATATATGCTGTACCGTTATCACTTACATATTTATCTTCAAGTGACACATCCTTTGTTGCAATAATATTTGGAGTGACTTTTGTAGCTATATTCATTTATATCTCCTTAGAATTTTTAGTAGCTCGGACTACTTTCTTTTTTCAACATCCAGTTGAATATTTGGAGCAAGTGACATACGAAATAAAAAAAGATCGGTTCCTCTTCTTAAAAAGAATTAGTGCCAATGTATGTACATTTAGTCATTGTGGTTGAACTAAACTGGTGCAACAATCCGTAATTTAGGAAAACATATTTACGTTATGCGCAAAAATCTCGATGGTGGACTATTGCATGCAATGCATGCATTCCTGAAAGTGATTGATAGCGGGAGTTTCACAGCAGCAGCTGAGCAGATGGATCTGACCACAGCACAGGTTTCACGTCTTATCAGCGAGCTAGAAACACGCTTAGGTACAAAACTCATACAACGCTCAACGCGCCAGCAGGCACTGACCGATATTGGTGCGACTTATGCAGAGCGCTGTCGCCAAGTCATTTCAATGGTGGATGAAGCAGAATCAGAAGTAACAGGAACGGCATCTAAACCCAAAGGGCGTTTACGTGTGTTAAGCATGGGAAGCTTTGGGCATCATTATGTTTTTCCAGTAATGGCCGAGTTTTGTAAGCATTACCCTGAACTAACCGTGGAATATACGACTTCACAGTACGTTCCAGACCTATTGGCAAAAGGGGTGGATGTCAGTCTTTATCTGACTGAATCATTAACAGATTCTCGGTTTGTTGCACGCAGAATTGGGACCATTTTTTCTGTTTTATGTGCATCACCTGCATATTTAGAAAAACATGGTGTGCCGAAGTCCCCAGAAGACTTAAAAAACCATGCCTGTTTACGCTTAGTAAACCCATCTATTACACCAGATTGGCACTTGTTAAATGCAAAGGGTGAGTCTTACCAAATTGATACTGGCGGGCAACTCATTGCAGATAACCCTGAGTTATTGTTGGATGTGGTGCAACAAGATATGGGCGTGGCGTTATTGCCGATGTTTTCGGCTTTAGATGCAGTTCAGAATGGAAGATTATGTCATATCTTGCCAGAGTGGCGTTCGCCTGATATAGGAGTTTATACCTTATTGCCTTCACGCCATTTTATTGATGCTAAAACGCGTGCATGGTTAGATTGGGTGGAAGAATATATTTCCCCAAGAATTGAAATGGATGCATCTTATTTTTATAAATAATGAGATAAATTTTTTAAGGACTAAGATAGAAAAGGATGAACAATAATACGGATTTAGAATAAAAATAGGGTAGAAAATGCTTCTGTTGAGAGAGGCATTTAATACAGAGATGAATGATAAATTTTAAAAAAATTACATGAGGGATTTAGTCCCAATTCTTGAACGAAATGAGATAAAGATTAGACGTGATAATCTGGTACTCGGCCTAATATTAAGCCTTATACCAGATGCTGAGCTACTTTAATTGATGACTAGGCACACTTGGTTTGCCAATAAGCATTTGCATAATTCGACAAGCTTTTTCGGTTTAATACATTGCTAATATTTTGGCTGGCTTGCATTAGCTTTTCTAAGTCAATGCCAGTTTCAAAGCCCATGTGTGACAGCAAATAAAATAGATCTTCGGTCGATACATTGCCAGAAGCACCTTTGGCATAAGGGCAACCGCCAAGTCCTGCAAGAGACGAATCAAAAACACGAATGCCTTGTTGTAAAGACTGATAAATATTGGCAATCGCCATGCCATAGGTGTTATGGAAATGCCCAGCCAAAACCTTGCTGTCGAGTTCAGCGAGGCATGCTTGCCAAACCTTTTGAACGCGATCTGGTGTTGCGGTGCCAATGGTTTCACCTAAAGACACTTCATAGCAGCCCATGTCATAGAGCCGTTTAACAACTTTTACCACTTGTTCAGGAGCAATTGCGCCTTCATATGGACAATCGACTATACAAGAGACATAACCACGCACACGGATGTTATGTGCTTTTGCTGCGCTCAGAACATCGCTAAATTTTTCAAAGCTTTCATCGATTGAGCAGTTGATATTTTTACGGGTAAAGCTTTCAGAAGCTGCGGTAAACACCGCAACCTCTTTGCATCCTACCGCTTGAGCAGTTTCAAAACCTTTGATATTGGGGGTGAGCAAGCTAAATTGCACATCGGTTGTTTGGGGTAATAACTTAAATAGCTCGTCACTTTGAGCCATTTGTGGCACCCATTTTGCCGAAACGCATGAACCCACTTCAATTGATTTTAGGCCTGCATTTATCAAGTCATTAATGAAATTTAAGCGTTGTTCGACCGTTAAAGCCTGCTTTTCGTTTTGGAGGCCGTCTCTGGGACCGACCTCCACGATTTTGACAAACTCACTCATGCAACTTCCTCCTGAGCAGGCTGAAATTCCACAAGTTCATCGCCAGCTTTGACCTGATCGCCGACTTGGAAGTAAGAGTCTAAAATCAAGCCATCTTTAGGCGCACGAATGGTATATTCCATTTTCATTGCTTCAAGCGTCATTAAAATATCGTCTTTCTTCACGCTATGATTTGCACTTACCAGCACTTGAGTGACCACACCTGGCATTGGGGCTTTCAGGTGGCCTTCATCGGCTTGGCTATCTGCTTGATTAAAGTCTTGGCGAATATAAGCAAACTTGTAGCTTTGTCCATTTTGGAATAAGGTAATACCTTGCTGACTTTGGTTAAAAGACAGCTTTTGCTGAGTCCCACCAATTTGAACAGAGGCCGTATGCGCATCAATCAATTGGCCAGAAATCGTGTAGCATTGACCGTTATATTCTGCGATGAAGCCATCTTCATGTGAGGCAAATTTGATTTGGGTATTCTGATTTAAATAATTCAGTTTAATACTGTGCTGATAGGCAATATTTAAACGCCACAGTGGTTGAGCCTGCCAAAGCTGTTTTTGGCTTGAGCTGTTGTTATTAAGTTTACTTAGAAACTCAATAAATGCCGCTGCCACCACCAGTTCAGGTTTGATCTCTTCAGGGCTAAACAAGAAGTTTTGTTCACGTTGAATCAGGTTAGTATCAAGCTTGGCTTGTTTAAACGATTCGCTACGAACAATTTTTTCAAGAAAAGCAATGTTGTTGCCTAAACCATCGACATGGAATTGGCTTAAGGCATGCTGCATTTGAATGAGCGCAGCTTCACGGTTTTTACCCCATACGATCAGTTTAGCTATCATCGGGTCGTAATAGGTTGTGATTTCATCGCCTTCAACAATACCGCTGTCTACACGTACATATTGGTTTTGAGTTGGGTAGTGTAGATAGTCAATTTTACCAATGGCAGGTAAAAAGCCTTTTTCTGGTTCTTCGGCGTAAATACGTGCTTCGAGCGCATGCCCGTGAATTTGTAATTCGTTTTGTAGTTTAGGTAACGGTTCGCCATAAGCTACACGAAGTTGCCATTCAACCAAGTCTTCACCGGTAATCATTTCAGTCACTGGGTGCTCAACTTGTAAGCGGGTATTCATTTCCATGAAATACGCCGTACCGTCTTGTTCCACAATAAACTCGACCGTACCGGCACCGACATAGTCTACTGCACGTGCAGCATCAATTGCCGCCTGACGCATCGCATCAAGCTTCTCGCTTGGCATTTGTGGAGCAGGGGCTTCTTCTAATACTTTTTGGTGGCGACGTTGCACAGAGCAGTCGCGCTCAAACAAGTGCACATAGTTACCGTGTGTATCACCAAACACTTGTACTTCGATGTGACGTGGTTGAATCACATAACGTTCAATTAAGACATCATCATTACCAAAGCTCGATTTAGCTTCGCGCTTACAAGAAGCTAATGCATGTAGAAAATCTTCACTACGTTCAACCAAGCTCATGCCTTTACCGCCACCGCCAGCACTAGCTTTGATTAAAACTGGATAGCCAATTTGGTCTGCCTGTTGTTTTAAAAAGTCGGCATCTTGGTTGGTTCCGTGATAACCCGGTGTTAAAGGGACGCCTGCTTTTTCCATTAAAGCTTTAGAGGTTGCTTTTAAACCCATAGCTAAAATGGCATCGACTGGCGGGCCAATAAAGCAAATATTGTGTTGTTTGCAAGCGAGTGCAAACTGGTCATTTTCAGAAAGGAAACCGTAGCCCGGGTGAATTGCTTGGCTGCCTGTATCAATCGCTGCTTGAATAATGCGGTCGGCTTGTAAATAACTTTGCGTTGCAGGGGACTGACCAATATAAACCGCTTCATCGGCAAGTTTGACATGTTGTGCATTTGCATCTGCATCTGAGTAAACAGCAACCGTTGCAATCCCTAATTTTTTAGCTGTACGAATCACACGGCACGCAATCTCGCCACGGTTCGCAATTAAAATCTTTTCAAACATGATGATCGTCCTTAATTGTTGTTATTCGAGTTAGAAACCCAAGCAGGCTGTTGTTTATTTAAAAAGGCACTCAGACCTTCTTTTGCCTCGCTGCCTTGACGAACTTGAGCAATATGATGTGCTGTCTGCTGCAGCAAGTCATTGCTCATGGTCTGGTTGCTCACCATTTGAATGAGTTGTTTTGATGCCGCTTGAGCATGCGGACCACCGAGTAATAGAGCATCAACAATTTCTTGAACTTTTTTATCTAAGTCTTCAGCATCTGCAACTTCATGTGCCAAGCCAATGTGTTTGGCTTCACGTGCTGAAATTCGCTCGGCAGTTAAGAAGTAACGAGAAGCTTGTCTTGCACCAATTGCACGAATTACATAGGGGCTAATGGTAGATGGAGCAAGCCCTAAACGAACCTCAGATGTTGCAAACTTGGCATCAGTGCTGGCAATGCAAATATCACACGCTGACGCTAAACCCATACCGCCCCCAAAGGCAATGCCATGCACTCGGGCAATGGTCGGTTGCTTAAGTGTTGCAAGTGCATCTAACATTTGTGCAAGTTTTAATGCATCTGCTTCATTTTCTGCTGAAGATGCCTGACCTGCCTGCTTCATCCAGTTGAGGTCGGCACCTGCCGAAAAGCTTTTGCCGCGACCCGCTAGAACGACCACACGTATATCATCACGTGTATGGATTTGTTTAAAGCAAGCATGCAGCTCTTCAATGACTGTGGTGTTGAATGCATTGTGCAATTCAGGGCGGTTCAGCCAAACATAGGCAACCTGACCTTGTTGTTCGAGTTGTAAAAATTGATAGCTCATATACACCTCTTACATGCGGAACACGCCAAATTTGGTTGGCTGGATTGGAGCGTTCATAGCAGCTGCAAGGCTTAAGCCAAGTACTTGGCGAGTTTGCGCTGGGTCGATTACACCGTCATCCCAAAGGCGGGCAGAAGCATAGTACGGATGGCCTTGGCGCTCGTATTGTTCACGAATTGGTTGTTTGAATTCGTCTTCTTGTTGCGCTGACCACTCGGCACCTTTTTGCTCAATCTGATCACGTTTTAAAGTCGAAAGTACGCTTGCGGCTTGTTCTCCGCCCATCACAGAAATACGAGAGTTTGGCCATGTCCATAAAAAGCGTGGTGAATAAGCACGGCCACACATGCCGTAGTTACCCGCACCAAACGAACCGCCAATAATTAGGGTGAGTTTAGGTACATTTGCGGTTGCAACTGCCATCACTAATTTGGCGCCGTTTTTTGCAATTCCTTCATTTTCATACTGACGACCAACCATAAAGCCCGTAATGTTTTGTAGGAATAACAATGGAATATTGCGCTGTGTGCATAGCTCAATAAAGTGCGCACCTTTTTGTGCAGACTCAGAGAATAAAATCCCGTTATTGGCAATAATCCCGACTGGCATGCCATAGAGCGAAGCGAAACCAGTAATCAGTGTTGAACCAAAACGTGCTTTAAACTCATCAAAACGAGAGCCATCTACAATACGTGCAATGACTTCACGTACATCGAAAGGTTTACGTGCATCACTTGGCACCACACCATAGAGTTCCGATGCATCAAATAATGGTTCATCAACTTGTTTATTTAAGTCATTTGGCTTTTTATTTAAGTTAGCAACAATGTTACGTGCAATCGCAATTGCATGTTCATCATTTTCAGCTAAATGGTCAGCCACACCTGAAAGACGTGTGTGTACATCACCACCGCCTAAATCTTCACTGCTCACCACTTCGCCAGTTGCAGCTTTTACAAGAGGAGGGCCACCTAAGAAAATCGTACCTTGGTTACGGACAATAATGGTTTCATCAGACATGGCAGGAACATAAGCACCACCTGCGGTACAGCTACCCATTACTACAGCGATTTGGGCAATACCTAGGCTCGACATACGTGCCTGATTGTAGAAAATACGCCCAAAGTGATCACGGTCTGGGAAAACCTCATCTTGCATTGGTAAATAGGCGCCGCCTGAGTCCACCAAATAAATACAAGGCAAGTGATTTTGTTCAGCAATTTCTTGTGCGCGTAAATGCTTTTTAACCGTAAGTGGGTAATACGTTCCACCTTTAACCGTTGCATCGTTGGCAACGATCATGCAAGTGATTCCGTTGACTTGACCAACACCTGCAATCACACCTGCGGCAGGAACATCATCTTCATAAACGTTGTACGCTGCCAACTGACCAATTTCTAAAAATGCCGTACCGACATCAATCAGTTGATCAATACGTTCACGAGGTAAAAGTTTACCTCGAGCCAAATGTTTTTGACGGGCATTTTCACCGCCGCCTAAAGCAATATGCTGTGCAACTTGTTTTAGATCTGTGACCAATGTTTGCATGGCTTGCTGGTTTGTTTTGAAGTCTTCACTTCGAACATTAATCTTGCTTTGTAATTGGTTCATAAGATGCGTCCTTATTTATAATTATTATTTGGTTTCATTGAAGAGTTCGCGGCCGATCAGCATGCGGCGAATTTCAGAAGTTCCGGCACCAATTTCATAAAGTTTTGCATCGCGCCATAAACGCCCAGCAGGGAATTCATTGATATAACCATTACCGCCTAAAGTTTGGATTGCTTCACCAGCCATCCATGTTGCTTTTTCGGCAGCATATAAAATGGCACTTGCAGCATCTTTACGTAGGCTGCGGTCATGGTCAGCTTTATCACATGCAGCACCAACAGCATAAACAAGAGCTTTACATGCCAACCAAGTTGAATACATATCGGCAAGTTTGCCTTGCATAAGTTGGAATTCACCTAAAGCTTGTCCAAACTGTTCACGTTGGTGTAAGTATGGAATTACCACATCTAGGCAGGCATCCATAATGCCTAAAGGTCCGGCACTTAAAACTGCACGTTCATAGTCCAAACCACTCATGAGTACTTTTGTGCCGTTACCAACACCGCCGAGTACGTTTTCAGCAGGTACTTCCACATTGTCAAAGAACAGCGGGTAAGTGTTAGAGCCACGCATACCGAGTTTGTCTAAGTGGTTGCCGTGACTAAAGCCTTTCATGCTTTTTTCAACTAAAAAAGCAGTCATGCCTTTTGCACCAGCTTGCGGATCAGTTTTAGCGTAAACCACGAGTACATCTGCATCACCGCCGTTAGTGATCCACATTTTTGAACCATTTAAAACGAAGTGATCACCTTTTTGTTCAGCACGTAATTTCATGCTAACGACATCAGAACCCGCATTCGGTTCAGACATCGCAAGGGCACCCACATATTCACCGGAAATCAATTTTGGTAAATACTTTTGTTTTTGCTGCTCGTTACCGTTACGGTTAATTTGGTTTACACATAAATTAGAATGAGCACCGTAAGACAAACCAATGGCTGCCGAAGCACGAGAAATTTCTTGCATAGCAATAATATGAGCTAAGTAACCCATATTGGCACCGCCATATTCTTCAGAAACCGTCATGCCTAAAAGGCCCATATCTCCGAATTTTTTCCAGAGATGTGCAGGGAATTTGTTGTCTTGATCAACTTGTTGGGCAATTGGTGCAATTTCCTTTGCACAAAAAGCGGCTACCGAATCTTGAAGCGCAATTAAAGTTTCATCTAGACCGAAATTCAAGCTGCGTAGGTTCATGATATTTTCATCCTATTGGTTATATTTGTTGTCCATAAAATATTTTGTGGGTATTTGATAAGTAACATACAATGATTTTTTGAAAAAGTGAATACAGATTCATAAAATGATTTACAATTCATTTTATTTGTTAGAGAATAAATTATGAGCTATAAACGATCATCTTTAATGCAAGAGCGGATGGAGCAAAATCGTAAATCGATTTTGAATTCAGCCAGAAAAATAATTTCAGAGGGAGGATTTAAAGACGCGCAAATACAAACAATTGCAGAGCAAGCGGGTGTATCTAGTGGACTGGTTTATCGCTATTTTGATAATAAAAGCCAAGTGCTGATTGAAGTTTTGTCCGAGGCTATTAATACAGAATTATTGGTGATTGATTCGATTACCGAAAGTGAGTTATCGGCAAAGCAGAAATTACACAAGGCGGTGGCAACCTTTGTAAAACGGGCACTGAATAGTCCTCAGCTTGCATATTCACTCATGTTTGAACCCGTCGATTCAACGGTTGAACATGAGCGTTTTCGTGTGAAGCAATTGATTAAACAAAGTATTAAAAAAATACTTGCGGATGGAAATGCAAGTGGTGAGTTTGTCTTGGATGATTTAAACACAGCAGCACTTTGTGTTGTCGGTGCCATGACCTATGTGGTAGTTGAACCCCTAGACCCAGCTCAAAATACAAAGTTTGATCATGCGCACAAAGACTATTTTTCAAAACAGATTGCTGACTTTTGTGTAGATGCTGTGCAGAAGAAATAGGGCATATAAAGGATAAACATTACAAAGTAGGCGGTTTGGAAAAGTAGTTGCAGTAACAACAATTAGATCAGGTAAGAAGAGAATTAAAAGAATCAAGGAGAATGATTCAATGCAACAAGAACGGTTAAGTTACGCCTCGGGACCAAGCACACAGCCCTTATTGGGTATGACCATTGGTGAACAATTCGATCAGGCCTGTCGGCAATATGCTGAAAAGGAAGCAATCGTCAGTTTCCACCAAAACAGACGATTAACCTATAAAGCTTTACAGGATGAAGTAAATGCTTTTGCTTGTAGCCTTTTAAAATTGGGATTAAAAAAAGGAGATCGATTAGCGATCTGGTCACCTAACTGTGTGGAATGGACGGTAACCCAATTTGCAGCCTTTAAAGCAGGGATTATTTTAGTCAATCTAAATACAGCTTATAAAAGCCATGAACTTGAATATGTGTTGAATAAAGTCTCATGTAAAGGATTGATTATTGCTTCTCAATTCAAAACCACTGATTACCAAGAATTACTCACAAAAATTGCCCCTGAGTTAACCAACAGTTCAGATAAAGTGCTCAGTTCAGCGCGACTGCCACATTTAAAATTTGTCATTAAAATTGATGACCAACAACATACGGGTATTTATCGCTTTAGTGATTTAGTCACCACACCAACTTCTGAGCAGCTTGAACAATTAAAACAATTAGCGAAGCAACATCAGTTTGATGAAACGATTAATATCCAATTTACATCAGGAACAACAGGTAACCCTAAAGGGACCATGTTGACCCACCATAATATTTTAAATAATGGTTATTTTGTCGGTGAAGGCATTCGTTTAACCCCTCAAGATAAAGTTTGTATTTCTGTGCCGTTGTTTCATTGTTTCGGCATGGTCATGGGGAATCTGGCATGTGTGACACATGGTTCAACCATGGTCTATCCATCGGCGGTATTTAATCCTTTAGAAACTTTAAAAGCGATTCATCAAGAACGTTGTACGGCAGCTTATGGCGTGCCGACCATGTTTATTGCTACTTTAGAACATGAACAGTTTAATGAATTTGACCTGTCGAGCTTAAGAACAGGAATTATGGCAGGTAGTCCTTGTCCACGTGAAATTATGCAACGTGTCATAGACCGAATGCATATGTCTGAAATCACGATTTGTTATGGTATGACTGAAACCTCGCCAGTGAGTGTGCAAAGCTCGGTAAATGATTCGATTGATAAACGAGTAAGCACTGTTGGGCATGTTCATCCGCATGTTGAAATTAAAATTGTCGATTTAGAAGGGCAGATTGTTCCGCAAGGTACTTTAGGTGAGCTATGTGTTCGCGGTTATTCAGTGATGGCTGGCTATTGGGGCGAAGAAGAAAAGACCAAAGAGGTCATTGATTCAGCTGGCTGGATGCATACGGGTGATATTGCCGAAATGGACCAAGACGGTTTTATTAAAATTAAAGGCCGTATTAAAGATGTGGTGATTCGTGGTGGGGAAAATCTCTTTCCAAAAGAAATTGAAGACTTTTTATATACCCATCCAGATGTAAGCGATGTACAAGTCATTGGCTTACCAGATGCCAGATATGGCGAAGAACTTTGTGCTTGTATTATTTTGCATGACCATCATCAAATTGATGAAAACAGTATTCGCCAATTCTGCAAAGAGCATATTTCTCATAATAAAGTGCCGCGTTATGTCCGATTCTTTAATGAGTTTCCAATGACTGCTTCAGGCAAAGCGCAAAAGTTTAAATTGCAGGAAATTATGCGAGCTGAGCTTAATTTAACTGGAAATGTCTTTGACTAAAGAAGTCGAAAGCCCGTTCAAAGTGCAGCAAACTATAAATTTAAAGGCAGTTTAAATAGAGGATAAAACAAAATGGCAAAAGACTTTAATAGCCCCAAAGTAGTCGAAGGATATGACGAACATATTCGTAAATTAATTCCAGGTTATGAAGTCATCCATCAACAGGTGGATGCCATTTTACAATCGGTGTTGAAACCTAATGCTCATATCTTAATTGTGGGTTGTGGTACGGGGTATGAACTCGAATATTTACTTAAACGACATCCGAACTGGAAATTTACAGCAGTTGATCCATCTTTGACCATGCTGCAAAAAGCCCAAGAACAGGTTGAACTTTTAGATAAATCTTCACAAGTAACCTTTGTTCACGGTGAAACTTCGGCTTTGCCTCTGGAAAATTGCTTTGATGCTGCACTTTCTATTCTCGTAGCGCATTTTATTGCAGATGAGATAAAACCTGTTTTTTTTAAAGATATTTATGATCGCTTAAAAGAAAAAGCGGTTTTACTTACTTACGATTTAATGACGTGTGTAAACCCACAGCAGCTTCAAGCACTACGTTATTTATGCTTGGATCAAGGTTTAACGGAAGACCAATGTCAGAAAATGTTAGAGCGTATGGCACAAGACTTTTTTAGCTTAACTACTGAAGGATATATAAAACTTTTGCAAAAGACTGGTTTCGAGAGTGTACAGCCGTATACGCAAATTTTGACGTATCAGGGTTTTATTGCAAAAAAATAATGTCAGTAGAGACAAAGGAATATTGTCTTAACACCTAAATATTCTCAATGAGGATGAGAATATAAAAAAACGAAAAAATTAGAAGAACTAGCTTTACCTATAACACATTAAAAAGTGGCCTCAATGCTGCTTAAGGGAGGTTTTGTCTAAAAAATATGAGGAAGACTTTCTAGAGGAAGAAAGTCTGATGTTTAAGAGCCTGTTTTAGATAGGTATATAACAAAAAGGATGTCGAGATCTTTAAGTCTAATTAAAGATCAAAAAAGGAAAGTTTTATGATAAATGCTTTAAATACAACGGTTCAAAAAAGCCTATTGGCAGTTTCTGTGACCCTGTTTGTGTCTTCTGCTTTTGCAGGTCAAACAGATCCTGAAATAGAACAACTTCGCCAAGAAGTAAAAGAACTACGGGCTATGCTACAAGCCAACATGCAAGCTCAGAAATCTTTATCGCAACAAAGAGTAGAGCTAGCAACTTCTGCAACGCCCCAAGCTGCTCAGCCTACAAAACAAGTGTTAACTAAGTCTGGCGCAGAATTTAATTTATACGGTTATATACGGGCAGATGCTTCTTATCAAATGAAGGGGGCATCTACCATGTATAACAATATTAGTGGGGTTCCACTCGAAAATACCCCAGAAGAATCTGCCCAGAAGGACCAATTACACAGTACCGTTAATGTGACACGTTTCGGGTTGAATTTTAAAACCCCAACTGCTGCGGGTGATGTGGGCGGGAAACTTGAAATGGACTTCTTTGGGGCTGCTACTCGGGATCAGTTTCGGATACGCCATGCTTATTTAACGTTTGATAAATGGCTCATTGGTCAAACGTGGTCAACATTTATCGCACCTGAATATTATCCGGAAACGATTGATGCAGGCACATTTGTAGGCAGTGCATTATTAAGATCGCCGTTGGTTCGATACAGCGATAACATTACGGCAAATACCAGTTTTGCAGTCAGTGTGGAAGACCCGAAATATACTGCGACAACTGACCCTGACAATAAAATGCGCTTACCAGCTTTGGTAGGACGCTTAAATCATAAATTTGCCAATGGTTCGATGTTATCTGCCCGTAGTTTAGTTGCCGAAAAAAGAACTAATAATGATGAGCAAGTCGCTTGGGGTGTGGGCTTCGGAGGTAAATATCAAATTACGCCTGACACATTACTCAAAGCCGATTACTACCATGTCAAAGGAGATGGGCGTTTCTTGCTATGGAGTAATAGCGGCTATGCGATAGATGATCAAAATAATATGCATAGCAATGAATTTGATACCGTTTCTTTCGGTATTACTCATCAATTTACGCCACAAATTCGTTCAACCTTAGCTTATGGCTATATGAAAGCCAAAGATGATAACCGTTTTGCTGAATTACAACGTAATAGCACCACCCAAAATAAAGAGCTTTGGCAGGGCTGGGTGAATGCACTTTATAACCCATACAAACCAATTACCTTGGGCGTCGAATATGTTTATGGCGAACGAGAAACTTTTGATGGCCGTAACGGGATTGATAACCGCTTCAATATGATGGCGAGTTATGACTTTTAATTTATTCAACAAGACCTTGAATAATCTGTTTTTTCTTTAGGGTGCAATATGTCGTTTTAAAAAATTAAATATGAATTTATCTCACAGAGGAGGTGAGTAAATGACAACATCTAAATTAAATGTAAATGAAGTTATTGATCAGGCCCGATTTACCCCTTTTCACTGGAGCATTTTGCTTTGGTGTTTATTAATTATTGTTTTTGATGGTTATGATCTGGTGATTTATGGCGTTGTACTGCCTTTGCTCATGCAAGAGTGGTCGTTAACAGCTGTACAAGCGGGGATGTTAGCAAGTACAGCATTATGCGGAATGATGTTTGGGGCAATGTTCTTTGGAACTTTGGCAGACAAAATAGGCCGTAAAAATGTGATTTTAATTTGTGTCACTCTTTTTAGTGGTTTTACCTTTTTAGGTGCTTTTGCATCAAGCCCACTTGAGTTTGGGGTACTTCGGTTCTTGGCGGGGCTAGGTATTGGTGGGGTCATGCCAAATTTAGTTGCACTTACATCAGAATATGCACCTAAACGTATAAGAAGTACGCTGGTGGGGACCATGTTTAGTGGTTATGCGATTGGGGGAATTCTTTCGGCCTTAATTGGTAGTTATTTGGTTGAAAGTCAGGGGTGGCAAATTATGTTTTTAATTGCTGGTATTCCACTATTTTTATTACCTGTCATTTGGAAGTTTTTACCTGAGTCATTAACTTTTTTAGTTAAAACAGATAAAACTGAACAGGCACATAAAATTATTCAAAAAATTTCACCTGAACAAACACTAACAACCCATACGCAATTAGTGCTTAATGAAGATAATGTTCCAACAGGCAGTTCTGTAAAGGGATTATTTCAACAAGGCCGTGCCTTCAATACACTCATGTTCTGGCTCGTATTTTTCATGTGCTTACTCATGGTGTATGCCTTAAGTAGCTGGTTACCAAAACTCATGCTGGCAGCAGGGTATTCACTCGGAAAGAGTATTTTATTCTTGCTTGCTCTAAATGTTGGCGCAATGATCGGTTCAATTGGTGGAGGTATTTTGTCTGATAAATTCCATTTAAAACCGGTAATTATGGGAATGTTACTGGCAGGAGTTTTAGCATTAATCGGTTTAGGCTTTAAGTCACCAGCCTATGTTTTATATGGTTTGGTGACCGTTGCAGGAGCTGCAACGATTGGGACCTCAATTCTGCTTTATAGTTATGTTGCACAATATTATCCATTAAGTGTGCGTTCTACTGGGATTGGCTGTGCCTCTGGTGTTGGTCGAATTGGGGCAATTGTTGGTCCAATCTTAACGGGCTTGTTATTGGGTTTAGAATTGCCACATAAAATGAATTTTGTGATGATCGCAATCCCTGCAATTTTAGCGCTTTTCGCCGTCATGGTTTTAAGACGTTACGCAGCTGAAAAACAGCCGATTACTTCAAAACTTACCGCCGAGTTAGAGGGTAATTAATCCATATGGATACAGGTAGGAAACAAATTCCTACCTGTATCTGGACGTTTTATTTGTTAACTAGCTGGTTTAAATCAACCAGATTTGCCATTTGTTGATTCCCGCGATCATTAGGATGTAAATGATCTCCAGAATCATAAATTGGATTTAATCGGTCAGAATGTTTTGAATCTTTTAAGCCTTGCTCAAGATCAAGAACCCCATCAAATGTTTTACTGGTTCTCATCCAGTGATTAATACGCTGGCGTAATTCATCTTTGTTAGGCTGATAATAGTTATCTAAAGGTGTATTAGGTAAAGCGCCTGAAAAGGGAAGTAACGTCGCCCCAATCACTTGAATACCTTGCTCATGAGCTTCCTTTACAACACGTTTATAACCTTCAGTTAAGGTTTCAAACGACGGTATTTGTTGTTTAGGTGCAAAAGCTGTACCGGGCCATGAAATATCATTAATACCAACTAAAACAATTAAAGTTTTAACACCTGAGTATTGAAACACTTCACTGTTTAAACGTTTTAAAGCACTGTCACCCATACCGTCTGTAAGTAACCGATTTCCTGAAATTCCACTATTAATGACAGCCACTTGATGTGGCGATACGCGCTTAGCTAAAAAGTCAGTCCATCTCGTATTTGCATCTAAAGTTGCAGTTGCGCCGTCAGTAATGGAGTCTCCAATGACCGCAACAACGTGTGCTTTACGTTTCGGTTTTACTTCAATAGCCGATAATAATAACCGTGCAGTTGTTGTTTTGGCACTGCTGGGCGTATTTAAGTTCGCGGTCTGATTGCCAGCAATAATCCAACTGGTTTGTTTCGCATCCCAATGAAAAGTTTTAAATGTAGTCGGCTTTTGAATAAAGGTATTTACCATTAACTGTGCATGATCGGGAACTGGTAATTGGATTGGATCACTAATCAGTTGTTTGCCAGGTAAAATTTGTGCTTTAAGTTTCCCAGAAAAATAAACAGGATAAGTACTCTTAGCTTTTAGACTTTGTCCTTTGATTAGTCCCACAGTTGTTTTATCAATAGATAACGGTTGATCCCCATATTGATTGGTAAAAACGAGCCTAACAGCTTCACCACCTAAACTAATTTGGCTGATTTGTTTGATGGTCTGATTAGATATTTGCTCTGGAATATTGGTCGGGAAAACGAAATCTTTATTCCAGACTTTTTGGGGGCTGGCTGCCCAAGTGGTAATCCATTGGCTCTTTTGTACTTCTGCTTGTGCAAAGCTCGTAAATAAAACGAGAGAGAATAGGGCGGGTTGATAAAGTTTCATCTCGTGAACTCTTTAAAACGAATTAAAGTTATCTTGAAACAAATTGCTGGCTTGTTATAGCGACATAAGCGGAATAAGATTTGTGAATGAAATTCATAAATGGCTTTTGTTATGTCATATTTTGATATTAATCGGTCTGGCGAGTTGGCAATTTTTATTCGAGTGGTCGAGCTTGGGAGTTTCTCTGCCGTTGCAAGAGCTTGTGACATGACGCCGTCTGCGGTCAGTAAGTTAATTTCTCGGTTGGAAAAAAGACTTGGCGTTAGATTGCTTAACCGTTCAACACGCCAGTTTCAGCTTACCAGTGAAGGATGTCAGTTTTATGAGCAAGGCATTCATATACTCAATAACTTAGATGAACTAGAGCAATCAGTTACTGCAAATCACATGCCGCAAGGGCGAATTAGAGTTCATACCAGTCTTTCATATTGGACGCATTTTTTATTGCCTTGTATTTCTCGATTTAACGAGTGCTATCCACAAATTGAATTAGAGGCTCATTTGAGTGATGAAGTCATTAATTTAGTTGAGCAACGGATTGATGTTGCAATTCGGACAGGGCCTTTAAAAAGCTCAAATTTGGTTGCTCGCTCACTCGGAAGCACGCAGAAACATTATGTCTGTTCACCTGCATATATTGAAAAGTATGGTTGTCCGCAGCACCCAGAAGAGCTTTATGAACATCAGCTTTTAGATGTAAGTTATCAGCGTCAGAATAAAACATGGTTGTTTAAAAAAGATGAGCAAGAAATCACACTTGCACCTACTCAAGTCCTGAGAGTAAATCATGGAGAAGCAATCTTACAATTAGCGCTTGCAGGTGTTGGCGTTGCACAGCTTAATGAATTCCAAGTTCGAAAAACGCTAGAGCAAAAACTATTGGTTAAAATTCTTGAAGACTGGAATATCAATTCTTCTGAAGAATTTCATGCTGTTTGGATAGGACATGACAAATATGTCCCTAAACGCGTAAGGGCATTTTTAGATTTCTTGGTAGAGCAGGCAAAGGTTAGTTAATTAAGTTTTTTCTGGCACTTAACTGACATTGGTGCATGGTTTCATTCATCGTTTCCACAAAGTGCATATCCGCATCAATATTTTGTAAGCTTACTTTAGGTAAGTTTTCTACAAATTGTGGCGAATAATGTTCTTCTAAAGAGTTATAAATACAATTACATTGTGAAAGTGCGCGTCCTGCCCAAACACAATGTCTGTTAAATTCATTTTTACTGATAGATCTGCAACCTAATAAACTTATAGAACTTATTAATAGGATGCTCATTAAAACAATACGATATAAAAAAAACATCATAATTGCTCTTAGTTGGTTGTTGTTATCGTTCGATTTGGTATAGAGATGTTCTAATCTTTAATTGGCGTTTAATCTTGAGATTTTTTCCGTATAAAGATAAAAGTTTGGATAGGTGAAAAGATGGTAGGAATTCTTTAAAAGTGTTTTAAGCTGAACGATAAGATAATAAAGATGAAGAAAAATAAAATGATATAAAATAATAGTCATTAGAGACTCCTTGATAAAAGAAGTTACGCCCAATCACTGCTATTAATTATGGTGGTGAAACGAAAGAGGGTTAGCAGACTGATACCTAAGAAACCAGCACACCCGAAGGTGTCCCACTCCCGTTCCTCCGTCAAAGGCACGAGGGGCTCCACACCAAAAAACGTGTTTTTAGTGCTCTTAGGTAGACGGTCTGCTAAAACCGACTGACAAAATAGGTCAGCGGGAGCATCATAAGCTGAGTGTTAAAGCCGGTCAATTGCAAAAATAAAAGATTGGTTTATATAAACAAATATTAATATTTTTAAATTTTGATTAATAAAATAACTGATTATTTGGTATTTAAAGGTTTGATTAATTATTATACCTAATCTTTATAATTGAGTTTTAATGTTTATATATCAAATATTTATTAATTGTTAATTTATATATTGTTTGTAATCATTGACTTAATAAGACACAAACTCGGAAAGGATGAATAATTTTACTTTCATGAATATGATAATCTGAATTAATTAGCTAATGCCAAAATTTAATTAAAATATCAATTGCAAGAATGATATTTTTTGATCATTTATTTAATTTTGATTTTTACAAAAGCTTGCATAATCTACAAAAGTTAAGAGAACCACTGCGGTAGGTCAACAGAAGATAATGTTATTCATAAGCTTACATCTTAAGATTAATCAGGGTGATCTAAATGTTAAGAATTTTTTGTGCTGTGAGTATGGTATTTGCAATCGCGATGGGTATGAGTGCTTGCCAAGATCGACATTCAACAGATGATGATGGAACACATGGCTCTAATGATCCAACTGTTCCTCAACAAATGGATAAAAACTCATAATTATTTCATCTAAGAAAACTCACTTCTATGTGAGTTTTCTTATCGTTAATTTCTATAAAATATGTAACATAATAAAAAAGATAATTATATGAAAATATAAGATTAATCAATGAATTAGATAAATATTGTCTTTTTAATAATTTGTTGTTACTGAATTGTTTCGCTATTAAATTATAGTTTCAAAAAATTAATAAAATAAACACAATAAATTACTTATATTCATCCAAAATTCATTTTAATGATGAGAGTTTTATAAAGGTAAGGATATGCCCCAGTACTTAAGAATAGCTGAGAAAATCTATCAAAATGTTAAAGAGAAAAAAGGCTTTACCGATGAGCCTATGGAGGACCTTAACAATTTGATGATTGAACTCAGACATGAGCTTAAGGGGACAAAGCTTAAGCTTTTATACAATTACATTGATTTTGCTGACTTACTGATTAAACCCTTACAGGAATCTAAAATTAAATTGGATTTAAGCCTTATTCCAAAAAGTAAAAATACACAAGAATTTGTGCTGTGGCTTGCAGGTTTTATTGAAAGAATTACTACAGGCGGACAAGAAAAATTACCGCCAATTCAGACTAAAGTTGCTGTACCTGACTACGCCTATGAAGAAACACATTCTTCTCCAGTAAAACCAGTTAATAATGGAGAAGAAATTATTGAATATTTTAAGAAAAAAGAAAGTTAAATAGTTGCATATAAAAAAAGCCTATTTCCGAGGGCCAATCGGAAATAGGCTCTTAATTTTTGGACCAAAAGAGAATGTTATAAAAACAACTTATCTTCCATTCCATGCATCTTTAATTGCTTGTTTAGCATGTTCCCATTTTAAACGAGATTCAGCTTTGAGTTCTTCCCACTTTTGTTCCAAACCGCCTTCGACATCTTCAAACTGAGTGCCTTGTTCCGATTCAGCACGTGCACGATGACCTAATTCATAGGCTGTCGAAAAGTCTCGGTCATAATCGAGATCGGGAGTAGTAAGCTGAGCTTCTTGATAATAAGGACGAGTAAGGTAACTTTCGCGCCAATAAGTGTCAGAATAATTATGGTCGCCGGCTGGCAGTCGTGCGTGATCGCTATTTTGATCTGTCATCAGTTTTTCCTCATCTATTATTTAATTTTATGCTTATGGTAAATTTAGGAAGGTGAGGGCACCTTCCTAAATAAAATGAATGACCGCATCAAATGACATTTAAGTCAGCATCGGATTAGCGTTGCTGATTATTGTTATTTGAGTTTTGTTGGCCTGAATCTTTTTGATTCGAGCCTTGTTGTTGGCGGCGATTGTCATTTTGCTGTTGTTGCTGATTGTTTTGTTGCTGTTGATTGCCGTTTGGCTGTTGCTGATTGTTGCGGTTGTCATTTTGCTGTTGTTGTTGCTGTTGATTATCGCGTTGATTGCTTTGATTATTAGTAGTGCTCATCTTTAATTACCTCATATCATTTATGATGTGTGTTTTATCTGAGAGCTTCAGATAGGTTTATTAAAACATGAAAATTTTTAATGTGTAGCCTTCGGGTGTTACCCTATATTTAACTGTAAATTTAAAAATTAAATAAAACATTGATTTCTATAAAATGTAACTTTTATCATTAAACATAATTAATATGAAGATAGATAAAATTACATTTGAGCAAAATAGTGTTAAATAAATGCAATGGTCATTTCTAAATGTGTATATGTTATCTTTTATTAAAATGAATTTATTTTTTATTATCTAATATTATGTATTCTATATCTTTAGAAATGCAATAAATAAGTTGTCTAATTTTAAGACATGGTAGGCCTTTAAATAGTCGTCTAAAGTTGTAAAAATTATTTTTATAATAAATAGAATAAAAAAAGGTGCCTACTGGTTTTTCTTTAGTCTCAGAACCTCCCTTTTTTAAGAGGCCTGTGCAGGCAATATAAAGATCGGCATGTAGGAGTTCTTTGCCTTTTTTGATCATCTCTACAGTGACTTGCATCGACTCCGGTGTATATTTTTCAATAAGTTCTGAAGAGATATGAAGTGTATTTTCTTTGACACGTAAGTCATAGCTGACTAAGCTTCCAATAAGAATATCACCTGAGTAGGGACTTAAAGAGAAGCGATAAGCTAAATAGCCAGCCGAAGCACTTTCAAAAAGTGCAATTTTAATTTTTTCTTGTGCGAGTAACTTGCAACATGAATTAAACATTGGTTTTCTCCTTAAAACTGTTTTTAATTTAGTTATAAGATTATTTTTAATTTATTTTTGTTAAGTTTTTAAACTTTATGATTTTCAAAGTAACTCAAGTGTAATTAAAATTTATTATTTATAAAAACAGATGTTTAAATAATTCTAAAGGTGAGAATGTAATTTTGTGTTATTTTTTATCTAATTGAAATTTAACACTTTTAAAATTATGAGTTATTTCTTAATAACGTAATATAACAAAGATAGGCTGGGATTATAGTTTAGCTGAAGTATGGTAATTTATATCTCACTAAAGGAGAATAGAAATGCCTGTTGTAGTGAAAGAAAGATTATTAGACTTATTACAAGATAATCAACAAAACTATTACGAATTATTTGTTTTTTTCCTTGATCCTGATATTTCTAGTTTTGAAAAAGAAAAGAAAGCAAGAGATTTTCTTAATAAAGAAATTGATAAAATAGATCAGAAGGAAATTGATTTTCCTGCAACTATAAATACGGTTAAAGAATGGTGTGAAAACGATAATAAACAAAATTGTGAATTATTTCAGACTTACCTAAACCGTAGACAAAACGGGGGGGAGAGAGAGTATTTTAAAAATGTCGGTCAGGCATTCGAATTTTTAATTAAGGTTTCTCCAACTAAAAAAGTAGATGGTGCATGGCTATATAGTTCAGTTCACTACTGGAATGATCCGGTTTTTCATGACCTCATTATTACTTATTTGGAAGAGCTGGGACTAGGTGAGCCGAAAGCAAACCATGTCTGTATCTATGATGACTTGCTACGTAGTCTGGGACTCGATAGTTTTGATCTGCTATTAGAAGATGAATATTATCATAATGCCGTGATTCAGCTGGCGCTTGGTTATGCTCCACCTGAGTTCATTCCTGAAATTGTCGGCTTTAATTTAGGTTATGAGCAACTGCCACTGCATCTACTCATCAGTAATTATGAGCTTGCCGAACTGGGTATTGATTCTAAATATTTTAATTTGCACATTACTATCGATAACATTGATAACGGGCATGCAGATAAAGCAATTAAAGTTATAGAAAATATTTACGATAAATACAGAGATAAAGAACTTTTCTTTAATAAATTGAAGCGTGGTTTTGCGCTTAATGGTCACGGTGTTTCATCTTCAAAAATTATTAAAAATTTAAATCTTGAAGATTTAGTCCTTAAAATTTTAAAAAGAAAAGCGCTCGTGGGTCAGCTCATTCATAACGAAACTAGACAGTTTGGATGTAAAACGATTAACCAATGGTTATCAAATCCAGAAGACGTTAAAGGGCTAGTTACACATCTTATTGATCACAAGTGGATTAAATTTAATACCGACCCTGAACAGAGTGTGTTCTGGCGAATGATTAATGAAGAAAATGGAAAAATGTTTGGGGTATTTAATCCTGTAGAACGTCAAATTATTCATGACTGGATTGCTGGTAATGATCATTCTTCTAACTTCTTGGCTTATAGCAGGGAATTAAAGAATAGCCAGCGCATTCAAGATTATCTCTTTAGCTATATTTCCGATGGCGAACAGGATGCACTACAAGAGCGTGTTCAGAAATCACATGATCTTGCTATAAAAATATGCAAGCTGACTCCGTTTTTGGCCCCAGATTCACATCATAAAAGCATTGGACTTTGGAGTACTCGTAAATACGTCGAACTCCTTTTTCCATATTTAAGTTCCTTTAACAAAACTAACTCTTGAAGTTTTTTAACTCACCCCACGTTTAACTTTAAAAACATAGGTAATGAACATGACTGATAATGTTAAATCAACAAATAAAACAAGTGAAATGGCTGGTGCTGACGCTGCAAATAAAGCCAATACTACCCAAAAAACTGAACAGTTAGACTCAGTCAGAGACGATGCAACCAATGAAGCATTAACCACAAACCAAGGCGTTAAAATTGCTGATAACCAGAATAGTTTAAGAGCAGGTATTCGCGGTTCGACGCTATTAGAAGACTTTATTTTAAGAGAGAAGATTACTCATTTTGACCATGAGCGTATTCCCGAACGTATTGTTCATGCGCGCGGTGTAGGTGCACATGGTTACTTTCAAGCGTATGAAGGAAATGAGCGCTTAACAAAAGCGGGATTTTTAACCGATCCAAGCATTCAAACTCCAATTTTTGTACGTTTCTCAACAGTGCAGGGACCACGTGGCTCTGCTGATACCGTTCGTGATATTCGTGGTTTTGCGATTAAATTTTATACCCAAGAAGGTAATTTCGATTTAGTCGGCAACAATGCACCAGTATTTTTTGTGCAAGATGGTATTAAATTTCCAGATTTTGTTCATGCGGTAAAACCTGAACCAGATACAGAAATGCCAACAGGGGCAACTGCCCATGATACTTTCTGGGATTTTGTGTCTTTAGTTCCTGAGTCAGCTCATGCAGTAATTTGGGCAATGTCGGACCGTGCTATCCCACGTAATCTACGTTCAATTCAAGGCTTTGGTGTTCATACATTCCGTCTTATTAATGCCCAAGGTAAATCTCATTTTGTAAAATTCCACTGGACCCCTAAACAAGGTTTAAGTGCTTTAGTGTGGGATGAGGCTCAAAAACTTGCAGGTAAAGATCCAGATTTCCACCGTCGAGATCTTTATGAAGCAATTGAGAATGGGGTTTATCCTGAATGGGAGTTGGGTGTACAAATTGTCGAAGAAGAAGATGAAATGAACTTTGACTTCGATTTATTAGACCCAACCAAAATTATTCCTGAAGAGTTGGTTCCAGTGACTCCAATCGGCCGATTTGTTTTAAATAGAAATGTAGATAATTTCTTTGCAGAAACAGAGCAGGTGGCTTTCTGTCCGGGACACATCGTGCCAGGAATCGATTTCACAAATGACCCACTTCTACAAGCACGCCTATTTTCATATACCGATACGCAATTAAGTCGTTTGGGTGGACCGAACTTCCATCAAATTCCGATCAATAAACCGGTATGCCCATTCCATAACAATCAACGTGATGGTATCCACCAACATACGATTCACAAAGGGCAGGCTTCATATCAACCAAACTCAATTGATAATGATTGGCCAGCAGAAACGCCACCCGCCGCTTCAAATGGTGGTTTTGAAAGCTATCCTGAACAAATTAGCGGGCATAAACTTCGTCAAAGAAGTGAAACCTTCTCCGATCATTTTTCACAACCGCGCCTTTACTACAAGAGCCTTGCGCCTCATGAGCAAAAGCATGTGGTCGATGCCTATACTTTTGAATTAAGTAAAGTACAACGAAAACACATTCGTGAGCGCCAAGTTCAACAAATTTTGGCAAATATCGATCTCGACTTAGCTCGACAAGTAGGCGCTAACTTAGGAATTGAAGTTCCTGATTTGACTCTAGATTATAAGAAAACCGCAGTTGAAAAATCGGCTAAATTATCTTTCTTGGCTTTCCCACCAGAAGATATTCAAGGCCGAAAAGTTGCTGTACTTATTCATAACCTTGTGAAGTCAGATACACTTGAAGCTATTAAAAATTGGGCGATTAAAGAAGGTGCAGTTGTTCATTTACTAGCGCCGAGCTTGGCTCCAGTAAAAGACCATAAAGACAACATTATTGTGGCTGATGGTATGCAAATGGCTGAACCTTCAATTGCTTATGATGCGGTAATTATTCCTGATGGCGATAACTTAAATGCCGTGCTGCAAGATGGCGTAGCGCGCCACTATGTTCTTGAAGCTTACAAGCATTTAAAGCCAATTGCGTTTTTAGGTAATAAATCTGATTTGCTTGAACCGCTAGGTTTAGTTGCCGATGAAGGTACTTTAGTTGAAGATGAATTCCAGCCTATTGCTGAAAAATTCAAAAAACTGATTATGGCTCATCGTGTTTGGTCACGAGAACAAATAGCTGCTCAGGTACCAGCTTAATAAACAAAAAAAGCCCTGAAAGATTTATCTTTCAGGGCTTTTTTATATCTTAGGGATTAACCATTTACGATTTGACCACCGTTTACATGAATCACCTGACCTGTAATATAACTTGCATCATCTGAAGCAAGGAATAGGTAAGCAGGTGCAACTTCACTTGGTTGTCCCATTCTTCCCATTGGTGTGTCTTTACCAAATTCCTTAACGGTTTCTGCATCGAAACTGCTTGGGATTAATGGGGTCCAGATTGGACCTGGTGCAACACCATTTACCCGAATTCCTTTTTTCTGTTTCATTAAATTGTTTGATAAGCTACGTGTAAAAGTCGTAATCGCACCTTTGGTACTTGCATAATCAATAAGCTCATCATGGCCTTGATAGCTGGTAATACTGGTCGTATTAATAATACTGTCGCCTTCTTCCATATAAGGAATAGCTTCTTTAGTAAGATAAAACATTGGAAAAATATTAGTTTTAAATGTTTTTTCTAATTGCTCATTACTAATACTTTCAATTTCCTTTTGTTGATATTGCACGCCAGCGTTATTCACTAAAATATTAATTTTTCCATAATGTTGTAGAACTTTATCAATATCGAGTTTTGCAACATCTGGGTCAGAAATATCACCTTTTAATAAAAGGCAATGTTGTCCTTCTCTTTCAACAAGTTGTTTAGTGATTTCGGCATCCTCATCTTCTTCAAGATAAAGGATTGCAATATCGGCACCTTCACGGGCAAACAATACTGCGACAGAACGACCTATACCACTATCGCCACCACTAATAACGGCAACTTTATCTTTTAACTTATCGCTACCTTTATGAGAGCTTTTTATAATCTCAGGTTCAGGATGCATTTTTTCCTGATCGCCTGGTTGATGAGATTGAACTTGTGCAGGTGCGGATGTTGGATACTGATTTGTTGAGTTTTCCATACTTCAAATACCTCGGTTAAACATCTAATTTATAAATAGTGCGCTGTTACTACGTAAATATGAGTAAAATGAATTTTTTAATAAGTTGTCTTTGTTATTTTATTTGTAAGGATGTAAAAAAATATTTTATATTTAAAAGTTAAATAATATCCATTAATTTGATTTTGTTCTTATCAATCATACTTTCAATAATAGATCTATTGCCTGTATCTTCTAACCAGTTTTCAATAGGTATATTGTTGGATAAGTCTAAAATTTCTTTAATAATTTTTTTAGCACCTTCAATATTTTGTGTCTCTTTATTATTTTTAATAATGATATTGTCAAGCAATAATTTTATGTCTTCTTGCTCTATATTCTTTGACTTAATAATATGTAAATCTCTTTGGAAGGGATGGCTCGCATGCGGAGGATCTAATCTATAGCTCCATTCTTGGTCATAATTTTGCCATGAATTCTTAGACTTAATATGCCCAAGTAAAATTTCTGGGATAGAAATATGAATGTATTGTAGTGTTGACTCTTGATCTTTTAATTGCATGGCTAAACTACTCAAATTGCCTTAATAAAACTAGTTTTAAATATTCATATTAATCTCTCAAGTAATTTTCTTTTGAAAATGTAATGATATATATTATTGTTTTTTATTGAAAATAAGTGTTTTACTCTGTGTTTGTTTAAGTAAGTATGTTTCATTATTTTAATTTTTGTTTATAGTTAAGCTGTTTTGTTGTTTGCATAGATATTTTAAATCTGTTTGTAAAAATATATTGTAATGTGCAGTTAAGTAATAATAAGTGAGCTAATTATTTAAAAAGTAAAATGTGAGAAAAATTAGAATGTATAAAACTTTATTTAAATAATAAAGTTATAGAATTTTTAATCTTTCATTTTATATACATTTAAATTGATTGATACAGTGCATCGGTAGGAAAATATTATAGATCTTCTATCTTTATTAAATCCGTTAATCAAAAGCGGTAGTGACTATAATTAAATATAGGAAGATATAACTATGGCTAATACTAGATATGAAGATGATGATAACAATAGTACAGGTACTTCAAATCGTGGATTTGCAAGTATGGATCCTGAAAGAGTTAGAGAAATAGCCAGCAAAGGTGGGCGAGCAGCCCATGCCAGTGGTAATGCGCATGAATTTACCTCTGAAGAAGCTCGTGAAGCTGGTCGAGCTGCGCATGCAAGCGGTAATGCACATGAATTTACATCTGAGGAAGCTCGTGAAGCGGGTGCCTTAAGCCATAAAAATGGTGGTAGCGGTCGTAGCCGCGATGATGACGATGACGATGATCGCGGTAGCCGCTCAGGTGGCCGAGGACGTGGCCGCAGCCGTGATGACGATGATGATGACGATCGCGGCAGCCGCTCAGGCGGACGAGGACGTGGCCGCAGTCGTGATGACGACGATGATGACGATCGCGGTAGCCGCTCAGGTGGCCGAGGACGCGGTCGCAGTCGTGATGACGACGATGATGATGACGATCGCGGTAGCCGTTCAGGTGGCCGAGGACGTGGCCGCAGTCGTGATGACGACGATGACGATGATCGCGGTAGCCGTTCAGGTGGCCGTGGCCGCAGTCGTGATGACGACGATGATGACGATCGTGGCCGTTCAGGTGGCCGAGGACGCGGTCGCAGCCGTGATGACGACGATGATGATGACGATCGCGGCAGCCGCTCAGGTGGTCGAGGCCGTGGCCGCAGTCGTGATGACGACGATGATGACGATCGTGGCCGTTCAGGTGGCCGAGGACGCGGTCGCAGCCGTGATGACGATGATGATGACGATCGTGGCCGTTCAGGTGGTCGAGGACGCGGTCGCAGCCGTGATGACGATGATGA
>NZ_KB850206.1:856259-1428554 GCF_000369825.1 Acinetobacter sp. NIPH 542
GTGGCCGTTCAGGTGGTCGAGGACGCGGTCGCAGCCGTGATGACGATGATGATGACGATCGTGGCCGTTCAGGTGGTCGAGGCCGTGGCCGCAGTCGTGATGACGACGATGACGATCGTGGCCGTTCAGGTGGCCGAGGACGTGGCCGCAGCCGTGATGACGACGATGATGATGACGATCGCGGTAGCCGCTCAGGTGGCCGAGGCCGTGGCCGCAGTCGTGATGACGACGATGATGACGATCGTGGCCGTTCAGGTGGCCGAGGACGCGGTCGCAGCCGTGACGACGATGATGATGACGATCGCGGTAGCCGCTCAGGTGGCCGAGGCCGAGGTCGTAGCCGTGATGACGATGATGATGACGATCGCGGTAGCCGCTCAGGTGGACGAGGTCGAGGTCGCAGTCGTGACGACGACGATTATGACGGTCGTGGACAAAACTCTCGTAATCAAAAACGTGATGCCTCTGGACGTTTTACGTCTTGAGCATAATGTTTTAAAAACGAAGGAGGCTTTTGCCTCCTTCGTTTTTAATTTATCTACTTTACTGTGGGAGCAGTTGTAGTCCTTTTACAATATCAATGTATTCAGAACCGTTTAACCAAAAAGATTTTTTTAAAAATAGCGTCGTCATAATACTTTCGGCTGCTTCGCTATCCGGATTTTCACAGAATAACCCGTAGCTTTCACCTAAAACCGCATCATTTTCAATTAGGCGGATATAGTAAGCATGTTGCTCATTTGCATAACCTAAAACCGCATCACGTTGATTTTTCATTTCGCATGTCTCCATACCAAAAAACTGAATTTAACCAGAATGTTAAGTGTTCAGAATCTCATTTGATAAAAATCAAAAAACAGTCAGCAATAACGACTATTTCGAAATAGGTTTTGATTTTCTTCAAATTGCCATTTTGATTAAAACATCCCTGTTAAAAGCAAAATGGATTAAAATCTGATCATGAGATTTATTGTTATGCAAAAAAAATATTTCGTCAACTTGAAAATGTAACTTTTTCAAGTTACATTGTTTGTGTAGGATTTGAACAGTGAAAAGGGAGGCAATATGCCAAAGAAAAAAGAGTTCGAGCATGGCGGTGTACGAGAAAATGCCGGACGTAAAGCACAGTTCAATGAACCCACCAAAGTCATTCGTGTTCCCGAGTCTCAAGTTAACTTTATCAAAAATTGGTTACTGAATAATGTCAAAACCAATAATTTAACCGACTTTAACTCAAAACTTAATGTTCAACAGGTTCACCCGAATAACGATAAAATTTACCACATTCCTTTAGCAACAGAACGTGTTGCTGCAGGTTTTCCTTCACCTGCACAAGATGATATTGAGCAAGCACTCGATTTAAATGAATATTTAATTAGAAATGAAAATGCCACGTTTATTGTCAAAGCCAATTCTTTATCCATGCTAGACGCTGGAATTGATATTAATGATCCGCTTATTGTGGACCGTAGTATTCCCGCTAAATCGGGTGATATTGTGATTGCACTCATCGACAATGATTTCACTGTTAAGCGCTTAATGATTGATAGTCAATTTCAGCCACCTAAAGTTTGGCTAAAAGCTGAAAACCCTGATTATCAAAATATTTACATTGAAGAAGGACAAGAACTGGTTATTTGGGGAGTGGTGACTTATAACCTCAAACGAATGAGATAAATTTTCTTATATTTTACTATTCAAGTTACTGACCCGAAATGATGGCCAGTAACTTTTTGTTGAATAACTTTTTAAATTTGCCCAATCAATAAACATGTTGCGATAACAACCATCAAACCACCTGAAAAACGACCGACTAATTGTGCTGCTTGTGGTCTGGTTTTCAAAATAGCTTCTGAACCATAACCCACCATTAAGTAAATAATCGCGCAGCTAATCATGTGAACAACACCAAAGGCAAGAATTTGTGTTGTCACAGACCACGAAGCAGTAGTGTCAATAAATTGAGGAAGCAGCGCTAAAAAGAGTAAAAAAACTTTCGGGTTTAATCCACTCACATAAACGCCTTTGGTTGCCCAGCTCAACCATGACTGAGCTTTTTCAGAACCAGACGGATTTGGAGTAGGAGGGGTAAGTAATAAGTTTATTCCCATCCATAACAAATAAGCAGAACCTGCAATTGTTAGGATCATGAGTGCAGTTGGATTATTTGCTACCAGTAGACCAACACCAGCTGCTACCAATAAAATCGTAATAAAGTGTCCAAATAGCATACCTGCGACAGCGGGTACGACGACTTTGCCTTTAATCCCTGCCGAAATGGCATAGGCCCAGTCTGCCCCTGGCGTAATAATAAAAAGAATGGAGACACTCCAAAATGCAATAAAAATGTTAAAAGCCATATGCTTATCTCGGCAAACTATTTTCCAAAGGTTTCGCTCGTGGTTTAGAAAAAATTCCTATTTATTCGAGCTTGTTGAAAATAATATGCTCATGTATTTAGAATGTGCTTTTAAATGTTTGCTCATATCACACTCATTTGGGGTAAATTTTTCTAAATGGATCGCACAGACAAAAAGATTCTTGCTGAATTGCAATTAAATGGCCGATTATCTATCACTGAGTTGGCAGAAAAAGTAGGCTTAAGCATTTCACCTTGTCATAGACGAGTGAAGGCTTTAGAAGAGTCGGGAGCCATCAAAGGCTATCGGGCAGAACTCGACCCAAACTTAGTGGGATTTGAATTTTCAGCGATTGTTTTTATTACGCTTAAAGAAGGTGATAAACAGGCCGTTGAGAAGTTTGAAAATGCCGTAATTGATATCCCGCAAATTATTCAGGCGCAGCGTTTGTTTGGTGAGCCAGATTACTTGTTGCATGTGGTGGCTAAAGATTTACCGGCTTTTCAGCGTTTGTATGATGAAAAATTATCTGCTATTCCAAGTGTGCAACGACTCATCTCAACCATTGTGATGAAAGATGTAGTGCCTGAACGTTTATTTCCGATTGGCTAAAAACATCAGGCGTAAAAAAAGAAGCTTTAAAGCTTCTTTTTTGGTTTCGAGAGTATTTAAGCGTCGAGTGTTTTACACAAAGAACAGATCGTGCCGTTATGTTTGTGAGAGAACATAATATCTGGACGCTCATAACCTTGCTCACATACGCGGCAGTGATAAACCGTTGCAACTGGTGTGCCTTCAGCATCGTAACGTGGTTCTTTAATGCCGTCATCGTGTGACTTGATGTAGTATTTTCCTTTGGTTAATAAGCCCATGACTGGAGTTAATACGAAGGCAAGCACAAGTGCGATAAGCGGTGAGTAAGGCGCCAAGAAACTACCAAGTAAACCGAAGAATGCTGCAATTGATAAGCCTGCTGATACAAGGAATGCAACCATACCGACAGGGTTCACGTTGTATAGCATGTCACGGCGATATTCTGGTTCTTTCGGTGAAAGTTTTAAAACATATTTGTTGATTGAAATGTCTGTTGCAACGACTACAACCCAAGCAATCGCAAAGTTTGAATAGAACCCTAAGATTTTACCCAATACCGCAAACATGTTGCCTTCCATTAAAGCAAGCGCAATTGCCAAGTTCACTATCACAAAGACAATACGACCCGGATAATGTTTGCTAATACGTGTGTAGGCACTTGTCCATGCAAGGGAACCAGAGTAAGCATTGGTCACATTAATTTTAATTTGAGAAATAACCACCAAAATCACTGCCAGTGTTAAAGCTGCCCAGCCAGGAAGCATATCATGAAACGCTGCATTAAACTGTTGAACAGGTTCAGTGCTGTTTACGCCCGGTATTTTAGTGAGTAAATAGAACCCTAAAAATGCCCCAATAATTTGTTTAATTGCCCCTAAAATCACCCAACCCGGACCTGCTGAAATAACCGCTGCCCACCATGCTTTGCTATTTTCTTTTGTTTTTGCAGGCATGAAGCGTAAGTAATCAATTTGCTCACCAATTTGCATGATTAACGATAAACAAATACCAGCACCTAACATGATCGCGGCCATGTCTACGGTTGCAAAACCTTCTTTACCTGTAAAAGTAGCAAATTGACTGACTAAAGTAGGTTCTTGATAAATCAGGTAGGCCACAGGACCAATCATCAGAATGAGCCAAAGTGGGGTAGTCCAAACTTGTAATTTACTTAAAGCTTTCATGCCGTAAATTACCAGCGGAATGACCATAATGGTTGAGATGAGGTAACCTGCCCAAAGCGGAATGCCTAAACCGAGCAATAACCCTTGCGCCATGATTGAACCTTCAAGGGCAAAGAAAATAAATGTGAAACTGGCGAAAATGATACTGGTAAGAACCGAGCCAATATAACCGAAACCTGCGCCGCGGGTAATCAAGTCAAGGTCGATGTTATAGCGCGCTGCGTAGTAAGCTAAAGGAATGCCGGTTAAGAAGATAATAATCGCTGCAAATAAAATGGAGAAAACAGCATTGGTTGTTCCGTAAGACATACCAATACTGGCGCCAATAGAAAAGTCAGCAAGATAGGCAATACCACCAAGAGCAGTAATAGCGACAACTTTGGGACTCCAGCGCCGAAAGCTGTGTGGAGCATAACGTAAAGTATAATCTTCTAAGGTTTCATTCACTGCTTTTTGTGAATCTGTACCTTGCACAGTGTCCAGATTTGGATGTTCAGATACACTCATAACATCAATCTCCCAATCATTTTCGGTCAATCAACATAAATATTGATCATTGTTTTTTGATGGTTTTGAGTGTGTGATTTTTGGGAAAAATTGAAAATACGTTATTTTGCGTATATGTGCGTATTCGATAAAATCGCCATGATAAATGACTTTTGGCATAAGGATTGCTGGGTTTAATGCAGCCTTATCCAAAACATGAGTGTTATGCCAGATTCTTCACGCCCCCAACAAGCGCCACAACGTGTGATCAAAACACGCCGTGAATATAATATTTGGGTGGCAGATGAAAGTATCGAAGACTATGCGCTCCGCTATGCACCTACCTCAGTACGTAAATGGTCACCTTGGACTGTTACCAATACCGCAATCTCGACAGTCAGCTTTTTGGCTATGGAAGCCATTGGGGCGACTATGCTTTGGCAGTATGGCTTTAGCAATGCAGTCTGGGCAGCAATTGTCGTATGTACCATCATATTTTTAACCAGTTGGCCGATTAGTTACTACGCCGCAAAATATAATGTAGACGTCGATTTGCTTACTCGTGGTGCAGGTTTTGGCTATATTGGCTCGACCATTACTTCTCTAATTTATGCCAGCTTTACCTTTATTTTGCTTGCGTTTGAAGCCGCAATTATGGCGATGGCACTTGAACTGGCTTTGGGTATTCCGCAAGTTATTGGTTACTTAATTTCTGCCTTAGTGATTTTGCCTTTAGTGGTCAAAGGTATTGGTTTTATTAATAAAGTTCAGGCAATCACACAGCCAATCTGGCTCTTATTGCTGTTATTACCGTGGTTTTTTGTACTTTGGAAACAGCCACAAATTTTAAGTAGTAGCCTGCATTTTGTTGGTGCGGTTTCAAACTCGACCGATTTCAATCTGTATTACTTTGGTGCGGCGTGCACTCTTATTTTTTCATTTGTGATCCAAATTGGTGAGCAGGCCGACTATTTACGTTTTTTACCCCAACAAGAAAAGAACAGAACTGCATGGCGTTTTGCCGTTTTTTTAGGTGGTCCATCTTGGATTATTTTTGGTTTTCTAAAAGTTTTGATGGGCATGCTGCTGATGGTATTGGCTTTTCAGCTGTTTATTCCTGTCTCTGAACTAGACAATCCGACTTATCTATATTGGGTTGCCTATCAACAGTTTATTCCAAACCCTCAGCTTGCTTTAATCTTGACTCTAGCACTGGTTTGCTTGGCACAAATTAAAATTAATATGACCAATGCCTACGCTGGCTCATTGGCATGGTCCAACTTTTTTGCACGCTTAACTCATAGCCATCCGGGGCGAATTGTCTGGCTTCTTTTTAACGTTTTTATTGCCATTGTTTTGATGGAAATGGGCATTAGCCATGCGGTTGAACGCATTTTGGGGCTATATAGCAATATCGCTTTGGCATGGATTGGCGCGGTTGTTGCCGATTTAATTATCTGTAAACCTTTAGGTTTAAGCCCGAAAGGAATTGAATTTCGCCGTGCTTATTTATATGACATTAACCCTGTAGGTGTGGGTGCTTTACTGATTGCCTCAGTGTTATCGATGCTGAGTTATTTGGGCTTTTTTGGACTCATGGCAAAAGGATTGGCGAGTTTCATTGCTCTAGGAAGTGCGGTGTTATGTGTTCCTATTATTGCTTACTTAACCAAAGGCAAATATTACATCGCACGCCAGCCTGAAAAAATTCAGGCGACTTCGGTTGCTAACTGTGTGGTATGTGAAAGGGACTATGAACTTGCCGATATGGCGGGCTGTCCAGCCTATAACGGTACGATTTGCTCTCTATGCTGTTCACTTGAAGCACGCTGCCACGATTTATGTAAACCCGATGCACGCTGGTCAGTTCAACTTAAAAAAGCCATCTGGCACTATTTACCAGAGCGTTGGGCTAGCCGTTTAAATAGTCGAGTCAGTTTATATTTATTACTGACTCTAGGATTGTCTATTGTTTTGGCAGTGAGTTTGAGTCTGGTTTATATCCAAGAAAAAACCTACTTAGAAACCATTAATGCCGCAGCTGTTCCTCAACTATTTACGCTGTTTGTCAAAATTTATACCATCTTATTTTTATTGATGAGTGTTGCTGCATGGTGGTTAGTGTTAAACGATGAAAGCCGTCGTAATGCCGAAATCGAAACACATCAACAAACAGCATTATTGATTGATGAAATTGCTGCCCATGAAGTCACTTCAAAAGATCTGCAAGATGCCAGAATTTCAGCAGAGCGAGCAAATGATGCAAAAAGCCGTTATGTCATTGGCATTAGTCACGAACTAAGAACACCTCTAAATAGTATTTTGGGCTATAGCCAATTGCTTCAAAAACAAGAGCAGCTTTCAGAACAAGGCAAAATGGCGCTCGGGGTGATTAGCCGTAGTGGACAGCATCTGACTTCACTCATTGATGGTTTACTAGATTTAGCACGAATTGAAACGGGTAAAATTTCTTTAAATGTAGTAGATGTTCATTTCCCTAATTTTATAGAACAGATTATTCAAATGTTTCAGCCACAGTTTGAACAGAAGAATTTGCAGTTTGTTTATGAAATTGGAGATAACCTACCGCACTATGTTCGTACCGACAAAAAACGCCTAGAGCAAGTGCTCATCAATTTACTGGGCAATGCTTTAAAGTTTACGACGAGCGGCACAATTACTTTAAAAATCGAGTACCGTTTTCAGACAGCTTATTTTGAAATTAGAGATACGGGCTGTGGTATTGCTGAGGCTGATTTAGAACGAATTTTTAACCCGTTTGAACGGGGCAGCAATGTCGTGCAAGGCGGATTTACCGGAACAGGACTCGGACTACCAATTGTAAAATTATTAGTCGATTTACTCGGTGGACAGCTATCTGTGACTAGTCAACTCAATCAGGGTTCTCAGTTTAAGATTAAGTTTTACTTACCTTCAAAAGAAGTAGTTCATCCAATTTCTAATGTTTACTCCAACCAAATTACGGGTTATCAGGGCGAGCGTAAACGAATTTTGGTTGTCGATAATGAAGCGGTGGACCGAGGCCTAGTCGCTAATTTTCTAAAACCTTTAGGATTTATGATTGAAGAAGCCGAGTCGGGCATTGACTGTTTAAGACGAGTACCTATTTTTCAACCTAACCTGATTCTGATGGATTTAAATATGCCTTTGATGGGCGGCTGGGAAACTGCGCGATTATTACGTCAGAATAATATTACCAATGTGCCGATCTTAATTATTTCAGCGAATGCAGGCGAGCGCGAAGTCAATCCACAAGATGCAGTCTTAAGCGAAGACTTTATGCTAAAACCAATTGATCTTAATTTGTTGCTGAGTAAAATTGGAGACAAATTGGGTTTGGTGTGGATTGATTCTAAATCAGAGACATCCATAGAAAATAATGAAGTTCAAACACTTGATCTAAAGATATATAAACAAGAGCAAACCACTGTTCATACGCCAATTAAACAGCCAGAAGATAATGAGCTGCTCGATTTACCGCAAAGCTTGCAGCAATTAAATGATTTGATTGGACAAGGTTATATCCGTGGAATTCAACAGACTTTAACGCAATGCCGTCAAAATTTTCCGGAGCATAACGAGTTATGGGAACAGCTTGAACAGGCTATTCGAAAGTTTGATTTAAAACACGCGCAACGATTAATTCAGGATAAGCAATGAGTACGCAACATGTTTCTTTTCAGCAAGCTTCGCCAAATGAGCAGGCTGTTATTCTGATTGTGGATGATGTGCCGGAAAATTTAGGCTTGCTACATGAAAGTCTGGATCAGGCCGGTTATCGCGTGCTTGTTACAACTGATGGGTTGAGTGCAATTGAAATTGCCCACCGATGCTTACCAGATATGATTTTACTCGATGGCAATATGCCACATATGGACGGTTTTGAAAGTTGTATACAACTTAAAGCAAGTCCAATTACGCAGTTTATTCCCGTCATTTTTATGACAGGTTTGTCGGAAACAGAGCATATTGTACGGGGTTTTCAGGTCGGTGGGGTGGACTATGTAACCAAGCCTCTGAATATTGAAGAAGTATTAGCAAGGGTAAAAACACATTTGGCACATGCCAAACTATTGCAGCAACAAAAACAGGTGATTGATGCAACGGAAACAGCCATTCTTGCGCTAGATGTTCACGGTAAAATTGTTTGGAAAACCCAAAAAGCCAGTGATTTACTGAATCAATATTTACCTGAGTTAGAGGGCTTTGAAGCAGGCTTAAAAGCTTGGTTTTCAGACTTAGAGCATGAAAAAGACCCTAAAAAATTAACAAGCTGTTCTTATTCAACGCCATCTCAGCAATTACAGCTTTTATTGCTTACGCCGTGGCAAACTGAACCAAGTGTGGCAAAAAATTATCTGATACAGATTAAGGCTTCTACGCCGGCTTTGGAAATGGCTGATATTTTAAAATATTGCCCACAGTTGACTCAACGTGAGGCCGAAGTCATGCACTGGTTGTTGTTAGGCAAAACCAATAAAGATATTGCAGAAATTTTGGAGCTGAGCCCACGGACGGTGAACAAGCATTTAGAGCATGTTTTTGAAAAACTTTGTGTTGAAAATCGAACTGCTGCTGTGGCGCACATTAATAGTCTGGTACAAGAGTTTCATTAAAGTTAATTAAAAAGCTAGAGGCCCGTGTTGAGCCTCTATCATCTGTATTACTTCAAGTTTTGTTTAAAGAAACTGGTTAATTTATTAAATGGAATGAGATCGACCCGATCATATAAATCAACATGTCCAGCGCCTTTAACGTAGTAAAGTTCTTTTGGTTGGCCTGCGAGTTTGTAAGCCTCTTCACTAAACTCTTTTGAGTGAGCCTGATCACCCGTAATAAATAGCATTGGACGTGGTGAAATCGTCTCAATGTCATTAAAAGGATAGAAGTTTAAAAATTTGACATTACTGGTGAGTGTTGGGTGGGTTGTAAGCTCTCTCGATGAGCCTTTAGGCGTATATTCTCCGCGTGGAGTACGATAAAAGTCGTAAAATTCACGTTGAATAAGGTGTGTATCTGCTGTTAGCTCATGCGTAGTTCCGCTGGTATATTTGGTTTCACCACCTTTAAACTCAACATAACGCTGTGCAGCGGCTTCTGCAATAATTTGCTTTCTCTGCTCTAGGGTTTGTGAGTGACGTAAGCCATTGCGGTTTGCTGCGCCCATATCATACATGCTGACAGTTGCTATCGCTTTCATACGCGGATCAATTTTTGCTGCGCTAATGACAAAACTCGCACTTCCACAAATACCTAATACACCAATGTTGTTACGGTCAATGAAGGATTGTGTTCCCAAATAATCTACAGCGGCACTAAACGCTTCTGCATAAATGTCTGGTGCTACAACATTTCTTGGTTGGCCCGCGCTTTCACCCCAAAATGATTGATCAATTGCTAAGGTCACAAAACCTTCTTCAGCCAGTTTTTGTGCATAAAGCATAGAGCTTTGCTCTTTTACAGCACCCATAGGGTGACCAATTACAATTGCAGAGGCTTTAGTCTTTTTATTCAGATTTTTGGGAATAACCAGATTGCCGACAATATCCATGTTGTATTGATTTTTAAAAGTCACTTTTTGAATAGTCACTTGCTGACTTTGATAAAAGTTATTCGCACCATTAGACATATCGGCCGCCATAGCTGAAGTTGAAGAAAATAGACCAATAGTTGCTGCACAAATTGCAGCCGCCGTATGGGTTTTAAGCTTTTTAAATAAGGGAGATGTACTCATAAATACCTCAATTTAAACAATGTGAATGGGTGAGTAGGTGCATGCTTATTTGATTTGTGAAATTGAAATTTTGATGGGTTGTTTTTGCTTGAATGCTTGGGGAATAGCATCTAGTTTTCCAAGAAAAATGAGGCCATTGGCATAACCAACATGAGAATCTTTATAGAAAAAAGCTAGATTACCCCAAGGAGCATAATAGGTAAGATCACCTGCTTTTCCGGCATATCCATGAGGCGCGTTTTGTGTAGTTAGCTTGGTGGGTAGATCAGCTATTTTTTCAGTAGAGTCATAATCTTTAAGGATTAATGTCAAAGGAAGCTGTTTGGCAAAATCTTCAACAGTAGGTGACATGGCTAATGTGGCAAATAGCGGTTGCTGTGTTCCATCAATATCAATACGGATTTTCATCATCGATCCCCTTTGTTGATTTTTACCTTGAGGCTTTATTGCATAAGAAGCGGAGGTCACTGAGAACAAAACACATAGGCTGACTAAGCCTTTAAAAAACTTATAACTAGCCATATCAATTCACCTCGCTTCTTTAAGAAAAAGCACATAAAAGCAATGAAGCTATTTATTCTTTAACGTAAAGATATGAGTGGAATTTATTAATTTTTTACAATAATAAAATGACTCATAATAATCGCCTCAGTTTAATTAAATCTTCATATTTACTGCTTGATAGGGATTTTAACGAATCTTCTTTTTAATAATTAGTCTAAAAAACAAACATGGACTTATGAGTAATATTCATGAATAGTTTTATCCTTTATAATGAGGTTGACTCCCCAATAAGAGATAAAGCAGATGATAAATAAAGAAAACTATAATGATCTTTATGCTTTTTTAATGGTGGCAAGAGAGGGTAGTTTTACTAAAGCCGCAGGGAAAATGGGAATTTCACAATCTGCGCTAAGCCATACGATTCGGGGTTTAGAAGAACGTTTGGGAATGTTGCTCCTGACCAGAACTACACGTAGTGTTTCACCTACAGCAGCAGGCGAAAGGTTGAAACAAACGATTAGTGCTAGTTTTGACCAAATCGATAATGAATTATCCCTTTTAACTTCATTTAGAGACCAACCCGCTGGTACGGTTCGGATTAATGCTAGCAGCCATGCGATACGGGAAGTGCTGATTCCAAAACTTAAAAAGATTGCTGGTGATTACCCAGATGTGCAAGTTGAACTAACTGCCAATAGTGGGATGGTCGATATTGTGGCAGAGCGCTTTGATGCAGGCGTTCGTTTCGGAAGCCGCGTAGCTGATGGCATGATTGCAGTACGTATTAGTCCAGATGTCAAAATGGCGGTAATAGCAACACCAGCATATTTTGAACAATATGGAATTCCTAATACTCCTAAAGATTTGGTAAATTATCAATGTATTGGCTATCGTTTAACCACCCAAGGCAGCGTGTATGCGTGGGAATTTGTGAAAGATGGTCAAGAGACAAAAATCAAAATTCAGGGGCAATGGATATTTAATGAAAGCTACGATATCGTCGAGGCGGTTAGAGCTGGATTTGGACTTGCTTATATTCCCGAAGATTTGATTCGAGAAGATTTAAAAGAGGGGAAGCTGATTCAAGTTTTGGAAGAGTACAGTATCCAGTTTCCTGGATACCATTTGTACTATCCACATCGAAGACAACTTTCACCTGCGTTACGGTTGGTTATTGATGTGCTACGTGAATAGCATTTCGCCATGTGAGAAATGCAGTAATTGCGCCTAATAGCAAAATAGTTGCGCTCATATAGAACGTGGCGCTATAGCCATGTGAGTCATATAATAATCCACCTATAGTTGCACCTAGAGTAATTGCAAATTGAATAATCGCAACCATCAAACCACCACCAATTTCGGCATCTTGATGTAGTGTTTGGGCAAGCCATGTATTCCATGCAACAGGTGCCGACGTTCCAATAAAGCCCCATAAACCCATCAATATGGCAACAAACCATAAATGCTCACCACCTAGCACAAAAGCTCCAGCAATCAATGTCATGATGAATGGAATAAGAATCAGATAACGATAAACATGTTGGTGGAGGATTAAACTAATTACAAATGTACCCACTAAACCTGCTAAACCCAATATTAATAATAAAATGGATAGCATTGTCGCATCGACATGAGTAACGGTTTCTAGAAATGGGCGTAGATAGGTAAATAGCGCAAATTGGCCCATAAAGAGTAATAAAATTCCGGTCATCCCATAAAGTACAATTGGGCGTTTTAGTAAACCAAATGGATTTTTAGATTTCTCAACTGACAATATTGCAGGAAGAGAAGGCATACTTTTAAATTGCCAAATAAGTGCAACAATCGCGATGGGGACAATACAGAAAAAAGCACCACGCCAGCCAATAATTGAACCCAAAAAACTTCCTAATGGTGCTGCAATTGTGGTGGCTAGAGCATTTCCGCCATTTAATAAACCGAGTGCTTTAGGTACTGAAAGCGGAGGAACGAGTCGCATGACAATTGATGTCGACATTGCCCAAAAACCACCAATAACTACGCCTAAGATTGCACGACCCAACATAAACAAGGCCGTAGAATGGGCAAATGTAATGACTATGCCAGAGACAATCATCAGTAGGGTGAGTAATAAAATGATATGACGTCGGTCCCATGCCTTAAATACACGGCTAATCGATAAGCTGGTCATCACAGCAAAAATACCAGAAATTGCGATTGCTTGGCCCACTTGGCCTTCACTCATATTTAAATCTATAGAGATGGGGGTGAGTAAACTTACGGGCATGAACTCAGATGCAATTAATACTGCGCAGCAGAGTGACATTACAAAGACGGCACCCCATGCTGGTGTGCTATTCTCATGTGTATCTTGCTCAATTTGATGGAAAGAAGACATAAAAGTTCCGACTTTAAAACCATTAAATGTTCATAAAAGAAATGAACAAATCTGATTGCAGAGCTTATCAGTAAGGGTTTGAAAGGATTAGACGTAGAATTACGAATAGAATTATGAGTTTTATGCATGAATTGTCTTTAAAAAGCATACAGACTCGCTGCTAAAAACAGGCTATTTTTTTACACTTAGATTTGTTCTTATAGTTCAAGATATACAAAGTCATTTTTAAATAAATATGAGTCGTAAGAAGAGGAATTTATTGTGAATATTCAACAAAAAGATGATGCAAAACACGGTAGCTTTAGTTTACTTGATGGTGAATCCGTTGCTGGTGAAATGACTTATACATGGGCAGGCGAAGGCATGCTGATTATTGATGCCACAGATGTGAATGAAAATTATCGGGGACAAGGCGTAGGTCGCCAATTACTTGATGCTTTAGTTGCTTTTGTTCGCGAAAAAGAAGTGAAAGTGATTCCGCTTTGCCCTTATGCAAAATCGGTATTTGATAAAGATCCAAGCATTGGCGATGTCCTTAGAAAATAAGCAATACACTGAAATTTTTTTCATGAAAATCGGGCGTTGGTGTCCGATTTTTTTGTTGGTTTTTATTATATATGGACTGTGATGAACATGTTTTAAGCGGTTGTATTTAACTGATTTGAATGCTTTCTATTGCCAAATCGAATTTATCAAACTTATAGAAAAGCTTATCTAATAAAAATGGTTTTAGACCAATTGGGAAAAAAATAAACTCGTTGCACAAATATTTAATAGCTGACGAAAGCTAAATATTTATAACGTTTTAATATTATTTTTTGGAATTTTCCTTGAACTGGCAGTATATCCATAGTGTGTTGCCGCAATTTTTCTCTGCAACTTTGACCACGCTGAAAATTTCAATTATCAGCATTATTTTGGCAATTATTGTTGGGCTGATTTGCAGCATTTTAATCACATATCGCGTGCGGGTGCTAAATAGAATTGCCCAGTTCTATATTGAGTTATCTCGAAATACCCCTTTATTAATTCAACTGTTCTTTTTGTATTACGGTTTGCCAAAACTCGGTATAAAAATCGATGGTTTCGCTTGTGGTGTGATCGGACTGACCTTTTTAGGCGGAAGCTATATGGCCGAAGCTTTCCGAGCAGGCTTGCAGTCTGTTGCAAAAGGGCAGATTGACTCTGCAAAAAGTATTGGTCTACAACCAATTCAAATTTTTAGATATGTCATTTTTCCTCAAGCACTGGCTATTTCAATTCCGGCAATAGGGGCAAACTGCCTATTTCTGATTAAAGAAAGTTCTGTGGTTAGTGCCATTGCTGTCGTTGAACTGCTTTTTGTCACTAAAGACTTAATTGGCATGGACTATAAAACCACCGAAGCTTTGTTCTTACTCATCATGGCTTATCTGATTATTTTATTGCCCGTGTCTATTTTAACCAGCTATCTGGAACACAGAAGTCGGAAGGTGAGCCATGGAACTTGATTATTTATTTCAAGCGAGTCACCTCGAACGTTTAATGTGGGGACTTTGGGCAACTGCAAAAATTGCATTTATTTCAGTGTTTTTCTCTGCAATTTTCGGCACAGTTTTCGGCGTCATTATGACTTCTAAAAATATAGTCGTTAAAGCATTGTGCCGCCTGTATTTAGAAGCCATTCGAATCATTCCAATTTTAGTTTTGCTGTTCGTGTTTTATTTCGGCTTTGCGACATGGTTTAACTGGCAGTTTTCCGCAATGTGGGTGTGCGTTGTTGTGTTTGTTTTATGGGGTACGGCTGAAATGGGCGATTTGGTCCGTGCAGCCATTACCTCAATTGATCAGCATCAACGCGATTCAGCCTATGCGCTCGGACTTACCCATGTTCAAGCTTTGATCTACGTCATTTTTCCGCAAAGTCTAAAACGAGTAACACCAGGCGCGATTAACTTATTTACCCGAATGGTGAAAACCAGCTCTTTGGCAGTCCTGATTGGTGTGGTTGAGGTTATTAAAGTTGGCCAGCAAATTATTGAAAATTCGCTGTTGACCGTGCCAAGCGCTTCTCTTTGGATTTATGGCTTTATTTTTATTTTGTATTTTCTGATTTGCTATCCCTTATCGCGTTTGGCGGCACATTTAGAAAAGGTCTGGGAGTAATTATGCCTTTGTTATCGATACAACAATTACAGAAATCATTTGCACAAAGTCATATTTTACAGGGCATTGATCTGGATGTAGAACAAGGAGAGGTGGTTGTTATTTTAGGCCCATCGGGTTGCGGTAAAAGTACCTTATTGCGCTGTATTAACGGCTTAGAACCGATTCAGGGTGGCGAAATTCGTTTAACTGGCTCAGGTGTACTCGGTAAAGATGTGGACTGGACTAATGCTCGTCAAAAAATTGGTATGGTTTTTCAGAACTATGAGTTATTTGGGCATATGAACGTCATTGACAATATTTTGCTTGGGCCACTTAAAGTACAAAAACGCCACCGTGATGAAGCAGAACAAGTAGCAGATGAATTGCTAAAGCGAGTGGGACTGTTTGAGCGAAAACTTGATTATCCACGACAACTTTCTGGTGGACAAAAACAACGTATCGCTATTGTTCGTTCACTGGTCATGCAACCTAAAGTCATTTTACTTGATGAAATTACCGCTGCGCTTGATCCGGAAATGGTCAGAGAAGTGCTTGATGTCGTACTCAAATTGGCGAATGAAGGAATGACCATGCTGATTGTGACACATGAGATGTCCTTTGCCCGTAAGGTTGCTGACCGCATTATTTTTATGGATAAGGGCAAGATTATTGAACAGGCTTCACCAGAAGAATTTTTTGAACAGCCGAAAACAGAACGAGCGAAAGCCTTTCTAAATATTTTGTCGTATTAAATTTTTATTATTTGAATCATGAGGAAGTGAATGTTTAAACGTAATTCAATAAAAATATTAAGCAGTCTTGCTGTTGCTGGGGTGTTGTTAACTGCATGTAGTAAAACGCCATCAACTGAACAGGCAAGTAATGCTCAAGAAGACCACTCTTTAGAACAAGTCAAAAAAAATGGGGTTCTACGAGTTGCCGTTTTTGCTGATGATCCGCCATTTGGTTATGTAGATAGTGCAGGTAATAATCAGGGCTTTGATGTGGCTTTAGCAAAACGGGTGACTAAAGATTTGCTCGGTGATGAAAAGAAAGTTGAGTTTATTGTGACTGAAGCTTCAAATCGGGTGGAGTTTTTAAAATCAAATCGAGCTGATGTTGTATTCGCGACATTTACGGTAACTCCTGAACGTAAAGAGGTTGTCGATTTTGCTGAGCCTTATTTAAAAGGTGCTTTTGGTATTGTCTCGCCTAAAGCCAAGCCGATTACTGACATTGCTCAATTAGAAGGTAAGACCTTAATTGTCAATAAAGGCACAAGTTCAGATACCTACTTTACCAAGCATTATCCAAAAGTAAATTTACTTAAGTTCGAAAGAAACTCAGATGCCTTTAAAGCCTTAACTGATGGTCGTGGTGACGCGATTTCACAAGATAGCACTTATGCTTTGGCGTGGGCCGCGAAGAACCCAAGTTATGTGGCGGGTATTCAATCTATTGGTGATCAAGAGTTTATTGCACCAGCAGTTAAAAAGGGCAATACCCAATTATTGAATTGGCTTAATACTGAAATTAAGCAGCTAAGAACAAGTGGTGAAATTAATAAAATTTATGATGAAACCTTGAAACCAATTTACGGCGACTCGGTCAATCCGAATGTGTTTTTAGATGTAGGCCAATAATTTTCGATATCGCTGAGGCAGTGTCTAGAAATAGGCGCTGCTGTTTTAAATAAGACTTTTACAAGAACGATAGGGTGAAATAATGACAACATTAACATTTCAAAACGTGAAGCATATTTTAGCTGCGTCTTTACTGAGTTTAGGTTTAGTTGCATGTGACAAAGGAACTCAGTCTACTGAAAAAACGGCAGATACCACACAAACTGTGTCGAGTATTGAACAGATCAAAAAGAATGGTGTGGTACGAATTGGTGTATTTAGTGATAAACCGCCGTTTGGATATTTAGATGCTCAAGGTAAAAATCAGGGTTTTGATGTAGAGATTGCTAAGCATGTTGCGAAAGATTTGCTGGGTGATGAAAACAAAGTTGAGTTTGTTTTAACTGAAGCGGCTAACCGTGTCGAATACTTAAAAGCCAATAAAGTGGATATTATTTTTGCCAACTTTACCGTTACACCAGAACGTAAAGAAGTTGTCGATTTTGCTAAACCTTATTTAAAAGTGGCACTAGGTGTGGTTTCTCCAAAAAGTCATCCGATTACCGATGTTGCTCAACTTAAAGATAAAACTTTGTTGGTAAACAAAGGTACAACGGCTGATTCATTCTTCACCAAGACTCATCCTGAAATTAAACTACAAAAGTATGAGCAAAATACTGAAACTTTTGATGCTTTAAAAGATGGTCGTGGTGCTGCGCTTGCACATGATAACTTGCTGGTTTTAGCTTGGGCTAAAGAAAATCCAAATTACACCGTTGGCATTACCAATTTAGGTGAGCAGGACTTAATTGCACCAGCAGTGAAAAAAGGCGATAAAGAGTTGCTGGACTGGTTGAACCAAGATTTAGAGAAACTGGCTAAAGACGGCGTGATTCATCAGGCTTATGAAAAAACGTTAAAACCAGTCTATGGCGATACGATTAATCCAAAAGATTTATTGGTTGAGTAGTTGTGCTCATAGCCTCTAATGATTAGAACTCTAGAATAGTATTTGCTTGAGATAGGATTCATCTACAGCCTGCCCATAATTTATAAAGATAATATTTTTATAAATGGAAACAGTGGTCAGGTTCTGTAGATGAGAAAGTTTTTTGGTTACTTTTTTCAAAAAAAGTAACAGAATTAGCTGCTTACTTTAGAGATTTAAAAGTAGGATTCCATCGTGCTAATTCCTTGACTTTGTATTACTTTAACTTAAATAAAGTCGGCTCTGCTGCTAATTTATCTGCCAAATATTGAATCAAGACACTCAATTTAGGCGGGACATGCCGTGTCGGTGGGTAGAGTAACCACAGCCCACCGCTATAATAGGTCTTAAAATACCAGTCGGGTAAAACCTGAACTAAGGTACCTTGTTGTAGAGCATGGCGTGCAACGAAGTATGGCAAGCTCGCAATACCTAAATGCTGTAATGCGGCACTCAAACGCACACCCGTATGGTTTGCTGCATAACGACCACGCACAGCAACACTTATCGATTTATTTCCTTGTTGAAATTTCCATTTTGAGTCACTGGCTTGTTCGCCCAAGTAAATACATTCATGCTGCTTTAAATCATGAGGGTGGTTCGGAGTATCATACTTTGCCAAATATTCAGGTGTAGCACAAACCAAGTGATCAATATCAATCAGCTTTCGACCCATAAGGCCACCCGGTGGTTGCTCTGTAATTCGAAGTGCTAAATCGACTCCATCATCAATCAGGTCGACATAACGATCTTCTAAAAGCATTTGAATATCAATTTTCGGGTAGCGTTCTAAAAATTCGGGTAAATGTGGATGGATCATAAAATGTCCCACAGCTTTCGGAACACTCATACGAATAATACCTTCTGGCTCGACATGAAATTGGCCCGAACTTTCCATGACCGCTTGCGCAGCATTCACCATATCTAAACAACGTTGATAGACCTGTTGTCCACTTTCACTTAAACGAAGTTTCCGTGTAGTCCGATAGAGTAAGCGGGTACCTAAAGCACGTTCTAAACGGGCAATTGCGCGGCTCACAGCAGAAGGTGTTGTACCAAGCTGGCGTGCAGTTTCAGAAAAGCTTTCCGACTCGACAACCTTAACGAAAGTCGCCATTTCATTTAATAGAACCAGACTTTGATTTGTGCTCATGAGGCAAAAGTTATTTGGATTTTGATTGGATTATCGCGTCTAAAAAATCGCAATACAATCTTTTTCATCTCAAGGTATGTGTAGAAAAGTATGACGCAAGCATTGTATTTAACAGGTGTTCTTGCCGCTGAAGTTGAAGTTTTAGAATGTACCTCATGTGAAGATGGGCGTTTTACCATACGTTTATCGGCAACACCATTTCACCCTCAAGGTGGTGGTCAACCTAGCGATAAGGGAAAAATTGCAGAAGTTGAAGTAGTGCATGTGGCAATTGAACAAGGGGAAATTATTCATTACAGCTCTCAACCTGTTGTGTTGGGAGCGGCATTAGCAAAGGTGGATTTAAATACGCGCAATTATCATAGCCGATTACATTCGGCTGGACATCTCATTGCAAATGTAATGCATCTATTTGGCTGGCAAGCTATAAAAGCTCAGCACTGGCCTAGCGATGCTCGTGTTCAGTTTATTCCTTTAGATACAGCCCAACAGTTAGATGGTGAAACTCTTCAGCAGCAATGTTCTCACTATATTCAAGCTAATTTACCAATCCATCTTCATCAACATGCTGATGGCTTTCGTGAAATTAGTTTTGGTGAGTTTCCTGCATTTCCTTGTGGCGGAACGCATGTCACGGCATTAGGAGATATTGGTTCTATAGAAATTCAGTCTTATCAGTTTAAGAAGGGAAAGCTCAGTATTAACTATAACGTTGCCGAGGAGGTTGCATAAATGTGGCAGTTGTATGGACATGAGTTTTTAACGCTAGCTCTTATTCACTTTATGGCGGTGATTTTACCGGGACCAGATTTTGTGATTACGGTAAGACAAAGTGTACGTTATGGCTACTTAATTGGATGTCTAACCGCAATTGGTATTGGAGTCGGGATTTCAGTGCATGTGTTTTATACACTGGTTGGTATTGGCTTTTTGATTCAACAAAGTGAATGGCTGATGTCACTTATCAGAACAGCAGGGGCAGCTTACTTAGTGTATTTAGGATGGCAGTGTTTACGTAGCCAGCCGAATACCAATATTGAGATTAATGGCCAAGCAGACAGTGACACGCCGAGTTTATTTAAAGCGTTTACCATGGGTTTTCTTACCAATGCGTTAAACCCAAAAGCCACTATCTTTTTTCTGGCAATTTTTACGACGATTGTAAGTACGACCACACCGATGAAAGTTCAGGTTTTTTATGGGGTATGGATGTGTATGGTCAATGCCATCTGGTTTATGGTAGTGAGTGTGCTGTTTGCTCAGCCTATTGTACGTAAAAGGTTTTTGGAGTTCGGGGTTTATTTTGAGCGGGTGATGGGAGTTTTATTAATTGGGATTGCATTGAGATTGATTTGGGGATTGTTTGTTTAAGTTGCTTTTATTTATAAGTGGATGGGATAGCACGGCGGAGTTCATACCTGTATTCGCTCGTGCTAAATTTCATCCACAGCCTGCCCATAATTTATAAAGATAATGTATTTGCATTATTTTTTGAAAAATGAAAGCAGAGAACAGGTTCTTTGGATGAGAAAGTTTTTGGTTACTTTTAAAAAAAGTAACAGAATTAGCTACTTTCTTTGGAGGCAAAACGGTAAGACTCCGCCATGATAATTACTTTAAATTGTCTAGAGTATTAATAACTCTTAGCTCGAGCCGAAGGCTAATCTAGGAATCGAAATTAAAATAATAAGACTCCGCCGTGATAACCGCTTTGACTTGTTACTTCTATATATAACTTTTGGGCTAAAGTAGCTTCAATAAATAATCCATAAAAAAGACCGCTCAAAAGCAGTCTCTTCTAGTCTAGAAATAGATTTAATTGCTACGCCTATTACGCGTCAGTTGATGTAACACTGACACCAATAAATCAATTTCTTCAGTCGTATTATAAAAAGCCAAAGACGGACGCACGGTTTGTTCTACACCAAAACGACGTAAAATTGGCTGTGCACAGTGGTGCCCAGAACGTACCGCAATGCCATGTTGATTTAAAGCTTTACCGACTTGTTCAGTTGAATAGCCTTGTAAGGTAAAGGACATAACACTGGCTTTGTGATGTGCTGTTCCGATCAAACGTAAACCGGACACACTGCTCAGCGCATTTTGACCATATTCGAGTAGATCATGTTCATAGCGAGCAATGTTATGAATGCCTAGACTCTCGATATATTCAAGCGCAGCGCCTAATCCCACAGCATCGGCAATGTTTCCAGTTCCAGCTTCAAACTTGTTTGGTGCAGGTTGGTAAACTACTTGTTCGAAGGTAACATCCTGAATCATGTTACCACCGCCTTCCCAAACAGGCATGCTTTCTAGCAACTCTGGTTTTGCATAGACTGCGCCAATACCCGTCGGCCCAAACACTTTATGTCCAGAAAACACAAAAAAGTCTGCATCGAGAGCTTGTACATCGGTAGGGATGTGCGAAACGGATTGAGCACCATCAACTAAAACACGTACCCCTTTTGCATGCGCAATTTTAATGACTTCAGCAACAGGTGTGACTGTACCCAAAGCATTCGAAACTTGAGTAATTGACAGCAGTTTAGTGCGTTCATTAATCAGTTTTGGCAACTCTTCTAAAATAATCTGGCCCGTGTCATCCACAGGAATGACTCTTAATTTCGCTCCAGTTTTTTTAGTGAGTTGATACCAAGGCACAATATTGGCATGGTGTTCTAAGTGAGAAACGATAATTTCATCACCTTCACCAATATTTTGCTCACCCCATGTTTTTGCAATCAAGTTAATGCCTTCGGTTGTTCCTCGAACAAAGATAATTTCTTTAGAAGAGGGTGCACCAATAAATCGGGCAACTACATTTCTTGCATGCTCATAGGCATCGGTTGCACGAGCCGCTAACTCATGTGCAGCACGGTGAATATTTGAGTTTTCATGCTGATAAAAATAAGCAATCCGGTCAATCACGCGCTGCGGTTTTTGTGTGGTCGCAGCATTATCCAACCAGACCAGAGGACGACCATTTACGCGTTCCTGTAAAATTGGGAAATCGCGACGTATGGCATGCACATCGAGTGGTTGAGCACTACTTGCTACAAAAGTGGGTTGCGATGGTTGATAGTGACTATAACTTTGTCCACTTTGAGGCAAGTCTAAAAAATAAAATGCAGAGCTTGCCGAACTTTGGGGCGGTGTGTTCGTTGCAAAACGATCTTCAGTTAGCAATGATTTCAGCTGGTCACCATGTGGCAATTGAAAAGACTGTGCAACCGAATAATTATCTTCAACACCTTTAACAGACGGTTCTGCTGTATTGGGAGCAGAAAAATCATTTAAAAAATAATAAGGTGATTCACCTGCACCAGTGGGTAAGTTTGGTTCAATGCGCGGCACATTGGGTTCACTATGAGTAGCTTGTGGCAAATGTGGTTCAAATGGTGGGCGTGGCAAATTAGCTCCACCAACCACAGGCGCAGACGCTACAATTCGGCGTTCAGGGTAGTCTGGCAAATTTGGAATATGTTCAGGATATTCCGGATTGAGACTTTTCTGAAAGGCGATATTGGGCGCACGACCACTCAGTGCAGAAAATGGTTCACCTGGTTGTGGAGGGTGCGGTGGCGCTCCGACAGGTAAGTCCAAGTTAAGGCCCGATGGAGAAGCTGAACTGCTTGAGCTTGGTAATGCTGAAAAAAACTCATTAGCAAGTTGAGCAATGGTGGACTCATCAGGGAAGTTGGCTGGTGGATTAACACCAGTCACTTCAGGCCCCGTTGGACTACCTTGCAGATTACTTGTAGTTAACTGGGTAGTCATGATATTTGTCCACCTCCACATCATCTAATACTGCCAACGCATCATCAGTGAGTACTGCAAGTGAGCAATATAACGAGATTAGATACGACGCAATCGCGTTACGGTTAATTCCCATAAAGCGTACTGAAAGCCCTGGTGACTGTTCACCAGCAAGACCTGGTTGGAACAAACCAACAATCCCTTGACGCTTTTCACCAACACGAAGCAGCAAGATTTTAGTTTTGCCATCTTCTACAGGAATTTTATTTGATGGAATGAGTGGAATACCGCGCCATGTAATGAATTGCGAACCAAATAAGCTAACCGTTGGAGGTGGCACACCACGGCGTGTACATTCACGGCCAAATGCTGCAATCGCATCAGGGTGTGCTAGGAAAAATCCCGGTTCTTTCCAAACTTTACGTAGCAAATCATCAAGATCATCTGGAGTAGGTGGGCCATTTAAAGTCGAAATACGTTGGTCATCTGTCACACTTGCCAGTAAACCGTATTCAGGGTTATTGATAAGCTCACTTTCTTGACGTTCTTTAATGGTTTCAATGGTTAAACGGAGCTGTTCTTTAATTTGGTCGTGTGGGCTGCTGTAAAGGTCAGCAACACGTGTATGTACATCTAAAACAGTAGATACACCATTTAAAAAGTATTCGCGTGGCTCTGGGTCATAATCAACAAAAGTTTGAGGTAAAGTTGCTTCATCGCGTTGTGTGCAAGCGACTTGAATATCATCGGTATTACTTACACGGTTTAAGCGGTAGATACCTGCTTCAACAGGAAGCCATTGAAGTAAGTGAGTCAGCCATCTGGGAGTAATTGTAGAAAGTTGGGGAGCAGTTTTGGTTGCATTGGCCAGTTGACGGGCTGCGTGGTCCCCCAGCGCAAGTTGGGCTTTGTCAGTATTTTTCGCCATGAATCATTTTTCCTTATTACAGTGGCTTGGTTATAAAATGTTAAATTTTTAAATTATCGTGTTAACAGATTAGAATTAAATATTCGATTTTCAAAATATGAATAAGGTATAAATAAATGAACACAGTTCACTTATTATGAATAAGCATATGTTTATGAAAATTTAATATAAATAAGTAATAAACTGATTTATATATACCAAATTCATATTTTTAATATATTGGTTAAAACTCTTATATATAAAATTGTGAATACGATTTATTTAAATTCTGGATTTTTTTGATAAGCCTCCAGTGGTGACTGTAAAATCTGGCTTCCTGCAGGAATACTATGTGTAAGCCAGACATTTCCCCCAATAATGGACCCTCGACCAATCGTAATACGACCTAAAATAGTGGCACCTGCATAGATCACCACGTCATCTTCAACAATTGGATGGCGTGTATAGTCTTTTTTCAAACCACCATCATCATTGGTTTCAAATCGTTTTGCTCCAAGGGTCACTGCCTGATAAATACGAACACGTTCCCCAATAACGCTAGTTTCACCAATCACTACACCTGTACCATGATCGATGAAGAATCCTTTACCGATTTTTGCACCCGGATGAATATCAATACCAGTTGCAGAATGCGCCAACTCGGAAATAATGCGAGACAATAAAGGCACTTGGGCATACAGTTGATGCGCTATTCGATGATGAATAATCGCAAATATGCCCGGATAGCAAAGTAATACCTCATCCACACTATGCGCCGCCGGATCGCCTTCATAAGCAGCACGCACATCGCCGTCTAAAAGACGTCGTATAGAGGGCAAGGTGTTGGCAAAATCCTGCACAATATTTTGAGCAAGTTCGTCTGGTTGTTGGACTGTGTTCGAATGACTCAAATGACGTTTTGCTTCATAGTTTAAAGCCAGTTGTACTTGAGCATGTAAGGCTGTGAGTACCCGATTTAAAGTATAGGCAATATAAGAATCTTCAGTTTCTTGACGTAAGTCAGCAGGGCCTAAACGCATTGGAAATAAAATTCCGCACAGGTCATCTAAAATGGCTTTTAACGCTTCTTTAGATGGAAGTTCACGGCCCCCAAATTCTTTGGTTCTGTGTTGCTGCTGACGCCAGTCATGCCTTGCTTGTTGTAAACCTTGTACAACAGCATTAATGTTCCATTGAGTCACAAGCTTTCCTTGATTCACTGAAAATTGATTAAAATATTAGTCTTGTTGCCAAGGAAGTTGATGGATGCGCCAGCCATTTTTTTGATTACGCTGTTGCTGATCATTTAGATCGCCTTCGAAGCCTTCAAGAACGTTATAAATATGCTCAAAACCAGCATTAAATGCGGCCTCGGCAGCTTGTGCTGAACGGTTGCCACTACGGCATAACAAAAGAATGGTTTTGTCTTTGCCAACTTTTGATTCGAGTTCTTTTAAAAAGCGTGGATTACGGTTAAACGATGTGCCTGTTGCCCAAGCGACATGAACACTTTCAGGAACATAACCTACAAATTTACGTTCTTCATTGGTACGCACATCAACTAAAACAGCTTCGCCTTGCTGTACGAGCTGCCATGCATCAGTAGGTGATAAACTGCCACTAAAATTAAGTTCATGGTCTTGTGCGTATTGCTGTGCTTTACTAAGAATAGTGTCTTTTGACAAAGATGTATTAGAACTCGAAGAGATAAAACCAGATGGGTTTTCTGTATTTAATTTGGCATTCATTTAAATAATTCCTTATCTTCGATTCAGATTGTTATTGTTCAATTTACGCGTTTTTAAATATAAGCAAAAATAAGTAATATCTATTTATATATATTTTTTTAATAAATAAGCAAGCTAAATATTTTATATAAAACAGTATTAATTAATCTTATAAAGTTCTTCTAATAATATGTTTAATGGATTTTAACATTTGGTAAAAACCATATGGATTATAATAATCCATATGGTTTTAAAAATTAAGCAAATCCACCATTTACTCGAATGACTTGTGAATTTACCCACCGTCCATCTGGGCCAGCTAGCATTGCAACTACACTGGCAATTTCTTCAGGTGTTCCGATTCTTTCCAAGGGAGCGAGTTTTGCAATTGCTGCCACTTGCTCATCACTTTTTCCATTATAAAAAAGGTCTGTTCCTGTCGGGCCAGGCGCAACAGCATTTACAGTAATATTTCGGCCGCGTAACTCATTTGCTAATACATGTACTAAGCCTTCTACACCCGCTTTCGAGGCAATATAGGGACCATATAAAGGAAAAGATTTGGCAATTACACTCGTTGAAAGCGTAATAATTCGGCCACCATCTGGAACTGTTTCGGCCGCATGCGCCAAAATTAAAAACGCGCCACGTAAATTGGTATGAATTACTTTATCGAAGTCTGGCAGACCTTCAGGTGTAATTTTTGCCATAGGCATAATGCCTGCGCTATGAACCACAACTTCTAATTGACCGTTAATGGCTTTTGCTTCTTGAAACAAACGACTCACCTCATGTTCATTTGCAACGTCTGCTTGAATAGCAGAGGCTTGACCACCTTGCTCAATAATATGATCTACAGTTGCTTGGGCATGCACCTTATTGCCCGCATAGTTAACAATGACATAAAAACCATCTTGAGCTAAGCGTTCAGCAATAGCACGACCAATACCGCGTGATGCACCAGTAACAAGAGCTGTCTTTTTTGAAATATTCATTTTTAGATTGCCTGTTTGAGTAGGTATGGCTTATTTTAATAATATAGAAATATGGGATAAATCTTCATAATTGGATAAGATAATTCCATATTTATTAATAATAGATAGGGTTAAAAGCGAGCACCATGGATAAATTTGATACCTTGCAACTTTTTACCCGCATAGTAGAGCTGGGTAGTTTTAGTCAGGCAGCCGATCAGCTAAATATCCCACGCGCTACAGCAAGTAATGCCATTAAAGAGTTAGAGAATAATTTACATTGTCGTTTGCTAGAGCGGACGACTCGGCATGTAAGGCCATCACTAGATGGACAGGCATTTTATGAACGCTGCACACAAATATTATCGGAACTTGATGATGCCGAATCGTCTTTACGTAATGTAATTGCACAGCCCCGTGGGTTACTACGTGTTGATTTATCAGGCGCACATGCAACTAAAATTGTTTTACCCAATATCGACCAATTTCACGAGTTATATCCCGACATTGAACTTGTAATTAGTACGGGTGATCGTTTGGTTGATCTGATTCGGGAAGGGATAGACTGTGTGGTGAGAGCAGGACGTTTGGATGATTCCACTTTAATTGCTAGGCATTTGGTCGATATGCCACAAGTCATTTGTGCAAGTCCTGACTATTTAAATAAACATGGAACACCACAGCAACCAGAGGATTTGTTATCACATTCTTGTGTCAATTTTTTCTCGACATCAGGCGGGCGAAATTATCCATTTGAATTAATGGTGAATGGCAAGAAACAAGATTATTTTTTGAAAAGCTGGATCGCGGTAAATGATGCTGAAAACTATGTATTATCTGCTTTACGTGGGGCAGGTTTAATTCAGGTTCCTCTCTACCATGTGGCGAATGAGTTAAAAGACGGGCAGTTGGTTGAGGTTTTATCTGCGTGGCAAATCCCGAAGATGTCAGTTTCTGCTTTATATCCGCAGCATCGGCAGCTCTCGCCACGCGTACGAGTTTTTGTCGCTTGGCTGAGTGAGTTATATACAGGCTATTTTTCAAAATAACGATAGCGTATAACGTATAGGTGGAATGCTCTCTAGCATATATAAAATTTTGGTGAATATGTGATTGAATTACCCAATGCAAATGATTGGATTGTTAGAAATTCTGACCCTAATAGTCTCGAACGAATTGAAGCCTTTTTTACCGATCATGCTTATGAGTCACATCGCCACGATACTTTTGCCATTGGTCGAACATTAACAGGTGTTCAAAGCTTTCATTACCGTGGAGAGATGAAACATAGCCAGCCGGGTATGACGATGGTTTTACATCCTGATGAAAAACATGATGGAGAGTCAGGTAGTCGAGATGGTTTTAGATATCGGATGGTGTACGTAGAACCTGCAACCCTACAGGAAATTATGAAAGGTAAACCTTTACCATTTTTTGAAAATGGCTTGAGTCAGGATCCCCGTTTATTTAAAGCAACTGATGTTTTATTACAGGGAATGGATCAACATATTGATCCTTTAGAAAAACAAGATGCTTTATATGATCTGGCAACCACACTGTACGAAATTTCTGGTAATAATCAACGCACCTCACATTCTTATGACTATGTCGCAGCAGAGCGCGCTAGAGAATTTATACATGCCTCTTTATATGAAAATATCTCTTTAGATGATATTGAAAAAAATGTGGGACGAGACCGCTGGAGTCTTTCACGCGATTTTCGCCTGCTATTTGGTACAAGTCCACATCGATATATGACTATGCGTAGGTTGGAAGTTGTGAAGTCCTGTTTGATGTATGGAGAGTCCTTAACTCAAGCTTCATTGATTGCAGGATTTTTTGATCAAAGCCATATGACACGTCATTTTTTAAAAGCATTTGGATTGACTCCAGCCCGATGGCGAATGATTAATAAGCTCTCTTCTTAAACAAGTGATTTAAAAGCCAGCCTGTTTAGGCTGACATAGACTTTATCTTAAATTAGGCTCATGCCTTTCAAAAAATCATAAAGCATAAATATGCCAGAGATAATCAGCATCATTCCCATGACTTTGTTTATACGATTAAACCAGATTTTATTTTTAATTTTTTTACCTAACACTGCACCTGCCCAAGAATAAAGACAGGGCGCGCCAGCTGCACCCAGTGAAATGAGCAATGATACCAAGAATATTTGAACGCCAATGATATGTGCTGTCGGGTACATAATGGTTGTAACAGGCAGAATCACTAAAATTCCTTTTGGGTTTAAAGCTTGTATCCAGAAACCATTCCAGAATGAAAGTGCCTGAACTTCAGTGGCTTCATCACTAATATCAATATCTGACTTGAGCATTTGATATGAAAGGTAAAACGTATAAAGCGCACCGAACAACGCAATATAGTGCAAGGCATTTTGTGGAATGATTGCGGCACCGATATATCCAAAAATCATGAATAGCATCAGCATTGCACAGCCGACACCCATAAAAAAATAAATCGTTTTTTTGAATTGGCCGGTTAGCCCAGCGTTTAGTCCCATAAAATTTACTGGACCGGGGCTATACATCATACTCAAGGTATAAAAAAAGATTTCCATAACGTATCTGCTGAAACAAAAACAACCCAGCATAGTGCCTCGTAATTTTATGGTCTTGTACGTTTGTGATGGCTCCTGCACAAATGTACAAGACCAGAAAAATTTGAATGAGTCATGATGAGCGAGTTAAAGTTATGATTCAGGAAAGAGGTTTATGTTTGACACAAAAATTGCGCTGATTGTCCGTAATGATCTTGCGACGTGGCAGAGATTAAATGTGGTGGCTTTTTTGGCAACGGGGATTGCCTCTGCTGTACCTGAAATGTTGGGAAAACCTTATATCGATGCGAATGGCTATGAGTATGGCAACATGTTAGGGCAGCCGATGTTGGTATTTGAGGGGGAGTTATCTGGTCTACAAAAAGCACATCGCAAAGCAATTGAGCAAGATTTAACGATAATTCCCTATGTACATGCCATGTTTTCTACAGGCAATGATGAAGATAATCGGGCGGTTTTTTTGGCTGACGATGCGAATCAATTAAATTTGGTCGGAGTGGCGTTAAGAGGACCTAAAAAAGCAGTTGATAAAGCAATAAAGGGTCTTTCTTTGCATCAATAAGATTTTTATTGGAAGAAAGATAAAACCCACTTTTTGAGCAAAAGTGGGTTTTGTTTAAAAATGATGATTAAACTTTATCTTGAGTCTTGGTCTCAAAATCACTCGCATCATGGCGTTCATGCAACTGTGTAGCTAAATCACCAAAAGTACGGTTGACCATACGACCACGTTGAACCGCAGGGCGCGCTAAAATCGCATCTGCCCAACGTTGAACATTTTTATATTGGTCAACCCCTAAAAACTCCGCGCCGTTATACACCCAGTTTTTAACAAGACCACCATACCAAGGGAACGCCGCAATATCAGCGATGCTATATTCAGAACCAGCCAAATATTCATGCTTTGCTAAATGCTGATCTAATACATCAAGTAAGCGTTTTGTTTCCAAGGCAAAGCGGTTAATTGCATATTCAACTTTAACGGGTGCATAAGCATAAAAATGTCCAAAACCGCCACCTAAGTAAGGCGCGCTGCCCATTTGCCAGAATAACCAATTAAGGCATTCAGTACGTGCAGCAATATCAGTTGGAATGAAAGCTTTAAACTTTTCAGCCAAGTAAAGCAAAATTGAGCCAGATTCAAATACTCTTAATGGCGGGTTTTGGCTATGGTCAACCAATGCTGGAATTTTAGAGTTTGGATTAATTTCTACAAAGCCACTGCCAAATTGCTGTCCTTCTCCGATTTTAATCAGCCATGCATCATATTCAGCATCTTGATGACCTAGTGCTAAAAGCTCTTCTAACAAAATAGTGACTTTTTGGCCATTAGGTGTTGCTAAAGAATAGAGCTGGAGCGGATGTTTCCCTACTGGGAGTATGTGCTCGTAACGCGCACCTGAGGTAGGTTGGTTTAAATCGGTTTTCTCTCCAGTCCATTGCCAAACTTGTGGAGGAATATAGTTTGAATCACTCATTTTTTATCTCGTGTTTGGTGTAAATATAAGGATTTATTTATGTCGCAAGGCAAGCCATTTTTGTACGCTCGGGCGTTGCCATTGCTGTAATGCATAGTTTTTTAAACGTTCTGGTACAGCATCACCATTTTGAATAAGGCGTTGCAACATCAGGGCAAGTTCAGCATCTACAATGCTCCAGGAACCAAAAAGAAATTCGGCATCAGACGCAAGAAGTTTTTCTGCAACAAAGAAAAGTTTCTCGGCTGCTTTTTTGCCTTCTTCTGAAAGTGGAGTGGAGGTGGGCTGAATAAAAATAACATCGGTTGGACGCTCAGTTCTTAGTGCCACTAAGTCTGATCGGAGCCATGCCTGAATTTGTCTTGCTCTTGCGCGTGCTTGAATATCTTTTGGATAAATAGATGTGTTTGGATAAAGCTCTTCAAGATATTCCAAAATGGCAGAAGATTCTGATAAGGTAAAACCATTATGCTCAAGTACAGGCACTTTGGCAGTTAGTGACTTTGCTACATAAGATTTTTCAAACTGGCCTTGCTGGTTTAAGTTGATGGTCGCTATTTCAAATGGAATTTGTTTTTCATGTAGCCCTACAAAAACTGTAAACGCATAGGGGCTTAGAAATTTTGAATCTGTGTACAGCTTAAAATGTTCATTATTCATTGTTATTGTCCATGTCATAAAACAATCGGATCTAGTCTAAGTGAGCTGATCCAAGATTGGGTAGCTTTTTTGTGGAAAAGCTTTATCGGTTTTTGAATTAAGCCATTTCAACGTTAGGGCTTAATGTGCTGAAAATGCTGACGAACAATGCTAAGCCACGCCTGTACTGCTGGTGAGACAGGAAGATTCTTTTTCCAAGCCATGACTAAGTGCCACTGAATATTTGGTTTTTCAAGCGGTACCGCTGCAAATAAACTAGGATCAAGCATGTCGGTATAATATTGTGGCAAGAGAGCAATTCCCATGCGTTGTAACACCATATCTGCCAAAAGGTGCCATTGGCTGGTACGGCAAGCAATGGTTGGGTAAAAACCATGCTGCTTACAGGCATCGAGAATAATACTGTTTAAAGAGAAATTTTCTGGAAACATTAAAAATGATTGGTGTTGTAGCTCTTCTAGATTTATTTTTTTACGGGTTGCCCAAGTGGCATTACGACGTAAAAGTACCATTAAAGGGTAGTTACATAGCTCAATGCTATTGAAAATTTGCTCATCAAAAGGCTGTAATAAAACGCCAACGTCTAGTTCATTGTTAAGCAAAGCTTGCTCAATACCGCGTGAACCAACCTCCATAAAAGCCAATTCAATATCTGGTAATTGTTGATGATAATCAAATAGGGCAGTCGTTAAGAGCTGCGAGCCTAAAGGCGGAACGCCAAGTTTTAAAGTTCCTGTTTTTAATTGTTGATAGTTTTCAATTTCAAGAAAGATGTTCTGTTCTGCTTGAAGAAGCTCAATCGCATGTTGATAAATCCGCTCTCCAATTTCAGTTAATTCAATTTGTCTTTTACGGCCATGATCAGGTTTAACCAAAAGCTGTACCTGAAGTTGCTCTTCAAGCTGCTGTAATATTTTACTAATAGTCGGTTGAGTCAGATACAACTCTTCAGCAGTACGGGTAAAACTTTTAGTTTTTACCAATGTAACGAAGCACTGTAATGATTTTAGAGAAAGCATAATAAAGAATAGATTATTCCATTTTAGAATAATATTAACATGAATAATTCATATTTAGCAGCTTTAACCAAGCTAGCATAATGGTGTAGTTAACCATTTAATCTCGAAAAATGAGTACTGAATCTGCTTCTGGAACACCCACACAACCATCATTGTTCGTGTTAGTTAAACAAATTTTGATTTTGGCTGGTTTTTGGTGGGTCGGATATCTCTTACATCAAAAACTCGGTGTGCCTGTATCGGCAGGCATTTTAGGTATGTTTTTATTGCTTCTATGCCTGTTCTTTAAAATTATCAAAATGGATCAGGTGGCAATGGGAGCAACCGTTGTTTTAGGTGAACTGTTACTATTTTTCGTGCCCGTTGTAGTCGCCGTAGTTCAGTATAAAACTTTATTTATGACCGAAGGCTGGCAAATTGTCTTGAGCATTGCGGTTGGGACCATTTCGGTCATGCTCAGTACATGTCTGACGATTCATTATTACAATCGTTTGAAAGCTTATTTGCATGCTCGAAAACGTCTTCAACATAAGCATATCTAAAGAGCAAATGACATGAATATTTGGTCAATTCTTTGCCTGATCTGGACTTTGGTCGCCTATGTTGTGGCAAAGAAAATCTATCAGAAAAATCCAAAACTTTGGTTATCGCCTGCGATTAGCGTGCCTGTACTCACCATTATTTTGATGACGATTTTTGGAATTTCATATCAAACATATGCTGAAGATACGCAGTGGATTGTTAATTTATTAGGACCAGCAACGGTTGCTTTCGCTGTACCGATTTATCGTTATCGGGAAACGATTCGTAAAAACCTGGGGGTCCTTTCGATTGCGATTATTGTGGGGATGAGTGTAGGTGTGATGTCTGCCTATGAAATGGCACAGTGGTTCCACTTTAGCCCAGAAGTGACCAACAGTTTAATGGCACGTTCTATTTCAACACCATTTGCCATGATTTTAGCGGAAGATATTCACGGTTCGGCAGCATTGGTTTCACTATTTACCGTTATTACTGGTTTGGTTGGTATGATTTGCGGCGATGCAATTTTAGCGATTACTAAAATCCGTTCTAATGTAGCAAATGGGGCAGCTTTCGGAAATGCAGCCCACGGTTTTGGTACAGTTAGAGCACAGCAGCGCAATAGTGAAGAAGGTGTAATTGCCAGTTTGACCATGGTTATTGCTGGTATTTTAATGGTATTGATTGGGCCATTTGCCATTCATCTATGGTTGCTGTTGTAGGCTATATCTAAGTCGGCTTGTCATGTTGTTGAATAATCTTTGATAGTTTTTTGATGGCTTGTCTCATCAGTTCAGGTTCAAAGTCGCCTAAGCCAACAATTAACCCCGGACGTTGTTGTTCTTTTGAAAATGTCGGTGAAATTGCTTTAATCGCAATGCCTGCACCGACTGCCGAGCTTGCAACGACAATGTCATTAATATGATGAGCAAGCCATAACACCATATGCATGCCTTGATCGCCCGGCTGTAACCAAGCCAGTTCTTGAGGTATGTATTTTTCAATCAAGCCAATAATGTATTCTCGAACTTCTGCATAGACATTCCGAGTCCGTCGAATATGCCGCTCTAAATAACCTTCTTGAATAAAAGCAGCTAAAACATGCTGGTCGGCAGCAGGTGGGTGTCGATCAATTAATACTCTTAGCCCACAAAAAGGTGCCACCAATTCTTTAGGCAACACGGCATAGCCAAGTCTAAGTGATGGAAATAGGACTTTACTGAAAGTCCCAAGATAAATGACTTGGTCGGGTGCCATACCTTGTAACGATGGGAAGGGCTGACCGTTATAACGGAGTTCACTGTCATAGTCATCTTCAATGATCCATACATTTTGCTGTTTTGCCCAAGCCAATAAAGCCGTACGCCTTGCTAGACTCATCGGCATGCCAAGTGGATATTGGTGAGATGGTGTCACAAAAGCAGCACGCGCATGTTTAGAAAGCTTAATCCCAGTTTCAACCTGAATGCCTTCTTCATCGACAGGAACACGTACCATCCGAATGTTTTGTACAGCATGTTCAAAAATGGCTGTGGTGCCACGATAAGCTGGATCTTCAATCCAAACTTCATCCTTTACTTCAAATAAAATCTGGCTGCAAATATAAAGTGATTGCTGAATACCGGGAGTAATTACAATTTGTTCAGGTTCGCAGTGGACAGAGCGTGATCGGCGTACATAGTCTGCTATAGCAACTCTGAGTGATAGAACGCCTTGAGGCTCGCCATAACCCGAAGGAGCACCAGCACCTCGAGATCTAAATTTATTACCAAACTTACGCCAAATATCACTCGGTTGGGTACGGGCAATCGGGACAGATACTGCAAAAGGGGCATGAGGAAGTGGTTTAAACTCTTTAAGCACTTGGGCATAAGAACGTGCCGATTTCGTCAAAGGGATTGAGTTAGGTGTGGTCTCTTTTTGAGAATGTTGCGGCGTAGTTTTTTTAGTTAAAGCATGAGACACATAGGTGCCCGTTCGTGCTTGAGAGTCAAACACACCTTCGGCTAAAAGCTGATCGTAAGCTTCGATAATCGTTCCGCGAGCGACCCCAAGTGTTAGAGCCAATTCACGTGAAGAAGGCAACGGATCGCCGGGCTGTAAATCACCACTTTGTACAGCTTCACGCAAAGCTTGGGTCAGTTGAGCACTTATCTTTCCTTGGCTTTTATTAATCTTTGCAATCGACGGAAGTTCAACAACTTTTGCCATTCTTGCCATAATTCTGGTCTACTTAAAAAAATACAAAGTGGTTCTTTTTAATAAACCACATAAACCAGAAAATTTACAACACAAAATATAAATAATCCTGATATTTACAGCGAGGTTTTGAGCCATGTATATCCCCGATGATTATGCAGAAAACCGTTTGAACGTATTGCATTCTCTTATTACCGAATATCCATTTGGTGTGCTTTTTACTCATGGAGGTAATGGCTTAGATGCAAATCATCTTCCATTTGAATTACAGGCAAGCGAAGGGGAATTGGGTGTACTACGTGCGCATGTGTCTAGAGTTAATCCAGTCTGGCAGGACATTAAAAATGGAGATGAGGTGTTGGTCGTGTTTCAAGCGGGCGATGCTTATATTTCACCAAACTGGTACCCATCCAAACATGAACAGCACAGACAAGTACCGACATGGAACTATAGGGTTGTGCATGCTTATGGCAAAGTAACCATTCGAGATGATGAACGTTACGTCCGTGGTGTTGTGGCTCGTTTAACTCGTACCCATGAAACATCTCAACCTGAACCATGGAAAATGTCCGATGCACCAAAGGACTATCTTGAACCGATGTTAAAAGCCATTGTAGGTATTGAGATTGAAATTACCAGGCTGCAAGGCAAATCAAAACTTGGGCAAAACAAAGAACGTCGAGACATTTTGGGCGCGGCAGATGGCCTATCGAAATCTGGTCATCAAACCATAGCAGACGCTATGTATAGTGTGGCTGAGTTAAATAAATAATTTTGAAAATATAAAACTTTAATATCAATTGAGGAGACAAAGATGTCTTTTACTACACCTGTTGAGTTGGTAGGTGAGCACGTTATTTTAAAGCCCTTAGACTTAACTCAAGCTGAATTACTGGCGGAGGCTGTTTGTGATGGGGAACTCTATAATCTTTGGTATACCCGTGTGCCAAGACCTGAACATATGACTGCTGAAATTGAAAGACGTCTCGGTTTGCAAAATTCTGGTTCTATGTTGCCTTTTTATATTGAAGACCGAAAAACAGGTCGGGCGTTAGGTATGACAACTTTAATGCATATTGAAGAAGCCCATCGCCGTGTAGAAATTGGGTCGACGTGGTACCGTAAGTCTGCACAGCGTTCGCCTGTAAATACCGAGTGTAAAAAGCTATTGTTGGCTCATGCATTTGAGACTTTAAACTGTATTGCGGTTGAGTTACGCACATCTTCTTTAAATGTTCAAAGTCAAACTGCAATTCTGCGTTTGGGAGCAAAGCTTGATGGTGTGCTGAGAAGCCATCAAATTGTGAAAGATGATATTTTGCGAGACACCCATGTTTATAGCATTTTAAAACATGAATGGCCTGCGGTTCACCAAAATCTGGAATGGATGTTGAATAAACCGCGTTAGGAATGATTTAAATAAGCTGCTTTTCTCTTTTTTGGCTTAACCAAAAAAGAGAAACCCCTGCAATAACCAACCACGGTACTAAAGCAATATTCATTGCTTCCCAGCCAAATAAATCGAGTAAAGCACCTGCGCTAAAAGAACAAATTAAACCGACAACAAAAACAGTCATGTCGTTAATGGCTTGAGCCTTGGCTTTTTCAGCCGCTGTATACGTTCCGGTAAGCAAAGACGTGCTACCAATAAATAAAAAGTTCCAACCCACACCTAATAAAATGAGTGAGATTGCAAAAGATGCGAACTGAATACCCGAGAGGGAAAAACCAATATAGCAAGCAAATAATATAAGACCGGCAAACATGATTTTAAGCACACCAAATCGGGCGATTAAATGTCCAGTAAAGAATGAAGGTAGGAACATACCAAGCACATGAAGCTGAATGACGGTTGTAATCGTGCCTAGTTCATGATGTGAATGTCGCATGGCTATGGGTGTTGCGGTCATACCTAAAATCATGATGCCGTAGCCTGTTACGGCACCAAACAAAGCAACTAAATAGGTAGGCTGAAAAATAATCTTTTGCCATGGGCGACCAGCAGTAAAATCAGATTTTTGCTCAACTGTATTGGCAATATGTAGGCTAGATAAAATGCCCATTGCCACAAGTGAAATGATACTAATAATTAAAAATGAACCGATATATTCTAAATGTTGAAATAATGGGCCACCAAAGCGCGCCAAAGTCGGACCAATCAGTGCGGCAACAATTCCACCTGCCATAACCCAAGAGATAGCACGTGAACGGAATGCATCATCTGCTACTTCACTGGCAGCAAAACGATAAAACTGGGCAAAGGATTGATATGCGCCAATACATAACGTGCCTAAGGCTAAGAGAATAAGTGAACTATAAAAGATACCAATGGCGGCAATAATACCGCCAATTACACCTAAAAAAGCGCCGAAAAGAAAACCCTTACGCCGTCCCACATGTGCCATCAACATTGATGCAGGGAACATCATTAAGGCTGTACCCAAAAACATAGATGCGATGGGTAAAGTTGCAAGTATCGGTGTATTAGAAATATTTGCCCCAGCCAAACCACCAATCGTCATGACCATGATCGATACGGTTTGGTAAAGTGACTGAGAACTCGCCAAAATAAGAACTTGGCGATGCATCGTATTTTGAAGCATGAGAGCCTTTAATTATATGTGTTAATCGATGAGTTTGGGTGCTGAGTTTTTATATAAGAAGAAAGTATCAACAGCTCAGCTTGAAAATGTTGAGGTGTTCTTGGTGGTAGTTATAACAATATTTCTTTGGCATAAACTATTTTTTATCAAGTAATTGCAGCTGAATAATCAGACTTAATATTCTATCATCTGATAGTTTGATACAAAACAATTGAAGCCCCAATTTTTCTAAATAAGTCTATTTATTTAAGACATTTAATATGTCTATTCTCTCAAATTCTTTTTCAGCCACCTTAAAATAAATCATTAACCTGAAGTTAATAACTGCTCATGTAGGTTGATTGATCGAAACTCCATAAAGCGTTTTTATAGATACAGAACAAAACTGCGATCTATATAGGTAAGCACATGGAAGGATCAGTTCAGAATAAAGAACGGTTATGGACAAAGCGGCGTCATGCCAAACAATTAAAACTAGAGATGGCAAACCAATATACCGACGGTGTGGTGATTCCAACTCAAGACATTATTAAAGTTTTAGAAACCTTAATTACACCGGGTGACAGAGTTGTACTCGAAGGGAATAACCAAAAGCAGGCAGATTTCCTTTCGCGTTCTTTAGCACAAACCAATCCAGATGTTTTGCATGATTTACATATGATCATGCCAAGTGTTGGGCGTTCGGAACATCTTGATCTGTTTGAAAAAGGCATTGCGCGTAAGCTCGATTTTTCTTTTGCTGGCCCACAAAGTTTACGCATTAGCCAGTTAATTGAAGATGGACTGCTAGAGATTGGTGCCATACACACTTATATCGAATTGTATTCACGTTTGGTGGTTGACCTTATTCCAAATGTGGTGCTCTCGGCGGGCTTTATGGCAGACCGTCAAGGCAATATCTATACAGGTCCAAGTACCGAAGATTCTCCAGCACTTATTGAACCTGCGGCTTTTAGTGACGGTATTGTGATTGTTCAGGTGAATGAACTGGTGGATGACGTCTCAGAGTTACCACGTGTCGATATTCCTGCCTCTTGGGTGGATTATGTAGTGGTTGCAGACCAGCCATTTTATATCGAACCCTTGTTTACCCGTGACCCGAAACATATCAAGCCTGTGCATGTACTCATGGCAATGATGGCAATTCGCGGAATTTATGAGAAGCATAATGTGCAATCGTTAAACCATGGCATTGGTTTTAACACTGCGGCAATTGAACTGATTTTACCGACCTATGGTGAATCTTTAGGTTTAAAAGGAAAAATTTGCCAAAACTGGACACTGAATCCGCATCCAACCTTAATTCCAGCGATTGAAACAGGTTGGGTTGAAAGCGTGCATTGTTTTGGTACCGAACTCGGTATGGAAAAATATGTTGCAGCTCGTCCTGATGTGTTCTTTACAGGTCGTGATGGTGCTTTACGTTCTAACCGTATGATGTGTCAGCTTGCAGGTCAATACGCCGTTGACCTATTTATCGGTGCAACTTTGCAAGTTGATGGCATGGGCCATTCTTCGACTGTTACCAAAGGTCGTTTAGCTGGTTTCGGTGGTGCACCAAACATGGGGCATGATCCGCGTGGCCGTCGTCACGATACGCCAGCATGGTTAGATATGCGTTTGCAAGGTGCCAATGAAACTGAAACCTATTTGGCACGTGGTAAAAAACTCGTTGTACAAATGGTGGAAACCTTCCAAGAGGGTGGCAAGCCAACTTTTGTGGATCGTCTCGATGCCATTGATGTTGCTAAAACAGCAGGCCTACCTTTAGCACCAATCATGATTTATGGTGATGATGTCACCCATCTACTGACTGAAGAAGGCATTGCTTATCTATATAAAGCAAGCAGCCAAGAAGAGCGCCAAGCCATGATCGCTGCGGTGGCAGGCGTGACCAGTATTGGTTTAACTCAGGACCCTAAAACAACAGCACGTTTAAGAAGCGAAGGCTTGGTGGTATTCCCTGAAGATTTAGGTATTCGCCGCACCGATGCAACACGTGAGCTTTTAGCTGCAAAAAATATTGCTGACTTGGTGACATGGTCTGATGGTTTATATCAACCACCTGCAAAATTCAGGAGTTGGTAATGATGACACAAGTTCAATATCAAACACTTAGCGATAGTCAGCTTTTAGCAGATATGGCGGTCGAGGCTTTAATTGATGAAGTTAATCTAACACCTAAACCAGCATTGGTAGATCGCCGTGGCAGTGGTGCACATGATGACCTGACTTTGGAGTTAATGGAGCGCTCTGCAAAAAGTTTAGGACCCATGTTTGATGCGATGGCGCAAGCTGCAAAGCATCACGGAAAAGTCTGTTTAGCTTTACGTGAAGACATTGGCGAAATTGGTCGCCAAGGTGAAAAGACCATGATGTTGGCAACAGATGGTGTTAACACACACCGCGGTGCAATTTGGGCCTTGGGTTTAATGGTTACGGCAGCAGCATTGGCGCGCACCAATCAAAAATATTTATCAGCTGTTGAACTATGCCAGTTAGCAGGCCAGATTGCTCAGCTTGAAGATTGTTTTATTCCAAAGCAGGCTTTAAGTCATGGTCAACAAGTACAAAAGAAATTAGGCATCTTAGGTGCTAAAGAACAGGCTCAACAAGGTTTTCCAACTATTGTGAATTTTGGCTTAAAACAGCTTTACCAAACTCGTAGTAAACCAATGAAAGAAGAGTTCGCTCGTTTAGATGCCTTACTTGCCATGATGACTGATTTGACCGATACCTGTGTGCTTTATCGCTCGGGAACATCGGGCTTAAAGCATATGCAACAAGGTGCTCAGCAAGTACTTGATTTGGGCGGCAGCTCAAGCTTGGAAGGTCGACGTGCTTTGCATCTTTTAGAGATTGACCTGCTTCGGATGAAGGCTTCTGCTGGTGGTGCAGCAGATTTGTTGGCAGCAACATTGTTTATAGATCGTGTTGAGCAGTCATCTGTGAAAAATAAAAAGGGATTTTGATTATGGAAACACTTCATTTTGAATTTGTGGCCACAGAGCCACCTGTAAAAAAAGCGTTGGTAGGATGTGTCGGCTCGGGTGATTTAGAAATTTTGATGGAACCCGGTGAAAAAGGAAAAACCTCTATTCAGGTAGTGACTTCGGTAGATGGCAGTGCAGCACGTTGGCACAATCTTTTTGAACGGATTTTTACTGCGCAAATACCGCCAGCGGTCAATATTGATATTCATGACTTTGGTGCAACTCCCGGTGTCGTTCGCTTACGTCTGGAACAAGCATTGGAGGAGATAACTCATGACTGATATTCAGAGTTTGTTAAATAAAAAAGATTTTATTGAACTCAGCGCAAGAGAGCGTGCCAAAGCGCTATTAGATGAAGGGACTTTTCGAGAGTTGCTCGACCCATTTGCACGTGTTATGTCGCCTTGGCTCGTTAAGCAAAATATCGTGCCACAAGCCGATGATGGTGTGGTGATTGCAAAAGGATCTATTCAAAAATGCCCAGTGGTTTTAATTTCAATTGAAGGTTTATTTCAAGGTGGAAGTTTAGGCGAGGTGGGTGGTGCCAAAATTGCAGGTGCCTTAGAACTTGCAGTTGAAGACAATATGAAAGGGATTCCAACAGCGGCAATTTTACTACTAGAAACGGGCGGTGTTCGCTTACAAGAAGCAAATCTGGGTTTGGCAGCCATTGCTGAAATTCAGGCTGCAATTGTGAACTTACGGCAGTATCAACCCGTGATTGCTGTGGTCGCAGGCAGTGTAGGGTGCTTTGGTGGCATGTCAATTGCGGCTGGTCTATGTAGCTATATTGTAATGACACAAGAAGGACGTTTAGGCTTAAATGGCCCGCAAGTAATTGAACAGGAAGCTGGGGTACAAGAATACAACGCCAAAGATCGTCCATTTATATGGAGTATTACGGGTGGTAATCAGCGTTTCGCTAGTGGTTTGGCAGATGCTTATGTTGACGATGATCGCCAGAAAATTCGTGAGCAAGTCATCGATTATTTAACTCAAGGTGTGCCTCAGCAGCATCGTAGTTCAAACTACTCATTCTATTTAGCGAAGTTACAACAAGTCGATACTGCTGAGCAGATTACCCCAGCACAGGTTCAAGCTTTGTATCAAGGAGAGCAAGCATGAATATCGCCGTTGATACATTAAAAGCATCTACTCGTGGTGCACATTGGTTTAAAGCATTTACACAGGACTTTAAGACAGTTGAAGGTTTTCCAGCTTCTGTTTGGGTGGCTGATGGTCTGATCGATCAGCAAGCAGTACGTGTGATTACAGTTGTCCAAGACAGCAATAATCTGTTCCCACGCGCGAGACAAGGTGAAGTTGGACTGCTGGAAGGCTGGAATTTAGCAAAAGCAGTTGATGACGTGATTCAAGCCGATGCTCAGACTGAAACTAAACGGGGTATTTTATGTCTGGTTGATGTCCCGAGTCAGGCCTATGGGCGCCGTGAAGAATTATTAGGTATTCATCAAGCTTTAGCAGGTGCAGTAGATAGCTATGCTAGAGCCAGATTGGCAGGCCATCCTATTGTGAGTTTATTGGTAGGTAAGTCGATGTCGGGAGCTTTCTTGGCGCATGGATACCAAGCCAATCGTATTATTGCCTTAAAAGATTCAGGTGTTATGGTGCATGCGATGGGTAAGGAATCTGCTGCACGCGTTACCTTGCGATCGGTTGATGAGTTAGAGCAATTGGCATCAAGCATTCCTCCAATGGCTTATGACATTGAAAGTTATGCAACTCTAGGTTTGTTATGTGAACTGTTATCTGTTGAAAACCCTGAACAACCGACAACCGATGATCTTTTGTTAGCGAAACAGGTGATCGCTCAAGCATTTAAAGAAATTAATGCTGATCAATTGAGAGGATTGGAACAAAGGCTTCACGGCAAAAACCGTCAAATGTCTAAAAAGGTCCGTGAATTATTGCGCGAGCAATGGTCATGAAACTTAAGCTCGAAGCCCATGATTTACTGTGGGGTATGACGGTCGATTGCTTGGCCGATGATGCTCCGCATTGGGTAAAAGAGGTACTACTACGAGGTGATCCAGTTGTAGTTCGACGGGCAATTACTCCTGTAGATCAGGTGGCTGTGGGGGTAAGAGGGCAATTTCGTCATCAACGATATGCAGCTCAAATGCCACGATCAGCAATCAGCAAACAGCTTAAGCCAGAAGCACTGACTCGCGTAGATACGCAACAGTTTGAGCACTTGGCAGAACGTTTACAAACCATTTCCAGCATTATGAAAAACTTTTCAGGATGTTGGGGATATACAGGAAGTTTCGGGTTTGAGTTAGCAACGGGCATTGAAACAGTAACTGAGCAAAGTGACATTGATTTGTTGATTCGAGCTGAACAACCTTTTGCCAAAAAGGAGGCAGTTGAGCTACTCGAAAATTTTCAGCAAGCAGGGCTGAATGTGGATATACAGCTACAACTTTCACAAGGTGGGTTGGCGTTAAAAGAATTGGTTGGGAACAGTGGAAAAGTTCTATTGAAACGTCCTGACGGTGCTGTTTTAGTAGAAAACCCATGGAATTAGGGAATAGATATCATGGCTTCAATTTGGGTATATCCGGGACAAGGTGTGCAACGAAGCAATATGTTGCACGACTTACCTCAAACCGCTCTGGTTAAAGAACACCTTGAGCGTGCATCGAATGCGCTCAAAGAAGATGTCTTGATGTTGGATAGTTCGGCTGCATTGCAATCGACACGTGCAGTACAGCTTTGTTTACTTATTTCAGGTGTGGTGAGTTCTGCACTATTAACTGCGGAAAACTTAACGCCTGATTATGTTGCGGGTCTATCGATTGGTGCATGGTCGGCTGCGGTTGTAGCAGGGGTTTTAGCCTTTGAGGATGCCGTTCGCTTGGTTGCCTATCGAGGTGAACTCATGCAAAACGCCTATCCAACTGGTTATGGTATGACTGCCCTGATTGGTACAGACCGTGCAGCTGTTGAAACATGGGTCAAACAGATTTATGAAATAACGCCAGAGGTGTTTGTCGCAAATATTAATGCACATAACCAGATCGTTATTTCAGGAAGTTTTGAAGCCATGAACCAAGTTGCTGTTTTGGCAAAGCAACAAGGCGTGGTGACAAAAAAATTAGATGTATCGGTGCCATCGCACTGTGAGTTATTAAGTCAGCAAGCAAAGCAACTTGCAGCGTCTATGGAGGGAGTGACTTTAAAGCAGCCTAAAATACGTTATTTAAGTGGTACAACGGCTCGTACGCTTAGCAGGCCAGAACAGATTAGTGATGACTTGGCTTTTAATATGAGTCGAACTGTAGATTGGGAAAGTACCATCCAAGCTGCATGGGAGCGAGGTGTGAGGTTACAGATCGAAGCTTTGCCGGGAACGGTGCTTACTACACTTGCACGCCGAACATTTAAAGAAGGAACCGTGTTGTCATTTCAAGGGACACGCATAGACACTATTCAGATGGCAATGCAAAAAGAACAGGCAAATAGTTTTTCTTTTTGAGTCAGATTTTACAAAAGCATAAATGATCCAAGGATATGAGGGATTGTCATGATTATATATGGAGTTGGTTTACTCGCACTTTGCACCTTGGTGGGTGTTGTTATCGGCGATTTGTTGGGCGTTTTATTGGGTGTAAAGTCCAACGTTGGTGGCGTGGGTATCGCCATGATTTTACTCATTTGCATACGGTTATGGATGGAAAAACGTGGTGTTATGACAGTTGAAACCGAAAAAGGCGTTTCATTCTGGGGCACTATGTATATTCCTGTTGTTGTTGCCATGGCAGCACAACAAAATGTGGTTACAGCATTATCTAGTGGACATATGGCACTGTTTGCGGCGGTAGTTTCAGTTATTGTTTGTACACTTACTATTGCGGGCTTAAGCCGCTATAACAAGGCAAGCCCTTTACCGAAGGAAGAAGACACCACATTAAACCGCATTGGAGGCAAAGTTCATGGTTGAATTATTATTAAAGGACTTAACCCATTTAGGTTTAATTACAGCTTTTGCCTTAATTGCTTTAATTATGTGGTTGTCGACCAAGCTATCTAAATATTTAACCAAGGGACGAGTGCATGCTTCAGCAATTGCCATTGTGATTGGTTTAATCTTGGCATGGTTTGGCGGAAAAATGACAGGCGGTGAAAAAGGGATTACCGATCTTGCACTCTTTACCGGTGTCGGACTCATGGGCGGTGCAATGCTTCGTGACTTTACCATTGTCGCAACTGCATTTGAGGTACAAGCGACTGAAGCGAAAAAAGCCGGATTTATTGGTGCCTTTTCTTTATTTCTCGGAACCATTTTGCCATTTATTGTTGGTTGTATGTTTGCGTGGATTTTTGGCTATCGTGATGCGGTAAGTATTACCACAATTGGTGCGGGTGCAGTGACTTACATTGTGGGACCCGTGACAGGCGCTGCCATTGGTGCGAGTTCTGAGGTCATGGCGCTTTCAATTGCAACAGGGCTGGTGAAAGCAATTTGTGTAATGGTTTCAACACCGCTTACCGCAAAATTTATGGGATTAGACAATCCACGCTCTGCCATGATTTTTGGTGGCTTAGCTGGAACTGTAAGTGGTGTGTCGGCTGGTTTAGCAGCTACAGACCGTCGTTTAGTGCCTTACGGTGCGCTTACTGCAACGTTTCATACAGGGCTTGGCTGCTTAATGGGGCCGACTGTTTTGTTCTTCGCGGTTAAAGCTTTAGTCGGTTAATAAATATTTAATACTCAGTCAAAAAGGCCGTTGCTATTAACAACGGTCTTTTTTATTTTTGAAATTAGAGGCAAACATTCGACATTCAGCAATCAGAGCAAGTAAGTTTGGATCGCGCTCTTTACTTTTTAAAAAGACGAGACCGATTTCTTGTTGCATGTGATATTGCTGTTTTAGTGGAATAAGTTTTACTGAACTTTCATAAACTGCAGAAATACGGCCGGGTAATAGAGCAAAACCGACACCTGAGCTGACCATACTAATTAAGGTAAAGATATCATTGACCTGTAAAGCAACTTTTGGTGAAAAACCTGCTTTTTTAAAAATAATGTCGCTGTCGTTATGAGTTGCAAAACCCTTAGTTAAAGTTAAAAAAGTTTCTTCTTTTAAAAGGCTTAAATCAATATCTTTAAAATCGGCATATTTTGAATCTTTATTAACTGCCAGAAAGATATCGTCTGAAAACATCGGCAAAATTTCAAAGTCATCATCTTGAGTGGTTTCATTTAAAGCCACGATAATGGCATCAAGCTCAGTTGCTTTAAGCTTTTTCACCAAGTCCTGATTTGAACTCAGCAACAGTTGAATATCAAGCTCACTACGTCTGAGCTTAAGACCGCTAATCACATTTGGAATCGTATTTACCGTCAAAGAATAAAGAGATCCTAAATGTAAAACCTTAGCTGCAAAGCCAGCGGCTTCTCTAGTTTTATTTACGGTAATAAAAATGTCTTGTACGATTTTCTGTGCCCGTTCTTCAAAGACATAAGCACTTTTTAAAGGAATGAGGTTACGGCCTTCATTTTTAAAAAGAGGGCAACGTAAAGCACTTTCTAAAGAATGTAAGGCTTTATGAACACTGACATTGCTCAACTGCATTTCTGTGGCTGTTTTAGACAAATTTCCGCAGCGCATGAAAGCTAAAAAAATCTGTATTTTTTTAAGGGTGAGTTCTTCATCAATTTCCATATTAATCCTTTGAACCTGCTTCCCTAAAAACTATAGATTTGAGCTATAAAGTTACCACAAAATAAAGTCTATAAAATTGTGCTTAGGTCGAAGCATTTCTTTAGAGACTTGCTTCAACTCTTTGTTGAATGGTTTTGATAACCTGATCTAATGCGCTTTGAATTTTAGTGTTCCATTCAAAAGAACAGTTAATTCTCAAATAATGTTGTTGTGCGGGTAAAACACTAAACAGAGGGCTTGGTGCAACGCCAATATCTTGCTGAATCAATTCTTCATAAACTTGCATACTATCTAGCGTACTAGGAAGTTTGACCCATAGAAAATAGCCACTTGGGTAGTAATACACTTCGCAAGAGCTAGGTAAATGCTGCTTTAAGTAGTGATAAAACTGCTTTTTATAACGCTCAAGTGAAAGTCTAAGTGTACGCAAGTGCTTTTCATAATGATGATGAGATAAAAACTCAACCAATGCATTTTGAATGAGTGCATTTACTGAAATGGTACTCATGAGTTGCAAGTGTTGAATATGGTCTGAAAATTTACCCGCATAAACCCAACCAACCCGAAAACCTGCACCTAATGTTTTAGAAAAAGATGAGCAGTGAAGCACCAGATTTTGTTGGTCAAAATACTTCATTGAAAGTGGTTTTTGGCCACCATAGAAAAGCTCTTCATAGACATCATCTTCAATCAAATAAATTTGGTGTTCATGAAGCAACTTGGCAATTTTATATTTAATGTCATCACTCACTGTAAAACCAATCGGGTTATGGGCATTCAGCATGAGCCAACACACCTTGATAGGATATGTTTGAATGACTTGTTCAAAAGCTTCTAGGTCAAAACCATGTTGAGGATGTTCAGGAATGGTAATCACTTTAAGTCCTAAACGCTCTGCAGCTTGCCAAGCGCCATAAAACACGGTTTGCTGTAATAAAATATAATCGCCAGGTTGAGCAACAGCTTGCAGCGAAAGGTTTAATGCGTCCAAACCTCCAGATGTAATGACAATGTCATCTGGATCAGTCTGTATGCCTTGCATACAGTAGCGCTGAGCAATCAGTTTTCTTAAGGCTAAATTGCCTGGAGGTAGGCTTGTGGTCTGGTCATAACTTTGTCTTTGCCGCGCAAGTTGCCCCATAATTTGAATGAGTTTGGGAGCTGTTAAAAGCTGACTATCGGGAAAAGCTGAACCAAAAGGTACGACAGATTCATGTTGAATTGACTTAAGATATTTAAAAACTAAGGAATTAATTTCAATTTTAGAGTTCAGTGAAACAACTGAATATTGTTCGAGTGGCTTTAGTGCAATTTGCTCGGCAACAAAGTACCCAGATTTTTCTTTTGAATAGATCAGACCTTGTGATTCAAGCTCCTGATAAGCATTCATTACGGTCATTAAACTAAAGCCAGAGCGTTGTACCTGATCTCTTAATGAAGGTAATTTTTCATGCGCACTTAAAGTGCCACTTTCAATGAGTTGGCGAATGCTATGAGCGAGTTGTTCTGATTTATACATGTATGAGCTGCACGAAATAAAAAAAGATGCACTGAATCAATAATAAATGCCGTTTGCAGAATCTACAAACGGCATTTGTTTAGAAAATTGGAATTACTTTAAGTAAGGGGCTGCATAAATCAAGATAACTTTAAACAATCCTGCAATCACAGCTAAGGCTAAGAAACCACCGAGCCATAGCAGAATAAACCATTGGGTTTGATTGAGTTTAACTGATAACTTTTTCATAAAACCCTCCATACTTAATGATAGCCTTCATCACCTACACGGACTTTGTCTCTAAATACCCAGTAAGACACAATGGTGTAAGCAATAATGATTGGAATCAAAATAAGTGCACCGACCAAAGCAAACATTTGGCTTGAATGTGGTGCTGCGGCCTGCCAAATTGTGACTGATGGCGGAATAATATAAGGCCATAAACTAATCACGAATCCAGTAAATGCAAGGAAAACAAGGGCCAATGTATATGCAAATGGTTTGAGGTCATGATCCTGTTTTTTACACGCTGATAAAATCAGACCAACAAACAATAAGACCAAAATAGGTACAGGGCTAAAATAGAACAGATTTGGTAAAGAGAACCAGCGATCTGCAATTTCAGGATGAGTCAGAGGTGTATATAAACTTACGCCACCAAAAATAATGAGCAATGCAATAATCAGCTTTGGCATAAGCTCATACATACGTTGCTGTAAGCCTTTTTCAGTTTTTAAAATCAGCCAGCCACAACCCAAAGTTGCATACATCGCAACTACGCCAATACCTGTAAAGATCGTAAATGGAGATAACCAGTCAAATGGACCACCAGCATAAATACCATTTTCGGTTTTAATCCCTTGGATATAGGCACCTAAAATAATCCCTTGCAGGAAGCTGGTTAAAATTGAACCCCAAATAAAAGCCAAGTCCCAAAGGTGTTTGGTGCGATGAGCTTTAAAGCGGAATTCAAACGCCACGCCACGGAAAATCAGGGCAATCACCATGAAAATGATCGGTAAATATAGCGCTGATAAAACTGTTGAATAGACCAGTGGGAATGCAGCATATAGACCAGCGCCACCGAGCACCATCCACGTTTCATTACCATCCCAGACAGGGGCCACGGTATTCATCATCACGTCACGTTCTTGGCTGTTCTTAATGAAGGGGAACATAATCCCGATTCCTAAGTCGAAGCCATCCATGACCACATAAATCATGACACCTAAACCGATAATACCGACCCATATTAAAGAAAGATCAATCATGACGGTTCTCCCCAGAGTTTTGTTTGCTGTCAATATTTTCATCGACTGCACTAAGTGGACGCATTGGTGTTTTAAAGTGTCCGACACCACCAGTTTCAACATTTGGTGAATCAATGAATGATGGACCTTTATTAATTAGTTTTAAGGTGTAGTAAATACCGCTACCAAAAACGATGGTATAAACCACCACAAAAATAAACAGGCTCAGTCCGACTTGTTCTGCAGAAACCGTATGTGAAAGTCCATCTTTAGTTCGCATAATGCCGTACACCACCCATGGCTGACGGCCAACCTCAGTGGTTACCCAACCTGCAAGCATAGCGACATAACCAGATGGTCCCATCACTAAAGCAAATTTATGGAACCAAGAAGTTTCATAGAGTTTTCCACGCTTACGTAACCAAAGTGCAATGAGTGACAAAGTGACCATGAGTACACCAAGACCCACCATCACACGGAAGCTCCAGAAAACAATCGTTGAATTTGGACGATCTTCAGGTGCGAAATCTTTTAAGCCTGTCACTTGGCCATCTAAGCTATGCGTTAAAATTAAGCTACCCAAATAAGGAACACCCACTTCGAAGTGATTACGTTCTTCTTTCATATCTGGAATTGCAAATAGCAATAACGGCATAGGTTCATTGTGATTGGTTTCCCAGTGACCTTCCATTGCTGCAAGTTTAGCTGGTTGATGTTCACGGGTGTTTAAACCATGGTTATCACCAATTACCACTTGTAAACATGAAGTCACCAGCACCATCCAGAGACCCATCGAGAACGATTTTTTCACCAATTCATCACGACGGCCTTTTACTAAATGCCATGCAGATGTTCCGACGACCAATAATGATGAAACTAAGAAGGCGGCTGCACCCATGTGGGCAAAGCGGTAAGGGAAGGATGGGTTAAAGACAATTGCAAACCAGTCTTTTGGCACAATAATGCCATTTTCGATGGCAAAGCCTTGAGGTGTCTGCATCCAACTATTAGAAGATAGAATCCAGAACATGGAAATACATGTTCCGATGGCCACCATAAGTGTTGCGAAGAAATGGGCTCGAGGACCGACACGTCCCCAACCAAATAACATAATGCCTAAGAAACCTGCTTCTAAGAAGAAGGCACTCAAGACTTCATAGGTAAGTAAAGGACCAGTAATACTTCCGGCGACGCGTGAAAATTCACTCCAGTTAGTACCAAACTGGTAACTCATGACCACGCCCGAGACCACACCCATACCAAAGGCAACGGCAAAGATCTTAATCCAGTATTTAAATAGATCTTTATAAATCGGGTTTTGAGTTCTTAACCATTTCCACTCTAACACTGCTAAAAAGCAGGCAAGACCGATGGAAGTGGCCGGAAAAATAATATGGAAGGATACTGTAAAAGCAAATTGTATTCGCGCTAATTCTAGAGCGGTTAGACCGAGGCTCATAAACTTTCCCCCTGTGAACTAGCTGATGATGGTTAAATGAGTTAAATACTTATTTTCAGGCAACAAAGTATTCTGACGATTAAACTTGCTTCTGTGATAAATGTTCTTAGCAAGTAAAATGCCAACAGGGTTAAGCAATATAATTGCTTGATATTTCAAGAGAATAGACTGATTGATTGTTCTCAGTCTGTTAACAAAGTTTATGCTTGATGTTGCATTTGTAAAAATGCATGTTGCATTGAAACATTGATGAAATATCTGGCGATATGCAATAGATCGTCTCATGAAAACTACCTACCTTAAGAAGTTTCCTTAATCATGCACTTACTATTTTTGTATATGTAGATACAGAAATTTTTTATAAAACTATAACAGTCTGAAGCACTCATGCGGTGTGCTATAGTTTTTTTTCAAATATCTGTAGCTATGTATCCATTCTTCAAAAGTCCAAAATAAATGAACAAGATTTACGAATGGCCAAAATCACTTTCCAAAACAGAGTAAATGCGACTTTGGGTAATAAGCGCAGAATAGTTTCTTCTCTTTTATTCCTTTGTTGTTTTGCGTGAGGTCTGGTTGTTACGTAGGTTATTAAAGACCTGATTTAAGTGTAGCTCTTCTAAAATAGCTTGGATGTTAAAAAATGTTTATTACTTCTCAACTCAATGTCCTGCATAAAATTATTAAAAATCAGCCTATTCCTCTATCTATATTGGCTCAGTTAGAGCAAACCTACGTTAATTTTGAAGCTACTCTATTAAGAGCGAAAGTACTCAGAGACTTTTCTAAATCTGAAACTGTATATTTAATTCAATCTCATATTGAGGCACAGCAAAGTAATGTTGCCTATCTATTTTCACCATTTATTTTTGCTAACTTAAACAAGGCCGCTATTTATACAACGCCTGCAACTGCGCCTGTGCTTTCTATTCTTAATAAATATTACCAAGCTGAAAAGAAAGTACTCTTTAAAGTAGATGACGTTTTAGAAAGTCTAAAAATTTATATAGATTTGGAACTTGCAGAGCTTAATGAAGTTGAGTTTATTTATTTAAGCTTAATCAAGGCACTGTGCCGAAGTGATCTCTCAACAGTTTTTTTAATTACGAGTTTAGACGTAGATGTCGAGCATTTAAAAGCACTGGAGCAATTTTTAAAGGTCAAAATTTATTGGATTAAAACCACAAAAGATGATGACTTAAAAAACCTAAATGGCTTAGAAATGCGGAAATTATTATTCAAAAATAAAGATGAAACTTATGTCAAATTATGCGCGAAATTCGCTCAAATGAACGCAGCGTTGGTTGGTTTATGCGACACCTTTACTGCTGGTCAAATGACACATTTAATTGATGATATGTTCTATTCAGAACATATTTTCGAAAAATTATCTGTCTATTCAGAATATATACAAACACTTCTACAAAGCCAGCAGAGCATTAGACAAAAAGAGTTATCTTAGGGCTTGGGAGATGAGCTTTTTATGTTTGTGTTTGGGTTCTTATATAAAGAATGAATACAGTTATAAAAAAATAATCGTTTTCATGTGAAATAAATATTTTATGGTAAAAGCAAAGCAATATTGGTTTTACTTACATGACAAATTTAAATTTTGAGCATCATCTCGGTTCACTAACGCATGCAGCACTCAGTCAGGCTTCAATCATTTCTCGCGTGTGGGGTGAAGGGCCAACTGAGCGTTATGATGAATTGGCAAAAAATTTCAGACCAACTTTTGCCCGTATTAAAGAAGGGGCTTTAATCCGTGAGCAGCAGCATATTTTGCCCTATGAACAACTTCAGTGGCTCAAAGATGTTGGTTTTACGCGCTTAAGACTTCCCAAAGCTCATGGTGGCTTTGATGCAACCATTCCTGAATTATTTGCATTGCTCATTGAACTTGCAGAAGCAGACTCAAACTTACCGCAAGCTTTGCGTGTGCACTTTGGTTTCACTGAAGATGTGTTGGTAAGTAAAGACAAAGCGTTTCAACAGCGTTGGCTTAGCCGAATTGCAAATGGGGAAACAGTAGGCAGTGCCTGGTCTGAAGGCGGGAAAGAATCAATTGATCAGTTTGAAACACATTTGTATCGAGACAGTGAAGGAAAAATTCGCGTTAAAGGTAAAAAATATTACACCACAGGAAGTTTATATGCAGACTGGGTGGATGTTGGTGTAACAGATTTAAAGGGTGAATCTGGCTCGGTCGTTGTTCGCCGTGAAGATGAAGGCGTCGAAATTGTTGATGACTGGAATGGCTTTGGTCAGCAACTCACCGCAAGCGGTACAGCATATTTCCATGATGTATTGGTCGATGAAACTGAAATTTTACCTGACGATGACCGTTTTAAATATTCAGCGGCTTACTATCAACTGGTCCAACTGGCAATCATTACAGGTCTAGGACGTGCTGCAACCTATGATGTTTCTCAAGCTGTTGCTAAACGTACCCGAAACTACACGCATGCAAATGCTCAATTTGTAAAACAGGATCCGCAAATTTTACAAATCGTAGGCCAAATCCGTGGTGCAGCTTACAGTGCAGGAGCGATTGTTGAAAAAGTTGCACAAAGCTTGCAACGTGCTTATTTGGCTGCATTCCAAAATAATGAGCAGCTTGAAGAAGAGCAAAATGCACTTGCCGAGCTTGAAAGTGCACAGTCTCAAACGGTCATTACTGATCTAATTTTAAATGCTTCTACGATTTTATTTGACGCTTTAGGTGCTTCCGCAACAGATAAAGATTTAGGCTTAGATCGATACTGGCGTAATGTACGAACTTTATCTTCACATAACCCGAGAGTATTTAAAAATCGAATTGTCGGTGATTTTAGTGTAAATGGCACATTACCTCCGTATCAATGGCGAATAGGGAATGTTGCTAAACAATAAATTATAGTTTTAGATATTAAGCTGCTATTTTTAGTGGCTTAATATTATTTATGTTTTTTAGAAATAAATTATAAAAACCTATTAGAATAAAATCATATTTTGTTTGGGGTTTATATTATAAAGAAAACATAAAAATTGCTTTAGTATAAAAATAAATAAAATGCTGGCGAATATTTTATGACTAAGAAAATTAGTTTTAATGCTTTTGAAATGAATTGTATTGCCCACCAATCTCCTGGATTATGGCGACATCCTCAAGACCGATCTGTTGAATATAAAGATTTAGAATATTGGACAGATTTAGCACAAATTCTTGAGCGTGGTTTTTTTGACGGTATTTTTATTGCAGATGTGCTTGGTATTTATGACGTTTATCATCAAAGTGCTGAACATGCCTTAACAGGTGCGGTACAAGTTCCGGTCAATGATCCACTACAGATCGTGCCAGCGATGGCAGCAGTCACAAAGCATTTGGGCTTTGGTGTCACAACTTCTATTTCCTTTGAACATCCTTATCCTTTTGCTAGACGTATTAGCACACTAGACCATTTAACCAAAGGGCGAGTTGGTTGGAATATCGTGACGTCTTATTTGGAAAGTGGTTCGAAAAACTTGGGCCTAAAAACTCAGGTTAATCATGACAATCGTTATGATATTGCTGATGAATACTTAGAGGTCCTTTACAAACTTTGGGAAGGTTCTTGGGAAGAAGGTTCGGTACTTCGTGACCGTGAAAGCGGTATCTTTGCTGACCATAAAAAAGTGCATCCAATTCAGCACGAGGGTAAATACTTTACTGTACCGGGTATCCATATTTGTGAGCCATCACCGCAGCGAACACCAGTACTTTACCAAGCAGGTGCATCTTCACGTGGACAGAAGTTTGCTAGTCAAAATGCCGAGTGTGTATTCATAGCAGCGCCATCTAAAATCGCCACTAAAAAAGTGGTACAGGGTATTCGCCAGAAATTGGCTCAAGAAGGCCGCGACCCGTACTCTGTTAAAATTTATGCACTTTTGTCGATTGTCACTGATGAAACCGATGCAAAAGCTCAGGCTAAGTTTAAAGAATATCAAAGCTATGGAAGCTACGATGGCGCTTTAACCTTGCTGTCTGGCTGGTCTGGTGTCGATTTTTCACAATATCAACCGAACGACAAAGTTGAATATATTCAAACCAATGCGATTCAATCTTTATTAGATTCTTATGTGAATGCAGACCCAGAACGTGTTTGGACCATTGAAGAAATTGCAAACTGGAACAGCTTAGGCGGTAATGGGCCAGTATTGGTGGGTTCGGCAGAAACAGTTTCAGATGCTCTACAGCAATGGGTTGAAGATACCGATGTCGATGGTTTCAACCTGGCCTATATTTTGGCTCATCAAACCTTTGCCGATGTGGTCGAATTTATTGTTCCAGAGTTGCAAAAACGTGGGGTATATCAAACCTCTTATGCACAAGGAACATTAAGAGAAAAATTATTTGGTGCTGGGCCATATTTGCCTGAAAATCACCGCGGTGCAAAATATCGTAATCTAAAGGAATTAAGACTTGCTGAGGCGAGTTAATATTTTAGAAAACCTTTAAATAAATAGCTGGTTAAATACCAGCTTTTATTTTGTCTTTTTATATCGATTTTACTGCTGAGTTAATAATGAAAAAATAATTCTATAATTTAGATTAAAACATCAGATTAATTTGTTTTTGTATTATGTGAATAATCATTATTTTGTTCCTGTTATTAAAGTTCAGGAATTATTAAGTGAGCACACAAGAACTCGATCATAACCATCGTTATGAAATTAAATCTCCCGATGATGTTTCACAATTAATTTCAAAATTTGCAGGGAAGGGTAAATCGAATAAAGTTATTTGGTTGGCACTAATAGGGGTGTTTATTGATGCCTATGATTTAACAACGCTGTCCTTTGGTATTGAGCAAGTCATCTCAGAGTTTTCTTTAAGCCCTGTGATGACTGGTGTGGTGGCTTCAGCAATTGTCTGTGGAACCATTGTTGGTAACCTGATTGGTGGTTGGCTGACAGATAAAATTGGCCGTTATCGGGTCTTCATGGCGGACATGGTGCTCTTCGTTATTGCTGCAATTGTCGCTGGTTTTGCACCGAATGTATGGGTTTTGATTTTAGCCCGATTTATTATGGGAATTAGTGTTGGTATTGATCTGCCTGTGGCAATGTCATACTTATCTGAGTTTTCCAAGTTTAATGGAAGTAGCAACAAGGCCGCGCGTTTAGCGGCATGGTGCCCAATGTGGTATGCCGCTTCTTCGGTCTGTTTTGGTCTAGTTCTGGCGCTTTATTTTCTTTTACCCCCTGAGCATAGTAATTGGTTATGGCGAGCATCTTTAATTTTTGGAGCAGTGCCAGCGTTACTCATCATTTTTATTCGCGGTAAATATTTAACTGAATCACCCATTTGGCTTGCAAACCAAGGCGATTTAAAAGGTGCAGCTAAAGTTCTACAAGAGTCCTATGCAATTAATGCAGTCGCTACAGTTGAAAAAGTAGAAAGAACTGCTGAAAAGAAAAAGCGCGAGGGTTTTGCAGTTTTATTTAATAAAACCTATTTACCAAGAACGATTGTGGCCATTGTGATTCATATTTCGGTGGCATTTCAGTACACCACCATTGCCTTCTTTTTACCTTCTATTTTAACGCGTTTCTTCCATACAGATGTTTTGACGACCATTACCACCACACTGGGACTTAATTTACTGTTTGCATTTACGGGCGGACTGTTAGGCGTATTTGTTGCGAGTAGATTTAAATCTCGTCATGTGTTGCTTACAGGCTTTTTACTCCAATTTATAGCCCTTATTGCCTTAGCATTCATTGGTGAACCCGGTAATAGCTTTTTACTCTACACCGCAATTGGCATGCTAGGTTTATGGCTTTTTGCCGAAGGCTTTGGGCCTGGGGCACAAATGATGGTTTATCCAACCATGGCTTATCCAGCTTCGATTCGTGGCGTTGGAGTTGGCTTTAACCGTGCAGTAACGGGTGTTGCTCAAGCAATTGCTTTGTTTGTTTTACCGATCTGGATGGCGGGATATAAAACCGATGTTTACCTCATTATTTCTATCTTTGCGTTTATTCCTTTAATTGTGATTGGACTACTGATTAAGTTTGAGCCTACTGCCCAAGACGTCGATGTGATTGATGAAGATAAAACAGAACTTCCTCTCAATAATTCACCAGTAATCGATTAGAGTAAAAATAAATATCTAGATAAAAACAAAGGCCAACATCTGTTGGCCTTTGTTTTTGGAGTTAGAAGTAATAAGCAAAAATTACAAACGCTTTTTTATTCCATTTATCATTGCTTCCACCAGCCGCAAGTCCTTCACTGTCTCCTAGATATGGATCGTGTTTACCCACCAGCAACTCGGCTTGTACTGTCAATTTTTGATAGTTAAAGGCAATGCCGGGAATAAAACGAGTGGAGTCTTTAAAGCCATCTTGCTCTTTTCGATAAGAACTATAGTTTAGGTAAGGGCGAACAGAGGTAATTGGGCCAAACTGCTGAGGAAATAAATAGCTCAGTTCGGCTGAATAAATCTGACCTTTGGTTGCAGAGTTAAATGAATAATCGAAACCGCCCAAAGTCAGGTGGTCTTTATATTGAGCGTCGGCATTATCAATGTCTTGATAACCAGCCAAAAGCTGTAAATTCCATTGATTGTAATTGGTATTGCTAAAAACTGAATAGACTTGGCGATCGCCATCTTGCCCTGAACGTTTATTTTCAATGGTGGAATACCATGCAGAGGCGCCCAGTTGGGTAGAGAAATTTTCTTGGCCTAAGACATTCTTAAAGGTATGAGCACCGCGAACAACAATGGAGTTCTTTTCTTTAGTATTGGTGCCTTGTGGTACTGAGTCATCCGCATTGACAGGGTTGATACTAAATCGACTCGAGTCTTTGCTTTTACCTCTATAGGTGCCACCATCGGTAGGATAAAAGGCGAGTTGTGCTTCATTGATTCCATCATTGAAATCATATTTCACCCCAAGATTATGTACATCTTCCCAACCTGCACTATTGGCAATGCCTAAATAATAAGTATTTCCCCAAAAGCGACCCAAGCCAAAAGGAACTGGGTTTAAGCCAGCAATAATTTTACTGTTGTCATTAATTTTATAACCCAACCACGCATCGGTAAGCCAATTGGCATCGCCTAAACGCCCGTAATATTCATAAACCCGATAATCTAGACGGCCAATCCATTTAGGGGAGTTGTAGTCCAGCCATAATACTGCGTCATTAAAGGAAAATTTACTAGTAGTGGGATCAGAGTCAAAGTCATAAACATATTTAGCTCGAACAGTACCACTCACTTTAAGTTGACCTTCTTCAGCATTACCAAAGGTGAGAGCCGCATGACTTGAAAGGCTAAATGTAATTAAAGATGCTGTAATTAATGTTGTTTTCAAAAATTGAGAATGTTTAAACAAAAGAATTTTTCTCCTCTTAAAAATAAAAATTAAATTTGCGTCATGTATAAACCAGAAAAAGATTTGTCCAAATCTTAATATTTGCAGAAGTTTTAAGATAAAAAGATAATAAAATCTGAACTTTATATAAAAGAATGAAAATTAATTAGATGCAAAACTCTGGATGCGATAAGCAAAAAATAAAAATGACGAAATGAGTAGGATAAAATAATTAGAGTAGGTATGTCAGGTTTTTCTCATCATGTATTTTTTGAATATCCTTTTTAATTATTGATATATAAGTATTTTAATTTTATGGCTAATCTGTAAGTTTGGTTGATATTTGCTTTTTACCAAAAGATAAAAACTTATAAGGAAAAGTTATTTATAAAAATTAGATAAGCAACTCATATTTTTTTATTTTTCATTATAAAGCCAGCTGCATACCATGAGCTTATATTATTGAAAGATCATGAAATTATGAGCACAAAGACCAAACCGTTGATTATCACGGCAATTGTGGTTGTAGCAATTGTTGCATTTATCGTATGGCAAAATAAAAAAGACAATAATACAAGTGCTTCAGTTCGCGACAGCAAACCTGTCGTAATTGCCTACCAAACAGGGGTTGACCCAAGCAAAGTTGCGCAGGCCAATGGGGAATATGAAAAACATAGCCAACGTAACATTCAATGGAAAAAATTTGATGCGGGTTCAGACGTTGTAAACGCACTTGCTTCAGGTGATGTCGTACTTGGCAATATTGGCTCAAGTCCACTTGCTGCTGCGGCAAGCCGTGATTTACCAATTGAAGTATTCTTAATTACATCAAAACTTGGTGAATCTGAAGCATTAGTGGTAAGTAATAAATCAGGCATTAAAACTCCTCAAGATTTAATTGGTAAAACCATTGCTGTACCGTTTGTTTCAACCACGCATTACAGCCTTTTGTCTGCACTTAAACATTGGAACATTCCAGAAGACAAAGTAAAAATTATTAACTTGCGTCCACCTGAAATTTCAGCTGCTTGGGAACGTGGTGATATTGATGCTGCCTATGTGTGGGAACCTGCTTTAAGTAAAGCCAAAGCATCTGGTACGGTTTTAACTGATTCAAAACAAGTCGGTGAATGGGGTGCTCCAACTTATGACCTATGGGTTGTGCGTAAAGATTTTGCAGAGAAAAATCCTGATTTCTTAAAAGCTTTTGTTAAAACTACGCTTGAGCAGCTTGAAAAATATAATCAAGATCCAGCCGCTTACGTTAAAGATGCCGATAACGTGCAAAAAATTGCGCAGCTAACAGGTTCTGATCCAAAAGATATCCCGCTTTTATTAAGTGGAAATATTTACCTTGACCACGCTCAGCAAAAACAAACGTTAGATGGTGAATTTGCGCAAAATATTTTTGATACAGCGAAGTTCTTAAAAGGTCAGGGCAAGGTCGATCAACTAAAAGCCGATTATAAAGGCAACGTGAATTCTTCATTTTTGCAGCCTTAAGGAGTTGTCATGAGTGTACTAGAAGCGAAACATATTCATCTGACTTTTCCTAAGCAGCAAAAGCCAGTTTTACAAGACATTAACCTAACCATTGAAGAAGGTTCTTTAACCGTGATTTTGGGCGAGTCTGGTTGTGGCAAAACGACTTTGCTTAATATCTTGGCAGGCTTTCAAAAGCCGAGTTCAGGTGATGTGCTTGTAAATCATGAAGTAGTAAATGGTCCAGATGTAACCCGCGCTGTCGTGTTTCAGGATCATGCACTCCTTCCTTGGTTGAATGTTGCAGATAATGTTGGCTTCGCTTTGCAGTTAAAAGGTTTAAAACGCGTAGATATCGAAGCACAAGTGAACGCAATTTTAAAAATTGTAGGTTTAAGTCACGTTGAAAAAGCCAATATTTGGGAACTTTCCGGTGGTATGAAACAACGTGTTGGTATTGCTAGAGCTTTGATCAGTCACGCGCCGTTTATTTTATTAGATGAACCTTTTGCGGCATTAGATGCTTTTACGCGTGAAAACATGCAGCAGTTAGTGCTCGATTTATGGATTCAACAAAATAAAAGCTTCTTTTTAATTACTCATGACATTGAAGAAGCATTATTGCTCAGTAATCAGTTAGTTCTAATGACAGCGCATCCAGGCAAAATTGTAGAAACTCTACATCTCGATTTTGCTAATCGATATCGTCAGGGCGAGTCTATTCGCTCAATTAAATCGGACCCTCAATTTATTCAGCTCAGAGAGCAGCTGTTTGAAAGTTTAAGGGCACAAAAACAAAGCGGTAAGGAGGCGTTAACCACATGAGTACTAAAGATAACGTCTATGAATATGACAAAGCAGGGCTAAAACTTAAGCCAGATGTGCCAACAGAAAATGCTTCATTTCTATGGTCATTTTTTGAGAAGCATCGCACTTTGGCAGTTAGCATAATTAGTGTGGGAAGTGTGGTTGCACTCTGGTTCCTCATTACTGCTTTGCATGTCGTACCTGAACTGTTTTTACCGAGCCCACAGGCGGTCTGGCAAAAATTTATATCGGTCAGCCAAGAAGGCTTTATGAAGGCTACTTTGTGGCAACACTTGGCCGCTAGTATCTCTCGTGTATTTTTAGCTTTGATTGCTGCCGTGGTGATTGGTGTACCACTGGGCTTATGGATGGGCCTGAACAAATGGGTTCGCGCTGTTCTAGATCCTTTAGTTGAATTATTACGTCCAATTCCGCCGTTAGCGTATTTGCCGTTACTTGTAATTTGGTTCGGTATTGGCGAAACCACAAAAGTACTTTTGATTTTCTTCTCGATTTTGGCGCCTGTCATCATTAGTAGTGCGCATGGTGTGTTAAGCCATCAGCTTAATCGTGAACGTGCGGCATTGTCGCTAGGAGCAAGTCAGTCACAAGTATTTTGGCATGTCATTTTACCAACAGCTTTACCTCATATTATTACCGGTATTCGTATTGGTCTTGGGGTGGGTTGGTCAACATTAGTTGCAGCAGAGTTGGTTGCAGCGGATCGCGGTATTGGTTTTATGGTGCAATCGGCAGCACAGTTCTTAATTACCGATACGGTGATTCTAGGCATTATTGTAATTGCGATTGTCGCAGTTAGTTTTGAGCTGTTTTTACGTTGGTTACAAAAACAGTTTTCTCCTTGGTATGGTCAGCAGTTGTAGTAAAGAAGATGAATACAGTAGTAGCAAACTTAAATATTGAAGTGATCAAGCCTACCATTGGCGCAATTATTCACGATATTGATTTGAATGCGTTAAATGAACAGACAACGCAACAAATCCAGCAGGCTTTGCTTGATCATCAGGTCATTTTTTTTCGAAAGCAACAATTAGCGCCGCAAGCACAAGCAGACTTGGCACGTAGTTTTGGCAGCTTACATGTGCACCCGATTTATCCTTCAATTGAAGATGTACCTGAAGTGATGGTGCTCGATAGCTGGAAACAAGATTTGCGTGACAATGAACTTTGGCACACAGATGTGACTTTTAGTAAAAATCCACCTTTAGGTTGTGTGTTGCAAGCCATTAAAATTCCACCTGTAGGCGGTGACACGTTATGGTCGAGTAATACAGCAGCTTTTAAAGGGCTGCCGCTTGAGTTACAGCAAAAATTACGTGGCTTAACTGCAACCCACGATATTCGTAAGTCTTTTCCGCTTGAGCGTTTTGCTCATAACGAAGAAGAACGTGAAAAGCTTTTGCAAACATTTAAGCGTAACCCACCAGTGGTTCACCCAGTGGTGCGTACCCATCCGGTTACAGGTGAGCCTTTGTTGTTTGTAAGTGAGGGCTTTACCACTCGCATTAATGAGTTACCTGAACAAGAAAGTGAGCAATTACTTGATTTCTTGTTTGAACATGCGACCCAAGAGCAATTTCATTTGCGTTGGAAGTGGCAAGATGGTGATATCGCGATTTGGGATAACCGTTGCACACAACATAAAGCATTATTTGATTATGGCGATGCTCATCGCATCATGCACCGTGCAACCATTAACGGTGATGTGCCATTTTATAAAAATGAACAACAGCCAGAGTTAGCCGAAGTTTAATTCTTTGGTTTTCAGCCGTTTCAATTCCAACGCAGCGTTTTGAGTTGGAATTGAAACAGTAATTTATTTCTAATGTGCTCCAAATCCTGACAATATACCTGTGTAACTCTTTACGGGAGGTGAAGCCCAATCACCAACTTTGCTGGTTTTTAAATTTAACTGAACTAACATTTCAGCTTGTTTAACTGCTGCTGCAACGCCGTCAATAACAATCACTCCCAACTCGTTTTGTAGTTTTAGGCATAAATCACTCATACCTGCACAGCCCAAAACAATCGCATCACTTTTATCTTCTACTAGTGCTTTTTTGCACTCATCTCGTATGGTTCGATAAGCATCTGAGTCAGGAAGCTCCAATTCTTCAACTGCAATGTCACAAGCTCGAACATTTTTGCAAAATGGCGTAACCCCATAGCGATGAGCCAGATGCCAGCTCATATTCACTGTGCGTTGTAAGGTTGTGACCACACTAAAACCAGTACTTACATAACTTGCAGTTCTCATAGCTGCTTCGGCAATCCCGATCACAGGTGCCGAAGTCATTTCACGGGCAGCGTAAAGCGCAGGATCCCCAAAACAGGCAATAATATAGGCATCTACACCTAGAAGTTCACCTTGGCGAATTTCCTCCAGCACACCTACTGCACTTAATGCTTCATCATAATAACTTTCAATCGTAGCAGGGCCCATTTGAGGGCTCACTGCAATAATTTGAGTATCAGAACCTGCGACTATCTTTGCTGATGCAGCAATTTTGTCTGTCATACTTTGGGTGGTATTGGGATTAATAATTTTAATTTTCATTGTACTTTTACCTTAGTCATTGCCGATTTAGTATGGCCAAGCGGTTGGTTAAGAAACCGATAAATGACAAAACCAAATCCCATCCCAATAAACCATGTGAAATTAGCCAGCCCAGACAGTTGTGGTAAAAGTACGCAGAGAATAGGAATTAATGAAGCTGGAATTAAGGCATAAAAGGCAGAGTGGTTATAACCATTTTTGTACCAATATGAACCTTTGATATCTAAGGTATATAAATCATCTACCACTATTTTCTGTTTTTTAACAAGGTAAAAATCGGCGAGCAATACACCAAAAAGTGGTCCGATAAATGCACCTAAAATATCAATGGTGTAATGGATTACTTGAGGGTTATTAAATAAATTCCATGGCGTAATAAAAATTGAACCCACTGCTGCAATCATTCCACCCATGCGCCAGCTAATTTTACTAGGTGAGACATTAGAAAAATCAAACGCTGGAGAAACAAAGTTAGCGACAATATTAATCCCGATGGTGGCAATCATTAAGGTTAAACTGCCTAAAATCACCACAAAGGTGTTATCCAGTTTTCCAACCATCTCGACAGGGTCTGTAATGAGCTTGCCGTAAACTGGAAGCGTTGCCGCAATACACACCACAGTAAGTAAAGAAAAGCCTAAGAAATTAATCGGTAGCCCAAGAAAGTTACCCATTTTAATCGCGTTAAAGCTTTTGCCATAACGAGAGAAATCACCAAAATTCAGCATAGGCCCTGAAAAATATGAGACAACAAGCGCAATAGCACCAATCATGACTGGTACAACCGCAAAACCGTCGTATTGAACACCGCTCAAGTTTAAATCAATATTCTGCCATCCAGCTTTCCAAATGAGCCATACTGCCATCGCAAACATCACAACGTAGACAGCCGGACCCGCCCAGTCAATAAACTTACGAATGCTGTCCATGCCAGACCAAAAAACAATCGCTTGAAGTAGCCAAAGCAGCATAAAGCCAACCCAACCTAGATAGGAAAGCCCAAGAAAGCCATAAGTTGAAACATCGGCATAGACCGACCATTCTGGAAAGAACTTTAAAATGACCAATAAGAAAGCACTTGATGCCAAATAGGTTTGAATGCCATACCATGCGACAGCAATAAGCCCACGGATAACAGCAGGAATATTTGCACCAAGCACACCGAAGGTTGCGCGGCAAATAACAGGATAGGGCGTACCAGTTTGTTGGCTAGACTTGGCAATCAGGTTTGTAAAAAACTGAACTATGGCAATGCCGATGAGTAAAGATAAAAGTACCTGCCAGCTATTGAGCCCAAGTGCAAAAAGGCTCCCAGCCATGACATAACCGCCGACACTATGAACATCAGACATCCAGAAAGCAAAAATATTATAAGCGCCCCATGTTTGCTTTTTTAAAGGAGCCAAGTCTTGATTTGTCAGTTTTGCATCATAAGAAGGTTTAATTATTGCTTCGGTATTATTCATCTTGAACACTCACTTCCTTAAGATGGAGGCACTTTCAGCAGCATTGTTTTTCTGTCTAAAAGAATGAAATTAAAATTGTGTACAATATGATATTTAAATTGTGCACAATCTTAATTGAGCAAAAGTTATGCCAAATTTAAGAAGTAGCGCTTATGAGTCATTTAAACTGGTATGGATTTTGGATATGCAGAGACAAATGTATAAAATGAGAAGTGCTTAATTTTTTATAAAAAACTAAGTAAATTTAGGTGTATAAGTGGATATTTAGAGGTCTAATATTGAATTGTTTAGCTCAACATAAGTGTTTGGAGGAATGAGAGTAATATTCCAAAACGCTTAAGTTAAACTTACACTACTGTCATTAGATAAAGTTTTAAAAAGAGGAGGCATTAATAAAAATGGAGAAATCAATGCCATCGAATGCACCAAAAAAAGCCGTAGAAATGAGCAATGATGAAATTGATGACCATATATATAACGCTATTGTAGATGCTATTTTAAATCGACAACTTCCCCCTGGCGCACGTTTAGTTGAAGCGCCTTTGTGTGAAGCATTCGGTGTAACGCGAGGAGTGTTAAGACGTGTTTTCGTCAAACTTGCACATGATAAGGTCATCGAAATTCAGCCCAATCGTGGAGCACTCATCGCAAAACATAGTGCTCATGAAACAAAACAGGTCTTTGAAGCACGTAGCATGCTTGAAATCGCGACTGTAAAAAAGCTAGCTCAAAAGTCACATAACCTAGATTTTAGTGAGCTTCGAGGTTTAGTAGATCAAGAGTCTCATGAGCGTTTAGCTGGCAATTGGGCCGAGTGGATTAAGTTATCAGGGCAATTTCATTTAAAGCTGATTGAAGCAAATCAAAATACGATTATGACCAGTTATTTGCAGACGCTTATTGCAAGGACTTCGTTATTAATTGGGTTATATGAAATTCCCAAACATAATAATTGTTCGGCAGATGAACATCGTGCAATTTTAAATGCCATTGAGCAAGGCGATGAAAAACGAGCAACTCAATTGATGGAAGAGCATTTAGAACACTACGCGACGACATTTGTTGAAGAAGACAGTACAGCAACAGCAGAGCAAAATTTATTAAATTTATTTAAAAATAAGAAAATTGAAACCATTTATACTAACTAAAAAATAATGGGCCAATTCTTCTGGAAAAGGCCCAGATTGGTTATTTGATAGGAATGATTTGATGAGTTAAAAAATCAATAAATAATTTTACTTTCTTCGATAAAATCTTACGATTTGGCCATGTCACATATAAGTGAAGTGGCTGACTAGTATAGTCCTCCAAACATTTCTGTAATTTACCTTCTTTGTAGTAAGGCTCTGCAATAAATTCTGGAAGAAAGACGATACCGTGATCTTTTAAACACATATCTAATAATAATTCACCATTATTACAGGTCATGACTGGGAAGCAATTAAAGGACACTTCTTTTTGATCTTTTTGGAAAATCAATTTCTTATGTCGACTGTCTTGATAATAAATCAGAAACTTATGTTCTTTAAGTTCTTCTAATGAGTCTGGTAATCCATGCTGATTGAAATACTCAGGTGTCGCATATAGATAGCGCTGATAGGTATTTAAAATTTTACTATTTGCTAAGTTTGGAGGAGAGCCATCTACACGAATGGTTAAATCAAATTTATTATTATTCATATCTAGTAGTTGATCAGTCATGAATAGATCAATTTTGATGCTGGGATATTTCTCAATAAAGTCTGAAATGATATTTTGAAGAAAAATATTGCTAAAAGACATTGGCGTATTGAGCTTGAGTTCGCCTTCTGGGTACTGTTGGTTATAGCTAATTTCGTAGGCAGCCCATTCAAACTCACTTAAAATGACTTTACTATGCTGATAAAACTTTTCTCCACAAGAGGTGAGGTTCATCTGTCTTGTGGTTCGGGTTAACAGTGTGGTTTTTAGGTCATTTTCGAGGTAGCAAACACGTTTGGCCACTAAATCACGTGAGATGTCGAGTGCTCTGGCTGCACTACTAAAATTCCCATGTTCTACGACACTTACAAAAGTGGAAATACAGTCTAATCGATCCATGGTTAAGCAAAAGTTAAAAAAATATATATCAATGATTAAACTATAAAAATTAAAAAGCAATCATTGATTTTATTGTATTCGTACAGCATACAGATTCGTGCTGATTTGCTGTCTATGCTTTTACATTTTTATCTGTTTTGATAATGACCAGTAGGCAATTCTAATGCATTACTCATAAGGAATAATGGAGTTTACCCATGAATAAGTCACTTTTAGAACAACTTTCACCAACAAATTGTCAGGTTATTTTTATTGATCATCAGCCACAAATGGCTTTTGGGGTACAGTCAATAGATCGCCAAGTATTAAAGAATAATACGGTAGGATTAGCAAAAGCAGCTAAAACATTCAATATTCCTGTCACTATTACTACGGTTGAAACTGAAAGCTTCTCTGGTCATACCTATCCAGAACTTTTAGATGTATTTCCAGATGCTCCATTACTAGAACGTACTTCAATGAATTCATGGGATGACCAAAAAGTACGTGATTCGCTTGCAAAAAATAATCGTAAGAAAGTGATTGTTTCAGGTTTGTGGACTGAAGTGTGCAATAACACCTTTGCTTTTGGTGCCATGCTTGAAGGCGATTATGAAATTTATATGGTTGCCGATGCTTCTGGTGGTACATCGAAAGAGGCACATGACTATTCTATGCAACGTATGATTCAAGCAGGTGTTGTTCCGGTAACTTGGCAACAAGTATTACTTGAATGGCAACGTGATTGGGCACACCGTGATACGTATGATGCAGTTATGGCTATTGTACGCGAGCATTCTGGTGCTTACGGTATGGGTGTGGACTATGCCTATACGATGGTACATAAGGCGCCTGAACGTACAACATCAAAACACGAAGTACTTGCACCAGTTCCTGCAAAATAAAACAGTACTGATTTAGGTAAAGGCATGTCTAGTATTCAATATTTAAGTGATATTAATACAGATATGCCTTTATTTTTTAGAACGATAATTCACAAGAATGGAGTTCAGAATGACCGAAATAAACCTCATACTCATAAACGGTAAAATCACAACACTAGATCCTCAGAATCCCGAAGTACAAGCAATTGCGATTGCAGACGGTAAAGTCGTACGTACGGGTACAAATGATGAGGTTATGAAGCTCGCAACACCTACAAGCAAAGTCGTAGACTTAAATGGTCGTCGCGTTATACCGGGTCTAAATGACAGTCATCTGCATATTATTCGTGGTGGCCTAAATTACAATATGGAACTGCGCTGGGAAGGTGTGCCATCCGTTGCAGATGCATTACGCTTACTTAAAGAGCAAGCAGATAATACGCCAGCTCCGCAATGGGTTCGCGTAGTAGGTGGTTGGACCGAGTTCCAGTTTGCTGAAAAGCGTTTACCGACTTTAGAAGAAATTAATAAAGCTGCACCAGATACTCCTGTATTCGTTTTACATTTATACGCCAGTGCCTTGTTGAACCGAGCTGCGCTTGATGTATTAGGCTTTAACAAAGACACACCAGACCCACCGGGTGGCAAGATTGTAAGAGATGAAAAGGGTGAGCCAACTGGTCTATTGCTCGCAACTCCATCCGCTATGATTTTATATTCGACCTTAGGTAAAGCGCCGAAATTGCCAGTTGAAGATCAAGTCAATTCAACTCGTCATTTCATGCGTGAGTTGAACCGATTAGGCATTACTTCAGCAATTGATGCGGGTGGTGGTGGTCAAAACTATCCTGAAGATTATGATGTGATTAAGCAATTGCACGATCAAAATCAGATGACAGTGCGAATCGCTTACAACTTATTTGCTCAGAAGGCAGGCCAAGAGCTTGATGATTATCGCCGTTGGACAGAAATGACATTTCCGGGTGATGGTGATGAGTTATTTAGAATGAATGGAGCAGGTGAGAACCTGACTTGGTCAGCGGGTGACTTCGAAGATTTCTATGAGCCACGTCCAGATTTACCGGAAAAAATGGAAGGTGAACTCGAAGCCATTGTAGAGCACTTGGCTGAAAAGAAATGGCCATTCCGTATTCATGCAACCTATGATGAAAGTATTAATCGTCTGCTCAATGTATTTGAGCGCGTCAATTCAAAACAGCCATTTGCAACTCGATTTATTATTGACCATGCCGAAACTGTATCTGAGCGTAATATCGAACGTATTGGTGCATTGGGTGGTGGTATCGCCATTCAACACCGTATGGCATATCAAGGTGAGATTTTCGTGAAACGCTATGGTGCCGAAGCTGCTCAGGCAACGCCACCAGTTAAGAAAATGTTAGAACTTGGTGTTCCTGTGGGGGCTGGGACAGATGCGACTCGTGTTGCCTCTTATAACCCTTGGGTGTGTTTGTATTGGCTAAGTACTGGTAAAACAGTCGGTGGTTTACCACTCTATGATGAAAAAAATCTGTTAGACCGTCAGACGGCACTTAAACTCTGGACTAAAGGTTCGGCTTGGTTCTCAGGTGAAAAAGATGTCAAAGGTTCACTCACAGCAGGTGAGCTTGCTGATCTGGTCGTATTGTCCGATGACTACTTCAAGGTTGAAGCAGAAGATATCCAGTGGATTGAGTCGGTACTTACTGTCTTAGGCGGAAAAGTGGTATATGCAGGTGCAGAGTTTAAGCAAGACGATCCACCGTTACCGCCAGCATCTCCAACATGGTCGCCAGTAAAACGCTTTGGCGGTCAGTGGCGTTTATCTGAAAATCGTAATGCTCCTTCGAATCAATCATTACAGTCACAAAGTGCATTGTGTGAATGTGCTAGCAGTTGTGGCATGCATGGGCATAGTCACTCTTGGATGCTTGATGTTCCTGTAAATGATAAAGATAAAAAGTCTTTCTGGGGTGCACTCGGGTGTTCTTGTTTTGCATTTTAAATAAAACAGTTTGGGAACCTGCCTCGTTAAATGGCTTGCTTCCCTAAGGTATGTACGATGAAAATCTACTTGTTATCTTTGGCTGTAGGGTTGCTCGTTGGTGTCTTATATTACGTTTTAAATGTTAAGTCACCAGCTCCACCTCTTGTTGCATTAGTCGGTTTATTAGGCATGGTAATAGGAGAGCAACTCCTTCCTTTTATCAAATCCTATTTTTAATCCGTTTCATTCAAAAAAGCTAAATGGTGTCGTGCCATTTAGCTTTTTATATTAATAAGTATCTTCAATTACTTTATACGACGACCTTGCTCATCAATGATTACTTCACCATCTTCTTTTGCAAAATAGCCTAAGTTTTTTGAATCTAAAATGTCGAGCACCACTTCAGAAGGGCGGCAAAGTCGTGTGCCTTTTGGTGTAACCACGAATGGGCGATTAATTAAAATTGGGTACTGAACCATAAAATCAATTAACTGTTCATCATTCCAATGGGCTTGTTCTAACTCTAAATCTTTATATGGATCAACATTTTTACGAATGGCTTCTCGTACAGTTAAGTTTGAATCCTTAATGAGTTCGATTAGCTCATCTTTACTTGGTGGTGTTTTTAAATATTCAATAACGAGAGGTTCAAGCCCGGCATGACGAATGAGTGCCAAAGTATTGCGTGACGTGCCACATGCCGGGTTATGGTAGATCTTCACTAATTCAGTCATGGTAAATTTATTGTCAAATTAAGATATTGCATTTATATATGGATATTCGTATATTTGCAATAACGAATATATTCTGTTGAAGATATGATCAACCAAGTCGATTTCTTTAAATGTTTATCTGACCAAACTCGGTTAAATATTCTTAAATTAGTTCTAAACAAACAAAATATTTGTGTTTGTGAGCTAACAGAACAGCTTGAGTTGAGCCAACCCAAAATCTCCAGACACCTGGCCTTATTAAGAACTCATGGCGTATTACTGGATGAAAGAAAAGGACAGTGGGTCTATTACAGCTTAAATCCTGATTTGCCTCTATGGGCTTTAGATATTTTAAAGGTTATAGAAAATGACGCGAGTGAGACAAGAGTAAAGCAACAAGATAAGCCTTTCATCACTACAACGTGCTGTGATTAATCTTCCAAGATTTCTGTCTTAAAAATTCGGATTTTCTTAGCATAAGTACATTAGTCATTTGTGTATTGAGCAAAATTAATCAATTCTTTCTTCGAGTAGAACATGACCAAACAAGGGCTTTCCTTTTTAGATCGAAATCTGACGCTATGGATTTTTATTGCGATGGCTTTAGGCTTAGCGATTGGAGTTTTCTTTCCTCAAGCATCTGTGTCTTTAAATGAATTAAGCGTAGATAACGTTAATATTCCAATTGCGATTGGTTTAATTTTGATGATGTATCCACCTTTAGCAAAGGTTGATTACGCTGCGTTACCAGAAGTATTTAAAGATAAGAAAACCTTAACTTTATCGCTGGTACAGAACTGGATTATTGCTCCAGTATTAATGTTTATCCTTGCGATTATTTTCTTACATAGCTATCCAGAGTATATGACAGGCCTTATTTTGATTGGCTTGGCACGTTGTATTGCAATGGTATTGGTCTGGAATGGCTTGGCTTGTGGCGATAACCAATATGTCGCAGCGTTGGTTGCTTTTAACAGCATTTTCCAAATTCTGTTCTTTAGCACTTATGCATGGTTATTCTTAACCTTTTTGCCACCGTATTTTGGTGTGGCAGGGCAAGTCATTGATGTGAATTTTTGGACTATTACACATGCGGTTTTGGTGTACTTAGGTATTCCATTTTTAATGGGATTTTTAACTCGTTTGGTTTTAGTTAAATCAAAAGGGTTAGATTGGTATCAAACTAAATTTTTACCAAAAATCAGCCCGATTAGTTTAATTGCTTTACTTTTTACCATTGTGGCTATGTTTAGTCTAAAAGGTAGTGATGTGGTGAGCTTACCTTTAGATGTATTACGTATTGCGATTCCACTTACGATTTACTTTGTGGTGATGTTCTTCATTAGCTTCTTTATGAGTAAACGTATGGGGAATAACTACTCACGTACCACTGCCATTTCCTTTACCGCTGCGGGTAACAACTTTGAGCTCGCGTTAGCCGTTGCCATTGCAACATTTGGTTTAGCGTCACCTGTAGCATTTACCACAGTGATAGGACCATTGGTTGAAGTTCCGATTTTAATTTCACTCGTTTCAGTTTCTCTTTGGCTCAAGAAAAAGTATTTCTCACATGAACAGTCTTAACAATGATTTATCCAATGTGGCATTAAATCTTTTAGATAAGCCTATCTTTGAACAAGTGCAAGCACAGCAACTTGAACATCCACCACGCATTCTATTGCTATATGGTTCTAATCGTGAGCGTTCTTATAGCCGTTTTGCTGTGTTGACGGCTGGACGAATTCTTGAATATTTAGGTGCGGAGGTCAAAATTTTTCATCCTAAAGGTTTACCTTTACCAGAGGATGCAGAAACAGATCATCCGAAAGTGCAAGAGTTGCATGAGCTTTTGGCTTGGGCAGAAGGTATGGTGTGGTGTTCACCAGAACGTCATGGTGCAATGAGTTCGATTTTAAAAGCTCAGATTGATTGGATTCCCCTAGCTGGTGGAGCAATTCGTGCAACACAAGGTAAAACATTAGCTGTTATGCAGGTTAGTGGAGGTTCTCAATCTTTCAATGCTGTGAATCAAATGCGCATTTTAGGGCGCTGGATGCGTATGATTACGATCCCGAATCAGTCTTCGGTTGCTAAAGCTTTTTTAGAGTTTGAAGAAGATGGCAGTATGAAACCATCTTCTTACTATGACCGAATTGTCGATGTAATGGAGGAACTCTATAAGTTCACTTTATTAACACGTGGACAAAAACAATATCTGACAGATCGCTATTCGGAACGTAAAGAATCTGCAGAAGAATTATCTAAACGAATCAATCAAAAATAGTAGATTGATGATAATAAAAAGTGCTCACATTAGAGCACTTTTTATTGCCTAGATTTTGCACTCAGGCCATTGTGGGCAAAAGTTTTTGCAATAGTTCAATAAAGTTTGAAACTTTCGCTGAATTTTCATTTTCACGTGTAATCAAGTAAATAGGCGCATTCATTTTTATAGAGTCATCAAACTCGCGATATACAATTTCATGTTCCCAAAAGTTATGCATTGAGGCTGGCACAATCGTTATACCAATTCCAGCAGCGACTAAATTTAATGTTGCAGTAGGGCGAGGTGCTTCCTGAATAATGCGTGGACTAAAGCCTGCTTGATAACAGCTATATAAAATATTGTCATATAAACCTTGTCCTGAAGAACGACGGTATAAAACAAAATTTTCATCTGATAAGTCATTTGAGCTAATTTTTTCTTTTTGTGTAAGTGGGTGGCCCATAGGCAATGCCACTACCATTGGCTCATCTAATATATGAAGATGCTTTAGCCCAATATCACGGCTGATTGGCGCTCTTAAAAAAGCGATATCAAGTTTCTCTGAGATTAATCGATCTAATTGTTTTTGGCTGCCTGCTTCTTCAAGTTTGGTTAGTACCTTTGGATATATTTCTCGATATGACCGCAATACGAGTGAAATGAGCGGATGCAAACCTGCGGAACTTGTAAAACCAATATTGAGTTGTCCAGTTTTACCTTGGCTAACATCTTGGACTAATTTTGGAATATGTTTGGCATGTTCTAATAAAAGTTGTGCTTCTTTAAATAAGGCTAAACCCGCTTCAGTCGGTTCAATGCCACGAGGCTGGCGAATAAGTAACTGTGTACCGAGTTCTTCTTCAAGCTTTTTGAGTAAACGCGTCAAAGGCGGCTGTTGAATAAATAATCGGTTTGCTGCATGCGTGATATTTTTTTCTTCTACCACCACCACAAAGGCATGAAGCTTATGTAAATCTAGCATAGGAATACCTTTAGGGTATGGTTAGTGAAAATAAAAGCATTTGTAGATATATCATAAAAGTAGCATTCTATCTTGGTCAGATAAAGTGAAAAGTAACGAAAATGAACCATGTTGAGATTGCTGTGCAGAAGGAGACCGTACCGACTTGCACAGAACTGTTTTTAGGTTTTTTAACATTAGGTTTAATCGGATTTGGTGGCGTATTGCCTTTAGCTCGTAAAGTCGTTGTAGAGCAGAGGCAGTGGCTAAGTCCTGAAAAATTCACTGAGTTACTGGGTCTGTGTCAATTTTTACCGGGCGGCAATATCATTAATTTATCTGTTGCGATTGGCATGGAGTTTCGCGGTGTCCGTGGCGCGGTGAGTTCACTGATTGGCTTGATCCTTGCGCCTACGATAATTGTTGTACTTTTACATTATGTCTATGAGCAGTTCCAAGACAACCTTATGGTTAAGCATCTTTTTGAAGGGCTGGGAGCAGCAGCAGCTGGGCTTCTAGTGGCAACAGGTTTGAAAATGTTGAAACCATTATTACGTAACCCAATAGCGATGTGTGTTGTCGTGGCAGCAATAATTAGCATTGCTTTTCTAAAAATCTCCTTGCTTTTGACTATGCTGATTTTGTTGGCACTTTATTCAGCCATAATTTGGAGACGTGTGTAATGGGTGCAGTTCTACTTACTTTAGCGATCATTTTTACTCAATTGTCTCTTATTGCATTTGGTGGAGGGAATACAATTTTGCCCGAAATGCAACGTCAAGTCGTTGATATTCATCACTGGATGACGGCACAAGAATTCAGTGCATTATTCGCCATGGCTCAAGCTGCACCCGGTCCAAATATGATGATTGTACCGTTGGTGGGATGGCATGTAGCAGGGTTGTCAGGTCTACTGGTAACGTCTACCGCTAAATTTTTACCTTCATCTCTTATTACTGTATTTGTGATGAGAGGCTGGTCAAAATTTAAAGATAAAAAATGGAGACGTGTTTTACAGCTTGCTTTACAACCTGTCACTGTGGGAACTGTACTTGCCAGTGCGTGGATTATTTCTGAGGCAGCAGCAGTAAATACTTTACTCATTATTATGGTAGTTATTGCAACTTTATTATCTTTAATTAAAAAGGTTCATCCTTTACATGTCTTGATTGCTGGAGCGGTATTTGGCGTGGTCTTACTCTAGTTTAACCAGTTTGCCGACCTGCGCTGGATGAGTTCAGGTTGGCTTTTTTTGATGAAGTAAATAACAATTAAATCTAAAAAACCGATTAAATCTATAAAAACATACTGTTTCACCTATTTTGTGTTTTAACGTACTATGCATCTATTGAAAGAATTTGGATGCATTGGAGTAAAAACAGATGTTAGATCAAAACATTAAAACTCAATTAAAAGCTTATTTAGAACGTTTAGAAAGTCCAATCGAATTAGTTGCTGCTTTAGATGAATCAGATAAAGCAGCTCAAATTAAAGAACTAGTGACAGAAATCGCTGAGCTTTCTGACAAAGTGACTGCCCGTTTTGATGGTAACAATACACGTCGTCCAAGCTTTGGTGTCGCTAAAGCAGGTGAACAACCTCGTGTGTTCTTTGCTGGCTTACCGATGGGCCATGAGTTTACGTCTTTGATCTTGGCACTGTTACAGGTGTCTGGTTATGCACCGAAGGTTTCTGATGAAGTGCTGAACCAGATTAAAGGTTTAAACCTCCAAGCTAACTTTGATGTGTTTGTATCGTTAAGCTGTCATAACTGTCCAGATGTGGTACAGGCGCTGAACCTGATTGCCATTTATAACCCGAACACCACAGCAACCATGATTGATGGTTCATTCTTCCAAGACGAAGTGGAACAACGCAAAATCATGGCTGTACCAATGGTGTTCCAAGACAATGAACACATTGGTCAAGGTCGTATGACCCTTGAAGAGATTGTGGCGAAACTCGACACCAACTCAGCTGAAAAAGATGCAGCAGCACTCAATGCCAAAGATGCGTTTGATGTATTGGTAATTGGTGGTGGACCTGCGGGCGCAACAGCAGCCATCTATGCGGCACGTAAAGGTATTAACACTGGTATCGTGGCTGAACGCTTCGGTGGTCAGGTGATGGATACCATGGACATTGAAAACTTCACGTCTGTGCAAAAGACTCAAGGTCCTAAGTTTGCTGCCGAAATGGAAGCGCATGTTCGTGAATACGATGTCGATATCATGAACCTGCAACGTGTTAGTAAAATCACAGGTGCAAACCAAACGATCAATGGTCTAGTTGAAGTTGAACTTGAAAACGGTGCAAAACTTGAATCGAAAACTGTGATCCTTTCAACAGGTGCACGTTGGAGAGAAATGAATGTACCGGGTGAGCAAGAATACCGTACCCGTGGTGTCGCGTACTGCCCACACTGTGATGGCCCATTGTTCAAAGGTAAACGTGTTGCGGTGATTGGTGGTGGTAACTCAGGTGTTGAAGCTGCAATTGACCTTGCAGGGATTGTTGAGCATGTGACTTTGGTTGAGTTCGATACAAAACTTCGTGCTGACCAAGTTTTGCAAAACAAACTACATAGCTTGCCAAACACAACTGTGATTATGAATGCGTTAAGCACAGAAGTGTTAGGTGATGGCTCACAAGTGACTGGTCTTAAATATAAAGACCGTGCCACTGATGAAGAGCATGTAGTTGAACTTGCAGGGATCTTTGTACAGATTGGTTTACTCCCAAATACTGACTTCTTAAAAGACAGTGAAGTTGAGTTAACCAATCGTGGTGAGATCATTGTGAATGACCGCAATGAAACCAATGTCAAAGGTGTATTTGCTGCGGGTGACTGTACAACCGTGCCTTACAAGCAAATTATTATTGCCACAGGTGAAGGTGCTAAAGCATCACTCTCTGCGTTTGATTACATCATCCGTTCTGGACAATAAAATTTAATTTCAAAACAAAAGAGCCAAAGGACTACCTTTGGCTCTTTTTATTTTATGGTTTATATAAACCGTGTTCAACTAAATGCTCTCGTAGAATACGACGTAGCTCTAGTACAGCTTGAGGTGTTAACTGAATAGAGTGTCCACCCGGAAGAACTTTCTCAGATTTTGCACCTTCTAAGTGAGCGCTCTTATAAGGAACGATACCATCGGTAATCACATTTGGATCATCACTTTTGGTAATGTTGCCCATAATAGAGTGGAAGACTAATCCTTGGTGCGGATTAATATTTTCTGTAAGTTCCATAAATTTAGATTGATGACTCAAGTCACTTGGACCATTTTGAATCAAACCATTATCAATATTACTCAAGAAATCTTTAACATCTAAATTTTCAGTGGTGAGTGAAGTGGCTACAGCCGACAAAAATGCACCCGGTAAACGAATAATTTTACGTGCGGCTAAAGTAAACCAACGATCTGCATAATCTGTACCTCGATGAGGAGAAGCCAAGAAAATTGCACGATCAAAATTATTGATTGAATGCATTTGCAACCGTTCAGTCACCATTGGATGTTTCTTGAAACGGTTTTGCTGGCGAATTGTCATCAAATCTAAAGCAGGCTTGGTAATATCACCATCACTGACCAGTAAACGGCTAATAATACCTCCCATACTATGGCCCACAAGGACAGCATCATGTGCAGCAGGGTCACTAGGGTTCAACGAACCAAAAGCTTGCTTAAGAAGGGCATAAGTTTGGAAACGGCTTTCCAAAATCGGCATATTGGTTGAATAAAAAACTTGCCAAACTTGATAGTTATCTCTTAAAACCGTGTCACCCATAACATCATTGGTCAAAGCAATCCATGCCTCAGGGCTACTTGCTAGCCCATGAACCAACACAATAATTTTTTTGTTTGGGTTGTATGGTTCAAGCATGTAGAGATGTGGCATGGTCAAGTGCTGATCACGATCAATCAGGCTTAAATAAGCTGCCACACCTAAGTTATTTTCGGCCAGCCATAGACCATAAGGTGCAGAAAAGTTGGCTGCTAGAGGATATTGCTTACCAGCGACATTAATATTATCGGTGCGATAAGGGTCGTAAACACGAATCACGAATTCAGAATTATTAATAATTTCTTCAATAGTGGTCGCATGTTTTGGTTCAGCGACAATCGTTGCAGCCAAATAACGTGCATGATGAATATTGGGGTTAACGCCATTTTTATAATTGTATTTAAGCGGGTCTAAAATATATTCATTAATATCTTCTTTTCCTGAGCTAGGAAAAACTGCTACAAATTCAGAGCCAAAACCATCGCGGCGGTTAATGGTTCTTAACCCTGAAAAATTTAAATTATAACTAGAAATTAACTTTTCTAATTTTTGTCCAGCAAGTTGCTGGTGAAATTCAAAATCAATCGAATAAACACTTTTACCAATATGTATTTGAGGTTCTACGACATCTTTTTTTGGATAGCGTAAATCATAAACACTCACCATTTTTGCTATGGCTTGATTGTAAAAGTCCCGAATCTGAACTTGTCTATTGTCAAAAATACGGTCGGTAGGCTTACGTTTTGTTGAAAATAGATAGGCGTAGCTATAACGAATACTTTTATCTAGTAAATTTAATTGTTGGTCTAAGCAATCATCATATTTATTCTGAATATTGGTTTGTTCTTCTTCGGACTTGTGTTTAGTAAATCTACTAATTTTACAATCCGAGGAATCTGACAAGGCCATTGCTTTTGCCAGATACATTTCACTTGCAGCTGATAAAAACTGTTCATCTAAAATTTGAGGAAGTTTTTTGAGTTGATTTACACAGTTATCAGGGGTGTCGGTGCAGACTTTAGCTTCCTGACCAGACATTGATAAAACATTCAGACTTGCTTCGCTGAGTTTATCTTGCGTAAGAATACTATTACGTTCATTTGCAATAGTCACATTCAAAGCTTGCTGTTTAACATTAACGACCTGACAACCACTCAGAATTGAACCGAGTAGCATGACCGTCAATACTGTTTTGCTTCTTTTTATTGAAAACATTATGGTCAAAATTTAGTGGCTCAATGGTAGGTAGATCATACAAATTTTAAAATATTTTTCAAATGATCAAATAAAAAAAAGGGCTGTCAAAACAGCCCTTTTTTATCTATTTAAGCTTATTTTTTAGGGGTTGCACTTGGTGTTGTAGTTGCAGACATTGCAGGGTTAGTCAAAACTTGCCATACATTCCAGCGGCCTTGTTTTTCAATTTCTTGAATTAAACGATCAGCAATTTCCGATTCATCTGGATATTTCACTTTATAATTTTTAAGTGTCTGAATCGCGTTTTTCTTTTGCTCCATTGCAATATAGTTATTTGCAGCAGCTAGATACGCTTCTTGAACATTACCTTTAATGGCTTTATCTAAGTAAGGAATAGCTTCACGTTGACCACCACCTTCAGATAAACCGAAACCAAACCAGAAGTTCGTTTCTGCATCATCTGGGCTAATTTTTAAAAGTCTTTGAGCATATTCTAAAGATCTAGTGGTATGAACGGTACCTAAATCAAGATTACGTGCAAGAACGCTTGCTTTGAAAGCGCGAAGCAAAATATCAAATGATGCATTTGGGTTTGCAGCAAGTGTATCAAGTTGTTGTGTTACTTCTTTAAGTTTACTTTCAAAGCCTTTACGTTCTTGGCGATCAGTAAAGCGAGGTGGGTAGTGACGAGCTTTGCCTTCTACTAACTGTAAAAAGTCATCAATACTTGTAACATCAATTTCATTTTCACCAGCTAAAACTGCGTATTTCATTGAACGCTGTGAATTATTTACAGTCGGAACAATCAGTTTGTTGACGTCGAGAGTAAGCTGTTTAGTTGGGTCATCTTGACGATTAACGACCATTTTGGTTACTGGCTGTGCAGCAGCGTCTTTTAAGGCAACTTCAAATGCTGGCGGTTGATCGTAGTTAAAAGGATTTAACGCATAAAAAGGAGGAGTAAGCTCTGGTTCCTTGAAAACAAAAGGCTCAATTTTTTGTTGTTTTACAGGTGCCATTGTACAAGCTGTTAAACTTGAGGTCGCAAGGATGATATATGCCAAAGGCTTAAAATTCATAGGATCTTCCGTTCATTTTAGTAAAGTCAGATTTGGTAGTGACAAGTCTAGAAAAAGCTAAACCGACATGCAAGGGTAAGCGTGTTACATTATGAATCAAGAATATTACGTTTTTGATATCTTGTTTTGTGCACCACATTCACGACGCACTTCTTCAAGAATTTTTAGCTCTTCATCACTAAAAGGTTGTTCATCTTGACTTTCTTTTTCGAAGCTAGGATCTAGCTCTGATAGACGCTGACATAAATTATTCATACGCGTTTCATTGTGCTGAATACGATCAAGTAAAACACGCATGCCTTCTAAAATAGGGTCTGACTGATCAGCAGTTGTCGCATATGGAGCAAAACCAATACTTTGCGCATAATCGCGGCGACGTTCTTCATCTTTATCTTTAGTTCTGTCGGCATCTTTATAGATATAGCGAGCAGGGTTTCCTACAGCAGTCACTCCAGCAGGAACAGCTTTGGTCACTACAGCATTCGAACCGACTTTGGCACCTTTACCCACAGTAAATGGACCCAAGATTTTCGCACCAGCACCAACAACAACACCGTCTTCTAAAGTTGGATGGCGTTTACCAGTTTTCCATGTGGTACCACCTAAGGTAACCCCATGATAAAGCGTAACATCATCACCAATTTCAGCAGTTTCACCAATCACAACACCCATGCCATGATCAATAAAAAAACGCTTACCGATTTTAGCGCCAGGATGAATTTCAATTCCAGTTGCAAAACGGCTAAATGAAGAAAGTAGGCGAGCTGCACCTTTACAGTCTTTTTGCCATAATTCATGCGCAACACGATGCATCATAATTGCATGAATACCAGGATAAGTTGTGAGAACTTCTAGTGTATTGCGGGCAGCAGGATCTCGCGCAAATACAGCTTTTATATCTTCTTTAAGCTGCTTAAGCATTGGGTTGATCCTCCTTGTCAGATAATGCTTTTTTCCATTTACCACTTGTTAAAGCTTGTACGCGACTAAAAATACCGCGAAGTAAATGATATTCCATACGATCTAATTGTATACGACCAAATAAACGACGCAAGCGTAAAGGTAATAAACGTGGATTTTCTGGATCTAAAAATTCAATTTCAGTCAGCATTTTTTCTAGATGAGGATAAAACTCTTCCATTTGTTGCTGAGTCACCAAAGGTTCATCCCATTGCATGCTTTGGCCTTGAACTAATGGCATTTCATCTACATTCTGATCGACTTGCTCTTGCTCGAGAGCAGACATGCGAAGTTCGTAACATACAACTTGAATGGCTTGCGCTACATTCAACACGCCATAGTCCGGATTAACAGGAATGGTTAAATGATAATTTGCGAGTGCTAATTCTTCATTTGTTAAGCCACGGTCTTCACGGCCAAAAACAATAGCAATTTGTTGTCCTTGAGATGTTGCCTTAATAGCTTCTTTAGCCGCGGGTCTCACATCAAGTAAAGGCCAAGGAATGGTGCGGCTACGTGCACTTGTTCCAAATACTAAATGACAATCTTTAATCGCATCTTCTAAGGTGTCCACAATCTCAAGATATTCAAATAAATCTTGGGCACCAGCGGCAAGTGCTTGTATATCTGGATGAGGATATGTTTTTGGTGCTACGAGAACTAATTTAATTAGTCCCATTGTTTTCATGGCACGTAAAGCACTACCAATATTGGCAGGCAAAGTCGTATTTACCATGACAATACGCACTTGTGCTAATTGTTTTGACACGGTGGTGTGGTCAAACGAACTCATAAGATTTCCAGAAATTACGAATATTGAGAAACTTCGCTTTGGTATAAATCCAATGCATCGTCCATAGACATACCCGCAGGAGGAGGGGCAACAGCATGTGGACGAACAGGGTCTGCTGCTTTAGCTGCTTTCGACTTTACTTGATATTCAATATAAATATTATCTTTACCAAAATAATCTCTGAGTTTAGCAAGTAATTCATCTAGAGGAGCGACTTTCCATTGCGGACCAAACTGAAGTTCGGCTTGAGCATAGGGTTGATCAATCTGTAACTGTAGAGTGATATGTTGATGCATATCTACATTGCAAAATGGCAAGATCATGTTTTGCAGATCTTTTGCCAATGTTGGCTGCATGAACTCTTCTGTTAATTTGATTTGAATACTGTTAGCACGTTTTTGTCTTATTTCATTTAATGTGAAAGCCTTGGTTAAACGTCCCATTGGACGATCAAAGCCTTCTCGCTCATAAATTTCGCCTTCGAAAATTACAACACGTTCAACTTGAACGATATCTTTAAAACGTTGGAAACGCTCATGGTTGCAGCTGACTTCAATACGTGCCGTACCATCATCAAGTACAATAACCACACGGTTCGGGAAGTTTGCGACATCAATGACCAAACCTGCATAAACTGTCGTAACACCACGACGCGTCGCAGTAATTTCGTTTAGTTTTACAGGAATAAAAGCTTTGAGTTCCTGTCGGTAAACATCAATTGGATGACCAGTTAAATATAAACCAAGCGTATCTTTTTCGCCTTTGAGACGAACTTCGTCACTCCATGGTTTTACTGGTTTAGCTGGCTTGCGTTGAACTTCTTCAACCTCACCAAATAAATCCATAATTCCGCTTTCACGGTTACTTCGAGCTTGTTCAGCGGCTTGAACAGCTTCAGGCAATTGTGCCATTAAGCTTGCACGTTCAATTCCTAAGCAATCGAGTGCACCCGCGCGAATTAAAGCTTCAAGAGTACGCTTATTGATTTTCTTCAAATCAATGCGATGGCAAAAATCGAATAGATCTGTATAAGGACCAAATTGTCGACGAGAGTCAATAACTGACTGCATTGCTTGTTCGCCGACACCCTTAATTGCACCTAAACCATAAACAATCGTTTTATCGTTACTTGCATGGAAATGATAAGTCGACATGTTGACTGATGGTGGTAAGACTTCAAGATTATTGTTTCGACAGTCATCAATCAAAAATACAACACTGTCCGTGTTTTGCATTTCCGATGTCATTACGGCTGCCATAAACTCAGCAGGATAATGGGCTTTTAACCATGCAGTATGGTAGGCAACTAGGGCATAAGCAGCCGCGTGAGATTTGTTAAAACCATAGCCTGCAAACTTTTCCATATAGTCAAAGATATGGTTTGCTGTGCTTTCGTCAATCCCTTTTTCAGCAGCACCTTCTAAGAAGATTTGGCGCTGTTTGACCATTTCCTCAGGTTTCTTTTTACCCATTGCACGGCGTAGTAAGTCTGCGCCACCTAACGTATAACCTGCACAGATCTGCGCAGTCTGCATTACCTGTTCCTGATAAACCATAATCCCGTAAGTTGGTTCTAATACACCTTCTAAAAGAGGATGAAGATATTCAAAATCTCCACCATGCATACGGTGAATAAAGTCAGGAATCAGGTCCATTGGACCCGGACGATACAAGGATACGAATGCAATAATTTCTTCAAATTTGCTTGGACGTGCTTCTTTAAGCATCCGTTTCATGCCGACGGATTCAAACTGGAATACCGCTGTTGTATTTGCATCGGCAAAGACAGAATAGGCTTTAGCGTCGTCTAGAGGCACATGCAAGATATTGAGTTGATCATTACTGTCGCGGTTTTTATTAATATTTTGAATCGCGTCTTCAATAACGGTTAAGTTACGCAAACCCAAGAAGTCGAACTTGACCAGACCCGCTGCTTCTACATCGTCTTTATCATATTGAGCAACACGGTTTGTTCCATCTGCATCACAAAGTACAGCCGAGAAATCGGTAATTTTACCTGGCGCAATGACTACACCTCCGGCATGTTTACCGGTATTTCGGGTTACACCTTCTAATTTTAATGCCATTTCCCAGATTTCGCTTGCATCGTCGTTATCTGGGTTAGATGGGTTGGTCACAATATCTTTAAGCTGTGGTTCCATATCAATAGCGGTAGCTAAATCCACACCAAGCGGTTTGGTAGGTACCATTTTTGAAATACGGTCAGCTAAACCGTAAGATTTACCCAATACGCGCGCAACGTCACGGATTGCACCTTTTGCTGCCATGGTTCCGAAAGTTGCAATTTGTGAAACGGCTTCGCGACCATAAGTACGCGATACGTAATCAATAACGCGGTCACGTCCAGCAATACAGAAATCGACGTCAAAGTCAGGCATCGATACACGTTCTGGGTTTAAGAAACGTTCGAAGAGTAGATCGTAACGAAGTGGATCAAGATCTGTAATTTTTAAGCTGTATGCGACTAATGAACCTGCACCTGAACCACGACCTGGCCCAACTGGCACACCATTATTTTTTGCCCATTGAATGAAGTCCATGACGATGAGGAAGTAGCCGGGGAAACCCATCTTCAGGATAATACCGACTTCATAATCAATTCGTTCATCGTAAGGCTTACGAATCTCTGGCCAATCCTCACCACGTTTTTCAACAGGGTAAAGATAATTTAAGCGCTCTTCCAAACCTACTTTAGATAAATGTTCAAAATAAGTGTCGATGGTAAAACCATCTGGAATTGGATAGTCAGGTAAAAAGTAAGTACCGAGTTGCAGTTTAACGTTGCAGCGTTTAGCAATATGATAGGTGTTCTCGATAGCGCTAGGAATATCGGAAAACAATTCGATCATTTCATCTGAGGTTTTAAAGTGCTGCTCAGGACTATATATGCGTGGACGGCGATTATCTGCTAGTACATAACCATCAGCGATACAAACACGTGCTTCGTGTGCTTCGAAATCTTCTTTTTCTACAAAGTGCACATCATTATGTGCAACTACACCAACATTATATTGTGCAGCAAGTTTAGCTGCTTCTTGAATAAAGTCTTCTTCACCAGGACGGTCGGTACGTGTTAAAGCAAGATAAACACGATTACCAAACTTTTCGAGCCATGCTTCTAAAAGGGGTGCTGCTTTTTGCGGGTTAGATGAACAAAGCATCTGACCAACATCACTATGCTGGCCAAGTAAAACGATAATATCTTGATGCTGTTCAAGTACCCATTCTTTTTTTACACATGGAATACTGAGCTGTTGTCCTTCAATAAAACCGCGTGAAACGATTTCGGTAAGACTTTTCCACCCAACATCACTCATTGCAAGTAAAGTTGCACGGTGTTGAGCATCATCAAGGCGAATCGTACTACCTAAAAGAGGTTTAATGCCTTTTTTTAAACAAGCATTATAAAATTTTACCGCCGCATGGAGGTTAGAGAGGTCAGTTAATGCCAACGCAGGCATTTGGTCTTTAACCGCAGCATTGACCAAGTCAGGTATGCGAACTATCGACTCTGTAATCGAAAATTCTGTATAAATACCTAGATGAACAAACTGCATAAACCAATCCTTAATGCGACCGAAGCATAGTTTAACACGCAAAGTTAAAAGGAAATGGTTAATATTTTGGCAAACTGTTAAGGATTTTATTATTTAAGAAGAATGAGTTGAACATCTATTGTACAGTTTTAATATAAAAGACATTATTTTTATAAAATATGACCAGCTCAAACACCAAGGTTTGAGCTGGTTGAGAAACTTAGTACTGCCAGAACATACGTTGAATTTCTTTAGCGTCATTAGTCTTAGTAAGAGCTAATGCAGCAAGAAGACGTGCTTTTTGTGGGTTTAAGTCATGAGCAGCTACCCAACCATATTTATCATCAGGTTGTTCAGCATTACGTAATACGAAACCTTGTGGTACACGTGATGAACGGATAATTTGAATACCGTTCTTGTCGTGAAGATTTTGTAAAGTTGGAACGATATAGTTCGCAACAGAACCGTTACCTGTACCTGCATGGATAATCGCTTTAGCACCAGCTTTTGCATATGCTTCATAAGCATCTGGAAGCATAGAGTCTGAACCGTAAACGATTTGTACCAGTGGAAGTGCATCACCTTTAATATTTTCGATATTAAATTCTGAAGCATTTGTAAAACGTTTTACAGATTGTCTGAACCAGTATGGCTTGCCTTCAACTAATGTACCTAAAGCGCCCCATTGGCTAACAAAAGCATTTGTATGAATGTTAATGCCTTTAGTGACATCACGCGCTGCAAAAATAGAGTCGTTCATAAGAACCATAACGCCTTTATTTTTTGCATCATCAGAAGCTGCTAAAGCAACTGCGCTATAAAGGTTAAGTGGTCCATCTGCTGAAAGAGCAGTTGAAGGACGCATTGAACCAACAATAACAATCGGTTTATCAGTGTGAACAACAAGATTTAAGAAAAATGCTGTTTCTTCTAAAGTGTCTGTACCGTGAGTAATCACGACACCATTAACAGATGGTTTTTTTACCAGCTCATTTACTTGACGAGCAATTTGTAATAATTCCTTGTCAGTAATACTTTCAGAAGCGACCTGTAATGCTTGAATACCAGTGACATTCGCCAAATCTTTGATTTGTGGAACAGCATTAATTAAGGCATCAACTGGAACTTTTGCAGCAGTGTAGGTTGCACTGTTTGCTGAGCTTGCGCCAGCACCCGCGATAGTACCGCCAGTGGCTACAACAACTACATTATTTTTTGCGTAAAGTGGGAGAGAGCAGGCCAATAAGCCCATCGCTAAACCTAAAGATTTAACAGTTTTAGTCAACATCGAAAATATCCTTATGAAGTGACGAAGTAGAAGTTTGCCGAATACGCCTGCTTTTCCTAAGCAAAATACATACCATGTAAAACATATTCGTAACTTGTTTGAATAAGAAGCATCCCTGAATAGCATTTTGTTTTATCAACAATTGCTTAGTCATTGCCTTTATTTAGCGTTAATAAATATCATGAATAAAATAAAAAATCTATTAAGTTTTTCTAATTTATCTCAATTTTTTTGTTTTTAATATAAATGATACAAATGATTTTCCCATTATTATAGAATTTAAAAATAATGGGTGTGATATGCTTTTTCTTTACCATTTGGTATTTATATATAATTGATTGTATATAATATTATTTGTAAATAAAATTATATAAATTTTTTAATAGATAAACTAAATAATAATTTCAATAGTTTAATATAATTAATTTTTACTAAAAGGAATTAAAAAATAATCAATTGATGTTTGTTTCTAAGAATATAAATTCTGTTTGGGTGAATTTTATTCTCTTTTTAAGGTTTGTTTTAAGAAAATTTAATAGGAGTGAAAATACATTATTTGGTTCATTATTTAATATGGAAATACACATAAATTTTTATTGTTTAATTTTAGAATAAAAAGAAGAGCAATTTTATAAGGTCATATAAAATTGCTCTTAAGTTGGGAGAGTGGGAGAAAAGAGAAACTTAAGCGGGCGTTTGTTCTTGAGTTGATTTAATTAATACTTGCTCTGGTAGCTCTTCAGTATCTGCTACTTTTTCGCCTTCAAGCTTAGCAACAACTGCGGTAGCAATACTGTTACCTACTACGTTTGTTGCAGTACGACCCATATCGAGGAACTGATCGATACCAAGCAGTAAGAGAATGCCAGCTTCAGGTAAATGGAACATGGTGAGTGTTGCTGAAATAACCACAATTGAAGCTCGTGATACACCTGCAATACCTTTACTTGTCACCATCAGAGTTAACAGAATTAAGATTTGTTGAGTGAAGCTAAGATCGATGTTGTAAGCTTGAGCAATAAACAGTACTGCAAACGTGGTGTACATCATTGAACCATCTAGGTTAAATGAATAACCCAACGGTAATACAAAGCTGGTTACTTTTTTAGGCACACCAAATTTATTGAGTGCATCCATTACTTTAGGGTAGGCAGACTCACTTGAAGCTGTAGCGAAAGCAAGAGTTACAGGTTCACGAATTAATTTACCTAAGCGGAAGATATCTTTTTTAAGTACGATTGCACCAACAGAGAACAAAATGATCCAAAGTAATAGAAGACCGAAATAGAACTCAGCGATTAAAATACCGTAGTCAACAATTAAGCCTAAACCTTGTACTGTAATTGCTGAAGCAATTGCAGCAAATACTGCAAATGGTGCAAACATCATGACGTAATCGGTAATGCGGAACATGATCTTGCTAAGTTCTTCAGTCAAACGAACAATAACTGAATCTTTTTCGTTGCCTTGATTTACAAAAGCGAGTGCTGAACCAAAGAAAATAGCGAAAACAAGTACTTGTAAAATATCGTTATTTGCCATTGCTTCTGCAATGCTGCGTGGGAACACATGGCTTAAGAATGATTGCAGTGTAAAGCCAGTAGTCTCTGGGAGAGAAGCGCCACTAAGTTGTTGAGCTGTTGGTAGTGCTAAATCTAGAGCTGCGCCTGGTTGGAAAAAGTTTGCTAAACCCATGCCGATGGCAAGCGATACAAACGAAGCAGTAATAAACCAAGTCATTGACTTGAGTGTGATACTACCAATCGATGTAGATTTCCCCATTGATACAATGCCTGAAACAATTGTGGCAAATACCAATGGAGCAATAATCATTTTGATAAGGCGTAAAAAGATGTCTGTGCCGATGCTAAAATAAGAAGCGATTTGTTTGAGTTGGTCACCTTCATTAAAAAAGTGGTGACAAATCCAGCCTGTCAGTATGCCAAGTAAAATAGCAATAACAATATACTTGAGCAATTTCTTTTGCTTCATATGAACCTCTATCCATTTGATTCAATCATTCTTTGATGGGATTTGAATGATTGAAAGCTTTCCTTGTTAGTTCAGTCCGGTCGTTCTACCGATTTTATCTTCCTAGATATCTGAATCTGTTTTAACCGAATCGAATATGGTGATGTTGTTATGGGAAGGGATTGTTGCTCGATTTTGAAGCAGTGTGAAATGCAAAAAAATATTGATCCATGCATTTTTTGCATAATGAAGATTGCGGGAAATGTGAAATTACGCACAAATTTAAACGTATGGTAAAAAATATAGAAATGAATTGTTAAACAGATTTTAAAGATTAAATAAATTAAATTTTTAATTAAAATTACTTAAATTCAAATAGTTATTTAAATTTAAGTGGAAGTTCGGAAGAGTTTGTAATTATTCTTTTTTAAATTAATTAAATAAAATTATCAAAAAAGGCATCTAATTTAAGATGCCTTTTTTGATATGCATTTTTTTAACGACGATTGGCTAAGAAACGACCTAAACGAGTGATTGCCTCTCGTAATTCATTTTCAGCTGGTAAGAAAACCACACGGAAATGATCTGGAGTTGGCCAATTAAAACCCGTACCTTGGACCAATAACACTTTTTCTGCACGTAACAAATCAAGCATTAACTTTTCATCGTCTTCAATTGGATAGATGTTTGGATCGAGGCGAGGGAAGCAGTACATTGCTCCATCTGGTTTTACGCAGCTTACGCCAGGAATTTCATTTAGCATTTCCCAAGCAATATTACGCTGTTCGTACAAACGGCCACCCGGACGAATCAGGTCATTAATTGATTGATAACCGCCTAAAGCAGTTTGAATCGCATATTGAGCTTGAACGTTTGCACATAGGCGCATTGATGCCAACATATCTAAACCTTCGATATAGTCAGCAGCGCGGCTTTTATCTCCGGTAATTGCCATCCAGCCTGAACGGAAACCTGCAATACGATAAGCTTTTGATAAACCATTAAAAGATACGCAAAGCTGGTCGCCAGCTAATGATGCTACTGAAACATGTTCAATACCGTCATAAATAATTTTGTCGTAAATTTCATCAGCAAATAAAATTAGATCATATTTTTTTGCAAGCACTACAATCTGTTCAAGAATATGACGTGGATAAACTGAACCAGTAGGGTTGTTCGGGTTAATGATGACAATACCGCGAGTATTTGATGTAATCTTGCTTTCAATGTCAGCAATATCTGGATACCAGCTATTTTCTTCATCACATTTATAGTGAATTGCTGTACCACCTGAAAGATTAACAGCTGCTGTCCAAAGCGGATAATCCGGCATTGGAATCAACATTTCGTCGCCATCATCAAGCAAACCTTGCATCGCCATAACAATAAGTTCGGATACGCCATTACCGATATACACGTCATTCACGTGCATATTTAGGATGCCTTTTTGTTGGTAATATTGGCAGATAGCTTTACGTGCTGGAAAGATACCTTTTGAGTCAACATAACCAATCGCATTTGGTAGGTTTAAAGCAACGTCATTAATAATTTCTTGTGGGGCTTCAAAACCAAATGGAGCAGGGTTGCCGATATTGAGCTTGATGATTTTATGTCCTTGCTCTTCCATTTCATTGGCGGCTCGTAATACTGGTCCGCGAATGTCATAACAAACATGCTCAAGCTTCGATGATTTCTTTATTTCTCGAGAAGTTGGCATGGATTGGAGGATAGCAGTATTTTTAGACATAGCTGGATTCACTTTTGCATATCGGTATAAATAACTTTTAAATGTTTTAACTGTTACCAAATTCAGATCGTGTTGATCTTTTAGTAATTCAACAATTTTTTCATGGGTAAAGCCCGATTGCTGATACTGTTTGATAACTGGTAATAGTTGCTGGAAAAGCACACTTTTTTTCTGAGACATGTTTTGTCCTATACAACCGTGCCGAACAAGAATAGCACCATCTTTGCTTCCTTGGAAGAAAATAAAACATAAATTTGCTTACTTTTAATTTTGAATTTTGCTTACTTTTTGCTTTCTATTGCTTAGGTGATTAAATTCCAACAAATTTTACGTTCAGAGACTAGTGTTTTTGCGAGGAATGGCGTAAATATAAAACTCAATCATCAGAAATGTTTCATCAGAATAAAGGTGCATGTCATGGGAAAAGTCAATAAAACAGACCGGGAATGGCAAAGAGAGTTATCACCAGAAGAGTATCGGATCACACGACAAAAGGGCACTGAACCTGCATTTACGGGGCAATACTGGAATACTAAGCAACATGGCACCTATGTCTGCCGTTGCTGTGGTGCAGAATTGTTCTCATCAGATACTAAATATGACAGTGGTTGTGGTTGGCCTAGCTTTTTTAAACCGATTGAGCCCACTGCAATTGAAGAACATGACGATTTATCGCATGGTATGGTCAGAACAGAAATAGTTTGTCATGATTGCGAAGCCCATTTAGGGCATGTTTTTGAAGATGGACCACAGCCGACTGGTTTGCGCTATTGTGTAAACTCGGCATCATTACAACTTAAATCACAAGAAAAAAATGATGAGGAAACCTATCCATGAGTAATATTTATCAGTTTGAAGCTGAACTGTTAGAGGGTGAAGTTAAGCAATTAGCTGATTACAAAGGTAAAGTTTTACTAATTGTAAATACTGCAAGTAAATGTGGTTTTACACCACAATTTGCTGGCCTTGAAAAGCTTTATGAGAAATATAAAGATCAAGGCTTGGAAGTTTTAGGGTTTCCCTGCAACCAGTTTGGTGGGCAAGATCCGGGTAGCAATAAAGAAATCGGTACGTTCTGCCAGCGCAACTATGGGGTTAAATTCCCGATGTTTGCGAAAGTAGATGTAAAAGGACCAGAAGCCCACGTGATTTTTAGATATTTGACACGTGAAGCTAAAGGCATTTTAGGAAGCAGCACGATTAAATGGAACTTTACTAAATTTTTGGTAGGGAAAGATGGCGCAGTGCTTAATCGCTATGCACCTACGACTAAACCAGAAGCATTAGAAGCTGATATTGAAAAAGCATTAGCAAGTTAATGAATTCAATGAACGCTATTCCTCAAGCATTTGAGTTTTGGCAAGATGGGCGAATGCCTTATGTTGAAGCCAGAAGATCTTGTTTTAGTCGAACATGTTATAAGTCTCATAGTCATCCAACATTTTCTATTGGAGCTATAGATGAAGGGAATAGCGTTTTTCAAAGTTCATTTGGTACAGCACAAAAGATTTCTGCTGGTACGTTAGTCATTGTACCTGCCCACATAGAACATTCTTGTAATCCATTACCTGATCAGGCTTGGAGTTACCAGATGTTGCATCTGGATATATCTTGGCTTAATCAATGGTACGCTGAGTTTCAAAAAGAGGGCTTTGATTTAAATTTACCCCAGCATAAACCTCTCATTATTAAAGATGAGTCTTTATATCAGGCTTTTTCTGGTATGAATAAAACTTTATTTGATTCTGAAAAATTGATTCTTGAAAAAGAACAGTCGCTTATCTATTGCCTTACTGAGTTGTTACTACCTCATTTTATATTAGAAGAAATACAGAAAACTCAATATTTGTATGAGGACTTCTTGGCCTTAATTCATATTATTAAATCATCCGAACGATTTATTTCTTTAGAAGAGCTTGCACAGCAGGTAGGTCTTAGTCGATATGCAATTATTCGTCTATTTAAAGCTAATGTTGGTTTAACACCCCATGCATTTCAAATTAATTTAAAGATTAATCAAGCCAGAACTCAATTAAAACAAGGGATTTCGCTTGTGGAGTTGGCAGTAAATTTGGGCTTTAGTGATCAGAGCCATTTTCATAAAGCTTTCAAAGCGCATACAGGAATCACTCCTCGTCAGTTTCAACTCGCAGCCGCGCAATAATTTACAATAAATTATTTTTCTCTATTTTTAAGCTATTCCATATTGTTTTACAGATGAAATCTTTATGGAAGTTTTTTTAGTTATCGCCTTTACTCACTTTTTAGCTTTGTTATCTCCGGGACCTGATTTTTTTCTTATTCTCACCAGTCTTTTGCAAAAGGGTTCGCGTTACACCTACGGCGTCATTGCAGGAATTACGTTTGGTAATGCCTTAATTTTGATGGCGTGTATGTTCGGATTTATGTTACTTGGAAATTTGAGTACGACCATTCTTTTAGTACTCAAGTGGCTTGGGGCTGGGTATTTGGTTTATTTGAGTTATCTTTGTTTTAAGGCTGCTCGGTCTGGCAACTTAACTTTTGCTAATGAAAAAAATGATTTGATTGATCAAGAGTATCAACAGCAGGATAAAGTTAAGAGCTTAATGTTGGGAATACAATCTAGTCTGCTTAATCCCAAAAATATTATGTTTTATAGTAGTTTGATGCTGCTTATTCAGCATCAATTTAGTTTAGTTCAAAAATTACTGATGAGTACGTGGATGACTGGAGTCGTACTTGGTTGGAACTTACTGTTGGTTCGGCTATTGCTTCAAAATCGAGTTCTAGAACAGATTAAACGTTCAGCGATAGGCTTGTATTATTGTTCTAGTCTGGCTTTTATATGTTTTGCAATCTTACTCATTGCTTATAGTTAATGTCGGTTGTATAGCCTTCATGCTAAATAATTATGAAGGCTATACAACTTATCTATGCTTAAAGAATTGCTTTCAAACGCTTAACTACTTCTTCGCATTGCGCTAAATCGGCAACTAAAGCCATACGTACATGATTTTCCCCAGGGTTACCTTGATCTGTGTCACGAGATAAATAACGACCTGGTAAAACTTTAATATGGGCTTTTTCCATCAACATCTTGGCAAAAGTTTCATCGTTATCGACTTTTAACCAATAATAAAAACCCGCATCTGGCTTTTGTAGAGGTAATAAGTGACCTAGTTCATTTTGGAATAAATCAAACTTTGCACGATATTGCTTACGGTTTTCTTCAACATGGTTTTCATCATTCCATGCTGCAATTGATGCAAGTTGATGTTGAACAGGCATTGCTGCACCATGATAGGTACGGTACTGCAAATATGGTTTTAATAATTTTGCATCACCCGCTACAAAACCTGAGCGTAGACCCGGTAAGTTTGAACGTTTAGACAGCGAATGAAATACAACACAGTTTTTATAGTCATCACGACCAAGTTCTGCACATACTTCTAATAAACCTGTAGGTGCTTGATCAAACCAAAGTTCTGAATAGCATTCGTCAGAAGCAATAACAAAATTATATTGATCAGATAAGGCAATTAACTTTTTGAATTGTTCTTTAGAAAGCACAGTGCCAGTTGGGTTACCCGGCGTACATACAAAAAGAAGGGCAGTTTTTTCCCAGACTTCTGCGGGTACAGCATCAAAATCACCTAAGTAACCATTTTCTTCGGTGCAATTGATGAAATAAGGTTTTGCGCCCGCAAGTAGAGCTGCGCCTTCGTAAATTTGATAAAACGGATTCGGCATTACCACATACGGTGCGTCTTCACGGTTAATGAGCGCCTGAACAAATGAGAAAATCCCTTCACGCGTACCAGACACTGGCAAAATGTGGTTTTCAGCACTAATGCTATTAAGTTTAAAGCGCTTAGTGAGCCAGTCTGCAATACTTTGGCGAAGCTCAGGTAAGCCTTTGCTGTTTGGATAAGTTGAGAGGTGATTGAAGTTGTCAATAATTGCCTGTTTAACAAACTCTGGTGCTGGGTGCTTTGGTTCACCAATTGATAGAGGAATCAAGGGAAGGTTAGCAGGAGTAGTATCCTTAAAAAGCTGGTTTAACTTTTCAAATGGATATGGGTGCAATAACGACAAGCTAGAGTTCATTAAACAGTTACCAAGTAGTTGAGTTTCAGTGCTGACAAATTTGATTAGATGCTTCATCTAATGCAGCTTTAAGCTTTTCCGAGAAGAGTTTAACCTCTTCGTTATTTAACGGTTTTCCATCTTTTTTCGTGACAAAGAAAATATCTTCTGCACGTTCACCTAAAGTTGCAATTCTAGCTGAATGGATGTCTAAACCTTGCATCATAAATAAGCCACCTACACGTGCAAGTAGGCCGGGGTGATCGAGTGTTGAAATTTCAACCATGTTTTGCTGTAACGCTTCATTCAATGTTACGTCAACTGTATTTTCAATATCGAAATGACGTAGCTGACGTGGAATACGACGTTGCATAAGTCCTGGGTATTGGTCTGGCTGACTAAGCGCCTTAACTAATGCAGTTTTAACTGTTTCTTCGCGTTCAGGATCGGTTAGCAATGTACCAAAGCGATCGAGCACAACATAGGTGTCTAAGCTAAATGCGGTACTTGCTGTGATAATTTTTGCATCCTGAACGTCTAAGTTCATACGGTCCAAAACTGCCACAGTCGTTGCAAAAAGGTTCGGTTGGTCACGCGTATATATAAAGATTTGCACGGCATCTTGAGCAGCTTTACGATGAGCACGTAACAGAACTAATGGTTCTGGATTATCGCCGTGTTTCAAAATTGCTTGAGTGTGCCATGCAATTTCATCTGCCGATTCTTTAATGAAGTATTCATCGCCCAGTTCTTGCCATACTTTTTCAACGTCTGCCAACGAGAAATTATTTACCAGTAATTCACTTGCTGCAAATTTGGTGTCTTCAATCAGCATTTGATAGTCAACAGGACGGCTTAAACCTGTACGAATGACATCACGAGCATGCGTATAAAGTTGACGCATAAGCGAGGCACGCCATGTGTTCCACAGTTTTGGATTTGTCGCATTAATATCTGCAACTGTTAAAGTATATAGATAATCAAGATGTTCCATATCGCCAAGTTTTTCAGCGAAATCTTTAACAACATCTGGATCGGAAATATCCTTTTTCTGAGCAGTTAGCGACATAAGCAAATGGTTGTGAATGAGCCATGCAATTAATTTACATTCACGCTCTGTAAAGCCGTGTGCACGTCCAAACTCGATCGCATCTTCTGCACCAAGTTCACTATGGTCTCCACCGCGGCCTTTGGCAATGTCATGAAATAACGCAGCAATAAATACAATATCTTGACGTGCAAGACGCTGGAAAACAGAGCTTACAACAGGGAACTCTTTAGCAAATTCTGGTTCTTTAAAACGGTTTAAATTGCGCAGTAATAATAATGTGTGTGCATCGACTGTATAGATATGGAATAGGTCATATTGCATAAGACCCATAATCTGACCAAAGGCAGGAATATAGTTTCCTAAAACACCATATCGTTTCATCGCGACCAAAGTGTCGTATAGACGATATGGTGAGCGAATAATCGACATAAATAGGGCTTGATGCTCAGGATTATCTCGAAAATTTTGGTTAATACGTTTTGCAGCAAGAATAAGTAAGCGTAAAGTACGAGCGCGAATACCTTCAATATCTGGTCGATTAGCCAAAATATAGAATAGTTCTAAAATAGCACTTGGATGTTCTGCGAAGATCTTGTGGTGCTGTACGGCAAGTTTATTGTCGACAATCTTAAAGTGGTCATTAACGACTTCAATTTTACGTTCGTAATTTGGTAAACGCGGAGTAATAACTGATTCGCTAAAATAGGCTAACAACATTTCATTGAGTGTTGAAACCTGTTGAGCAGTACGATAGTAGCGTTTCATGAACTGCTCGACACCGTAGTTTACAGGCTGACCTTCTTGACGGGCGTAACCAAATTGAGCCGCAATTTCTCTTTGATGATCGAACAGAAGACGGTTTTCATCACGCTTCGCTAAGCGATGTAAATGGTGACGAATTTCCCAAAGAAAACTCTCAGCTTCTTCTAAAACGTTTAATTCGAATTCTGAAATAAAGCCTAAATGAACTAAGTCATAGATGCGGTTTACGCGAAAATGACGCTTAGCAATCCAACCAATCTGGTTAATATCACGAATGCCGCCAGGCGCATTTTTAATGTCGGGTTCTAAGTTGCTTTCAGTATTGTTGTGTTGGTGGTAACGCTTAGCTTGTTCAGCCATTTTTGCATCAAAAAATGTTTTGTCTGTCCACGTTTGCGAAACAATACGACGTGGCCATTTTGCAAGTTGACTATTACCGGTAATTAAACGAGCTTCGATGAGTGTAGTTGCAACAGTTAAATCGGTAGCAGCTTGTTCAACACAACTTTGAATGGTGCGAACGCTAATACCGGGTTTAAAATTGCCAACATCCCACAAAGAGGAAATAAATGTAGAAATGCGTTTTTCATTTTCTTCGTTAATTTCATGTTCCGATAAAATCATGATATCAACGTCGGAATAGGGCAACATTTCACGGCGCCCATAACCACCCACAGCAAAAAGACCTAGTCCTGTTTGGTCAAGTTCAGCATGTTTCCATAAAAAGATCAGTGCTTCGTCAACGAGGTCTGAGCGTGCTTTAATGACTTCCCGAATAGATTGCCCATTTTCATATGAATCCTGCAATTGCTTTTCTACATCCGTTCGCCATTGATTAATGGCTTTAATATCATGATGGCTTGTAACGTAGTTCAGCAATGGCGATGTATTGATCATGAAAATGGGTCTACCAAAAAGTAAATATTAAGAGTTGGTTTTTACGCTTACTTGATCAGCGGTTTCTTTCGCTAAAGTACGAGCAAGATCAGTATTTTCTGCACGAGCAGTTGCTACACCCATACGACGTCGTTTGAAACCTTCTGGTTTACCAAACAGGCGTAAGTCGGTATTTGGGTTAGCTAATGCTGTATTTAAGCCGCTGTAGCTTAAATTGTTTGCATCGACCCCAGCATAAATAACTGCACTAGCAGCAACACTATGGCGAGCTGTATTTACTGGCAATCCTAAAATTGCACGAGCATGCAGTTCAAATTCGCTTTGAAATTGTGATGCTAGAGTAACTAGACCAGTATCATGTGGGCGAGGCGAAACTTCACTAAACCAGACCTTGTCGCCTTTAATAAAAAGTTCTACACCAAAAATACCACAACCACCCAGTGCTGTTGTCACTTTATTTGCAATACGTTTTGCTTCTTCAAGTGCAGCCACAGTCATTGGTTGAGGCTGCCAGCTTTCTACATAATCACCAGCATCTTGACGGTGACCAATTGGATCGCAGTAGTGAGTTTCAATTTCACCAGTTTCAGGGTTTTTAGCACGAACGGTAAGTAATGTAATTTCAAAATCAAAGTCAATTTGAGATTCAATAATGACTGTACCTTGATTAACACGACCACCTTGCATCGCATATTCCCAGGCAGCATCGACTTCATCGAAACTTTTTACACGAGACTGACCTTTACCTGAAGATGACATTACTGGTTTTACAAAATTTGGATAACCAATATCATCAGAAGCAGCGCGGAAGCTTTCTAGTGAGTCAGCAAAGCGATAAGCAGAGGTCGGTAAACCAAGTTCTTCAGCCGCAAGACGACGAATGCCTTCACGGTTCATGGTCAGGTTTACAGCTTTAGCGGAAGGAATAACAGTTGCAGTTTGACTCGCTTCAATTTCAAGCAAAACTTCTGTAGCGATGGCTTCAATTTCTGGAACAATTAAATTCGGTTTAATTTTCTCAATGAGCTGTTTTAACTCAGTTGGATTAGCCATATTTAACACATAAGAAAAATGTGCAACTTGCATGGCTGGCGCATGATCATAACGGTCGGCTGCATGTACTTCAACACCAAGGCGTTGTAAAGAAATTACAACTTCTTTGCCAAGCTCTCCTGAACCTAACAATAAAACTTTAAATGCAGAAGATTGAAGGGGGGTACCGAGTGTCACGCTCATGCGAATCATCCTGACAAAATTATTTTTTTAAGCATAGCAGAACTTATGAGGGAGTTAAGCTTTATCACACATAAAAAAATTAATTTTGTCGGACAATTAAGATGTGACTTTTTAGATATTAACTTGATAGTTTAAAAGTAACTCATCTGCATTTTTGCCGCGAATACCCCAATTTTCTTTAGGGGTTTCAAAAATCGTAATTTCAATATCTTGCGGAGCTATTTTGCATTGTTGTTCAATATTGCGAAATAAAGTTTGAATGAGTTGTTTCTTAGTAGCCGCGCTACGTCCTGCAAACATTGAGAGTTCGATAATAATGTAGTGTTGGCTGCGGTCGGAAGGATAGATAAAATTTCCAGGCTTAAGACTGATAAAACGCTGAAATCTTTTCTCGATAGGATATTTCAATTCTTCAATGAGCGCTTGATGTATTGCATGAGAAAGTAATTCTCGATACTGCATAATCGTTTGTTCATTTGCGTAAATTTTAACTTGTGACATTTTTATCTCTATTTAGTAGGTAAGATTATCTTTTTAATCAATTCAAAAATTAGATTTTTACGCCAGAAGTTTCAATCTTAAAGGCTTCTGGCTAGGTTTTATTTTATATAAGGAAGGTCAGTTTATCTATTTATAAAGGTAAATAAGTATAGATCAGACCATAAACAATTGCGGCAGTTAACGTTGCCGGAACAATTTTCTTAAATTTAAAATAAAGACCTGCTAGCACTAAAAAGCCGATAAGCATGGCTAAGCTTTTATCTGGATTCTCAAGAAGTGGCGGAAGAGTGGCCACAACAAGCATGGCGCTAATTGCAGATATACCAATGCTTCCCAACGCAATTTTTAGCCAGACTGAACCACGTCTTTGCTGTGTACCTTGTAGCTTTTGTATAACAAAGAATGGTCCAAAACGTGAGGCAAAATTGGCAATACCAACAATGATACCAACCAGAATAATCTCTAGATTCATTTTAAACTTCGACCTCTTCTTGTTGTTTCAGCACATAATGTTTAAACAAGCCGGCTAAAATACCTGAAAGAATACCAATAAAAATGGCCGCAGATAGGTTAATCCAATAGCAGGACAACGCTGAAACAACCAAAGATACAGCAACTACAAGGCTATGCTTTCGCTCAAATGCTGCTAATAAAAAACTTAAGAATAAAGCAGGCAATAAGAAGTCTAAGGCTGCTTGTAGAAACTTTGGCAGATGAGACACTTGATCTGCAAATAATCCGCCTAACAATGAGCCAGTTGCCCAAGCCATCCAACTAAATAGACTCAAGCCTAACATCCAAGACTCGGACCATTGTTGTCTACGCTGTGAAAGTTGGATCATTCCACTTGCAAAAACTTCATCGGTTAAGCCCCAAGCCCATACCGCCGTTTTTTTAAGATTTAATTTATTTGGAATCAGGTTATATAAAGCTGGTCCATAAAGTACATGGCGAATATCAAGTGCAATGACTGTTAATGCAGTTAACCAGATAGAAGAACCACTGGCTAAAAGTGCGACAACTAAGAACTGGCTGGCTCCGGCATACATTGAACAAGATAGAAAAAAAGCTTCCCATGGTGTAAAGCCAAACTGAGATGCAGAAACGCCAAAGGCAAAAGAAACAGGTAAATAGGTGAGTACGATAGCTTGGCTATCTTTGGCACCTTGCCAAAAAGTTGCTGTTTGGGCAGGCATCAATTGTTGTTCGGACACAATACACCTTGGCAATAAACCAAATGATAAAAATACTTGAAAGATTGAGTATTGTAGCCGAATTTAATAGCATAGTGCCGAAATGTTTAATCGGCAGTTTGCTATGTTCAATGCAAAGATTCGTTTAGTTTATATCGCCATGTTGAGTGCAGGTATTTTTACATTGCAGGGCTGTGACAATGGTAATCATGAGGCAGAAAAAAAAGTAGAAATTAAGCCAGCACCTAAACTGACCAATGACGCAACTGTTTATGCTCAAAAAGCATGGACATTGATTAATACGGTTGAGCATTTGGTTTATGAAAAGCAGTTGAGCCAAATCGATGACAACGTTCGTAAACCTTTACGTCAATTGAGTACGGACTGGCGCATTAATGTGAAAATGACTGATTCGGTGACAGAAGGGAAATATGCCCTTTGTCGTAAAGCCCTGACAAGTTTAGATGTGTGGGCTCGTGAAACGCTTGAAAATAATGATTCAGTTGCTAAGAAACAAGCAGATTATGAGCGAGATAAAGCGCAATGTAAGGATGCGATCGATACGCCAAATCTTGGAAATACTTCGCCAAAATAAAAAACTTATTAATATAAAAAAGCGAGATGATCAATCTCGCTTTTTTGCTTTTAAAACGATAATGAGTGAATGTTAATTACGGCTTTGTCGCAGCTTTAGCTGTGTTTGCTGTTTTCACTGCATCTTGTTTCATTTGATGAGTCATTTGCTGTGATTCATGTTGAGCATGCGTAGATTTCATCATTGCTTCATGCTTTTGTTCAGTCATATCTTTTTTAACATCTTGTTTTGCTTTTACTGCTTCTTTTTTAGCAGTTGCTTTGCCGTGTGCAGCAACACATTTTCCGCCTTTATGATTTGGCCCTGTACCACCTTGTAATTGAGTTCCTTTTGGACATGCAAATGCCGAAACACTTAACATAGCCAATACGCCAGCTGTAAGAATTGTTGATAATTTTTTCATGTTAATCAGCGCCTTGTTGAGTATTATTGCTCAGCTTGAGTGTAAAATGAAAATATCTGCTTTAAAACATTTATTTTGTGAAATAGAGTTTGAACAATGTGTTGTTTTGCAGCGTTATCTATTTTTTTAATTTGTTTTTAAGTTTTTGTCATATAGCTGGTTGTGCAAAGACTAGGAATGGACTTGAGCAACTACTTTCAATTTCTCAATATCTAGAATCTCAATTTTTCTAAAAGCAATTTTAATGATTTTCTGTTTTTCGAGCAGACTCAGCTCATGGTTGATCGTCTGTCTGGATGTGGTCAGCATATTTGCCAATTGTTCCTGAGAAATATGGATGTGATGATCTTGAATAAGAATATGATTACCATAACCCTCTAAAATAAATAGAAGACGCTGAGCAAGCCTTTGAGAAATACTGCGTGTTTGTATCGCAATCTGCTCTAAGAAAACATACCTAAGTTTTTGACTGGTTAAACGAGCAAAATAGTACCAGTAATAGGGATTTTCTTTGAGTAGCTCATTTAAAGGCTTCGCAGGAATATGTAGAACCGTACTTTTTTTCAAAGCAATCGCATCGTGCGAGCGCGGTTCATGGTCAATGAGGGATATTTCACCAAACCACATAATTGGTTCAGCAATTGCAGAAATTGCTTCATTACCATTTACGTCGACATAACCTAAGCTAATTGAGCCTTCAAGCACGGTATAAATGCCATCAAACACATCTTGGGCACGGAAAACATAACTATTTTTTTCAAAAGTTCTTTGCTTACCATGTTCTAGAATAAAGTTTTGGAATGCTTCTGGAAGCACACTAAACCATGTATTTTCTTTTAGTCGGTTAATATAAATAAGGTCCAATATTAGGGCCATCCATGAAAAAAATCATTACTTTGTCAAATAGCTGACAACTTTAAGTTTTCCTTATTTGTACAGTATGACTATATGTAGATGAATAGGGAACAACTCATGTCGAATCTGGAGCAACAGCTTAGCAAATATGCGGCTTACCACTTAAATCATAAAAATATTTTGACGCATTTTATTGGTATTCCACTCATCGTGTTTTCAATTTTATGTTTAACTGCGAGAGCTGGAGTCGATATTGGCAGTTTTAAACTTACTTTAGCCATGGTGTTGATTGCAGCTAGTACGATTTATTATTTTATTTTAGATAAAGTATTTGGTTTACTCATGCTGATTCTTTTAGTCGCTGTCTATCCACTGGCGAGCCAAATTGCCCAATTATCTTGGGGAGAATGGTTAGCAGCAAGTATTGGCTTCTTTGTGGTGGGGTGGGTCTTTCAGTTTGTTGGGCATTATTTCGAAAAGAAAAAACCAGCTTTTGTTGATGACGTGATTGGACTTGCGATAGGGCCGTTATTTGTATTGGCAGAATTTATATTTATGCTGGGTTTTAGAAAACCATTGCATGAGCGAATTTTGAAAGAGGCGCGCAGTAAACGAGAGACGATGGATCTTAGTCATTAATAATAAAAAAGCCCCAATATGTTGGGGCTTTTTTTAGCTTTAACTTAAACGTTAAAACGGAAGTGCATTACATCGCCATCTTGAACAACGTAAGTTTTACCTTCTAAACGCCATTTACCAGCTTCTTTAGCGCCGTTTTCACCGTTGTATTGTACGAAGTCATCATATGCAACAACTTCAGCACGGATAAAGCCTTTTTCGAAGTCAGTGTGAATAACACCAGCTGCTTGAGGAGCGGTTGCACCAACTTTTACTGTCCATGCACGTACTTCTTGTACACCAGCAGTGAAATAAGTCTGTAAACCTAAAAGTGCATAACCTGCACGAATAACCACATTTAAGCCTGGTTCTTCCATGCCCATTGCTTCTAGGAACTCAGCACGATCTTCATCTTCTAATAATGAAATTTCAGCTTCGATTTGGTTGCAAAGAGGAACAACAATTGCGTTTTCTTCAGCAGCAAGTTTTTTAACTGCATCTAAATGCGGGTTATTTTCAAAACCGTCTTCAGCAACGTTGGCAATATACATCGTTGGTTTTAAAGTCATTAAACCAAAACCACGAACTAATTTACGTTCGTCATCAGACAAATCAGCAGCGCGTGCTGGTTTACCTTCGTCTAGTAATGGTTGGATTTTTTCTAAAACTGCTTTAGTTGCAACAGCTTCTTTGTCACCACCTTTAGCAACTTTAGTTAAGCGTAAAATTGCTTTAGCAACAGTTTCAAGGTCTGCAAGTGCAAGTTCAGTATTGATGGTTGCGATGTCATCTAACGGATCAATTTTACCATTTACGTGAATCACGTTTTCATCTTCGAAACAACGTACCACGTGAGCAATTGCATCAGTTTCACGAATGTTAGCAAGGAATTGGTTACCTAAGCCTTCACCTTTTGATGCACCAGCAACAAGACCTGCAATATCTACAAATTCCATTGTAGTTGGCAAAATACGTTGCGGTTTAACAATCGCAGCAAGTTTGTCTAGACGTGGATCTGGTACAGGAACAATACCTGTGTTTGGTTCAATGGTACAGAAAGGGAAGTTTTCCGCTGCAATTGCTGCTTTCGTTAATGCATTGAAAAGGGTAGATTTCCCTACGTTTGGCAGACCAACAATACCGCAATTAAAACCCATGAAAACCACTCACAAATGTGTAAATTAAAAATTGTCGCTGATTTTACATGAAAGCCATGACAAAGTCATGGCTAGAGCGGGGTTGTATTGCTTTTAAACTTTACGTTTATCAAGTTGCTGGGCTAATGCATCGCCAGTTGCTTGTACTAACATGACTAAAACAATCAGCACAAAAATGACAGCCAACATAATTTGCATATCAAAACGTTGATAACCATATCTATATGCGATGTCTCCTAGACCACCTGCACCAATAGCACCAGCAATCGCAGAGGAGTTAATCATAGTCACAATAGTCACGGTAAAGCCTGCCACAATACCCGGCAAAGCCTCTGGTAAAAGCACATGCCAAATAATTTGTTTACGGTTACAACCCATGGCTTGTGCAGCTTCAATTAAACCTTGATCGACTTCGCGTAAGCTGACTTCTGCAATACGAGCAAAGAAGGGAATGGCAGCAATCGTTAAGGGAACAACAGCTGCCCAAACGCCATAACTTGTACCCACAATCCAGCGAGTAAGCGGAATAAGCGCAACCATTAAAATTAGAAAGGGTACAGAACGAGTAATGTTGATAACCCAACCTAAAGCCTGATTAATTTTTTGTGACGGATGAATGCCGTGCTCAGAAGTGCTGACTAAAACAACAGCAATCGGTAAGCCAATTAAAAAAGCAATAAATGCAGATGCACCTACCATGAGTAAGGTATCTACGGTTCCAGAAATTAATAAATCAATGAGCTGGTCGTGCATAGCCAAGTACCTCAAATTGTGCAATTGCAGTTGATGCGTCTTGTCGTATAGATGAAAGATCAATTTCTACGTTGGGAATACCGACTAAAAGAGAACCAATAATGTGCCCTTGAATGGTATCGACCTGACTTTGATATAAATTGACGGGTGCTTTAAATCTAGCAAGTAGCTCTTGTATATCCGGAACCTGATGCGCTTCAGCCTCATATTTCAGTTTTACAATAATATGAGTCGAATCTTCATCGGGGAGTGGAGTAATTTTAAAAGGCAGAGTGATCTGCTCAAGGTTCAACAGTTCCTGAGTAATTTGTTGCTCTGGTCGTGAAAATACGGACCAAACTTGCCCAGCCTCTACAATTTCACCTTGGTCAATCACAACGACCTGATCACAAATTTCTCTAATGACCTGCATTTCGTGAGTAATTAATACAATAGTAAGACCCAGCTCCTGATTAATCTTTTTAAGTAAAGCCAAAATAGTGGCGGTACTTTCTGGGTCAAGTGCTGAGGTTGCTTCATCACACAGTAAAATTTCTGGGTGGTGAACAAGTGCACGTGCAATACCGACACGTTGCTTTTGTCCGCCTGAAAGTTGTGATGGATAATGACCAGACTTATCTGCAAGGCCTACTAGTGCTAGAACTTCATTTACACGTTGATCGATATCTGCTTTGTTGTAATTGGAAACTTTTAAGGGCAATGCCACATTTTCCCAGACCGTTTTTGCAGACATCAAATTGAAATGTTGAAAAATCATTCCAATGCGTTGGCGAGTTTGAATAAGCTCGGCATGACTCAATTCAGCAATGTTTTGTTGATGAATATGAATACTACCTGTATTTACTTGTTCTAAGCCATTTAACGTGCGGAGTAGGGAAGATTTTCCTGCACCACTTTTACCAATAATGCCTAAAATCTTACCTTGAGGAATATCAAGGTTAATCTCTTTTAAAGCATGCAGTTTTTGACCCTGCGATTGGTAAAACTTATTTAAACCACGAATTTTGATATGGGGTAGAGAAAAATCAACTTGTGATCCAAAACTCACCATCGTCATTCTCCTTATTTCCAGCCTTGAAACCACATACCTTGGCCAAAGTCTTTATCCAGAATATCTTGTGCTTGTTTTGAGTTCTGGAATGCTTTAACAAAGGTTGCAAGTTTTTGGTTTTTATCTTGGTAATCGCGTCGAGTCACAAACAAAATTGCATATTTTTTATCGATTGGATCTAAAAATAATGCGCTATGTGGGTCGGTTACCTTTGCCATTTTTAAGTAGTGAGGGAAGCCGAAAATTAAATCGACATCGTTATATGCATGTGCGGTTTGAGGACCTTCAACTTCAATAAAGCTCAGCTGTTTAGGATTAGTAATAATGTCTTGAGTGGTTGAAAGTTCATTATTAATGTCTTTAAGCTGAATTAAACCTGCACGGTGCAATAAAATTAAAGCGCGAGCTAAATTGACGGGATCGTTTGGAATAGCAACACGTGCATTTGAAGGTAAGTCTTTAAGTGATTTATATTTTTTTGAATATAAACCCACATGACTTCCTGAGCCCACGGCAAATGCATGTAAGTCATAACCCGTTTCTTTTACAGCATTACGTAGAAATACGCTTTGCTGGAAAAAGTTTGCATCAATATCACCGTTTTGTACGGCAACATTTGGTGCTCGCCAGTCAGAAAATTCAACGAGTTTGACATGAACGCCTTGTTTTTCTACTTCATTGGCAACACTTTGTAATAACTCAGCATACGGTGGACTAATGCCAATCGTTAAAACATCATCGGCTTGTTTATTTTTAATATAACGGTAACCGACGAGGCCCAGAACTACGATAATTATCGTAATTCCGAGTAACCAAGGCTTATGCTGTTTGAACTGAATCGCCATAATCTTTCCGTTATTACTTCCAGCCAGGGAACCAAAGTTTTGGCCCAATCTCAGCATCTAACACAGCTTTAACTTTTGGCGAGTTTTGATAGATCTCAACAAATTTCTTCAATTTGTCGCCCTTGTCCTGATAGTCGTCACGTACTACAAACAAAATTGCATAACGTTTATTGGTATTGTCATCAAGTAAAAGAGCACTATCAGGGTCAGCTGTTTTTGCTAAGCGCAAGTAGTGTGGATAGCCAAAAGCCAAGTCAACATCATCAATTGCACGAGCAGTTTGGGGGCCTTCAACTTCGATGAATTGCAAATTTTTAGGGTTTGAAACAACATCTTTAAGTGCAGATAAATGGTTGTTTGAGTCTTTAAGCGTAATTAATTTAGCTTGCTGTAAAAGTAGTAGGGCACGACCTTGATTCACTGGATCATTTGGAATGACTACACGTGCGTTTTGTGGCAATTCATCAAGGCTTTTATATTTCTTTGAATAAAGTCCCACATGTGATGCTGCACCTACTGCAAATGCCTTTAATTTAAAGCCAGTTTCTTTAATTGCATTGTCTAAGAACGGTTGGTGCTGGAAAAAGTTCGCATCAATATCCCCATGATTTAAGGTAATGTTTGGTGTGTTCCAGTCAGAAAACTCAACCAGTTTCACATTTAAACCTTGTTGCTTTGCTTCATCGGCAGCAGCTTGTAAAGTTTTTGCAAATGGTGGACTAATACCAATCACAAGTTCATTTGAGCCACTTTGACGGTGTTTATTCCAAAAGAATAAAGCAACAAAAAGGACTACAACGACTAAGCCTACGCCTAGCCATTTTTTAGAGGCTGTTTGAGCCATGTCTATCTCCAAATTTAAGCGGTTATTTCTTCAATTGTTGTTAGGTTTTTGCTGTTGTTATAGGGACTACATCGGAACGCTTGAACAGGGTGTTGTTTTGGTAATTGATCACCCCGATTAAAGATTTTGTTCCGTAGTGAACCCGTTTTATATGCAGTTTTATAGCGACCACGTTGTTGTAGCTCAGGAATAACCAAGCGAATAAAGTCGTGGTGAGACTCAGGTGCAACTGTACGTGTCAAATTAAAGCCATCAATATCTGTTTCATCTAAAAGATGAATTAAGTATTCAGCAACTTCTTCGCCACTACCCACGATGAGGGGATAACGACCACCTAAAACATGCTGAGCTTTTAAGTCATTTTTCGTGATTTGTTGCTCTTTGAATTTTTCGGTAATCGAAACAATACTGTTACTTTTTTGGTAAGGAATCGCTTCATCGTCGGCAAATTTACTTAAGTCGATACCAGTTGAACTCGCATAATGCGCGAGGCCAGCTTCAGGACTTGCATACTGACGATATTCATTAAGTTTCTGTACAGCCAGATCATGTGTTTCGGCAACAACAACGGTTATACCGACAAAGACTTTAACGTCATCCGCTGAACGGCCTTGCTGTTCGGCAAGAGCACGAATCTTTTTTACTTGTTCGTGTATTTTTTCGGGTTTGTCGCCGCCAATAAATACACACTCAGCATGACGAGTAGCAAACTGCATACCTTTGGGTGAAGCACCTGCTTGAAACAGTGTCGGGGTGCGTTGCACAGAAGGAGACACCTGAAACACACCTTCACTTTGGTAATATTTCCCGTGGTGGTGAATGGTGTGAACTTTAGATGGATCTGTAAAAACACGCTGTACTTTATCTTTTTTAACGGCGTCGTTTTCCCATGAACCTTCCCAATATTTATAGCAGAGCTCTAAAAATTCTTCGGCTTGTTCATAGCGAGCATCGTGGTCTTTTAAACCTTTTTGACCAATCAACCGTTCCGCACTATCTAGATAACCTGTCACGATATTCCAGCCAATACGACCTTGAGTTAAATGGTCGAGACTCGCAAAGCGGCGTGCAAATTGATACGGATGCTCATAGCTTAAGTTCACAGTGACCCCAAAACTTAAGTTTTGAGTGACTGCTGCCATAGCAGAAATGAGTGTAGATGGATCATGGCTCGGGAGTTGAATGGACTCTTTTAAAGTCAGATCAATACCGTTTTGATAGACGTCATACACACCTGTAATATCTGCAATAAACAAACCATCAAATAAACCACTTTCTAGAGTTTTGGCTTGTTCTGTCCAATAGCTCAGTTCATTAAAGCGGTATGATTCATCACGTGGATGTGTCCATAAACCATGATTAATATGCCCAACACAGTTCATATCAAAAGCATTTAATAAAATTTCTTTCGCCTTAAAGTCTGTCATTACAATGTCCCCCGACGAGGTGGTAGAACACCGTTAAGAACATAGTTCCCAATAAAGTAATATTTCCATCGTGCAGCATCATGTAAGGTATGTACGCGTGCATTTCGCCAAAAACGATCTAGTCCATCTTGCGACTGACTACCACGGCTTCCTGCAAGTTCAATCAGCTTAGAAGATGCTTTGAGTGCGATATCGCTACTATGAGCACGCACTTTGGCCACATCAATTGAAGCTTTGGCAATGCTTTCAGGTGTGGTTTCAATTTTTGCGGCATCAATTGATTGAGCAGCTTGTTTTAATAACACTTCACTTGCTCGTACATCGACAGCAATGCGTCCTAGCTCATAAATCGTTAAAGGATCTTGGTTTGCAGTTTCTACATTTGAATCAATCCATGGACGGGCTTGATGCACTCTTTGCAAGCTTTCTTCAAAGGCTCCACGTGCAATGCCTACCTCAATTGATGCATGCATAATTTGGGCAAAAGGGCCCACTAAGGTTGGTTGTAAAAATGCAGTATCAAAAGGAATAACATCATCTGCATCGACAAAAACCTGATCGAATTTAACCGTTCCGCTGCCTGTGGTTTTCTGCCCAAAGCCAGACCAGTCATCAACAAGTTTTAATCCTTGTGAACCACTTTTTACAAAGGCTAAATACTCTCGACCTGCATCATCTAAAACTAAGGTTGGAATACGGTGAGCAAATAAACTTCCTGTGCAGTAAAATTTTTCACCTTGAATGAGATATCCATTTTCGTGAGGACGGATATTGGTTTGTTTATGAGTTGAAGTTTTGGTTTTAAACTCGGCAAGGGCATTACCAAATCGAGTACCATTTAACACTTCGCTATATAAACGTTGCTTTTGGGCTTCTGTGCCCGTATTGCGCAATACTTCTAAAGCGTAAAAATGGTTTTGTGGAATTTGTCCGATTGAACCATCTGCACCGCTTAAAAGCGCAATCACTTTAGCAACTGTATGGCTTGAAACTTCGGCACCGCCATATTGCTTAGGTACTGTAATTGCCCAAAGACCAGATTGGCTCAAAGCATCAATTTCGGTATACGGTAAAATTCGCTTAGAGTCTCGCTCAACTGCGGTTTTTTTAAATTGCTCAGCAAATTGTTTGGCAATTTCTAATGCTTCAGCATCATTTTGAATAATGTGCGCTTGGCCAGATGCCGAGGTTTGTTTTGTTTGAACCGATTGATATGAAGTCATGACAATTTCTCCTTAAATCCAGGCATGGCGGGCAGGGAAATGACCATTAAGGTAATAATTGCCAATGGCATGTAATTTCCAACGAACAGGGTCGTGTAAGGTATGTACACGGGCATTTCGCCAATGTTGATCTAAATTGTGTTGGCTTAAGCTTGAACGGCTGCCGCCTAGTTCCAGCAATTTTTCAGAGATTTGTAGAGCAGCATCATTGGCATAGACTTTTGCTTCTGCGACCAAAATTGAAGCTTTAGCTACTTGTTCATCAGTCACAGTTTGAAGTTGGTCAAGTTCATCTAAATATTCAGCAGCTTCATCAAGCAGTAAAATTGCAGCATCGAGCAAAATATTTAACTTACCTACTTCTTGCAGGGTGTAATGTTCAAAGCTGGCTTTTTCAACATTTGCATCAATAATTGGACGTGCTTTATGAATAGTCGATAAAGTATCGTCAAAAGCGGCTTCTGCAATCCCCACATCAATGGCAACTTGTAATAACTGAGAATAAGCACCACGATAAGTAGGGGCTTTAGTTAATAGGCGTTCATCAAAAATGAGTTCTGGATTAACTTCAACGTGATTTAATTTAACTGTACCACTCGCTGTAGTACGCTGACCAAATCCATTCCAGTCATTAATGACTTCAATACCTTGAGCTTCTCGATTCACAATGACTAAAACTACATGACCTTCAGGATGAACCGCTTTAATTGCGAGCCAATGCGCAAAACTTGTACCTGTGGAATAAAACTTTTCGCCGTTTAAAATATATTTGCCGTTTTCAATGGTAAGTGTAGTTTTTAAAGTTTTTGAGTCATGTGTATTACGTTCTGGTCCACCGTTAGCAAGACGTTTGCCTGCCAATATTTCTGAAAAGATAAATTGTTTTTGTTGTTCTGTGCCCATAATTTCGATCAGGTTTAAAAGGCTAATCTGATTTTGTGGAATCTGACCAACGTTCGCATCACCTTTACTTAAAATACGGAAAACTTGAGCTAGTGTTTTATTGGAAACAAAAGCTCCGCCATATTTTTTCGAAATTCGAATTCCGCCTAAGCCTTTTTGGCTAAAGCTTTCGATTTGCTCATGCGGTAATAAGCGTTGTTGATCACGTGTATTACGACCCTCTAAAGCATAATCAGCCACTTGATAAGCAGCATTAATGGCTTGTTGATCATTTTGAATGATTTGGACGTATGCCGTCGTTTTAGATAGAGAATTAGACATAATGACACCTTTATTGCTGTCATTACCTTACAAAAGAAATATTTTTCCACTAAACGAGGACTTATGCTCAGCTTATGAAATAAAGTGCAAAGCATTTTTTTTGATTTTTAATGGAGAAATACAGATATTAAAAGTATTTATAAATCAATAAATTATCTTTTTTATGCGAAAAATTGATAATAGAAATAGTTTTAATATGAAAAAGAGCAATAAGTACGGTAAAAAAAGATATAAAAAAAGATATAAAAAAAGATATAAAAAAAGATATAAAAAAAGATATAAAAAAATAGACCTAACTGTCAGAAAAAAATGAGCACAATATCCATTGTTTTAAATAAAAATAGCTTCTAAAGTATCTACTTACCATCGACCATTTTTGTACAAATAGTCAAATAAAAATAAACGTGGAGATTTTATGCGGGTTTTGTATCAGTTTCCTTTGTCCCATTATTGTGAAAAAGCTCGCTGGTTGTTAGACCATAAAGAACTTGATTATGTGGCTCATAACTTAATTCCAGGGTTTCATCGTGCTTTTGCACAACTCAAAACAGGCCAAAATTTATTGCCAATTTTGAAAGATGACCATCAATGGATTGCTGAATCAACCAAGATTGCACTTTATCTGGATGATACCTACCCAGAACACGCGCTTTTGCGTCGTGATGAGCAACTTAGACAACAAACTCTTAAAATTGATAGTTTAGCTGATGAGCTTGGTATACATGTACGCCGTTGGGCTCTAGCTCATACGTTGGCGCAAGGAGACCATGCTTTAGAAATTATGATGGGTGAACAAGGCTATTTACGTCAGTTTGAAAAAATATCGAAACCTTTTCTCAAAACACTCGTAAAGAAGAACTATAAACTTGAAGAGGAGTTGGTGGGTCAGTCCAAAGAGCAAATGGACAAACTCATAAATGAATTAAACCTCTATCTCATAGAAAATCAAGCGCGCTACATGGTGGGTGATCGCTTAAGTCTTGCTGATATTTCTGTGTGTTCAATGCTTGCACCATTGTTAGAGGTGAAGGGTACGCCATGGGAGCGTGAAGAAGCAGAAGAAGTTTCTGAGGAATGGAGCAACTATCAAAAATATTTGCTTGATTTACCTCTAGGCCAATATGTTTTAAGAATATATCAAACCGAAAGAAACGCACGCGTAGATTGGCGAGGAATTTAAACTTTATAAAAAGCCCTGATTTTTCTCAGGGCTTTTTTGTAATATTTCTAAGTTCAGTCATTAACTTAAATATTACTATCAATTTTCTAAATGATTTTTATTAAACCATTTGCATATATTATTTTACTCCTGCAACTTCTTTATTTAGCTCATTATTCAAACTTATTCTAAATACTTAATAATTTTAATTTTTATAATTTTTTGCAAAATCCAATTTTTCTAAAAACAGTTTTTAGCTGAAGTTAAGCCACTTTATTGTGCATGTGTTTACATTGTAATCAATAATTGCCACATTTAAGTGTAAATAGATGAGCTTAATAATAGACAGAAGATTAAAACATAGATTAAAGTAGAAACATGTTAGCAGTTTTAAAGGTATTAACTCTGCAAAACAGACTGAATAAAATAAGTGAAGCAAATGGATGTGTCCTACTTGGAAAAGTTGGCGCGATAATTGCAATTTAATAATAAATCACTCTATTGCTCTATATGAATGATTCTATAGATAAATAGAGAGAATGATCATCAAGGAGTTCTTATGAAACGTTCTGCAACCTCTCTCATTATTTCAACATTTATGCTTTGTACGGTTGGTGCTACTTCTCAAATTCAGGCAGCAGATACATTAGCTAAAATTAAAAGCAGCGGAAAAATCGTTATTGGCCACCGAGAATCTTCTGACCCAATTTCATATGTTGTTGCAGGTAAACCAGTAGGTTATGCAGTCGATATCTGTAACCAGTTTGCAAATGACATTAAAAAAGAATTGAAAATGCCTGGGCTAAAAGTTGAATACAAGGCAGTAACTTCATCAACACGTATTCCTGAACTTTTAGCAGGCAATATCGATATGGAATGTGGTACGACCACAAACTCTAAGCAACGGCAAGAACAAGTGGGTTTCTCAACTAACTATTATGCAACAGAAGTACGTATGGCAGTTAAAGCCAACTCTGGCATTAAGAGTTTGGCAGATTTAAACGGCAAGGCGGTTGTAACAACTCAAGGCACAACATCTGATAAATACATTAAGATGAATGAAAAGGGTCAGTCAATTAATGTCCAAAATATTTATGGTAAAGATCATGCAGACTCTTTTGCCATGATGGCATCTGGCCGTGCTGCCGCATTTGTAATGGATGATAATATTTTAGCTGGTTTGGTTGCCAAGTCTTCTACACCTAAGGCATTTGCAATTGTAGGGCCAGTACTTTCATCTGAACCTTACGGTATTATGCTTGCTAAAGATGATCCAAAATTTAAAGCGATTGCAGACCGTACTGTAAATAATTTATGGAAAACTGGTCAAATGGACGCTTTATATAAGAAGTGGTTCTTATCGCCAATTCCACCAAAAAATACAAATTTGAACATGCCACAAAGTTCATCTTATAAAAAACTAAAAGCTCACCCAACAGATGCAGGGATCTAACAAGATCTTTTTGTCCTAAATTTACTTAAGCAAGTGAGACTCACTTGCTTAAGCGGTCTATTTTCCTAAAGATATTCATTTAAGGGGCAAACATGTCAGTCGGCTCGCTAAACTGGACTATATTCTGTGCGGAGTCTAATGAATATGGTGTCGATAAAGCCGCATGGGCAGAATCAGTCTGTAGAGCAATTGGTAGTACAAGCTACAATGCTCATGCTGAAGCGCCCACATGGTTACAAATGTTAGGTTCAGGCGTCTTTACTATGGTTTGGACAGCTGTTATAGCCTTTCTTATCGCATTTTTATTAGGTTCTCTCCTAGGGGTAATTCGTACATTACCTAACAAACCTCTCGCATTTATTGGCAATTGTTACGTTGAAATCTTCCGTAATATTCCACTTATTGTACAGCTATTCTTCTGGGCATTTGTTTTTCCGGAGTTTTTACCGGACAGCTTAAGTGCAGGTAGTGGGGACGTTGTTGCAGGTGGATGGTGGAAAAATATTTTAAATCAGCAACCTGCAGTTATTGGTGTTTTTGCATTAGGTCTTTACACTGCTGCACGTGTATCTGAACACATACGTGCCGGTATTAATACTGTTTCTCGTGGACAAAAGTTTGCAGCTTCTGCAATGGGTTTTACCACTGCACAAAGCTATCGTTATGTTATTTTACCTGTTGCATATCGTACAGTGTGGCCAACGATTACTTCTGAAGCAATGAACGTTTTCAAGAACTCGGCAGTTCTATATGCTTTGAGTGTTTTGAACTTCTTCGCTTATACAAAAACCATGCGGGAAGAAACTTCTCAGGACATCATTATTCTTATTCTCTCTACACCTGTTTATTTAATTATTACTTATAGTATTAAATTTATCATGGCATGGATTGAGAAACGAATGGCTGTGCCTGGCTTAGGCTCAGGAGGGAAGTAATTATGGATTTTTCTTTATTACATAACCCTGACGTGATCGCGGCACTCAAAGAAGGTTTCATTTTTACCCTGACCGTGACTGTATTGGCAATGATGGGCGGTATCCTAATCGGAACCCCATTGGCAATGATGCGTTTATCAAACAATGCCATCGCAAGTAATTTCGCAAAATTTTATGTCGATCTGTTTCGTGGTATTCCACTGATTCAGGTGATCTTTATTTTCTATTTTTTGTTGCCGAAAATATTTGAGTTTCAATCTGATACGTATTGGGGACCATTGTTTTCAAGTGTTGTGACTTTTGCTATTTTTGAAGCTGCATTTTTCTCGGAAATTGTACGTTCCGGAATTCAGTCTATTTCAAGAGGTCAGGTCAATGCAGGCTATGCGCTAGGTTTTACCTATGGTCAATCAATGCGCTACGTGGTTTTACCTCAAGCCTTTCGTAACATGCTCCCAGTATTGTTAACTCAAACAATTATTTTATTTCAGGATATCTCATTAGTTTATGTGATTAGTGCACCAGACTTTTTAGGTCGTGCAGATACATTGGCTAATACATATGGTCCTGAAACCAAAGCAACATTCTATTTAATCGTCGCTGTAGTTTACTTCTGTAGTTCGTTTGTGCTGTCGCAATTAGTCAAACGCTTACAGCAAAAAATTGCCATCATTCGCTAATTGGAGATTTTAAATGCCAATGATAGACATCCAACATATCTCTAAATGGTATGGTGATTTTCAGGTTTTAACAGATTGCACGACGAGTATTGAAAAAGGTGATGTCGTTGTTGTTTGCGGACCGTCTGGTTCAGGAAAATCAACACTCATTAAAACAGTAAATGCGTTAGAACCATTTCAACAAGGCGATATTATTGTTGATGGAGTTTCTCTGAAAGATCCAAAAACGGATCTTGCTAAATTCCGTTCACGAGTGGGAATGGTGTTCCAGCATTTTGAACTTTTCCCGCACATGACTGTTTTAGAAAATCTAACCATTGCTCAAGTTAAAGTGTTAAAGCGTTCAGTTGCCGATGCTCGTGAAAAAGGGCTGAAATATTTAGAGCGTGTAGGTTTACTTGCGCACAAAGATAAGTTTCCGGGCCAATTGTCTGGTGGTCAGCAGCAACGTGTAGCGATTGCTCGTGGCTTGTCCATGGACCCAATCTGTATGTTGTTTGATGAACCAACTTCTGCACTTGACCCAGAAATGGTCGGGGAAGTACTTGAAGTGATGGTGCAACTTGCACATGAAGGCATGACCATGATGTGCGTTACACATGAAATGGGTTTTGCTAAAAGAGTATCTAACCGTCTAATTTTTATGGATGAAGGTAAGATTTTAGAAGACTGTCCAACGCATGAATTCTTTGATAATTTAGATGCTCGCCACGAGCGCGCGAAGCTTTTCTTAGAAAAAATTCAAGCCATGCATTAATACCATTAATAAAAAAAGAGCCTTTTAAAAGGCTCTTTTTTTACGTCCAATTTTTAAAAACTATATTTTGCTAATAAATTGACACGAGAGTAATCACCCTTATCGCCTGCGAATGTTTCTCTTTGGCCATATGTATATTCTGCACCTAAATCAATATTTTTAACCGGATTCCAGATTAAATTGACCAAGGCATTATAAATTTCTTTGTTATAGCTGGTGCTGGTTAAATTGCTATTTGCATAGGTGTTATCATCTTTGTATTGAATACCGCCTATTGCAAAAGTAGAGCGGAGGATAGGGCTCCATTTCCGTTGATAGCCAATAACGGCACTATCAAATTCACCTAAATTAATATCCTGAGTCGTTGTGTCATAGGCATAAGCTGAGTTGCTATAAAGTAAATAGCGGCCATCTCCTTTAACATGATAGTAATTAGCAACCAAGCTATCTTGAGGCGTTAAATCATATTTACCACCAACGCCGACACCCCAACCAAATTTTTCTTCAGAAGTACTATCTTTTGGAGCTACGCGGTTTTCATGGGCAAGACCATGTAACTGTAATAGGCCTTTATTATCTGTAGTTTTGAAATCATATCGTGCTGTTAAAGCGGGAAAGCGGCTTCCACCAGCAGCATTCCCAGCTTTTTCAACATCACCGCCTTCCAAGGCAACTAATATTTTCTGTTGTGCATTAATTGGCTGAGTGTACCTAACCTGTACTGTACGTGTAGTACCTGTACCAATAGCGCCATTAAAATCTACTGTTTCTGGTGATGTATCAGTGTTTACAAAAGGTGAGGTGGTTTGACCAGCTAACCATTTTCCTAAAGACATATAGGCATGGCGAACACGGAAAGTACCATTACCATTATCGCCATTTCCACCCATGAAATCGGCTTCAATTTTGCCGGTTAAATCTCCGTACTGAGTAGGTCGAGTAATGTCTAGACCAATTCTTGAAGTTGCAGCAGATACATTTAGTGAGTCTTGTTTCGGATCATCTTTATTTAATGGGTAGTTAGCGCCATTTGAAATGCTGCCATTTGAACCTTTAAAGTCATAGGTTGCATCTGCGCGGACACTACCATAAAGCTTAACTTGGGTTTGCCCATCTGCCATCGCCATCCAACCCGGTTTTGATACAGGAGGTGTAGGTGTAGCTGGTGCTACGGGAATTGTTGCAGGAGCACTAACCGACAAAGCTGTTTTTTGTTGATCAGATAGTTTCTGGACGAGTTGTTTTAACTCCTTTACTTCATCACGTAAGGCGTTAACTTCAGCATCTGTAGCGGCATGCACAGGCATCGTCACGCTAATTGCGCCTAAAGAACTCATTGCTAGCACGAGTGTTTTGATCTTATTCACAGGAACTCCCCGACATGGATAAAAATTTTCCTGCAAATACATAACAATAATAATGCCAACTTTAAGAATTTAGAAAAATGGTAAAATATCTATAATTATCATAGTCCTATGTGTAAATAATGGGGCGAGTAATATCTTATATTGAAAAAAATAAATGAGAGCATGAAATTGACTTTCTAAAATGCGCCATATCCTCCATTATTTGCACGGTTAAAATGCACGTCTGCAATAAAATGTGTAAAAGAATTAAACGTTTTAGCTATTTTTAAACCTTTGTATTTTAAATACAGGTAAGTTGTATAGGGTATACTGTCCTCACTGTAAAATTCTGGCTGGAGATAACAATGGAGTTAGATCGTTTTGATAAACAAATTCTAGAAATTTTGTCTCATGAAGACTTAAATTTGAATGAACTTTCAGAACGGATCAATCTGTCAGTCAGTTCTGTGCATCGCCGGATTAAGCATCTGATTGAAGCCAACGTTATGGGGCAGCTCAAAAGGGAAATTAATTTTAGTAAACTTGGATTTACCTTACACATCTTATTGCAAGTTTCATTGAGTAAGCATGACACCGAAACATTTGATAAGTTTCTTTCTGAAATAGAAGCAATTCCAGAAGTGACCAATGCATTTCTTGTGACAGGGCAAAGTGCCGATTTTATTTTAGAACTTGTAGCACGCAACATGGATGACTACAGTGAAATTTTATTAAGACGTATTGGAAAAATTGACAATGTTGTTGCGCTGCATTCCAGCTTTGTGATTAAAAAATATAATGTTTTTAACTGCTATAACTTACTCAATAAACTATAAAAAAACGCACCAAATGGTGCGTTTTTTTAATTCAAATATTTGAATTAGGCATCAAGCTGAGCCAAAACCTCATCTGTGAACTCAACGTTTGTATAAACGTTTTGTACATCATCAAGATCTTCAAACATATCAATCATTTTAAGAATTTGTTTTGCTTGATCGACATCAGTAATTTCAGCTTTAGTTGATGGACTCATAACAACTTCTGCGTTGTCAGATTTTAAACCAGCAGCAGTTAGAGCATCTTGAACTTCACCAAAAGTTTCTGGTGAAGTGATTACCAAAATTTCATCTTCTGAAACTTCAATATCTTCAGCACCAGCTTCTAAAGCAATTTCCATGATTTTGTCTTCTAAAGAAACATCTTCAAAAGTAATTTCACCACGTTTAGTAAATAGATAAGCGACAGAACCCGCAGTTCCTAGGTTACCATTTGTTTTACTAAAACAGTGACGTACATCTGGTACTGTACGGTTTAAGTTATCTGTCATTGTCTCAACAAGAACAGCAACACCGCCAACACCATAACCTTCGTAAGTTACTTCTTTTAAATCATCATTATCTTCACCACCGGCACCACGTTGGATTGCACGGTTGATGGTGTCACGTGTCATATTAACTGAAAGTGCTTTTTCAACTACTGCACGCAAACGAGGGTTACTAGCAGCATCTCCACCACCAAGTTTGGCAGCAGTCACAATTTCACGAATATATTTAGTAAAAACTTTACCGCGACTTGCATCTTGTTTCGCTTTACGATGCTTAATATTGGCCCATTTAGAATGACCCGCCATGGACGTGAACTCCAAAAAAAGAAAATGCAAAAGTGCTGGAATATTAGCATAGGCTTGGTTTTGTTGAAAACTGTTGCCCTGCGTTTTGTTAGCTAATTGAATAAGAATAATAACCTTAAGGCCTAATGAGTGAGATCAGGCCGAATCAAATCCAATTTGATCTAGTTAATTTTGACATCTATGTCAAATTGCGCATATAGCTCTTTAATCGTTTCCAAATCTTTTTGTAAGTCTGTCGGGTAAATTTTACCTAGAATCCCGCCTTGTTTGCTTCGAGCATTGGCATACATGAGTACAATTGGAACATTAGCGGCTTTCGCAATATGCCAAAAACCTGTACGGATAGGTTTACGTTCTGAGCCATCTTTCGCACGAGTAGCTTCGGGAGCAATCACCAAGTTAAAAGTTTCATGAGTTTGAAATTGTTCAACCATTTGAGAAACAATATCTTTACTCGCTTTGCGGTCAACGGGAATGCCACCAAGTTTTTCTAAAACTGGCTTAAGGGGACCCTTAAAGAGTTCTTTCTTTATTAAAGTATGAATCTTAATGTCTAAAATTTGGAAGAGAGCAATAGAGAGCACTGCATCTAGATTTGAGGTATGTTCAAATCCAATAATAACTTGTTTTTTTTCAAAAATTTCGGGATCTACATTATAGGTCCAACCAGCAGCTTTAAAGATAGAGTTAGCTAGAAATTTTTTCATAGATCAGTGCAAGGTGATAAATTTGCAGGATTCTAATATGAGTTTGTAAAAAAGCCTAGAAAAATTATGAAAGCTAAAGTAGCCAATTAAAAATGAAGATTATCTAAGCTTGAAGATTTAAAAAGTTCTTTTTTATTTTTCTTTAAACATAATAAACTTAGATAATTTTAAAATTAAGAAACCTGTTGAGGTATTTCTTCATTAATTAAAAACTCAATATACTGCCAAATTTTTTCAGCATTAATTAGTTTTTTATCTGTTGTTCCATCAATAATCATCCCATCAATAATAGAAATAATAATATGAGTAAGGGGAGTAGGGTTTTCTATACCTAATTGAGTGAGCTGGTCTTGTAGTAAATGAGTTAACCACTTTGTATACTCATAAAATGGTTCACGAATTGAAGTATATTGTTTAGATACTTCAATAAATGCTTTTTTAAATAAGCAACCATTAAATGTTTCGCTATTGATCCATTCAATATACCAATTAAAAATAATATGAATTTTCTCAAGCGGGTTAGCATCTTGACGTAAATTTAATTGTTCATTAATTGAATTTTGAATATTTAAGTTTCTATGTTGCAAACACTCCATAATTAAATTTTCTTTTGAAGGAAAATATTTATAAAAGGTCATCTTTGCAACATTAGATTCAGCAATAATACGGTCAACACCAGTTGCATTGTAGCCAATCTGATTAAATAAATTTAAAGCAGTATTTATAATATCTTCTTTTTTTGACATTACTATTCCATATAGTTAGAACTAATTATAACTTAATCGAAAAAATTAAAATTTTAATATTAATGATCATAATAAAAAAAGGGATTGGATTCAAGTTGATATTGTGATAATGATAATCATTAACATAAGTTTTTTTTAATTTTCTATTTGATTTCGTACGATTTTAATTCTAATATGGATTGATAAGGGAACATATTTAAATATTAATTTAAGTCATTGTTTTTATAATAAAATATGTAAAAATCGATCAGGCTTCAATAAGTTTAATGAGAGTAGATATGCCTAAGAAATTTGAGAATTTTAATAATCCTAGAAAGAAAGCACTCTCAGGGATGAAGCAAAGCATTTCTACTGAACTATGGGAAAAAAATTCAGACTTTTTGACCCAATTAAGAGAAAAAATTGCTAAACATGCGGTGTCACATCATCCTGCAATTGATATTTTAAATAACGGAGAAATTAATAAAGAAAATTTAAAAAAAATACACTTAGAATACCGCCATGCAATTGTACAAACTTTTACTGATGCATTGCTCATGGCCCAATTTCAAACTAAACAACTAGAGCCAAGATTGCATGCCGGTGCGAAAATGTTTCCGCGCTTTCTTTTGAGCCTAAATATTTTTGATGAGTTTGGATTTCGTCCAGGTTTAGACAAAGATGGTTATTATCAGGGAAATCCTGAATATGCTCACTATCCTTTATTTGAAGACGTATTAAATGATTTTGGTATTACAGAACAAGATCGTCTGACTTATCAGCCGACTGAAATTGCAAATCAAGTTAGAGTGTTTTTAGAAAATGCTTATGATGACTATAAAGCTGTTTCAGCCTTATTAGCAGTCGCAGAAGAAGAGGTGATTCTTTATAGTCCACCGTTACGTAAAGCGACTAAAGCTGTAGGTTTAGAGGTAGAGGGTGGTGGTTATTATCATGTGCATGGTATTTCTGAAGATGAAAGTGCCGAAGCCGCAGATGATGATCATGAAGAAGACTTATGGTATGTCTTAATGCAAGCTTGTACAGAAGAAGATTATAACTATATCGAAAAGTTATGCTTAGAGTATTGTGATTTATGGGAAAAATTTTGGGACGCTCAATTAGAACATACAGAGCTTATGCGGAAGAGAATCTTAGCTTAATAGAAGAAATAGAAGTATTAAGTTTAGAAAAACGTATTTTAAAGCAGTTAAAATTTTAAGATAAAATAAAATTTACATTTTGATAATTAAATTTTGAATATTGTTTATAACGGTAAAACGAATTCTATTTAGATAAGCATTAAAAAACCCCATAAACTTTTTAGTTTATGAGGTTTGAATTTGGTGGGCCCACCGTGACTTGAACACGGGACCAACGGATTATGAGTCCGCTGCTCTAACCAACTGAGCTATAGGCCCTATAAGTCAGAAAAGCTTTAAATCTCAAGGCCTTTCAGTGCGTGCAATACTAATCAATTTTTTAATCAAACACAAGTCATTTTCTAAACTAGGCACATACTAGACCTAAAAAATATTGTGTTATTTTGGTTAAATATTACGAGCGAGAGTGATTCTAGCGTATGAGTAGCTCATGAGTAAAGTGAACTTAGTTATTTATCGATCAATTAGAACTTATGTCAGTCAGAAGTTTATAGTGATTGGGTTTTAGTTAATTATCAGTTCGAATAGTTAATTCTTTTAAAAACATCTTTTGTTTGAAGAGTAATCAAATTTCAGGTTGATTGAATATTGCTTGAAATGTGACCAAAATTGGTTTTTCAAAAAAGTTTACAAACATAATTTATACATTTATGTCTTACACAGAATTTATAAATATTTGTTCAATAACGACTATAGAATATTCTAAATAAACTTAATTTAAGAAATATTTATCTACGCTAAATATTTAGAAAACGTATAACTTTATAAAATCCTATTTATAGAATGATGTACTCTTATCATAGTCAATTCTATATCATTTTAATGAGAGGTTATTCTTTGCAGTCTAATAGTTACTGTAATAAATCTAGTGAAAGTGATTATTTTTTTGAGTAAGGTGAATCCAAAATTCTAATTAATTTTTAAAAAACTAGTAATACAAAGATAATATTTATGAAATTAATTTTGTTTAGCGCATAGGGAAAAATCCATAAGTTTTAACGAGGAAATACAAAAATAAGGGAGTAAAGTGAGCTTCCTTAAAATTAAGACCTTTATCTGATTTTTAAAAAATTAGAACTTTTTAGTGGGAGAATTGGAAATTTTTTAATTGAAATTTCTTTCTTTTTCTCATGTGTTTTCTATACAAAACTTAAAGTGTGACTACTTTCACGCTCGATACAAATGATTGTATTTTATTGAATTTATTCTTGACTAAAATGCTAGGTTTTAATAAAGTACAAATGTATTTTCCCAAAATAAAAAACTATTGCTTAGTCCTGAAATACAGTAAGAAGCCTGCTTTTTAAAGTAGGCTTCTTGCTTTTTGTAATATAGAGAAAATAGGAAAGAGCAATAATCTGAATTTTAAAAGTAAGTATATAATTAGAAATAAAACTATAAAAAGATCATGTGTGCTCAGAGAGCTACAGTATAAGAAATTATAAATTTTCTTGAATAATCTGAATGAGTTCTCGAGCTGCTTTAGATAAGGGGCGGTCTTGAAGCCAAATTAAGTAAATGGATAGAGGTAAATGATTTTTAGTATTTTTAAAATCTAAAAGAACTAAATGACCTTGTGAAATTTTTTCTTGTACTAACGATAACGGGAAGTTTCCCCAACCGAGTCCTGCTTCAACCATATTAATTGCTGTTTGTAAACTATTCGTTTTCCAGTACATAGCACCAATAATTGACCGAGAATCTGTCATTTCATGGTCGCTACTCGCCACTACAATTTGTCTAATATTGATTAACTCTTCAATAGAAAAATGCTTTGTTTTTTCTTGTAGAAGAGTATGACTAGACGAGATAGTAGCAACGACTGTTTCAGTCATTACTAATTGCAGATTCTCACGCATTTTTATATTGAGGTCTGAACCAGCTAAGCAAAGACTAATTTCTTCCCTATAAAGTAAATTAAGAATGTCATCTTGAGGTGCAGTAATAACCTCTATATTTAGTAAGGGGAATTTATCAGCTAACTTCTTTATTGAAAAAAATAATAGTTTTGTATTTACGTCTGAGACCACACCAATACGTAATTTACTCTCTAGTCCTAAAGAAAGTTCATGGGCATGAGTACTAAATAGCCTAAGTTGTTCAGAAATAATTCGTGCTTGAGGTTCCAAAGCTAATGCGGTAGGTGTAGGAATGACCTTGCGTGGAGTACGTTCAAATAAGGTGTAACCCAATTCTGCTTCTAGATTAGCAACTGCCATACTGACTGCTGAAGGTACTCGATTTAGTTTACGGGCGGCCGCAGAGAAAGATCCTGTATCGAGTACAGTAATAAAGAGTTCAATATTTTCGCTGTTAAAATTCATTTTGATATCAGTAGAACTGAAAGCTATTAACTTTATATATGATTTTGACTGAAATTAAAATATAAAGAATTAATTAGAGTTTGCCTATTATGCAAGGTGTAAAGCGTCGAATTGTCTATGTTTCTTCTTATGAAGTCATCGGAATGATTATTTCATCAGTAGGTTTAGCGATTTTGGCAGGTGATAGTGTTGAACATACAGGACCACTCTCTGTCATGATTACGACCATCGCTGTAACTTGGAATTTTATCTACAATATTTTATATGAGAAGTGGGAGGCTAGACAGAGCAGTAATGTTCGTACAGTTAAGCGTAGAGTTGGACATGCTATTGGTTTCCAGCTTACCTTAGTCCTATTTTTGATTCCTCTTATTGCATGGTGGATGGATATTTCTCTGATTGCTGCTTTTTGGTTAGATGTGGCTTTTATTATCATTATTCCTATCTATACTTTTATATTTAATTGGAGCTTTGATAAGTTATTTGGATTGCCTGCTTCGGCACAAGCTAAAGCATTGCAAGAATAGTCACTAAATCAACTTAATAAGCTATCAAGGTGTGTGATTCTGATAGCTTATCTCTAGTTTAATTATTTGATTTGATCAATGACTAACTGCTTTGAAAACTTAAGTTGAGCTTTCTTGGTGAAAATATAATAAATCACTGCTGTAGAAATCAGTCCTACCAGCCATGATAAGTCGATCCCTCCTAACATTGCAGCAATTTGTCCCGTATAAAATTTACTATCAATAAAGGGCAGTTGGATCAAAATACCGAGAAAGTAGCAGGTGATACCAATTCGATTCCAACGGCCATACTTGCCATTTGGATCATAGAGCGCATCTACATCACATTCTTCTTTAGAGATAAAGTAGTAATCAACCAGATTAATAGCACTCCATGGAATAAAGAAGGTAAGTAAAAACAAAATAAATGCTTTAAAAGCACTTAAAAAAGTATGTTCACCTATAATTGCAATAAATGTCGAAATCACAACCATAGCTAAGACAATGAGTAATCTTGTTATTTTTGAAATTTGATTTGTCGATTTGAAACTATTCCAAACTGTAGCAATGCACATAAAGCTACCGTAAGCATTTAAGGTTGTCAGAGTAACTTTGCCAAAAGCGATACTAAAATATAAAAAGGTCACGACGAGGGCAATTGGGTTCATACCCACAACATATTGAACTTCATTTCCGACAAAATTGCCGTTTGCGACTTGAGCAATCAAAACACCTAGGCTCATGGAAATTTGTGAACCCAATAGAGAACCTAAACCAACGGCCCAAAATACACGATATGAAGACGTTTTAGTTGGAAGATAACGGGAGTAGTCTGCAACATAGGGCCCAAAAGAAATTTGCCAAGAAGCAGAAAGTGAAACTGCTAATAAAAATGAAGACCAACTGAAATGACGTACTGCTAAGAGTTCAGATAAATCAGAAAGTGCTAAAATTTGAGTCAAAATAATCACAAAAGCGATCAAACCAATAATACTGGCTACTTTGCCTACCAAATGAATTAAACGATATCCAATTGTTGCAAATATAATGATTAAACATGCGTAAATTAAGATGCCAGTTGTATTGCTGACATGTGCTAGATGTGCAATTGCTTTACCAGCCAATACCTCTCCAGTTGCTGTAAAGCCAATATACATGAGGCAAACAAGTATGATTGGAATACAAGCACCATATACCCCAAATTGCACACGGCTTGAAATCATTTGAGGAAGGCCAAGTTTAGGACCTTGGGCAGCATGTAGTGCCATAACGGCAGCACCAAAACATTGTCCCACGAATAAACCAATAATAGACCAAAAAACATCCCCGCCTAATACAACTGCTAGCGCACCCGTCACAATGGCTGTAATTTGTAAATTAGCACCAAACCAGAGGGTAAATTGAGCAAACACTCCGCCATGTCTTTCATTTTCTGGAATAAAGTCAATACTTCGGTTTTCAATAAAACTACTATTTGGTTTCTCAGCCGATGAGTCCATTTCACTCTCCTTGTCCTTTAAGAGTCCACTCTATTTTTATTAATTCAATATTTGTACAAACAAATATAAACATGTATATACAAGTAATTTGAAAAATAATCAAACAGTTTTTGAGTCTGTAAAAGCTAAAAGTGGCTTAAATAATTCATAGATAAATAGAAAAAGTATTTGACGAATTTTATTTTTTAAAAAGTTAAATAATGGAAAAATAATATATGAAAAAGCCCTCTATAGAGGGCTCAACTTTATGCGTTTGCATCTAAAACGATTTGGAAATAAGTAGGAAGTTCAGAAAATTGCACAAGTTGGGTTTTATCTTCTTGCTTAAAATAATATTGATAATTTGGAGTTTCTAAATGGTTATCTAGATATTGTGTTGCATCAGTAAACTGTGCTTTTGCAATGGGCTTATCTTTCTTGCATTTAATAATAACAGGATTTACCGAATTTAATTTTACAGGAACACCATTTTCAAATTTAGCAGTTTCAATCAACAAAGAAATTTTGAAATCACCAAAATTTACACAAAAGTGGCCTCCATTTTCTGTCTTAACTTCTCGGTCAGAGAAAAGATCTTTAAATAAACTCTTCAGGGATTCTCGGTGTTTATCTAAAGCAAGTTGAAATTCATGATCTCGTTGCTCGATCTTTTCTTGTTCTTCTTGTAGCAATTTGGCTTGCTTTTCAATAGTTGTAAAATCCAGCTTCATTTTAATATCTCCTTTGGTTGTTTTAAAACTATATATGGCAATCTTTTATTAAGTTTTAAAGAAACATACAGTATTTGTTACAACGGAATAATTAAGATGAGCTTTTGTATAAAACTTCAAAAATGTAAAAAATATTTTCGAAAATATAGGAACTTAAAGAGATTGTCGGGAGGTGATTTTGTATTTTATATTTGAAAATGCTGCTACATATTAATAATAGAATTTTAATGTAGCAGCATATTTCTTATTTTGTACAATGTTTTGCCATAAGTGGAGTACTTTTAATTTTTAAAAAACCTCCGCTACTCATTACACCAAGCATCACTAAAGCGGTTCCTACTAACTGCCAGATATTAAGCGTCTGGCCAGCAAGCAGAGCAATGATCATACTGAACACTGGTACAAAGTTAAAAAATACCGAAGCGCGGCCAGCACCTAATTTTTGTATGCCATTAAACCAGAATAAATAAGCAATCATGGTAGAGCAGATAACAACATATCCCATGGCTAAATGTGCATTTACAGGTGCAGATGCAATGGCTGAAAGAGGATTTTCAAATATCATACTCAACAAACCAAGTGTTATTGCTCCGAACATCATAGAAAAAGTCGTTGTTTCTAGCGGAGTAGCATTTTTTACATAACGGCGAGACAGGACATTTGCGAAACAAAATCCAAATGCACCCAATAATATAAATAGATCTCCAATGTCTATTTTTAGGTGAAGTAAAGTTGTTATATGGCCTTGACTAATCACAAGTAATACGCCACTTAAGCCAAATAAAACGCCTAAAAATTTACTAGTGTTAAGTTTTTCACCATCTAACATGATTGTCATTAATAGGGTCATTAACGGTGTAGTTGCCATAATTAAAGCACCGTTCACGGCAGATGTCGTTTTTAAGCCATAAAAACAGCCTATGTTGAAACCTGCAATTCCAATTACCCCAATCACAAGGTAGATAACTAAATTCTGGCTTAAGGCTGCCCATCTTAGTTGGCCAGTTATTGAAAAGATCAGAAGTAAGCCTAGGCTTGCAATTGAAAACCGTTCAGATGCAGCAGATAGCGGAGGCATATGTTGAATGATATAAGACATTGCATTAAATGCTGATCCCCAAAAAAACATTGTTAAGACAACACCAGCATAGGCATAAGCCACCGTTCTGTTCATGGACAGGCTCCCATCAAGAAAGGTTTTATTCTGAGCAATTACATAAAGGTGTACAATTCCATATTAATACACTTCTAATGTGAAAATTTGCACAATGATTGATTGGGAAAATTTACATTACTTTTCAGTTTTTACAGAAGAAAAGTCACTGTCAGCGGCTGCCCGAAAATTGGGAGTAGATCATGCAACTGTATCTAGAAGAATTGCCCAGCTAGAACAAAACTTAAAACTTAAATTAGTTGATCGTAGACCACGTACTTACATCCTAACTCCTGATGGTGAACGTCTTGCGCAGGTGGTTGCTCGTATGATGGAAGAAACTTTTTCTATTGAACGTTTAACTCAGGCTGGTCAGCAAGAAGTGATGGGAAGTGTTTCTATCAGTATGCCTCCTTTAACTGCGGCACATCTCATCATGCCTCATCTGGGCAGATTTTACCGACATTATCCTCAATTAAAATTGCGTGTGCTCGGTGATGTTCATTATGTTTCTTTACAGCATAGTGAGGCTGATATTGCGGTAAGATTTGGTCGTCCTAAAGATGAAAATTTAGTAGCTCGTAAAGTAGGGGAAATACCCTTTGGAATATATGCTGGTCCAAATTATTTGGCCTCAACGGCTCCTGAAAATTATGAATGGATTAGTGTTGAAGTGGGGGGAGTACATGGTCAAAAACAGCAAAAACTAAAAGAAAGATTAAATTATAAAGAACCCATAATGGTGACCAACCATCCCGAGTTACAGTGGAGAGCTGCATGTGGAGAAGTGGGGTTAGCGGTCTTACCGGATTTTTTAGGCGCTCTTAGCAATTTAGTTAGATTACAAGATGATTATCCGATGAGTGCTGAAATTTGGTTAGTTACACATGAAGATTTACGGCATAGTCCAGCAATAAGAGTAGTAATGGATTTTCTTGTATCTTGTTTTGAGCCTTTTAAAGTTTAAGCTGTTAACTCTCGATTTATATAAAAAGCTGCTGGAGTTCGCAGCTTTTTTATTTTGATATATTTACGTCAAACTGACTTCTATTCCGTTGCGTAAATTAGATTGATCCTGAACAGAATTTAAATCAATTTTGGCATAGGATTTGGTGAGTATACGTCTAGCAGTAAAATTAATTGGTTTTTCTAACAACTTTGGTAATTTGATACCTAAAGGATTGGTTTCAGTTTGAGAGACTTCTGTCGTGACTCTAGTTCCCATAATATAGTCAAACCAAGGTTTAGTAACACACCAATTAGCATTTTGATTACTTGTCATGTGATGATCATAGTGCCAAGGAATACGTTTTTTTGCATATTCTGAATCTAAATGTGCTTTTGAATGTACACGCCAATAATTCCATAAACCATAATAGAGCCCAGCTGTAAAAAATGGAGCGACAGGCAAAAAAATTGTAGCAGCTCCAGCTAATCCAATTAATGCTGTCTTTTCATTATAAATTTCAGCATTTTTAAACATTGATTCAGCATAACCGTCATCTTGAAAACCATTTAAGCGAGCGCGCTTATGATGAGCGATGTGAGTGAAAAATGGGCTATTACGATACTGACTTGGATATTCGTGTAACCAGACTTTATGAAAGTACCATTCAAGACCATTAGCAACAAAAACACCTACAGGGAAACCAAGCATATTGGGAACTTCTTAATTACAATTTAAAATGATTGTAAAAGAAGAATGTTTTATCCCTTTGACTTAACAGGCAGTTAAATAAGTGTCATTAGAATCAATTTAACTATTTTGTTTACGCTGGCGATAAGCACTAGGAGTCTCACCAGTCCAACGTTTAAAAGCTCGCGTAAAAGCAGAGGGTTCAGAAAAACCAGTTAGATAAACTATTTGATCAATAGTTTCTTGTGTGTGAGCAAGTAAACGTCTGGCTAGTTTTTCCCGATGCTGATTTAAAATTTTCTCATAATTTATATTAATTGCTTGTAAATCTGCTCGAAGGGTACGAGGGTTACGATTTAATTGTTCAGCAATAAATTTTTGATCAAAATGCCCAGATTCCAGTAATCCATTGCTAAGCAAACGCTCAATAGCATAAACGAGTTGATGCTTTTCTAAAGTCATTAACTGTTGTTCTGCAAGCGTTTCATGAATTCTTAATAATTCTGGTTCAGCAGCTGGTGAAGCTTTATTTAAAAGTACGCTAGGAAAAATAATAGAACCTTCCATTTGCCCTAAAATCACGGAGCAATTCCATATTTCCTCATATATTTCTGCTGATGCACCTTCTTGATGGGGCAAGATAATTTGAGTAGGTCTGAACTCTTTATTTGTAATATATTTAAAAAAATTAAGAAAAATACCTATGGCACATTCAAGATAATGTCTTACGGGATGCTTAAAACCAGACAGTATTGCTTGATCTTCCTTAATTGTTAATTTTAGGTCAAATACATCTGTAAGTATGGCTTGATATCTTAGAGCCCGCTGTAAACCTTCTCCAAAAGTTGAGCTACTCAAAAATAGATATTCAATTACTAATCCCCTAAATGGTGGCATTTGACTACCTACATGCAAGCCAATATCAGGGTCTTCACTTATTTCTTCAGCCGCTGTCCAAAACCTTTGTTGAGTCGAATTATCTCTACGAATATTTTTATCGGGAGGCTGATTGGGTAAATTTACACTTGCAAAAATAGATGCTGCATCTAAGCCCATCTTTTGCATAGTCTGATAAGTCATCCACAAAAAAATTCCAGCATCTGAAGAACTTTTTGACATATTTTGATTACAACCATCCCTATAGACTCTATGGTGCATTCAATCATGATTTTACTATTGATGCTATATTCTAGAAATTCATAGTATTTTAATTATCGGGAAAGAAACCAGCATCTTCACGTGCTTGCTTTAAAGCTAAGATAAAGCAGATTAATAAAAGGAATCCTATGAAAAAAAGAAAAAAATCGATGTTACTAATCGCAAAACCTATACTTGTAGCGCCTAGACTTAGTAATAAGATACATAATATTTTCCAAAAAATGAGCATGTTACGTTCTGATAAAAAGTCTAAAGATATTATTTGCAATTGAAGGGGAATTCTAAATTTTTTTATGTTTTTTTTATTATAAATTATGTAATTCAGTAAAATTTTAATTTTTATGGTTTTGATATAAAATTATGAAAATAAATAGATTTTTGTTTTACTGGGCTTGATGAGTGAATTTTAATTTTTCTTAAAATTAAGTTTTTATTAATTAATAGAATGATAATTCTTTAGAAACACTATAAAATAGTGCTCATGAATTAAATTTATTTTTTTAATTTATTTAAAACAATATGTTATGTTGGCTATTAGAATCTTTGTTAAAAAAAAGACTTGATCTTTAAGCTATTTTTTGAAATTATAGTCATGCAAATTGTGATCTATTTCCCACAATTTGTATTTCAGGTTAAGTGGTTATCACTAATGCTCATTTGCTATTTTTGCTTATGAGCATTTTTTTATGTGATTTTTTAATAGAACTACAAAGTTTAAAAAAAAATAGCCTTTGTGTTCCCTTGGTAGCGTTAAGTTTCTTTGTTTTTAGTAATTTTATAGAGAATAGTTAATCATATTGAATCGTCACCGTCGCTGTGGCTTTAACCTCACCTGCGGTCACATTGGTGGCGGTCTGATAATAACGGGCAGTTAAAGGAATATCATATTCAACAGTTTGATTGGAACTCACGCTACCTATATTGAGTTTGGTTGCTTTTTGAATCGGCTTATTTGCTCCATTCATATTCCATAACAGTTCAACACCAACACCGTTAGCTTTTATTGAATTCGCAGCACTGTTATTAATTACCTGATTATTGGAGGTATCAGAATTATAATCAAAACTTAAGCTGATCGTATTGCTCGTAGCGATACCAGAATTGTTTTCGCCACCATTACATAAGATCGATAGATTAAAATTCTGGTCCCCTTGGGTTGAACCAATCGCTCTAAAGCCTGATTTCATCACGGTTGGAAGTTGAACTGGTGAATCTACACCATTTTGAATTTCACAAGATGAAGACGCAATAAGAATAGGGGCATTACTTAATACAGTAGTGGTTAAAAATGGGCGGTTCTGTTGCCCTGATACGTAATAGGTACTGTAACGGCCTGCAACTAGTGCACCAGAACCAGTTGTCATAGCTGTTTTAATAACTTCCATAACAAAATATCCTGGGGAAAGTGTATATGTTTGATTGGGGGTTAATGTACGTCTATAAGGATAATATCCTGAAAAATCTGAAGCATCGGCAGCTTCGCGATAAAGACGAATACCAATACCTGGAATATTAGTCGCATAAACATTATTGCCTATTGGGCTAATTGGATAATTTAAGGGGAGAGCTGCAATAATTTGATCACTCGCACGATTACAAGTTGCAGTCGAATTATTAGGTGATACTGTAAAAGTATTCTTTTGTAAGATCGTTCCTATTGGATCATTTGGTTTCACTACGATTTTACCTATCGTCATTGGAATATCGACGGTAGTAAATCCTTTACTTAAATTACAATTTGCATTTGTATGGCTATAAGCAAATAGACTTACTGCCAAAAATCCAATTTTTTTTAAAATATTATTCATTTACAGACTGCCTTTGTCATAATAATTGGTTGGTTGTTATGCTTTATTTGATCCGCTATATCGTATTCAATCTCGCATTTTTCAGTACTCGTATTTCCCCATTTCACATATAAACGATCATGGGTTAAGGGGGTTCGTAAATAAATGCGACTGCCTTGTGCGACAATGCCTATTACTTCGTTATTCTGGTTATATACCTGTGCGGCAAAAGGTAGATGTGAACCATCTAATGTTGTTGTATTAATAAAAAGTGCATAACCTTTTTTTGTTGAGAATTGGACTTTAGTGATTGAGCCTGCATAGGGCGCAATCCGTAAACTACTTTCAGCAAGTTCAATTTGGGTAGACATGCCTTGCGGGTCAAGACTAATGTCATTCATACGGTAAGGCGTAACATAGGGAATAACGGCATATCCGTTTTTGTTAATACTTAACCCAGGTGTATTACCGACTTGTGCTCCAGTAGCATCCGGCGCATAGACCAACACCATGGTTTGGGCTTGATCTGGCCCAAACAAAATTCCTTGAGAATGTGCAACAACATTACCACTGAAGCTAAGCATTTCTTGTTGGTATGAATTTGCATGACTGAATGAAGCACCAAGTGTTGTATAGTTGGTTTTATAGGTGCCATTAATATTTAGGTTAGTTTGATCATGGTCCTGATTGGAAATTGATGCGCCGTAGTTTAAGCGATTTCCTGTAAAGCCACTGAAGCTTAAAATCTGACTGTCATCACCAATAACACTATTAAAAGTCAGAGAATTTTTCTTAAAATCTAATGGAAAAGAGAAAGACGCAAGGTACTGGGTATCTTGTCCTGTGCGAGCGCCATCTTCTTCAATCTCGCTGCTCATTGCAGATAAACTATAAGTTAAATCTTTAAATTGATTGCTATAACCTAATTGGAACTGTTTATTGGTCTTGGGTTGATTCCAATAATTTATCCATGAACCGACTAAGTAAAAATTTCCCCATTGCTTTGGAAGCACCTGATTTAAAGTAATCTGAAATTCACTTTTTTGTTTGCCTATGGAAAAGCTATCAATATTTTGTTGTTGTAAATCTTGAATTAAAATTGCATCACGCAATTTGAGGTAGTTTTCAGTTGAATAGCGATAAGTCGCTAATGTTAAATTAGTATTTGTTGGGGAAAATAACTTACTGTAGCTTAAACGATAACTTTGCCCAGTCATTTTAGGTTGATGATCAAACTCAGTTTTTGACTGGGTTGCATCAAAAGAAATCGCTCCAATAGGTGTTGAAAAAGCTGTACCTAGTAATAATGAGAGATATTGTTGCGTTGCTTGAAGTGCGGTGTAAGTTGTGAGGTAATTATTAATTCCCCGTTGATATTTACCTTGTATTAGCCAAGGATTTAGACCTAAATTTGAATCTCGAAACTGTCCTAATGTGAAAGAGTATCGAGTCATTTGCGGGCGTAGCATTTCGACGACAGAAGCATAGGGAATAGCGAATTTCTGAATTACGCCATTAGATTCAATTACCAAAACTTGTAGCTCGCCCCCAAATCCTGTTGGGTAAAGATCATTAATTTCAAAGTTTCCGGGCGGTACTGTTGTTTGATAAATTAAGTTGCCTTGTTGCCTAACCTCGACTTTCGCATTGGTTTTTGCATAACCTCTCACTCTGGGAGCATAACCGAGCATACTGTTTGGAAGCATTCGGTCATCACTTGAAATATTTACGCCGCGATATGGTAAAGAATCGATAAAATCACTATTAGTAAAATAATCGCCTAAAGTCACAACACCATGAATTTTCGGAAATGCTTTTTGTATATATGTATTTGTTGAAGTATAAGAAGAATTATCAGATTGAAAATCAGTATGGTCTTGCCATTTCCATTGTCCATTATGGCGAAATTGCCAACTTGCTAAATTTGCTCCAAGATTAGTCCCCATAAAAGCATATGTACTTTCATGTTGTTCGTTAACTATTCGATAAGCAGTCGCGTTATATGTCAAAAAAGCTGCATTAATACCTCGATCCCAAAGATGTGGATCGATATAGCCCTGTGCATTTTTTTCTAATGTGACTTGGGGGATAGAGATATCAATTCTTAAACGAGAACTATCAAATAAATAAAAAGCATTATCTATCCAATGACCCAGTGCATCACAAGAAAGAGAGGATGTATGAGAATGTTGGCTAAGCACATCAGCTTTTACGCCATATTCTAGTAACATGGCTTCTGTAAAACAGGTTTCGGCATTTACGTTAGGAGAGCTGGCATTAAAGCGCATGCGTCGTTTACCCAACCATTGACCATTAATATAGACATCTAAGCTATATTCGCCAGCTAAAATGGGGTTTCCATATTTAAAACGACCAATATCAATTTTTTGCGCATTACCTACTAAAAAATTGCTATCAAACTCTGCTTTTGAGAAACCTGAAACATCAACATTATTTTGTGCATATGCTGCCAAAGGCATAAATAACGCAATACTTGAGGCCACATAACAAGTAAAAGGGCTTTTTAAACATATATAAGGTATAAACCATTTAGACATAGTTTTAGAGCCTATTCATGATAGGTATTTAGGTTTTTTTGAGTAATATATTAAGGTTAGAACTTTATTGAATGCTCAACTCTTCCACCGTAATCATTGATATATACAAAGCTCATATCTGCTACATTTTTATTTTTAAGTTTTATTTTATCTTCTGAAAAAGGGGCAACCATTAAACCTTGTTGTAACAAGTCTGCTTTATGGTTTTCAGTTCCTTGAAAAATGGAAGTGATAGTGAGGAAAAAGGGGGTTGGATTCTTCACTACTAGATATTGATCATTTATTTTCCATTGAACTTTTTCACTTAGCTGTTCAATATTTTCTTTTAGATCTATAGGACGATAAAAGAATTTAATTCGCGAACGAACAGCGAGCTGTAAAAAATTATTAGAAATTGGGGTACTTTGGTCTTGTTGAGTTTTGCCTTCGGGTTTAGGAGGTATATCTAAAACATTAAGCCAGAAAATTGACTCTTGTTGCTGACTTAATTGAGACGAATTAGGTAGAGCTGTAATTCTTAAAGTTTGGCCCTTAGTTGCTTCTACTCGTGAAATTGGAGGAGTAATAATGAAAGGCACATTTGCTTCATCGGGAGTTGATTTTGCATTTCCATCATCAATCCAAGCTTGAACAAGAGACGGAGCTGTGCCGTTATTGCTTAGTTGTAATGTGATCTCACGTGCATTTGAAGGATAAACGACACGAGTTCCATGCAAAACAATTTCAGTATGACCTGTGGTAGTCAGTGCTACCTGTAGGCAAACTAATCCCCAAAAAAACTTACGACCACGAAAAAGCATGAGCCATATTCTCAATAATGAATAATAAATAGGAGATAGCTTCTATTTAGAAATAGAAGCTTCAGTTTTAATTTTATTGATAAATAATTGTGTATTTTACTTGCGACGTTACCGTACCAGCAGTAGAAGCACCTGTAGCATAATATTCAGCATAATAGTTAAGGTCAGTATCACCACCTGCTGAAACATTTACCCATTGCGAGTTGGTCTGCGTGCTATTCGTGCTTGTAGCAAGTACTGGGATTACAGCATTATTACTGCCTAGCAACTGGATATTCACGTTTGTTGCCGCACCCGAGGTTGCTTGGTTTAATAAACGACCAGTATTAAAGTCAACGGTAGCGCCCGGTTCAAAATAAGTGGCTACTTTACCAGCAGAAGCACAGTTCGTTAAATTAATTTGAAATGGAGTACGACCAGCCACATCACCTGCATTTTTTAAAGTTTGAGATGAAACTGTAGGTAGATTAATTGTTAGGTTTTTATCTCCAGTATCAATAGTACAAGTATTATCTGTAACAAGACCATTAATAGTAATTGTGCCATCTGCTGCTTGTGCATTTGTTATATTTAAGAGAGAAACCGCTGCTATAAAAATAAACTTTTTCATAAAATCCCCGGAATAGCCTTTTAAAATAAAATCCATTACTTTTCAGCAAGTTTATTCTGCTTAAGTAAGGCGAAGGAAATATATCACTTTTCAACCAAAAAACAAGAAGAACATTATATTTATATATATTTTGATCAATTGTTTTTATAAATAAATTTTTTTGAAATATATTTTTTATCAGTTGGTAAAATACTTTATGATTCATTTTTAAAATAAAATTAAAAAACTCGTAATATTTAAGTATTTGTATTTTATTAAATTAATCCAAATTTAAAATATTCCTGAGAGTAAATATTTATTTTATTTATATAACTATATGTTTTTAATAATAAATTTATTTTTTAATTTATCTTGTGAATAAATTTATTTTTTAAGAATTTTTTAAGATTCAATTCCTACTGTTTTAGTTGTAATTCAATAAAAGATAATCTGGAGTTCCGTTCCATGAATAGTATGAAGTATAGCTATAAACCAAATTACTTTTTCTTTGCTCATAAACTAGTTTTGTTTTTAAAGGATTATCTGATTAAGCACCCAACGGAGCAGCAGACAACGTTTAACCTACAGACGATTTATGACATCTTTAGTCATGATCTTGCTTCAAGTACAACTAATCTTGAGGGTATCTTAAATATTGCAGATGAATACGTCTTTGAAACAGAAGATGGTTTACTTCCATTGATTAGTAAGCACTCTGTTAATCTCAAGAATCATGTACTTTCTTTGGAATTCTCACCACAAGCTTTGACAAGCTTATTGTCAGGTCGCTCTTTAGTGAATCCTAAAGCAGCTTAGATTTTCTTTTAAGGTAGAGTGAACTCATATAAAATTCATAAAATTTATTTTTAAGAGTTATTTATGAGTAAAGACTTTAAGGCCTTAACTTATATTGCGGATGATAAGATAGCAGATACAGTGACTTGGCTCTTACACCATCAAGATGTTTTCGATTCTTTTAATTTTGATGTATTGAGCCAGGAATTGTCTGTAACGCATGCAGCAGGAAAAGACATTATTCGAGTAGGGACATTTCTTAATGCCACTTACGGAATTTTAGTTACTTCTGTTTAAATAAAAAAGCCCTGAAAATCAGGGCTTTTTTATTTTACTGCACTAAGTTATGCACTCATTGCATTTACTGATAAGTCAGCAACCGTAGGTTTTGGTTTTTCTGCGGTTAAGCCAAGTTTATTAAACAACGCTTGGTCTTTACCTTCACCAGCATTTGGTGTGGTGAGTAATTTATCACCAGAGAATAGTGAGTTTGCACCCGCCATAAATGCTAATGCTTGATCTGAATCACTTAATGACTCACGACCAGCAGATAAACGAATATAGCTATGCGGCATAATAATGCGTGCAACAGCAATAGTGCGGATCCACTCAATTACATCAAGCTTTTCAACATCTGCTAAAGGTGTTCCTTCAATTGGAACAAGCATGTTAATTGGCACTGATTCAGGATGAATTGGCAAGGTAGCTAGTTCATGCAATAAACCAACACGGTCATCACGGCTTTCACCTAGACCTACAATACCGCCACTACAAACTTTCATACCAGCTTGGCGAACATAATCTAGGGTATTTAAACGATCATCAAAAGTACGTGTGCTAATGATGTGAGAGTAGTACTCACGAGATGTATCTAGGTTGTGATTGTAATAATCTAAACCAGCAACTTGTAGACGCTCTGCTTGAGATTGGTTAAGCATGCCTAAAGTCATGCATGTTTCTAAACCTAACGCTTTTACTTCACGTACCATTTCTAAAACATAAGGCATATCGCGCTCATGTGGGTTACGCCAAGCAGCACCCATACAAAAACGAGACGAACCTGAATCTTTTGCAGCTTTTGCTTCGCTAATCACTTTTTCTACAGCGATACGTTTTTCTGCTTCTAATTTTGATTCGTAATGTGCGGATTGTGAGCAGTATTTGCAATCTTCAGGACATTTACCCGTTTTAATAGATAAAAGGGTACTGACCTGAATCGAATTGGCAGTGAAGTGCTCACGATGTACTTGCTGAGCCTTGAAAACTAAATCCAAAAAAGGTTGTTCATATAAAGCTTGGATTTCTTCACGATTCCAATCATTACGTAGAGTCATTGTCATATCCATGATGATGGCATTAATTCACTACACATAATCATACAGAATTCGTATTAAAGCTATAGGGCAAAAAACATCATTTTTTTAATTTGATAGCTGAAGTTGATTAAGTTGCTGTTCAATTGCCCAATCAATATGCACATTGACGATTTCGTCATGTAAATTTTTGCCTTTGTGTAGCTGATCTACAATTTCTTTTGAATAAGGAGCATTTCCTAATCCGATAGCAATATTACGTTTAAATGATTGATAGCCTGTCCTACGGATAGGGCTACCTTCTGTATTGGCTAAAAAAGTGGCTTCATCCCACTGCCAGATATCTAGTAGACTAATATTGTCTAATCCATTTCTAGGATTGAAATCGCTAATGGACGCAGTTTTGGCAAAACTATTCCATGGACAAATTAATTGGCAGTCGTCACAACCAAAAATTCGATTACCAATCCCTGCACGTAATTCTTCAGCAATAATTCCTTTGTATTCGATAGTTAAGTAAGCAATACATCGTCTTGCATCTAGCATATAAGGCTCGACAATCGCTTGCGTCGGGCAAATATCAATACAAGCGCTACAAGAACCACAATGTGCTGTTGCAGGTTCGTCGAAAGGTAAGTCGAGTGACGTAAAGAGCTCACCTAATACAAAAAAAGAACCCGACTTTTTATGAATGAGCAAAGTATGCTTACCTGTCCAACCCATTCCTGCACTTTCAGCTAATGATTTCTCAAAAATAGGAGCGGAATCTGCAAAAGGGCGAGATTCAAAATCGCCGACTTTCTCACGAATTCGTGTTGCTAAAGTTTTCAATCTGCCACGCATGACTTTATGGTAATCACGGCCACGTGCATAACGGGCGATAATCGCAGAGTTGGGTTCGAAAGGTACATATCGAGGTTTTGGAGATTCCACAAGATAGTTCATACGAACACAAATAATACTTTTTGTGCCCGGAACTAATAATGTAGGGTCGGCTCGTTTTTCTAGATTTTCTTCTAAATAGGTCATGTCTGCATGATAACCACGTTCTAGATATTCTAAAAAACGTGGCATTTGCTCTTGAGCATCTGGTTTTGCAATGACACAATCAGCAAAACCCAAGTCTAAGGCTTGAGCTTTGATCCATGCTTTTAATTCATGAGGATCAAGTTGTTGTACTGCAATGCGTGATGTGTCGGAAGATGTCATAAACCAAAATGCAAGAGGATAATAATATGCAAGCGGTAGTTTATCATAGCGATGATATTCGAGCATGGGAGCAGCGTTGGTTTGCTGCACAAAACTCCTCATTAGGTTTAATGCAGCAAGCAGCTTGGTCAATCGCTCAGGAGTTCATCGAGCTTTTTAAAGATCGTAGCATTAATAATATTGCTGTTTGGTGCGGGCAAGGCAATAACGCAGGTGATGGCTACTTCATAGCAGGTTATCTAAAACAAGCTGGATTTCACGTTGAAATATTTGCAGCTCAATTGGGTGAATCAACTGATTTACATTGTGCAGCGCAATTTGCTATAGAAAAGAAAGTTCAAATTCATTCAGATTTTGATATTAAAAGAACATTCGATTGCCATATTGATGCTCTATTTGGCATAGGCTTAAATCGTGAATTAAATACTAATTGGCAACAAGCTATTCAACAATTTAATGAACAATCTGGTTTAAAAGTTTCGATTGATATACCGAGTGGCTTACATGCAAATACAGGCTGTGCTTTACCTTTTGCAATACGAGCTGATCATACCTTTACTGTTTTAGGTCTTAAAGCTGGATTATTTACAGGTCAAGGTAAAGAATATGTGGGGCAAGTCCATTTAGTTAATTTAATTCCAATAGATGAAGACCTGAAACCATTAGCTTATTTGACATCTACAAATATTAAGTTTCCTAAACGTTTGGCTTTTGGTCATAAAGGAAGCTATGGTCATGTCTTAGTGGTTGGTGGACATGAGCAAATGGGTGGCGCTGTCATTATGGCTGCTGAGGCTGCTTTTCATGCAGGTGCAGGTAAAGTGACCGTGATTTGTCATCAAAAGCATCATCAAGCTATTTTGTCGCGGTCACCTAATATTATGCTCCGTGATATTAATGCTTTAGATGAAGAAAATATTAGAGAGATTTTATCTCAAGTTGATGCAGTATGTTTTGGAATGGGATTAGGGCGAGATGATTGGGCACAGCAAATTTATCAGCAATGGTTTACTTTGTTAAATCAGAGTACACACCTAGAAACTGTTTTAGATGCGGATGCTTTATGGTTTCTTACGAAGCAGCCGGAAAAATTGGGTGCACATGTTTATGCGACGCCTCATCCGGGAGAAGCTGCTACCTTACTTGGTTTCTCTACAGCGCAAATTGAAAATGACCGAATTGCTGCAATTTATGCTTTGCAACATAAATATGCGGGTCAGTGGGTACTTAAAGGAGCAGGTAGCTTAATTTTAGAGGATAACTTGTATATTTGTACCGAAGGTAATGCCGGTATGGGAACTGGTGGGATGGGTGATGTATTAGCTGGAATGATTGCAAGTCTAAAAGCCCAGTTCCATAAGGCAATTGCATTACATGAGATTGTTACCCTTCATGCTCAGGCAGGTGATGAACTTGCAAAACAAGGTATGCGTGGTTTACAGGCTTATCAAATGAATGAAGCAATTACTCAAGTAGTGAACTAAGAAAGTTTTAACGTCTACGACTGCTAGAGCGGCTTCGTCCACGCGCCATACCACCTAAGGCATTAAGGACAGAAAGTTTACTCATACTTCCCGATGCATGAGCATGGCAAATAGCGGCAGCAAGAGCATCAGCTGCATCGGATTGAGGTTTAATCGTCAAGTTAAGTAACCGCATGACCATCATTTGTACTTGTTCTTTGTCTGCTGCACCATAACCAACGACAGACTGTTTAATTTGACGGGCAGTATATTCTGCAACTTGTAAATCTAAATTAACTAATGCGGCTATGGCAGCACCACGAGCTTGTCCCAGTTTTAAAGCAGAGTCTGGGTTTTGAGCCATAAAGACCTGCTCAACCGCAGCTTCAGTTGGACCATGAAATTTCACAATTCGCTCAACGCCAGCAAAAATGCGTTTTAAGCGTTCTGGCATTTCTTGAGTTTCAGTTCGGATTGTACCAGCATCAACAAAACGTAGTTTACTACCATCTTTTTCAATGATTCCATAACCTGTTAAGCGTGAGCCTGGGTCAATACCAATAATCAATGCCATGTGAAGACTTAAATAAATAGTTCAGTGGGTATTGTTACATAGCCAAAACGGTTATGCATGAGTAATTTAAAGAATGCTGTGATGAATGGTTACTTTTCGGTTTTTATTGAACCAAATTATATTTTCTAAAATCATTTGATGTAATTCTATTTTAATGGAATACTTATCTATAATTTTGGAATTAAAGTCTGTCGGCAGATGGAAGATATTAATATACGCATTGCGCAGCAAGTCCGTGAATTGCGTTTAGCCCGTGGATATACCTTAGATATTCTTGCAACTCGATGTCAGGTAAGTCGTTCTGCAATTTCGTTAATTGAACGAGGTGAGGCGAGTCCTACAGCTGTTGTCCTTGAAAAGCTGGCAAATGGTTTAGGTGTGCCTTTGACTCAGCTATTTGATGTCCCACAAAACAATCAATCACCTCAACCCCTAATTCGGCGTACTCAACAATCAGAATGGAAAGATCCCGAAACAGGTTATATTCGCCGTCAGATTTCACCACCAAATTGGAAATCTCCATTTCAAATCGTTGAAATCGAATTCCCACCTCAGTCACGAATTACGTATGAAATTAGTGAAACCTCCAAGGTGGTACAACAGCAACTCTGGGTAGTTGAAGGAGAAATTGATATTCAATTAGGTGATTCTTCTTATGCTTTAAGCACAGGGGATTGCTTGGCAATGCAACTCAACCAGCCCGTCATATACAGCAATAATTCATCTCAAGTCGCTCGCTATATTTTAGTCGTCTCTAATCAACTTGTTTCTGCCGTTAAGGAATCTTTATGACTTATTCCCTCAATTCTAATTTTCGTTTAATTGATTGTAATGAAACAGAATATTCTGGGGCCATATTAGATATTCTGAATGAGGCAATTATCAATTCAACCGCTCTATATGACTATTTACCGCGCTCTGAAGAATCGATGAAAAACTGGTTTTCAGTGAAACGAGAAAATGGTTTTCCAGTGATTGGTATTATTGATGAAACAAACAAGTTATTAGGTTTTGCGAGCTGGGGAACTTTCAGGGCTTTTCCTGCCTATAAATATACTGTTGAACATAGTATTTATATTCATCATGAGCATCGTGGTTGTGGGCTAAGCAAAATTTTAATGCAAGAGTTGATTAAGCGTGCTCAAGAGGCTGAGCTACATGTATTGATAGGCTGTATTGATGCGACCAATCAGGCAAGCATTGGTTTACATAAAAAAATGGGCTTTATCCATGCAGGTACTTTTAAACAAGTCGGGTTTAAGTTTGGACAATGGTTGGATGCTGCTTTTTATCAGTTAAATTTAAATACACCACAGCAGCCAGTTGATGGGTAAATCATAAAGCTCAATCTCAAGTTTAAGAAAATAGCCCAGTTTATGATGAAATAAAAACAGGGCTATAGAACCTAAATTATAAAACACCGAGTTGTTCTAATCCTTTATAAGCAATTTCTTTTCGAATAGAACTAGGAATTCCTTTTTTCATTTCTAAATTGAGTGAGAATGCCACAATTTCTCCTTGCGGTTGAACGACCCAGCCAGTTAACCAGCCAACTTGTGGTTCAACATCCCATCCCCAACCACTTTTAGCATAAATTTTACGTCCATTTTTTTCTTCTATGAACACCATTGATTGGACTTGTTCTTGTACATTTTTACTAAATGGAAGAGTTTTATTAGCTAATTCATAAGCAAATTGGGTTTCTTGCTCAGGAGTAATTTTAAGTGGGCCGACAAGCCAAAAATTATCTACTTTTGAACCAATGTCTGCATTACCGAAACCAATACGTTTTACCTCTTTAGACATAAGATCAAGTCCAATTCTTCGCGCTAGTTCTTGATAAACTGGAATAGCAGAAGCTTTCATTGCATCGCCTAAAGTCATGTCCTTTTCCCAATCAGGAAATAAACGCTTTTGCCCGTCCCATTTAAATACTTCAGTTGTCGTTGCTTTATGATGTTCAAGTCCAATTAAAGCATTTAGCATTTTAAAGGTAGAGGCGGGAACATATTCTGTTGATGCTCTTTTAATATCATTGCCATAAATTTCTTCGGTCTGCCCACGCTTAATCACTAAAACTCCCGTGGTCTGTGCCTGATCAAACAGAGATTTAATTTCTTCTGAATTTTTATTGGCAGAAATAGAATGTATTTGATGTTGTTTTACCGTGTTAGAAGAGCAGGCAGATAAAAAAAGAGTAGCTATTGCAACGACAAGGACTTTTTTATACATAGTTCTGACTAAGTTTAATTTGTGAAGTGTTATTAATTAATTTAACTTGAATAGAACTGACTTTAGATAGGTAAAATGTAAGCTCTTTAGGGAAGTTTACATGTCTGTGGAACTTTTAAAGTTCTCTATATGTATAGCGGAAATAAAGGAATACTCATAACTTTGCTAAGTAAATAAGACCTTCATTGACTAAATACGTCCTTTTCCGAAGAGTTTTTCGCTCAAATAAAGTAAAAAATTTAAAATCTGATTGAAGTGGCACTTGATAAACCTGATACAGCACTCATTAATAAGAAAGCATGTTTGTTTTTATCGAGTTAAAATCAAATGTACTCCAGTATTGCAGACTCTTATTGATCCGATGGTATTGTTAATTTTTAGAAATTAGACAAAACAATCAGAGTTAAGAGAAATGCTTAATCCTTATATGAAACTTAGATAGGGTTAGGTCAAATAAAACTGCAATGAATTTTCTTTTTGAGATAGATAAAGTTTTACATGAATTTACTTCTTATTGTAGTTCTGGGCGCGATTGTTGAAATTGCCGTATGGATTGGCGTAGCACAGTTCATCAGTGGATGGTACGTGTTCTTTTGGTTCATTATTGCTTTTTTTATTGGTTTGGGGCTTATTCGCAGAAGTACTGCTGGTATTATGCCTCAATTACAGCAAATGCAGATGACAGGCCAGCTAGGTAGTGACCCAACTGTAACTAAAAAACTTGCTTACGCTTTTGCAGGTTTCTTATTAATGTTGCCAGGTCTTGTATCTGATGTTTTGGCTGTATTAATTTTGATTCCTGGTGTTCAAACCGCATTCCGTAACATAGCGATGAGAACTCTTGCAAAACGCCAACAAGCCATGATGAATAAAATGATGGGTGGTATGGGCGGTAATGCTTCGGGACAAAATCCATTTGCTGATTTAATGCGCCAAATGCAAGATATGCAGAATCAGCAAGGTGGTGGTCAAGGCCAATACCATGATTCAAACGTCATTGATGGCGAAGCGCGAGATGTTACGCCAAACCACAAAACAATTGAGCATAAAAATAAAGATTAATAAGTGATTATGTTATGAAAAAGCTTAAACCTCATGGGTTTAAGCTTTTTTTATTTCTAAAATTATTATTGATTCTGAGAAACCGAAGTAGATGAATCACTATCGTCTATTTCTAATTTAGTTTCTTCTTGTGGTTTTGGCTGTGGTTGATATTTATTTGAAGATAGAGCGGTTTGCTTGTTTTCAGATTGTTGATAACCTCGACTTCGGTTTGCTCTTTCGCGAAAGCCACCTTTATTAATCAGCTGTGTATGAGACATGCATTTGCCTAAAATGTGAGATTATTCGCTTATTTTAGCAAATTTGGCAAAATATCAAAATAAGAAAAATAGTGCCAAAAAAATAATATTTAACTTATCCATCTGTATTTTAATAATATTTTTTAATTGACTCAATTGTTCATTCAGATTGAATTATCTTTTCATTTCACATAGGATAAATATAAAGGATGTATAAATTAAAAATGCAGCAAACCTATTAAAAAAACAACGGTTGAAATGAGGGAAGGAGGGTTACCTATGCTATATCAATACCATTGTGCGTGTTGCGACAAAGTTGTGGCATCAACTGATAAATCATGTCCATATTGTGGTTCGCAACATATTCGAAGCCCGTATGGTTTGTGGATGTTTTGTGTGATGGCTTGTCTAGCGGTTGTCGTTGTATTTAAAGTTGTCCATATTTATGTCCAGAATCATCAAGATACTCCGACGCAGTCAACATTACTTGATGTATTAAATCAGGATGATAAAACCACAAGACAATAAATTTTGATCAGAGCTACAAATGATATGGCATCAAGGATGGTTGCTAGAAGAATAAACCCTACATATTATGAAATTTGAACTGTAAAAAAAGCCCGCTCATTGGCGGGCTTTTTTATGACTTTATATTAAAGGCCAGCAGCATCTTTAAGAGCTTCAACTTTATCAGTTTTTTCCCATGTAAATGCAGTATCTGATCCTTCGCGACCAAAGTGGCCATAAGCCGCAGTTTGTTTATACATTGGCTGAATAAGATCCAGCATACGAGTAATACCAAACGGTCTTAAATCGAAATGATCACGTACAAGTTGAATAATCAACTCATCAGAAACTTTTGCTGTACCAAATGTATTAATTGAAATTGAAGTAGGTTCTGCTACACCAATTGCGTAACTCACCTGAATTTCACATTTATCAGCAAGACCAGCTGCTACAATATTTTTTGCAACATAACGGCCTGCATATGCAGCAGAACGGTCAACTTTAGATGGATCTTTACCAGAGAAAGCGCCACCGCCGTGACGAGCCATACCACCGTATGTATCAACAATAATTTTACGACCTGTTAAGCCACAATCGCCTACAGGGCCGCCAATAACGAACATACCTGTTGGATTAATGTGGAATTTAGTCGCAGCGTGGAACATTTCCGCAGGAATGATCGGCTTGATAATTTCTTCAATAACAGCTTCTTTAAGCTGGCTTTGAGTAATTTCAGGATCATGTTGAGTAGACAAAACAACTGCATCTAGACGTACAGGCTTGCCATTTTCATATGCAAAAGTAACTTGGCTTTTTGCATCTGGGCGTAACCATGGAAGTGTGCCTGAGCGACGAAGTTCAGCCTGACGTTCCATTAAACGGTGAGCATAAGAAATCGGAGCAGGCATTAAAACATCTGTTTCACGGCTTGCATAACCGAACATTAAACCTTGGTCACCGGCACCTTGGTCTTCAGGTTTTTGGCGATCTACACCTTGTGCAATCTCTGGTGATTGTTTACCAATCATATTGATTACAGCACATGTTGATCCATCAAAGCCAAGATCAGAGTGGTGGTATCCAATACCGTTAACAGTATTACGAACAACAGCTTCAACATCAATATTAGCAGTCGTTGTTACTTCACCAGCAAGTACAACAGCGCCTGTTTTTACCAGTGTTTCACATGCAACACGTGCGTATGGGTCTTCTTTTAAGATTGCATCCAAAATAGCGTCGCTAATTTGGTCGGCCATTTTATCGGGATGACCTTCGCTTACAGATTCCGAGGTAAAAACAGCGTACTCGCGCATGAAAGTCCTATCTTGGTTATTTCAAAAGACATAATATGTTACATCGACTTGAGCTTAAGGACCAGTTCATACTGACCAAAAAGCATGAATTTGTTTCATTTATACTGTGTTTTAATTGATAAGTGTATTAGTAAAATTGATATAAAGAATGTTTATTTAAAGTATTGGTATTTTAATAACAAGTTATTAGAGTACTTTTTAGACATATGAATTAACAAAAAGATTATGTCTTCTAAGTGGGATTTTAAAGAAAAGAAACATGATCGACCTAGATAGAAATTTCAAAATATTTTATCTATATATCAAAGTCTAATAGAAGTGCCTGTTCGTATAGGGGAGCAGTATTTAAGAAAATGAGTACTGTTTTGTATAACTTAAAGGTCCAAATGATTTTTGTGTAACCAAGAAACGGTTAAAAATAAAGAAATATACTATGTTGGGGTTTACCCTCAGCCTTTTTTTTAAGACAATATAGCGGCATTGAATTGTTATTCATCTTCTTCTTTTCATCAATCTATTAAAATTGGATTCTGATCTTATGACGACCCCTTTAAACGAACGTCGTATTGCAAATGCAATTCGTGTATTGGCAATGGATGCTGTGCAACAGGCAAACTCAGGGCATCCTGGTGCTCCAATGGGGATGGCAGATATTGCTGACGTCGTCTGGCGCGAGTTTTTAAATCACAACCCAACTAACCCACAATGGGCAAACCGCGACCGTTTCGTTTTATCAAACGGCCATGGTTCAATGTTGCAATATGCTTTGCTTCATTTAACAGGTTATGATCTTTCAATTGAAGATTTAAAACAGTTCCGTCAATTACATTCAAAAACTCCTGGTCACCCTGAATATGGTTATGCACCAGGTATCGAAACTACGACTGGTCCTTTAGGCCAAGGTATTGCAAACGCTGTTGGTTTTGCATTGGCAGAAAAGACTTTAGCTGCTCAGTTCAATAAAGATGATTTAAAAGTAGTTGATCACTTTACTTATTGTTTCTTGGGCGATGGCTGTTTAATGGAAGGTATTTCTCACGAAGTATGTTCTTTAGCAGGTACTTTACAGCTTGGTAAATTGATTGCTTATTATGATGACAATGGCATTTCAATTGATGGTGAAGTAGAAGGCTGGTTCAGCGATGATACAGAAGAGCGTTTTAAAGCCTATGGTTGGCAAGTTCTTCGTGTTGATGGGCATGATGCTGATGCGATTCGTCAAGCAACGATCGAAGCAAAAGCTGAGACTCAAAAACCAACAATCATTATGTGTAAAACGATTATTGGTTTAGGTTCACCAAATAAGCAAGGTAAAGAAGATTGTCACGGTGCGCCATTAGGTAAAGATGAGATTACTTTAACTCGTGAAGCATTAGGCTGGAAAGAAGAAGCATTCGTTATTCCTGCTGATGTATATGCTGCATGGGACGCGAAAGCAAAAGGTACTGAATCTGAAGCAGCTTGGGATGCAGTATTTGCAAAGTATCAAGCAAAATATCCAACTGAAGCAGCTGAGTTACTTCGTCGTATTAGCGGTGATTTACCAGCTGAATTTGCAGCACAAGCAGATGCATTCATTCGTGAAACAAATGCGAAAGGCGAAACTATCGCAACACGTAAAGCGAGCCAGAACACACTACAAGCATTTGGTCCTTTATTGCCTGAATTACTAGGTGGTTCTGCTGACTTAGCTGGTTCTAACTTAACGCTTTGGAAAGGTTGCCAAGGCATTCAAGAAAACCCAGCTGGTAACTACGTATATTATGGCGTACGTGAGTTCGGTATGACTGCAATTGCGAATGGCGTTGCATTGCATGGTGGTTTTGTTCCTTACGTTGCAACATTCTTAATGTTTATGGAATATGCGCGTAATGCAGTACGTATGTCTGCATTGATGAAACAACGTGTAATTCATGTTTATACACATGACTCAATTGGTCTAGGTGAAGATGGTCCAACTCACCAACCAATCGAACAAATTGCTTCTTTACGTGGTACACCGAACCTAAATACATGGCGTCCTGCTGATACTGTAGAAACTGCTACTGCGTGGAAATCTGCTTTAGAGCGTAAAGATGGCCCTACAGCACTTATTTTCTCTCGTCAAAACTTACCATTCCAAGCACGTTCTGAAGAACAAATTCAAAATGTTGCAAAAGGTGGTTACGTTCTTGCTCAAGAAAAAGGCGAATTGAAAGCAATCATTATTGCCACTGGTTCTGAAATTTCTTTAGCAATGGAAGCTTATGCTCAACTTGATGGTGTGCGTGTAGTTTCTATGCCATGTGCAGAAGAGTTTATGAAACAAGACGCTGCATATCGTGAAGCTGTATTACCAGCTCATATCCGTGCACGTGTTGCAGTTGAAGCAGCTCATGTTGACTACTGGTGGAAGTTTGTTGGTCTTGATGGCAAAGTAATTGGTATGACTACTTATGGTGAGTCTGCACCAGCAAAAGATTTGTTCCAATTCTTTGGTATTACAACTGAAGCTGTTGTTGCAGCGGTAAAAGAATTAACTGCTTAAATATTAATAAAGTAGTGTAAAAAAGCGCTCCTCATGGAGCGCTTTTTTTATATTTGAAAATTAAATGCTAAGTTCGGTTTGAATATTAATTTGAGACGTCAGTAATTTATGGATAGGGCAGTTCTCGGCAACTTTTAATAAGCGCTTGTGTTGGTCTTCCGTGAATTCACCTTTGAGTGTGATTTTGCGTTCAATATTATTTTGGCCTTTTTCTGGTTCACCATTTGGGTTTAATGCTAAGTCCACTTGAACATGATCAATCTTAATACCTTTAAGATTCGCATACATCTCTAATGTGATGGTAGTGCAAGCACCTAAAGCAGACAGTAAGATTTGAACTGGGTTTGGTGCAGTATCTTGCCCACCTTTGTCTGTAGGTTCATCAGCAAACCATTGGTGACCTGAAGGATCGGTAAGAGTTACTCGATATGGAGTGGAAGTACTTTGTGCTTGAGCAGTGTTAGCCATGTTTTACCTTATTATTAATCAAAAATCGAAGTAAAAACGAATTAATTTAAGAGTGCAGACACGGTACGATAGTACCTATACTTTATAATATTGTTTTTAAATAATAACTGTAACGCTTTTATTGTTGCATGGATGAAACATATCGTTTTATAAAGAATAGTGAATTAAATTACTTGATGTATACACTAACGACTATATCAATAAAGGATACGAAAAATGCATCTTAAAACATTAAGCTTCGGTTTGGCAGTAGCATTAGCTAGTTCAGTTACTTTAGCTGCACCAGTCGACTACAAAATTGATCCAACACATACAGCTACTGTTTTCTCGTGGAATCACTTTGGTTTCTCTACTCCAAGCGCTAACTTCTCGGATATCCAAGGTGTAATTAAAGTTGATAATGCTAAACCAGCAAACTCATCTGTTAATGTGACTATCCCTTTAAGCAGTGTAAATACAAACGTTCCTGCTTTGGATAAAGAGTTCCAAGAAGAAGCTTGGTTTAATGCAGCTAAATATCCAAACATTACTTTTAAAAGTACTAAAGTTGAAACCAAAGACAAAAAGCACTTTAAAATTACTGGTGACTTAACTGTTAAAGGTGTAACGAAGCCTGTTGTACTTGATGCTGTTTTAAATAAGCAAGGCGAACACCCAATGGCAAAAGTTCCAGCGATTGGTTTCAATGCTACAACTTCATTCAAACGCTCTGACTTTGGTCTAGGTAACTACGTTCCAAACGTGGGTGATAAAATCACTGTAAACATTACGACTGAAGCAACTGTTGCTAATGCAGCTAAAAAATAAGCTATAAGTTTTCTCAAAAGCCCTCATCTTTGAGGGCTTTTTTATTTAAATAGATTCTTTTTTATCTGGATCTATAAATACTAAAGGGACTGAAGGATCAATATTCCTTTTTTCAGATTTTTCTCTGAGAAATTGGTAAGTAGGGACCTTCATTTTTGCCTGATCACGCAATTTCTTTTTAATATAAAGAACAAGAGCAAAACATGTTGTTGCAACAGTGAGCATCATACCATTCATATAGCTCATGATTGAACTTACATAACCGATGGTCGTTAATCGGTGCATCATACGTTCAACTTGAGTACTACTTTCAATTCCGGTAATGGCCCAGCTACATAAATGTTCGCAGTTGTTAATAATGAGATGATAGTGGTTTTCATGCATGCGTGAACGCATCCGACGCACGACTGCTTTTCCTTTATAGCGTGGCGTGTCATAAGAGCGAACGTGAATTTTTTTGCCATGCGAGAATGCATCTATTGAGGTGATCTCAATCGGACGTTTTTTGATGAAATGCGCTAAGCCAGAATAATGGATAACTCGACCTCTCCCAGCATATATACCATGATGGCTATAGCCGAGATGCTTTACGATGAGATGAGCCCCTAGAGGGTAGCGTTTATTCGATTGCTGCATGCTTACGCTGATCCAATAAAGTGTAAATGGCTTTTATTGAAAAGCTGCCAACTATTATAACCAATATCAGCAATGTAAGTGTATTGATTACGTCGAATGAATGAGTTTGGCTCATACCCAATCTATTTGTCTTTATTGTATATAATTTAAAGATTTCATATGAAGGAAAAATGTCATGCTTGGTGGTACTAAATGAAATGGTTGGTGTGGTGCTTAACGATATATGGTCTTTTGATTCAGTCTGTCTATGCTATAGAACATCAGCAAGTTAAAACAGCGGAAGGCGACCAATATGATGTGATTGCAATTAGCAATTTAAAACAGTTGCGTTTGTTTCTTAAGAATTCTAATAATCAACAATATTACAAAAGCTTTAATAATATTCAAAAAAATTTAAAGCAATGTGAGCGTCTTTCTTTTGCAATGAATGCAGGAATGTTTCATCGCGGATTTTCTCCAGTAGGGCTGTATGTTGAACAAGCTAAAGTAATTCAGCCATTAAATGAAAATAAAGGATTGGGAAATTTCTTTTTACAGCCGAATGGTGTACTAGGTTGGAATAAAAAACAGGCCTTGATTTTAACAACGCAGCAATATAGTCGACGCGATTTCAACGTTGAGTATGCGACACAATCTGGACCGATGTTAGTTATTGATGGGAAGATCAGCTCGCTTTTTTTACCAGACTCTCAGTCGAATAAAATTCGTAATGGTGTTGGTATTCGAAATAATAAGCTCTACTTTGTAATATCGAAAAATAGCGTGAGTTTCTACAGGTTTGCTCAATTCTTTCAAAGAAATCTTAAGGCAGAGCAGGCTTTATATCTTGATGGTTCAATTTCTAGTTTATATATTCAAAAAAACAAGCGTAATGATCAATTATTTGAAATGGGGCCAATAGTGGGTTGGGTTGAACAAACAGATTGCCGAATAAAGTGAAATATAAAAAAGCCAGTACAAGACTGGCTTTTTTATTAGTGAATAGATGGTTTTTGAGTGAGTTCATTTAACTCTTTTCGGCTATAACCACGGGAAATAAGAACTTTTTTTATTCCCTTAATGACATCTTCATCTGTTGCTAGTGCAAGAGCACTTAGAAGTTGTTCATTTGTTTTACATGAGCAGTCATTTTCAACACAAGCAGTTTGGTTTTTATGCTCGTTATGCTGTTGATCTGCTAAGAACAGCTTTTGCCAAAAACTCATAGAGCCTTCATATACAACCTAACATAGCTCGAAATATAGCCAATTTAAAATAAAATACAAGTCTCTATAAGTGATAAATCCACCAATTGAACTCAAGAATTTTCGATAGGAATGCTTGAGTTAAACGAAATTATGACGAATAGATGACTTGATATTTTTTGAAAATTTAAATACTTAACTAATAAAATGTTAAAAAATAAGGAGGTACAAAACCTCCTTATTTAAAACTTTACAATGAAAGATTTTGTTTAAATCTTCTCAAGTAATACACCTGACTCAACATGATGCGTATAAGGGAATTGATCGAACAATGCAAACTTAGTAATACGGTGAGTTAAACCTAATATTTTTAAGTTTTCATACAATGTATCTGGGTTGCATGAAATATAAATAATACGTTCAAAGCCCTGTAATAATTTCAAAGTTTCATCATCAATTCCTGCACGCGGTGGATCTACAAATACGGTATCAAAATCATAGCTCTGAATATCAATATTTGCTTCTTGTAGACGGCGGAATTCGCGCTCACCTTGATAAGCTTGAGTGAACTCTTCAGCTGAAAGACGGGCTACTTGAATATTATCAATCTGATTTTGTTCGATGTTCCATTGAGCAGCATAAACAGAGGATTTTGCAAGTTCTGTTGCCAAAACGCGTTCAAACTTTAAAGAAAGCGGAAGAGTAAAGTTACCATTACCACAGTACAGCTCTAATAAGTGTTTTTTCGATCCTTCAGCTGCATCGCATGCCCATTGCAGCATTTTTTTGCAAACCTGTGCATTTGGCTGAGTAAAGCTACTTTCAATTTGTTTGTATTTAAATGAACGGTTTAAAAGTTCAAATTCTTCAACGACGAAATCATCGCCAATAATAATTTTCTGGCCACGGCTGCGGCCCATAATTTTAATGTCTAATTTTTCAGCAAGTGCTTTAGCTGCCTGTTCCCATTCTTGATCTAGTTTACGGTGGTAAATTAAGGTAACTAACATTTCTCCGCTAAGTGTAGCGAGGAAATCAGCTTCGAATATACGGTTAGAAAGCTTGGGTTCCGCTTTAAGTTCTTCCAAAAGTTTTGGCATTAAATCATTAATGCTTTGGTCCGCAATAGGAAACTCATCAATGCGCACAACTGTTTTTTGCTTGTTATCATCGTTACGTTCAAACATGGCATAGAACATGTCATTTTCTGTATGCCAGATACGAAACTCAGCACGCATACGGAAATGTTGTTCAGGGGACTCAAACACTTCTAATGTAGGTGGAGTAAATTCAGAAAATTGTGCAGTAATGCGGTCAATTTTAGTTTGAAGTTGTTGATGATAAGAAGAGGTCATAGACAAAGAAAATTTAGACAGAATCAAATAGTGAATGGTATCAAAAAAAACGGGGTTACAGGAGCCAATTTTAGCTAGATATCAATAAGCAAGACTAACGTTAAAATTAAGGATGTTTCACAACGCGATTAATAAAATCTGCTTTTATTGTCCTATATTGATCATGGTCTAAATGGCTACATTCTAATTTTAGTTGGTTATATTCGTTGACTAGAGCTGGAGAATCCATAAGCTTATTTCTAAATGTTAAGAAAAATGTGAATACTGAATCGGTTACCACAATTTGAAATGCCACATCATCGTTGTTGAGTGATTCGAGCATACAAAGCTCCTCTGTCCTTAGTGTATTTTGCTTCTCTATAAAATTAAGTGTTTTTAACTGCGTTATGGCGAATTCAAAATGTTCAGGTTTAACTTCAATGTAAATATCTAGATCACCTTTTGAAATAGCATTCGGTATTGCAGATGAGCCAATGTGCTCAATTTGGGCAAATGGTAGAAGTGAGGAAATATCTTTTTTATATGAATTAAAAAGTTGAACGCATCTTTGTTGATATTGTTCTGGTTCTAAAAAGACCATTATTAGAATCTCGATTTGATAAAATTTATATATTAAAGAATAGATTACTTTATTAAATAAAAAAGCCCAAATACTGAGATTTGGGCTTTTTTAGAAAAATTATCGATTAATCAGTCATTGTCATTAAGCTTGCGTTACCACCAGCTGCAGCTGTATTCACACTAATCGCACGTTCAATCACTAAACGTTCAAGTGGAATATTCTCATTTGGCTCAACGTGTGTAATACCAACAATTGCACCAGAACGTTTAGCAACTTCTTGCTGTAATGAGAAGATTTCTTCACGGTTACCATGGAGTAAAACTGCATCAAAATCATCTGATGTAATATTTTTAACCGTAGTAATTGCTGCAAGCACATCTTTTGGCAAAGTTTGTTTGTATTTTGCCAATAATGGACTATTAGGCATTACTGCTGCTTGGCTACCCACTGCAAAAATTGCGAGCAACTGATGCAATTGATTTTGTTCAGTGTCTGCAATTGAAAGCACACGATGGCGCGGCAAAATAATATATTGGTTACTTTCCCCAGTAGGGCCTTGTAACTCATAGAATTTACCCACACCAAATGGTTCAATCTCACGATTTGCTTGTGGTAAATGCTGTTTCGCCCAATTTTGTAAGCTCTGATAAACCTCACGGTTAAAGCCTTCAAAAGCAGTTTGCTCATTCTTCATGGCAAATGGTGCTGCCAGTACTTTGTTTGAACAGTGCTGCATTAAGCGGTACATATATAGCGGACCACCAGCTTTCGGGCCTGTACCAGATAGACCTTCACCACCGAATGGTTGCACACCAACAACTGCACCAACAATATTACGGTTGATATAGAGGTTACCAACTTCAGCATGCTGAATGACGGTTTGGATGGTTTCATCAATACGGGTATGTAGACCCATTGTTAAACCATAACCTTTGGCATTAATACGTGAGATGAGTTGTTCTAGTTCACCATACTTATAGGTAATGATGTGTAAAACTGGACCAAAGACTTCACGTTGCAAATCATCAAGATTAGGTAACTCAATTGCTGTTGGTACAACAAAAGTTCCTTTATCTAATTCATTCTGGCTTGTTGCACCGAACATCAACTGATGTACAGGGTAGCCTTTAGATTTCATTTTTTGGATGTGCTGGTCAATCGTCTGCTTTGCTTCATCATCAATAACAGGACCAATGTCAGTTTTTAAAATTGCAGGGTTACCTACGATCAACTGTTGCATTGCACCTTTAAGCATTTTAATAACGCTTGCAGCACTGTCTTCTTGCACACATAAAATACGTAAAGCAGAGCAACGCTGACCCGCGCTATCAAAAGCAGAACTTACAACATCAAGCACAACTTGTTCAGTTAATGCTGATGAATCCACAATCATGGCGTTTTGACCGCCAGTCTCTGCAATGAGAGGAATAGATTGACCATTATCAGATAAACGTTTCGCAACAGTTTTCTGTAAAATTTTGGCAACTTCAGTCGAGCCAGTAAACATGATGCCATTGATACGACTATCTTGGCTAAGCTGAGCCCCAACTGTTTCACCACGACCAGGAAGTAACTGTACAGCACCATGTGGAATACCAGCTTCCCATAAAATCTGAACGGCTTGAGCTGCGATTAATGGCGTTTGTTCAGCAGGTTTAGCAATAACACAGTTACCACTCACTAATGCGGCAGCAATTTGACCAGAGAAAATTGCAAGAGGGAAGTTCCATGGGCTAATACAAAGTACTGTACCTAAAGGTTCAATCGCTGTATTCGCAGGAAGATTCTCAACTTGAGTTGCGTAGTAACGTAAGAAATCTACAGCTTCACGAACTTCTGCAATTGCATTGGCATAAGTTTTACCACTTTCACGGCAAAGCAAAACCATCAATTCTTGAATGCGGCTTTCCATGAGGTCTGCTGCACGTTTTAAGTATTGAGCACGTTGTTCTTTAGGTGTATTTGACCATTCAGATTGAGCTTGTTCAGCTGCATTAAGTGCAATTTCGACATGCTTAAGATCAGCTTCTTGCACATGCCCAACAATTTCATCATTTTGTGCTGGGTTTGTAATTGCAACAGAATGACCTTGCTCTAATGAATCGTTATTTGCCAATAATGGATGACTTTGCCAAATACGATTACGTAGTTGTTGAGCTGTGCTATCTAAAGCTTCAAGTGGAGCATCATTTGCTAAATCATAGCCTTTAGAGTTTTTACGGAGTGATCCGTAGATATCTAAAGGTAATGGAATTGATGGATGTTTTAAACCAACTGAACCTTCAAGTTTAGCTGCATGACGAATGTCGTAAATTGGAGACTGGATAAGATCTTCAACTTTAAGTGTTTTGTCTGCAATACGATTAACGAATGAAGTATTCGCGCCATTTTCGAGTAAACGACGAACTAAATAAGCTAACAAAGTTTCGTGGTTACCAACAGGAGCATAAATACGGCATGGTACGCCTAATTTATTTTGCTCACGTGGACCAACAACTTGTTCATAAAGCGGTTCGCCCATACCATGTAAGCATTGGAATTCATATTGACCAGCATAATATTTGCTTGGATCAGCTAAATGATAGATCGTTGCCAATGTTTGAGCATTATGAGTTGCAAATTGCGGATAGATAAACTCAGGTGCTGCAAGTAATTTTTTAGCACACGCGATATAAGATAAATCCGTATGTACTTTACGAGTAAAGACAGGGTAGTCATCCATACCTTCGATTTGTGCTTTCTTAATTTCGCTATCCCAATATGCACCTTTCACAAGACGGATCATGAGGCGCTTTTGGCTGCGTTTAGCAAGGTCAATAATATAATCAACTACGAAGAAACAGCGTTTTTGATAAGCCTGAATAACGAAGCCAATGCCTTTCCAGTTTGCAAGTTCTGGCTCGAAACAAAGACGTTCAAGTAACTCAAGTGAAATTTCTAAGCGTTCTGATTCTTCTGCATCAATATTTAAACCAATATTGTAATTTTTAGCTAAAAGAGCGAGTTCAAATACTTTGCCGTAGAGTTCTTGATGAACACGTTCAATTTGCGCACGTTGATAGCGAGGGTGTAAAGCAGAAAGCTTGATTGAAATACCCGGGCCAGCATAAACGCCTTTACCATTCGATGCTTTACCAATTGCATGAATGGCTTGCGTATAATCGTTAAAGTAACGTTCAGCATCATGTTCGGTTAATGCTGCTTCACCCAACATGTCGTACGAATAGCGAAAACCTTTGTCTTCGAGTACTTTCGCATGGTCTACAGCTTCTTCAATGGTTTCACCAGTTACAAACTGCTCACCCATCATACGCATTGCAACGTCAACAGCTTTACGAATAATGCCACGTCCACTACGTGCTAAAAGACCAGTAAGTACACTTGAAAGACTGGTTTGCTTTGGAGTTTCCATAAGCTTACCAGTTAACATGAGGCCCCATGCTGCAGCATTTACAAACATTAAGCTGCTTTGGCCAACGTGTTCTTTCCAGTTACCTTGATTGATCTTATCTCGAATAAGTAAATCACGTGTTGCAGAATCTGGAATACGAAGCAAAGCTTCAGCAAGACACATGAGTGCCACGCCTTCTTGTGAAGAAAGAGAGAATTCTTGTAATAACCCTTGAACAATACCTGCTTTACCCGAAGAGGTCTTACGTTCACGTAAATTATTAGCAAGATTAAAAGCAAGGTCATAAATTTTATGATCTAAATCATCAGATACCGCAGCAGCTTGTAATAGCTCTTCTACAGCTTCTGGTTCAGCACGTCGCCAAGCTGTATTGATGCGTTGTTCAAACTCACTTTTATCGTTGAATTCGGTGATATAGCCTTGGTGAGATTTATCCATTTGATGAAAAGTATCCATTGTGTTCATATCTGTTTCCGCCAACCGACTCTCGTACAAAGATCTTGAGTAGAGAGGTTTAGATAATTTATCATTACAGAAGAAACACCGAATAACTCACTATATTTAGCCCATTTTTTAGAGGAAAATTCAGATGAATGGCCCAATATTAAGCCTTGATCGCACTGATTTAAAAATTTTGGATATTCTTCAAACAGATGGGCGTATTTCTAACAGTAAATTAGCCGAACTTGTGAATTTATCTCCAACTGCTGTGATGGCCCGAGTTCAAAAGCTGACGAAAGATGATTTCATTTTGGGTTATGAAGCGAAATTAAATCCAGTCAAATTAAATGCAAATTTTTTGGTGTTTGTTGAAGTGTTACTAGATAAAACCACACCTAATGTTTTAGATGAGTTTATTGATGCTGTGGTTCACTATCCGGAAATTGTTGAATGTCATATGGTGAGTGGAGGGTTTGATTTTTTAATTAAATTACGAAGTGGCAGTATGGAAGAATTTAGACGTATTGCGGGGCAGGTGCTATGGCAGTTACCGGGCGTGAAAGAAACTCGGAGTTATCCAGTAATGCAGGTAGTCAAAGATACTTCAAAAATTAAAATTAAAACCAAAAATAAATAAAGGGGCTAAAGCCCCTTTATTTATTTCAATGATTTATACGCTTTCTTTGTAGAGTTTATCTGCTTCTTCAAAGCGTCCAGTTACAGTCGTATTTGGCGCTTTAGTTAAAAGACTCACTACAATGATGCTGATAAATGCAAGGATAAAGCCAGGAATGATTTCGTAAACACCTGTGCTTGCGAAAAGATTTTTCCAACCAATAACCACAACTGCACCAACGATCATACCAGCTAATGCACCTTGTAAATTCATACGTTTCCAGAACAATGACAAGATGATAAGCGGACCAAACGCTGCGCCGAAACCAGCCCATGCATAAGCAACAAGACCAAGAACCTTGCTATCAGGGTTGCCTGCAAGAATAATTGCAAGAACAGCAATAACAAGAACCATGACACGGCCAACCCATACAAGTTCTTTTTGAGATGCATTTTTACGAAGGAAACCTTTGTATAAATCTTCAGTTAAAGCACTTGAACATACTAAAAGTTGACAGCTTAGCGTACTCATAACAGCAGCTAAAATTGCAGCCAAAATGATACCCACAATCCATGGATTGAATAAAATTTTAGTCAATTCCATAAATACAGTTTCAGGGTTTTTGCTTACAACTGCTGCTAATTCAGGATGTTGCTCGAAATAAGCAATACCGAAGAAACCAGCACCGACAGCACCACCTAAACACAAGATCATCCAAGTCATACCAATACGACGAGCAGCAGGAATAGATTTTACTGAGTCAGCTGCCATGAAACGTACAAGGATGTGTGGTTGACCAAAGTAACCAAGACCCCAAGCCATGGAGGATAAAACTGCTACCACACCAAAATCTGAGATGAGATTAAATGCATGCGGGCGTGCAGTTTCAATGAGGGTAACAAAATGAGTTGTGTCCCCGATCGCAAGGTAAGTCACGATTGGTGTTAAAATCAGGGCAAAAATCATCAATCCAGCTTGGAATGTATCAGTCCAGCTAATTGCTAAGAATCCACCGATACAAACATAACTGATGGTTGCAATAGCACTGAGCCAAATAGCTGTGTTGTAAGACATGCCGAATAGATTTTCAAATAAACGGGCACCCGCTACCATGCCTGAAGCACAGTAAATAGCGAAGAAAACCAAGATGATAACGGCAGAGAAAATACGAAGTACTTTTTTCTGGTCATCAAAACGGCTTGTAAAATAATCTGGCAAAGTTAATGCATTGTTTTGAATTTCAGTATGAACGCGTAATCGACCAGCAACCAGTAGCCAGTTAAGCCAAGCACCGATAATAAGACCAATTGCAATCCACGCTTCAGATAAACCAGAAAGATAAATTGCTCCTGGTAAACCCATGAGTAGCCAACCACTCATGTCTGATGCGCCTGCGGATAACGCAGTAACGAAACTGCCTAAACTACGACCACCGAGAATATAATCTGAGAAGTCGCTTGTAGCACGGTAGGCAAATAAGCCAATAAGTACCATTGCTACGATGTACACCATAAACATGATGAGGGTGGGATCAAAATAACTCATGATGGATGTGTGTCCTTATATCCATAATCCGTGATTGTAACCTAATCCAGGTCGCTGTTTTCTTGTACGGCATTCAAGAGGTTGAGATTCAACCACAAAAGATTTTTTTTGCTCTGTTATTTTTATATTATACTTTTGTATCTTTGTGTAATTTGAAATAAGTGATTTTTTTAAGAGGAAAATTATAATATTAATCATTAACTTATAATTTTTTAATATTTATTTTTTTAAGATTTTGTGGAAAATAAAAATATTTTTAAAAAAATAACTCTAAATTTAGTTACAACGGACTTTGGGGATAAAGTTTTATTGAGCAAAATTAGAACAATGTTAAAAAATTTTATCTAAAAAATAGTAATTTTTATTCAAATTAAATTTATTTAGTTCTTAAAAATAGCAATTAATTGGTTAAATTCTCAAAAAGTTCATGCATTCCTTGAGTCGCTGACATCTTTAATAATTCGTATTGTTGAGGAACACGTCCATGATCTGCTTTGGGATCTATATAGTAAGCTTTACATTGAGCTGCAATTTCATGCACTAAACCCGCAACCGGATAAACGCTTAATGTAGAGCCGATTACAATAAAAATATCTGCACTTTGCACGACTGTAATGGCTTCTTCATAAGCAGGTACAGCTTCACCAAACCAAACAACATGTGGGCGAAGGGGATAACCATCTGGACACAGGTCATGTTCTAAATCTAATTTCCAACCGTTAATGTCATAAAACTGAGTTGTAAATTGTGCATTTGGGCCAGAACTTTTTGCTAAACGAATGTTTCCATGCAAATGTAAAACTTTGGTACTTCCGGCACGTTCATGTAAATCATCAATGTTTTGAGTAATAACCTGAACGTCAAAATAGTCTTGTAACTTTGCAATATATTGATGAGCTGAATTGGGTTGAGATTCTAAAATATTTTTACGTCGTTCATTGTAAAAGCGTTGAACTAGAGCAGGGTTCTTTTGCCATGCTTCAGGTGTGGCAACTTGTTGGATGTCGTAATTTTCCCATAGACCATTACTGTCACGAAAAGTGCTAATTCCACTTTCGGCACTCATGCCAGCGCCAGAGAATACAACAAGCTTTGTCATAGAGGTCACCGATTCGTAAAACTGAATTTGAATAGATAAAGAAAAAACCAGTTTAAGACTAAACTGGTTTTTATTAAATATGAAAAGCTTTAGCTATCTTTTATAAGCCAGCTTCATATTCTGCATTTGTTAAAAGTTTTTCAACATCTGCAATGTTGTCTGGTTTGATTTTATAAATCCAACCTTTACCATATGGATCGTCATTTACAAAATCAGGATCATCTTCAAGGTCAGTATTTACTTCTACTACAGTGCCTGAAACAGGAGCATGGATATCAGAAGCAGTTTTTACTGATTCAACCACACCAGCTTGTTCGCCAGCAGTAACTTTACTCCCAACTTCTGGAGTTTCAACGTAAACCAAATCGCCAAGTTCATCTTGTGCATGATCGGTAATCCCTGTAATAACAAGATCACCCTCAATCTTTACCCACTCATGTGTACGTGCATACTTCAGTTCCGAAGGATGATTCATGGTAACTCCTTAAGCTTGTGTCCAATAGTTTTAAAAATTATAAGTATGGGTCTTTACGCCAGTTGCTCGGACTGCGGCCGCTCCAGCGTTTAAAAGCACGGCTAAAATTTGCAACGTCCGAATAGCCAAGTTCATCAGCAATTTGTTCAAGACTATAATCTGTACGTGAAAGTAAAGATGTTGCATGTCGATAACGTACTTCATCAACTAGCGTTGAAAATGATGTTCCTTCCGCTGCTAATTGACGTTTGAGTGTTCGATCAGACATATGTAGACATTCAGCTACATTTTCGATGCTTAAATAATGTTGTTCAGAATTACTTAAAATATCACGAACTCGCATTGCTAAACGACGGCGTTCACCTAAAGCCGATAGTTCAGCTTCGCACTGATTAATAGCAACTTGACTTGCGATAGGGTCAGCATTAACCAATTTAATTCCTAAATATTTTTTATCAAAACTTGAAATTAAATGGGGTTGGTTAAAGCGAATTGTGCTGCTTAGCTTATTTCTATATTTGTCAAAACCTTCTGGTTCTGGGAAATCTAAATCTACATCACCAGCTAAATCTTCAATACCAGTAATCGCTTTAGCCATGCTCATGATACCAATGGTTAAACCTAAAACGATTTCTGTACGTAAAGGTTCAAGTTCAATATCACACTGTAATTGTAAGGTTGCTTTAGGCCCAAAAGTTGAGAAATATAATTGTAAAAAGGGTAAGCGTAGCTGAATAAAGCGAGCTGCAAGAGCAATTGCTTCTGTAATATCTTTGGCTGTCATAATTGCATAGCCAATGAAGCCATGAATTGAAATACGCATTTGAGTACCAAGATGGTAACCCAATGTAGTTTCGCCAGTTAAATTAAGAGCGTGTTTTACTAGTTCATTTGCTACTGGTGTAGAAATACGATAGTCAGGGTCAGCCAGTTGCTCGCTGGTAAGATGAAATGGAGCAAATAATGTTTCGTCGTTGTATCCCCAACGTGAAACAACATCTAATAGCAATAAGCCATAGACACCCGGAATACCCTGATCTTGACGAGCTGAGGTAATTTTCATATGCGTTCCATTGCTCTCATCAATTTTTCACATGCATTTCTTACACATCTTGTCATGAAATATAATCTGAGTTTATAAAAACTGTTAGACAATCATATCAACCATTTTTAAACATTTTTTTTAAAGACAACAATTTTTGTTGTTGAAATAAGTAAAACATCCCCGTGTTGATTTAAGGCTTGCGTAACGTAACTAACAATACCACGATCTAATTTTGTTTTGGATGGTGTGATAGCTGAAATTTCAGCTTCAACATGGATTCTGTCACCAGGTCGGGTGGGGCGTGGCCACCGTAGACTAGATTCGGAACCTATGAGGCCGCCATGAATTGGCATGCATTCTGTCCATAAACGCATAGTGATGGCTGACGTATGCCAACCACTGGCAGCAATCCCCTGAAAAATAGGGTCATGCTTAGCTTGCTCTTCATCTGTGTGAAATGTTTGAGGGTCATAGGAGTTTGCAAATTTTTTGATTTCATCTAAGGTGATTTCATATTCACGGCTAATGAAACGATCACCAATTTTCAAATCTTCTAAATAAAGCATTAATCTTGACCCTGTAAAACTTTTTGTTCAAACAGGAAGCCGCCTGTTTGGCGTTTCCATAATTGTGCATATATTCCATTTTGAGCAATTAACTCTTCGTGTGTTCCTTGCTCAGCAATTCGACCTTCATCAAGAACAATTAAACGGTCCATTTGTGCAATAGTAGATAATCGGTGTGCAATTGCAATAACCGTTTTATCAACCATAAGGTCATTTAAACTAGATTGAATCGCTGCTTCAACTTCTGAATCTAGTGCACTGGTTGCTTCATCTAAAATGAGAATAGGAGCATCTTTTAAGAATACACGTGCGATAGCAATACGTTGTCTTTGACCGCCAGAAAGTTTTACACCACGTTCACCGACTTGGGCGTGATATCCATTACGACCTTTTAAATCAACCAATTGAGGTATAAATTCGGCTGCTTTGGCTTTATTTACAGCATTCTCCATCTCGGCATCAGATGCATCTGGACGGCCATATTTAATATTTTCAGCCACTGAGCGATGTAATAAAGACGTATCTTGGGTTACTAAGGCAATATTTGCTCTAAGACTATCTTGAGTCACATTTTCAATATTTTGCCCATCAATTAAAATTTCACCGTCTTTAAGATGATAAAAATGTAAAAGCAGTTGGATTAGAGTGGATTTACCTGCACCTGAACGCCCAACAATACCAATCTTTTCGCCTGCTTTAATATGTAAATTGAAGTGATCAATTACATTTTTATTGTTATAAGCAAAACTCACATCTTTGAATACAATCTCACCTTTGGCAACTTCAAGAGTTTTTGCATCTGCTTTGTCTTGAATATTGATTTTTTTACCTAATGTTTGCATACCATCTTGAATGGTTCCAACATTTTCAAATAACGCGGACATATGCCACATCATAAATTCAGCCATACTATTCAGCTTTAAAATCATGGCAGTAGTCGCTGCAATTACACCTAATGCAGCTAAACCTTGAGTCCATAGCCAAACTGAAGTGCCAATAACGCCAATAAATAAAACAGCTGATAGCATGTTGATACTTATTTCAAAAAGAGTGCCTAAACGCATCTGAGCATAGACTGTTGTCATAAACTCTTTCATGGATGCTTTGGCGTATTGGCTCTCACGTCCCGCGTGAGCAAACAATTTAACAGTTTGAATATTGGTGTAAGCATCGGTAATACGGCCAGTCATCACTGCTCTGGCATCAGCTTGTTGCTGTGAAACTTTACTTAAACGAGGAATAAAGAACCATGCACTTAAGAGAAATAAAGTTAACCAAACTAAAAGTGGTATTAACAAAATAGGGGAAATAGCCCCAAGGACAATGCTAACCGTAATAAAGTAAATAGCGACATAAGCCAACATGTCGCCCAAAATAATCCAGAATTCACGGATTGCCAGAGCCGTTTGCATAACTTTTGCGGAAAGCCTTCCAGCAAAGTCGTTATGGAAAAAATCTAAGCTTTGTTTCAATAAAAGATTATGGAACCGCCAACGCAAACGCATTGGAAAAGTACTATATAAAATCTGGTGTTTAATAATAGATTGAATATTTACAAAAAAGATATTGGCAAATAAAACACCGATTAAAAGCAATAGATCAGTTGCATGTTGACTTAAAAAACTTTCAGGATGACTTTTACTTAACCAATCTACGAGTTGTCCAATCTTTGAAAAAAGTAAGGCTTCAAAGCTTGCAGCACCTGCTGTAAACAGAATAAGTAATAATAAGTAAGGGCGTAAGCCTTCCGTCGCTTGCCAAATAAATGGAAAAAAACGAGTTGGTAAAGGTTCATCCAGACCTTTTGTTGGGTAGGGATCTACAAGTTTTTCAAACCACTTCAGCATGAATTACTACCTTTAAGACAAAAGCCACTTAATTAAGTCTTTGCAATTAAATTTACAAGAAAGTCAGTCAGATCAATATCACTTAGTTTTCGATCTTTTGAGTATGTGTAAATACACAGAACTGATTACGTTGTACGTCATTCATTAGTACATGACGTAAAATTTGGATACCTGAAGAAATCTTCAAGAATGTCGCGAGGACTTAAAAAATTATGATTTATTATATCGGGATTAATAGATGAAGTGGTGAAGGAATTTATTCTTTAAGTATTTTTTCTTAATATTTTGAACATTTGTTAAATTAATATTTTTAACCCAAATCAAAAAAGGCCCTTAGATTTGCATCATAAAGGCCCTTGTATGCATTACCACATCAAATCATCAGGAATAACATACGCTGCATAAGGATCTTCTTCATCAGTGGCTTGTTCATTTTTCTCAGCATTATTCATTAAAATGAAACCTTGCATTTTTTGATCGATTTTCTCAGCTAAAGCTTTTGGCAAATAAGCGTATTGATCTTGATCTTTAGCAATCACTAAGCTACCGCTAACAAGTGCATTATACACTTGCTGAGAAATGTATACCTTCTTGATCTTACCCTCATCAATAAATTGATAAACACTATCACCATCAGTATTTGAAATTTTATGATGTTTAATCATTTGAATGATTGATGCTTTGAGGGCTTTTTCCTCAAGTTGTTGTTGTTTTTCTAAGTTTAAAGCCTGATCTTTAGCTAACTTTTCTTGTTGAGCTTTTTCAATATTCGCTTTGATTGCTGGTTCATCACTTTGACCGATACGTTGCTCGTGGTGAGCTTGTTTTGTTAGTTTTTTTGCTTTTTTATTATCCACTAACCCAGCTTTTAGTAGCTGTGCTTGTAAGGCATTTTTAACCATGACTTAATCCTTATGTGAAGTTGAAGGGCTATAGAGATAAACTACCCAGTAAGAAATACTTAAGACTAAGCTTAAAGTTGCTGGCAATAAAAATGCTTGTAACTTTAAATACGGATGTACGAGCGCTGCGAGAATCCCACCAAGCAGGAAACCTGTAAAAATAAGTAAGTGTAAAACAATACGTCGGTTTTCTACTGGTAAGCCTCTGGCTTTATATCCAAGTGCTAAACCAATATCTGTTAAAACACCAGATAGATGGGTAGTTCGAATAATGGTTCCTTTATAATGGCTTACCATTGCATTTTGTAAGCCCATCGCTGTACAAGCCCATAATAATCCATAGCGTGGAAAATAAGGAAGTAATAGCCAACAAAGAAAAATGAATAAGGCAACAAGACTCAAAGGTAGCCCATAGCGACGACCTAATCGAAAATGGCTGCTGCCTAAAATAAAACCACTATAAAATGAACCGCAAACATAACAAATAATTACCAGAAGCAAGAAAATGATATGTTCTGGCTGCCACTCTACCAAACTCATAGCTAGCATACTAACGTTGCCAGTCATATGTGAAATAGATTGATGCAAAAGGGTAATTAACCCTAATACATTAATCATTCCGGCATTGAGTGCCAGTAAAAAGGCTCCAAGTTGGAACCAGTTTGGTAGACGTTGAAATGGCATGTGTTTAAGAAGCTTGTTTAGAGCGAATATCTACAGCTGCGGTAAATAAAACATCCGTAGAAGAGTTAAGCGCTGTTTCTGTAGAGTCTTGCAATACACTAATAATCATACCAATAGCCACGACTTGCATAGCAATTTCAGTTGAAATGCCAAATAGACTACACGCTACTGGAATTAGAAGTAAAGAACCACCAGCTACACCAGAAGCACCACATGCTGAAACTGTAGCAACAACTGATAAAATAAGCATTGTTGCAAAATCAACATGAATTCCAAGCGTATGTACAGTTGCTAGCGTAAGTACAGTAATTGTTACTGCTGCACCCGCCATATTAATTGTCGCACCTAATGGAATGGACACACTTGCTGTAGATGGATTAACACCTAAGCGTTCTGCTAAATCTAAGTTAACTGGAATGTTGGCTGCTGAACTTCGTGTGAAAAAAGCAGTAATCCCACTTTCTTTAAGACACTTAAACACAAGAGGGTACGGATTCCCGCGTATGGTAAGTGCAACAAGAATTGGATTGATAACTAAAGCAACAAAGAACATCGTTCCCAATAGTACTATTAATAATTGCGCATAGCTTTCAAGGGTCGCGAGGCCAGCATCAGCAAAAGTTACTGCAACCAAACCGAAAATACCAACAGGTGCAAAAGCAATTACTTTATGAATAATAGCACTGACAGCATGAGCAACATCTTGCATTACTTCTTTGGTGGTTTCTGAGCTATGGCGCATAGCCAAACCTAAGCCAATTGCCCAAGCTAAAATACCGATAAAGTTTGCTTCACTGATTGCTTGAACAGGGTTCGCAATAAAGCTCAAAAGCAGATTTTTTAAAATATCGGCTAAACTTCCTGGGGCTTGCAAATCATTGTGCGAAACAGTGTTAAGGAACAAAGTGCTAGGAAAAGAAAGACTAACAATCACAGCTGTGAAAGCTGCAAGCAACATACCGACTACATATAAAATCAAGATTGGACGTAAATTTGCACTATGACCCACTTGGAAGTTGGCGATAGAGGAAAGTACCAATACAAAAACTAAAATAGGGGCAACCGATTTTAAGGCTTTAATAAAAAGCTCACCAAATAAACTTAAATAAGGCGTAACGTTTGGAAATAATAATGCAACGCCAATACCTAAAATAATGGCGATAATAATCTTAGTGACTAAGCTTAATCGAGAAAAGAATGCAAGCATATAAAGGCCTTATTAACCTAATCATGGCTAAAGGTTGAACAAGCGGAGTATTTTATACTTAAGTTAAGTGAATCTTAAGCTTTTTTATGCTAACTAGAATTTTTTATAGTGATTGGTAATATTAAGTTATTGTTTTAATTTTGTTTATTATTTGAATTTAACTTTTTTCATTAATTATTTTGCTTGTTAATTGTGCGTCAAGAAAAGAACTATATCAAATAACTATCAAGTACCACGTGAATTGCGTAGAAATGAATTGATAAAGGGGATAAGCGAGACTTTGGAAAAGCTACGCGAATTTTCAAAACTCTGTGCTTGGACTAACCTATAAGCTTTCAAGCTGAAAAATCGCATATTTCAGGAAATTACTAATATTATTATAAATTTATAGTTTAAAGATATTATTTACTTGCACAGTACAGTTGGTGAAGCGTATTTAAAATTGAATGCATATTGTCGTCCTTAATAGAATAAAAAATTTGCTTACCATCACGACGAGTTGATACAACGTCACTTTTACGTAGCATCATAAGTTGTTGTGAAAGAGTGGGCTGTGTAATTTGGGTCTTCTCTTCAATTTGTGAGACATTTAGCTCTTCGTAAGCTAAGTGACATAAAATTAATAAACGATCTGTATTCGCCAAAGATTTGAGAATTCCAACGACTGAATCAGCCGCATTTTTCATTTCTTCAATTTGGAGTCCATCTTTCATACTTTATACCTATATCAATATAGCGGGCATAGTATAGATTGATCTTGCACAAATGAATGTAGCAAAACTAATCAATCCAATTGTTTTTGTTGAAAAGCAATATAAGGGGAACTGATAAATAAGTAGTATTTTTAATTAAAAACAGTTGTTTGTAGTTCTTTTGTGTCTAAAGTGTTGCATTGTGTTATAAGTTTAATTGTTAAGTATAAGTGAATTGAAGCTACTATGAAATAACTGCTATTTCACTCTGATAAATAGTTAAATCTAATTTATCTTTAAATGAATCATAAAAAATGATTGAGTTTTTATTTTTTAAATATATAATCTGTTTTGTACAGACAGGTCTGTATATTTTGGTTCGGTAGGGTCGAAAAAAACGTCTAATTTTGAACCAAAATGACTTTCAGACGCAGCGTGATAGATAAGAAGAACATTAATATAAGAAGAAGAACATCACGCTTTATTTTTAAGCGGCTCTTTCAAAGTCGATTAACTTTTCAACTCGATTCCAATAATCATAAATTTTTATTGAACCATGTTCTACTTGAGCTTGAATGGTCATACCTTCCAATATATTAACGAGTAGTAAAGATAAAGGACCTGGTTCTTTTACATCATATTGATTAAGAAGATTTTGCATAAGTTGAGTCAACCAAGCTTTATACAACGTAGCAGGTTGGTGTGTTGACGGGTACTGTTTTAAAACCTCTTCCAAAGCTTTTTGAAACATACAGCCATTAAAATCTTCACTATTAAACCAGTCGGAATACCATAAGAATACTGCTTTAATTCTCGCAAGAGGGTCTAACTCATCATGTTGTGATAAGGCAGAAGTCAGAGAGTTTTGTAAAAGCGTATTCCGTAGAAGTAAGCATTCTTCAATTAATTTTTCTTTTGATGGAAAATGCTTATAGAAAGTCATTTTTGCAACGCCAGATTCATTAATGATGCGATCTACCCCTATAGAATTATAGCTATACGAGTTAAAAAGTCTTAATGCGGTGTTAATAATGTCATCTTTTTTCGACATATTTTTTTAGCCTCTCACAAATGAATTGCTATTCGCTTGAACTGTGATCTGTATTAATGAGAATCTGGATCTTTAATTTTACAAGGTATTGTTTGTTATTGATAGAAAAAAGATATTATTTTTTTAACGGTATCGTTTAAATTTTAAGGAAAAAGTAAGTAAGAGGTATGCTATTTCTCTAATAATAAGGTTTTCTATTTTTAATTTTGATTTCAAAATTTCTTACGCTTAATAACTTTGATTACACGCTATTTAAGGATTTGCAGGTAAATTTAATGGGCAATAATCGAGTTTATTTTGAGGTAGGTTGTTAATTTAAAAAGTAGACTTTTCCACGTTCATGAAAAAGTCTACTTTTATTAAGACGTTTACTCAGCAGGAGGTAAAAGCATCAGAATAGATTCATTTAACAAGTGAGCAACGTTTTCTAGCGTTTCATCATTATTAAATTGGCTATCGAAAGCTAGACTTTCTCCATTAGCGATTGCTTTTAATTTTTGCTCAAAGGACTCAGCTATAAATAGGGCTTCACCATTTCCCCAAAAGTTTAGGGTTCCGTTTTTTTCTGTATAGAGTAGTCGAGAGGCAGGCTCTAAAAGAACTTCGTAACCTTCGTGTAAAATTTCCTTCAGGTCATCGGCTTCGATTTCATCAGCCTCTGGAATATTATCCGGATATTTAGGTTCACTCATATAAGACATAATAGCGGCATCAAGTGCTGCCGAATCTTGTAGTTGAGCTAATACTAAGTCTTTTAGGTGGCTAAGTTCAGAGGCATTAATTTCACCAATTTGACTCATCTGTTTGCGTGCGATGTCGACAACAGGATTTTGCAATAAACTATTAGCTGAAAATTGATCACTAATACGTTCCATCATCCCTGCAACGTTTGGCATACGAAAGCCAAATGAGAACGTTAGGCAATCATCTTCAGCAACGCCATAATGTGCCATTCCAGGTGGAACATATAGCAAATCGCCAGGTGCCAAAATTTCATCAAATTGCACATCTATTTCTGGCAAGAGTTTTAATGGTTGATTGGGTACAAAGGTAGTATTTGCATCGCACATTTGTCCTAACTGCCAGCGACGATGTCCATGACCTTGAACTAGAAACACATCATAAAAATCAAAATGTTTTCCGACTGAACCACCTTTAGGAGCGTAAGAGACCATAATGTCATCGCGGCGCCATTGAGGAATAAATGGAAATTTTTTCCAAAGTTCAGACAGATCAAATGAATAGTGATCTACCGCCTGTACTAAAAGCGTCCATAGTTTTGGTAGCTTTTGAAAATCACCCTTGGTTAAAGGTGAAGACTTGACGTGCCATTCATTTGGATTTTTATCTTTTTGGCGAATGAGTCTGGCACTCGCATGTTCTTCCAAAGCAAGTTCTTGCACATCTTGGGGTTCTAAAAGACCAACAATCTCTGGCAATCCGTTACGTACCAGTAAAGGTTTTTTTTGCCAATATTCTGCTAAAAATTGTTCGGCAGTAATACCGCCTAAAACTGCTAAAGGTTCTGTCATGGAAATAACCTATTTATAAAAACATCTAAAATTAAGGAATTTGTAGACCAAGCTGCCTTAAAATATGGCAAAGTTGAATCATAGGTAAACCCATAAGTGTGGTCTGATCTAGGCCTGTCATTTTCTCGAATAAACTAATTCCTAAACTTTCACACTTAAAGCTACCAGCACAATGGAGTGGTTGATCTAATGCAATATATCGTTCAATTTCAGCTTGAGTTAGAGTTCGAAATTTAACTTGATAATGTTCAACAAGCGTTTGCTCAAAATTCCCATCAAGCCATTGCACACTGAGTGCCGTACTAAAGAAGACAGTTCGACCTGAGTTTTCTGCTAACTGTATTTTGGCATTTTCAGTGGTCATTGGTTTACCAATAAAGTCGTTAGGGGCATGTTCTCGCCATGCGACTTGATCGGAACCAATAATAATTGCATGTGGGTTTTGTGCAGCAACCACTTGAGCTTTTGTGAAAGCTAGCCTTTTCGCAAGTTCATCGGCATGGGTTTCATTGCGAGGGCTCTCATCAATATCAGGACTCACACAGATATAGTTAATCCCTAAGCGATCCATTAAGGCTTTGCGCGTTTGACTACTTGATGCCAAAATAATTTGTGGTTGAACCATTACACTGCAAATTCCATTAAAACATCTAAAGGCACATAGCTTAAAACAGCTTGGTGACATGCATGTATTTTGATAGGAGGTGCTTGACCTGCTTGATATGCTTCAACCCAACGGGTTACACAGATACACCAGAAATCACCGGGTTTTAGGCCAGGGAAATCCACTTCTGGTAATGGGGTAATAAGATCATTACCTATTTTTTGTGAAAAATTTAAGAAATCAGAGGTCATTTGCGCACATACGGTATGCTGACCAAGGTCTGTTACTGCCGTGTGGCAGAAGCCATTTCTAAAATAGCCAGTAATAGGGTCGAAACAACAGCTTGCTAAAGGTTCCCCTAAAACATTTAAACGATTGATTTGTGGATCTGGATGAATAGACATAATGGATGAAATATCAAATGACTATCTCTATCATAATCAAAACTCAGGCTTTCTACAGCTTTTATGCAAAAAAACTAACCTTTTTTGATGTAATCATTTAAAATTGGCGCGTTTTTAAAATCATAAAGAGAGCTTTACATGAATTTTCAGCGTATGACTGACCTTAACTTAACAGGTAAACGCGTCCTTATTCGTGAAGATTTAAACGTTCCTGTCAAAAATGGTGTGATTACTAGTGATGCTCGTTTACGTGCAGCATTACCAACTATCAAGGGTGCTTTAGAAAAAGGCGCAGCAGTGATGGTATTTTCACATCTAGGTCGTCCTGTTGAGGGTGAACCAAAGCCGGAACAATCACTTGCACCAGTCGCTGCTTATTTAACAGAAGTATTGGGTCAAGAAGTTAAATTGTTAACAGATTACCTAGATGGCGTAGAAGTTGAAGCTGGTCAAGTTGTATTGCTTGAGAATGTACGATTTAACCATGGCGAAAAGAAAAATAATCCAGAGCTTGCACAAAAATATGCTGCATTATGCGATGTATTTGTAATGGATGCATTTGGTACTGCTCACCGTGCTGAAGCGTCTACTGAAGGTGTAGCTCGTTTTGCTCCTGTAGCGGCAGCTGGCCCTTTATTGGCAGCTGAGTTAGATGCACTAGGCCGTGCAATGCAAACTCCTGAAAAACCAATGGTTGCAATTGTTGCAGGTTCTAAAGTTTCAACTAAACTTGATGTTTTAAACTCACTTTCTAGTATTTGTGATCAACTTATTGTTGGTGGGGGTATTGCAAATACATTCTTGGCAGCTGCTGGTTTCAATGTTGGTAAGTCACTATACGAAGCTGACTTGGTTGAAACTGCAAAACAAATTGCAGCTAAAGTAAGTGTTCCACTTCCTACAGATGTGGTAGTTGCGGATGCTTCACAAATTAATTTTGAAGATTTCTTGGGTTCTTTAGCAGCAGCGCAAGCAGTTGTGAAGAAAGTAGAAGATGTAACATCAAACGACATGATTTTAGATGTTGGCCCAGAAACAGCTAAAGTATTTGCAAATATTTTAACAACGTCAAAAACGATTCTTTGGAATGGTCCTGTAGGCGTATTTGAAGTTGATCAGTTTGGTGAAGGTACGAAAGCGCTTTCGCTTGCTGTTGCTGAATCTGCTGGTTTCTCTATTGCTGGTGGTGGAGATACTTTAGCTGCGATTGATAAATATAACGTTGCTGATCAAATTGGTTATATTTCTACAGGTGGTGGTGCATTCCTTGAGTTTGTTGAAGGAAAGACTTTGCCAGCAGTTGCAGTTTTACTTGAGCGTGCTTAATACTGTTATCTAAAAACAAGAAGGGATTGGGTTACCAGTCCCTTTTTTCATGGATAGGTCATTAAACTGTCATATATCTGCAATAAAATAGCGAGCATTAAATCACCAACTGTGGACAATAGTGATGAATTTAAAGCTTACATTTGCTGCTGTGTTAATTGTACCGATGATGTTGACTGCTTGTGCTAAGAAAGATGAAGCAACTCAGGCTGGACAAGAATCGGCAGCTTCTACTGCTGTTTCTGAAAAAGTAACGCCTGAGCAACAAGCAGCAATTGATGCGATTGATAAGCCAGTTTTAAATGAAAAGAATACTGATGTGGGTGAAGGTAGTGCATCAAGTGAGGCTGCTGCTTCAGAAACACATTAATTTGTTGTTTTTTGTTAAAAAATCCCTGCATTTGCGGGGATTTTTTTTGAAATACTGTGATTTGTTGCTGAATTGAAATAAATGAAAGGGTAGAATAACCCGCACTACCTGGGAGGATATTATGGCACTCATTTCAATGCGCCAGCTCTTGGATCACGCTGCTGAACATAACTACGGCGTACCAGCATTTAACGTAAATAACTTAGAACAAATGCGCGCAATCATGCTTGCCGCGGATGCAACCAATTCACCTGTAATTGTTCAAGCATCAGCTGGAGCTCGCAAATATGCAGGCGCTCCATTCTTACGCCATCTTATTTTGGCTGCAATTGAAGAATGGCCACATATTCCAGTGGTAATGCACCAAGATCATGGTACAAGCCCTGATATCTGTCAGCGTTCAATTCAGCTTGGCTTTAGCTCGGTAATGATGGACGGTTCATTAGGTGTAGATGGTAAAACACCTACATCTTACGAATACAACGTTGATGTAACTCGTAATGTTGTTGCTTTAGCACACGCATGTGGTGTTTCTGTCGAAGGTGAGATTGGCTGCCTAGGTAGCCTTGAAACTGGTATGGCTGGTGAAGAAGATGGTGTTGGCGCAGAAGGTGTGCTAGACCACTCACAACTTTTAACTTCTGTTGAAGAAGCGACTCAGTTCGTTGCTGATACAAATGTTGATGCACTGGCAATTGCAGTTGGTACTTCACACGGTGCGTATAAATTTACGCGTCCACCTACAGGCGATATCTTGGCAATTGACCGCATTAAGGAAATTCATGCGGCATTACCAAATACTCACCTTGTAATGCATGGTTCGAGTTCTGTTCCGCAAGAATGGTTAAAGGTAATCAATGAGTTTGGCGGTAATATTGGCGAAACTTATGGCGTACCTGTCGAGCAGCTTGTAGAAGCAATCAAACACGGTGTACGTAAAATCAACATTGATACTGATTTACGTTTAGCTTCAACTGGTGCGATTCGTCAATTTTTGGCAGAGAATCCATCTGAGTTTGATCCACGCAAATACTTTGCTAAAACAGTTGATACAATGAAGCAAATTTGTATCGATCGTTATGAAGCATTTGGTACAGCTGGAAATGCTGACAAGATTCGTCCAATTTCTTTAGAGAAAATGGTTGATCGTTATAAATAATTCCCGTTAGGGTTTAATTTAAAAAAACCGGTTATTTATAACCGGTTTTTTTATTAAGTGAATTTTATTCATAAAAAAAACCTGCGATGAATGCAGGTTTTAATGAAGACAAAAGACTTACTTTTGTAAGTTCTTTTTGTCTAGACTTGGATCTTTAATTTCTACATAAGCATTCGCACGCACTTCACGCAACCAGCTGTCGATTTCAGTATTAAATTGACGTTCACCTAAAATTTGACGTGCCATACGCTCTTGATATTCATGAGTCATATCTTTTTCACGTTTTTCAGTTACTTGTAAAATGTGCCAGCCAAATTGAGTTTGGAATGGTTCGCTGATTTCACCTACAGGAATTTCCTGCATTTTTTTGTCAAATTCAGGCACCATCATGCCTGGAGTTACCCAACCTAAGCTACCGCCATCACGCGCTGAACCTGTATCATTTGAATAGGTCGCTGCAATAGTTGCAAAATCATCGCCAGCTTTTAAGCGCTTATAGATGTTGTCAATAATTTGCTTGGCATTATCAAGGCTAACCACTTCAGACGGTTGAATAAGAATATGGCGAGTTTGATATTGAGGTACTAAAGCTTTTTGCTCATTTTGTTTACGTTCAATAAGCTTTAAAACATGTACACCATCACGTACTGAAATTAAGTCGGTTGTTTGACCTTCTTGTAATGGGGTAATACGGGCTGCAAGCTCGGCAGGAATATCTGAAAGTGGGCGGAATCCCATGTCAGCCCCATCCACTTTTGCATTTGCAGTTGAAAGCTTTTTCAATGCGTTTATATCATTACTTTGTGCAAGCTTCGAACGTACTTCTTGAGCTACAGATTGAACTTCCTGCGGATTATCACCAGTAATACGCATATGAATTACGTGTGCTTGGTTGCCTAAAGCAGCTTGTCCCTGAGGTGATTTCAAGAAGTTTTCTACGTCTTGGTCACTAATTTTAATACGGGACATGACTTGTTGTTGGCGCAAACGGCTAATCGCTAAATCCTCAGCGATTCGGCCACGTAAACTTTCATAAGTTCCTGGTGCCATAGCATCCAACTTTTGCTGGAAAGCTTCTAAACTTTTACTTCCAGATTGACTTGCTACTTTTAAGACTGCTTCATTTAAGCTTTTTTCATCAGGTTTGATGCCATATTTTTTAACTTGTTCAAGTTGTGCCTCACGCAAGATGAGTTGATCTAACACCTGAAATTGTAAATATTGCTGAGGTGGAACCTCTTTTTTTTGTGCTTGTAGTTCGTGAACGGCTTCAGCCATTCCTTGTTGAAGATCACTTTTTAAAATTACGCTATTGTCCACAATTGCCACAACTTCATCAGCGGGTTGGGCAAAACTATGCATTGATGAAGAGATTAGGGCAGCAAGGGTAGTTGCTTTAAAAAACTGTTTAAGATGCTTTGTCTTCATTAACGTTGTGTCCAAGATTGATTAATTTTGTTAAAACCTAAAACGCGATTTTCAAGTAAAGACGCGAGTTTATTGTTTAAACCACCTAAACCTTTTAGCGTAATTTCGGCCATAATGGCACGTTTTTCACTAACATCTGGAGATTTTGGATCATCTAGATCGTTATAGTATGAGCGACCATAGACAGAAATGCCCCAGCAACATGACTCATAGTTAACCCCTAGTAATATCTCGCGGGCAACATCATTGTCCATGTCATATTGTACGTGGCCCATAATACGCCAATTATCTTTAACTGGTTGTATAAACGATGCAACAACCTGATCGTAAGTATCTTGACGTCCTGCAATGTCTTTACGGTAGAAATAGCCTAAGTTATATAGGTTTCCTTTATCTCCAGTATAATAAACTTGGAAATCACGCTGAGCATTGTCACCATTAGACATCCATGCTGAGTTGGCAGCAATGGTGAAGTTTTGGTTTAACTGGCTTGTTAAACTTACAACTGGACCAGTGTTACTTTCAGTATCAATCTCATCTTGTTGCTTTAATGTCACACGACGATCTTCAAAATAATAACTTTGACCAACACTTGCACGTAAACGCTCTAAGCCGACTGTGTCAAAAAGGCTATAGCTTACGCCAAGTGATAGAAAGTTGTTGTCTTCAAGACGGTCATGTCCGTAGAAGCGGTAAGGGTTAAATAATTGATCGTAACTTACTGATGCTGAAGTTGAGTCAAAATTTGGATAGTTGTCTTGGTTTTTGTATGGAGCATATGCATAAAACGCACGAGGGGTAAGTGTTTGTAGGTACTTGCCCTCACGTTCAAAATTCAGTCCAGTATCCAATGTGAATTGAGGTACAACGACTGATTTATTTTCAGAACCGCCATCCAGACCTTGAGATGCGATACTGTCTTTATCGTAGAATGTTTGAATAGAACGTACTGAAACTTCAGGGATTACAAATGCAGCTGGTGTGCGGTAGTTGTAGCGTGTCGCAAACTGGTTGTAGATACGTGTACCGCTACTTTCCTGAGCAGAATCATCATTAATTGATTTCTTGAAGTATGCAGTATCGTTATTAAATTCGTATTGTAAACCTAATGGATTACCTGTGACATAATTCAATAAGAATTGTGGCAAGCGCGCATAAGGCTTATCAACATCTGCAATGTCAGGGTCAAGTGTCTGGAAATCTTCGACTTTAAGCTGAGCTTTTAAACCCGGAATCCCGTGTTGATAGTTAAGTTCCCATGCTCTACGTAAGTTTAAGTCTGTTTTAGAGTTAGGACTGCTATCTAAATCTGAGAAATAGTCTTTATCTGAAGCGTAGTTGTATTCTAGATTGGTCGACCATTGATCGTTGATATTCCAGTTATGTAAGAAATGGAAATCTTTACGATCTTTATCATCATATTCTTTATCAGATGGCAACATGCCACCCCACATCTCGCCCGCACCAAAGCCATCGGTTAAATATCTAAAGTCACCTTTTAACATTGCACCGCGATCTGCTAAATATCGTGGAGTAAGTGTCAGATCATAGTTAGGAGCAAGGTTTAAATAAACCGGAACAGAAAGCTCAACACCACCATCGTTTGAGAAACCAAACTGTGGATTAAGAATACCTGTAGTTCGGCGATCATCAATTGGGAAGTTAAAGTAGGGAATTGCTAGAACTGGAACATCTTTAACATATAGTTTTGTTCCATGGGTTGTACCACGTCCAGTTTCCTGATTTAACTCAATTTTATTTGCTTGAATTTTCCAACCAGGTTTTTGACCCGGTGGACAAGTCGAGTAGGTGGCATCGTTAAGAACCATCACATTTGGTGATGTTCTTTCGATTTTCCCTGCATGACCATGAGCATGTTGCTGTTCAGAAATATAAAAACTATTTTCTAAATTACCAGTCTGGTTTTTTAGGTTGTAATTAATTTCGTCACTCTGTGAAAGCAACCCACCTTGAGCGAGTTGTACTCGGCCTTGTGCGTGTGCAAAGGTTTGGGTCTTATCAATCGTAACCTTGTCAGCACGAACTGTGCGTCCTTCCTGATCAATAACGACATCGCCTTCTAAAACCGAGTCGCCGGCAGGATTATAATGTCCATAATTAGCCGTAACGACAGAAGTCGTCTTATCGGCATCTACGGCTTTGGTCTGTGGGTTAATCGGTGTAACCCAAGTACCTTGGCAAAATGCCGAGCTTAAATATTTATTGTCACGAAGCTGGGCCTCAGGTGCAGATTTATCAACATAGTACTGTTGAAAGAATTCTTGACCCGGGTAGGCTTCTTTGATGCTCGCTTTAAGTTGATTATTGTCTATATTGGAGACAACATCAGCTGACTCAGCATAACTTGATTGTATGGAGCCACATAAGAGCGTAAAAATAGCTGTCGCTAAAGGATTAAATTTAAACTGATGCTTCATTGTCTCATTAACCAAGTATGCTAATTCACAATTAATTATTGTCGCATCATAGAGAAAAAGTTTATAAGTGGCTACACTTAACCCTTCAAAAATCTCAGCTTGTTTTAGATTTTATTGCAAATGAATACACAACGTGAACAATTGATATATACATGGCTTACATCTGTTCTTAAAAATGATCAATTTAAGATCGCTTTTTTAGCAGGTGATGCAAGCTTCCGACGTTATGCGCGTATCCAGTTACAAAATAAAACGTATATGCTCATGGATGCCCCTCCAGAAAAAGAAGACTGTGTTCCGTTTGTGACCATTGACGAATTTTTTGCAGGCCATGGTGTACGCGTACCTCAGATCGTCGCGAAAGATTTGGCTCAAGGTTTTCTGTTATTGGAAGATTTTGGTGATGTGCTATTGTCTACATTATTAAATGATGAAACAGTCGATAAATACTATGAACAAAGTTTTAAACAACTTATTCAATTGCAATCTATTGATGGGACTAACCAGTTTCCAGCTTATTCCTACGAAAAATTAATGTCGGAAATGCTGTTGCTTACAGACTGGATGTTGCCATCGCTTGCTATCCAGCCAACTGCTGAGCAGAAAAAAACGATTGATGATGCATTTGATTTCTTGGCTCGTGCCGCAGTAGCCCAACCGCAAGTTATTGTACATCGAGATTTTCACAGTCGTAATCTGATGAAAATTGAAAATGAACTAGAGCTTGGAGTAATCGACTTCCAAGATGCTGTTATTGGTGCTGATACATATGATTTAATTTCGATTACTCGTGATGCATATGTTCAATGGAATGCTGAGCATGTTTATCAATGGTTTAGAACCTTTTATGACTTATTGCCTGAGTCTGCCAAGCAGAACCGCAGTTTTGAGCAATTTAAGCGTGATGCAGATTTAATGGCTATTCAGCGCCATATTAAAATTCTTGGCATTTTTGTTCGTTTGTTTGAGCGTGATGGTAAGTCTGGATACTTAAAAGACTTGCCGCGAGTCATGTGGTATTTACTCGAAGAAAGTTGTGGTTACGCTGAACTTGAAGAATTTATGGTATTTATAAATAACACAGTGATGCCTAAATTTATCGAGAAATATGGTAGCTATGAGGTGGCAGCATAATGAAAGCAATGATTCTTGCTGCTGGCTTGGGTAATCGTATGCGTCCACTTACGCTATATACACCAAAGCCTCTGCTTGAGGTAGGCGGTAAGCCGCTAATTGTGTGGCATATTGAAAAGCTTAAGAAAATTGGTGTGACCGAAATTGTCATCAATTCTGCATGGTTGGCCGATAAACTCATCGGTAGCTTAGGCGATGGCTCTCAATTTGGTGTAGATATCCGTTGGACACGAGAGGATGAGGGGCTAGAAACAGCGGGTGGAATTATTAATGCTTTGCCACTGCTTGGAACAGATCCGTTTATTCTGGTGAATGGAGATGTATGGACCACAATGGATTTTGAAGCCCTACGTCATATTAAGTTAAATGATGATTTAGCTCATCTTGTATTGGTTGATAACCCTAAACAGCACCCTGAAGGCGACTTTACATTATTCGATGGACGCGCTTTTACATTCGATCAAGATGTGACAGGTGAGAATCTCACTTTTAGTGGTGTGTCTGTTATCCATCCTAAGCTTTTTGATGGATTGGAACCTGGTAAACGTCCTTTAGCTCCACTGTTGAAGCAAGCCATGCACAATCAAAAAATATCTGGTGAAAAGCTTAAAGGTGCATGGGTCGATGTGGGAACGCCTGAGCGTTTATTGGAGCTAGATTTGCAAATTCGTGAAGGCTTCTACGATTAAGTGTGTAATCCCTAATCGTTAACTAGTGTTCCACGATGCATAAATGGGTATACTTTGTTTTAAATTTTACTTAGATGTTATCTGTTTATGCATCCGTTTTTTCAAGAGTTACAACAGGGTAGTCAAAAATTAGGTTTATCGCTTAGCGATGAAGCTTTGGCATTATTGTTAAAGTATCAAGATGCTTTGGTACTTTGGAACAAAGCATATAATCTGACAGCAATTCGTGATCCGAAAGAAATGTTAGTGAAGCATTTGTTGGATAGTCTAAGTATTTTAAATGACTTACCTGAAGGTAGACTACTTGATGTGGGTACAGGTGGTGGTATGCCTGGCATGATTATTGCTCTTTGTCAGCCACAACGCCAATGTGTTCTTTTAGATTCTAATGGTAAAAAAATTCGTTTTTTGAAGCAATTTATTGCTGATCTTAAATTGAGTAACGTTGTGGCAGTGCAAACACGTGTTGAGAATCAAGATACAATTGATGAGCTTGGCCAGTTTGACGTCATAACAAGTCGAGCTTTTGCTTCTTTAACGGACTTTGTAGATGCAGCTCAGCCATATCTTCATCAGAGCAGTATAATCGCAGCGATGAAAGGTGTAGTGCCAGTTGAGGAAATTGAGCAGCTCAAGCAGAACTTTTCATGTAAAGTGATTGAACTGCGCGTACCAAGACTTGATGAACAACGTCATTTACTTTTACTTCAACGTATCTAAATAAAAAGTATTAAGGTTACCATGGCTCAAATTATTGCGATTGCAAACCAAAAGGGTGGTGTTGGTAAAACAACGACTGCAGTAAATCTTGCAGCGTCTCTAGCTGTATTAAAAAAACGTGTATTACTTGTAGATATGGACTCACAAGGTAATGCTACGATGGGGTCTGGTATTCAAAAGAACGATCTTTTGTATTCAATTACAGATGTTCTTCTTGGCGAAGTTCCAATTGAAACAGCCATTCAAAAAGCAGAAGTTGGATATAAAGTTCTAGGCTCTAATCGTGAGCTTTCAGGTGTAGAGCTCGCTATCGCAGAGCAGGAAGGTCGTGAATTCATTCTAAAGAACGCTTTGAATGAAATCAGAAACTCATTTGACTATATCATTGTGGATTGTGCTCCAAGCTTGAGTTTGATTACTGTTAATGCTTTGGCGGCTGTAGATAGTGTAATTATTCCAATGCAATGCGAATATTATGCGCTAGAGGGTTTGGCTGATTTAACTCAGACTATTGATCGTATTCAAAAAGCACTCAATCCTGATTTAGAAATTATTGGTGTATTACGTACGATGTACGATGCACGAAATGCTTTAACACGTGATGTGTCTGCAGAACTAGAGCAATATTTTGGCAAGAAACTTTATGATACTGTTGTTCCACGAAATGTTCGCTTAGCAGAAGCACCAGCACACGGGTTGCCTGTTATCTATTTCGAAAAAAGTTCTAAAGGTGCAGTTGCATACTTAAATCTTGCAGCTGAGATGTTAAAGAGAAGTAAAGTGAAGAAAGGAAGTAAAGTATGAGCATCAAAAAACGCGGGTTGGCTAAAGGACGTGGTTTAGATGCATTACTTGGTTCAATTCAAAAAGAAAAACTACAACTGGAAGCACAGGCATTAGACCACGGACAGTTAAAGCAAATTGATGTGAATTTACTGAAACGTGGTGAATATCAACCACGTCGTTTTATTCATGAGCATGATTTACAAGAGTTAGCATCTTCTATTGAAAAACATGGCGTGATGCAGCCTATTGTAATCCGTCCAGTTGATGATGAAACACATCCATATGAAATCATTGCGGGTGAGCGTCGTTGGCGTGCAGCTCAACTTGCAGGCTTAACTGAAATTCCTGCAATTGTTCGTGACTTAAATGATCAGGTTGCAATTGCATTAGCGTTAATCGAAAACATTCAGCGTCAAGATTTAAATCCAATTGATCAAGCAATAGCTCTACAGCGCTTTCATGATGAATTTGGTTTGAGTCATCAGGAAATCGCTGACACAGTTGGTAAAGCACGTACTACTGTCAGTAATCTACTGCGCTTATTGAGTTTAGCTGATGATATTAAAGATTTTATGCAGCAAGGGCAGCTTGATATGGGGCATGCTCGAGCAATTTTGACATTGAAAGGTAAAGATCAATTAGAAGTTGCTAAAATTGTAATCGAGAAAGGATTGTCCGTTCGTCAAACAGAGCAATTGGTGCGTGATAGAAGTGAGCCTAAACAGGAAAAGGAAAAAGCGCCTGTAGCACCAGATATTGAGCAATTGACACAAAAATTATCAGAGCGTTTTGGCGCTAATGTAAAAATTGATCATAACCAAAAAGGTAAGGGTAAACTTGTTATTCATTATCATACCTTGGATGAGTTAGATGGCATTTTAAATATTTGCTTGCCAGAATAATTTGCAGTTGGGTCATGTATTTCTAATTTTATATTCTTGGGGAAGAACATATGTGGGAACTTGTGAGAGCGGGTGGCTGGTTGATGCTGCCTTTAATTCTATGCTCAATTTTAACTGTTGCGATCAGTATTGAACGTTTTGTTCGGTTAAGACGTTCACAAGTTCTACCCGAAGCATTAAGCGGTAAGTGCTCTTTAAGAGCTGAAGATATAGTGGAAAGTTTAGAACAAAATGTAGAAGTGCAAAATAGTGCATTGGGACACATTTTAAAAGCAGGCTTTGAGCATCGCGAACATGGTGAGCAATTTGCTCGCGCGCAAATGGAAGTTGCAGCTTCTCAAGAAATTTCCTATTTAGAAAAAAATATTAATTTCTTGGGCACTTTAAGTGCTGTAGCGCCGTTACTCGGATTGCTTGGCACTGTGGTGGGAATTATTGAGTCATTTCTTGTGATTGATTTTGGATCGGCTGGTAGTCCAAGTTTAATGATCCCTGGTATCTCTAAAGCATTAATTACCACGGCTGTTGGAATGTTAATTGCAATTCCTGCTCTAATTGCTTATCGCTATTTCCAAAGAGTAGTACAAGATTATATTGCTGAATTAGAACAGCAATCGACCTTGTTTCATGCTTCATTGTTCTATAAGCGTTCTTCGTCTGTAGCTGAACACCGCCGTGTTGGTTAAGAGGTGGACGCCAAATGAAGTTTAAACGTTCTCAAGTTGAAGACATTCATATCAATTTAACGCCTATGATTGACTGTTTGTTGTTCATTTTGGTTTTTTTATTGCTGTCGACCACTTTTAATCAGCCAAGTCGCATCAATTTAACATTACCAGATGCACAAGGTGTTCCACCAAAACAGTACGATCATAAAATTGAAGTCGTGGTAGACTCTGCTGGTCATTATGCTGTGAATGGTCAAGCGCTTTCATCTAAAGAGGTTGCTGATCTGAGTACTGCAATTAAGCAAGTTGCTCAAGAGCACCGTGACTTTATGTTCATCATTGCTGCGGATGCCAAAGCATCTCATCAGGATGTAATTCGCGTTATGGATGTGGCAGGACAACTCGGTTTTGTTAACATCAATATTAGTACCAAAGTTCCTTCTAGAGGTTTTTCTGAGTGAATCAAGATTTTAAGGTTTATACGCGTCTCTTAGCCTATTTAAAACCTTATTGGGGCGTGGCCTTATTAGTACTTATCGGGTTCGGTATTAACTCAGCAACAGAAGTTTCCGTTGCTAAATTGATTAAATTTATTATTGATGCAATCCAAAACAGCAGTAGAGCAGATTTGGATTGGTTCCCGTTATTAATTATTTTATTAGTATTCTTCCGCGGCTTAGGCCTATTTATGGGCGGCTACTATACTGCTGTGATTTCCCGTAGTTTAGTTTTTAGTATTCGTCAGGAAGTTTACGCCAAACTTTTAAGACTCCCAGCACAATATTACTTAGATAACTCATCTGGCCATATTACTGCCAAAATTATGTATAACGTTGAACAGCTAACAGCTGCTTCTTCAGAATCATTAAGAACCATTGTTAGGGATGGGATGATTACTATTGGACTATTAGGCTATCTGTTCTATACCAATTGGCGTCTTACCTTATGCGTTTTTGTGTTTTTACCAGTAATTGGTGTATTGGTACGTAAAGCTTCGAAACGTATGCGAAAGCTTTCGTTACAAGTTCAAGATACGATGGGTGATGTGAACCATGTTGTCCAAGAAAGTATTAATGGTAATGCTGTAGTAAAAACTTTTGCTGGTGAAGAATCTGAACAAAAACGTTTCTATAAGTCATCGGAAGAGAACTTAAAACGTGGTTTAAAAATGGTGATTGTGCAAAACCTGAATAGCCCAGTTGTTCAGGTAGTAATGGCTTGTGCTATGGCCCTTATTGTATGGTTAGCTTTACGTCCTCAGATTTTAGGTAATACTAGTGCTGGTGAATTTGTTGCTTATCTTACCGCAGCTGGCCTATTAGCAAAACCAGTTAAAAGCTTGACTGATGTTAATGAAAAGTTACAACGTGGCTTAGCAGCAGCTCATTCTGTTTTTGAATTACTAGATTTACCTGAAGAGCAAAATAACGGTCAATTGAAACCTAAATTAAATGGGGCAATCCGTTTTGATCATGTGACATTAAATTATGCTGATGGCGTAGCAGCTATTAAAGATTTTTCTTTAGATATTCTCCCGGGTCAAACAGTGGCATTGGTTGGTCGTTCAGGAGCTGGTAAAAGTTCATTAGTGAATATGTTGGTACGTTTTCAAGAAGTATCGAGTGGACAAATTTATTTAGATGATTTGCCAATTAATGATATTGAACTTTCTTGTCTGCGCACACAAATTGCAATGGTAAATCAACAGGTTATTTTGTTTAACCGTACTGTTCGTGAAAATATCGCATATGGTCAGTTGGAAGGTGCATCAGATGAAAAAATCTATGCAGCGGCAAAAGCAGCCTATGCACATGACTTCATTATGAATTTGCCAAACGGTTATGACACTGTTTTAGGCGCACAAGGTTTAAATCTGTCTGGTGGTCAGCGTCAACGAATTGCAATTGCTCGAGCAATCTTAAAGAATGCTCCAATTCTAATTTTAGATGAAGCTACAAGTGCTCTCGATAATGAATCTGAACATTTTATTCAGCAAGCATTTGATGAAGCGATGCAAGACCGTACAACGATCGTTATTGCACACCGTTTATCAACAATTGAAAATGCTGACAGTATTGTAGTGATGGATCAAGGGCGAATCGTTGAGCAAGGTACTCATAAAGAGCTTCTTGAGAAACATGGTGCTTATTATCAATTACATCAGCGTAATTTTGAGGATAACTAAGCATGTCATTGGCCCAGCTGATCCAGAATGCATGGAATAAGCAATCAAGTTGGTTGATTGCTTTACGTCCATTATCTTGTTTGTATCGTGCTGGATTTCTATTAAATCGTAATTTTTATACTGCGGGTTTAAAGAAAGTTTATAAGGCACCTGTACCTGTCATGGTGATTGGTAATATTACTGTGGGTGGAAGTGGCAAAACCCCATTATTAATACAACTGGTGAATTATCTACAACAGCATAATGTCAAAGTTGGGGTCATTAGCCGCGGGTATGGTGGTATAGGTCCTTTTCCAATGTTGGTTACTTCAGGTGCTCAAGCAACTCAGGTTGGAGATGAGCCTGCATTAATTGTTCAATCGACAAGTGTACCAATGGCAGTGGGGCCTAATAGGCAGGCTGCAATAGAACTTTTATTAGCATCAACATCAGTAGATTTAATTATTAGTGATGATGGTTTGCAGCATTGGGCACTGGGACGACAAATCGAGTGGATTGTACTCGATCAAAATCGAGGCTTAGGAAATCAAAAACTATTACCTGAAGGATATTTGAGAGAGCCAGTTGAGCGTTTAGAAACTGGAACAGTAATTGAACATGCATATAAACCAACTACAGAGTTAAATATGCATCTTGAGACTGGACAGCCATATTTACTCAATTCTTCATCAACAGTCGAACACAGTTTTAATCCTCAAAGTAATTATCATGCTGTAGTGGGTATTGGCTTTCCACAGCGTTTTTATCAAACACTTAAAGATTTAGGCCTGAAACAATTTCAAGAACATGCGTTTCGTGACCATCATGATTACTCAATCGATGATTTAATTTTTAATGATGAACTGCCACTTATTACAACTGAAAAAGATGCAGTTAAATTATTACCATTGCTTGAAAAATATCCAGAATTTAAACAGCCTATTTGGGTTGTTCCTGTTAAAGCTATCCTGTCTGTAGAGTGTTATCAGGTTTTAAAGCAGCAACTGCAACAACTTGATATCCAATTATCTTAGGAAGAAAAAATGAAACACATCGTCATTCCAGCACGCTTTTCAAGTTCGCGTTTGCCAGGTAAACCATTGTTGCTTATTCATGACCGTCCTATGATTTTACGTGTAGTCGATCAAGCCAAAAAAGTTGAAGGTTTTGATGATCTATGTGTGGCAACAGATGATGAACGTATTGCTGAGATTTGCCGTGCAGATGGTGTAGATGTTGTTCTTACAAGTCCTGATCATCCATCAGGAACAGACCGATTAAGTGAAGTTGCGCGTATTAAAGGTTGGGATGCTAATGACATTATTGTAAATGTTCAGGGAGATGAACCTTTATTGCCAGCCCAACTTGTTAAGCAAGTTGCAAAACTTTTGGTTGATAAACCAAATTGTTCAATGTCGACGTTGTGCGAGCCTATTCATACCTTAGATGAGTTTCAGCGCGATAGCATTGTAAAAGTAGTCATGTCTAAACAAAATGAAGCTTTATATTTTAGCCGAGCAACTATTCCTTATGATCGGGATGGGGCTAAAGATAATGAACCGACTTTACATACACAAGCATTTCGTCATTTAGGTTTATATGCGTATCGAGTGAGCTTATTGCAAGAATATGTGACCTGGGATATGGGTAAGCTTGAAAAATTAGAAAGTCTTGAACAATTACGTGTTTTAGAAAATGGACATCGTATTGCGATTGCTGTTGCTCAAGCAAATTTACCACCCGGTGTGGATACTCAAGCTGATCTTGATCGCTTAAATAATATGCCAGTCGAATCTTTTGAATAAGCGTTAATTTTTAATGAATCCGAATGTAACTTCAAAGGTTTATCCTTGGCAGAAAACAACATGGGATACCTTAACAACAAGGTTTCCCAATATTGGACATGGCCTGTTATTTTATGGCAAGGAAGGCTGTGGGAAACATGCATTTGCTAAGCATTTCTTGGCTTGGGTGCTTTGTCTAAATAAGCAGCCTCATGGTGCTTGTGGTGAGTGTAGCAGCTGCCAATGGTTAAAATCGGATACTCATCCCAATTATGTGCATATCACAACAGATGAAGAAAATAAAAAGCAAAATGCAAAAATAAAAATCGAAAAGATTCGAGATTTGCTGCCTTTTGTGCAACAAACAGGAGAGGGTTGGCGTGTTATTCTTATTGAACCTGCTGAAGCTCTAAACTTGGCATCTTCAAATGCGCTATTAAAAACCTTGGAAGAACCAGGTGAGCGTGTTGTTTTAATTTTATTGGCCGATCACTACCTTAAATTACCAGCCACTATTCGTAGCCGATTGCAGCACTTTGCTTTAGATCGCATTTCATATGAGCAGGCTACTTCATATTTGAATGAGCATTTATCTGAAATTGCAGAAGTACAACCTGATTTATTGCTTGGTCTATCTAATGATATGCCTTTACAAGCTATAGAAATTGCAAAAAGTGATTGGTTTACTAAACGACAGATTTTCTTAAATGACTGGCTAAAAATTGTAGCTCAAAAAAATATGCCTTTATTTTTCTCAGGAAAATGGCAAAAAGAATTAAGTTTTAGTGATTTTATCGTACTTTTTGAGTACTTGTTGGGAGATTTAATTTGTGTCAAGCTAAATCAACCGCAGAAAAATACAGATTTAGATTTTGATCAATTAAGTCCATATTACGATTTAGAAAGCTTATTCAATATTTATAGTGAACTACAACAAGCAAAAAAGCTGGTTGAGCAAAATGTACAAAGTCAACTTATTATAGATCAATTGTTTATAACGTTAATGAATGTTTAAGGGGAAGATTATGCAGCCGCAAATGGGGGGGATTATTCAGGTAAATATTCCTGATAGAGCTACTTTACAAGCAAGCTATATGGGATATGTGCAAGGTGGAGGCTTATTTGTACCATCAAAACAAAAAGTAAAAATGGGACAAGAAATTTTCATTTTAGCTACTTTGCCTGAGCAGTCTCAAAAAATTCCTCTTACGGGTAAGGTGATTTGGATATCGCACAAGCAGAGTGGATTTAAACCTCAAGGTTTTGCTATTCAATTAAGTGGAGATAAGGGAATTTACTATAAAGCTGAGGCAGAAAGAGTTTTGGCTGGTAGTATGTCTCTAGATCGTCCAAGTTATACCATGTAATCAAATAGGATAGAAAAGTGTTTGTTGATACGCATTGCCATTTAACGATGTTAGATTTAACGCCTTATAACGGCGATCTGGACCTTGCGCTTGCAGCAGCGCGAGCAGAAGGTGTGTCTAAATTTATGGCAATATCCGTTGATCTTGATGACCACATTGCACTAGCAGAGATTGCAAAGAGACATGAAGACGTTGGTTATACAGTAGGTGTTCATCCTTGCGAAGATGCCGATACAATGGCTCGTGCCACGACCGAGTACTTGATTGAATTGGCTCAGTCGAAAAAAGTATGGGCTCTGGGTGAAACTGGACTGGACTACTATCACAGTACAGATTTTGTTGAAGAGCAAAAGGCATGTTTCGCAAGACATATTCAAGCTTCGAAAACTGTAAAAAAACCAGTTGTCGTTCATACGCGTTCAGCAAAGCATGATACGGTAGATATTATTCGTGCTGAAAACTCCACCCATGGAATTTTGCATTGTTTTACCGAAGACTGGGAAACAGCAAAGGCTGTTTTGGATTGTGGTTATTACATTTCTTTTTCAGGTATTGTGTCATTTAAAAATGCACAAGACTTGCGTGATGTAGCTAAACAAGTGCCATTAGATCGGCTTTTAATTGAAACAGATAGCCCTTATTTAGCACCTGTTCCATACCGTGGAAAAACAAATGAACCAAAATATGTACCTTATGTAGCCAAAGCGCTCAGCGATGTATATGATAAATCGGTTGAGGAAATTGCAATGATCACCTCACAAAATTTTGAGAACTTGCTAAAAGCGATTTAAATTATAGAAACTATATAAGAGAGTAATTGCGTGAAGATGGATCGTCAGGCTCAGTTCCGAGCAAGAGAAGTATTAATATTTCAGGTTGCGGAGCAATTATTGCTAGAAAATGGCGAAGCTGGAATGACACTTGATGTCTTGGCTGCTGAGCTTGATTTGGCAAAAGGAACTTTGTACAAACACTTTCAAAGTAAAGATGAATTGTACATGCTGTTGATTATTCGTAATGAACGTATGTTACTCGAAATGGTTCAAGATACTGAAAAGGCCTTTCCAGAACATTTGGCCTTTTTTATGCTGCATCATTTACACCATCCTGAACGGACAGTTTTATTTCATCAAATTGAGGAAAAACTTTCGATTACAGCTCAAGGTGTGCATCACCTTTTTAATGAGCTTTATCAAGTGCGTAAACAACGATTACGAATTATCATTCGCATGACAGATCACTATTTAGAATCGATTCAAAGCAATATGACAACTCGAGATTATCTGGCTTCTATTTGGTCGTTAACTCATGGTGCAGCAGCTATTCTCAACTCAAGTTTTTACCAACGCTATTTAGGTTCACGGGACACTTTAAGAGTGGCTTATATTGATCAGGCATTAGCCTTACCTAAACAAACTGTTGAACAATATGCTTAATAGGTCGATATGAAATCTCAATCACCGCCTAAATCACAAAAAGGTTTTACCCTCATTGAAGTGATGGTGGTGATTGTTATTATGACGATTATGACCTCTCTTGTTGTACTTAATATAGGTGGGGTTGACCAAAAGAAAGCGATGCAAGCAAGAGAGTTATTTTTGCTTGATGCACATAAAATTGGTAAAGAGTCACTTGATCAGTCTCGTGTTTTAGCTCTATCTACTATGAGTGAAACTGACGTTTCTCCATTTTCTTATGAGCTGTATGAATACCACGATCAGAGTAAATTACAGGTCCAAGATTTAAAAAACCGTTGGCAGAAATACCCAGAATTTACTACGCGCCAATTGCCTAAACATGTATCGTTTACAGTACAACCTCTAGATGGTCAAACCTATTCAAAAGCTACAAATACAGATTTAATTGGTGGGCAGGCTCCGCAGTTAATCTGGTTTGGAAATGGTGAAGCTAAAACAGTTAAAATACAGTTTTACTTTGAACAAAAACCAATTGGTTCAGAAATACAGATTGATCATTTGGGTAAAATAAATGAAATCTAAAGGCTTTACTCTATTAGAGGTAATGGTAGCTTTAGCAATTTTTGCGGTAGCTGCCGTCGCGTTAACTAAAGTGGCTATGCAATATACCCAATCTACCTCAAATGCAATTCTTAGAACAAAAGCTCAGTTTGTGGCTATGAATGAAGTTGCCTTAATGGAGATAAATCAAGAATGGCTTCAAGGTACTCAAAGTAAGCAAGTTACTTCTCAAGGTGAAACCTGGCAGATTGATAAATCTGCTGAATCTACAGTCAGCCCGAATGTTCAGAAAGTAGATTTGCAAATTAGCTTATATGATTCTGATAAAGGGAAAGTTCAAAATGGTATTACCCACTTGGTATTTTTTAATTATCCAATGAAAGCAAAATAATGATAAAAAATAAATATCTTTGCTCAAGAAGTTCAGCTTCTCGTCTTGCCGCACGATCGGAGCAGATGATGAGAGGTTACTTCGAGCAAAGCTCTTCGTCTTGCGCTCAGACAAAGCGTTGCTTTAAAGACTCCCACACTCGAAACACAGTTTCTCGTCTTACGGCACGATCGAGCAGTGCTCGATTAACTCGTGCCTCAGGATTTACTTTAGTTGAGCTTTTAGTCGCAATTGCAATTTTTGCTGTTCTATCTTTGTTGGGTTGGAAGATCTTTGATTATTTATTAAAAGTCCGTGATCGTAATGCACAACACGAAGTACAGTTATTCGAATTACAAGATGCTTATCAACAAATTTTACGTGATACGTTGCAAATTATACCTTTATCAGCTAATCAAGGCGGGCAACTACGTCCAGCCTTAGAACTTGATAATCAAGTTCTTCACTTTAGTAAGGCTGGTGTTACGGACCCCTTAAAGCAAGGGTTATCACCTTTTGAGCGTATCGAATATCGATATGATCCTGAACAAAAAAAGCTTTATCGTCTTAAGTATAGTAATTTGAATACTTCAAACAGAGAGCAGCCATTATCAAGTACGCTGTTAAGCCAAGTTGAACAATTTCAAATTATGGTACTCACGCCTCAAGAAGTGACAAAGTGGCCAGAAATTAATATTGATCCCACAAAACCTGAAGAATTTAGAAAGTTGCCGAAAGGAATAAAAATACAACTCACAGTTGCTGGTGTAAGTTATGAGTGGATTTATAGCTTAAATCAAGGTGATTTATCGCTCTCCAATAAAGGAGTGGGATAGTGTTGCATTATAAAAAAAGCCAGCAAGGCGTTGCTTTGCTCACTATTCTAATTATGGTTGCTTTGGCTACAATTTTGGCTGCCTCTATTGCAAAGCATCAAACCAATACGATGGAAAATACTGGCTATTTGATGCGTCAAAATCAGTCATTACTCTATGCAAAAAGTGCAGAGGCTTTTTTTTCTGAATTATTAATTCAAGATGCAAACAATGCTGGTGGCGTTGATCATTTAAAAGAAACATGGGCACAGCCGATGCCACCTTTTCCAATAGAAGATGGATCAGTATCAGGACGTTTATTGGATGAGTCAGGCAAATTTAACCTAAACAATTTGACGACGAATGAAGGTAAGGTAAACGAAGCTGCTAAAAATTGGTTTGAGCGATTACTTGTACGTGTAGGCTTGCCAGCAGAATTAAGTCAAGCAGTCATCGATTGGCAAGATCCAGATGACGAACCATCTGGGCCTATGGGTGCTGAAAGCAGTTATTATGAAGGTCTTGATCCTAGCTATTTAGCTTCAAATGCTAAATTTCATCGTATTGAAGAGCTAAAATTAGTAAGAGGGTTTGACGGTAAGAAATATGATTTAATTGCTCCCTATATTTCTGCATTACCTGAAAATACAAAAGTAAATATTAATACAGCCTCGCCATTAGTTTTGGCGAGTATTGATCCAAAATTAGATTTAGGGGCGGTAGAAAAAGAGCTTCAGATGCGCCAACAAAATTTAAAATTCTTTCAAAATGTTGATGAATTATGGCAATTGAATGCTTTTTCAACAGTCGACACTCAAAAGAGAACTGAAGTGAATAGCTTGTTAGATGTAAAGTCGAGTTTTTTTCAAGCACAAATTGAGGTCGTGCTAAATAATCGGAAAAGACAATTTACAAGTGCACTAATGCGTAATGATAAGCAGGTTTATGTTTATTCTAGAAATATGTCACCATTTAACTGATTGAAAAATTTTAGTTTATTTGTTTTTATCATGTTGTTAAAAAGTCATATTTAGAAACTTCTCTAATGACAAAATAAAATGAAGATAAATTTTCTATATATTTATCTTCAATATTTCTTCACAAGTCTTATCATACTTTTCGCTAATTGTTTCTAATTGAAAAGTGGTGCGAAGTTTTCGTCTTTTGCTTTATAATAATGTTCCTAGAAGGAATGATCGATTTGGCACATGTTAATTCGTAAGTTATTTAAGTTTGAAAATGCACATGTTGTACGAAACTGTACATCGGATCGTTGTAAGCGATCAATTCATGGACATAGTTATAAAGTCGAATTATTGCTTAAAGCTTCGAAATTAGATCATGGACAAATGGTTTATGATTTTGGGCTTCTAAAAGGGGTAATAAAAGACCTTATTGACAGCTTTGATCATGCAATCTGTTTTTGGGAAAAAGATGATTCTCAATACATTGATGCTTGTCAGACTTTTAGTGCTCGTTGGATTTCTTTACCTGTTTCGCCTTCGGCTGAACAGTTTTCACGTATTTTCTTTTATCTAGCTCAGCAAGTTTTACAATCAACCATCACTCAAAATGGGGAAGGTGATGTTGAGGTTTATTCAGTTATTGTTCATGAGACTGATACTGGATATGCACAAAGCTTTATTGAAGATATTCAAAATGAACAAATGGGGATTTTAAGTCTCGATGGAATTGTTTTTTCAGAACAAATTCAGATAGAGTGGGCAAATCCTCAAATGTATGAAGACTTGAAAAATGGGATTAAATTTAATAATCCTCAAGTTGATTTACAAGTCGAAGTATAAGTCGAGTTACTTACAGTATTTGTAGAATTGAAAATTGATCTAGGATGACATTAATGCAATTAACTGAGCAACAGCAAGATAAACTCAGTAAAGTTCAATTAGAAGAAAGCTGGAAAATATCTTTAGCGCCTTTTTTGTTAAGTCCTCAAATGGATAATTTGCGTGATTTCTTATTTCAAGAGAAGCAAGCACAAAAAATAATATATCCGCCGAGTAAACAAATCTTTAGTGCTCTAAATACGACACCATTGGCTGATGTGAAGGTCGTTATTCTTGGACAAGATCCATATCATGGACCAAACCAAGCAAATGGATTAAGTTTCTCCGTTCAAAAAGGTATTGCATTACCACCATCTTTACGTAATATTTTTCATGAATTACATACAGATTTGGGTATTCCAGCTCCTCGTCATGGCGACTTAACGAAATGGGCTACGCAAGGCGTACTTTTACTGAACAGTGTGCTTACTGTTGAAGCTGGACAGCCAACCTCACATCAAAAGCAAGGTTGGGAAGCATTTACTGATGAAGTCATTGATGTCCTGAATGAGCAAAGAGAACATATAGTATTTATTTTGTGGGGTGCTTATGCACAGCGCAAAGGACAACGTATAAATAGAGATAAACACTTGGTTTTAACCGCTGCACATCCATCGCCCCTTGCTGCAAACAGAGGTGGTTTTTTTGGATGTAAAGTGTTCTCAAAAACAAATCAATATTTGAAACAACATGGCATTGAGCCCATAGACTGGCAATTGGACGCATGATGAACTCTCCCAATCTAAATAACTATCACCCGGACTTGGTGGTCGAAGAAGCAAAAAACGGCTGGCGTATAGTACGTTTGAATCGTCCTAAATCATTGCATGCTTTAGATGAATCAATCGTAACGGCATTATTACGAGTATTTGAAGATTTCCGTGATGATGAGAGCGTTAAAGCAATTTGGTTAGATTCAACTACACCAAAAGCTTTTTGTGCAGGTGGTGATGTTAGAAAATTACGTCAACTTGTTATAAATCAAGAAGTAGACACGGCGAATAAGTTTTTCCAGCAAGAATATGCTTTGGATTTACTCTTACATAATTATGCTAAGCCTGTAGTTGTTTGGGGCGAAGGCTATGTTATGGGTGGGGGGTTGGGCCTGTTTATGGCAGCTCCATTCCGTCTAGTAACTCCATATTCTCGTTTGGCAATGCCTGAGATTAATATTGGTTTATATCCAGATGTAGGGGCGAGCCGCTTCTTAGCAGATCGTGGTCCAATAGGCTTGTTTACTGGTTTAACTGGTTCAATCATGACAGCCGCTGGAGCATATAGCATTGGTTGGGCAACACATATTTGTGAAGCACAGCGTGATAATGTTTTGCAAAAAGTTTTAAATATTAATTGGGCTCATTATCCTGCTGGGGATTTCCGCGCAATTGATGATACTTTAAATAGTTTGCATCGTCCGGTTGCGGCAGGTCCATTACAAAACTCACTTGATGTGATTCATAGCGTTTGCCGCGGTTTTAATTTTGAACAAGATTATCAAGCTATTGTGAGCTTGCGTGATGCGAGCAGTGATTGGTTACGCCAAGCGAGTGAGAACTTACAGAAAGGATCTCCTAGTACTGCGGCAATCACTTGGTTGCTGTGGCAATGGGGTAAACAGATACATTCTTGGGATGAGGTATTTGATCTTGAAGCTCAGATCTCTGAGTGGAAAATTCGTCATCCTGACTTTGTTGAAGGGGTTCGTGCACGGTTGGTTGATAAAGATTTATCACCAGAATGGAAACCATGTGAAGACTTAAGCTTAAGAGGCATATTGGTTGATTGTCCGCCAGTGACTTCAATAGATAGCTGGAATGCGTTACTTAGACAACACGGTGTGATCACCTAAATACATGACTGAATTTAGTGATGAATATTGGATGCAGCTTGCTTACGAGCAAGCTGAATTAGCTGCACAACAGGGTGAAATTCCTGTCGGTGCGATTGTAGTAAGCCAAAATCGAGTGATTGGATCTGGCTATAATGCTCCAATTAGTTTGTTAGACCCAACTGCACATGCAGAAATTCAAGCTATACGTGCAGCATGCTTATCATTAAATAATTATCGATTACCTGACGATGCGACTTTATATGTCACTCTTGAGCCATGCACAATGTGTGTAGGTGCATTAGTACATGCAAGAATCAAACATGTGGTTTTTGGTACAACAGAACCTAAAGCAGGTTCATTGGTAAGTGCTCGTCAGTTACTACAAGATGGTTATTACAATCATCGATTTACCTTTCAACAAGGTTGTTTACAAGAGAAATGTGCCCAACAACTCAGTCATTTTTTTAAACAAAGACGCGAGCAAAAGAAACAAGAAAAACAACAGAAAACGTCCTTAAATGATTAAAAAGTAACACGAGCTTATGGCAAACTAACGCGATTTTATTGCCATATTTTTTGATAAGGAATATTCAATGCGTAATGTAATTACCGTAAAAAAAGAATTTAATGCTCCTCTTAGGGACGTGTTTAATCTGCTTTCTAAACATGCAACTTACAATACTGCTTTTGCACCATTGCAAGTTGTACGTGTGAAAGACTCAGCAGATTCTAAAAGACCTGATGGTTTAGGTTCAGTTCGTCGTATGGGGTTTGGCCCAATCAAGCCAATCAAAGAAGAAATTACCTTGCTTGAAGAAAATAAAAGCATTGAATATAAATTAATAGACAATCCTTTGATTAAACACCATTTAGGTCGAATCGAGTTTTCTGAAATCACCCCATACATAACTTTAGTTACATATCGCATCGAGTTAACGGCAAAAGCTCCAGTGGTAAGTAAATTAATCCTTGCACAGCTAAAACTAGCCATTACACTAGGCTTTTCGAGATTAGCTAAAGCAGTTGCTTCTTAGTGAGAGTTCAATGACAGTTCAAATTATTACTATTGATGGTCCGAGTGGTTCGGGTAAAGGGACATTGGCGGCAAAACTTGCAGCATATTATCAATATCATTTACTCGATTCTGGTGCCTTATATCGTTTATTGGGGTTGTCATTACATAAACACGATTTATTAGAGAAATTAGACAGTCAGCTCGACGAATGTATTCAATATGCACGTCAATTGGATATTAAATTTGAAACTTCCGCAGCGGGCATTCTAGTTTTTCTAGATGGTGAGGATGTATCTCAAATAATTCGTACAGAACGTGTGGGTGAATATGCATCGAAAGTTGCAGCAATTCCTGAACTTAGACAGGCATTATTTGAGAGACAAAGAGCTTTTGCACAAAAACCTGGCTTAGTTGCAGATGGCCGTGATATGGCTACAGCTATTTTTCCAGAAGCAAATGCAAAAATTTATCTGACTGCTTCGGCTGAGTCGCGTGCTGAGCGAAGAGTAAAACAGTTGCAGGGCATGGGCCTAGATGCTAAAATAAACGACATTTTAGCTAATATACAGGCGCGTGACAAAAGAGATATGGAGCGAGAAGTTGCTCCGCTCAAGCCAGCCAAAGACGCTTATATCATTGATAGTTCGGAATTAACGATCGATCAGGTATTTAAGTTGATGGTTGATTATGTCGATAGCCGTACCATTTAGCAAATAGAATTATCAGTTGACGCATAGCTTGATCAGTCTATAAAGACTATGTTGATACTTAACTAAACCGGCCTTGTCTGATCCAAGACCGCTGAATTTATCAGGTATATCATGACCGAATCTTTTGCAGCCCTCTTTGAAGAAAGTGAATTAAACCTCAACGTTGAAAAGGGTGCAGTCATCCAAGGTGTTGTTGTAAACATCGATAGCGACTGGGTAACTGTTGACACTGGCCTAAAGTCTGAAGGCATTGTTGACCGTGCTGAATTTTTAAATGAACAACGTGAACTTGAAGTTCAGGTTGGTGATACTGTTGACGTAGTTGTTGAAGCTCTTGACAACGGTATGGGTCAAACAGTTTTATCACGTGAAAAAGCTAAGCGTGCTGAAACTTGGACTAAACTTGAAAAAATCTTTGAAGATGGCGAAATCGTTACTGGTGTTATCTCTGGTAAAGTTAAAGGCGGTTTCACTGTTGACATCGGTCCTGTTCGTGCATTCTTACCAGGTTCATTAGTTGACACTCGTCCTATCCGTGACACTACTCACCTTGAAGGTAAAGAGTTAGAGTTTAAAGTAATCAAACTTGATGCTAAACGTAATAACGTTGTTGTATCTCGTCGTGCTGTTATGGAAGCTGAATCTTCTGCTGACCGTGAAGCATTACTTGCTCAACTTGAAGAAGGTCAAACAGTTACAGGTACAATCAAAAACCTTACTGATTACGGCGCATTCGTTGATCTTGGCGGTATTGACGGTCTTCTCCATATCACAGATATGGCTTGGAAACGTATCAAACACCCTTCAGAAGTTGTTGAAGTTGGTCAAGAAGTTACTGTTAAAGTACTTAAATTCGACCGTGAGCGTAACCGCGTATCTTTAGGCCTTAAGCAATTAGGCGAAGATCCATGGTTAGCGATCATGAGCCGTTACCCTAAAGGTTCTATCGTTAAAGCTCGTGTAACTAACTTAACTGACTACGGTTGTTTCGCTGAAATCGCTGAAGGCGTTGAAGGTTTAGTTCACGTTTCTGAAATGGACCACACTAACAAAAACATCCACCCATCTAAAGTTGTTCAGATTGGTGATGAAGTTGATGTTATGGTTCTTGAAGTTGACGAAGAACGTCGTCGTATCAGCCTTGGTATCAAACAAACTCGTGCTAACCCATGGGAAGAGTTTGCTAAAGCTCATGAGAAAGGCGAAAAAGTATCTGGTACTATCAAGTCTATCACTGACTTTGGTATCTTCATTGGCTTGAACGGCGGTATCGACGGTTTAGTACACTTGTCTGATATTTCTTGGAATGAGCAAGGTGAAGAAGCTATTCGTCGTTACAAGAAAGGTGACACTGTTGAAGCTGTTATCTTGTCTGTAGACGCTGAAGGTAACCGTATCAGCCTTGGTATCAAGCAATTGAACAGCGATCCGTTCAATGATTTCTTAGCTGCTAACGAACGCGGTGCTTTAGTTAAAGGTACTGTAACTGCAGTTGATGCTCGTGGCGCAACTGTTAAGTTGGCTGACGAAGTAGAAGCTACTCTTAAAGCTTCTGAAATCAACCGTGACCGCGTTGAAGATGCAACTAAATTCTTAGAAGTTGGTCAAGAAGTTGAAGCGAAAATCATCAACGTTGATCGTAAATCTCGCTCTATCAACTTGTCTGTTAAAGCAAAAGACGAAGCTGAAGAGAAAGAAGCAGTTGCTAGCTTGCGTACAGCAACAACAAATCAAGAAAATGGTCCTAAGACTATTGGTGATTTGATTAAAGCACAAATGAAGTAATAGGTTAACAAAGTACAGTTTCATGTAACGGAATTGTACTTTTTATACAAATTACTGTAAACGGTAGCCTAGTATTCAACATACTGCGCTACCGTTTTGTATTTAAACAGGTTATTATCAGACGACATAGAGTAGCAATAAATAACGAGGTCGTAGATGACTACTGAAGCTCTTAATAAGTCTGATTTGATTGAACGCATTGCGCTGAAAAACCCACACTTAGCTGAACCTTTGGTGGAAGAGGCGGTTAAAATTATGATTGATCAAATGATAGAGGCCCTATCAACTGATAATCGAATTGAAATCCGTGGTTTCGGTAGCTTTGCTTTACACCACCGTGATCCAAGAGTTGGTCGTAATCCTAAAACTGGAAGATCAGTAGAAGTGGCAGCTAAAGCTGTTCCACATTTCAAACCCGGTAAAGCACTGCGTGATGCAGTCAACGAATCCGGGAAATAAATAAAAATTTATAAGCGGGGTGCCTATGCGTTATATTTTAATTGCATTGCTTATTGTTGTATTTGGCTATTCTTTAGCACTTGTTTTGCAGAATCCAACAGAACTTTCTGTTGATTTGTTATTTACCCAAGTTCCAGCTATGCGTTTAGGCTTATTACTGCTACTCACATTGGTGCTTGGAACTGTGGTTGGTCTTTTATTAGGTGTGCAGGTTTTCAGAGTATTTCAAAAAGGTTGGGAAATTAAACGCCTGCGTAAAGATATTGACCATTTAAGAAAAGAACAAATCCAAAGTGCTCAATTAGCAGCAGCAGAAGCCGCTGCGAATGTAAGACATGAAAAAACCGTTGTAGATATTTATCCGCAAGATAAAAACTCTACTCCGCTATAATCCCCGTACTACTCTTTATTAATGAGTAAAGAGTAGTATTTTCCTCAATTTATTAGCCTGTTCTCCTTTGTATTTTTCTAAAAATAAGTCCCCATAACATTATTGTCTCTAAATTTGAAAGCCTTCCTTATACATTCCTTTATTACTTGATGACTTGTCTATTATAATGATGCTGATTTTATATGATGGAAGAAAGTCTCTTGAGTATCATTGTTGCGTTAGATGCAAAAAGCCAATATGACGCTTTAAAAATTGTTGAACAACTTGATCCTACTTTATGTCGTGTAAAAGTGGGTAAAGAGCTTTTTACTCATGAAGGCCCATCTGTTGTAAAAAAACTTCAAGAACAAAACTTTGAAGTTTTTCTTGATCTTAAATTTCATGATATTCCAAATACTACTGCTCAGGCTGTTTGTGCAGCAGCTGATTTAGGCGTGTGGATGGTCAACGTCCATGCTTCAGGTGGTCGTAAAATGATGGAAACTTGTGTAGAACGCTTAAAAGCAGGTAACTATCAAACTCAACTAATTGCGGTTACTGTGTTAACTTCAATGGGCCGTGAAGATTTAAAAGATATTGGTCTAGATGTTGAGCCAGTAGAGCATGTAAAACGCTTAGCTAAACTGACTAAAGAAAGTGGATTAGATGGTGTGGTTTGTTCTGCACAAGAAGCTAAAATTCTACGTGAATTGATTGGACAAGACTTCTCTTTAGTAACACCTGGTATTCGCCCAGAAGGTTCAAATGCGGACGACCAAAAACGTATTGTGACTCCGAAGCAGGCTATGCTTGATGGTTCTACACACTTGGTTATTGGTCGACCAATTACTAAAGCAGAAAATCCAACAGAAATGTTGAAGTCTATTCTTACTTCAATTGCTTAAAAATTTAGGAATAAGCTAATTAATAGCGGAGCGAGTAGGCTTAATAATAAGCCGCTCATCATGGCATGTGGTACATAATGTGTACCACATGACTGTTTTACCATGGCTAAGGTAACATCCATTGACGTTGCGCCAGCACTTGAGATAGCAGGGCGTGGAAAACGCCATCCCATTGTATACATTAAAAATATAGCCACAATTTCTCTAAATAAATCAGTTAATAATGCAATACCACCTAGTTCTGCTGAGTGTAATTGCGTAAATAAGATCCCTGACATTGAATACCAGCCATAACCTTGTGCTAATGCTAACGTCTCATTCAGTGCAAAATGCTTGCTAAGCAAAAAGTAGTTAAAGAAGCCCGCTATACATGAGCCGATAAATGCAGCCAAAGGTACAATTAAAATCTTCCAGCTTAACCACGTACGGTTGAAATGAGTGAAGGCAAGTTCAATACCAATTAAGAAAATAAATAGTAATAATAAATACCAACTATTAAAGGCCATATGTGAATTGAATTGAGTGGCAATAGCTCCTAATAGAACACCGACGCCTAAAGCAAGAAAGGCCTTTGCAATATTTTTTAAAGCATTTACAAAAAGTTGAAGTGAAATTTTGCCTTTGACACTTTGTTTATCAAAAATTGTATAAGCCAATAAACAGGTAAAGAAAGAACCAAAAGATGTTGTAAGTGCAATAATAATAGCGGGTGGAAGTATGGCAGAAGGATTCTCAATTTGATCAAGTGCTAGTGTTAATTCTAAAGCTACACTTGCTAAGAGAATATAAGAAAAATAGGGCAGTATTTTAAAAATAAACTTTTGGATATTTAAAGATAGTTTGGGTGCTAGAAAATAGCCGGAAGCGAGCGCTAAAAAAATTTGAATGATGAGATAAAAAGATTGCATATAATAATAGGTGGATTGTTTTAACCCACCTATTATGTATTGAACATTTTAAGCTGCATAGCTCTGTGAGCTTTTATTTAAGAGTAAATAATCTTTAGGATTAACCTTGCGCGTTTCTAACCAGTACTTCCATGTATAGGTAGGCCATAGTGAAAAGTTTTTTCCGTCGGCAGATTGATACCAGCTACTACAACCTCCAGCTTGCCACACAGTTCCTTTAAGCTGATTTTGAACCCGTTCGTTAAAAGTATCTTGAACTTCTGGTTTAATCTCAACTGCTTTTTGCCCAGACTTTTCTACAAGTTGGATGAGTTGTAAAATGTAATTTACTTGAGATTCAATCATAAAAATAATCGAATTATGACCTAATACTGTATTAGGGCCGACTAATTGGAATAAATTAGGAAAGTTTTTAGTCATAATACCGTAATAACTTTCTGCACCATTTTTCCACGCCTGTTTTAACTCAACTTGATTGCGTCCAATACAAGTGAAATGTTTCAAGTAAATACGTGGATCAGTAATAAAACCAGTACCATAAATTAAACAATCAATAGGTCGTTCTTTACCATCTTTAGTGACAATACTATTTTCTTTAATTTCTTGAATACTATCCGTTACTAGCTCAACATTTTTACGGTTAAATGTAGGGAAATATTTATTTGAAATAAGAATACGTTTACATCCCATCACAAAGTCAGGTGTAAGTTTCTTGGCTACTTCTTTGTCTTTCACTTGGAAGCGTATGAAAGCTTCTGCCAACTTTTGACCATATTTCATAATTTGGGGTTGAACAATGGGTACAACGCGTGACTCATTACTCCAATAAAGACGACTACGATGAATTTGACGATAAAGATTGGAAGATTTGAATAATGTTTTACTCAAACGAGAGTATTTCCGTTCATCTCGTGGTATTACCCAAGCTGCCGTTCTTTGGAATACATAGAGCTGTTTAACATCTCCAGCTATTTCTGGAATATATTGAATCGCGCTACCACCAGTACCAATAGATGCGACTGCTTTACCATTTAGGTTATAGTCATGTTCCCACTGTGATGAATGAAAAACTTTCCCTTTGAATTTTTCGATGCCTTGAATATGGGGGATTTGTGGGATGTGTAGGGGGCCTGATGCAAAAACAACAAATTGAGCTTCAATCGAAGGCTGATTTTTAAAATCAAGAGTCCACACATGACGCATTTCATCATATTGGACATGAGTTACATCGTGGTTGAACTTACAGTAATTTTTAATCTTATATTTTTCTGTAATATCTTGAATATATTCAAATATCTCAGGTCCCTCAGCGTAACGTTTCGACCAGTCTGTTTTAGGGGCAAACGAGAGAGAATACATATGAGATTGAACATCGCATGCTGCACCAGGGTAACGGTTTTCGCGCCAGGTTCCACCTACATCGTCTGATTTTTCTAAAATAACAAAGTCTTGCTGTTGGTTTTGCAGTAAGCGAATTGCCATTGCTAGGCCACCAAATCCAGCACCAATAATAGCGATTTTAGTTTTTTGAATAGCATTTTGCTTTGTGTTTAGCATTGGAAACCCTGCATAAGCTGAAAAGAGGATTGCAGGCAAGACTAACGTTTTTTGATCAGTTTAAACATGATTGTATCGACGTGAAAATTGATAGATTCGGCAATTAATTTTCTTTCTTCTTTATAGTAAAACATTTGAGTCTAGGGAAATTGATAGAAGAATGAAACGGTCGATACTTGGTTTAATGTATTTAATTCAAGGAATGCGCAATGCGGGCATTGATGTCGACTCACGTTTGGCTGGTATAGGAATTAAAGTTGATGCTTTAGATCCGAGCTCCACAATTCATGATCGCCTAGAATGGGATATACAACAAATTATTAGTGAAAATGTTGAGCCTGAAAAGGGTCTATTCATTGGACAGCATTATGCTTTGGCCGGTTACGGGCCACTACTTATGTTGCTTGTAACAAGTAATGATGTTCAAACTGCATTAAGTAAAGGGATAAAATATCAAAGACTTACTCATTTGTTTGGTGCTTTAGGGCTTTATGAAACGGATGAGCGCACCATCTTAAATTATTTGCCTGTTGATTTGAAAACCCAAGTGGGACAGTTACGGGCACAATGTGAAGTTTCAGGAACTTATAAATTTATTCAAGATATTTATATGATGATGGGATTAGAAATGCCCGCTATGCGTATAGAACTTCCATTTGAAAAACCAACGGATTCAGAGACCTTATCTCGCTATTTTGCATACTATGGCGATGATGTGCACTTTAATGGTAAATATGCAGCATTTAGCCTAAGCAAGGATGTACTTGAAATCAAAATTCCTTCTGCAGACATCATTACACATCGTATTTATGAATCAAAATGTATTACAGAAATAACAAGATTAAATCAACAAGATCACCAAACTCCACATATCATACAATGTGTGCAAGATTATCTTGAGTTGCAACAAGGAATTATCCCGAGCATGGCGGAAACAGCTTTTGCATTGAAAATGCCTGAAAGGACATTAAGGCATCAATTGCAACAGTTAAATACGAGTTATAAGCAAATTCGTGAACAAATTATCAAGAATAAGGCATTAAAGCTTATGGAATATAGAGAATACTCAATAGAAGTTATTGCCGACTTACTCGGTTATTCTGAACCAGCGGCATTTAATCATGCATTTAAACGATGGTTTGGACAGAGTCCTCGACAATATGGCAAAGAGTCATCGTCGTAATTCTTGATGCTAAAAGCTAATGTGGTTGAACAAAATGTTCGCTATACTCCTATCAGTTAAAATTGAAATAAAACGATATGTTAAATTTAAAATCTTCTCATAGTACTGCATTCTCACCTTCTTCCCCAGCAGAACGCTATGCTGAGGCTTTAGCTTCAGGCCAGTTTATGGCAGATGAAGCGCAAGCACAGGCAGTGCAAGAATTAGACCGTGTATGGAAAGAACTTTTAAACCGTTATAAAGCCTCTAAAAAAGCTTTCCGTCGTTTTCGCCGCCAAACCTCACCTAAAGGTGTCTATATGTGGGGTGGAGTAGGCCGTGGAAAAACTTGGCTTATGGATCAATTTTATGAGTCAGTGCCATTTCGTCGTAAAACACGTATGCATTTTCATCATTTTATGCAACATGTCCATAAAGAATTAAACAAGCTTTCTGGTCAACGTAATCCACTTGAAATTGTGGCTGACCAAATTTATAAAGATGCAGTGGTTATTTGTTTTGATGAGTTCTTTGTATCAAACGTAACTGATGCAATGATCTTGAGTGATTTATTCCAAAAATTGTTTGTTCGTGGCGTGACATTGATTGCTACATCAAACATTGCACCAGACGGTTTATATAAAAACGGTATTCATCGTGACCGTTTCTTGCCAACAATTGAAATGGTTAAAAAGAATTGTACTGTTTTAAACGTAGATGCAGGTGTGGATTATCGTTTACGTGTCTTAAAACAAGCTCAATTATTTAAATCTCCATTAAGTAATGAAGTCCAAAGCTGGATGGCGGAACGTTTTAGCGCTTTAACTCACACACAAGCTCATTCTCAAGAGCCGATTGTGATTAATAATCGTGTGGTCGAGACTCTAGGTCATACAGAAGATGTGTTGTGGTGTGAGTTTTCTGAACTTTGCTTTAAACCACGCAGCCCAGCAGATTTTATTGAAATTGCAAATATCTATAATACGGTTCTGGTAAGTAATGTTCCGCATTTAACAGATTTCTTGTCTGAAGGTACACGTCGTTTTATCTACTTAGTCGATGAGTTTTATGATCGTGGAGTAAAGTTACTTTTAACTTCGCAGGATAGTATTATTGATATTTATCAAGGTGAAAAATTAGCCTTTGAGATTGAGCGTACTCGTTCGCGTTTATTGGAAATGCAATCGGATGAATATTTGCATTCTGAACATCGCCATATTGATGAAACTAAAAACGCATAAAAAATAGATATGAAAAGCGCTCTTTATAGGGCGCTTTTTTTTACAACAAAAATAGATAAATTTAGTTAAATAGTGCTTTTTCATGCTGCAAAGTTTGATATAACTAAATACGCTTTAGAAAAATAAGATAGTGGAATTTTTTGTCTGTTAACAAAAAGTCTAGTTTCAGTATCTTTAAATATTGAATAAATTGTTGGGAATCCTAGTTAGAATTTAAATATTTCCTATATAGAAAAATTTATCTTTGTCAATAGTTTTACAAGGGAAAATGCTTACTATTTAGGAATGTGATATTAGTATTCAGCTTAATTTAAATCGGTATACTAGGATTCTCTTGGTATAAAAAGTAGCAACTTCAGGAAAGACAATGACTGCACGTATTCAAAAAGGCAAGTTAGCGATTGCTAAAGAACTTTACGATTTTATCGAAAATGAAGCTTTACCAGGTTCTGGTTTAGATAGTGAAACTTACTGGAAGAACTTTGAGCAAGTTGTTGTCGATCTTAGCCCAAAAAATAAAGCATTATTGGCTAAGCGTGATGAATTACAAGCAAAAATTGATGAATGGCACCGTAACAATAAATTTGAATTAGGTGCTTATAAGGCGTTCTTAACTGAAATTGGTTATTTATTGCCAGAAGTTGAAGATTTTCAAATTACAACTGAAAACGTTGATGAAGAAATCGCATTATTGGCAGGGCCGCAGTTAGTTGTACCTGTACGTAATGCTCGTTATAGCTTAAACGCAGCAAATGCTCGTTGGGGCTCTTTATATGATGCACTTTACGGCTTCGATGTAATTGCTGAAGAAGGTGGAGCTGAAAAAGGTAAAGGATATAACCCTGTACGTGGTGCAAAAGTAATTGAGTTCGCTAAAAATTTCTTAAATGAAGTTTTCCCACTTGCGCAAGGTTCACATGCAGATGCGACAAAGTATGCGATTGAGCAAAATAAACTTGTTGTGACTTTGAAAGATGGTTCAAAAACAGGTTTAGCTCATGAAGCTCAGTTTGTTGGTTTCAACGGTGAAGAAGCGAACCCTACAGAAGTTGTTCTTTTAAGTAATGGCCTTCATGTCATTATCGAAATTGATACATCTAGCCCAATTGGTCAAACTGATTTAGCGGGTGTTAAAGACTTAACATTCGAAGCGGCTGTAACTACTATCCAGGATTTAGAAGATTCTGTTGCGGCAGTAGATGCTGAAGAAAAAGTTGAAGGTTACCGTAACTGGTTAGGTTTAATGAAAGGTACGCTTCAAGAATCTATCGAGAAAAATGGTAAAACGATTGTTCGTGATTTAAATAAAGATCGCGAAATTAAAAACTTAATTGGTGGTACAACGAAACTTCATGGTCGTTCACTTATGTTACTTCGTAATGTAGGCCATTTAATGACTAACCCAGCGATTTTAGTAGATGGTGAAGAGATTTTCGAAGGTATTATGGATGCCTTGGTAACACCATTGTTGTCAGTTGCGGACATTCGTAGTGAAAACGAAAACAAGAACTCTCGTAAAGGTTCTATGTATATTGTTAAGCCAAAAATGCATGGTCCAGAAGAAGTTGCGTTTGCTGTAGAGTTATTTGAACGTGCTGAACAAGCGATTGGCTTACCGCCTAAATCGTTAAAAATCGGTATTATGGATGAAGAGCGCCGTACATCTGTAAACTTGAAAAACTGTATTGCTGCTGCAAAAGACCGCACAATCTTTATTAATACTGGTTTCATGGACCGTACTGGTGATGAAATTCATACTTCAATGGAAGCTGCACCAGTTGTTCGTAAAGAAGCCGTAAAAACACAAAAATGGATTGCTGCTTACGAAAACCGTAACGTTGCAATTGGTTTGAAGACTGGTTTACAAGGTAAAGCACAAATTGGTAAAGGCATGTGGCCAAAACCAGATAGCATGAAAGATATGTTGGCAACCAAAGCTGCACATCCAAATGCGGGTGCTTCATGTGCTTGGGTTCCATCTCCGGCAGGTGCAGTACTTCATGCGATGCATTACCATCAAGTGAATGTTAAAGCACGTCAAGATCAGTTGAAAGCTGAAGAAATGTTGTCATTAGATGACTTGTTGACTCCTCCGTTTGCACCAGAAACAAACTGGTCAGCAGAAGAAATCAACAATGAGCTTGAAAATAACTGCCAAGGTATTTTAGGTTACGTTGTTCGTTGGGTTGACTTAGGCGTGGGTTGTTCGAAAGTTCCTGACATTAACAATGTGGGCTTAATGGAAGACCGTGCAACATTACGTATTTCTTCTCAACACGTTGCAAACTGGTTACGTCACGGTATTGTGACTCGTGAACAAGTTGAAGAAGTGCTTAAACGCATGGCAAAAATTGTTGATGAGCAAAATGCGAATGACCCATTGTATAAACCAATGGCTGCTAACTTTGAAACTAACATTGCTTTCCAAGCCGCTTCTGACCTCATCTTTAAAGGTTGTGAACAGCCTTCAGGTTATACTGAGCCGTTACTTCATGCTGCTCGTTTAAAGTTAAAAGGTTATACAGGTGACTAATTTTAACCTGTCATAAAAAAAGCCTCTTCGGAGGCTTTTTTTGTTCTCGGTATATTTTTTGCTTAAACTAAGAAAATGTATCTCTAAAGGATTTTTGAATTTGATTAATTTGAAAAGTCTAGATCGTGAGAATTGGCTTCTATGCGCAAAATTATCATTAGATGAATCTCAAAAAGACTATGTTGCACCAAATGTTTATTCTATTGCTGAGTCTAAAGTGGAAGAACATTACTGTCCAAGAGTGATCTGTTTCAATAATGACGTCATTGGGTTCTTAATGTATTGCGTCGAAATTGATCCACCTGATGAGACATTATTCTGGTTATTTCGTTTTATGATTGATAAAAATAATCAAGCTAAAGGTTATGGTACCGAAGCATTGCAAATTGCAATTGATGAAATATTTACAAAAGGAGCTAAACGAATTCGAACTATGTATAAATCATCTAATCATTGTGCTGGAAAACTTTATAAAAAATTGGGTTTTATAGAAACTGGAGAATATGATGAATGTGGAGATATTATTTTAGAGTTGAATATTTCCCTTCAAAAAAAAACGCTAACTGAAAATTCCAGTTAGCGTATGAAGTAATAGAATAGATTTAAAAGCAATATTAGTTACTGCTTACAATTCCAATTTTGGTGACACCTAAACGCTGTGCTGTAGCCATGACCATCGCTACATTTTTATATTCAGCCATTTGATCTGGTTTAAGTTTGATCTGGTCTTGATCTTTTTTGGCAACCACACTTTGAAATAAAGTCTCTAGTGCGGTGCGGTCTGAAACCTGCTGGTTATTCCAAAACACTTTACCTGTTGCGTCAATTCTTACATCAATCACTTCAGGTGGCTTTTCATTTGTTGGAGGCGGTGTGCCGTTTGGCAAATTAATATTAATCGCATTGTTTGGTGCAGGGATGGTAATAATGAACATAATAATAAGTACTAACATGACATCAATAAGAGGCGTCATGTTAACTTCTAACATCACATCGTCATCATTATTTGAACCGACATTCATACCCATAAAATTCTCCTTAAAATAATTACTGGGAGGCTGGAGGGGTAGTAACAAATGCAATTTTGCCAATACCAGCTTGTTTGGTCGTGCTAATGACCTGATCTATCGCCTCAAAATGAGTAAGCTGGTCTCCACGAATATGAACTTCTGGCTGAGGCCTTTTTTGCGCAACTGCTTGAAGCTTTGATAGCAATATTTCTTTATTAGGCACATAACTTTCATTCCAGAAAATATCTCCTTTCTTGTTCACAGAAAGTTGAATATTTTCAGGTGTGGTGGCATATGGCGTATTTTTTTCTTCTGGTAGTTTCACTGGAACCGTATGTGTAACTACCGGAATCGTAATTAGAAAAATAATAAGTAAAACCAACATGACATCAACCAGAGGCGTCGTATTAATTGCACCAATCATTTCATCGTCATCTTCAGAACCAACACTCATACCCATAACGTTTGCTCCTCGTTATTTAATGCTGCGGTTAACCGAATTATTGGTACTAATTTCTCCGCTTAATAAAACTGCGTGTAAATCTGAACCAAATGAACGAACATTTTCCATAACGGCTTTATTACGGCGAGTTAGCCAGTTGTAACCAAGTACAGCGGGTACTGCGACTGCAAGACCAATAGCTGTCATAATTAAAGCTTCACCGACAGGACCAGCAACTTTATCAATAGATGCCTGACCTGAAATTCCGATGGCAGTTAATGCGTGATAAATTCCCCAAACCGTACCAAAAAGACCAACAAAGGGTGCCGTTGATCCAACGGTTGCTAAGAAAGCTAAACCACCACCTAAATGATTTTGTATTTTTTCAATTGCACGTTGAATTGATATGCTCACCCATGTATTAAAATCGATTCGCTCAAGTAAAGAGCCGCCGTGCGATTTAGTTGAGTTAATGCCTTTTTCAGCAATAAAGCGATATGCGCTACTTTGTTCTAAATTATCAGCTGCATTATCTAATGAAGTTGCTTCCCAAAAACTTTTCTCTGCCTCTTTGCCTTGTCGTTTTACTTTAGCTTGTTGTAAGAATTTTGAAATAATGATGTACCACGTGCCAATAGACATCAGTACTAATATAAATAAGGTAGATTTAGCGACTAAGTCTCCTTCACGCCAAAGCGCTTCTAGACCATAAGGGTTTTTAACAGTTTCGCTTGTTGCTGGTTTCGGTGGTGGAGTTGGAGTATTTGCATTTGAAGTAGCTTCAGCGGTTGCTGTTGCCACAGGAGTATTACTCGTTTCTTCTGCAAAAACCGAGTTTAATGGAAGTAATGAGCAAGCTGCGATTAAACTTGCAGAAGCGAAACGTACTAGCGGTTGAGTTGATTTTTTCATCATATTATCTCCAATATTTTTTAATTTCTGACTAATTCAATTGTTTATTCAATTACGAATGGATATTCAATTTCATACCAGTCTTGCTGAGGCACACCATCTTTCATTGCTGGTTTGAATGTACATAAGCTGTAAGCTTTAGTTGCTGCTTTATCTAAGGTTTTGCTGCCACTTGATTTTTTTACTTTGGCATCAATGACTTTGCCTGAAGTATCAACCAAAACACGTATACGCACCGTACCTTGTTCTTCATTCATCAGTGCTTCACGAGGATATTCCGGTTTTTCACAGCCAGCAGAACCTTCCGAAACACCGCGAGTTACGCCAGCTGGTTTAGGAGCTGGGGCAGCTGCCACTGGAGCTGGTGCGGCAACAGGGCTTGGTGATGGGGTGCTAGGTGCAGCAGGAGCTGGAGTAGCAACTTTAGTTGGTTGAGCTACTGGTGTCGTTTTTTGTACCGGTGTCGCTACTTTCTCTACTTGTTTAGGCGGCTCAGGAACTTTGGCAACTTTTTCTACCATTTTAGGTGGCTCAGGTGGTTTTTCCTTAGGTTTTGGCTCCTCCGGTTTAGGTGGAGGAGGTGGTTTAATGTCTTGAATAATTTGTAATTCCACAGGTTTTTCTGCTGGTTTTTGAATATTGTTTGCTAAACCTGACATCAGAATATAGGCAACAATAAGATGCAGAAAAAGTACTGCGGCAATACCAATAAGGCGCTTTGCAGATTTATTTTCTATGTCTGTAAAAGTCATGCCCATAGTTACTCCTGAAACTTGAGACAAACAATTCTTAAATTAATGTTTGACTAAGGGTGAGTATTTGTTCTGCAAACACGATGTTTAAGTCATGTTTGCAGAACAACCATTTAGAACTTATATGTACCTCGTACAAAGTACGTACGCCCTAAAGGATCTGCGTAACGTGGGTCATATCCCATTTGAAAGTTATCAATTACATTAGAAGCAGGAGGGTCTTCATCAAAAATATTTTTAATACCAGCGGTCACTTCTAGATTTTTAAAGCCTTTATAAGTGCCTGAAATATTGTATGTTGTATAGTCGCTGACTCTATGGTTTTGGTCGTTAGAGTTTTGATCTTGGTACCCACGAGAGAAGTTTTGTTGCAGATTTAAAGCCCAGTTTTCATAATTCCAATTTAGGTTTGCGGTATGTTTCCAACGCAGAATAATAGATTGATAGTCTAAGCCGCTATATGACCCAGCAACACCTATCCATTCTCCATCTGGCTCGGCTTGGTATTTGTAGTCTGTTATATATGTACCATCAATGTTGAAACCGAATCGACCTGTAGCAGTCATTGGAGAAACCCAACTTAAGCCGACGTCGAAACCAGAAGTTTTAATTCCACCTAAATTTTGTTGTGTTGTAATAATATAATCTAATGAGCCATCAGGATTACGTACAAATTTGTCTGCATATTTCACAGGGTCATTAAAAATAGCAGTTTCCGAAAGTGTAGCAATTTGCTTGTCGACTTCGATATTGAAGTAATCAAGAGTGAAGGCTAAATTTTTAATTGGTTCAAATACTAAACCTGCAGTAAAAGACTTTGACTCTTCTGGATCTAGAGTTTTATTACCTCCATTTTGTCTATCAAATTGCATCTTACAATCACGTTCTTTTTGCCCTCCTGGTTGTACAACTCCACCAGGGCAAAGCAGTGGATCATTATATGATGCACCTGTATTGGTTATCGAATTTGCGCCATTAACTTCCCAAAGTGTTGGTGCTCTGAAACCTGTACTATAAGTTGTACGGAACATTAACTGTTTAATAGGTTCCCAACGAAGTGCAAATTTTGGATTAAAAGTATCACCAAAATCGTTGTAGTCATCATAACGAGCGGCAATTTGAGCTTCTAAAGTTTTAAGAAGTGGGATATGAAATTCAGTAAATACCGATTTAATATTACGATCGCCAGTATTTACTGGTTCATCAGGATCGACACCTGTACTAGGTGCTACTCGGGCAACATCAGTAACGACTTTTGAAGTCCAATCTTCATAACGATAGCTTGCTCCAACTGCAAAACCAACATCTCCAGCTGGTAATTTAAATATAGGTCGGCTTGCAGTGAAATCAACCGTAGTTGTATCTAGGTTGGCTTTTAAATATTTACCTTCAACTCCTAACTCATTCCATACATTAGCATCTTCAGGGTTTTGTGGTCCGAATGGGTTTAAAATACCATTATTTAAAGCTTCTTGTGTTTTATCAAAGTTTAAATAGCCACTTACGATAGCATCCGATGCACTACTATGTGCATAGGTAACGCCTGAATTAATGTCCCAACCATGAGTTTCACCCTCAATACCAGCAAACAATCTATGTGATTGGTTAATACTGTTACTTATACGATTACCCGATTGTGAACGCAGATATAAAGGGATAGTTCCCTTCGCGCCTGCTAAAGCTGGAGTTATGCCGTTTCCTGGATAATATTTACTATTAGAGTCAAGCGTCAGATCAAAAAATACATCTGGTGCAACTGAAGTAGTGACTTCACTTCTTGCATATAAATATTCTGCAATCGCGTTAAAATTATCATTTAGTTTAAATGTAGCTCGGCCCATAGCTGAGATGTCTTCTGTTTTTGGAACAATTCCAATCACAGCTTGACTGTTATATCGACAAGTTCCATCATCGACACTATTAAGAGGGTTATTACCACAACCAGTGGATGCGTAAGGGTTACCTAAACCTGGGACATTGGCAGGGAATGAACCACTACTGGTTCTATTGACACCTAATTCGGGTAATATGCCTCCACGCCGACTAACTTTACGGTCTTTGGCCATGACATCATCGCCTTTGCGATAGTCCACCACACCAAAAACGTTATAGCCATTTTCGTCTAAATCACCGAAGCCACCAAAGATGCTGTAGTCTTGCTGCTCACCGCCTTTTTGTTCTGGTTTTTGATAACCAGCGGTCAGATTAAGTCCGGTAAATTGCTTTTTGGTAATAAAGTTAATTACCCCGCCAATTGCATCTGTTCCATAAATGGAAGAGGCACCATCTCTTAGAACCTCAATGCGGTCTAACATTGCGAGTGGGATAATATTTAAGTTTGTGACGCCACTGTCATATGCATTTGCAGCTAATCGACGACCATTAAGTAAAACAAGTGTTTTATTGGCACCTAAGGCTCTCAAGTTTGCCGCTGAACCAGCTGTTTTACTTGCACCCACGTTACTGGCAGTAACAAAATTAGATTGGTTTGCACTAATTTTGGCTAAAGCTTCTTCAGTTGTAGTTACCCCTTGTTTTAAAATTTCATCCACTTTTACGATAGTAATTGGTGAAGCACTTTGAGCTGCAACTCCCTTGATTGAAGAGCCTGTCACAGCAACTTTTACAACTTTGACGGGTTTATCATCATTGCTTGATTGTTCTGTTTCTGCTGCTTGTGCCATGGTAAGACACATCATGCTTAAACTAAGGGTACTTAATTTAAGAATTGTTTTGCCAATCTTGGGGGTTACCTGAGATCGAACATTGTATTTTTTTTTCATCGTGGATTTGATCCCTTTTTGTTGTAGTTAGCGATATTGCTGGAAAGTTTTTAAGCAAAGCAAGTGCCAACTATATATTTTTCTTTTTTTAGTTTATGCAAAATATTGATATATATTGATTTTATTATGTTTGTGGTGAGGATTTAGTGTTTTATCTTCACCTAAAAAATTTTCCATTTGGTAAGTTTTTATACAGTGGCCAAAAGTTCCAAAATTATTTGTACAAAAAGTAATCATTATTGGATTGTTCATGTATCGATTCGTATCTTTTGTATCTTTTTAGAACTTTTTTAAATGTAATTGTATAATGTAACATTTCTTTTGTTTTTTTATTTTTTAATATAAATTAGCATCTTATGTTGATATTTCTTGTTTGGTCTATAAAAAAATTATGAACTAGAATGAAACATTCATGACTTTTAATTGTGCATTATAGGCTAATAATGGATAAGTTATATAAATATAATATTTGGCAAAAACTTACTTTTATTTATATAGTCCCAGAAGTTTTAAGTGCCTAATTAAAATGTAAATTTTAAATATTTCTATATGAATTATTCTTGATCATAAAATATGGCATGAAATTCGCTTTATATTAGATAGTTACAGCTTTCTAATTTCATTATGATGTTTTCCATTCGATCAAATAAAAGATTGAATAGAAAGGTTAATAATTTACAAAGAAGAAAGTAGTCCATTGAGAAAGAACTTTTCTTATTCGGATTTAGATGTTACTCAAAAGGATAATATCTTTAAAAAATTAATTAAGTAGGTAGGAACTTGAAATTAAAAATTTTTAAGCTCGCAATTCTAAGTCTGGCTATTACATCAGTTTCTTGTGCTTTCGCCCAAACGCCTGCGCAACCAAACAAAATATTACACGTTGCCTATGAAGCCCCAGATGATGGTTTTGACATGGTTAAAACCACCAATTTTTATAGTGCCAGTATCGCGGAAACCATATTTGAGCCTTTACTCAAATATGATTATTTAGCTCGTCCAGTACAGTTAGTTCCATATACGGCTGAAAGCCTGCCTAAGGTTGAACAAGACGGTAAAGTTTATACATTTAAAATTAGGCCCGGTATTTATTTTACCAATGATCCTGCTTTTAAAGGTAAACGCCGTGAGCTAGTAGCTGAAGACTACGTCTATACAATTAAACGCATTTTAGATCCTGAAAATAGGGCACCTTCAGTTTCTTTTATTGAGGGTAAATTATTAGGTGCAGATGCAGTTGTAGCTCAAGCAAAGAAAACGGGAAAGTTTAATTATGCTACTCCAATTACTGGGGTTAAAGCACTTGATCGATATACTTTACAATTTACTTTGACTCGCCAAGATTTTAATTTTCCTTATATTCTTGCCTATATTACCTTTGGTGGCGTTGCAAAAGAGGTTGTTGACTATTACGGTGACCGTATCGGTATGCATCCAGTTGGTACCGGACCGTACATGCTAAGTAAATATGTACCGAGAAGTAAGGTCGAATTAGTTGCCAATCCTGATTATCGAGGTTTTGTCTGGAATTTTAAGTCAACAGGCACGCCGTGGGATAACCAGCTTATTAAAGAAATGAGCGGTAAGAAAATGCCCCAAATTGGTAAGGTTGTAGTCAGTATTATTGAGGAACAACAGTCACGATGGTTAGCTTTTCAGTCTGGTCAATTAGATTTTGACAGACTTACAGCAGATGCTGTTCCTCAAGCTTTAGATGGAAATCAACTTAAGACTTCTTTTCAGAAAAGGGGAATTAAGCATTTTCCAAATAAAGAACCTGAAATGACCTATACGATGATGAACATGCGTGATCCGGTCATTGGTGGTTTTAGCCCAGAAAAGATTGCACTTCGTAGAGCAATTACGTTGGCATATAATCAAAAAGAAAGTATAAGACAGGCTTACAAAGGCCAAGCTGTTAGAGCAGAAATGTTCATACCTGAAGGTGTAAATGGATATAACCCCAAGTACAGAAGTAGCGTAGGATATAATCCATTATTGGCAAATAAATTACTTGATTATTATGGTTATAAAAAAGGGGCTGATGGCTATCGAAACTTGCCAAACGGAAAACCTTTGGTTTTAAAAATTAATAATGAAAATAGTTCAGCATCGGTTATTCACTCCGAACTCTGGAAAAAAAATTTAGACGCGATTGGTATTCGCGCAGAATTCAAAGTGAGTAATTTTGCAGATAACTTAAAGGCTGCAACTCAATGTAAATATATGATTTGGAGCGGCGCATGGATTGCTGACTATCCTGAAGGAGACAATTTTGCACAATTACTGTATGGACCAAATGCTGGTCAGGGAAACCATGCTTGTTACCAGTCTAAAACATATGATGCCCTTTATAATCAAGCCACTCATTTACCACCCCAACAACGTCTACCATATTATGAAAAGCTTAACCGCCAGATTGAAGCTGATAATCCCTGGATTATTCATGTAACGCGAATTCGTAATTGGTTGATACGGCCACAAGTTCAGGGTTTTAAACCTCATCCAATAATGAACACAAACTGGCAATATCTTGATATTACCCCTGATAAAAAATAATTTTAGATAAAGATAAATATGACTGAAAATTTAATAAAACAGCTCAAGCATTGTGGTGTCAGTTTTTTACTTGCTAGCATGGCATTAACTGGTTCTACAGCTCTATGTGCTAAAAGCCCAGCCGATCCCAATAAAGTTCTACGTTACGTATTCCCGACAGCAGAAACAGGTTTCGACCCAGCTTATATTCATGATCTATATTCAGCACATGTAACCACTTCAATATTTGAAACTTTATATACCTATGACTACTTAGCAAGGCCAGCAAAACTTGTTCCGAAAATAGCCACAGCCATGCCAGAAGTCAGTCCCGATGGTCTGACTTATACCATTCACATAAAAAAGGGTATTTATTTTACACAGGACCCTGTTTTCAAAGGTAAACCACGAGAATTAACAGCCAATGATTATGCGTACTCTTTTAAGCGGTTATTGGACCCGAATTTACGTTCTCCAAATAGCTGGTTGCTAGAGAACAAAATTGAAGGTATGGATGTATTAATAAATGCAGCCAATAAAACTGGAAAATTTAACTATGACGAAAAAGTTATTGGTTTACAAACACCAGATAAATACACCTTGGTGATTCGTTTAGTTAAGCCAGATTATAACTTTCCTTTGTTACTGGCACATGACCCTACAGGTGCGGTGGCACGTGAAGTCATCGAAAAATATAAAGATAAAGCAGGTTATGTAATGGGCCATCCTGTAGGGACCGGACCTTATGTACTCAGTAAATGGGTACCAGCATCACGTATTGTTTTAAAAGCGAATCATGATTTCCGTGGTTTTACTTGGAACTTTAGTGCAAGTAGCCCTGAGGATGAGGCAATTGTAAAACGCCTTAAAGGTAAAAAAATGCCTCAAATAGGCACAATTGATATTCAGGTTATGGAAGAAAATCAATCGCGATGGCTGGCATTTCAGCGTGGTGAAATTGATATATTTCAGCTTGAAGGTCAACTGGTCGCAAAAGCAATTAAAGACGGTAAATTAAGACCTGAACTTGCTAAAGAAGGTGTGCAGCTATCTCGTATTGTTGATCCTGAAATTAGCTATATCTATTGGAACCTTAAAAATCCGGTGGTAGGCGGAATGAGTAAAGAAAAGATTGCTTTACGCCGTGCAATAGCAATGTCTCGTTCAATAGATCAAGAAATTAAATTAGTAAGAAATGATGATGCTCAGCGTTTAGATTTTCCAGTTCCACCAGGGGTAGTGGGTAACGATCCACAGTATAGAACCAGTACGCCATATTCCGTGAAAGCAGCAAATTTACTATTAGATCGATATCACTATAAAAAAGATGCCTCAGGTTGGCGTACACAGCCAAATGGTAAGCCTCTCGTCATTGAATATATGGCGCGTAATGACAGTATCGGGCAGCAAAGTGCTGAACTTTGGAAAAAGAACTTTGATAGTTTAAATATTCACATGGTCTTTAAACCTATGCTTTTTGCTGACCTTATTCGAGCGCAAAAACAATGTGAAGGTATGTTTGGTTCTTCTGCATGGATCGCCGATTATCCAGATGGGGATAATTTTATGCAGAATTTTTATGGACCCAATACGCATATGACGAACTGGTCTTGTGGTTCGACACCAGAGTTTGATCAGTTATATCGTCAGACACAACAAATGCAAGCAGGTCCTGAGAGAGACGCGCTTTATCGAAAAATGACACGTTTATTAGAAGTGTATATGCCTGTTCAGGTCTCTTATGCACGCTACCGAAATATGCTGGCTCAACCACAAATCATTGGATATAAAAAGCATCCAATTTTACATGCTGAGTGGATGTATTTTGATATCGATACACATACTAAATCTAATCATTAAATGAAAAAAATTGGAGATATGATGAAAAATAATGCATTGAAAATGACAACTTTATGTATGTTAACCATAGGTATAAGTCAGTTTGCAACGGCAGAGACAACACGTCCTACTTTGCCATTACTTAAAGCACAACAACTCCCAGCATGGTGTGATGCTAATTTAAAAAAGATTCAACAACAGATTACAATTTTTGAAAAAACGCCTGTGAAAGATAATGTAGCAGCGGCACCTATATTGGCAAAATGGGATAAAATTTTTGCGCATTTTGAAGATTTCTCAGGTCCGATAAGTCTATATAGTAACGTAGACCCAGATGCAAAATTACGTAAGGCAGCTGAAGACTGTGAAATCAAAATTAATCAGTTTCACACTGATATATTTCAGAACCCGAAGCTATATAACTTAATTAAAAATACACAAGCAACAGACCCAATTGACCAAAAATACCGCCAAGATATTCTAGATCAGTTTGAAGACACAGGTGTTCAACTTGAACCAGTAAAGCGTGCACGAATGAAGGCCATTCTGGATGAGTTGACCAAACTCGAACAAGAATATGCCCGTAATGTCCGTGATAATCCGGAGAAACTTGAGTTTACTCCTGAAGAAATGAAAGGCTTACCTCAAAGTTATATTTCAGCATTAAAGAAAAATGCTAAAGGCAATTATTTATTAGGGTTTGAATATCCTGAATATCGTCCATTTATGGAGTTGGCAGATAATGATGATGCTCGGAAAAGATATCAAATTGCCTTTACTCGACGTGGTACTGAGCAAAATTTAAAACTACTTAAACAGGCAATAGATTTGCGTTATGAGCTTGCTCAGTTATTTGGAAAAGCAAGTTATGCAGATTGGGTTTTAAAAGACCGTATGGCTAAAACGCCTGAGGCTGTAAATCAATTTTTAGCAGAAGTCCAAAAAACAGTAGCGCCACTTGAACGTAAAGAAGTAGAAGAACTCCGTGAATTTAAAGCACAAACCTTAAAAACGCCTTTAGAGAAAACTGAGATCACACGTTGGAGTGAAGCTTACTGGAGCGAAAAACTTCGTAAGAATAAATATCAGATTGATCAGGAAAAACTTCGTGATTATTTCCCAACTTTAGCTGCTCAAAAATGGTTGTTTGCCATTTCATCTGACCTTTACGGTATTGATTTTAAACCTGTCAAAGTTAAAGCATGGCAGGATGAAGTTGAATATTACGATGTAGTTGACAAAAAAACAGGAAAGCTTCTTGGCGGCTTATATATGGATAAATTTCCTCGAGAAGGGAAATATGGCCATGCCGCCGTTTGGGGAGTATACGGTGGCAGCACTTTAACCAATCGATTACCAGTTTCAGCATTAGTCACCAATTTTAATCGTAAAGGTTTAAACAGTGATGAGCTAGAAACTTTTGTTCATGAGTTTGGTCATGCTTTACATGGCATTTTATCCAATACACGTTATGCCAGTCAGTCTGGAACCTCTGTAGAGCGTGATTTCGTAGAGGCGCCATCTCAAATGTATGAAGAGTGGGCACGCCGTAAAGAGACTTTATCGAAAGTGGCCGATTATTGTGATCCAGCATGTCCACGTGTTGATGACGAACTAATTGCCCGTTTAAAAGCAGTACATAACTATGGTCGTGGCTTGCGTTATGCGCGTCAGACTCTTTATGCACAATATGACATGTCACTGCACACTGCTGATGCCTTAAAAGTAAAACCTTTAGAAAATTGGCAAAAAATGGAAGCTGCTACAGCCTTAGGTTATGTACCAACAACAGAATTTCCTGGGCAGTTTGGGCATTTGATGGGTGGTTATCAAGCAGGTTATTACGGCTATATGTGGTCTGAGGTTTTAGCTTTAGACATGCTTTCTGCCTATGGGGACAACCTTAATAACCCACAAGTGGGACAACGTTACCGCCAAACAATTCTGTCGCAAGGTAGTCAAAAGCCGGCTGCTGAATTAGTTAAAGATTTCCTTGGCCGTGAACCTGATAACAAAGCGTTCTTTAATGAAATTACCGGACAACGGGTTAAATAAGGAATTATCACTATGCTGGCATATGTTATTCGGCGTTTATGGCAGATGATTCCAACCATGTTGGGGGTAGTCTTACTTATTTTTATTCTTTTTAACTGGGTAGGTGGCGATCCTGCTTATATTTTAGCGGGCAAGATGTCTAATCCTGAGCAGATTGAAAACATTCGTAAGCAGCTAGGTGTCGATCAGCCTTATTACGTTCAGCTCTGGATTTTTATTAAGCAGATTCTCACTTTTGACTATGGGGCGAGTTGGAGTACTGGCGAACCTGTTTCTCAAATTATTTTAACCCGATTAGGACCATCGCTCACGCTTTTAATTCCACTGACTATTTTACAGACGGTTATTTCAATTATTTTGGCATTGGCTGTTGCAGCTGTACGTGGTTCTCTAACCGACCGTATGGTCATGATGTTATGTACCATCGGTATGTCGATCAGCATCTTAGTTTACATTATCGTTTTTCAATATGTTCTGGCTTATCAGCTAAGTTGGTTTCCTGTACAAGGCTGGAGCGATAGCTTTACTGATAATTTATTTAAGTTTGCCTTACTGCCGATTTTAATCATGCTGGTGGTGAGTATTGCACCGACTTTACGTTTATATCGTAGCTTTGTGCTTGATGAAATTAATCAGGACTATGTTCGAACAGCACGTGCTAAGGGTGTAGGTGAAAGCCGAATCTTAGGTGTACATGTACTGCGGAACGCTTCAATTCCTATTATTACCGATGTGATGTCAACTTTACCTGCATTGCTCATAGGTGCATTTTTAATTGAACGTTTTTTTGGTATTCCCGGGATTGGTCGAGAGGTGATTATTGCAGTTGAGCGGAGTGATTTTCCTGTAATTAAGGCAATTACAGTTTACATCGCAGCTGCAACCATGATTTTTAACCTGATTGCCGATTTGGTCTACAAAGTGGTTGATCCACGTGTACAGTTGAAGTAGGTGGGCTATGCTGAGCGTTTTATCAAAAAGAAAACAACAAACAAAAGCCGAAGCTCATTCATCTGGCCTGTGGAAACTTGCCATGCGTCGTCTTCGGGCCGACAAGATCGCAATGTCATCGCTAGTGATTGTATTGCTTTATTTTATTATCTTGGTTCTATCAATGACGGGTGTGATTGCATCCGACTGGAATAAAGAGGTTGCAGTAAGTTATGCACCACCTACATTTATAGGCGCAGATAAGACAACAGGTACAGGGCAAAATGCAGCAGCGATTGAAGAGGAGTTACCAGAAAATCCAGTCGACCCTTTAAAAGATGTAATTCATCAACTCAAGGCTGAAATTAAACAAGAAAAGAGTGCGGGAAGTGCAATTGATTATTATGGTGTAGTTGATCCTTTAGCTGAGGATATGAAAGCAATTGATCAGCAACTGGGAGGACATTTACTTGATCAGCAAAGTGAACTTAAAAGCACACTTATATTTGGAGCTGACAAATGGGGACAAGACGTCCTTAAAAAGACTATTAAAGGTGCTGAAACATCAATTATTGTTGGGGTGATATCCGCTTTACTTGCGGTAGGCATCGGTACACTTTTAGGCGCAATTTCTGGATATTTTGGTGGTTGGGTTGATGACATTCTCAACTGGTTTTATAACATTTTTACTTCAATCCCATATTTATTATTAGTGCTTGCTATTGCTGCCGTACTTCAACAAAAAGGCATTTTATCCATTGTTCTGATTTTAGGTTTAACGGGCTGGACGGGTGTTTATCGTTTAATTCGTGCCGAATATATGAAACATACTGCACGTGAGTATGTTCTTGCTGCTAAAGCAATTGGCGTTGGACACTTCCGTCGTATGTTCATTCATATTTTCCCTAATGTCAGCCATATCGCTTTGGTCCAAATGTCAATTTTGGTGGTGTCTTTCATTAAATCTGAGGTCATCTTGAGTTTCTTAGGTTTTGGTGTGCCAGTAGGCGTAGTGTCTTGGGGGAGCATGTTAAATGAAGCACAAAGTGAACTTCTTTTAGGTAAGTGGTGGCAGCTTGTCGCAGCCTCTGTCGCGATGGCTGTTTTGGTAACGGCATTTTCAATGTTTACTGATGCACTCCGTGATGCATTAGATCCAAAACTAAAATAAGAGGAAATCCTAATGTCAGAACATGAAAATAAGAGTGCGCCGTTGCTTCATGTTAAAAATTTACGAGTAAGTTTTAAAGGTGAAGATAAACAATATATTGAAACCGTGAAAGGAATTAGCTTTGATATTCCTGAAAATACAACGGTTGCTTTAGTAGGTGAGTCGGGTAGCGGAAAATCGGTTACTTCTTTGGCAACTATGGGATTACTGCCTGTAGGTCAGAGTAAAATTGATGAGCAAAGTAAAATTATATTTGAAGGTAAAGATTTGCTCAGCTTATCTCGTACAGAGATGCGTAAAATTTGTGGTAAAGATATTGCCATGATTTTTCAGGAGCCGATGTCATCATTAAATCCTGTTTTTACGGTTGGTAACCAAATTGCAGAAGTGTTGTGTTTGCATATGGGATTGAGCCGTAAACAGGCCCGACAACGCGTTTTAGAGTTGCTTAAAGAAGTCGGTATTCCTTCACCTGAAACTAAAATTGATGCCTATCCAAATCAACTTTCGGGTGGTCAACAACAACGTGTCATGATTGCTATGGCGATTGCGTGTGAGCCTAAACTGCTCATTGCCGATGAGCCGACTACGGCACTTGATGTCACGATCCAAAAACAGATTATTGATTTACTTGAGTCATTGCGTAAACGCCGTCAAATGTCGATGCTTTTTATTACTCACGATTTAGCGTTGGTTGGTGAAATTGCAGATAAAGTCATTGTGATGCGTCATGGTGAGATTAGAGAGCAAGGCGCTGCTGAAGAAGTTCTTGAACAGCCTAAAGATGTATATACGAGAGCTTTGCTCTATTGCCGCCCGCAAATGTCACAACGACCTTATCGTTTACCAGTGACGAGCGATTTTATGCGTCAAGAAGACAACATATTGGTCGAACAAAGTTTTGATGCTTCAGAAATTCCCGAGCGCAAACGTGGCTTAAATGGTGATGAGCAAATCATTTTAGAAGTAAAAGACCTGAAAAAAAGCTTTTATAGCCGTAAAGGTCTATTTGGCAAAGAAGAGTTTCAGGCAGTTAAAGGAGTTTCTTTTAAACTCGCTAAAGGAAAAACCTTGGGTTTAGTTGGTGAGTCAGGTTCAGGTAAAACGACTGTTGGACTATTACTCATGCGCTTACATCAGGCATCTGGTGGACAGGCTTTCATCGAAGGTAAAGATATTCTTTCATTAACTGAAAAAGAGTTTGCTAAATATCAACGAAAGATTCAGATCATTTTTCAAAACCCCTATGCCTCACTTAATCCACGTTTTACCATTGGGCAGATATTATTAGAGCCTATGCAAATTCATGGTATTGGTAAAGATGATGCTGAGCGTAAACAAATCGCACTTGGTTTACTTGATAGAGTGAATTTACCTGAACAAGCTTACTATCGATATCCGCATGAGTTTTCAGGTGGGCAACGCCAACGTATTGCAATTGCACGTTGTTTAACGCTAAAGCCTGAAATTTTGATTTGTGATGAATCAGTTTCGGCGCTCGATGTTTCAGTCCAAGCGCAGGTACTTAACTTATTACAAGATTTACAAGATGAGTTTGGGCTGAGTTATATCTTTATTTCACATGATTTATCTGTTGTGAAATATATCTCTGATCAGGTGATGGTCATGAATCATGGGGAAGTTGTGGAAATTGCCAATTCAGATGAGCTCTATGCACATCCTCAACATGATTACACTAAACGTCTATTGCAGGCGATTCCTCAAGGGATTCAACACATTTCATAAGCGTAAAGTTATGTCGTTAAGGGCACTTTCGAGTGCCTTTTTATTTGGTTTATAGGCTAAATGCTTATAAAATAACAGAAGTAAATATAGAGTATTTTATTCTTGCTATGTGTGCCAACTTTAAACCTTTAACTCTTGCTCAATTACAGCAACTTCAGTTGCCTGTGGTTGGCTTTAGCTATGCCGAAGAAGTTTATCCTGCAGGAACAATGCCACTATTATTCAAATCACCACAAGGTTTTGAATGGCGTGAAGTTATGTTCGGCTTGGTTCCAAAGTGGGCTGAAGATACCAACATAGCGAAACATACTTACAATGCCCGTCATGAAACGATTTTCCAAAAACCGAGTTTTCAAGAGGCTGCTCTTAAATGTAAGTTCGGTGTAATTCCAGTGACCGAGTTTTATGAAAGTAAATATATAAATGATAAGCCGGAACGATGGGGTGTACGCCGTAAAGATGGGCAAGCTTTTTTCATTGCAGCGATTTATGAAATTTGCAAAATTAATGAGACGGTTATTCGTTCTGCAAGCATGTTAACTATGGATGCCATCGACCATCCCATGATGAAAGACTTTCACGAACCAGGCGATGTCAAAAGATCAGTGATTGTGATTCCACATGACCGACTAGAAGAGTGGTTAAGTTTAGAATCACCTGATATTTCCAGCTTTATCGAAGGCTTTCCGGTTGAAGAATTTGAATGCTCTCATGTGCCAAAAGAAAAAGTGATAAAACCGACACCACAGCTAAGCATGTTTGACTAATCTATCTAAAATAAGATGAGGTTATTGATATCAACTCTGAATCAATAACCTATATTATTTATTCAATATTTTTACTTAATGTTTGTACTTCAGAATCCTGAGCTAGATAACTCAATTCAATGGGTGAAATAACAAAAGTTGTATTATCTGAGGTCTGTTTAAATACAAAACCATATTCAAAAGACTGGCTACTTTTGTTTGGTAACCAGAATAGATAAGGACATCCTGTATAACTACCATCCCAACCCATTTCTCTTGCTAAAGCTAAAGCTGTATCTGATTTTGCAATGATTTCTTTAAGAGATTCTTTATCTCTTGTTGAAACATCACCATCATCATCTGCAAATGTTTGTAGGAACTCATTTAAGGGAGTAAGTTCTTCCCAGTTACGTTCTATTGTCGAGAAATGATATCCATATAGCATCATGTGCGCTTTCTTCCATCTTGTTATTGTGTGATTGAACATAACAAGAAATAAATGAAAAGGAAATGGATGAATCTGATTTAAGTTGTTTATTTTTCATAACTTATAGATTGTTTTTTGTACACAATAATAGTTTTTTTAACCTCATCATTATTCATATTAACTATATAGTGTGCATACAAAGTCTCGTTCATCTAATCATTAAGATAAATTACTTTTTTAGTAAATCAAACTGTTGGCGAATATTGAATTGTTCATAATTCACCTATAATAGAAATGAAACTATGTAGAGCATATTTATGTTTATAACAACTACACGCCCACAAGATACTTTGATTAATCAGCTTCTTCCAATCTTGGAACAAGCGAACCAGATTCTATTACAAGAATATCAAAATTATTCTGCGGGTTATGAGTTTACTATTCATGAAAAACAAGATGATTCACCTGTAACTCAAGCAGATTTAAAAGTGAATCTTTTCTTATTAAAGCACTTGGCAGAAATTACCCCAGACTTGCCTGTTTTGTCAGAAGAAAGCGATTATAGTGCTCGCCATGACTGGTCTACGTGTTGGATGTTAGATCCTCTTGATGGAACTAAAGAGTTTATTCATGAGCGTGATGAATTTACGATAAACCTAAGCTTGATTAAGGGTAAAGAGACAATCTTTTCAGTTATTGCGGTGCCATGTGAACAAGTCGTGTATTTAGGATATCTGCAAGATTTACCTTTTAAATATAGTTTTAGTCAAAAGCAGTGGTATCAATATCAGATAACTTCGCCTTCATCAGATGCACCTATACAAATAGGACTTAGTCATGGCAGTAAAAATCCGAAATATCAAAGATTTATTCAGCCTATCGAAAAAGAACATAACATTATTAGAAGAGAAGCAGGAAGTGCCTATAAATTTTGCATGATGCTGGAAGGTGAAATAGATATTTACCCGCGATTCCATCCAACTTCTGAATGGGATACAAGTTCTGGTCAAGGGTTGTTGGAAAGTATAGGTGGTGGTTTACTTACACTTGATGGAAAACCTTTTGAATATAACCAGAGACACACGGTTTTAAATAAGGGCTTTATCGCATTTCGTGATCAGGAAAGCAAAAAAATAGCATTTGAAGCATTAGCCCAATCAGGTGTTATAGATTGAGAGTTATGCCAGACATGTTATAGTGGCAAAGTATTGAAAAAAGATGACAAGATAACAATGGCACTCGATTTATTGCCTAAAAGTATGTTTGAAGCAATTGATTTATTGCCCGATGCTTCAACTCCCGTGACTTTATTTACGCGCCATTCTTTAAGAGAACTTGTGGATGGGCAGGGTTTAGCAGGATATGACCTCCAACTTACTCCTCAAGGGCGTGAGCTTGCGCAGGCATGGGGTAATTATTTAATTAAAAATACAGATCGTGTTATCCAGCATTGTATTTCAAGTCCAATACAACGTTGTGTCGATACGGCTGCGCTCATGATTGAAGGGGCTGATGATGTAAGTCCCGAATCTAATACGCATACTATTGAAATTATTGAGCAAGGACTATTGGTTGAACCCGGTAGCTTTGTACTAGATATACAGCAAGCAGCCCCTTATTTTAAAAAACAAGGTGCTTTGGGTTTTATTAATAGTTTTGTTAATAATGCATTACCTGGCATGAAACACCCCATTACTGGTGTTCTAGACGTGCTAGAGCTTATTTACCGTACTCATCCCAAAACTCAAGGTGGACTTAGTTTAGCTGTCAGTCATGACACTATTATTGCTGCGATTGTTGCGGTAATTTCTGGTGAAAATAAAATTAAGAAAGAAGATTGGCCTGAAATGATGGAAGGTTTATTTGTATGGTTTGAAGGCGAAGAGTTTCCAAATTGCAAATTAAAATGGATTTGGAGAGGTAAGGCCTATGAGCTGAATGTAGCCAAATTTAACACAAGGCTATAAGCTCAAAAACGATAGGTAATAAAAAAAGCCCAATAGGGCTTTTTTTACATGCTTCAATTAGTTAGCTAACGCTTTAACTTGAGCATTTAAACGGCTCTTATGACGAGCAGCTTTATTTTTGTGGATGATGCCTTTATCAGCCATACGGTCGATTACAGGAACAGCTTTTTTGTAAGCTTCTGTAGCAACAGCATGATCACCACCAGCAATTGCACTTAAAGTACGTTTGATGTATGTACGAACCATAGAACGCAAGCTTGCGTTGTGTTTACGTGCAGTAACGTTTTGACGCGCACGTTTTTTAGCTTGAGCAGAGTTTGCCACTCTTGCACTCCTTGAAAATAAGTTGGTCTGGGCGGGCTGTGGTCAATCCAGTAAACTGGTGCAACCATCACCAGCCCGTAAACAAGTGCCATATTGTGATGAATAGACACCGTGAAGTCAAGCCTTGAGAGCATTTTAAGCGGTTTTAGGGGCTGCTAAAACCGTAAGAAAAGGTTAAATTTGATACAAACTTAAAGAGGGTTGGATAAAAAATGACTATAAGTACGAAAAAAGCAATTGTGATAGGTGCTACAGGACTTGTGGGTTTAGCTCTTGTTGAACAGCTTGAGCAAACACCAGAATTTGAAGCGATTACTGTTGTGGTAAGAAAAGAATCACAACTACTTAATACATATAAAAAAGTTAATCAGCTGGTTATAGAAGATTTCTTAATGTTGAATGATGAAGATGTGAATGGTCATACTCATGCATTTAGCTGTTTGGGAACAACATTAAAAAATGCAGGCTCAAAACAGGCCTTTTACGTTGTGGATTATGAAATCAATGCTCATTTGGCAGATTTGGTACAAGATAAACATATTCATTTATTGTTAGTGAGCGCACTTGGTGCAAATGCCAATTCACCGATTTTTTATAATAAAGTGAAAGGACAACTAGAAGATTATATTGAAAGTCTACAACTCGAGAAATTATCTATCTTTAGACCATCTTTACTTATTGGTAAACGCAGTGACGTACGGTTTATAGAAGATTTAGGGCAAAGTCTATTTAAATTTATTGAGAATAAATTACAAAAACCATTCAAATATAAACCTGTAACTGCGGAGCAATTGGCTCATACGATGGTCGTAGCGGCGCTAACGCAAATTGAAGCCTTTAAACGATATGATAATCTGAGCATACAGAAAACTCGATAAGGGAGAATAAAAGTGTCGACAGTGCCATTTGTAACATGTGATTTATTAGATGATAACCCTGAAAAAGATTTACAGGTTGTAATTCCTTCAATGGATGGAAAGTTCTTTCAAAGCTATGGTGCACGTAAAACTTTTGGGGGGCAGGTTGTAACAGTAAAGTGCTTTGAAGATAACTCACGTGTAAAAGAGTTATTGGCAACAGATGGTACAGATAAAGTATTAGTTGTGGATGGTGGCGCATCTATGCGCTGTGCACTTATGGGTGATTTGATTGCTGAGTCAGCAGTTAAGAATAACTGGAATGGTGTCGTGATTTACGGTTGTGTACGAGATGTAGATGCGCTTGCAACTTTGGATTTAGGCGTACATGCATTGGCTGCAATTCCGCAAAAAAGTAATCGTAAAGGCATTGGTGAAGTAGATATTAATTTGTATTTTGGTGGTGTCACAATTCAATCAGGTGATTTTATCTATGCTGATAATAATGGAATTGTGATTGCAAAAGAAAAATTAGTCTAATTCTCTAATATAAAGGAACGCATGATGGTGATTCATCAAATTAAAGTACTTCAAGCAGTTGCATCTGCAATTGCTGAAGGTGGTAGGGGCGTAACAGGCACTGCTTTTCCTCAGCAACCTGTAAAAGCTTTGAAACTATATGAATTTGAAGGTTCACCATTTTGCCGCCGCGTTCGTGAAGTGATTACACTTTTGAATCTGGATGTCGAAATTTATCCATGTCCTAAAGGTGGAACAAAGTATCGTTCAGTTGTAAAAGAAAAAGGCGGGAAATTACAATTTCCTTTTTTAATTGATGAAAATACTGGTGATGAGCTATATGAATCACAAGATATTATTCATCATTTATTTAAACACTACGGTAAGACTGGAAAGACACCTCAGAAATTTTCGAGTTACCCGAACATGCCGTATGTGGCATTTGCAGGGACCATATTAAATGGTGCTCGTGGAGTTTGGATAAATAAAAAAATTGTTGATAGAGCTGCGCCTGAGCAAAAACTTGAGTTATGGAGTTTTGAGGCAAGTCCTTATTCAAGAGTCGTAAGAGGTTTGCTCTGTGAACTTGAGCTTCCATATATTTTGCATAATGTGGCAAAAGAAAGATGGCAAGATCAGGGTCCAGCTATTCTTCGTTTAAAACCGGGTAAATATGTACCTTTAAAAGGTGGAAAAAGAGAAAAAATATTGCCTGTCATGCAAGGTAAAATGCAGGTCCCTTATTTGGTAGATCCAAATACTGGAGTGAAGATGTTTGAGTCTGCTCAAATCGTAAAATATTTAAAGAAGCAGTATGGGCGTTAATTAATATCTATTTTAGTAAGAGTTTAAGGCGCTTTACTTAAACTCTTTACAACCTCAGATTTCATTACAAGATGTATGAAAAGAAAATGAGTATGCTAAATTAATAAGGTTAATTACCTAAAAGGCATATTTTATGGAATGTATGAGAATTCAGCCTGTAACGAGCGCTCCTGGTGAAAATGCATTATTTATTGTATTGGGACTGGCTCAAGGTGATTCTGTAATAGAAAAAGTAAAAGATTTTGCTGCTAATTTTTCAGCACTAACCAGAAGTCTATCTAACCGTTATCCAGAAAGTAAATTTAATGCTACGTTGGGTTTTAGTTCAAACGCATGGGATATTTTATTCCCAGAGCAAGCGAAGCCTCAAGAGTTACAACCATTTCAAGAAATTAGAGGCCCGAAATATACGGCTGTCTCAACTCCAGGTGATTTATTTTTTCATATTCGTGCCGATCGCCAGGCTTTATGTTACGAGCTGGGCAATATAATTAATCAACAGCTTGGTAAAGTAACGTATCCAATTGATGAAGTTCATGGTTTTCGTTATTTTGACGGACGTGCAATTATTGGCTTTGTTGATGGAACTGAGAACCCTGAACCCGTTATTGCAGCGCAGTGGGCGTTAGTGGGGAATGAAGATCCTGATTTTATCGGGGGAAGTTATGCTTTTATTCAAAAATATACACATGACATGGAAAAATGGCGTTCATTAACCGATGAAGAGCAAGAAAAAGTCATTGGGCGCAAAAAATTCAATGATGTTGAACTCGATGATGATGAAAAGCCTTTAACTGCTCATAATGTTGTAAGTAAAGCTCATGATGCAGAAGGTAATGAGCTTAAAATTATGCGAGCTAATATGCCTTTTTCAAATCCGTCTAGAAATGAATATGGCACATTCTTTATTGGTTACTCACGTAAATTTAGTACAACCCGACAAATGCTTGAAAACATGTTTTTAGGCAATGAGGATGGTAATCTTGATCGGTTGCTTGACTTTAGTACTGCCCAGACTGGTACATTGTTTTTTGTACCAACTGTCGATTTTCTTGATGATTTAGGCGATGAATAGTCGTTAAATTAGAAGGCTTAAGTCATGGAGGTATTTAGGTTGCTTCCATGACTTAAATTTAAAATTAATATGATGTGATGAAATGTTTAAGAAGATAACTCAGCTTTTTCAAGGCTCAAAACAAACACCAGAACAACTTTACTTGCAAGAGAATCAATTAAAATTTGATTCTGAAGGAGGACCTATCATTAACGATGTAGTAATTAATGAGAAATGGTCAGAACATCTTGAGTATTTCTCAAACCGTAAATTACAAAATTTTGATAATCTTCAGAAGTTATTCCTCATTACTCCACAGATTAATGAAAAAATTGATCTGGAAATCGCAACCCAGCGCTATGTAGAAAGATTAGGAAATACACAAGAAAAGCTACTTCAGCTTAAAGCGATTATACAAATATTAAATCAATATTACGTTTTGTTTTTGCGTGATAAATAATCATAGTTAATTAATTAAAAAATATAAAAAGTAGAGCTAACTAGTAGTTTGATTTTCAAAAAAATAACTCAATTCACTAAAAACATCATGCTACTATTAAGCCTATATCTTCTTAGCTGATAAAAGCCATATACATGTTTCAACAAGAAATCTCTCAATTGAATTTACAACAGCTCAAGGCCGGTGAAAAGCGTTGGGTGGGGTCGTTATTAGGTTCATCTGCTGCATTACTATTTAAGGAAATTGCTGTTCAGCATTCGTCTTTACTTGTTGTGGTTGCAAGAAATAACCAGCATGTAGCTCAATTAGAGAGTGAACTTGAATTTTATGGCATAAAACCAACAATTTTTCCTGATTGGGAAATCTTACCGTATGATCGTTTGTCACCTCATCAAGATATTGTCTCAGAACGCCTCGCAATTTTATCTAATATGCCTCAGAAGGGTGTGTTGCTCCTTTCAGCAAGCACTTTAGCCCAAAGAGTTGCACCATATTCATGGGTTTTAGGTGAGCATTTTGATATTCGTGTAGGTCAAAAATTTGATTTAGAGCAACAGAAATTACGTTTGGTACAAGCTGGTTATCATTTGGTAGATACTGTTTATGACCACGGTGAGTTTGCTGTCCGTGGCAGTATTATGGATATTTTTGCGTCAGGACAAGAAGCACCTATCCGTATTGATCTGTTTGATGATGAAATTGATACGTTAAAATTCTTTGATCCAGAAACTCAAAGAACGACTACAGCTTTAAAAAGTTTTACAGTTTTACCTGCAAAAGAATTCCCGTTAAAAGAAGCTCGCTCAATTTTTAGAGATCGATATTCTGAACTTTTTCCTACTGCTAATCCTAAGAAAAACCCGATTTATCAAGATGTCTTAGAGGGAATTGCTTCACCAGGAATTGAATTTTATTTACCATTATTTTTTGATAAAGCACAAATGCAATCGCAAAGTACACTTACAACGTACTTACCAAAGAATTGCATTGTAATTACAACTACTGATTTAGATACCGATTTAACTAATTTTTGGAAAGAAGTTTTCCGTCGCTACGAAGACAGACGTCATAATGTAGATCAGCCAATTCTTCCTCCTGAAGAACTATTTATTGCTCCAAACCATTTGCTCAGTGCTTTAAACCAGTTTCCTCGTATGCTTGTAAGTGCCGAATTGGTTGAAGAAAAAGCTGGCGCATTAAATCTTAAGGCTGAGCAACCTCCAAAATTAGCAGTCGATCCTAAAAAGGAAAAACCGTTTACCGTCGTTAAAAAATATATTGATGAAGCAAATCATCCCGTTTTATTGGTTGCAGAAAGTGCAGGCCGACGTGAAAGCTTAAGAGATGGTTTACGTGCTAGTCTGGGAGATATCCCTAGTGTAGACAGTTTTGAACAATTTCAAACGAGTCAGTTTGCGATTGCTATTACAAATGCACCGCTCGACCGTGGCTTACTTTTAACAGACCAATTAACTGTTATTTCAGAAAATCAGTTATATGAACATCGGGTAGTTCAGCGTCGTCGTAAACGTCAGCAAGAAGTTTCAGAAGAGTTCTTAATTCGCAGTTTGACTGAACTCAGTATTGATGCCCCAGTTGTTCATATTGATCATGGTGTGGGACGTTATGCAGGATTAGTTACTTTAGCAATTGAAGGGCAAGATTATGAATTCTTGCAACTCAATTATGCTGAAGGGGCAAAAGTTTATGTTCCTGTGACTAATTTGCATCTGATCAGTCGCTATAGTGGTGGAGATCCAGATTTAGCGCCACTTCATAAAATTGGTAGTGATGCATGGAGTAAAGCTAAACGCAAAGCTTTAGAGCAAATTCATGATGTTGCAGCCGAACTATTACATATACAAGCACGTCGTCAGTCAAAACCTGGTTTTGGTTTCGAACTCGATCAATCGCTTTATATGCAATTTGCCAGTGGATTTGCCTATGAGGAAACACTCGATCAGGCGAATGCTATTGAAGCGACGCTTCACGATATGCAACAAGCTAGACCTATGGATAGACTTGTTTGTGGTGATGTAGGTTTCGGTAAAACTGAAGTGGCAATGCGAGCCGCGTTCGTTGCTGTGCAAAATGGCAAACAAGTTGCTGTTTTAGTACCTACGACTTTACTTGCACAACAACATTATGAGTCTTTTAAAGATCGTTTTGCTGATTGGCCTGTGCGTATTGAAGTGCTATCACGCTTTGGCTCAAGTAAAACCCATACAAAAAATATTGAAGATTTAATTGCTGGTAAAGTTGATATTGTGGTGGGGACACATAAACTTTTACAAGAAAATGTGCAATTTAAAGATTTGGGCCTAATGGTAGTCGATGAAGAACATCGATTTGGTGTGCGTGATAAAGAACGTATCAAAGCATTACGAGCAGATGTAGATATGCTGACGCTTACCGCAACACCAATCCCACGAACTTTAAATATGGCTTTTTCGGGAATGCGTGATCTATCTATCATTGCTACACCACCAGCCCGTCGTTTAGCCGTTAAAACCTTTGTGCAAGAGCATACAGAAGCCTCTGTGAAAGAGGCGATTTTGCGTGAGTTACTACGTGGTGGCCAAGTATATTTCTTACACAATGAAGTCGATACGATTGAACGGGCTGCTGAAAACATCCGTGTTCTTGTGCCTGAAGCTCGTGTGGCAGTCGCTCATGGACAAATGAGAGAAAGAGAGCTCGAACAAGTGATGCAGCAGTTCTATCACAAAGAGTTTAACGTATTAGTATGTTCAACCATTATTGAAACCGGAATTGATGTTCCAAATGCCAACACAATTTTGATAGAAAGGGCCGATAAGCTTGGTTTGGCTCAATTACATCAATTACGTGGACGTGTAGGGCGTTCACATCACCAAGCCTATGCTTATTTGTTAGTTCCTTCTATAAAACATTTAAAAGGTGATGCAGAAAAACGTTTGGACGCAATCCAACGTGCCTCTACACTCGGTGCTGGCTTTATGTTAGCTACAGAGGATTTAGAAATTCGTGGTGCTGGTGAGCTTTTAGGTGAACAACAAAGCGGTTCAATGCAGGCAATCGGATATAGTTTGTATATGGAAATGCTTGAAAAAGCCACTAAGGCGATTCAGCAAGGAAAAACACCGAATTTTGATGCGCCTTTATCGCTGACTGCGGAAATTAATTTACATATTCCGGCACTGATTCCAGATGAGTATTTAGGAGATGTGCATCAGCGTTTATTGTTCTATAAACGTATTAGTAATACAGATACACAAGAAAAACTCGATAATATCCGTATGGAACTCATTGATCGTTTTGGGGTTCCGCCGCAATCAGTTAAACATTTGTTTACTGTTCATCAGATTCGCTTGAAAGCAGAGCAACTGGGTATCACAAAAATCGATATTAATACTCAAGGTGGTAATATTGAATTTTCACCTGATACACCTGTTCAGGCGATTAGCATTATTCAGCTGATGCAAAAGCATCCGACTTATTATCGTATGGAAGGTGGTCAGCGCTTAAAAGTGATGGTACAGCTTGAAGAACATGAGAAGCGCATTCAATTTATTAATGATTTGCTAGCTAAATTATTAAATGAATTACATGCTTAAATAGTGTTTTAAAGTGATTTTCATCTCATACAATTTTTTTGTAAGCTGATATCAGAATTTTATGCACGATTTCTCGGATCACAGGGGAATAAGTGCATAAAATCATTGTTATTTGTAATCAAACCAGACACTAGCAATACTCACATCAAAACTGATGTGATAGTATTAGCCATTATTGTTTATTGTCATTTATAAAAGATATGTTTAGTTTGCATCCACAACTTGCTCAAGATACTTTTTTTGTAGGCGATTTTCCGCTTTCAACATGTCGTTTAATGAATGATATGCAATTCCCGTGGTTGATTTTAATCCCTCGTGTACCGGGAATCACAGAATTATATGAATTGAGCCAAGCTGATCAAGAACAGTTTTTACGTGAATCAAGTTGGTTATCTAGCCAGCTAGCTCGAGTATTCCGTGCTGATAAAATGAATGTTGCAGCTTTAGGTAACATGGTACCTCAGTTGCATTTCCATCATGTTGTACGTTATCAAAATGATGTTGCATGGCCTAAGCCAGTTTGGGGAACACCTGCAGTTCCATATACAAATGATGTACTGGCTCATATGCGTCAAACCCTTATGCTTGCTTTACGTGGTCAAGGTGATATGCCTTTTGATTGGCGCATGGATTAAATCAATGCAATGCCACATTTATATGAATGTGGCTACATTGAGGTGTGGAGGACAGGGTGCAATTAGAGAGGTTTATCGATAGAGAGCCTAAGCAGTTTGCATATTTTCATCGTTTGATGGGATATTCAATTCTGTCCTTAATTTTAGTGATCTATGCTTTTACCTCACCTAATACAAATTATCAGATCTACGTTCCTCCTTTATTTCTCTTTTTACTTTTTATCAGTTCGAAGTTAGAACATTGGCTTCAATACCAATTTGATAAGAAAACTCAAAAAAGTGTCTTTTTTGCAATTGATGCAATTGTTGTAGCAGTTACCTTAGCGGGTCTGCATCTTAATTTAGTCCCTACATTTATTGCAGTATTTGCATTATTTTATTCTGCAATTAATAGTCGTATTTCTTTCGCAGTCATTTGTTTGACGAGTCTGCTAGGCGCGATTGTCTTTTATTTAAGTACTTTTTTCCTTTTTGGTTTTTATACATATTTTGAACCTACTAGCCAAGAGTTAACTGTAATTACACTCTTGGGTTTGGTCATGTTTATTACCATTGGAAATTACTACCAACATCGTTGGGTTAAAAAAATCAGTCAGCAGCGTCAACATTATTATGATCAAATGACCCGCTATATTGCTTTTGCTAATCAGTTAAGCCGTTATGCACCACTACAGTTGTGGCAATCTATCATGCGCGGTGAGGCGGAGGCAAAAATTGAATATAAACGAAAAAAAATGACTGTATTTTTTTCGGATATTCAGGGTTTTACAGAGTTATCAGAAACTTTAATTCCTGATGATTTGGCATTTTTGCTTAATGACTATCTAAGCCATATGACGGAAATTGCCAAGCAGTATGAAGCTACTGTTGACAAATTTATGGGGGATGCCATCCTCATATTTTTTGGTGATCCGAATTCTCAAGGGGTAGAACAAGATGCAAAAGCCTGTGTAGAAATGGCAATCACTATGCGTCAGCAAATGAAATTACTGCGTGAGCGTTGGAAAAAAATGGGCTACTCAGCCTTACATATTCGCATGGGAATTAGTACTGGTTACTGCCACGTAGGGAATTATGGGGCAACACATCGTATGGCTTATACTATTGTAGGTCGTGATGTGAATTTAGCTGCTCGTTTACAATATGCTGCTGAAATTGATGAAATTTTAATTTCAGATGATACTTATCAATTAATTAAAAGTGATTTTCTTTGTGCTCCAAAAACCCCAATTTACTTAAAAGGTATTCAAGGGGCTGTGAAGACATGGCAAGTAATGGAGAAATACACAGGGAATAAGTCAGATCATCAGCAATGGTTCGACTATGAATATAAAGGCTTCCATTTAGTCCTTAATTTAGAAGAAGTACAAAACTATGAGTACCCTGAATTAGTAGAAGTGCTTGAGAAAATGATTCAACGACTTAAAGTTCAACAAACTTTAATTAATACTCAAGGTATTGCACGTTTGAGACTTGAAGATGAAGTTAAGCCTATTGAAATTGATCAACAAGATCAGGTTTAAAGCTTAAAACATGAAGAAAAAAAAAGCTGCTTTTAAAAGCAGCTTTTTTATTTTTAATGACTTTCGGAAGCGTGATTGATTGTATATTTAGGAATCTCAATTTCTAAATCTTCATCAACAATCTTCACTTGGCAAGAGAGACGAGAATCTGGTTCAAGACCCCAAGCGCGATCTAAAAGATCTGCTTCAACATCATCCATTTCTTCTAGGCTGTCAAAACCCTTGCGAACGACTACGTGACAAGTTGTACATGCACACGACATGTCACAAGCGTGTTCAATTTTAATTCCTCGATCAAGCAAACTTTGACAAAGATTTGCATTTTGTTCAACTTCAAATTCTGCGCCTTCAGGGCAAAACTGAGCATGAGGAAGTACTTTAATACGGGGCATATTGATCACCTATACCTTTAGTTTGAATTTGACCAATCTTCAAGTTTTGTACCTTTTAAGGCGTGGTCAATATGTCGATTCATACGTAGTGCGGCAAAAGCATCACTATGTACTTTAAGTTGTTCTACAGCTTTTTCAATTGCTTGAATATCATTGCCTTCAAGCTGAACTTTTAGCACATTTTTAGCAGTTTTAAGTGCTTCAAGCTGCTCATCATTAAGCAAATCAGCATCAACTTTGAGAGCTTGTTCTAATGCTTCAAGTTCACGTTGGGCTTCAACTTTGGTTTCTTTTAAATGGCGTAGATTTTTATCTTCTTCCGCGTGTTGGAAACCTTCAATTAATAAGCGCTCAGTATCAGATTCTGATAAGCCATAAGATGGTTTAATATCAATTTGAGCCTGTACACCTGAAGTTGTTTCACGAGCTGAAACAGTGAGTAGACCATCTGCATCTACCTGGAAAGTAACTTCAATACGTGCTTGACCAGCAGTCATTGGTGGAATGCCGTAAAGGACAAATTTTCCTAATGAACGACAATGTTCTACCAAATCTCGTTCACCTTGAACCACATGAATAAGCATGGCAGTTTGGCCATCTTGATAAGTTGTGAATTCTTGACGACGTGCAACTGGAATAGCAGTATTACGTGAAATAAGGCGCTCTACTAATCCACCCATGGTTTCTAGACCAAGTGAAAGAGGAGTTACGTCTAAAAGTAATGAACCGTCTTGAGTATTTCCAATTAATTGGTTGGCAGTAATTGAAGCACCAATTGCAACCACTTCATCAGGGTTGATCGTGCAAAGGGGTTCTTGATTAAATACATTACGAACCGCTTGTTGAACAGCATACGAACGCGTAGAGCCACCCACTAAAACAACATTTTGAATATCTGATAATTCAAGTTTTGCATCACGTAAAACACGCTTACAAACACTGATTGTTTTATCTAAAGCAACTTGAATAATACTTTCAAAAGTTGGACGGTCCAGTGTTAACACATTTTCAAGTAATTTTAACTGAACTGATTCTTGAGTAGATAATTGTTCTTTAGCTTGACGAGCAGCAACCATAAATACTGCATATGCTTCATCGCTCAAAGTATCAATATCTAACTGCTTTTTAGCCCATTTAACAATGAGACGGTCTAAATCGTCACCACCTAGAGCAGTGTGGCCACCAGTAGCTAATACTTCAAAGACACCTTGTGAGAAACGCAAGATTGATACGTCAAAAGTACCACCACCTAAATCATAAATTACGTAGTTATGATCTGTAGCTAAATTAGTTTCTTGGTCTAAACCATAAGCCACAGCAGCAGCAGTCGGCTCATTTAATAAACGTAATACATTTAAACCAGCAAGTTGTGCTGCATCACGAGTTGCTTGTCGCTGAGCTTCATCAAAATAGGCAGGAACAGTAATAACTGCGCCATTTACTGGATTTTGTAGGCTAGTTTCAGCACGATCTTTTAATTGTTTTAAAATTTCTGCAGAAATTTCAACAGGGGTTTTACGACCAGCACGTGTTTCAAAAGCTGGCATCTCATTTTCAGAACCAATTAATTCATATGGATGCTGAAATTTGATATCTGCTTTTGAACGACCCATAAAGCGTTTTACAGAAACAATTGTATTTTTCGGGTCGGCAATAAGGAAAGGCTTTGCTTCTTCACCATAGTGAGTTGCATCATTTCCATAGTGCACAATAGAAGGAAGGAGTCTTCTTTCTTTTTCATCATTGAGTACTTTAGGCTTGCCTGATAACACTGTCGCAACTAAGGAGTGTGTTGTTCCTAGGTCGATACCAATCGCAATGCGGTGTTGGTGTGGGGCACTGGATTGACCCGGTTCAGCAATTTGCAAAAGTGCCATGAGTTAAATCCCTTGAATATAAATTGGAAAAAGCAAAATTAAAAATCGTCGTCTAAATCAAAGTTGTCTTCGTCATCCAACATTTGATCTTCTGCTTTTTCAATATCATTAAGAACGCGCTGAAAGAACCGTAATTTACGTACAGTATCGCGAGCTTCACCCCAGTCTTCATCTGAGTAATCAATTTTAAATTCGCGAACTAAACTTTCTATCCATTGAAACACTTCTTGTTTAAGAGTGCTTAGATGTTCTGGGGAGGTTGCTTCATCAAGTTGCTCGCGAAGTTCCAAAGCTGATTGTAAGAACTCAAAATCGCTAATAGATTGATCAAGGTGATGATCTTGCTTTTTTAATGCTAAAAGATAAGCTGCGCGGCTATCTACTTGCGATAATGTTTTAAAAGCTTGATTGATTTCACTTGATTTGATCAATGCCTGATTTTTATCTTCTGCTTTATCTGGATGATATTGCTGCTGCAAATTCAAGAAACTAGATTTTAAGCTCGCCAAATCGATATCGAGTTCTACGGGTAAATTGAACAACTCAAAATGATTCATTAGAAAGGAGGTCCACGTTAATTAAATACATTAAAACAGTGCTAAAAAGACACTGTTTTAATGAGAGATGGAAGGAGAAGGGTTATACAGTGAAAGACTCACCACAACCACATTCGCCTTTTTTATTAGGGTTGTTAAATTCGAACCCTTCATTAAGGCCATTTTTGACATAGTCCATTTCTAAGCCTTCTAAATAGACATGACTTTTTGGATCTACAAATACCTTAACGCCAAATTGTTCGAAAACTTCGTCATGCTCATCGACAGAATCAACAAATTCAAGAACGTAAGCCAACCCAGAACAGCCAGAAGTTTTCACACCCACGCGAATGCCTTCACCCTTACCTCGATTCTTGAGATAATTGCTAATATGAGTCGCAGCATTTTCAGTTAAATGAATCATGAAAACTCCAACGTTTACAGTAATAACAAATTAAGCTTTTGATTTTTTAGTGCGGTAATCTTCAATCGCAGCTTTAATCGCATCTTCAGCTAGTACAGAGCAGTGAACTTTTACTGGTGGAAGAGCAAGCTCAGTTGCGATATCAATATTCTTGATTGCTTGAGCTTCATCAAGAGTTTTACCTTTTAACCACTCAGTTACAAGTGAGCTAGAAGCAATTGCTGAACCACAGCCATAAGTTTTAAAGCGTGCTTCTTCAATCACACCGCTATCGTTTACTTGAATTTGTAAACGCATCACGTCGCCACATGCTGGTGCACCCACCATGCCTGTACCTACATTTTCAGAGTTTTTGTCTAAAACACCAACATTACGAGGGTTTTCGTAATGATCAATTACCTTTTCGCTATAAGCCATTTCGCTTCTCCAAACCTCGGGGTCAGCCTAATATTAATATGAGGATAAAAACACTAATTTCAATGAATTAGTGTTCAGCCCATTCAACTGTAGAAAGATCGATACCTTCTTTGTACATATCCCAAAGCGGAGAAAGTTCACGTAATTTCTCAACAGCGGCTTTGGTAATTGTAAGCACATGGTCAATATCTTCTTCAGTTGTGTATTTACCAAAACTGAAGCGGATAGAGCTGTGTGCTAGCTCATCAGATAAACCTAATGCGCGAAGAACGTATGAAGGCTCTAAAGTTGCAGAAGTACAAGCAGAACCACTTGATACAGCAGCATCTTTGAGCGACATCATTAAAGATTCACCTTCAACAAAGTTAAAGCTGACATTTAAATAGTTAGCAACGTTTTGAGTTGGATGGCCATTTAAGAAAACTTGTTCAAGATCTTGTAAACCATTCCAAAGCTTGTCGCGAAGCTTGCGAATACGCTCTTGTTCTGCTTGCATTCTTTTGCCAGCAATCTCAAAAGCTTCACCCATACCTACAATTTGATGAGTCGCTAAAGTACCAGAACGCATACCACGCTCATGACCACCGCCATGAATTTGTGCTTTTAAACGAACACGTGGACTACGACGTACATATAATGCACCGATACCTTTTGGACCATAAATTTTATGAGCTGAGAAACTCATTAGGTCAATTTTCATAGTAGATAGATCAATTTCAACTTTACCAGCAGCTTGAGCAGCATCTACATGAAAGAAGGTTTTATTGGCACGTGTTAATTCACCAATTGCTGCTACATCTGTAACTGTACCGATTTCGTTGTTTACCATCATAAGAGAAACAAGAACAGTATCAGGACGAAGGGCAGCTTTTACCATTTCAGGGGTAATTAAACCAGTTTGTGGTTCTGGTTCTAAATAAGTAATTTCAAAACCTTGGTCTTCTAATTCACGACAAGGATCTAGAACAGCTTTGTGTTCAATTTTACTTGTAATGATATGCTTGCCTTTAGATGCATAAAATTGCGCTACACCTTTTAGAGCAAGGTTATCTGATTCAGTTGCACCAGAAGTCCAAACGATTTCACGTGGATCAGCTTTAATTAAATTTGCAACTTGCTCACGTGCATATTCAACTTTCTCTTCTGCCTGCCAGCCATAAGCATGGGAACGAGATGCAGCATTACCAAAGGTACCGTCGAAAGTTAAACACTCCATCATACGTTCTGCAACTTGCGGATCTACTGGAGTGGTTGCTGCGTAATCAAGATAAATTGGACGTTTCATATCAAATACCTGTACCCGATAAAAGAGCTGAATCTATGCCAGTCACATTTTGGCGTAATGCAACAGTTTGAACGTTGTCTCGGCTAATGAGGTCGGCAAGAGAGATTTTTGCTAAATAGTCGGCAATATGATGAGAGAGTTCTTGCCATAAATCGTGTGTGAGACACATTGCACCATTTTGGCAGTTACCTTTATGGTCGCAACGAGTTGCATCAACAGTTTCATTTACAGCTTCAATAATTTCTAACACAGTAATTTCATCAGCATTTCGAGCCAAATGATAACCACCATTTGCACCACGAACACTAGAAACTAACCCATGACGCTTAAGTTTTGCGAATAACTGTTCTAAATAAGCAACTGAAATGGATTGGCGAGCTGCAATTTCGGCGAGCGTGATCGTTTGTTCAGTTGGCTGCAAAGCTAAATCAAGTAGAGCAGTCACTGCGTAGCGACCGCGAGTTGTAAGGCGCATGATTCGATACACATGTTAAGACTAGATAATAGGATTTTATGAATCCCGACTAAAATAGTCAAGTTTTTTTATTTTTAATTCAAGTGCAGGAACAAAATGGAAAAATAATTTAAGCAACCCACAAATTATATATGAAATAAACAATAAATATCAGGCTAATTATACCAAAGGAGAAGTTAATATTTCGTTGACGATGCTGTAAGCGAGTAATTCGATTTTGATATTGTTTAATTTCCACATGAAGCGAATTGATTTCTGATCGTTGTTGATCAATTTTTTCAAGCAATGGGGCAATTCTTTTGCGTGAAGCAAGAGCTTCAGCTTCATCATCAGGTGTATTAAACCATTGCTTCCAGTCCGCTAAAAGTTTAGGCAGAGTAAGGTGTGAAATTAAGTCTAATAACTCTTTTTTAGTTTCTTCATCACCATCAATACGCATATTTTTAAGACTGCGCTGGTTTGAAAAAGCGAAAATCTTAATTAAATCGATAAGAGTACTATTGATTTCAAGATCAATACGTCGGTCAAAAGAATGGATATCGAATAGCAAACCCTTTTCTGTAAATTGAACATAAAAGTCAAAAAAAGGTAGATAGCTATTGATACGAATAGTCGTTTTGTTTGAAATAAACTTTTTCGCTTGCAAGCGAAGAACACCATCGTGGGTGAGAATAAATGAAAAGAAAGTTTCTAAAATAATTAGAACGATATTCAGCAACAGACGGGGATGTTTTTGTCTTTGTTGCGTTTCACTCATAAAAGTTTATCCTTACAAATAGCAGTTAACCGAAGAATGGGACATCCTATCCCAAACTTAACACAATGTCGTGTTAAATATATTTACATGACTTAATTGCTTTGTAGAACAGTTTTGTAAATGGATCAAGTCTTTACTTTGATATTATAGAAATATTTTGTGGTCAAATCAGTCATCATCTCTCTCATCTGATTAGGAGTTTAGATTAATGGATAATGCAAATATAGATACGCAGGCAGAAGAGTCAGAAGAAAAAAATAAATTAAAATCAAGAAGTTCAAGAAAATCAGCTTTGGATTTTAGAAAGTATACCAAGCAAATTTGGTTGGCTGGGTTAGGAGCTTTTTCACGCGCAGAAGAAGAGGGCAACAAACTCTTTGATTCCTTAGTCAAAGTTGGTGAAGAACTAGAGTCAAAAACTGGAGACTTAGCAGATAACACCGTAGGTAAAGTCACAGAAAAAGCAAAAGAATCTGTATCTGAAACAAAAGATAAAGTAGAGAAAATTCTTGATACCAGTGTGAACCATTCTTTAAACCGGATTGGATTGGTCACTCCAAAGGATTTACAGCACATTGAACAGCTCTTGGTACAGCTTCATATTAAGGTGGATGCTTTAATAGAAGAAAACCAACAATTGAAAGAAAAATTGAATAAAAAGTAAAAAATGTTGGGATTTAGCAAATATATAACAGTTTTTTAGCATTTATTTTCGCTAAAAGCCCTGCTCTAGTATTGCGTTTTCCCCCAAAGCATTGCTATAAAGGCGTCATGGCCTTTTAAACTATAGCCTTGGACCTTAAACAAACGATATTAAGAGGATGTTTTATTCATGAATAAATCAGAATTAATCGATGCAATTGCTGAAAAAGGGGGAGTATCTAAGACTGATGCAGGCAAGGCACTCGATGCGACAATTGCGTCAATTACTGAAGCACTTAAAAAAGGTGACACAGTAACTTTAGTTGGTTTTGGTACTTTCAGTGTTAAAGAACGTGCTGCACGCACTGGTCGTAACCCTAAAACTGGTGAAGAGCTTCAAATTAAAGCAACAAAAGTACCTAGCTTCAAAGCTGGTAAAGGTCTTAAAGATTCAGTAGCTTAATCTTTTAAGATGATTAAACGCGCCAATATAGGCGCGTTTTTTATTAAAAATCTGAATTGACCAATATTGCTCATTCATTGATTGTGGTTTTTCAGTTAAAATTCTCCTCGAAATAAAATATTGGAATACTTATGGAATCGTTTCGTACAGTCATTAAGGGTTGGCTCGGCAAAGTCCTTCTAATTTTGTTTTTGACCCCTTTAGCACTTGTAGGTATTGAAGGATATTTTAATAGGGGAAACAAGGCTGATGTTGCAAAAACAGTAAATGGCCAAGAAATATCTAAAAAAGACCTTGAAACTTTAACTCAGTCTTACAAAGAACAATATTTAGCTGCTGTTAAAGGCGATGAGAGTTTACTTAATTTGCCTGTTATTCAGGCTAAGGCACTCGATATTTTAGTGTCGCGTAATTTACTAATTCAACAAGCTGAGAAATTAGGTATCTCACTTAGTGATACTCAAATTGAGCAAATGTTAGCTCAACAGCCTAGTTTGCAAGAGAATGGACAGTTCTCGCAAAAACTCTATGAAAATTACTTACGTTCTATTGGTATGACAAGTCAGGGCTTAATTGCTAGTCTTCGTCAAGATCATGCTTTAAAAATGCTAACGTCAACTTTTTCTGATTACTCTTTAGTAAGTAAAGTTGATTTAATGCAAATTGCGAATTTGCAAACTGAACAACGTACATTACATTTGGCTAGTATTAAATTAGATGGTTATAAAACTGGTTTAACTGCTTCTAATCAAGAAGCTACAGATTATTACAACAAACACCAAAATGAGTTCAAACAACAATCTTCTGTTGATGTGGATTATGTGGTTGTGTCGCCATCACTAATGGCTAAACCAGCTCCTGCAACTGAAGCTGAACTGCAACAAGCGTATAGCAAGTTTGTTGAGACTCAGAAAAAAGATGCTAAACGTACTGTGAAGCATATTTTAATTACTACAGATGCTCGTGATGATGCCGCAGCTCAAAAACTTGCTAAAGAAGTATATGCGAAAATTCAAGGCGGTCTGACATTTGCACAAGCTGCATCTCAGTTCTCTGAAGATCCAAGTTCGAAAGCAAAAGGTGGTTTAGTTGAAGCATATGCACCAGGTGTTTTTTCCGATGCATTTGATAAAACTGTAGTGAGCCTGAAAAATGGACAGATTTCTCAACCAGTAAAAACTCAATATGGTTATCATATTATTGAGGCAGAAACTCAAGCTAATCAAATCCCTTCATTTGAAGCTGAAAAGGCGCGTTTAACTGCTGAGGTTGAAAAGAATAAAGTTGCGACTGTTTATTCAGATACTGTAAACAGTTTAAATGAAACGATTGTTGGTAATGACTCTTTAGAAGCTGTTGTACAAGAAGTAAAAGGTACAAAAGTTGAATCATTAAATGGCGTAACTTTAGCTACACAAAATCCATATTTAAGTGATCCAAACGTTAAAATTAAATTGTTTAATGATGACGTGAAAAATGGTGACCGTAATGCATCATCTAATATTCAATTAGCGAATGGTAATACGGTATGGGTTAAAGTACGTGATTATCATGCTGCTGGTGTAAAACCTTTAGCACAGGCGATGAATGAAGCAAAAGCAAAAGTTATCGATGAAAAAGCGCGTAAAGCTGTTCAAGCTAAAATTGCTACAATGCTAGCTGAATTTAAAACTCAACCAGCAGATCAAGTAGTTGCTAAAAATAAAGTAGCATTTGAATCGGCTGGCGTATTTAGTCGTTCACAAGGATTAAAGCGTGAAATTGAGCGCGCGGCATTTAGTGCAGCTACACCTAAGCCAGGTATGTGGTCTGTTACAACTGCAAATTTACCAAATGAGCTAGTTGTTGTTGCAGTTTCAAATGTAAACTCATCTGCTGCTAATGCTATTCCTGCTGATCAGTTACAGCAATTAAAGCAACTTTATCGTCAGTCACGTGGTCAACAAATATTGGAAGATTACAGTCAATATTTAAAATCACATGCGAAAATTAAATAATAATTTGATTCAATAAAAAAAGCGCCTCGGCGCTTTTTTTATTGGCAGTTAATCTAAGCTGTGCCCAATATATTGCTGTCTATATTGTTTAGGAGATAAATCAAAAATTCGCTTAAATGCCTGACTAAAGGCGGTTTCGGATGAATAGCCAACCTTATTTGATATTTGCTGAATTGATAAGTTGCTTGTTCGTAAATACTGACTGGCTAAACGGAAACGATAATGTTGTAAATACGTTAGAGGTGGCTCACCAATAATACTACTAAACAAATTTGCAAATTTAGAACGTGACATACAGCATTGTTCAGCTAAAGATTCAACTGTCCATGTAACTTCTGGCTGGCTATGAATCGCAGATAATGCATTGCTTAGTTCGGGATGAGTTAAGGCACTTAACCAGTTTTGTTGATCTGTCATCTGTTGAATATGATCGCGAATACATTCAATGAGCAAAATACTGACTAAGTGATCAATAATTTTGTCGTGACCTGGCCTGATTTTTTGAGTTTCAATTGCTAAAAAATAAAGCCCAATTTGTAGCCATTCGGGTGGAGTGGTTTGATTTTCATGCTGAATATGCATGATGGATGGCAGGGCATTAATAAGTGGCCCAGCCATATGAGTATCGATTTGGCAGCGTAAAGATAGCAATAATGTATTATCTGGAGATGAAGTACCAAATTCGATGGCATCTTGTCTATGACCATTAAAAAGCGACGTTATATCTAAAGAATCTACCAACTTACTCGCTGTTGATTTTGAGTCAGTCGCACTATGTGCTTTCCCTGAAGGAATTAAAATAATATCACCAGCAGTCGCAGTTATTTTTTCTGAAGTGTTAAGTTGAATATATACAGAACCAGTTAAAACAATATAAGCAAGTAAAGCAGATTGATCTTGTGTTTTAAAAGCCCATTCTCCTTGCGCTTTTAAATAGATGTATTCAGACTTATTCAGGTGAATATCATCAAAAAATTTACTTAGTGCATCCATATTTAAATGATCAATCATTATTTTAATAAAATTATAGTGAGCTATAAGAATAGATCAACATGTGTTTTTAGGACAGAAAAGTGGAAGAAAATGCCAAAGACTTTAACATAGGTTTTTTGGACGGTTACTACTGTTAACTAAACACTATTTCTTTAACTATATAGATATATAGAAAAAGGAAATATAGCTATGAATGCACCAGTAAATGTTCAACAAGAACTTATGCCAGTGCCTGCGTCTATGCGTGAAATAGATCGCAAACGCTTTTTATGGATGATTAGTCCTGCTTTACCTGCTATCGGCTTAGCTATTTTAGCTGGTTATCAGTTTGGTCCACGCCCTTTGAAAAAAGTCTTCGCATTAGGTGGCCCACTTTTATTACATGTTGTGATTCCGGCAATTGATACTATTATTGGGAAAGATGCTCGAAATCCGACAGATGAAGAAATTAAGCTATTAGAAAAAGATCCATATTACTCACGTCTTGTGAAGAGTTTTATTCCTCTACAGTATGCTGCGAATGTTTATGCATGTTATTTAACAAGTCGTAAAACGACATCTTTTATTGATAAGATTTTACTTGGTATTTCAATGGGTGCAATCAATGGTATTGCGATTAATACAGCCCATGAGTTAAGTCATAAGCATGATCGTCTAGACCATATTCTGTCTCATCTTGCTTTAGTTCCAACTGGCTATAATCATTTCCGTATCGAGCATCCTTACGGGCATCATAAGCGTGCAGCAACACCAGAAGATCCAGCTTCATCACGTATGGGGGAAACATTCTATGAGTTCTGGCCACGTACTGTTATTGGTTCTTTTAAGTCTGCAATAGAAATTGAAAAAAATCGTTTAAAACGTAAAGGTAAAGAATTCTGGTCTTCAGATAATGAACTATTACAAGGCTGGGGAATGACTGCTGCTTTTCATGGTTCTATGGTTGGAATCTTTGGTAAAAGTACAATTCCATATTTAGCGACACAAGCATTTTATGGCATTAGTCTTTTTGAAATTATTAACTATATTGAGCATTATGGTTTATTACGTCAGAAAAAAGAAAATGGTCAATATGAACGTACAATGCCGGAGCATAGCTGGAACAATAATAACGTAGTAACAAACTTGTTCTTGTACCAGTTGCAGCGTCATTCAGACCATCATGCTTATCCGACTCGGCCATTCCAAGCATTGCGTCATTTTGACGAGGCACCTGAGTTACCAAGCGGTTATGCCAGTATGTTATTACCAGCATTAATCCCTTCATTGTGGTTTAAAATAATGGATAAGCGAGTTTTTGATCATTATAAAGGTGATTTAAACAAAGCAAATATTTCGTCAAAAAGACGTGCAAAAATCTTTAAGAAATTTGGTGTAGTTGATAAAGCGTTAGACAGTACAACTACCGAATAAATAAAAAATTTAATTCCTGAAATACGAAGCCCTCTAGTTTAATCGCTAGAGGGCTTTTAAGTTTTTACATAAAAAGCTAATAAAAGAAGGGGAAATTTCCCTTAATTATTATTTTAGTTCGCTAGAAGATTTACCCAGTTCTCGGCGGGCAATGATTAATTGCTGGATTTGCTGAGTACCTTCAAAGATATCGAGAATTTTCGAATCACGTGCCCATTTTTCAAGTAACTCATCTTCGTTATAGCCAACACTTGCTGCCAATTCAACACATTTTAAAGTGATCTCATTACCTACACGACCTGCTTTTGCTTTTGCAATAGAAGCTTCCTTAGAGTTTGGTTTTTTGTTATCTGCCATCCACGTGGCTTTTAACATGAGTAGGCGAGCAGCTTCCCATTCAGCTTCCATACGGTGGATTTGAGCTGCAAGGTTAGAAGCATGTAGGTAGGGCGTAGAGTAATTAGGATCGAGTCGATCTTTAAAAATCTCTTTAATACGTTCTAGTGAAGCTTTAGCACAACCGATTGCCATTGCTGCAACTAAGGGGCGAGTATTGTCAAAAGTTTCCATTACTCCAGCAAAACCTTTAGCGACGTCTACTTCGGCATTACCTAAAAGGTTTTCGGCTGGCACACGGCAATCAATAAAACTAATCACTGCCGTATCTGAAGCTTTAATTCCTAATTTATGTTCGAGACGTTCAACCTTCATTCCCGGTGTACCTTTGGGTACCACAAATGACTTAATAGCTGCACGTCCAAGTTTGCGATCAAGCGTGGCCCAAACAACGACTGAGTCTGCACGTTCGCCAGAGGTCACAAAAATCTTTTCACCATTTAAAATATAGTCATTGCCATCTTTGGTTGCAGTGGTGCGGATCGCAGCAGAGTCAGAGCCGCATCCTGGCTCAGTAATGGCCATTGCTGCCCATGTTCCATTGAACCGCTCTAATTGCTCATCATTTGCCACAGCAGCTATTGCTGAGTTCCCAAGCCCTTGACGTGGCATACTCAGCAATAAGCCTGTATCGCCATAACACATCTCAATAATTCCAAGAGCGGTCGACATGTTGGTTCCGTTACGAATCCCTTCACTTTCTGTATCACCGCGCTTTCCAGCACCTGCAGCTCCAGCATTAATACCTTCTCCACCTTCATTCATACCATCAATGAGTGAAGCGAGCATATCCAGCTCTTTGGGATACGCATGCTCAGCTTTATCATATTTACGAGAAATAGGGCGTAAAACATTGATCGCAACATCATGTGCTTGATCAATCATCATCTTGAATTTTTTAGGATTTTGTAAATTCATTAAAGTATCCTCTGATTGATCATTTAAGCATGTAAGCCAGATTGTAAAATTGCAGTAGCGCGTAGATCACGGTACCAGCGTTCAACAGGGTGTTCTTTTGTGAAACCATGCCCACCAAGAATTTGCACACCATCTGTACCGATTTTCATGGATTTTTCAGCACAAAGTAGTTGGGCTAGATAAGCTTCGCGGTGAAATGGCTTGCCTGACTCTGCAAGGCTTGCTGCGTTTAAAAGCAGCATACGCATTGCATCAATTTCAATAGCCATATCTGCAATCATGAAAGCGACACTTTGGCGATGAGAAATTGGTTCACCGAAAGCAGTTCGTTCATTGGCATATTTAATACAATAAGCTTTAACAGCTTCACATGTACCTACAGCCATTGCACACCACATTAAGTTGCCCAAATCTAAAAAAGCAGTGTAGTCAAAATCTGTTGCACCTAAGCGTAGAGCAGGAGTGTGATTAAAACGAAGAGTTGCTGTTTCTGTGGCTTTAAGACCCATGGCCGGAGTGTTTTTTATTGAAATTGTGTCACCGCATTGCACGACAAATACGTCTGGCTTGCCGTTAAAGTCTGCACTTACTAAAAATACATCAGCTAAATCACCTAAAATTACTAATGTTTTCTCGCCATCAATAAAAAACTGATCATTTTCAAGTGATGCTTTTGTTTTTAAAGCATAAGGATTAAATGCTGGAGTTGCCTCTTGAACTGCAAAGGTTGCTGTAATGTCTGAGTCTTCTGCAAAACATGGTAGATACATTGACTGAACTTCAGCAGAACCCCAACGTGTAATTGCATTGATAACGCTAAATGTACTAAGTAATCCTGCTGCAAGGCTAAAATCACCTTCAGCTAATTTTTCAGCTATTAATAGATTACTTACAATATTTTGTTCGGTCGCGACCCCACCTAATGCCTCTGGAAGTGCATAGTAATTGAGTCCTAAATCTTCAACATATTGCCAAAGACTTTCAGGAAACTGAGCATTCTGGTCAGCATCATGCGCTAATCCTAATAAAACCTCTTGAGCAAATTGAGACATTGCATCGGAGGTCATTTGTTGTTCTTCAGTTAGGCTTAAATCAAATAGATTTTTTTGTTGGCGAGGTAATCGCTGTTGGGAGATCTGTTTTGGTTTAAATGCTTTTTGAGTCTGACTTAATGCTTTAAAACCAGCTTTTGAACCTTGATAAAGAGATTTTTCAACAAATTTACGCAACTTGAGTTGATCAAGTACATCGCTTCCAGCCAATCTGGTAATTAGCGATAAACCCAAACCCTGAGCTTTATTGATCATACTTGTCATGATTATGGTGTCCTAACACGTTGTTATTGTTTTATGCTGACACGCCTCATATTAAAAAACTATGTCGTTACTGACATTCAAAAAATGAGTAGATAAATGGCAAATAGAAAATAATAAAATTATAAGTTTTTGATTTTATTTGTTTAAAATTATTTGATGATTGGGTGGGGTGAGAGGTATTGACTAGAATGACATGGAATCATTCTAGTCCTTTATTAAATTAAGCAAAGTTACGAATCATACGTCGCACATTTGTTTTTGCATCAATAACTGTCATAAACGTATAGGCCCCAATAAACTTACGGCTAATAAACATAAATTCTTTTGGAGGAACTGAGAAATAACGTGACGCCATTGATTTACTTGCTTGCTGCATAACACGGCTATGTAACTGACTTTTCTTCCAGTCATAACGTTCATGTTCATCCATAAGCCCAGCGGGCATATCTGGATTATTTGCAGGGGTACTAAATGCTTCTGTCGCGATTAAAAACACGTCGGCCATGCCTGGTTTAATACTTTCAGGCATTGCATCAAAAAATTCATATCCAGTCATGGCTTGTACCATCGCATTTTTATCATGCTGATAACCTGCCTGAATGAGTTGACGTGCAACTGCTAACAGGTGTTCATCAAACTGACGGATAGCACCAAAATCTAATAACACAATTTTGTCTTGAACATCTTGACCATTACCCAAACGAACAAGGTAATTACCAAAGTTAGGGTCAGTCTGCATTTCACCCCATTCAAAAATTTCACGAACTGCTATTTCGAGTGAAGCTTCACCAAGTTGATTACGACGTTCTTGAGGTAAAGACAACATCACAGGGCTATTGATTGGAACACCACGTTCGAAAGTCATGCAAAGTACTTGATTGGTACAGTATTCATCTACAATTGTTGGAACAATATAACGCTCGTCATCTTTTAAGCGTTCACCGAAGCGACGGGTAGTGGCAGCTTCAACATCATAGTCAACTTCGCGATGCATCATTTCACGTACTTCATCAAACCACTGATCAAATTCACGGGTTTGTGGCACCATACGTGTCAGTTTAAGCATGTTTTTAAACAAGCTCATATCTGAATCAATTGCATTTGCAACGCCAGGATATTGGATTTTTAAAACTAGCTCTAAGCCGTCTGATTTACGTGTTGCACGATGTACTTGTGCGAGAGATGCAGTACCAATGGGTTCATGATCAATCGTTAAATCATTTAATTTAGCACCCAGTTGCTCTTGTAGATGTGGTTTAATTGCCGGCCAGTCTAAAGCAACAGTTTGGTTATTTAGGGTATTTAATGCCTGAGTAATCTCTTCTGGTAAAAAGTGTTCACCATAAAGAGCCATCATTTGGCCAATTTTAACAATAGAACCCTTAAGTTTACCTATTTCAGAAACCAGATAATTAGCTTGTTCGCTCATCGCTTTTTTGCGTTTCTTTTCTTTTTCTTCTTCATTAGAAAATAAAGAAGAGGCACTTGCAGTTGCCCAACGTGTTCCTGCAAGTAAAGAAGCTTTCGCGATTGATAAGCGTCGATCCATGGAAGAAGTTTTTAAACTCTTAAGCTTATCTTTCTGATTTGACATGAAAATAGAATCCTATGCGCATCATGCAGCCAAACGCTGGTGATCTAAAATTGTAACGAATATTACATGTTTTGAGCGTATTAAAATAGTTCTCTCAGACTGAATGATAGGCCGAAATGGTCATCTTTATTCCAATAATTCTTAAATAGCCTAAGTAATTTGAAAATTTAAGAAATTAAAACAATTCAGATAAGTAAAACTAAGATAAAACAGATCTTTGATAACAAAATGGATTACATTTTAAATTGAATCTTTAATTCAGATTTCTGCATCAAATGCAGGCGATTGGTCTGAATATGTTGCAATAACATCTGTTTGACTGAATCATGCATAAAACCAAGTGCATGAGCTTTTACTATAATGATGCTAGGAAGGGTATAAAAGAAGTACTTAACATCATCAAGAGTTGCGTTATTAAAAATACCTTGTTCAATTAACGTCTGCTGCAAAAAATGCTTTTCATTTAATACAGAATCTGAAGATTCATCCCAAAAACGGTGACGCATCGCCATCAGATTGTTGTGTTTATAACTCATAAAATTGTCAGCTCAGACTTCAAATCTAAATAAAATATATGGAGTCGAGCAACGAATATCAAGTTGAGATTATTTTTTCTTCAGTTGCTGTTTGAATTTTTATGTAACTCTTGTAAATAGCCTAAGCAAATTTTAAATTTTTTCTAAAAAAACTATAATCGAAACAATTTCATCTATAACACCCCTTATCATGACTCCTGCATGTAGATTGTTAAAAAGTAATAAAATCGAATTTTCTATTCATGAATATGAACATGATTCAAATGCCAAAAGTTTTGGATTAGAAGCAGCCGAAAAATTAGATTTAGATGTAAACGAAGTATTTAAAACTCTAATGGTAAGTGACGATAAAAATTATTTCGTTGCTGTCTTACCAGTTAATCATCAATTAAATTTAAAAAAAGTAGCTACGGCGTTTGGATGTAAAAAATTACAGATGGCTAATCCTAAAGATGCTGAACGTTTAACAGGATATTTAGTAGGAGGGATTAGCCCTTTAGGTCAAAAGAAACGATTAAAAACGGTCATTGATGCATCAGCTCAAAACTTTAATAAAATTTATGTAAGTGGTGGAAAAAGAGGGCTGGATATTGGTTTAAATCCAAAAGATTTAGCTCAGCTTTTAAATGCTCAATTTGTTGATGTACTTGATCAATAATAATGGCTTAAAAACTTACTTTAAGAACTAACCATGATTCTCTATCTGTATTGAGAAAGTACTTTATTGCAGATCTTTTTTTCAAAAAAGAGAGAAGCACAAATAATGAAGAAAATGCTTGAATTATTAAATGAAAATGATTATCATTATTGCTAATGGTGGTGTAGCTATTTTCTAATAAGGAGCAAAGACATTGGTTTTAATGTCAATCTTATATTCTATTCGTTCATGCTCATTTTCTTATGAATTTTAGAGTTATACCAGAAGCACCAACAATGAGAATAGCGAAAGGTGAGTTGATTCCTGGTATGTGACACCTGCGAGACATTATAAAAATATGCAGGTTCAAGTAGCGGTAAATGGAACTAAGAAAAATAAATACTATCAGCGCAACAAAAAGAATAAACCAAGAGTGGCAAGCGAGGATGGCTTGCCACTCTTGTATTTATAGTTAGCTTCATACTTATTCATATTGTTCAACCTTTTTAGAGTTTTAACGCTACTCAGTAACAGATCTCTTATATTTTTGATTAAAAAATAACCACTAATGTTTCATTTATTAATATCCCGCCTTTTTAACCAATTTTTTGTATACTCTGAATAAAACATGATCAAAAAAGAGGTAAAAGCGTGCTTATTTTTCATGGAAAACCTGTTCATGGAGCAATTTTTGATATGGATGGGACAATGTTTGATACTGAGAGGTTGCGGTTTCAAACACTGCAACAAGCATCTCAAGAACTCATTGGACAGGAGTTTTCACACGAATATTTAATGCAATGTTTAGGTTTAAGTGCAACTACTGCTGAACAATTGGCTCAACGTTTATATGGCGTAAATGTTCCCTATAAAGAAATACGAAAAAGAGCCGATGAGATGGAACTCGAATATATTCGAAAACACGGCGTACCGATTAAAAAAGGTTTAGTTCAAGTTTTAGAACGTTTACGAAAATCTGGCTTAAGAATGGCTGTTGCGACTTCAAGCCGTAGAGCAATTGCCGAAGAATATTTAATTAATGCGAATGTTTATAAATTTTTTGATGTGGTTACCTGTGGTGATGAAGTCGAACAAGGAAAGCCGCATCCTGAAATCTTTTTAAAAGCTGCTAGTCAACTTCACTTGGATGCTAACCAGTGTCTTATGTTTGAAGATTCTGAAAATGGTTTAACTTCGGCTCACACTTCAAAAGGTTTGACGATTTTATTAAAAGATATTAAAGAACCAAATGATGAAATGCTGGAAAAAGCACATTTTTATTATGATCAGATGTATGACTTGTTAAGTGATCTCGACCAATTTATTCCTGTTATGGATATGCCAGATATGCAGGAGCCTTTTCCGCAAAGCCTAAATCAACTGACGGTTGGAATACATGGTTTCGGTGCTATTGGCGGTGGTTATATAGCGCAAATCTTGTCACATTGGGATGGGTACACAAAACCAAAGAGAATTATTGCTTCAACACGTAATAGTCTTTTTCGAGAGGCTGTGAATGCATTTGGAACTTATAGTATTCGCTATGGTCAATTTTCTTATGATGAACGTATTGAGAATATGACCATTGTTGATTCTGACAATGAACAACAAATGTTAGAGATGTATACACATTCAAGTTTGATTGCACTTTGCTTACCTGAGCAAGCGATCGAGGCTGAGTCAAAAATAATTGCAAAAGGATTATATGCGCGTTTTAACTCGCCACTTGAAACATGTATTGAACCGTTAACTTTTCTAATTATTTTAAATAAAGTCGGTGCGAAATATTTGGTTATGAAGCATCTTAGAGAAGCTCTACTAGAGTTAACTAACGATGAAGATGTAACTGAGCATATTTTAAAAGAACATTACTTTTGCGACACTGTTGTAAACCGCATGGTTTCAAAGCTATCTAATCAAAATTTATATCGCCAACTTCGCATTAAGCATCACTTTCTTGAACAGCATTTATCTGATGTCGAGTATGAAGAACAAGTCGAAATTGAAGATTGCAATAAACTGACTCAAGATCAGCAAAACCAGGCATCTTTATATGTTGATAACATGCGCCGTAATTTCCAGCCAGGTCATATATTACAAAGCATGGACCTAATTCTGTTTCATAGCGAAACGGATATGCCAATTTATGTAGAAAAAGGCAGTCCTTTGCTCGAAAAGTTACGTCAAGTTGTCTTGGTTAATCAGATTACAGATATACAATTAATCAAAAACCGACTATGGAATGGCGTGCATGCCATGCTTGCTTGGTACGCATCTTTACTAGGTTATGAATCTATCGGTGTTGCCATGGGTGATCATTCAGTTAAAGCATTTGCAGAAAACTTAATTAGAGAAGTAAAGCAAGGGCTTGCAATTGTATTACCTAACTATGCAAAAGATTTGGATCGTATGGCACAAAGCTTTCTAGACTCATGTGAATATGCTTTTAAAGACCCTTGTCAACGAGTGGCCAGAGATCCACTTCGCAAATTAACTCATAATGAAAGAGTAATTGCGTCAATTGAGGTGAATATAGGTCATGATTTGCCTTATAAAAACTTATTAAAAGGCGCTGCGCTAGGGTATGCGTATGCAATTCAATATTTAGAAATTGAAGAGGCTGATGTAATCAAACATTTACAACAGCAAATTCAAAAAATGGATATGAATACTACCCAAAGAAGACAACTTGAAGTTGAGTTAACGCAATTAGTTCAATATTTATTTTCTGAACAAGGCAAACAGCCTTTAAACATGAATATTACCAACTCCAAAAGTACGCGTACTCAGTATGCTTAAGTTCGTTTAAATAATTAATGTTCTACAACTGAAAGGCAAACGTGCTTTAATATGAAAATTGAATGATTTTGAATTAAAGCTGTGCTGCTAAAACCTTCGACGTTCATGGTGCCAACCTCTATACGGGATTATCCCGAATGGCATCTTGGGCGCCAAAATTATGCTTTATGGTATTTAGAAATTAATGATCAAAAAATAGTTGATTATTTAGATGCCTTGCGCGCGCATTTTTCAGAATTTTTAGTAGAACCCAATAATCGTCAATATCATATCACGCTGTTTATATGTGGATTTTTAACCCACAAAACTAGAATCTATAGTGATGACTTTAGTTTGAGTGAATTTGAGCAGCAAAGAGAAATCTTAAGAAAAGAGAATTTTTCCTCATTTCAATTAAAAATTGGTTCAATTGATAGTTTTACTAGTGCTTTATTTGTTCAAATCCAAGATATCAAAAATACCTTGCCTCTAATACGCCAAAAGCTAGGTTTAGTTTCTAATGAAATAGCTGCTTTAGAATATTGTCCGCATATTACTTTGGGGTTATATAAAAAAGAATATAGTAGTGATTTGATTTTACATAAAATTTCTGAATTACCTGTACAATACAAACACGCTGAATTTGATCTTAAGTTCGAGCATCTAACGTTTGGTTATTATCAAGCTCAAACTTTACAAGGTAAGTTATATCCATCTCAGCATTTGTTTTTAGGTGATTCATGTTGCAACTGATTTTAGGTGGAGCCCGTTCTGGTAAAAGTCGACTGGCTGAACAAACGGCAATAAATACGCAATTAGCTGTGACTTATGTTGCTACTGCGCAAGCGCTTGACCCAGAAATGCAAAGTCGAATTGAACACCATCAAAATCAGCGTCCTGCTCACTGGTCTTTGGTTGAAGAGCCATTATATTTAGCAAATGCTCTACAAAAAACTGATCGCCCTAATCAAATTATTTTGGTGGATTGTTTAACGCTTTGGCTAACCAATTTGTTACTTTTAGATGATCAAAGTGTTCAACAACTTGAGTGTGAGCAGCTGTTAAAAGTTTTACCTACGCTTGAGTCAGAAATTATTTTAGTAAGTAATGAAACGGGTTTAGGCGTTGTACCACTCGGTGAGATAAGTCGACGATTTGTAGATGAAGCAGGCAGACTACATCAAGCTCTAGGGCAAATTGCAGATAAGGTGGTGTTTTGTGTGGCTGGTTTTCCAATGATTTTAAAAGGTGAGAAATAAAATGAACTGGTGGTTAGAGTCTGTACAGCAACCAAATTTGGACGCAAAACAACAAGCAGAGCAACATCAACTCCAACTCACAAAACCTACTGGTGCCTTAGGGGATTTAGAACTGATAGCTGTTAAACTTGCTAGTTTACAGTCAAATGTACATCCACAAGTCGGCCATCCATGGATTACGATTTTTGCGGGCGATCATGGTGTGGTTGAAGAAAATATCTCTGCATATCCTCAAGCCGTAACCCGTCAAATGCTGCAAAACTTCACGACCGGTGGTGCAGCAATTAGTGTCATTGCCAAATATCATCAAGCTCATTTGCAAGTGATTGATTGCGGTACAGTAGGTGAAGCATACGAATACGTAGGCGTTGAATGTCATTGTATCCGTGCTGGTACAGCAAATTTTGCTAAACAAGCTGCAATGAATACTGAGGAATGCCGTGCTGCTCTAGAGTTAGGTAAAAATAGTGTAGACACGGCTAAAGCCAACGGTGCAGATATTTATATTGCGGGTGAAATGGGTATTGGAAATACTTGTTCCGCTTCTGCTTTAGCATGTCTTTTATTAAATGATACTGCTGAGCAATTAACTGGAGTAGGGACAGGAATTGGTGCCGATCAGTTAAGACATAAAATTGAAGTAATTGAACAAGCAATCGAACTTCACCATAAACATGTTGTTGGTGATGTATTCAAAACACTGTGTGCTGTAGGTGGATTGGAAATTGCAGCAATTGTAGGTGCTTATATTCGATGTGCGCAGATGGGCTTACCTATTATTGTGGATGGCTTTATTAGTTCGGTTGCTGCTTTATGCGCGGTACGAATGAACCCTAAAGTACGTGACTGGATGTTATTTGGCCATCAATCGGCAGAGTATGGACACCGTCGTATTTTGCAAGAACTCAATGCAGAGCCGATTTTAAAAATGAATTTACGGTTAGGTGAAGGTAGTGGTGCAGGTACTGCTTTGTCATTAGTTAAAATGGCATGTGTATTACACAACCAAATGGCTACTTTTGCTCAAGCTGCCGTAAGCGGGGATAAAATTGGGTAAATTCAGAATCGATTTACTCAGACATGGCGAGAGTCAAGATAGCCATACTTTACGTGGACACTTGGATGATGAGTTAACGGCAAAAGGTTGGCAGCAGATGCAGTCAACCATTGAGCAAGTTGCAAATCAGTCATGGGATGTCATTATAAGTTCTTCACTAAAACGTTGTGCTTATTTTGCTGAGCAACTTGCAAAGACAACTCAGCTACCTTTGCTTTTAAACCATGACTTAAAAGAAATGTATTTTGGTGATTGGGAAGGTGTCTCAACTCAGCAAATTTATGAAACTTCACCAGAATTATTGGCAAATTTTTGGCAAAAACCGAGTCAATATTGTCCACCACGTGCAGAAACATTAATGCAATTTCAAATAAGGGTTCTTAAAGGCTTTCAGGAACTACTCATAGAAATGCAAAACCAAAATTGGCAACATGGATTGGTTGTTACCCACGGTGGTGTGATTAAGCTATTAACTTGTTTAGCCACGCAACAACCTCTAGATGATTTACTAAAAATGCCGGCAGAGCTTGGAAAATTATATTCATTCGAATTTTCTGAAATAGATGGTCAATTAACTTTCATGTTGAGATAGCAAATTTATATTTCTATACATATGTAAGTTATTATTTTTATAAAGATATTTGAGTATTTGTAATAGAACTGTCATTGCTAAAAATTAAGCTATTGGCATTTCTTATTACTTACTCATCTGACTTATGAATATTTTATTTAAAACGACTGTGCTCGCAGTATCATTATTACTTGTGGCTTGTAATAATAATGATGATCAAGATGTTCAAACGACACCATCCACAAATGCATCAAAATATTATCAAACTAAAACGCCTTATCAACCACAACAAGAAATAAAAAACTATGAGCAAGCACCCAATGGATTCCAGCCAGTTTTTACCGAGTTAGTGGCACGTCACGGTTCAAGAGGTCTCTCAAGTCTGAAATATGATTTGGCACTTTATAATTTATGGAAACAGGCAAAAGCAGAAAATGCCTTAACACCATTAGGTGAACAATTGGGTGCAGATTTAGAAGCAATGATGAAAGCCAATATCTTATTAGGCTATGGCGTAGAAGGGATCCGTCAGTACGGTTATGGAAATGAAACCATGACTGGTATTTTAGAACACCGCGGCATTGCAGATCGTTTATTACAGCGCTTGCCAAGTCTTTTAAATTCGCAAGCATCTATATTGGTACAAAGTTCTGGGGTGGATCGTGCGGTAGATAGTGCTAAATTCTTCACTGCTGAACTCATTCAACAACAACCGCAACTTAAAGATAAAATTGTGCCAACGTCTTATACTAATTTATCGAGTGCAAGCGTTCCAAGTGCTGAAGATGGTGGTGTTGATCGTTTTAAACTTTATTTTCATAGTTTGAATGCAGATGAAGACTTGGTCCAACCACTTAGTGCTGGTCAACAAAAAATTTATGATGCTAGTCAGTCCTATCAAGATTTTGAAGAAAATAATAAAGATTTAGCCCAAAAGTTAGATGAGTTATCAAAAAATACAGAAGCTGAAAAAACAGCTCAAACTGTACTTAATCCGATTTTTAAAGCAGACTTTATTAAAAAACTGGGTACAACAGGTTATAACTTTAGCAATACCGGATCCTTTACGGTAACTTCACCAAAAGGTGAGCAAATTACAGAAAAAGGTAAGGGGAAAAATACGATTGCTAGTGCAGTTGATGCAGCAGCTTATATTTATGAGCTCTATTCAATTTCTGGTGGCATGAAAGATGAGTTAAAGGGTATCGATTTTGATAAATATATGCCGTTAGATGTTGCGAAATTCTACGCTGAATTTAATGATGCAAACGATTTTTACGAAAAAGGTCCAAGTTTTACAGAGTCAAATCAAGTCACGAGTGAAATTGCTCAAGGACTTAAACATGACCTATTCCAACAAGTTGACGCCGTGGTGAATAAAGCTCAGCCTTACAAAGCAGTTTTACGGTTTGCCCATGCTGAAATTATTATTCCTTTAGCAACCAGCCTAGATTTACATAATATGATGCAGCCTTTACCACTACGTCAGACCTATAATTACTCAACTAGCGCATGGCGTGGTGAAGTAGTTTCACCTATGGCGGCAAATGTTCAATGGGATATTTACCAAAATAGCCAAGGCAATACTTTGGTAAAAATGCTTTATAACGAAAAAGAAACTTTGTTCAAATCTGCATGTAACTATGCACGTTATACACCAACTAGTTTTTACTACGACTACATCAAATTGAAACAGTGCTATCAAATGCAATAGATTTTTAGTTTTTGAAGTCTTTAATGGGAATAGGGATTGCTATTCCCATTTTTATTTCTTCATAATCCAATTTGCTTTTAAATATAGATCAGTTAGAGACTTGGATATGACACCTTTTTGGATTGCATTGCAATTTTTAACTGTTCTGCCTATTGAGCTAAAGACAATGCCAACGGCGCAACAAAATGGTCGAGCTATTTTGTTTTATCCACTGGTTGGGCTGATTATTGGTGGCATTCTTTTTCTTATCTCGTGTCTTTTAGTTAAATTACCCGTTATTTTGCTTACTGTTATCATCATGGCTTTATGGGTTTGGCTGACAGGGGGATTACATCTAGACGGACTAGCAGATACGGCAGATGCATGGGTAGGTGGTTTTGGAGACAAACTACGCACTTTACAAATCATGAAGGATCCAAGTTGTGGTCCAATTGGCGTGCTAAGTTTAGTTATTATTTGTTTGCTTAAATTTGTACTGATTTATGTGTTGATTGAACAGCATCAAACGTTATTTTTAGTCTTTGTTCCCATCCTTGGGCGTGTTGTACCATCTATTTTGTTTTTAACTACACCATATGTTCGTGAAAAAGGTTTAGGTCATTCGTTGACTGATCATTTACCTAAAACGACTTCTTGGATAATAGCTGGGTTGGTTCTGCTATTGGCTTTATATTGGGAATGGCAAGGGCTTATTGGCATCATTGTGTTTTTAATTAGCCTTGTTTATTTAAGGCATCTCTTTATTAAAAGAATTGGCGGTATTACAGGTGATACAGTGGGGGCAGCGATTGAGCTTAGCGAAACCGTGCTGCTTTTTGCTTTTGTGGTGAGTTATTTTTATTTAGTTTGATGTTGAATTCCGACAAAGAAAAATAAAAAAAGCCCTCAAAAATGAGGGCTTAATTGATCTTCTTAAAAAGATGTATTAACGATTTGGTAAAACGTCTTTTAAAGCTTCATGCATTTCAAGTAATGTTTTTTCAGTCGTTTCCCAGTCAATACAGCCATCAGTCACTGATTTACCATATTCGAGATCGCAAAGATTCTCAGGAATATCTTGGCGGCCGCCTTTCAAATGACTTTCAACCATAAGACCAACAATTGACTTATTACCATCTAAAATTTGTTCAGTAATATTTTTAAGAACAAGTGGTTGTAAGTACGGGTCTTTATTTGAGTTTGCGTGGCTCGCATCAATCATGATTTTAGTGCTAACTTTTGCTTTTGCTAAAGCATTTTCTGCTTCTTCAACAGAGCCAGCATCGTAGTTTGGCTTACCATTACCACCACGTAATACTACGTGCGCGTAAGGGTTACCACTCGTATTAATAATCGAAACTTGTCCGTCTTCATTAAGACCTAAGAAGCTATGACCGTATTTAACAGACTGCATCGCATTGGTTGCAACAGTTAAACCGCCATCTGTACCATTTTTAAATCCAACTGGCGAAGATAAGCCAGAAGACATTTCACGGTGAGTTTGGCTTTCGGTTGTACGGGCACCAATTGCAGACCAAGAAATTAAGTCTTGGTAGTACTGCGGAGAGTTCGGATCAAGTGCTTCAGTTGCACATGGTAAACCTTTTTCATTTAACTCAAGCAAAAGCTTACGACCAATACGTAAACCTTTTTCAATATTAAAAGAGTCATTCATGTCAGGGTCATTAATGAGACCTTTCCAACCAATTGTTGTACGTGGTTTTTCAAAATAAACACGCATAACTAAATACAATGAATCTTTGACCTTTTCACTTAATGCTTTTAAACGATCGGCATATTCGTGAGCAGCTTTTGGATCATGAATAGAGCAAGGACCAATAACGACAAACAAACGCTTATCTGAACCATCTAAAATATTACGAATGGTATCGCGACCTTTTAGAACAGTTTGTGAAGCAACATCAGATAAAGGAAGTTCTGACTTAAGCTCAGCTGGTGTTACAAGAGTTTGAATGCTTTTAATATTAACGTCGTCGATATCTGGCTTTGAAACGGAATTTGAATGTGTAGTCATTGCTGTCACTGGTTCGATCATACTAAAGGTTGTTTTGTGTACTGAATATACCATGAAATAATTATGAAAATCCTACATCTCATGGTATTTCAGTTTGGAAAAATCTTATTGATTTTGCTATCTTTCAGTTGAGTTGCTTGTTTTTTCGGCAACCACAGCTTGTTGTTGTACCACATGTGCTTTCGGTTTTGCTTTGACTGGGTGAACCATAAAGTTAACACCGAGGGCAAATAGGGTAATCCCTAAAATTTTTCGGATTAAACGTTCTGGCATACGAGAACTAATGAGCGTACCAACAATAATTGCAGGAATTGAACCCACCAATAACCACATAAGAAGCGTAAAGTCGACGTTACCAGCACTCATATGTCCAAGGCCAGCCACTAAAGTGAGCAATACGGCATGTACAACATCTGACCCAATAATTCGAATCATTGGTAAGTTCGGGAACATGATCACGAGTGCCATAATCCCAAATGCACCAGCACCGACTGATGAAAGCGTTACGAATACACCTAAGATGATACCCATCACCACGATAAAGCTACGTTTCTTATGGATAGCTAAATGCTCAGTCTCAGTTTGAGTGACTTCTTTACTTCTAAAACGACTAAAGAACTTTTCAATACGGGAGCGGAAAATGATAGATACACCAGTTAAAGTCAGCATAAAACCTAAAACCATGGTGAGTACAGCTTTATAGTGTGTTGACTGACTTAAATAATGCTCAAGTACCCATGTGGTACCGAAAGATGCAGGAATGCTGCCTACTGCTAACCATAAAACAATTGGCCAGACAATATTGAGCTTTCTAGCGTGAACCATTGATCCACAAAATTTTGAAATTGCGGCATAAAGTAAATCGGTACCAATTGCGATATGAGGTTCAATTCTAAAAAGGCCAATTAAAATTGGTGTCATTAATGATCCACCACCAACTCCTGTGATCCCTACACAGAAACCAACTAACATACCTGCTAAGATAAATTCAAAAGCACCAGACATCTTTATCGCCACTTATCACGAAACGCACATATCTTATTCCTTTTAGAGATAAACAGTTGTCATGAATAGTGATTTGCTTATGCAAAAAAAAGCTAAGCAATCAAAATATTGCTTAGCTTGTTCTATTTTTCATCATTTTTTAAAGAAGAGCTTATTTTGAAGACTTTAGAGGATTAACAAGAAGTATAAGAATAAAAGTTAATGGCGTTGCAAAGATCCACCAACTGACAAAACCAATTGAAAATTTATAGTGTTGAATAAGAATAAATGCACATAAACCAAATAATATGAATGCAGCTATTTTAAAGTGTCGATAATACTTTTGAGCTAGCGATTTGAAATGACCTGTTGATTTCGGCGATCGATATTTTTCGCTCGCCATAAATAACAAATACATACCTAATAAAATTAAGATGAAAGCTATAAGAATCATGAGCTCACCTCAGTATTTAATTTATTCAGCTTTTTTTGAATCTTTTCTACAGCTTTATGTTGAATAGGTTGAATTTTGCAGAATATAAAAATTGCTAAAGCTGCAAAGATCCATAAAAATACATCTACACGTGCAAAGGTCCAATAATCTCTGAGACTTTGAACATACTCATGTTTAAGTAAATAACTTAGATTTAAGATGGGAAGTGCAATACAGAGCATAATAAAAATACTAAGTTGAGTTCGCCAAAAATGCTGCTTTTTAGTGAATAAAGCAATGATTAAGCTGATTAACCAAACTAAGAAAAAGCTATAAACTTCATAATTGATTGTGGTTGAAGTGACTGTAAACAATCGATTGGCGCTTAAATAGGCGACAGTTGCACAAGGTAATCCAACAAACGCTGCAACATTTAAACGGTCAACTAAATAGTGTCCAAAATGAAATTTACTATTCTTATTTTGAATTTGACGTTTAAGACTCCACAGTAACAAACCAGAGGCAATCATTACACAGCCTAAAATGCCTGAGAAAAAGAATCCTAAACGAAGTAAAGGCTGAGCAAATGTCGCCATATGTAGCCCATAGACTCCCGCATTTAACGTTGCAATAGGGCTATTATTACGTGTGTCTTCTAAAACTTTGCCGGTTGAAGCATTTAATGTAATTTGAGCCTGATTACGAGTAATAGAGCGGTCTTCTTGCTGAATAAAAGTAATTTGCGTCTGATTGGTATTCGGGTTTTTCACACTAATCGTTGATAAAGGTTGATTACCCCAACTTTGTTGAACTTGGTTCAATAGCTTATCAATAGCTAAGTTTTGAGCAGGCTGAATTGATTGATTCTCAAGTACAGTCTTTGTGCGGATTTCGGTAAAATATTGATAAGGGTTTTCAGGGTAAAGCTTTTGCATTCCCCAAGGCAGATATAAATAAAAGAAAATTGCTAAGCCTGTGAATGTAATTGTTAAAAAGAAGGGCAGTGCAACGACTGAAGAAATATTGTGAAAGTCTAGCCATGAGCGCTGAGACTTAAATGTGCGTAAAGTAAAAAAGTCGGTGAATATTTTTTTATGGGTAATAATGCCCGAAACCAAAGCAATTAGCATAATAAATGCGGCAAGACACACGACTAATCGCCCAACTATTATTGGAATGCCAAAAAGTTGGTAATGGAAGCGGTAAAAAAAATCTCCGCCTAGAGTTGCCGAAAGTTGAAGTTCTTTTCCCGTGTTAGCATCAAGTGTGGCATTGCCATAACCGCCGTCAGCTTTTTCCCAATACATAGTGTTGACGGGACTTTCTGGTGTAGCCACAGTTAAATACCAAGATTTGGCATCTGGAGCATTTTCTTGTAAATATTGATATGCTGTTTTAATAGCAATATCTTGCTTTACTTCATATTGAGCAAGTGCAGGCTGCATCCATAAATTAATTTCATGGCGGTAATAAGATAGGCTACCCATTAAGAAAATAGCAAATACGAGCCATCCAAATATTAAGCCAGTCCATGAGTGTAGCCATGCCATAGATTGACGTATACCTTTATGCATAACCCACCATACGTGTCACAAAAAAGAAAAGGGCGCACAAAACAATTGATAGCCCAGTGAGTTTCAAAAGTGATTGAACGCAGAAACCAACAATCACAAAGATGACGTAAAATAGAATTGCTATAAATGCTGCGAGATATATAGCTTCAGCTTTGTCGAGGGTCAAAAGGAAAATTCCAATGAGTCCAAGACTTAAATACGCCATACAGGCAAAGCCCATACCGAAAACTAGCAAGAATCGATAGAAAACTTTTATACGATATGACACAGGGAGATTTACAGTTTTGGACATCTTTACTGACACATACACAAAGAATAATAAGTAAAGCCAATCCCTAAATTGAGATTGGCTACGATATTAATATTTAAACTTTACAGCAACTGTATAGTTGGCAGAAGGACCATAAAAAGCTTGGCCATCTGGAAAACTATTTAAATATTTCTTGTCAAAAATATTATTACCATTTGCCTGAAGCGTAATATGATCGTTGACTTCATAGCTCGCCATTAAATTAACTAAAGCATATGCATCTTGTTTAATCGTACTGTTAACATTTGAATCATATAACTTTATCCCATCTTGCCATTGTAAGCCTGCACCAACTTTTAGCTTCGGTAAAACTGGCGGAGTATAGGTGGTTAGCACGTTAAGTGTCTGGTTTGGATTATAAGTTCTTGCCTCGCCGCCATTTTTAATATCTTTAATACTAAATTGAGCATAACCGAAAGAAAGATTCACATTATTTGTGATTTGACCTGATAAGCCGACTTCTACACCTTGTGACTCTAAATCACTCGTTGGTACTTTTCGATTAAGTGGATTTCCATCAGAGCTGCGTAGAGGGTAATTATTTTGTTCAGTTTTAAATACTGAAAGTGTTCCTGTTAAACGGTCATCTAACCATGAACTTTTTACGCCCATCTCATAGCTTTTACCATCAATAGGTTTTAAAGCTTGATTGGTATCTTTATCAATACCAGTTTGAGGACGGAAAATTGAGGTGTAACTCATATAACCTGTATATTCAGGTGTAAAGTTATAAGTTAGTCCAACATAGGGTGAGACTTTACTTTCACTATATGACATTGGTGAACCATAACTTTCACCTTTACTTTCAGCTTGGACATAGTTTGCACCAAGTAAAAGTTTTAAATCTTCATTAAGATGTAAGCGTGTCGCAGCATAGATGGAATTAATATTTTGCTTATAGTTTGCAGCTTCTGTGAAATCTGACCAGGTTATAGATTGCGGTGTCCAACTTGACCAATCCGTAGTAGTTGATTTTATAACGTTACTATCGTTAATCGTTCCTGTAGATTGTTTATCTTGCTGATGACTACGTACATAGCTATAGCCTAAAGATGCCTCATGTTCTCGATTGAAAAGTTTATATGTTCCTTCTAGATTAAAATCGACAGCATGTTTTTCTTGGTGCTCTTGACCACCCCAAGGGGTTAGAGAAACACCTGATCCATCAGCTTTTGGATAACCATAATAATAAAGAAGACGACTATTATGCTTGGTATCAAGATAGTTATAGGTCAGCTTAGCGGTCCATTGATCATTAATTTTTTGCTTTAATTCAACAAAAGCATTTTGTGTTTCATTATCCCAGTGTGCCCAGTCAGGGTTGGGGTTATATGAGCGGTCATATGAAATTTGTTTACCATTAGCATCTAACAAAGGCAGAGCACCCCAGTTGTTTGCATTGGGTTTATTTTGTTCTTGGCTATAACCTGCGGTCAGTAAAGTACTATCTGTCAAATCAGCTTCAATAATACCTGCGAAACCATTTCTCTCTGACGAATATCGATCAAGGTAAGAATCACCAGTTTGCTCATAGCCCATAATACGGCCACGTACTTTTCCACTCGGTATGATTGCGCCAGAGACATCAGCTTCATAACGCTGCGTATCCCAAGAACCATAACTTACACCGCCACTTGCTTGGAATTCTTGAGTCGGGCGTTTTCTAATATTGTTAATTGTTGCGCTTGGATCACCGAAGGCGTTAGTTAAAGAATCAGCACCTTTAACGACTTCTACACGATCATAGAAATAAGTATCAGGATTCGTATTGTTATAGTTATAACCTGAGAGGGGAAAACCCACGCCGTCAGTTAATATATTTGAAATCTCGAAGCCGCGAGCCATATAAGTAGTTCGCTCAGTTTCTTGATTAGATACGGTTACACCCGGAGTATTTTTTAAAACATCTCGCGTACTGGTAAGTCCGAAATCTTCAATTTGCTGACGAGTAACGACATTAATAGTTTGAGGAGTTTCTTTAGCCTCTATATTAAGCTTGGTTGCGCTACTCGAATTCTTAACATTATATGCTTTGGTTTGTTCAGAAGACTGCTCAGCACTTGTGGCTTTAACTTGGATCGTCTGTAAAGATTGTACCTCTGAGTCTTGAGCATAAGTGAGGTTCGCATAACAAATCGCGCAGGCGATTACAGTAAGCTTAAATGGTCGAGGTGGAATATTCATAAGATTAAGGATAATGTAAATAATTCTCATTTATTTTATTGTTTGTAAATGTAAGCTACAATTCAAATTGCATTGTTAATTTAGATTAAAAGATGGTGAATGAGTGTAATTTTAGATCGCTTGTGCTGTGACTGCTTTTGGTAAGTACATATCGATCAAGTTCAAGATTGATAAACCTCTATGCTAGAATGCATTATTTCAAATTCTTGGGTAAATCGCCTTGGCAAACCGAAAACTTAAAATAGGCATTGTAGTTGGGGAAGTTTCTGGAGATACGCTTGGTGTGAAACTTATGCGTAGTTTTCGAGAACAAGGAATCGATGCCGAATTTGAGGGAATCGGTGGTCCTCAAATGATTGCTGAAGGTTTTAACAGTTATTACCCAATGGAAACTCTGTCCGTGATGGGGATTGTTGAGGTATTAAAAGACTTAAAAAAATTATTCGCTGTACGTGATGGTTTAATTAACCAATGGACTCAAAATCCAGTTGATATTTTTATTGGTATTGATGCACCAGACTTTAACCTTAGACTTTCGAAAAGTATTAAAGAAAAGAATCTTCCAATAAAAACAGTTCAATATGTGAGTCCATCAGTTTGGGCGTGGCGCCAAGGGCGAGTTCATGGCATTAAGCAGAGCATAGATTTAGTACTTTGCTTATTTCCTTTTGAAAAAGTTTTTTATGAACGATATGAAGTTCCAGCAGCATTTGTAGGCCACCCATTAGCTAAACAATTGCCACTTGAAAATCCAATCCAAATTGCCAAACAGCAATTAGGTCTTAATGAAAATCAAAAACATATTGCGTTATTACCAGGTAGTCGAAAAGGTGAGGTAGAGCGACTTTTACCTATGTTGCTTGGAACTGCCAATATTCTGCATAAGAAATATCCAAACATTCAATTTTTAATTCCCGCAATTAATGATGCACGAAAACAACAGATTGAGCAGGGGGTTGAACAATTAGCGCCTAATTTGAAAACTGTAATTCATATTTTAGAAAATACAGATAGCGAGTCTAAAGTTGGCCGTATGGTCATGAATGCAAGTGATATCATTGCTTTAGCTTCTGGGACTGCAACATTAGAAGCCATGCTCATGCATAGACCAATGGTCACTTTCTATAAATTACATTGGTTGACCTATATAATTGCTAAGCTTTTGGTGAAAATTCCTTATTATTCTTTGCCTAATATTATTGCGGGTAAGAAAGTCATTGAAGAGCTGATTCAAGCTGATGCCACACCAGAACATTTAGCAAGTGAAATAGAAAAACTAATGAATGTTGAGACAGCTCAAATTCAAGTGATGCAACATTTAACCATGCATAAACAACTTATTTCTGGAAATACAGAAGATCCAGTGCAGGCAATTTTGCAATGTTTAAATAGCTAATTTTTAATATTTGCTTGGCTAATTGCTTTTAAGCCAGCTAAAGAAAATTTCTTAAAATGTTCAACTAAACCGTGTAATGGCATCTGGGCAATATTTTTAAGCGGCTCAGGTGCTTGAGCATTTGGTCCGGCAATAATGAGCATCATGCAAGGTGTCATCACGCTTAAAATACAAGGCAACACCGCTGGATCATTTTCATCTAAACCAGCAACTTGACTAATGAGCTTACGAATAAGAAAAAATTTTCTCATACCTGCAAATTCAATAAAATTTAATAAATGCTCAGAAGGTGAAAAGAGTTCACGAATAAAGACTTTGCCATGCCAAACATCTTTTTCAGTTAACTTATGCAGCAAGGTCTCAAGTAATAAGCTTAGCTTTTCTTCTGGTGAACGAGTGCTTTCAACAAGTTCTAGTAAAAATTTTTCATCTAGATAGTGAGCGTGAGCTTCCACTAACACAGCTTGATATAGCCCGTCTCGACCATCAAAGTGATAATTAATTGCAGCCAAATCGACATTCGCAGCGTTAGCAATTGTTTTGTTCGCTGTCTTTGCAAAACCATATTGGGCAATTAAAGGTCCTGCTGCCTCAATAATTTTAGACTTGGTTAAGTCACCATCACTTCGTCTAGATCTGGACATGTTTAACCCTAATTTTCACTCACCATAAAAGTATATCTTTTATTCAAAGATTGGAGTAATTTAAATTTAAATTGAATTTAAACTAATAAAATTTGAATTTAATAAGAAGGCCAATAAGATGAAGAAAAAACTGATTGCCGTCGTCTTGGTTGTTATAGCTGTGGTTATCATCGGCTTTGGGGTATGGAAATATAATAATAAAAATCAAAAAGATAATGTATTAACTTTATATGGAAATGTTGATATTCGCCAAGTTTCACTTGCATTTGAACAGTCTGGTCGTATAGAGAAACTGTTAGTTCAAGAGGGTGATAAAGTTAAAGCTGGTCAAGTACTAGCGGCTCTTAATACCAATGCACTACACATTCAGGCAAAGCAAGCTCAAGCACAACTTAAAGCTCAACAAGAGGCAATTGTTAAACAAGATGTGGGTGCTCGCCCAGAAGAAATCACTCAAGCAAAAGCACAACTTGCATCTGCCCAAGCTGAGCTTGATAAAACCAATAAAAACCTGCAACGCTTACAAATTTTGGTAAGTAGTACTGATGGTCGGGCAATTAGCCAACAGGAGCTCGACTATGCCAAAAGTAATAAAGATAGTGCCGAGGCAGCAGTCCGTGAAAGACAAGCCAATTTAGAATTGATCATTAAAGGTGCTAGACAAGAAGATCGTGAAGCGACCAAAGCACAGTATGAAGTAACCAAAGCTAATTTAGATTTAATTAACTATAACCTTACTCAAGCTGAACTAAAGTCTCCTGTAAATGCAGTGGTAAGAGCTCGGTTACAAGAAGTTGGGGATATGACAACTGCGCAAAAGGCCGTTTATACATTGGCTTTGACCGATCCCAAATGGATTCGTGTGTATGTAAATGAACAAGATTTAAGTTCTATCAAGATGGGTGGCACGGCCCAAGTTATTCGTGATTCTGATTCTAATCAGCCCATTAATGGAAAAATTGGTTATATATCTTCAGTGGCAGAGTTCACCCCTAAAACAGTACAGACCGAAGAGATTAGAACAACACTGGTTTATGAGGTTCGAGTGTATGTAAATGATCCGAGTGATGAATTGAACATGGGCCAACCTGTGTCTGTAAAAGTGCCACTTGCTTCAGGTGAAAAAGCTCATGACTGATGGAACAGTAGTGGTTAAAGCTCAAAATTTGTTCATGACTTTTAAGGCTGAGAGTAAAAAGACAGCAGAAATTACGGCAATTGTTGATTTGAATATGCAAATTAACAACGGAGAACTTACCGCTTTGGTAGGTCCGGATGGCTCGGGAAAAACAACTTTATTAAGATTAATTGCAGGATTATATAAAGCGACTTCTGGTTCATTAAATGTACTTGGAATTGAAGTAAGTAAAAATCCGCAAGCTGTACAAGACCGTATTAGCTATATGCCACAACGTTTTGGACTATATGAAGACTTAAGCGTACAGGAAAATTTAGATTTATATGCCGACTTACATGGCGTTTCAAAGGATGTACGGGGGCAAAGGTTTAAGCGGTTATTGGAAATAACGGATCTTACTCAATTCACTCAACGCCTAGCAGGCCAACTTTCTGGTGGAATGAAACAAAAACTAGGATTGGCATGTACTTTAGTTCGGTCCCCAGAGTTATTGTTACTTGACGAGCCTAGTGTTGGGGTAGATCCTCTATCGAGACGAGATTTATGGATCATTATTGAACAACTTGTTCAGGAAGAAAACTTAAGCGTAATTATAAGTACTGCTTATATGGATGAAGCAGAAAAATGTGCCCAAGTTTATATCATGCACGAAGGCAAAATTTTAAAACAAGGTTCACCTGAACAATTAAAAGAAATAGCACATGGACAAACATGGAGTATAAAACCTTCAGAACAAATTAAAGCTCGGACCTTACAAGCCCAGTTACTTGGTAATTCTGTCGACGTTATTGATGCTGTTCCAAAGGGTGACCAAGTCAACTTTATTAGTCGTCAAAAAGAGCTATCAGCCGATACTTTACCTGAAGGGCTAAAAGCAAATACAAGACCACCTGAACTTGAAGATGCATTTATGATGCTGTTGCAGCAGACTCAAAAGCAATCAAAACATATACCTATTTCTGAGCAAGCTTTTCAATTAGCACAAAACGATAATTTAAAATCAGAGCAACCTATCATTGTAGTTAAAGATTTAGTCCGAACTTTTGGAGATTTTACTGCTGTTGCCAATACATCATTTACTGTACAACGTGGCGAAATATTTGGATTACTTGGACCAAATGGCGCGGGTAAAACGACAACATTTCGAATGTTGTGTGGATTGCTACCAGCAAGTAGCGGGTATTTGGAAGTTGCTGGTAAAAATTTACGGATAGCTCGTGCTGAGGCAAGAGCCAAAGTGGGGTATGTCTCTCAAAAATTTGCACTGTATAGCAATTTAACTGTCTTGGAAAACTTAAAGTTTTTTGGTGGAGCCTATGGGTTATCTGGCAAAAAAATAAATCAACAAATTGATAAAGCCTTACAGCAATACGATTTAAAACCTCATAGTAAAAGTGGTGATTTACCGGGTGGGTATAAACAACGACTATCTATGGCTGCTGCACTATTACATGAACCAGAAATTTTATTTTTAGACGAACCCACGAGCGGAATTGACCCGCTTGCACGGCGATCATTTTGGTACAGCATTGGTGAACTGGCAAATCAGGGCATTACCATCATTATTACGACGCATTTTATGGAGGAGGCAGAATATTGTGACCGCATTGCCATACAAGATGCTGGAAAGTTATTGGCCTTAGGGTCTCCCCAACAAGTCCGTAAATTGGCAAGTAAAGATAAACATATTGGTGACATGAATGAGGCTTTTATAGCAATTGTGGAACAAGCACGCGTGTTAAGGCACGCTGGTTAGGAGGTCTACAATGAGCTTTGGATTTTGGAATCGGCTGACAGCATTAGTTTGTAAAGAAAATAAGCAGCTCATTCGTGATAAAAGCAGCCTCGGGATTGGACTCGTTTTGCCTGTTATTTTAATTCTACTGTTTGGTTATGGACTTTCTTTTGACTTAAATAAGGCCCGAGTCGGTGTTGTCGTTGATCAGTCTTCACTACAGATCAATCAGGCTTTAGCTGGTTTAAATGGCTCACGATATTTAAGAAGTCAAGAGTTTCATAATTTGCCTGAAGCAGAGCAGGCCATTCGAGATGGCGAAATTGATGCCATCTTGCATTTTCCTTCAGATTTTGCCAGTCAGGCACAGCAAGGTAATGCCAAGGTTCAACTATTATTAAATGGGACATCCACTACCATAGCAACAGCCTTAGAAGGTTATGTCGCAGGTGCTTTAGCTACTGCGCCGTCTATACAAGTTGACCGTGGGCAAATATTAGCAACGTCAAGCGCCGTTAATATTGAACAACGAATATGGTTTAACGAATCTGGAAACAGTACTTGGTTTTTAGTCCCTGGCTTAATGGTACTTATTTTAACTTTAATTGGCGCATTTTTAACGGGACTGCTTATTGCCCGTGAAAGAGAACGGGGAACTCTTGAAGCTTTATTTGTTACACCTGTACGGCCATTTGAAATTGTATTAGCAAAACTTATTCCCTATGTGGTGGTCGGCATGATTGATATCGTGATCTGTATTGTTGCTGCATATTTTATTTTTGAAGTGCCTATGCGTGGTTCGTTATTCTCAATTTTATCTGCTTCATTTCTATATTTAATTGTCTCGTTATTACTTGGTTTAACTATATCTGGCTTTGCGCAAAGTCAGTTTCAGGCGAGTCAAATTGCTTTATTGGCAAGTTTTATGCCCGCGCTGATGCTTTCAGGGTTTGTTTTTGATACCCGTAACTTACCTTTGGTTGTGCAAATTATTAGTCAGTTACTACCGGCTACACATTTTATGATTTTAATTAAAACGTTATTTATGGGAGGTGATGATTGGGAGTTATGGTTTAAAGAATGCGGTTTTCTGTTGGGATATATCGTTGTTTTGATATGTGCTGTGAACTTTTCACTGAAAAAACGGTTGAGATAAAGTTATGTGGCAGCAACTAATCGCTTGGCTAAAACATTTAAGTTTTTTGGTCAAAAAAGAATTCTTAACCATTTTTAGTGACCCTGCAAATAGAGTCATTCTATTTGTACCAGCCCTCATGCAAGCGCTTTTGTTTGGTTATGCTGCAACTTATGATGTTAACCATGTCGATTATGCAATTTTAGATCAGAGCAATGGGCAGGTCTCACATGAACTCATCTCAAAACTAGATGGCTCTGGTATTTTTAAGCGTGTTGCAACACTTCAATATACCGGTCAAATCAAACAAGTTATTGATAGCCGTCAGGCACTGGTTGTAATTACGATACCGTCTGACTTTGATAGTAAATTAAATAATAACCAAAGTTCATCTATACAGGTGATTGTTGATGGCAGGAACTCATCAACTGCTGTTGTAGCTGGTTCATATCTAAATAAAATTGTTGGTCAGTTTAATCAGCAAAAATTTAACTTAGCTTTACCCATTAGCCTTGAAACAAGAACATGGTATAACCCAAATCAAGAGTCTCGATGGAGCTTAATGCCTTCATTAATTGCAGCCTTAAGTATGATGCAAACATTACTTTTATCTGCTTTATCAGTTGCGCGTGAACGTGAGCAAGGTACATTTGATCAGTTATTAGTGACACCGTATACGCCATTACAAATAATGATTGGTAAGGCCTTGCCTCCAATTTTTGTAGGTTTGATGCAATCAACCATTATTTTATTGATCATTTTGTTCTGGTTTAAAATTCCTATGAATGGCTCTATTGGTCTGCTTTATTTTGGTTTATTGAGTTTTAATGTAGCTGTAGTCGGTGTGGGCTTGTCAATTTCAGCATTATCTTTAAATATGCAACAAGCTATGCTTTTTACGTTTTTATTGATTATGCCTTTAATGTTGCTTTCAGGTTTATTAACTCCTGTAGAAAACATGCCGGAAGCATTACAAATAGCAACGTACGCAAATCCATTGAGGTTTGGAATTAACTTGGTACAACGAGTTTATTTGGAAGGTGCAAGCTTTGCACAAGTCAAATTCAACTTTATTCCAATGATCATACTTGGACTGGTCACTTTACCTTTGGCAGCTTGGCTATTTAGAAATAGATTATCTTAATTAAAAAGCCCCATTTTAGGGGCTTTAAAACTTACTTAGGCACGTACGATTAGCTCGTAACCCGTATATTTACGGATATTAATAACACCAATATCAAAAATTAAATATTGGCCTTTAATACCTTGTAATACACCACGAATTTTTGGTGTTTTATCTAAGTTTAGAGACTTAATTTTTTCAGGATATTGTTCAACTGGATAAACAAACTCACGTGGCAATTCATTTTCTAGTAGTTCAACCGTTTCGTTAAATTCAAGATTTTGACTAAATTCTTCACGAATAGTTTGAATTTTCGGTGCAAACTCTTCGATTAACTGATCACGTTGTTCAACCATATTTAAAGGTTCAGCTTCGCCTTTAAGGAGTTTGCGCCAATCAGTTTTGTCAGCAACTAAAGAACCAAACATAGTTTCAAGTTGACCAGATAAACGGCGTGATCCAACTTTTAAAATAGGTAAGGCTTGGGTTGCACCTTGATCTAACCAACGACCTGGCATATGGCTAACACGGGTAATACCCACTTTTAAAGCACTAGAATTTGCCAAATACACAATATGAGGTTGGAAACAAACATTATGGGCAAAGTCATCTTCACGACATGTACCTAAATGATAGTGGCATGTTTCAGGTTTCATAATGCAGAGGTCACATTCAGCTTTAGTTTTAAAGCATTTAAAGCAGTGGCCTTGAGAATAAGATTTTGGTGTTTTAGTGCCACAAGAAGTGCAATAAATATTACCTGTCCATTCGATTTCTAGTTCTTGTCCTAAATTAAAAGGAAGATCAATTTCTGAACGGTCTAATACAAATTTGTATTCAACATTTGCCTTGGTTGTCTGTTGATCAGTTACACTAGCATCTTTTAGGCCTGCATGCATTTTATGGCAAATGCCTTGTAGTTCCATAAAGTTTAAACTCACATCTTTCAATTAAGGGTTGCAGTTATGGCTGAACAAAATGTCATCACTTCTATGCTAGACGATTTATCAAACGAACAGCCCATTCATACTGCACTTTGTATTGGCCAGAAAATTGACCAGAATAACGCAATTCAATGGCACTATTTTACCGTAACTGAGCTTTTAAGTCTGCCTTTTACTCAGCGTTATGACTTGGGTTTTGTATTGTTTGATACAGATGAAATGCAGAACATAACTGAACTACAAAAGTCACAATTATTAGTGAAGCTAAGAGATTTATTAGCAAAACGAATTGTTGTAGTAAGTAAACGCAGTGATGAACAGTTATTACGTTCTTTAGGTTTCACACAACTCATTGATAAAACTTCACATGATAGTGATTTTGCTTTATGGCAATTTAACATCTTGACCTATAAGCATGTTCCAGATTGGTTTAATTCAAAGTTCTGGGCAAACCCAGAGAACTGGAATAAATTCCGCTGGTAAAATGGCACCAAATCTCTTTCAAAATTTAACAATTTGGCTTTTGCTGTCTTAACAAGAATCCGCGTATGCTCGTGTATAAACCATACATAAGAGTTACACATGACAAATTTAAGCAACATTGTAGAAGTTTTGGCTCAGCAAGCTTTAGGTGGGAACCAACAAGCATCAAGTCAAGGTGGTTTAGGTGGAATTTTAGGTTCAGTACTCGGACAAATGGGGGGCAATACTTCTTCTGGCGCACAAGGTGGTCTTGGAGGAGTACTAGGTTCTGTATTAGGTCAAGTGACTGGAAATAATAATAACGCACCTCAAGCAGGTGGTGGCGTACAAAGTTTATTAATTGCAGTTGTACCTTTAATCTTAGGTTGGGTTCAACAACAAGGTGGTTTGCAGGCTGCTTTAGAAAAGTTAAAAGGCGCGGGTTTAGGTAACCAAGTTCAAAGCTGGGTTGATCCAAATCAAAGTAATAGCGAAGTTCCTACTCAACAATTGCAGAGTTTATTTAATCCAGCTGACATTGAGCAAGTTGCTGCGCAAGCTCAAGCTCCAAAAGAGCAAGTTTACGGTGCAATTGCTTCAGTCTTACCTCAAGTCATTGACTCATTAACACCTCAGGGTGAAAGTACCGATCATCAAGAAGCAAACCAAGACATTCAAAACGTTATGAATCTTGTAAGTGATTTCTTAAAGTAAGCTACAAAGTAAAAAAAGCCGGTATAAAAATATCGGCTTTTTTAATCTGAACAATAAAATAAAAGGGCGTTAGCCCTTTTATTTTAGATATGAATCAAAGATAACTAATTAGAAGTTATATTCGATACCTGTACCTACAACAGTTTGCTTGTCATCATCATTCAACCAGTCGCGTTTTTGTTGAGCAACGATGCCGTAGAAGCGAGCTTGTTTGTTGATTTGGTAATCAAGACCTAAACCGTACAAGTCGATTTTACGATCTGCTTGACCACTTACTTGTGTTTCAGCTGAAGCATATTCAGCTTTCACTTTAAGTTTAGTGTTAGGAATTTTATAAGCAGCTGTTACTGCATATGCTTGTTCCTCTAAACCGCGGTAGGCTTTACCAGCTTTATCGATTGAACCATCTGATTTATATGATTGACCATATGCAGTCAATTCATCAGTAGGTTCAGCGTGTTGCCATAAAGCACCTACCACAAAACCTGATTTTGCGATGTCATAAGAACCAGTTACACGGTAAGCATCTGTATAAACATCTTTTAGACCGTAAGCAGCATATTTACCTTTAATACCAAAGTCACCAGCGGCAGCTACTGCTAAACCAAGATCTTTGTTTTCATAACCAAGCGCAGTAGACACAGAGTCAAAGCTGTCATTCTTGCTGTCTTTACCAGTTTCACCTTGTTTGCTGTCAGAGGTGCTTTCACCAGTTTGAGCCATAATGTTGAAAGTTAAACCAGCTAATAATTTAGGGTCTAATTCAAAACCAACTACGTTATCTAAACGGTTTTCACCGTACATGATATTGGTAATATCTAAACGTGTATCGTCATTAAAGATGTCTTGGTTACCACCAGCAGCAGTTTTAAAGTAAGAGTCGTATTTACCAACTTTTAAAGTACCAACACCTTCAGTTTTTAAACCAATGAAACGGTTACGAGCGCTAAGGTCAGTATCAGAACCTGAACCATCAGTAGAAATTGCCCATTCAGCTAAATAAACAGCAGATAACTTGTCAGTTAATTTCTCTTCGCCTTTTACCCCAATGCGAGAAGAGTTTGAGTTAACTTCGGTAACATCACTTTTACCATCGAAATTTTTATTATCAACTTGGTTAATAGAAACATTTAGTTTGCCATACAAAGTTGGCGCTGCTTGCACCGCGTTTATGCTCAAAGTTGCAACTGCGGCAGCGAGTAGCAATTTCTTCATTGAGATTTCTCCAAAAGGTATTTAAAAATGGCGTATGCCTAGTTAACTATTTATTTTGTAGTTGACTTATGTACAAAAAGTTACAAAAGCTCACCAACTTGCTAAGCAGTATCGGCAAACTTTGTGACAGGGGCGTGAAAAATAAATGACAGTTTTATGACGATTAAAATTTAGAAATAAATTAATTATTTTAGGTTTTTATAGTTTTTAGACGAAAAAAAGCGGAGTCAAAACTCCGCTTTAATATATTAAAAATCAAAGAGCTGCTTTAATTTTCTCAGCTAAAGCTTTAATTTTTTCTTGATCGCCTAACTCTACAGCATGTCGCCCAAGTTGATGCACATTTGTAGGAATAAGGTGAAAATGAACATGCGGAACAGTTTGTCCTGCTGCCGCTCCAGAAAGTTGCATCAAGACAATACCTTCTAAATTGAAGGCTTTTTCCATTGCTTTCGCAATTTTCTGAACAATTTGGATGGTATATGCGGCTGCTTCAGGGGGTAAATCAAGCAGCGTTACAGCTGGTGTTTTTGGAATAACTAATGTATGACCATCGGCTTGAGGCATAATATCCATAAAAGCTAGAACTTGATCATCTTCATAGATTTTTATCGCTGGAAGTTCATTGCGTAAAATTTTGGCGAAGATATTTTGATCATCGTATGCCATGTATTAGTCCTTTAAAATTATTTACATTTCAATTCTTTCTGACGCTCTTTAATAGCATCAAGACGTTGTTGCTCTTTGTCAGAAAACTTTGGTTTTGTCGTATGACAGTTTTCATTACCATATTTTTCTTTAGCATCAGGATCTTTGAAACAAAAGCCTTTTGATGCATAAATCAAATTATAGTCGTCTTGCAATTTCTGACATTCTTGCTCAGGCGTTGCAGCTTGAACGCTTAAACCAGCCATGCTCACCATGCCAGTAAAGACTGCAACCATAAATTTATTCATGAGCGTTTCCTCAGTTAAAGGTATGAACCTGTACTCAATATAAGGTTTATTACCAATATTTCAATGATTATTAATTACTCAAATGTCATTTTGGGTGATAATTTGTTCATAAAATAAATAAAAACTTTAGATATCAATAATTTATAAAAGTTAAATAAAAACATAAACTTAAGAGAAATTATATATATTTTTTTAGAATTTGATTCTTTTTAATTCACCTTTAACTTTTATTGGCGATATAAAAATATGCATATGATTAAGGTCATCAGATATAAAAAATTTTAGCAAAAGATGAGATCTTATAGCCTATTCCATTTGCTAAATAGACAAATGAAGTTTGAAATTAGGTCAATGAAAAACGGGAAGAGCAGTGACATTATCAAAAACACAAAACGTGATAATTATCACAGTTTGTGTTTTTAGGATTAAGTGGAATTCACTGGGCCCATTTTAATTTAGACGGAAATGGGCTTTTTCTTTTAAGCTGTAAAATATAAATAAGCCAAAAGTAATCTTATTTTACACTTCAAATGAAAGATGTATTGATTTTGCATGTTTTAACTTCTATTATATAGTCCTTAAATTGCTGCGTTTGATAGTTTTTTGTTTTTGTAGCCCATTTCTAAAATTGAGATGGGTTTTTTTTATTTAAGTTATTTCGAAATATATTAATTTACCCACAATCTTGTGAGTGGTAATTAGCTATATGTTTAATTAGTGTGATGCATTTTGCACACAACTTTCACTTTTACTATGGTGGTTACTTTTTAGCCTAACCCGCTTACATATAGCAATGTTATATTCATCATACTTCCTTAAAGGATCTGGTTATTCATCGGAGACAAGATTAAAAGGAAATAGAGAATGCCACAGTTTTTACTCATTGCTGAAAGAGTTTATAAAAAATCTGAAGAAGAAAAGCTTTTCTCAGAGGATATTATTGAGCACTTGAATCGCTTAGTTAGTATGATTCGACAAGAGATAAAAGATACTTCATATAAATTAAAATATAACTTTATTGATTTTGAAGAATGTTTAAATAAGCCAGCAAATGAATGTTCAGCTAAACTCGATATTAGTTTAATGCCAACATATAAAAATAAAGGTGAATATATTATGTGGTTAGCTAGTTTTATTGAAAAGATTACTTTGGGAGGAAGAGAAAAGTTCCCACCACTTGCTAATACTTTGCTTCCTAGCTGTATGCTTACCAATCCTTATTCAGCAAAAATGGAACAGGCTAAGGTTGTATCCGAAAAAAGTGCACAAATGATTGTAAATTATTTTAGATCCTCCGATTATAAAAAGGTTAATAAAGTACCTACGTAGTATAAAAATAATAATCTTTCAGATACTTAATGTTTTTATATAGAAAAATTTTCGTAATGAATGACATGAGTTTGCCATGTTTAAGGTTTCATACTATTCCTTAGGGAGCCTATTAAAATTAAGTTTAATAGGCAGTCATCTAAAAGATTCAATTTACTCTAATGTAATCTTTGTCCACGCTTCATACATTTTAACGGCCGCAGAGAAGTCACTGTTGTCTTCAGCAGTTAAATGAGCAGCTTGGATTAAACTTTGTGTTAATGACAAAAGCGGGGCAGGAAGCTTTGCTTGCTTGACTAAATCCAAAGCAATTCCTGTGTCTTTGGCAAGAAGAGGCAAGCCAAAGGTTACTGGAAATTCCCGACTCAATACACGCTGTGGGAAAATAGTTTCTGTTACCAGACTTTTACCACTTGAAGCGTTAATACACTCTAAAGCTTCGTTCAAGCTTACCCCATGCGCTTTTAAAGCACTGAAACCTTCTGCAACAGACCAAAGGTTGACCGCAAGTAGCATATTATTAACTGCTTTTACTGCAAATCCAGCGCCAGACTCACCGACATGTTTAATTAATTTTCCTACCGCTTGTAGAGCTGGTAATGCGCGTTCGAAAGCTGCAACATCACCACCCACCATTACAGTCAAAGTTGCGTTTTCAGCTCCTATGGTTTGACCGCTTACTGGAGCATCCAGAAAATCAACATTTAATTGCTTTAATGACCTGGCTAAGGCGCGGGCAGAGTCAGGAACCCCGCTGGTACAGTCTATCCAGACTGCTCCAGATTTAATTTCTACACTACTAATAAGCTCTTCTACATCAGTGCTTGTCGGTAAGCATGAAAAGATAATATCTGCTTGTACAGCTTGCTCTAATGAGACAGCCTGAGTGCCATAGTCTGCTGCATGTTGTTTGGCTTTTTCAAAATTTCGATTCCATACATAAACAGTATCGAAGCGTTTTGGTAAATGCGCTGCCATACGGTAGCCCATTGCACCCAAACCAATAAATGCAACAGATTGACTCATGACCTTATCCTTAAATTTGTGTTGAACGTTTGGCGAGCCAAGCAGCCAGTTTCGGCCAAAACTCCAGAGCACTTGCTTGACTCGACATTAAGCCTAAATGACCACCGGGGATGAGAGTAAACGTGACATCCTGACTGCTTGTCAATTGACTTAATGGCGAAGCAGCGTCAGCAGTGACCAACTGATCACTACGACCCGCGCCAACTAAGAGAGAACAATCTATATTTTTTAATTCGATTTTCTTATCTTTTAACTGAATAAAGCCACGTTTTAACGGATTTTGTAGCCAGACATTAAACAACATGTCCTGATTAATACCACCCGGATAGTCAATCATATTATTTAAAAAGTTACTTAAGGTTGCATGCTCTTGTACAAATTGCAGGTCATCAAGATTCTTCAGCAATTGCACATGTCCATCAAACCATCCTTTAGGATCAAGAATTTTGAAACCTAATGAATTTAAAATTCCGGGACTGTGGATCAGACGTTTTGGCAATCCAGAGTAAATACGTTCCTGAATTTTCTTATTGCGGCTAATCAAATGGTTCATTGTTCGATAGAGCTTGCCAATATGACCAGATGCATAACTATCTATTGGACTACCAAGAACTATTAAATTTTTAATGTAGTTGGGTTGGTTCAGAGCAGCATATAAAGTAACGAATATGCCTGCCATACTCCAGCCATGGAGCGAGATTTGCTCACTTCCTGAATGTGCTCGAACGAGCTCTATTACTTTAGGAATGAAATCTTCAATAAATGATAAAAAGTTAAGGTGTCTATCTTTAAACTTTAAGCGTCCCCAATCGACTAAATAAACATCAAAACCTGCATTTTGAAAGTATTTAATAAGAGAACGATAAGGATATAAATCATAAATCGCCATATTAATTGCGAGTGGTGCAACAAACACTAATGGTTCTTTAAATTTTTTTTGTGTTGCTGAGTAATAACGAATACGGGTTTGATTGAATTCGCCAATCACCTCAAAGGGGGTGCTTTGAGATAGTACTAATGTTTTTGAATGAAATAGTCGGGCAGAAAGGTGCTTGATTTGGCTTTGTTCTGAGACAAGGGACTTTAAGCGTTTCATCTTGCTTTACCAACTATTTACTAAAATTAAATAAAGTCTAAGCGATAATTTTAAGGTTTACCTTGACCTTAAATACCTTAGACACTCAAAATGATGATAGTTTTTTAGTACATGACCAGTAAAGGCGAACATTTAATGAACCAGTCTGATGATTTAGAATACCAACTTGATACTTTAGCCATTCGTACCGGGCATACTCGTAGTTTTGAAGGTGAGCATGGCGAACCGATTTTTTTGACATCATCTTTTGTATATGAAAATGCAGAAGAAGCTGCAGCAAAATTTTCTGGTCAAGTTCAAGGAAATATCTATTCTCGTTTTACCAATCCGACTGTATCGATGTTCGAAAAACGTTTAGCAGCTTTAGATGGTGCTGAACGTGCTGTTGCGACAAGCTCAGGAATGGGCGCGATTTTGTCAGTTACTATGGCATATCTCAAAGCGGGTGATCATGTTATTTGCTCAAGAGCAGTTTTTGGTTCAGTTGTTGCTTTGTTTGAAAAATATATTGCCAAGTTTGGTGTAGATATTACATTTGTCGATTTATGTGATTTGGACGATTGGAAAAACGCAGTACGTCCAGAAACTAAACTTTTATTTGTTGAGTCGCCGTCTAATCCTCTAGCAGAGATCGCAGATATTCAAGCGCTTGCAGATATTGCTCATGCGAATGGCGCATTACTTGCGGTTGATAACAGCTTCTGTACGCCTGTTTTACAGCAACCATTAAAGTTTGGGGCAGACCTTGTCATTTACTCGGCGACTAAATATTTAGATGGGCAAGGGCGCGCATTAGGCGGTGCTGTTGTCGGTAATCATCAGTTATTAGAAGAAGTTTTTGGTGTTGTCCGTACGCTTGGACCATCAATGAGTCCATTTAATGCATGGGTTTTCTTAAAAGGTTTAGAGACTTTACGTTTGCGTATGAAGGCACACTGCGAGAGTGCTCAAATTCTTGCAGAATGGTTATCTACTCATGAAAAAGTAGAAAAAGTTTACTACGCTGGTTTACCAACCCAAGAAGGTCATGAACTTGCTGCTAAACAGCAAACTGGTTTTGGTGGGATTGTTTCTTTCGTTGTTAAAGGCGAACGTGAAGGTGCTTGGAAGGTTATTGATAATACTAAGTTTATTTCGATTACTGGTAACCTAGGTGATGTGAAGTCAACAATTACCCATCCTGCAACGACTACACATGGCAAACTTTCTGCTGATGCAAAAGCTGCGGCAGGCATTCAAGAGGGGTTAATCCGTGTATCTGTGGGCTTAGAAGATATTAATGACATTATTCGTGATATCTCACGTGGTCTGGATCTGATCTGATTATCCTTATTGAAATAATTCTTTTGGGTTATTTTTTCATGAAACCATCTCTTTAATCGAGATGGTTTTTTTATATTTAAATGTTACTCAAATTTCAGAATTACAATAAAAAAACTACATTTTTATTTAAATGAGAGCTAAGAGTACAAGGTATAAAGACTTTAAATTTAATTAAAAGAAATGTGAGTCTTAAAATGCTTAAGCCTATTGCTATTGTCGTTGTAGTGGGGGTAATCGGGGTGGTTGGATACAAATTGCTGACTAAACCGAGTCAGAACCCAGTGAATGAGACAACTTTATTGATCAACAATGCAGAGAAGTCTGTTCAAGAAGCAGATAAATCTATTCAAGAAGCAAATACCTCCTTTAAAAAAGTTCCCTTAAGTGAATATAAAACAATTGATAAAGGTCTACAGGCATCTCAATAGTGCTATGAGTTTTTATTAGACTTTCAGGTATGCCATCTAAGTATTTAGGAAGTGTAACTAAATATGAGCATGTTACTCATGTCGCTATGTAAAATAGAGCTAGAGATACTGATAGAAAACATTAGCCTATTGTGTCAGAATTACGGATTAATTTGAGTTCAATGCACTAATCTGTATGTATTTTAATCGCATAGGTTGGTTCAATGAGATTAAGTTTTTATAAAGTATTACCAGATAACGCATAATACTTTAAAGATTTGATAGAGATACGGAGTAAAGTTATGAATATCAATATGCTCATGCAGCAAGCGCAGCGCATGCAAAAAGATATGGAAACAAATATAAAAAAGGCGAAAGAAGAGCTTGCTCAAACTGAAGTTCATGCAGAAGCTGGTGGCGGTTTGGTTAAAGTAACCATGACTGGGCGCTATCTTGTAAAACGTATCGAAATTAACCCTGAATTACTTCAAGATGAACCAGATATGATTGAAGATTTGATTGCTGCAGCGGTAAATGATGCTGTACGTCAAGCTGAAGTTATTTCTGAAGAAAAAATGCAAAAAGCGAATTCTGGTATGGGCTTGCCACCTGGCTTAGCGGGCATGTTCTAAGGAAATTCTGTGTTTAGCGATAGATTTGAACAACTCGTTCAAGCTTTACGTATATTGCCTAGCGTTGGTCCGAAGTCGGCTCAACGTATGGCATTACATCTTTTGATGAAAAATCGAGAAGGTGCGTTTGTATTAGCTCATGCTTTACATGAAGCTTCAAGTTATATTCATGAGTGCAGCGTTTGCCATTCTTTAACTGAACATGAAATTTGTGATATTTGCGCCTCAACTGAGCGAGAAGATCAACTATTGTGTGTGGTTGAATCACCAGCAGATGTCATGGCAATTGAGCAAAGCGGAAGTTTCCGTGGTAAATATCATGTCTTAGGTGGGCATCTTTCACCTTTAGATGGTATTGGTCCAGAAGAAATTGGTATTCCTTATCTGATTCAGCGTTTAAGTCAAGGCAAAATTGAAGAAGTGATTTTGGCAACAAATGCGACTGTAGAGGGACAGGCAACCGCTCATTATTTGGTAGAAGCGACTAAGCACTTACCTATCCAAATGACACGTATTGCTCAAGGTGTACCGCAAGGTGGTGAACTTGAGTATGTAGATAGCCATACCTTAAGTCAGGCAGTTCATAATCGTATGAGAATGAAATAAGCATTTCGATGCTTGTTTCATTGATGTCATATAAAATTGAATTAGATTTATTAATTTAGTTATAAAAGATGAATGTTATTTTGTCTTTAATTAAAAAACGTTTAAATAAAATATGAAAGCCCATAAGAATGAAAAAGATCTTATAGATTTTAAACAATGAATATTTGGAGTTAACTTTAAAAATATAAATAAAAGATCAAAAAGTTATCTATTTTCGAAAAATTGTTCAAAAATAGAGTATTCATAAAGGTTTAAGTGGTAATTTCCCACTTCTATGTTATATATACCAGAGTTCTAAGCACTCTTTGCATTTACTTGAGAAAGCATGTTTCAGTTTATCCAACAGCAAACCGATTTGGTTGATGTTCTTCAAAAAATGGATCAATGTTCGATATACGGACTTGATACAGAATTTATTAAGGTTGACACACTCTGGCCTAAACTTGGAGTATGCCAAGTTAATGTAAATGGCGATGTCTATCTGTTGGATGGTGTTTCATTAGATCTAAGTCAGTTTTGGAAAAAAATATTTCTCGCTCAGCAGAACATTTTTCATGCGTGTGGGGAAGACATCGATTTAATCTATCATTATGCTGATCAAGAAGATCTGCTTAATGTGTTTGATACTCAAGTGGGGCTTTCTTTCTTAGGCCATGGGCTGCAAGTAAGTTACCAAGGCGCGTTGAAGCTTTGCCTCGACATTGATATTGAAAAAGATCAAACAAGATCTGATTGGTTAGCTCGACCTTTATCGCCTCAGCAACTTTGTTATGCGGCAAATGATGTTCTATATATAATGAAGTTAGCGCATCATATTCAAGAACAGCTTAAGCAGAAAGGGCTTTATGACTATGTTCTTGAAGATTGTAGTAGTTTAACTAAAGAAATTATTAGTGAAACGCCGACAGAGTTGCTTTATAGCGATGTTGGTAATTATCGTCATTCGCGCCGTCAATTGATGCAACTGCAAAATTTAAGTGAATGGCGCGAATACATTGTTAAAGCAACGAATCAGCCACGTAGTTTCATTCTTAGAAACTCGACCATGATTGATATGGTTGAAAAGAATCCACGTAATAGTTTTCAACTCTCGCAAGTTAGAGATATTCGCCCAAATGTAGTTCGTGAATATGGAAAAACTATTTTAGAATTACTTAAAGATTTACCGATTGAAAGTGAATGGCCAACAAGAATTGCCAAACCTTTTAAAGTAACATCTAAAGAAACTTTGCATAAAATGGATATGGTACTTGCCCATGCAATAAGTGAAACTTCTATTCCTAAAGAAGTATTGCTTAGAAAGAAATGGCTAAATGCAATTCATCAACATGTTCTTTCTCAAGGGGATGAACAAGATTTGCCTGATTATCTTTTGGGTTGGCGTTATGAGCTATTAACTCAACCGTTAATTCAGTTATTTCAAGAAGAAAAACAAAGTCTATCCATTTAAAATGATGTGATAGTTAAAATTTAAAAGCTCATCTTCGTGATGGGCTTTTTTAATGAAGAGTAATGAATAATTTAAATTGAGTAGTTTTTATTTATAAATATTAGATATTTAATATTAATGGTTAATAAAGTAAATGTTTATGTTAGCTATATTAAATAATTAACTTTATTAAAAAGCTAGTAAAGTGATGGGTTGAAGTCATTTTAATTTGTAAAATTGATAATGAATTAAATTAACTTCTTCAATGAGAAAAATTCAATTGATTAAACATACAGGTCTGTATATTCTTGGTTGTAAGAAAAACAATTTCAATATAAATAATATATAACTATAAGTTTGTTTCGGTGCAGAAATAAAAAAGCCAACCCAATTGGGTTGGCTTTTTATTTTTAATCATATAACTCAGTTAAAATGTCAGTAGATTCTTAAATTTTAAAAATTAAGGATTCATATTTTACGAACTTTCTGTATATGAAGCGGAAAGTTCAGCTACGAGTTTCTCTGCTTTTTGAAAAGCATTTTCTAACGATTTTATATGTCGTGCATCTCCAAACTCTTGATATTCTGAAGCAATTTCATAAATTTTCTCTACCCCTAAATATTTGCTGAGTGTGCGAAGGTGAGGTACAAGATGATTCATGTGATGGCGGATGCCATCTTTCTCAAAACCAAACTCTCCACTAGAGGTGATAATGATTAAAATTTTTCCATATAGAAGCGGTTGTAAAGGAAATTCTCCTCGAGCAAGGTCAAAATCAAATGTTTTATTAATCCGAATAATTTGGTCAAACCATGCTTTAAGTTGAGCAGGCATACCATAATTGTACATAGGGGAAGAAATTAAAATGATATCTGAACTCGAAACTTCCGAGATTAACTGATCTGATATAGATAAAACATCACATTGAGCTTGAGTTCTTTTATTTTCAGGTGTGAATACAGCATCAATCCAGTCTTGATTAATAAATGGTGGTGGATTCATTCCTACATCACGATAAATATACTCATCTATAGGCACTTGCTTTTTCCATGAGCTGACCAATCGGCTGGCAATATTTTTAGAAATCGAATTATGGTTTGAATTAGGATTAATCGCAGCTCTTACACTAGCATCTATATGTAATATTTTACTCATCATAAATTCCAAAAAAGTTAAGGTTTAATTTATTTTGAGTTTTAAAAGATAAGTAGACAAACGAGAAAATTACATTTATAGATGAGTTTAGATCACCTATAAATATAAACTTTGGAGAAAGCATGCAAGTCTCTTTGCAAGCACTTAAGGCATTTGAATCAGCCGCTCGATTGGGGAGTTTTAAATTGGCTGCTGAAGAACTTTCGCTAACACCGACTGCGATTTCACATCATATTACTAATCTAGAAAGCAGATTAAATGTTGATTTGTTTCATCGACAAGTAAGAAAAATAACGCTTACAACCACAGGAGAGAGACTTGCTGGGGCAATTTCTGAAGGGTTTCGTAAAATTGAAGATGCATTAGATCAAATAACAGTAAATGGAAATGTAGTGAGAGTGGCTAGTACATCTTCACTCGCTGCAATGCTGTTAATTCCTTCAATAAATGAATTTTATCAATTGCACCCCGATATCTCAGTTGAATTCTCTACAGGTGAAACTTTAGAAAGTCACTTATATACATTGCCTATTCGATATGGTGATGTATCTTCAGTACCTTCTAAAGATGTCCTTAAATATGAGTCTTTTAATGTATTTGGTGCATCTAAACTTACTCTGACCAAAGATGTGAGTGAGCCAATCACGTTATTCACCACTGAATGGAAAAATAAAGCATTACCAAGTCCACCATTAGAGACGTGGCTTGAGATGAATGGATGGGACCAAAAGAAGGTGATAATTAAGAAATTTGATCAGGAAATTTTTGGCATACATGAGGCTTTATCTGCCAATGGATTAGTATTTTGTTCTGCTACACTTACCCATAGGTTCATTAAGGCGAATCTTTTACAGGAGTTTAAAACCAAACCCATTCAATCAGAGCTGTGTTACTACATTCCAAATAAGGAAGATTTTAAAAATAGAAATGCGAGAAAATTTATTGAATGGGTAGAAAGTTTATTCAACCAGTAAACTTATATCTTTGATTGGTTTTAACTACACAACACTAAAACTCATATAGCCTTTTTATGCTATAAACTTAGATAAATTAATAATTAGAGAGATAAATATGCTTAACAACTTTAATGCTGAACAAGCTCGTCAAAATGCTAAAAACTTTAAAATAAATCAAGACGTCATATTGGAAAAAATTTTAACTGGTACTGAGTCTGAATCTAAGGAGGGGAAGCGAAAAGCAACTTTCTGGTTTCCTGTTGATGCTATAAGCCCTGATCATCTTACTCTGGTTGAAGAGGAGCTTAAAAACAGAGGGTTTAATGTCTCAACTGATATTGAACATTCCGGCACCACCATCACAATTGAAATAAGCTTCTAATTATTGCTGCGTTTTAACCAAACCATCCTTAAAACAAGGGTGGTTTTTTTGTTGCATGATTCTCTGTGATTTAGAGGAAGTAAGTATAAATTTATTTACAATTAAATTTATATTAATCAGGATATTATTTGACAGTTTCCATCTTTTTCTGTAGCTTTACTTTTTGAGTGGAATATGGAAATGAACTTCCAAACAATACTTTTATCTTTCAAAAATCAATCTACTGGTACAGATGCATTTAAAGATTTAAAAAATGCTTGTGAACAGTCTCTTAAAGAATCTCAAAATACAAAAGAAAAAGCAGCCGTCTATTTAATCTATGGTTTTGCGCGTAGCTACGTGATCTTATATGAAGATGAAGCCGTAACGTCTGAATTTGCCAACACCTCTAAGTCTATGCTTATAGACTACATGGAATGTTTAAATGAAGCTCTATTAAGTCAAAATGATAGCGCTATTTTGAATGCCTTAAATCAAGTAAGCGATGACTATATAAAGAGCTCTCGAGTTTTCTAAACACTATTAATTTATTTTTGATGAAAATACTTCTTTAGCCCAAGCTAAAGAAGTATTTAATGTTTGTATTAGTGAGACTTTTTCTTACCGCCACCATCTTGTTTATTGACAGTAGACCATGCAATTCGTTCAGCTTCTTCTTGAGAATGACCTCTATCTACTTCACTCTCAACAATATGTTTAGCCTGACGTTTTTGCTTTGCTGTATAAGCTGTTTTATCACCGCGAGGCATAGTTCATCCTCCATATCTATCATTAAGATACTTAATATTTAAACATGCTGAGAATTTAAACCAGTTAAGTAATGTCTCCCAATGTGTATTAAGTGCTTAGAAGTTTTACCTAAATGTGAACTTGAAAAGGTAATAAATCACTTTAATGTCATAAATTTCATAGTATTAAAGTGTGAAAGTATTAAAAATAGATCACAAAAAGTACTCAGTAATGAACATTTTTTCTTTTTTCCTAAAAATTGTTTTTATTTTATTAAAGTTAAAAATTAGGTTTGGTGTTTAAAATCAAATACTTATTAATTTGTTGTGAAAGCCAGTTTTTATCTGGAACAAAGTTATTATCGACCTTAATCAATGTTGTAGGTTAATATTTCCCAAGAATTAAAAAAACGACTGATGCGTAAACAAACCTGCGTGTGTGAGTCGTTTTTTTTCATGTATGCTGTCCTTAGTTCAAGAGTTGATTTGAAATGCACTGTGATATTTATAGATCGAGCAAAAAAGATGAAATGTACATGTATATTGCTCGTCCAAACTATCCTGACGATGCGGAACAAGCTGATCCGTTTGAAAATGTTCCTGAAGCTGTTTTACAAGCGTTTGGTCGTGCAACGTTTGTCATGCATTTAGAATTAGCTCCAACACGTAAATTGGCGCGTGCTAATGTTTTACATGTTTTAGACTCATTACAAACAAAAGGTTTCTTTATTCAGATGCCACCAGAAGGGTTAATTAACCCAAATGCGGTTGAACCAGAGGGCTTACGTGGTGCGTGAAGATCAAACTGGAATAATGAATCAATTATTCTCTTTTTTGGATGTTGTTCCTGAAGGTGTTATTGCTTTAACAGCTTACGGAATAGGCGCTATTATTGCTTTATGGTGTTGGTGGCGATTAATGCGTCGCCTTCCTACAACTTTTGGTGCAATTAGCTGGCTTATTGTATTTGCTATTTTAGTTACCCCAACAGTGTCTGAAGGACCAAATGCATCGGTAGCACCTGCTATTTTTGGACTACTATTTGGTGTTTTAACCAAAGATAGCCCTCTAATTTGGTCAAATTTATCTTTAATTCTGTTTGTAGTTGGTCTAGGTTTGGTTGTTGGCTATTGTTGGTCAAAATATTCAACAAACAAAAGCATGCGTTCCATCTAACCATTGAAATAGAAAAATAAGGTCTTTACATGTCTGCTGATACCCAACATTTTACCGGTACAGATCAATATATCGCGACTGATAGTCTTAAGCTCGCTGTAAAAGCAGCTCGTGCTTTACAAAAGCCTTTACTCATTAAGGGTGAACCTGGCACGGGTAAAACTTTACTTGCTGAACAAGTAGCACAAAGTTTGGGTTTAAAACTGATCACTTGGCATATCAAATCGACAACCAAAGCGCAGCAAGGGTTGTATGAGTATGATGCTGTTTCTCGTTTACGAGACAGCCAGTTGGGTGATGATCGAGTTTACGATATTAAGAACTATATTAAACCCGGTAAACTGTGGGAAGCTTTCACGAGTGAAGAGCGTTGTGTTTTGTTGATTGATGAAATTGATAAAGCCGATATCGAGTTTCCAAATGACTTGCTGCATGAACTCGATAAAATGTCTTTTTATGTTTATGAAACTAATGAAACAATTACGGCAACACAACGCCCGATTGTAATTATTACTTCGAATAATGAAAAAGAATTACCGGATGCTTTCTTGCGTCGTTGTTTCTTTCATTACATTGAGTTTCCAGATGAAGCTACAATGCGAGAAATCATTGCGGTTCATTTCCCAAATATCTCTGCAACACTAGTAAACGAAGCTTTACAGGTTTTCTTTAAACTACGTGAAATTCCTAATTTGAAGAAACCACCATCAACCTCTGAGTTAATTGATTGGTTAAGCTTACTCATGGCAGATGATATGCCAGAAGATGTATTACGCAATCGAGATACATCAAAAGCGATTCCACCTTTATATGGTGCGCTGATCAAAAACGAGCAGGATGTGCAACTCCTCGAACGTTTGGCTTTCATGTCTCGACGTTAAAGGAGGGAATAACCCATGTTTGTGCGGTTATTTTACACCTTACGTAAATACGGTGTTCCAGTTACAACTCGTGAACTCATTGATTTAAACCGTGCAGTAAGTGAAGGTTTAGTTTTTGCCGATCAAGAAGAGTTCTATCAACTTGCTAAAACAATTTTAGTTAAAGATGAGCGCTTTTTTGATAAGTTTGATCGTGCCATGAAAGATTATTTTGACGGCATTGAAACCTTTGATCTGGACGAGTTACTCAAGCAAGTTCATAAGTTACCAAAAGACTGGTTTGATTTAGAACTTATAGAAAAGCATTTGACTCCTGAACAACGGGCAGAACTCCAAAAAGCAGGTTCCTTAGAAGAACTGATGAAAATGCTGGAAGAGCGGTTACGCGAACAGCATAAAAAACATCAAGGTGGTAACCGAATGGTGGGTACTGGTGGTACTTCGCCTTTTGGGGCCTTTGGAGATCATCCAGAAGGTGTCAGAATTGGTGGACCAGGGCGTAAACGTTCGGCAGTTAAAGTCTGGGAACAGCGTAAATATCAAAATCTGGATGATGACCAAGTTCTTGGTACTCGCCAAATGCAAATTGCTTTACGACGCTTACGTAAATTTGCACGTCAAGGTGCAGCCGAAGAGTTGGACGTTGACGGTACAATCCGTGAAACAGCCAAGCAAGGTATTCTTGATGTTCAAATGGTACCTGAGCGTCGAAACCGAATAAAAGTACTGATGTTGTTCGATGTGGGCGGTTCGATGGATGCTCATATTGCTCAATGCGAAAAACTGTTTAGTGCTGCTAAAAGTGAGTTTAAGACACTCGAATACTTCTATTTCCATAATTGTCTTTATGATTATGTCTGGAAAGATAACTACCGCAGAACAGCCACCCGTATGAACACATGGGATCTGTTTCACACCTATGGACGCGACTATCGTGTAATTGTAGTGGGTGATGCCAGTATGGCACCGTATGAATTGAAATCGGTGGGTGGCTCGGTTGAATATATGAATGATGAAACAGGTGAAGTTTGGTTACGTCGCTTACGTCAACATTTTGATAAAACAGCGTGGTTAAACCCTGAAACAGAAGGGTATTGGCATTACACTCAAACTATTGGTTGGATCAAAGAGATTTTTGAAAATCATATGTATCCAATGACGCTAAAAGGCATTGAGGATTTAACACGTTACCTTTCTCGATAAGCTTAATAACTTTAATAATTTTAAAAAGAGGGATGATATGCAACATCAAATTAACGGTATTGCTTTGCCGAATGAACAAGGATTTTTTGGTGAATATGGCGGACAATTCATTCCTCCACATTTAAAAGAAGCAATGGATGAAATTAATGTTGCCTATGAAGAAATTCGCCATACAGCTGAATTTCAAAATGAACTATCAGACCTCTTTACAAATTATGTAGGCCGTCCAAGTCCGTTATTTCATGCGAAGCGTCTATCTGAACACTTAGGTGGCGCACAAATTTACTTAAAACGTGAAGATTTGAACCACACGGGCGCCCACAAAATTAATCACTGCTTAGGTGAAGCTTTACTTGCTAAATATATGGGCAAAAAGAAAGTTATTGCTGAAACAGGTGCTGGTCAACATGGCGTTGCTTTGGCAACCGCTTGCGCATTAGTAGGAATTCCGTGCGAAATTCACATGGGTCAAGTCGATATCGAAAAAGAACATCCAAATGTGGTCAAAATGAAAATTTTGGGTGCTCATTTGGTGGCAGTTACACGTGGTACAGCAACATTAAAAGATGCTGTAGATAGTGCATTTGAAGAATATTTAAAAGACCCAAAAAACTTTATATATGCCATTGGTTCTGTTGTAGGTCCACATCCATTTCCTAAAATGGTTCGTGATTTTCAATCGATTATTGGCAATGAAATTAAAGATCAAACGCATCAACGATTTGGAAAAAGTCCCGATTATGTTGTGGCATGTGTAGGTGGTGGTTCAAATGCAATAGGTGCATTTACTGCATTTTTAAATGACTCAGACGTAAAACTTGTTGGGGTTGAGCCAGCTGGACATGGTTTAGAAACCAATATGCATTCAGCAACGCTAACTTTAGGTAAGCCAAGTCAAATTCATGGTATGGCGTGTTATGTGCTTGAAAATGAGGCGGGTGAACCTTTACCCGTGCATTCTATTGCTTCAGGACTAGACTATCCGGGTGTTGGGCCACAACACAGCTTTTTAAAAGATTTAGGGCGTGTTGAATATAGCACTGCAACTGACCAAGAATGTCTAGATGCTTTTATGACACTTTCTCGTGTTGAAGGTATTGTTCCAGCGCTTGAAAGCTCACACGCTGTCGCATGGGCCATTCGAGAAGCGCCAAAACTGCCGCAAGAAACCATGATTGTGGTGAATCTATCGGGCCGTGGAGATAAAGACTCTGATTATGTTGCCGAAAAGCTTAAGCTTTAAGCCGACTAATCTCCAAAAGCGGTCAGTATTTAAAGGCCGCTTTTTTTATTTTAAAAATTTAAATCAACCTCTAGTTAAAAGTTCATTATTTCTTAATTAAAACAAAGTATTCTGATTTTAACGTGTGATTGTTAGAGATCGGCATGTAAAACTCCTGTTCACAAGGCAAAGCGTTGCTTTGCTGTACCTCACTCAGTAGAATAGTCACTTTGCAAAATTTGCCTTTGGAGACGCCTAAGTGGAGCGACCGACGATTAGTCCTGAAAATTTACAGGAAGCGGCTGAGAATTTATCAACAATTCGAGATTTTATTCGTTTTGGGGTATCAGCATTACGTCAACATGATGCACATTTAGGACAAGGTACTGAAGATTATTTTGCAGAAAGCTCTGCATTAGTTTTACAAACCTTATCTCTTGAATGGTCAGCAGACGCAGAAATTCTAGATGCGAAGTTATTACCAAGCGAAAAAGCAGAATTTTTAAGCTTATTGAAACGTCGTATCAATGACCGTATTCCAACATCTTATTTATTAAATCTTGCTTATTTCTTTAATAAGCCATTCTATGTAGATGAGCGTGTACTCATTCCACGTTCACCAATTGCAGAATTAATTGAGCAACGTTTTGCACCATATTGTTTAGATGAAAATGGTCAAATGCGCGAAGCTCTCAATAATTTGCCAGAAAATGCAAAACCTAAAACTCCACAACGTATTTTAGATATGTGTACAGGTTCTGGTTGTATTGCGGTTGCTTTGGCTTATGCATATCCAGATGCTGAAATTGATGCAACTGACATTTCTAAAGAAGCTTTAGAAGTTGCTTCAATTAATACTGAACACCACAATAAGCAATATCAAGTTGCATTACTTGAATCTGACTTGTTTGCCAAGATTCCAGCTGAAAATCAGTATGATTTGATTGTAAGTAATCCTCCATACGTTGATGCTGAAGATATGGCTGACTTACCAGAAGAGTTTTTACATGAACCTGAACTTGCATTGGCAGCAGGCCAAGATGGTTTAGATTTAGTTCGTAAAATGCTTGCACAAGCGGCAGATTATTTAACTGAAGATGGTCTTATTGTCATTGAAGTAGGTAATTCTGAATGGTCGATGCGTCAGAACTTTAATACGATTGATTTCAACTGGCTCACTTTCCAAAAAGGTGGTTCAGGTATTTTTGCCTTGACTGCTGAACAATGTCGCCGTTATAGAAAACTATTTGAAGAGCAAATATAAGGAGTTGGGCATATGGCAGGGAATAGTATTGGACAACTCTTTCGTGTAACCACTTGTGGTGAGTCTCATGGCGTTGGCTTAATGGCAATTGTTGATGGTGTGCCACCAGGCCTTGAGCTAACTGAAGAAGACTTACAAAAAGATCTTGATCGTCGTAAACCGGGAACTTCTAAATTTGCGACTCAACGTAAAGAGCCAGATCAGGTTAAAATCATTTCAGGTGTTTTTGAAGGTAAAACGACAGGAACACCAATTGGTTTATTGATTGAGAATACTGATCAGAAATCAAAAGATTATGGCAATATTGCCCAAACTTTTAGACCTGGCCATGCCGACTATACATATACGCAAAAATACGGTTTTCGTGACTATCGTGGCGGTGGCCGTTCAAGTGCTCGTGAAACTGCTATGCGTGTTGCAGCGGGTGCAATTGCTAAAAAATATTTGGCAGAAAAATTTGGCATCTTGATCCGTGGTCATGTTACTCAAATTGGCAATGAAGTTGCCGAAAAACTGGATTGGAATGAAGTTCCGAATAATCCATTTTTCTGTGGCGATGTAGACGCTGTTTCACGTTTTGAAGCTTTGGTGACTTCTTTGCGTGAACAGGGAACAAGCTGTGGCGCGAAGCTAGAAATTTTAGCTGAAAAAGTTCCTGTAGGCTGGGGTGAACCTGTTTTTGACCGTTTAGATGCTGATATTGCTCATGCGATGATGAGTATTAATGCGGTTAAAGGGGTAGAAATTGGTGATGGTTTTGCAGTTGCTGGACAGTTTGGTCATGAAACACGTGATGAATTGACCAGTAATGGCTTTTTAGCGAATCATGCTGGTGGGATTTTGGGTGGTATCTCAAGTGGTCAATCCATTCGAGTTGCTATTGCACTAAAACCAACAGCAAGCATTACAACGCCAGGTAAAACGATTAATTTAAATCGTGAAGATACAGATGTGTTGACTAAAGGCCGTCATGATCCATGCGTAGGTGTACGTGCAACACCGATTGCAGAAGCAATGCTAGCGATTGTTTTAATGGATCACTTCCTACGCCATCGTGCTCAAAATGCAGATGTTATTCCGCCATTTGCTCCAATTGAACCTTAATCATATTTTTTGATTAGTACTTAAGACCCCGTATTTAATTTAAATATGGGGTTTTAAGTTTTTATTACACTGAAGTTTGATTAAATTTTAAATTATTGTCTTGTCTTATAATGTTTATATAAATATAATATTCTGCGATTTATTTTTGAATATATTCATCTGTAAAATCAGCAATTAAATATTGTTAATTTTTACTACACCAGATTTTTATATTTATCAATTAAAGTTAATTTAATCAAATTGCTTTTATATAAGCTTACTACATATTTAAATTTTTATTACTTTAAACAAAGAATTTTCAAAGTCATCATTGAAATTGGGGAAATATCAATGAATCAATGCACATATAGAATTGGCTGTATGTCAAAGGATAGGCTATTGCCTAAAAATTTAGAGGCAATGATAAAAGTTATTCATGACTTATCTTTGTCATCTCATCTTTTAGGGAATTGGATATACAGTGAAGACAATCCAGACATACATATTATTGATTTAGATAGCGGTTACACCAATATACTTATTCCAAAAAAAATTAAGATCGTATTAAGTAATAATCCTGAACTTTTAAAAGGCTACCAATATGGTTTGAAGAGACCTATAAGGTATCAGGAGCTTCTCAATATTTTACAAGATATTGAGAAGAATGAATATTTTAAAATTAGTCATCAAGAACGTATAACAAATAATGAGAATATCGTTTCTAAAGATCATTTGGAGACAAAGATTCTTTATAAACTTGTTTGTTATCCAAACTTTAAAAACATTCATGCAGAGCAGATTGTTAATGTTACTAGAGTTTGTGCTTTATTATCTATTGAGTCAAAAACAGCTCAAGAAATTAAGAGGTTTTTGAATTTATCCCTTGATGAAATACAAAAAATTATAGAAATAATAAAAAAAGAAGCTTATCCAAATTATGAAACAATACATGAAAATATTGTTTCGATTTTACCATTTTCGGCTGAAACCATTTCTACTGTGCCACAGAGAATAGAACAAAATTCTTTTTTTTATTTTTTAATTAAATTTTGGAAGAAACTAAAGGGTGGGTTCTAATGAAGTGGAGTTTTTCTACATTATATTGATTGAAGCCTGTAATTTTTATTATTTAAAATAGAATGTCGATTAATTGAAAGTCGCTAAATTTTTTAAGTTTATATAAGCCATTTTTAACGGATGGTTTAAAACTTAAATAAAAGAGATTTTCGTATGTAATGATTCTAAATTGTTTTTTAGCTTTGCCACGGATGGAAAAGCTAATTATTTATATTGAATCATTTCAAATGTAAGTCAGACTTTTTAAGTTAAATCTACAATTTGTTCTTCGTTTACAGCAATCTTATATTGATTACGCCCATTTGTTTTTGCCTTATACAAAGCATGGTCAGCGCGTGCTACGAAAGCAGAAATTGAATCGTTTAGGCGTGGAATCGTGGTTGCCACTCCAACGCTAATAGTGACTTGTGGTGAAACATCACTACATGGGTGTTTAATTGCAATTTTATCAATAGCATTCATTAAACGTTCAACTTGGATCAAGGCTTGCTGAGAATTTGTCATTGGAAATAACAGTAAAAATTCTTCGCCACCATAACGAGCAACCAAATCACCACTGCGTGCAGCAATAGAGGAAATAGCAATAGCGATTTCTTTTAAGCATTCATCTCCCTTTAGATGTCCTAAAGTGTCGTTGTAGGCTTTAAAATAGTCGATATCGACCATCATGATGGTAAGGGGGGTTTCATGTCGTAAAGCACGGCGCCATTCGTTATCCAGTGTTTCATCTAGATAGCGTCGATTGGCTAAACCGGTGAGTGCATCTTGCTGGGAAAGCAAAGATAATTGCTGTGCTTGCTGCATCAGTTCAATGCGATTCAGTTCGATCATGCAGTTTTGTAAGTAGTTTTCTCGATGTTGGCGGTCAGTTGCATAAGCAAGGGTCATTCCCAAGAAACTACTGAAGGTGTAAGTCCGGTTCAAGAAAGTCCAGTCGATCACTCCATTTAAGTAGTTACTTACCAAAATTCCAACAAGTCCTCCAACCCACCCAGCAAATATGGCTGTATAAAAACGCATACCTACTGCACCATAGATAATTACAATCGCATACATCATCGCCGCATGAAAAAGAACGTTCTCTTGGCCATTTTCTATAACGTTAATTAAAATAAAAGTAATTGCTACCGCTAAAGCTGAGCCAATTCCTACATAATAATCAAAATACTGATTTAATTTTTTAATAAACGATAAAATCCAGGCAAGGAAAATAATTACACCCACCCAAGAATAATAACTAAACCAGGGTAAAACTTGTTCAGTTGGCAATACTTGATATATACCAAAGCTTAAAAATATATATAATATTAAAATAATAGGCGCTCTATAGCGGAACTCATAGGCAGCACCGTTTTGGTATTGAAAACGATAAATCGTTTCAAGCTGCTTTGGAAACCATACGAAATTTAATCCTCGTGTGGTTAATAAATCTATTTGTTCCTGTCCCAATATATTGGAACCCTGCAACTTCATAATTAATGCTCTCTATATTGGAAGTTGTCATAAAATGAGACTTATTTTTAGTAAAGTTCCATCTAAAAATATTGATTATATAATGTGTGATTTATTCAAAATAATAATACAGATTTTTTAAAAAAGTAATGATTTTTATCTGAGTTAAATGTGATAAAAATCACGACATTTCAATGATTAGCGTAACAATTATCTAAAGCGTCGCAATCCATCGAAAAAAGTTACAAATGGTCGATTAACGATTGTATCTTTATCATTTTCGGATAGACTTGTAGCGTGAAATACAGATGATTGCTGTCATATAAATAGGAAAATTAGCAATGACTGCTCTAAATCAATATGGAATGCATTTAGAAATTACACCGCATAATGGATGGTCACAGCAGTTCTGGGATGACCTGCTACCAGCGAAAGAACGGGTAAGTAAACATCCGTTTTTTTCGGAAATGGCCAATGGGGGATTGAGCCTAAATAGTTTCCGTTATGCTTTACTTAATTTCTATCCATTAGTCGCGCATTTCCCGTCATATATGGCTGGGGCGTTAGGAAAAGCAACCGGGTTTTCTGAACCTGGCGTTACAGAAGCACGAGATTGGTTAATCCAAAATATTAAGGTCGAAGAGCGACACTTAAAATGGTATCGCGATTGGGCTGGAGGTTTTGGTTTAACTGTAGAAAAGCTTGATAGTGTGCGGCCACCAGCTGCGATGAATGCAGTAAACCATTTCTTATGGAATATGAGTCATCGCGGTAATTTGGCAGAGTGCCTTGCTGCAACAAATCTGGCAATTGAATGGGCAACTGGAGACTGGTCTATTCAGGTCTATAAGGGTATTCATGCATATACAGATCATCCTGACGTAACGATTGATAAACGTTCTTTGGCTTGGTTACGTGCGCATGCGCATTATGATGATCTTCATCCTTATGAAGCCATGGAGCTGATTAAGCGTTTATGTAATGATCGTCCTGACTGGCAGCAAAAAGCATTTCATGCTGCTGAAGAAGGGCTGCGTTATTATGAATTAGCCTTAGATGATTGTTATCGGGTGCAGCTTCAAGCTTCTGCTTGATCTTGCCTCAATAAAAGGGAGAATATCTATATGATATTCTCCCTTTTATTTTATTCGAGTAATTTTAAAAGTTTAGTTCGATAAGGTGTTTCTTCAGGTAATAATTCAAGTAAACGTTCAACAGCATCTACACGATCTGGCACACGACTGACCACTCGTAATAGTTGATCAACATCTTCAATCTGATAAATCACATGACTCAAGCGAGCATCAAAGCAATCTCTCCATGCACACAAAAATGGGCTTTCTGATTTAGCTAAAAAACTTCCTCTATAGAGAGTAAGAGTAGTCGATGTGAAGCCTAGGTTTAATGCTTGCTCTGCCATTAAGAAATCACATTGAATTTCACAGTTAAGTTTATAAGGGCGAGACTCGATAACATCGGGGATTAGGTTTCTAAGTTGAGAAAGTTCTGCTTTTAAGGTGGTGGTACTAACTGGTCGATCGCCATATAAAGCATAGTGAAGTTCTTCAAGATTAATTCCCTCAGGACAAAGGGTTAGAATGCACAGAATCTCAATCTGGCGTTGAGTCAATGTAAGACTGTGTTGGTTATATTGAACTTTAGGAGTACCAAAGGCCTTAATATATAAAATATTTTTCTGATGAAGCTGAATTGCTTGCTTCACAATATCAGCGCATCTTTCAACAGCTAAAAGCCCCAGAGAATTATGTTTTTGATATTTGGTCGACAAATTCATAATGCCATAAAATTGGCCTGTATTTGTATCGGTAATAGGTGCTGCATAGCAGACCCAATCTCTTACACTATTCATTTGGTTTTCGTGTGAGTAAACGCAGTTAGCTGAATGAGTATTTAATGCTAAACCAATTGCATTTTGACCTACTGCCTGAGTTGACCACTGACCACCTTCAACAAAATGAACTTGCTCTGCCGATGAGCGCATAGGTGTACTACTCCATGTCCAAAGTAGAGTGCCATGTGGGTCGGTCACACCAATTGCCATATCAGCATCTTCGGCAATATGCATTAAATTCCGATGGCACTCGTGAATCGAACGACCAAACAATGAATGTTCCCATTCTTCGGTTAGGTCAAATAACGGAGCCGCTTCGAGGTCAACTGGTGGTTTTTTTACTAATTGTTGAGAATGAGATGACTTTTCTGGCCGGAATAATGACGGCGTGGTATCTAAAAAGGGTGATGATAATTGTTTTGACATATCCATATCGAAATTCCTTTATCATTGAAATGGCGTATCCGTAGCCGCTCAACCGTTATAACTTTCTTATTGTGACTATTTCCTGATTATCTCCTTACCTTAAATAATTTTATAAGCCTTGACCATTATCCTATTGGATAAGTTTTGTTAATTATCTGATCTTTAAGATAAGACATCTTGTCGGCTGAAAGGCTTTGGTACTTCTTCTCCCAAATATTGTCGATCAGCAAAGTAGCTAGAGCGGACCATAGGAGCACTCCAAATATTTTTAAAACCTAATCGTTTACCGTGTCGCGTGTATCTTTCAAATTCTTGTAAATTTACAAACCGATGAATAGGTGCATGTGACTTTGATGGCTGTAAGTATTGTCCAATAGTAATAAGGTCTACCTGATAATCTTTTAAGTCGTTCAGTAGAGCAAGTACTTCTGCTTCAATTTCTCCTAATCCAACCATCAGGCCAGACTTGGTTTTGATATCGGGACAATATGCTTTAAAGCGTTTAAGTAACTCTAGTGAATGTTGATAGTCTGAGCCAGGGCGCATCGCTTTATATAAACGCGGAACTGTTTCAATATTATGATTAAACACATCTGGAGGAGATAAGCTCAAAGTCGAAAGCGCTGTCTCTAAACGACCGCGAAAATCTGGTACTAAAATCTCAATCAAAGTTTCTGGGCAGCTTTTTCGGATTTCTTCAATGCACTTTACAAAATGTGCAGCGCCACCATCGTGTAGATCATCACGGTCTACAGAGGTAATCACAACATACTTTAAGTTTAGATTTGCGACTGTTTCTGCAAGATGCTTAGGTTCATCTTCATCTAAAGGTTTTGGGCGACCATGTGCTACATCGCAGAAAGGGCAACGTCTAGTACAGATATCTCCCATAATCATAAATGTTGCCGTACCTCCACCAAAACATTCAGGTAAATTGGGGCATGCTGCTTCTTCGCAAACACTATGTAACTTCTGTTGGCGCAGCAAATTTTTTATGCGTTTAATTTCTTCAAAATCGGTTATTTTGGCTCTAATCCAATCAGGTTTAGTCGGTAACTCTTCTGTAGGTAAAATTTTAATCGGAATGCGAGCGACTTTATCTGCTCCTCTTAATTTTATACCAGTTTCTACTTGTCTTTTAAAATCCATATTCATAATTCCATTTTATTTAAAACCCGCTTAAAATCCTATATTTTTAATTTAATTAGATCATATTGAAAAGCGCAATTAATTAAAAACACAGGGTGTGGCGAGTATTATAAAATAAGAAAGGTTGGTTAAAGGTTTGTTTTATAACTTAATGAAAATTATAAAAAATTTTTAAAATTATTTTTGATAATTAAGTTTTTGAAATTTAAAAAATAATTACATATATTTTAATTAAAAACTTTTTAGTCTAATAGATTGATTATTAATTTTGAGTTTAAGTATTTATAGCGAATTAGATTTTCGCTTGAAACTTGGTTGAATTTTTAAAATCAAGATAATAAAGGAAAAGGATATGCAATTAACGGAAGAGCAATTACTCGCAGCATATAAACGTATGCGTGATATTCGTGAATTTGAGGATCGACTTCACGAAGAAAATACCAATGGTGATATTCCAGGTTTTATTCACTTATATAGTGGCGAAGAGGCTGTAGCAGTCGGGATTTGCGAAAACTTAACCGACAAAGACTATATCACTTCAACCCATCGTGGACATGGACACTGTATTGCAAAAGGTTGTGACATTCACGGCATGATGCTGGAAATTTTCGGTAAAGATGAGGGACTGTGCCGTGGAAAAGGCGGTTCTATGCATATTGCCGATTTAGATAAAGGTATGCTCGGTGCCAACGGGATTGTGGGTGGTGGGCCTCCTTTAGCAATTGGTGCAGCGTTGACAGCAAAAACCTTAAAGACAGGTGGCGTCGGACTATCTTTTACAGGTGACGGCGGTTCAAACCAAGGTCTTACTTTTGAAGCAATGAACATGGCGGTTGTTCTTAAACTTCCAGTCATTTTCGTTTTCGAAAATAACGGTTTTGGTGAAGGGACTGGTCATGATTACGCAGTAGGAAGCAAAGACATTGCTGGTCGTGCAGCAGGTTTTGGTTTACCAGCGGTTAAAGTTGACGGTACAGATTTCTTTGCAGTTTATGAAGCAGCTCAAACTGCCATTGAACGTGCACGTCGTGGTGAAGGTCCGAGTGTTATTGAAACCATTACAAACCGTTTTTATGGCCACTTTGAAGGTGACCCTGGCTTGATTCGTTCTAAAGAAGAAGTCGAGTTCATCAAAGAAAATAAAGATCCTTTGAAAATTTTCCGAGAGAAAGTTAAAGGCAAAATTGATGAAGCCAAGCTAGACGAGATCGATGTCGCATCTAAGGCAAATGTCGATGATGCCGTTGCTAAAGCTCGTGCTGCGGCATATCCAAAACCAGAACAACTCCTTACCGACGTCTATGTCTCTTACTAAAGGAATAGTAAAGATGCCAAATAAAAGTTTTCGTAATGCAATTAAAGAAGCCATTGAATCAGAAATGCGCCGCGACCCAACGGTTTTTGTAGTTGGTGAAGATGTTCGCGGTGGACATGGTGGTAAAAATACCGAAGATAACGAGCTTGAAGGCTTCGGTGGGGTACTTGGTGTAACCAAAGGCTTATGGACAGAATTTGGTTCAGAGCGTGTTATTGATACACCAATTACCGAATCTGCAATTATCGGTATGGCTGCCGGTGCTGCGGCCACCGGTTTACGTCCTGTTGCTGACTTAATGTTTATGGATTTCTATGGCGTGTGTCATGACATGCTCTATAACCAAGCCGCTAAGTTCCGTTATATGTTTGGCGGAAAAGCAAAAGCGCCAATGGTTGTACGTGGCATGATTGGTGCTGGTTTTTCTGCGGCAGCTCAGCATTCGCAGTCACCATATAACGTATTCGCCGCGGTTCCGGGCTTAAAAGTTGTGGTTCCATCTAGCCCATATGATGTGAAAGGGCTGTTAATTCAGGCTATTCGTGATGACGACCCTGTGGTGTTCTGCGAGCATAAAATGCTTTATGACATTAAAGGCGAAGTTCCAGATGATGCCTATACTATTCCTTTTGGTGTAGCAAATTACACCCGTGAAGGGACAGACGTGACCATTATTGCTTTAGGCCTGATGGTACACCGTGCCAATGAGGTTGCAGACAAACTGGCAAAAGATGGTATTTCGGTTGAAGTGGTCGACCCTCGTACAATTTCACCTCTGGATGAAGAAGGAATTTTAGAGTCTGTCGCATCGACTGGTCGTGTGGTTATTGTGGATGAATCAGCGGCACGCTGTGGTTTTGGGCATGATGTTGCTGCACTGGTCGCGCAAAAAGGTTTCCACTATTTGAAAGCACCTGTTGAACTCGTAACGCCACCACATACGCCTGTTCCATTCTCTCCAGTTTTAGAAAAAGAATGGATTCCAAGTGTAGAGCGTATTGAGCAAGCTGTGCGAAAAACATTGGAGGCTTAGGATGAGCGAAATTAAAACGCTGGAGATCCCGAAATGGGGATTATCCATGGAAGAAGGCACGATTGCCCAATGGTTGATTAAAGAAGGCGATAGCTTTAATAAAGGCGATGAAATTTGTGAAATTGAAACCACAAAAATCGTCAATGTATTAGAAGCGCCTTTTGCAGGAACGCTCCGTAAAATTTTGGCGAAAGACGGTGATACTTTACCTGTTGGTGGTCTTATTGCGGTATGTGCTGATAGTGAAATTTCTGATGCAGAAATTGAAACGTTTATTGCATCACTAGGTGGTTCAGCAGCTAAGGCCCCCGAAGCACCTTCGGAGCAAAGTAAAGCGGAAACATCTGTACCTGTTGCTGAAAAAGCAGAACAACCACAGACTGCTTCAGCTCCTGCAAATGTAGTAGCTAAAGGTGACTATGCTGTACCGGAGTCATTGCAAGGCTATCAAACATCTGATGAGTTGTTTACAACACCGCATGCGTTAAAGCTTGCAGAAAAGCACAATGTAAACTTGGCAAAAGTCACGGGTTCTGGTCGTGAAGGACGTATTAGTGTTCAAGACATCCAGACGGCTGTTCAAGCTGCTGGAGGTCAGTGGCCTGATGTTAAGCAGCAAACTCAGGGTAAAGTGGTTAAATCTACTGCTGATGATAGCCGAGTTTCAGCGACACCTGTAGCACGCCGTTTAGCAAAGCAATGGGGCATTAACCTAAATGACTGCCGTGTTTCAGGTACTCGTGGCCGTGTCTGTAAAGAAGATGTTGAAGCGGTTTACTATCGTAATAACCCAAAGTCGGTAAATGAACAATCTGTTCAATGTGCTGCTCAACCACAATCGACCGTTACTACTGTCGCGATGAATGGTATGCGTAAAGCGATTGCTTCACGGCTACAGGCTGCAAAACGTAATGCACCGCATTTTCGCTTAGTGGTCGATCTAAACGTAGAAGCTTTGCAAAATTTACGTAAACAGATTAATGAGACTGTTCCACAAGTGAAACTTTCTATTAATGACATGCTAATTAAGGCAGCGGCAGCGGCGCTGATTAAAGTACCTGAGGTGAATGTTCAATTTGATGAGGCGACTCAATCAATTTTACAGTTCTCTCAAGCGGATATTTCGGTGGCTGTAGCGATTCCAAACGGTTTAATTACACCGATTGTAAAAGCAGCAAATCAGAAGTCTTTAGTACAGATTTCCGATGATATGCGTGATTTGGCAACCCGTGCTAAGACTGGCAAGTTACAACCTGATGAGTTTCAGGGCGGTAGCTTTAGCATTTCAAATTTAGGAATGTTAGGCATTAAACAGTTCGATGCCATTATTAACCCACCGCAAGGTGCAATTATGGCATTAGGCGCTTCTGAATCACGTGCTGTTGTTGAAAATGGCAATGTCGTGGTTCGTGAGATTGTTACAGCGACGTTGTCATGCGATCACCGAGTCATTGATGGTGCAGTTGGGGCGAAATTCTTGGCCAGCTTTAAGCAGTTTGTTGAAAACCCTGCTTTAATTTTGGTGTAGGAGAACCCGCATGTCAGAAACTCAATTTGATTTAATTGTGATTGGCGCGGGACCGGGTGGATATGTGGCTGCAATTCGTGCAGCCCAGCTCGGGTTAAAAACCGCAATTGTAGAAGAGCAACATTTAGGCGGAATTTGTCTAAATTGGGGCTGTATTCCAACTAAAGCTTTGCTTGCAGGGGCAGAGCTTGCAACTCAGTTTAAACATGCAGGACAGTTTGGTTTTCAGGTATCCCAACTCGATTTTGATATACAAAAGCTTGTGCAGCATAGCCGACAAGTGTCAGCTCAGTTAGTACAAGGCATCGATTACTTACTGAAAAAGAATCAGGTGACTGTGTTTAATGGTCGTGCTCAACTTACGGCTAAAGAAAAAATTGAAGTGACTGATGCTCAAGGGAACAGTCAAGCTTTAAGTGCACCGCATATTATTTTGGCAACCGGAGCTAAAGCTCGACATGTTCCTCAGCTTCCTGTCGATGGAACATATGTCTGGAGCTATAAAGAAGCTCTTGTTCCAGAGCAATTACCAAAAAGTTTACTCGTTGTGGGCTCGGGTGCGATTGGTAGTGAGTTTGCTAGTCTTTATCAAGACTTGGGGTGTAAGGTCACGCTTATTGATTTAGCCAAGCAGATTTTACCAACCGAAGATGCAGAAGTTGCTCAATTTGTCAGAAAACAATTTGAACAAAAAGGAATGAAAGTCTTAACTGATGCCGTTGTTCAAAGTATTCAAATTGAAAATGGGCAAGTTCACTGTGTGATTGAAACAGCAAATGACGTTCAAACGCTAGTTTTTGACCGTGTGCTTTCGGCAATTGGTGTACAGCCGAATACCACCGGGCTAGGACTAGAACGTTTAGGTGTAGAACTCAATCCACAAGGTTTTGTGGCAATTGATGACTATTGTAAAACCAACGTAGCAGGGCTTTATGCAATTGGTGATGTGGCTGGTGCACCGTGTCTTGCCCATAAAGCAAGCCATGAAGCCATGATCTGTGTTGAGAAAATTGCTGGTGTGGCAAACGTACATTCGCTCGACCGTAGTCAGATTCCGGGTTGTATTTTTACACATCCACAAGTAGCGAGTATTGGTTTAACGGAAAATGCAGCAAAAGCTCAGAATTTACCTATACGAATCGGTAAGTTTTCTTTAACTGCAAACGGCAAAGCTTTGGCAATTGGAGATGCATCAGGTTTCGTTAAAACTATTATTCATGCAGAGACGGGTGAATTACTTGGTGCACATATGGTAGGCCATGAAGTGACCGAGCATATTCAAGGCTTTGCCATTGCGAAATATCTAGAAGCAACTGATGAAAGTTTAGCTCAGGTGATTTTCCCACATCCAACATTATCAGAAGCTATGCATGAATCCATTTTGGCTTCAATGCAACGAGCGATTCATATGTAGAAATTCTACATTTACAGGAGTTGAACATGGTTAAGGGATTAAAAGATAAAGTCGCTTTAGTGACTGGGGCAGCTCAAGGCATTGGCCGTGGGATTGCCCTGCGCTTGGCGCAAGAAGGGGCACATATTGCATTAGTGGATATGAAACAAGATCAACTGAACGATGTGCAGCAGGAAATTCAGGCTTTAGGTGTAAATGCGAGCACATTTATTGCCGACGTAAGTGACCGCGAGCAAGTGTATGCCGCTATAAATCATGCTGAGAAGACCCTTGGTGGGTTTGATGTCATAATTAATAATGCTGGAATTGCACAAGTTCAAGCGATTGCGGATATCACACCGGATGAATTTCAAAAAATTGTTGATATTAATATTGGTGGCGTGCTGTGGGGCATTCAGGCTGCAGCTGCAAAATTTAAACAACGCCAAAATAAAGGTAAAATCATTAATGCTTGCTCAATTGCAGGCCACGATGGGTTTGCTTTACTCGGTATTTACTCGGCAACCAAATTTGCGGTACGAGCACTTACCCAAGCTGCGGCAAAAGAATATGCCAGTCACGGTATTACGGTAAATGGATATTGTCCCGGAATTGTCGGAACGGACATGTGGGTTGAAATCGATAAACGTTTTGCTGAAATTACCGGTGCAGCAATCGGTGAAACTTATAAAAAGTATGTGGAAGGCATTGCTTTAGGTAGAGCTCAAACACCAGACGATGTAGCTGCATTAGTTGCTTTTCTGGCAAGTGAAGATTCGGACTATATTACGGGTCAATCCATTTTAACAGACGGCGGAATTGTCTATCGCTAAAACAACATCCTGATTTGAGGGAGATAATAATGAAAGCAGCGCGTTTTTATGACAGAGGCGATATTCGTATTGAAGATATCCCTGAACCAGAAGTCACTCCCGGTACTGTAGGCATTAAGGTAGCTTGGTGTGGAATATGTGGTACAGATTTGCATGAGTTTATGGAAGGGCCAATTTTTATTCCACCATGTGGACATCCACATCCTATTTCAGGTGAATCTGCACCGATTACTATGGGACATGAATTTTCAGGTGTTGTCTATGCTGTAGGTGAAGGTGTTGATGATATTGAAATTGGTCAACATGTCGTCGTAGAGCCTTATATTGTGGCCGATGATGTCCCTACTGGACCGGGTGATAATTATCATCTTTCCAAAAATATGAACTTTATTGGTTTAGGTGGTCGTGGCGGTGGTTTATCCGAAAAAATTGCGGTTAAACGCCGTTGGGTGCATCCAATTTCCAATAAAATTCCACTAGATCAGGCAGCCTTAATTGAACCGTTATCGGTGGGTCATCATGCCTATGTACGCAGTGGTGCAACGGCTGGTGATATTGCACTGGTAGGTGGTGCGGGTCCAATTGGTTTATTGCTTTCGGCAATTTTAAAAGCGAAAGGTCTTAAAGTCATCATTACTGAACTAAGTTCTAAACGTAAAGAAAAAGCCAAAGAGTCGGGAGTCGCAGATTATATTTTAGACCCGTCAGAAGTTGATGTTGTTTCTGAGGTCATGAAAATCACTAATGGCGATGGTGTCGATGTAGCTTTTGAATGTAGTAGCGTTAACAAGGTGTTAGATACTTTAGTCGCGGCAGTGAAACCAACAGGTGTGATTGTTATAGTTTCGATTTGGAGCCATCCAGCATCAATTAATGTGCACAGTGTGGTAATGAAAGAGCTTGATGTACGAGGCACAATTGCCTACGTAAATGACCATCAAGAAACCATTAAACTGGTCGAAGAAGGTAAAATAAATCTGGAACCTTTTATTACGCAGCGTATTCAACTTGATGATTTGATTTTACAAGGTTTTGAAACCTTAATTCATAACAATGAGTCAGCCGTTAAGATTATTGTACATCCATAAATAGCCACTTAAACCTATAAAAAAGAGCGATGATTCGCTCTTTTTTATTAAAGTAAATTGTTGTTTTGAGCTTCAATAATAGGGGGTAATGGCTGCCCTAAAGAGCTTAGAGACTCACGTTCAATCAAACGCACAATAGAATCGAGCGGTAAATCATTTTCTTGCAAGCCAAAAGGTTCTTCAATTTGAGCACTTAAGGCATCTAAACCTAAAAACATATAAGCAATTAAACCCACAATAAGTGGTGTCCAGATGCCTAAAGCTGCTTCAAGGCTAAACGGTAATATGAAACAGAAACAATAAACAGCACGGTGCAAAAGTACTGAATATGAGTAGGGCAAAGGTGTCCCCGCAATACGGTCACAACCCGCTTGAATATTGCCTAACTCAATAATATGTCGATTTAGCGTGCTATAGATAATGTCACTAATTTCGCCATCTTTGAGTATTTTAACTAAATCTTTTTGAATATTTTCGAGTACAAACTGAGGGGCATTAATATGCTCATTTAAATAATTAAGTGAAGAATTATTTAAATAGGCATGCTCAAGAAATTTTGTGGGTTCGACTGTTTGTTGACGCAGTCGATCACGCAACAAGTTACTAAAAATTAAGACCTGATGAATTAAATGTTCACGTTGTTCATTAGATAGAACATGGCTATCTCTAACAATATGTCTGGCATTGGCAATTAATGCACCCCAAAGTTTGCGGCCTTCCCACCAACGGTCATAACACGCGTTATTTCGAAAACCCGTACAAATCGACAGAATTACACCAAAGATGGTAAATCCAATCGCGGGTACGGTAGGAATTTGAATCCAATGATAATAAGAGAGCCAGACCACACATGCTGAAATAAGTACAACAAAACTTAGTGCAGGCAAAACCTTCGGTAAAATTGTTCCTTTCCAAGCAAATAAAAGTTTAAATACATTGCTTTTATCACGAACAATCATATAAAGCCTTTGAACTAATGAACCTAACCAAGTGCAATATGATACGCCTTAGACGAGCTAAATACCTAACTAAAGCTTATGCTTTTGTCTATATCGCCAAAGGGTAGTACGGCTAATTCCAAAAATATTCGCGACCATATTTAAGTTATGGTTATATTTTTCTAAAGCGGCTTGTACATTTTCAGGACTAAGCTCTGTATTTGTTTCGGGTAATTTAACGTAATCATCTGCATTTAAGAGCTCATTTGGTAAGTCTTCAACTTCAATTTCGTCCTTACCATTTGCCATGGTTAAAGCATAAAGTAGGGTGTTTTTAAGCTCACGAACATTTCCCGGCCAGTCATAGTTAAGCAAAATCTGCATAGCTTTTTGATTGACATGACGAGGCATGGTGTCGAGTTGAGTTGAGCTTTCTTTTAAAATCTGATCGACAATAAGAGGGATATCGACTTTTCGCTCTCTGAGTGGTGGTATAAAAATTGGAATGACACGCAAACGGTAGAGTAAATCATGACGGAAACGCCCAGCCTTAGCCTCTTCGCGTAAAGCTTTATGTGTTGCGGTAATAATTCGGACATTGGCTTGAATCGGTTTTTCACCACCTACAGGCGTAAATTCACCTGTTTCTAACACCCGTAATAATTTAGCTTGCAGTTCTAAAGGAATCTCGGCAATTTCATCTAGGAAAAGAGTTCCGCTTGCGGCACGTTCAAACACACCTTTATGGTCACGAATTGCTCCTGTAAAAGCACCTTTCACATGCCCAAAGAGTTCACTTTCTAAAATATTAGAATTTAAAGCTGCACAGTTAATCGCTACAAAAATCTTATTTTTACGTTGGCTATAATCATGAATTGCTTGTGCCACCAGTTCTTTACCACTACCAGATTCGCCGCGGACGAGCACTGGAAACTCAGTAATTGCCACTCTTTGAATAATTGAAAACATACGAGTCATTTCTGGTGAACAACTATTAAAAACTTTAGCCAAGTCTTGCAATTGTTCTGTTAGCTCTACTTGATCAGCAATATCATTCTCTATGCTAACGGGCTGTAGAATATGCAATTTCCCGATAATGCGATGCTCTGAGATGTAAATATCATTTTCCTGATAGATAAATCGCTTTCTCATTTTAGGAGTATTGATTTCAAGATACTGATTATGATGGTCTTGAGTAAGCGCTGCCATGCTCTCAACAGAAATATCATCTGTATTAAATTTATAGTGAATTGCTTGAGTCGTTGTGTCTGCTAAAAACAGACTCGCATTTGGAAATAAAGCTTTTAATTGCTCAAATAAAATAAAAAAATCTTGTTCTGACTCAAAATTTAACTTTGCCATTGTCTGTGTTTCACAATCGTTTCATTGAAACATACTTGAGTTTCAAAGGAACATCAAGCTGAGTTTATTTTCTAACTTTAATTTCACTTATTATTTTAAATATTTGATTTTTATATTTATTATTTAATTTTAAATAATTGGCACCTTATTTGCAAAATATAGGAAAGAAATAAATTATTGGGGTATAAATCATGTTCTTTAAGCAGTTTTTTGAGCAGGAAAGTTCGACTTATACATATATGCTTGGGTGTGAAGAAACACGAGAGGCTGTTTTAATTGACCCAGTCGCATCAGATATAGAGATTTATACAAAAGAGTTAGAGCGGCATCAATTTACGCTCATCTATACCTTAGATACCCATGTTCATGCAGACCATATTACTGCTGCGAATTTGCTTCGTGAACGTTTCCATTGCAAATCGGTTTTACACCGTAATTCAGATGTAAGTTGCGGAGATATTTTAATTACAAATGGTTGCATGCTTAAAGTCGGCAATCTCAGTATTGAAGCACGCTATACACCAGGTCATACCAATGCTTGTACGAGTTATTTGGTTGGAAACATGGTTTTCACGGGTGATGCATTATTAATTGATGGATGCGGTCGAACTGACTTCCAGCAAGGTAATGCAGGGACACTTTATGACAGTATTCATAGACAACTTTTCAGCCTACCTGACGAAACTATTGTGTATCCGGGACACGACTATAAGGGTCGTTTGTCTTCAACGATTGGTTATGAACGTTTAAAAAATTCACGTTTAGGTCAGAATCACTCACGAGAAGATTTTATTAAATTAATGAATAATTTAAATCTGCCATATCCAAAACAAATCGATAAAGCACTACCTGCCAATCAGGCCTGTGGTTCAACTTCACAATCATAAGGTGGCGATATGGAACTTAAACGAGTTAATCAAGAATTTTATGTTGCTGACCAGATTACTGCCGACGATATCGCGAAAATTGCAGATCAGGGAGTAAAAACTCTGATATGTAACCGTCCAGATGGAGAAGGTGCAGACCAACCCAATGTGATTGAAATTGAAGAATCAGCTCAACAATATGGTCTAAACGTAATTTATCAGCCTGTGACCAGCGGCAAAATTACTGACCAACAAGTTACCGAGTTTAAGCAGCTTTATCAGAATGCTCAGAAACCTATTTTAGCGTATTGCCGTTCTGGTATGCGTGCAATCAGTTTATGGGCTTTAGCAGAAGTTGCCCCGAAAGATGCGGTTTTATTAGTAGAAGCAGGTAACAAACTTGGTTTTAACTTGAAAGGGTTAGTGCCACGTATTTTAAAACGTGACCATGAACCAGCCACAATTCCTTGTTATAGCGTTGTAATTGTTGGTGCTGGAGCAGCTGGAATTTCTGTAGCGTCTAGTCTTTTATGCCGTGAACCTCATTTAGATATTGTCATTATTGATCCGGCAGATACCCATTATTATCAACCGGGTTGGACCATGGTTGGTGGTGGTATTTTTAAACCTCAAGTAACCGCACGCTCAATGGTAAGTGTGATTCCTGCAAAAGTAAAATGGATGAAAGCCGCCGTTGCTGGATTTGACCCTGAGCATAATCAGGTCATTTTGGAAGGATGCCAACCTATTCAATATAAAGCGTTGGTCGTCTGTCCTGGTTTAAAACTCAATTGGCATGGCATTGAAGGCTTAGTCGAAACCTTAGGTAAAAATGGGGTGACGTCTAACTATCGATATGACTTAGCGCCGTATACATGGGAATTGGTGCAACAACTAAACGGTGGAAAGGCAATCTTTACCCAGCCGCCTATGCCGATTAAATGTGCCGGTGCCCCACAAAAAGCGATGTATCTTTCTGCTGATTACTGGTTAAAGCAAGGCAAACTTAAAGATATCTCTATCCATTTTTATAACACTGGTGCTGTTTTATTTGGTGTGAAGGAATATGTACCTGCACTAATGCAATATGTCGAAAAATATGGCTCTGAACTGCACTTTAATCATCAACTGGTCAAAGTAGATGGGCCTGCAAAAAAAGCATGGTTTAAAGTGGTGAACGATGAAAATGCAGCATTGGTCGAGACTGATTTCGATATGTTGCATGTTGTTCCACCGCAACAAGCCCCAGACTTTATTCGTGCAAGTACACTCACTGATGAAGCAGGCTGGGTGAGTGTTAACCCTCAATCCTTACAACATATACAACATGCCAATATTTTTGCTTTAGGTGATGTGATTAATGCACCTAATGCCAAAACTGCTGCTGCGGCACGGGCGCAAGCTCCTATCGTTGCTGTGAATGTTCTAGCACAACTGAACGGTGAGCAAAACTTCTGCGAGTACAACGGCTATGGTTCATGTCCACTCACTGTCGAGCGTGGAAAAATCGTTCTGGCTGAGTTTGGTTACGGCGGTAAGCTTCTTCCAAGTTTTCCAAAATGGGTGATTGATGGGCAAAAACCATCTCGTTTGGCTTGGTTACTTAAAGAACAGATTTTACCGCCGATTTACTGGCAAGGCATGCTCAAAGGCCGCGAGTGGATGGTAAAACCTTAGCGAGGTTAAGCAAAGCAACCCTTTGTACGAGCGCAAGGCGAGAGCTATGCTCGAGCGGAAGAGGATAAGTAAAGATTAATAATCTTTACCCGAGCGCAAGACGAGAACTATGTTCGAGTTAAGAGGATAACCAAAGCAACGCTTTACCCTGAGAAGCGACTGAAGCTTCGCAAGAAGGCGAAAGCTGTGTTCGAGTTAAGAGGATAAGCAAAGCAACGGTTTGTCCTGAGAAGCGGTTGAAGCTTCGCAAGAAGGCGAAAGCTGTGCTTGAGCGGAAGAGGTTAATCAAAGCAACGCTTTATCCTGAGAAGCGGTTAAAGCTTCGCAAGAAGACGAGAATCTACGTCCTCATTAACCAGCAGTCTACTGCAAATGATGTATATGCAATTTTAGGCTTTTGATATGTTATTACTTGTCGTTGAAGGCATCGTGATTGGCTTTTTACTTGGTCTTACCGGTGCGGGTGGCGGTATTCTTGCTGTACCTGCACTCATGACCAGTCAAGGCTGGAGTGTGGCTCAAGCTGCACCAATTGGGTTGTTGGCGGTTGCGCTATCTACACTCATTGGAACTATTGAAGGCTTATTTAAAAAGATAGTTCGTTACCGTGCTGCAATCTGGATTGCTTTAATTGGTGCTCCTATAGCACATATCGGCATTTTAATAGCTAACATGATTTCACCTGTCTGGCTCATGTTAATGTTTAGCTTAGTCATGTTTACAGTGGGTTATCGACTCATTAGTAATCGAGTATCAGACTTTCATAACCCGCCGTGTCAGGTTAACCCAAGTACGGGACGTTTTATCTGGAATTTTAAAACGGGAAGCGTTCTTGCCAGCATCGGAATTATTGCTGGGCTTTTAACTGGAATGCTAGGGGTTGGTGGCGGCTTTGTAATTGTGCCAGCGCTAAGAAAAGTCACAAATTTGGATATGCATAGTATTGTTGCAACGTCACTTATGATTATTTTTCTCATTAGTGGAATGAGTATTGTGATGCATATTGCAGAGGGTTTTCATTATCCAGTAGGCATTACTAGTACGTTTGCACTCGCATGTGCAGTTGGTATGTTATTAGGGCGCAGAGCTATTCGTTTTATTCCCTCTGCAATTGTGCAAAAAGTCTTTGCTTTAATGGTTTTTGCTGTCGCAATTTATATGGTCATTAAGATAGTTAATCTAACAAATATCTAAAAGATATAGTATTTTAACTTATCTTTATAAGTGCAAAGTTTCCAAAGATGAAGTATTCAAATTATCTTTGGAAACTTTTTGATTTGAACCCTATAAATTTTGAGAAAGCGAAATGAAGCGAGTTAATGTGGCAATTTGTGGTTTTGGACGGATTGGGCAACAAATTGCAGAGCTTCTTTTAAATCGATCGGCATACTATCAACAAAAATATCAAATTGATGCCCGTTTAGTGGGTGTCTGTAAATCATCATCAGGTTTAATTGATCAAGAAGGTTTACAAGCTGCAAAGTGGCTAGATAAAACACAATATCAAGTAGGCTTAACTGAGCAAAAGTTTTTAGAACAGGTTCAGGCGGATGTCATTATCGAGACAGGCCCAAGTGACTATGTAACAGGTGGAAAGGGTTTATTTTATTTAAATTATGCTTTAACACATAGGATGAATGCGATTGCGGTATCTAAAGGTGCTCTAGTCGTAGAAGGCAAAAAATTAATTAGCTTGGCACATCAGCACAATAAAAAACTATTTTTTAGCGGTGCGACGGCTGCGGCTTTACCCACTGTTGATTTGTTTGAATATAACTTAGCAGGCTGTGAAATTTTAGAAATAGAAGGTGTGTTTACAGGCACCACGAATTTTATTTTGAATGATATGTTGCAACATGAATGTGCATTTGCAGAATCTCTTGAAAAAGCTCAAACAAAAGGGATTGCAGAACCTGACAGTTCTTTCGATGTAGATGGATGGGATACCGCTGCTAAAATTACCATATTGGCAAATACTGTTTTGGGAGCTGATGTAAAAATTCAAGATATTCCAAGACAAGGAATCAGTCATGTCACAGCCGATCATATACGTGGTTGGAAAAAAGAAAATGTAATTCCTCGATTGGTGGGTTTTATTCATATTAAGAATCAGCAAATTCAAACAGGCGTTGAGTTACGTTTAGTCCCAACACATCATCCTTTTGCTCATCTGCAAGGTTCCAATAAATGCATTCGAGTGTTAACGCAAGAAATGGGTGAACTTATTGTAAGTGGAGGAGCATCTGCACCTTTAGCTACGGCAGCTGCTGCTTTAAAAGATTTTGAGCTGATGCTAAAAATGGACTGCTGAAATTAATTATAATTTTTAAAAAAGCAGGCTTTTAGGCCTGCTTCTCACAACTTTTTTGACTATTAAATAACTTTTTTCCAATTTCAAACTTACTGAACATTAAGTAGTTACCAAGTAAGATGAGTAAAATTCCAAATACAGCATTTAAAGTCCACTCATATCCTTCAAAGAAGGTAGAAACTGTTAGAGCGACTAAAGGGAAAAGTAATGTGCTATATGCTGCTTTGGCCGCACCAATGCGCCCAACCAAAGAAAAATAAGCAGAAAACCCAATAACCGTACCAAATACAGCCAAGTAAAGTACCGAACTTAAAAATGGGAAATTCATCGGCGGCATTAAATCTTGTCCAGTAAATAAAGCTAGACTTAACATCACCAATGCTCCATAAGTCATGGCATAACAATTTGTTGAAAAGATATTTAGACCACGTTTTTGGTGTCTAACACTAATCATATTTCCTAAAGAAAAACCGTAAGTGCCTACTGCACATAACCCAATTCCCATCAACAACTGTGCATTAAACTGGCTATTAATGAGGTCATGCCAAAAGAGTAAAACAATACCACCTAGGCCTAAAAGTGCAGCTGGGGCAAAGTTTGGGGAAGGTTTTTGCTTAAAAAAGATAAGCGCATTAATGGCATTAAAGAAAACAGCCATCGAAAAAATAACGGACTCTAAACCGCTATTTACATATTTAACGGCGGTATAAAAACAAATAAAGTTTAGGCCGAAAACACAAAGGCCTTGCAGCATACAAAATAAGTGATCTTTTAAAGCAATTCGCTGTAATTTTCCTGAAAATAGTAAAACAACCCAAAGTAATAAGGCTGAAATAGCAAAACGCCATAAAATTGCGACGACGGGTGTTGCATAATGGCTCTGAACGGCAATTCCAATCCATGTTGTTCCCCAAATCAACACCACCGCAACATAGAGCAAAATATTCATAAGTTCATCCTCGATTACCAAGCTTAAGTATCTAGGAATGCTTCATTTTTCACGTATATATTCTTGTGTTATACATGCAAGATCTTGCGTTTTTTATATAACTGAACTAGCTGAATTTTGCTGAATATGGTTAACTTAAGCTCAATGATATTCGTTTTAATTTTGCATGGCCTATCAAACTTTAGAACAGCTACAGCAATCTAAAGCCAAGCTTCACGAAACTGTGGTGCTTGATGAAAATATGCAACTTGCATTTTGGTCTAATGAACAAGATCGGGTAAGTGTCTGTAGCGATCACCATACTTTAAGTCTTTATATTCAAGATGGCTATGAAAGCTATCAAAAAACACCTGCGGGCTGGAAAAATGGCGGTGGGCCGGGGCGTTTTTGTTTGTTGCCTGAACATCAAGAGTCTACTTGGGATATACGAGGCGGGCTTAAATTTGTTCACCTGTACTATACCGACCAACATTTGCGTGATGTTGCTGAAAAAATATGGGACAAAGAGCCCAATCAAATTGAACTAAATGAAGTTGTCTTTAATGATGACGAAAAGATTCGTGCGCTATATCAGTTTTTCTTGTTAGATTGTGATTGGAATGATTCATCAAACCATTTACAAATGAGTACAACTGCCAGTTTATTGTTGAATCATTTAATTCGAAGATATAGCAATGTTAAGTGGCAGCAGCCTGTCATTAAAGGTGGCCTTGCTCCTCATAAACTCAAATATATTCAAGACTGGATTGAAGGGCATTTAGATCAAGCACTCACTTTGTCAGACTTGGCAAATGTTGTGAATTTAAGTGAATACCATTTTGCCCATATGTTTAAACAGTCTATGAATATGGCACCTCACCAATATGTTATGCAAAGACGTTTAACTAAGGCAAAAGGGCTAATTCAGTCATCTCAGCTTTCTTTACAAGATATTGCCCTAGTATGTGGTTTTAGTTCAGCGAGTCATTTAAGTCATCGCTTTAAACAGTTTTATGGCATGAGTCCTTCACAATTACGTTAAAGGACTTATAACTCATTTTTATAAAAGATAAACAATTAATTCAACTAGCAGGTTGCTAACTCTTATGTTTCAGCATTGGGTAACAACATGCAGTAGTTAATAACATGTTCAAATTTCTTGGGCTATCTAGAGCTTTTATTCAACACAAATACATATATCTTTTTTATAACAATAATTAAATTCCATAGATAACTATTTACTAATTTATTGATATTCATTGAAATTATTTTTTTAACTAAAGTTATCGCTTTAAATTATTTCCAAAGCTGAAACATTTTAAACATTATTTGCTCAAGTTGTTATAACAGGTTTTAAGCCGTGAGCCAGCTACCCCACGATCCCAAAAATCACAAGCCTCTTTACGATCAGTTAAGGGAACTCATCCTTAACAAAATTGTAAATGGCGAATACGCAGTGTTGAGTCAAATTCCATCTGAAAACGAATTTGCTGAACAGTTTGGTGTAAGCCGAATCACAGTTCGCCAAGCACTCAACCAATTACAGTTGGAAGGCTATATTTTTAAGGTGCCAGGTAAAGGGACCTTTGTAAGTAAGCCAAAAACATTCCAGAACATTTCAAGTTTGCAGGGTTTTGCAGAAGCAATGTCATCTGCTGGTCACGAAATTTTAAACCGTGTCATCTCGGCCGAGCTTAAACAGATCCCGATGCACGTAGTACCCAAATTAAAGTTACCAGTTAAAGCCAATGTGTATGAAATTCAACGTGTTCGTTTGCTCAACCGTCAGCCAGTGTCTTATGAGTTGACTTATTTGCCAGAACATATTGGTTTGAAGCTTAAAGAAAAAGCGATTGATTTACGTACAACCGATATTTTCAAGGCATTAGAACAAGAGTGTGGCATCCCTTTAGGACATGCGGATTTAAGTATTGATGCCACAGTAGCGGATGAAGAATTAGCAGCTTTGCTGCAAGTTGAAATCGGAACTCCTGTATTACGGGTCGAACGTTTGACTCATGATGCAAATGGCCAACCGATTGACTATGAATATCTCTATTTCTCGGGCGATACCTTCCAGTACCGTTTACGTATTCATCGTTAATAACTCAGATAAAAATAAGGATTTTACAATGGAAACTAAATATCTTGAGTTCGATATTGTGGTGATTGGTGGTGGAACTGCTGGACCAATGGCTGCGATTAAAGCAAAACAAGAAAACCCGAATTTAAAAGTCTTGCTCATTGAAAAAGCGAATGTAAAGCGCAGTGGAGCAATTTCAATGGGAATGGATGGGCTGAATAATGCTGTCATTCCGGGCTATGCAACACCTGAGCAGTACACCAAAGAAATTACGATTGCAAATGATGGGGTAGTTAACCAAACCACTGTATATGCATATGCAAAGCATAGTTTCACAACCATTCAACAGCTCGATCAATGGGGCATTAAGTTTGAAAAAGATGAGACAGGCGAATTTGCAGTAAAAAAAGTACATCACATGGGGGCATATGTTTTACCAATGCCCGAAGGCCATGACGTTAAAAAAGTTTTATATCGTCAGTTAAAGCGTGCTCAAGTCAAAATTAATAATCGAATTGTCACCACGAAGCTTTTAAAAAATGAGCAAGGTGCAATCAATGGTGTACTTGGTTTTGACTGTCGTAGTGGTGACTTTTATGTCATTAAAACGAAAGCTGCCATTTTATGTTGTGGTGCCGCAGGGCGTTTAGGTTTGCCATCTTCTGGCTATTTGATGGGCACTTATGAAAACCCAACCAATGCAGGTGATGGCTATGCAATGGCATACCATGCAGGTGCTGAACTTGCCAATTTAGAATGCTTCCAAATCAATCCACTGATTAAAGACTATAACGGTCCGGCTTGTGCCTATGTGACAGGTCCTTTAGGAGGTTATACCGCCAACAGTAAAGGTGAACGTTTCATTGAATGTGACTACTGGAGTGGTCAAATGATGTGGGAGTTCTACCAAGAACTGGAAAGTGGTAATGGTCCTGTTTATTTAAAAGTAGATCATTTGGCCGAAGAAACCATTCAAACCATTGAAGAGATTCTGCATACCAATGAGCGACCAAGCCGTGGTCGTTTCCATGAGGGCCGAGGAACCAATTACCGTCAAGATATGGTAGAAATGCATATTTCAGAAATTGGTTTCTGTAGCGGACACAGTGCTTCTGGCGTATGGGTCAATGAAAAAGCCGAGACTTCGGTTAAAGGCTTATACAGTGCAGGCGATATGGCGGCTGTACCTCATAACTATATGCTTGGTGCATTTACCTACGGATGGTTTGCAGGTGTAAATGCTGCGCAATACGTGAATGCAATTGAAGATAGCGAATTAAACCAAAGCGAAATAGAAGCAGAAAAAGCTCGAATATTTGCACCACTGGATTGTTCTGAAGGTTTACCAGCCGAACAAGTGGAATATAAGCTGCGCCGTTTTGTAAATGACTATTTGCAGCCTCCTAAAACACGCCAAAAAATGGAAATTGGGCTCAAACGTTTTGAAGAAATCAAACAGGATATTAAGCGAATCTCTGCAAGAAACCCGCATGAGCTGATGCGTGCCGCTGAAGTTTCTTTTATTCGAGACTGTGCGGAAATGGCAGCTAGAGCCTCACTGTTTAGAGAAGAAAGCCGCTGGGGACTGTACCACTATAGAGCAGATTTCCCTCAAAAGAATAACTCGGATTGGTTCTGTCACGCTCATTTGAAAAAAGATGAACAAGGCAACATGGTCAGTTTCAAAAAACAAATCGAGCCTTATGTGGTTCCGATTAACCAAGATGAAGCTGTGTCGTATGACCGTTTACGCATTCAAAAAGATATTGCGCTAGCAGACTAAATAAATCAGGAATTCAAATCATGGCTTTTATTTTTAAAGAAGTTCAACACCGTACTGTCGCACCCGTCATTATTGATGAAGATAAATGTATTGCTGATAAAGGATGCACAGTCTGTGTAGATGTTTGTCCAATGGACTTATTGGCGATCGATCCAACCACTCAAAAAGCTTTCATGCAGTTTGATGAATGTTGGTATTGCATGCCTTGTGAAAAGGACTGCCCAACGGATGCAGTCAAAGTAAATATCCCATACCTACTCAAATAATTAATTTGGAATACGCAACATGAGACAAAATAAATTGATCAATAAAAAACTATTACTCAGTAGCTTAATTGGTGCCATTGTACTTGGCACTTTGGGGTGCGGCAGTAAAACAGAAACTGTGCGTGTCGCCATTGGCACGCAAGACACCACCATTAACTGTGCAACAGGTGGGTTGCTCATTCGTGAATTGAATTTATTACCAAAATATTTACCCAAAGATGGTGAATACAAGAATGTTAAATATGACATTCAATGGAAAAACTTTACCTCTGGTGCACCACTTACCAGTGAGATGGTGGCTGGGCGTCTAGATTTGGGAGCAATGGCTGACTTTCCTGCTGTTAATAATTTAGCGGCATTTAAAAAAGCTGGAAAAGAAAGCATATTTTTAGCGCCTTTGTCAGGCAGTATTAATGGCAGCGGTAATGCGATTGTTGTTCCCATTGACTCAAAAGTAACTTCACTTAAAGAGCTAAAGGGGCAGACTATTTCTGTACCTTTTGCCTCAACTGCTCACGGACTATTATTGCGAGCAATTCAAGCTGAAGGTTGGCAACTTGATAAAGATATTAAAGTGATTGCTCAGGCGCCAGAAGTGGCGGGGCCTGCATTAAAAAGTCATAAGATTGCTGCGCATGCTGATTTCGTACCATTTGGAGAGTTATTTACTTACCAAGGCTTTGCTAAAAAAATCTATGATGGTTCACAAGCAAAATCACCTACATTTCATGGTTCACTTGCCAGCAAGGATTATGCACAGCAGCATCCGGAAGTTATAAAAGCTTATTTACAAGCAACTATTGAAGCGAATCGCCTGATTCGAGAACAACCTGAAAAATATAGTGAATTTATTGCTGAAAAAACCGGTATTCCTGCCGAAGTGGTCTATCTGTTTCATGGTCCATTAGGTCTACAAACTCGTGACTTAACATGGAAACCTGAATATCGAAAAGCGACTCAAATTGCGATAGACACCTTAAAAGTTTTAGGAAAAAACGACGGTACGCTTGATGTAAATAAATTTATTGATGACCAATATATTAAGGATGTATTTCAGGCATCTGGACTTAATTACAGCCAGCAACTCGCTGACTATGCAAAATCACCTTTGGTTGCCAATGACGCTTTAACAGGCCAACCCATCAAAACATTTGATCGGGTGACTCAAATTTGGGTAAAGGGTGAAGAAAAAGTTCGTAGCTATGAAACGCCTGAGCATGCTTTTTCTGATTTAAAGAAAATTCAAGCCGATGGAAAAACGGTGCGTGTGGTTTATAGCCAAGATCATCAGTCCGATATTAAGTTACTTGCCAATCTGGCATGGTATGCCACAGATAAAGCAGGACAAATTCAGGCCTTTTTATTAAAAGATGATGCTGAAAAATGGGCTAAACAACAGGGCGGAAAAGTATATGACTTTAAAGCTATTCAGCTTGTAACACAGAGCTGATGTGTTGTCTTACCTAATAAGCAGGAGGTGACGAATGAGTAGTTTAGTCCAAACAAAACCTAAAAACCAAAGTACATTTTTGGTTAAATTTTTCCAACAATTGAGGTTATATCCAGCGCATTTAAAAAACTATGCCATTGCTTTTACATCTATAGCTTTCTGGATAGTCATTTGGCAAGGACTTGCTCAGTTTAAAATAAATTTAGGCATTGTGAACTTTAGCAATGTCCCGACACCTTTAGATGTCATTCATGCGCTTTGGGCTTTCTTTCAACTCTGCACTGCATTTGAACATGTTGAATCTAGTGTCTTTCGCGTAGTGGTTGGTTTTGTGCTAGCGGCTTTAATTGGAGTAGGTATTGGTTTGTTAGCAGGACGTTATCAAAAACTGGCTGCATTTCTAATGCCGCCATTAGAAGTATTACGTCCAATTCCAGCAGTTGCATGGATTCCTTTAGCGATTCTGATTTTTCCATCCTCAGAAGCTTCTATGATTTTTATCACTTTTATCGGGGCTTTATTTCCAATTTTATTAAACACTGTACATGGCGTTGGTGCAGTTGACCCAAGGCTCGTTGCATCTGCGAAAAGTCTAGGTGCTTCTGATCTAGCTATCATTTATGAAGTCATTATTCCGGGGGCATTACCTAACATTATTACGGGGTTATCTATTGGAATGGGTACTTGTTGGTTCTGTTTAGTGACTGCCGAAATGATTTCAGGCCAACATGGAATTGGATACTTCACATGGGAATCGTTCACCTTGCAAAACTATAGCAATATCGTGGTTGGTATGGTGCTGATAGGAGCGTTAGGTATGTTTAGCAGTACATTGGTACGTGTGATTGGAAACCGATTTACCCCATGGTATCAACTAAGGAAATCATAAAATGTCAATTACACAAGGCCATGTGCGTATTCAAAATCTATCGCTACATTTAGGGCAAGCTAAAAATCGTTTTCAGGCACTAGATCGGGTTAATTTCGAAATACAACCGGGCGAGTTTATATGTCTACTTGGCCCATCTGGTTGCGGTAAATCTACATTATTAGGTGCTTTGGCAGGGCACTTACCGATTAGTTCTGGGACTTTAACGGTCGATAATGAATCTATACTTGAACCGCATCCCGACAGAGGTTTGGTGTTCCAGCAACATACCTTATTTCCATGGAAAAGTGTGCTTGAAAATATTGCCTTTGGTTTAAAAATGAAAGGCATCGCTAAACAAAAGCGTATTGAACAAGCTAAGAAAATGATTGATCTGGTCGGGCTTAAAGGTTTTGAACATAAATTTCCAGCTGAACTTTCTGGTGGCATGCAGCAACGAGTTGAAATTGCGAGAGTGCTGATTAATCAACCTCGCATTTTATTAATGGATGAGCCTTTTGGTGCTTTAGATGCTCAAACTCGTTTAAAAATGCAAATGCTATTACTCGAAATTTGGCAAGAAATCCAAACGTCGGTTTTATTTATTACCCACGATATTGATGAGGCACTTTTTTTAGCTGATCGAGTATTGATTATGAGCCATAGACCAGGGCGAATTATTGAAGAAATTCCGCTTAAGTTTGAACGTCCACGAGACGTTGAGCTTGTAACAAGTAGTGAATTTACGGCCATTAAAAAGCATTGTATCCAGACTTTAAAAGAAGCCACTCAACAAGAAGAGTTAAGCCGCTTAAATCCATTAGGGCTTGGAAAGAAATCACAAATTAAGGAATACGAATGAGTTTTTATTATCAAGCTTTAGATGACCTCGATGAATATAATCAGGAATTTCTTGCACAGCTTAATCACGCAGATGAAAAGATTCGCTTTGTTGCTTTAATGAATATTGGTGATGAAGAAAATCCGGATTTACTCCCTTGGTTGCATGCAGCATTGCAACAGGATTCTTCTGCTTTAGTTCGTGAAGAGGCAGCAAAAAAGTTAGAAAGTTGGGAAGATCCAACCAGTTTACAAGTATTGGCTCAAGCCTTATTTGATGCAGATCTGAATGTGAAACAAGCTGCCAGCCAAAGCTTAAGTGAAGTGAAAAATACGGTATCAGCTCAAATACTGGCCCCTTATTTAAAGCATACGGATACTTTTGCTCTTAGTGCAATTTTACGTGCTTTGAAACCTTTACGACCACAGCAATTATTTGAAGATATATCTGCTTTGGTACACCATGAAGATGCTCTTGTGCGCCGTGAGGCAGTCAGTGCATTAAGTTGGTTACAGCAAGACCAAGCGATTACGATATTGGCAAAAACTGCTGAAACAGATTTGGATGATGAGGTTCGTCGCATTGCAACAGGTGGTTTGGCCTATAGTCAGACCATATCAGCTGAGGTGATTCAAGCACTTCAACATTCTTTAACTTCGGAAAGTTGGCAATTAAGAGTCGAAGCTGCACTTACGATTGGAAAATTACATATCGTTCAGCTCGAAACTCCCTTAATTCATGCTTTATCTGACTTATATTGGCAAGTACGTATTGCCACAGTTCGAAGCTTAGGGTTACTCAAGTCGCGTCTGGCAGTTGCTCATTTGTCTGATAACTTTAATCATGAAATTAGCAATTTACGTAAAGAGGTCGCTTTAGCACTCGGTGAAATTGGCACATTAGAAGCTCAAACGTTACTGGAACAACATCAAAATGACTCCGACCCAGAAGTACGAAAAGCGATTCGTATTGGATTAAATCAAATTGGTGAGGTGAAATATGCAAGCCAGACCTGATATTCGTGTCGATACTACAAATAAACAGGTTCACTTTATCTGGACCGATGGTTTAAGCGTCTCTCTGAGTCATCAAAATTTAAGGGAAATTTGCCCATGTGGCTTTTGCCGAGCGAAGCGAATTAAGCAAATTAAAATTGAAGATCAAAATGTCGAAGTAACAGCTATGTTCGATCAAGGTTACGGTGCCCAAATTTGTTTTAGTGATGGACATGATAAAGGAATTTTCCCGTGGGCTTTTTTAAAAGAATTTGCTAAGTGCTAAAAAATGCCTTCTGCTTGGGACAGAAGGCATTTCATTTAATTAATGATCATGTTCTAAATAATCTGGTTTTTTAGGAAGCGCAAGGCTACACAAGAAACAGATAATCAGCATGACAATGACATAAATAAAGAAGGTATTTTCAATTCCAGCAGCTTTGAATTGCAAGGCAACCGAAGGTGCAGAACCACCAAAAATAGCATTACCTACCGCATATGAAAATCCTACTCCGAGTGCGCGTACGTGAGGTGGGAACATCTCAGCTTTTACCAAACCACTAATAGATGTATAGAAACTCAAAATCATCATCATAAAAATGAGTAGCAAGGTAATGATGATCGGCGAATCTATATAATTAGGCATCCCAATTGCCATCACTGGATAGATAAAAATCGCAGATAATAAGCTAAATGCCAGCATTGAAGAACGTCGCCCAATACGGTCCGAAATTGCACCAAATACAGGTTGAGCACACATATAGACAAATAGCGCGAAGGTCATGATATAACCAACGGTTTTTCCATCCATACCTAAATTAGTTAAATAGGTTTTTGAATAAACAGTTTCTACATAAAACGTTAATGAACCAGCAGAAGTATAGCCGACCACTAATAAAAAGGTTTTCCAATGCTTTTTAAAGAGCTCTCTTAAGCTACCAGATTCTTTTCGTTCACTATCTTGATGTGAAAGTGTTTCTTCTAAACGACTCCGTGCAAGCAAAGATAGAATGGCAGCAATACCACCAATAATGAATGGAATACGCCAACCGCCATCAAGTAATTGTTGTTCACTTAAAAACGTTAATAAGATTACGCCAAGTAGGCTGGCAAGTAATTGACCACCAGAGAGGGTGACATATTGGAAAGAGGAATAAAAACCACGTTGACCCTTTAAGCCTAATTCACTCATATATGTTGCGACTGCACCATATTCACCACCCACCGATAGACCTTGAAGTAAGCGTACTACCAGTAAAAGGAAAGGGGCAAATAACCCAACTTGTTCATAAGTGGGTAGGGCTGCAAATAGAAAAGAGCTCAAAGCCATTAAGCAAATTGAGACAATCATTGATTTTTTTCGACCGTGTCGGTCTGCAATGCGTCCAAATATCCAGCTACCAATAGGACGCATAAAAAAGCTTGCTGCAAATACACCCCAAACATAAATCGATTTGGTCGTACTATCCATGTCTGGTGCAGTTAGAGCCTGAGTAAAATAAGCAGCAAATACTGCATAGATATAAAAGTCAAACCATTCGACCAAATTACCTGAAGCTGCGCCTACAATCCCTCGTATTCTGCTGCTCTTTTCTTCCTTAGTATATGTCATAGATATTCCGTCAGTTAGCAGAAAAAAAATAGAAATTTTCAGATGTACTGAACAGGAAATAGAATGAATCTTTAAATATCACTCAATCCTGAGTACTTTCTTAGAATTCCTCTCCATTTATTTTTTATAATTTTAAACTTCCATTCTAGTGATTCTATGATCTTTTGTTCGATTTAAAGATATTTTTACCGATTATCGAACAATTCCTTAATTTAGTGAGTTGATCAATTCACCATAAACTTTATTTAAAATCAAACATCTAATTTATCAAGCATATTGATTATTTTATTCCTCCTTGGTCTAGACCTATTTCTGAGCTTAGTTTTATTTTGACTATTTGGTAATACTTAAAAAGTTATAGTCCCAATTTCAAAGAAAATAAATGAAATTTATATAATGATGATGCTTTATTACACAAAATTTACTTAATCTAAAAAATATATAATTTGTTGTTTCTCTATATTTGTCACTGTATTCTTGCGTGGCTAAAAATAGGCTCAGCAGTTACTTCTAGCGCTTCAAATTATGCACGGTATGGCAGGTAGTTATTCAATGGAAAGACGTTCGTTAAATCTTCACTTCATAACATGCTCTAAAACAGCATTGGCTTCATCTATTGCACTGATGACATCTGTAGTCTACGCAAATGAAGCGGAGGTTTCGCAGCTCCCAACCATTACTGTGAACGCTACACAAAATAGTGATGCGCTATATACATCTAAAAAAGTTAATTTATCTGGTTTTCAAACAGGCGATGTAAAGAAAGTTCCTGCATCTATTACCGCCATTACCTCTGAGCGCATAGCAGATCAACATGCAAAAACGCTAACTGATGTTATTAAAAATGATTCATCGTTAGGAGATGGCTACGCTGCTATTGGCTACTATCCAAACTTTGTAGCGCGTGGTTTTGCCCTCGATTTAGGCTCTAGTTATCTCATTAACGGCCATACCATACGTGGCGAGCAAAATGTTGCTTTAGAAAATAAAGAACAAGTTGAAATTTTAAAAGGCATTTCTGCGATTCAAAGTGGAATGTCGACACCGGGTGGTGTGGTTAATTATGTAACCAAAAGACCTGCTGATGTTAAAACTATTACGGTCGATGCAAATTCGGAAGCTGGTTATACACTAGCAACGGATGTAGGTGGCTTTTTAAATGATAATTTTGGCTATCGAATAAATTTAGCGCATGAAAGTATTCATCCAAATGTTGATCATGCAAATGGTAAGCGTGAGTTTGGTTCTGTTGCTTTAGACTGGAAAATTAATGATCGCTCTAAATTACTGTTTGATATTGAAGCTCAGCATCAAAGCCAACGCTCAGTACCGGGTTATCAACTACTTGATGGGCAAGAAGTACCAACAAATGTAGATCAAGACCGTTTATTGGGGTATCAGTCTTGGAGTAAACCGGTTGTAAATAACAGTGTAAATGCGAGTTTAAAATATCAATATACATTTAACGATCAATGGAATGGTAGCTTAAGTGCATCACAAAGCCGTGTTGTGATTGATGATAACAGTGCTTTCCCATGGGGATGTTATAACGATAATTGTGAAGTTACTGGTTTAGGCAATACTTTTGATAAAAACGGTAATTATGATATTTACGATTTCCGCAGCCCCGATGACACGCGTATTACCAACCAGTTTGCAGCTGGGTTAAATGGGCAATTCAACACTAGCAGTATTCAGCATCAAGTAGCTTTCGAATTACAGAGAACTTATAAAACTTTAAAGCACCATACACCTCTGAATGTAGCGGTAGGAACAGGCAATATCTATGAAGATATGATTGACTACAGTCCATCATCAGAAAGTCCAGGTGATCGTTACAAAGCTCTAGAGAGTGATCAAACTGCATTTACTGTATCTGACCGAGTTCAATTTAACGATCAGTGGTCAACTTTATTGGGTGGAAAACTTATTCACCTTGATGAACAAGCGTATGATCCAGATGGACAGCAAAGCCGTGATACAGATTTAAATAAGTTCTTACCGCAATTAGCTCTCATGTATAGCCCAACTGCTAAGACTAATCTTTATGCTTCATATGCCAAAGGTTTATCGGATGGTGGTGAAGCACCTTGGTTTGCTAATAATGCTCTAGAAGTTTTATCACCTAGAAATTCTGAACAATATGAACTTGGTGTTAAGCAACAAATTCGGAACTACTTAGTAACAGCAGCTATTTTTGATTTAAAACAAGACAATCAATATAGCAAAGTAAATGCAGAAGGAACTTTCGATTTTGTTTCACAAGGTGAACAACACAATCAAGGTATTGAGTTAGGTTTAACTGGCGCTTTAACCGATACAGTTGACGTAAGCTCTGGCATTACCTATACCAAATCTCGTCTAGTTGATATTGATATTGATATTGATAGTAACAGCTATAAAGGTCATCAAACTCAAAATGTACCGAAAGTACGCGCAACTGCACAGTTATCTTATAAAGTACCTTCAGTTGAAGGGTTAAGATTACTCAGTGGCATGCAATACAGTAGCAGTAAATATGCAAATAAAGAGGGAACGGCAAAAGTAGGTGGCTATAGCGTCTTTAATATTGGGGCTGCCTATAAAACAAATTTTGCTGGGCATGACACGACATTCAGATTCAATATTGATAACTTATTTAATAAGAAATATTGGCGTGATGTAGGGGCATTTATGGGTGATGACTATTTATTCTTAGGTAATCCACGTACAGCCCAGTTCTCTACAACTTTCAGTTTTTAAAATATAGAACAAATAAAAAAGGAGCTTATAAAAGCTCCTTTTTTATTTTCAGGAATTAAGCCGACATTTTTGGTTTAACCATATTATTAATCGACAAGATATCATCAAGCACTTGTGCTGATAATAAACCTTCGTTCTGAACGAGTGCTAATACACTTTGTCCAGTTTCATTTGCAGTTTTAGCAATACGAGTTGTAGTTTCATAACCCAAATATGGGTTAAGTGCAGTCACAATACCAATTGAGTTTTCAACTAAAGCTTTACAATGTTCAGGGTTCGCCGTAATCGTATCAATACATTTACTTTGGAACATTGCCATCGCGTTACCAAGTAAATCCATAGATTCAAATAGTTTGAATGCAATAAGTGGTTCCATTGCATTTAACTGTAATTGACCAGCTTCAGCAGCTAAAGTTACAGCCAAATCATTTGCAATAATTTGGAAGCAAGCAAGGTTCATCGCTTCAGGAATAACTGGGTTTACTTTACCTGGCATGATTGAACTACCCGGTTGACGTGCTTCTAAGTTAATTTCATTGATACCAGTACGTGGACCACTTGAAAGTAAACGTAAGTCATTGGCAATTTTTGAAAGTTTAGTTGCGGTACGCTTTAATAAACCAGATAAAAGAACAAAGTCACCCATATCTGAAGTTGCTTCGATTAAGTCAGGAGCAGACTTAATTTTCTTGCCAGAAATTTTTCCAAGTGCTTGAATCGCAAGTTCACGGTAACTATATTCAGTGGTAATTCCCGTACCAATCGCCGTACCACCAAGGTTCATATAAGCTAAAACATTTGGAATAAGCGTATTAATTTGTTCAAGATCTTTTTGCAAGGTTACTGCAAAAGCACCAAACTCTTGACCTAAGGTCATAGGTACAGCATCTTGTAACTGAGTACGGCCCATTTTTAAGATGTGAGCAAACTCTTGAGATTTATTACGGAAACTTAAAATTAAGTTATTAAAAGGAAGATTTAGTTCATCTAAGCTTAATAACAAACCTAAGCGAATCGCAGTAGGGTACACGTCATTTGTTGACTGTGACATGTTAATGTCGTTATTTGGATGTAGATATTGATATTGACCTTTAGAATGTCCCATATATTCTAAAGCAACATTCGCCAATACTTCATTTGCATTCATATTGGTTGAAGTACCAGCACCGCCTTGCATCATATCAATCGGGAACTGGTCGTGAAAATTACCGCGAATAAGTTGATTACAACTGTATTCAATCGCTTCAAATTTAGTTTGATCTAAGCTTTTAAGATTATAGTTCGCTTCAGCACAAGCAAGTTTTACCATTGCTAATGCTTTAATTAAATGTGGGAAATTTCCAACTTTGCTTTGTGTTAAGTTAAAGTTTTCTAGAGCACGTAATGTTTGAACTCCGTAATAATCATTATTATTGATTTCTCTATAACCAATAAGATCCTTCTCAATACGGGTGGTAATTTCAGCGTTCATCATTAAACTTCGAATTAGTAGAGTAGATAATTCATATTAGATTTCGAAATGCTTCACTTCTAATGCATTTATCAAGTTAATTATGCATTTTTTGCATATCAGTTTTTTCTTTTTCTAAACCTAAAAATAAAAAAACTTTTTTCTTCACAAATTATATCGAAATTTTATTTTATAAATTAATGGTTTACTTTTTAGATAAATTAAAAATAAAAAGTTCTATGATGAACTAAATGAAGATGTAATTTGAAAAAGAGCTGCATACAAAATTTTAGACTTGTTAATTTAAGTGAAATATCAACTAATTTAATGAGGGTAATTAAATCAGAAGTGTAGCTTATCTAACAAATTTATATAAAAATGTGATGCATTTCACATAAAAGACACTATAATACGAAAAAATCTTAGTTTTTAAGTTTATGTTAAAAGTCACAGCCGCATTAATCATTTTGGGTAGTTTTACATACTATGTACTTTTTCATGGTGAAGAGAAAAGTGAGTCTAAAACTTCCCGTTTACTTAAAGACGCGGAGCAATCGATTGCTTCTGCTGAAAGTTCAGTAAACAAAGCCAATAGTATTGTACCAATATCTTATAAATAGCCACGGTTATTCAGCCTAACTATTTTATATTAACCATCAAAATATTGTTTTATCTAAATTTTCTTAAAATTTTGATAAAAGACTGTATGTATAGAGACAAAATTCATGAGAATGAAGTTTATCGCCTATGATCCCAATTCTGGGGAAAAAGTAAGCTTAAAAGAGCATATCCATCACATGGATAAATACACCACTTATATCTTTTTTAGTGATGAAAAAGATAATATGGTATTCAATCCGCAGAAAAAGCAAGTTTTTGAAATTACTCAATATACAGCGAATATGATGGTTGAAATTTCAAGAAAGCTATATTATCTGATTGGTGAATATTAAAAAAATTTTCAGGCCAATCTCGGATAGATACTTTAGTAGAATAGTCAGGTTTATTTAGTTGAACTATACTGCAAATATATCTTCTGATTTGAACTAGTTGATTAGGTCAGAAAGCTTAAATCCTGAAATAATCAAATTAGCAAAATTTTAGTTTTACAGTCCGTATTCTTCCCCAAGGTGCGGACTTTTTTTATAAAAATTAAGACTTGATAAAACGATGAGGGTATTTTTGGTTTTTATTAAAGCTTAAATGGTTATTTACTTGATTTATATCAACCTTACTTTTTGATTTAAAATAATTTTTAGAATAATAATTTTATATTTGTATGAGTTGTTGCGCTAAATGAAAGTCTTTTATTCTCTTACACTCTTTTCTATGTCAGAATTATTAAATACTTACTTTTATCGTTTGGCTTTGCCATCCTTCCATCGCATTTTTGCAGGTACTCCCATGTTTTATATTTTTCATTCATCTATTCAGCTATTTATTCAGCTTCCCAAGCAGACAAATTAAGGACATAACTATAAAAAGGGAATGCAAAAATGAACTTAGAAGTACGTTGGGTAGAAGACCTTTTGACACTTGAACGAGAGCGTTCTATTTCAAAAGCAGCCGAAAAACGATTTATTAGCCAATCTGCTTTTACGCGTAGAATTCAGCAAATAGAAGAGATGATTGGAGCTGAAGTCATTATTAGAAATAATAAAAATAATATTGAATTTACAGACATTGGTCGAATTATGTTGGTCATGTCTAAAAATATTGAGAAGCAGGTAGAAGAAACAGCTAAGCTGATTAAAAACATCAAAAATGAAACCGAATCTACGATTCGTTTTTGTGTTGTCCACTCATTAGCATCGGGTTTTTTAACGACTTTTTTAAAAAAATTCCCAACGTTTATGCGTGATTTAAAAATCGAAATTGTCGCAACGAACAGTGGTGAGGGCTTATCTCTTTTAAAAGAAGGTGCCTGCGATTTTATGATTTGTTATGCGGATCGATCTAATATTAATCGTGTTGGTGATGATATTTTAAGTGGGATCAAGATTGCTGAAACAGAGATTGTTCCTGTGTCAGCTACGGAGGCCGACCATACGCCTAAGCATACGATTCAGAATAATTTTTCATTGCTTGCCTATAGTAAACACGCTTATTTACGAAAATTGGTAGATCAACTGATCGAAGGCAAGTTGAATTATAAAACCTTATACGAGACTGATAATGCTACTAATTTGAAAGAGCTTGTATTACAAGGTCTAGGTGTGGCATGGATTCCAAAAATTAATGTTGAGGAAGATCTTGCGAACGGAAAACTGGTCATGTTAGATCATCATGAGTATTGTCTTCCTCAAGATATTTATATTTTTAAAAATAATTTGAGTGATAACAAATCAGTCCAGCAAATCTGGAAAGGTTTTCAAATTCAGCATGACTAAATTTTAAAAAATTTATAACAGTATGAGCTGTATTCACTAGATTTATATATAAAGTAACCAAATAAAGAGGCAATGCTTTTGTCTTTATGATGAAAGGCTTTATAAAGCATTGCCCATGGTCTAGATTCTTTGTTAATTTAGGCGATATATCAATAATCTAAAAACAGGTTTAGCATTTTTATCTAAGTTATATCTGTTTTCAGTCCTTTTTGAATGGATTATTTGATCCAGACGGAGACAATTTTGTTTGATCTAGATAGTAGATTACTAAATATTTTTTATCATATTTATCGGTTTAAAAGCGTTTCAATGGCTGCCGATGCTATTGGCCTTACACAACCGAGCGTTAGTAATGGACTGAACAAAATCCGTCAGCATTTTAATGATCCACTTTTTATTCGTGTTGGAAATGAAATGATTCCAACCGAATTGGCTAAAGAAATCTTTCCACTTATTAGTGAAGTGATTGATAAAGTTGAAAGCATTAATAACTTTAGTGTGAACTTTGACCCGCTTACCTCAGATCAGCTTTTTACAATTGCGATGACAGATGTGTCTCATCTGGTCTTATTACCGCAACTAACCAACTATTTAAAAGAGAAAGCACCTTTAATTCGCTTGAATATTCGGCCGATTACGCCAGAAACCAGCTATCAAATGGCAAATGGTGAAATTGACCTTGCTATTGGCTTTTTACCTCAATTAGAAGAAGGCTTTTATCAACAAAAGTTTTTTAAACAGCATTATGTAGTGATTAGCTCTAAGAGCCATCCTCGTTTAGACCCAAATAATTTCACTTTAGATGATTATATGCGTGAATATCATATTGATATTGATGCAGGAATCGGGCACTACCATATTAAAAATGAATTACAGAACAAAGGATTAGATAGAAATATTTTAATTCGTTTACCGAGCTATCTTGGGGTAGGATTAGTTGTTCAAGAAACAGATGCAATCGCAACGGTGCCGTATTATTTAAGCCAAGTCTTATTGGTGAGAGAAAATTTACAGATTTTACCAGCACCTCTAGACTTCCCAACTTATGATGTTAAACAACATTGGCATATGTCTTGCCATCATAAAAGTAGCCATAAATGGTTCCGACAAACCTGTTATGAACTTTTTAAAGTCTAAAAAAGAAGGTGTAAGAAAAATTCTTACACCTTCTGTGTGGTTTGATTTTTTAGATTTCAATTGCGACAGCTGTAGCTTCACCACCACCAATACATAACGCGGCAACACCTTTCTTTTTACCTAGTCGTTTTAAAGCATAGATAAGAGAAAGAATAATTCTTGAGCCAGTTGCACCAATTGGGTGTCCTAAAGCACAAGCACCGCCATGGACGTTTACTTTTGCTTCATCAATGCCGAGTTCATGAATTGGGGCCATTGCTACCATTGCGAAAGCTTCATTAATTTCCCAAGCATCTACTTCATCAACTGACCAACCAGCACGCTCAAGCACTTTTTGAATTGCACTAATTGGAGCAATGGTAAATTCGCTTGGATGTTGTGAGTGAGTAGAGGTTGCAACAATTTTCGCCAAAGTATTTAAGCCATGGCTTTGAGCATATTCTTCTGTGGTAAGTACTAATGCAGCAGCACCATCAGAAATGGAGCTTGAGTTAGCAGCTGTAATTGTTCCGTCTTTACTAAAAGCTGGGCGCAATGTTGGAATCTTCTCAAGATTAGCTTTTAATGGCTGTTCATCTTGATCGATAACTTCTACACCTTTACGTGTTTTGACTTCAACAGGAACAATCTCTTCTTTGAAGTAACCTTCGGTAATGGCAGTTTGCGCTTTTTTCAAAGAAGAAATCGCAAAGTTATCCATTTGCTCACGTGTAAAACCTTTAGTGTTTGCCATGTCTTGAGCAAAAGAACCCATTAAGCGGCCTGTTTCAGCATCTTCAAGACCATCTAAAAACATATGGTCCTTAATTTCACCGTGACCCATACGGTAACCACCGCGAGCTTTCGGCAGAATATACGGCGCATTGGTCATAGATTCCATGCCACCTGCAACAATAATATTGGCACTACCAGCTTTTAAGGTGTCTGAAGCCATTAACACCGCTTTCATAGCAGAACCACATAGTTTATTAATGGTGACCGCGCCGACATGATCAGGTACACCAGCTTTACGCATCGCCTGACGAGCTGGACCTTGACCTATGCCTGCACTCAATACGCAACCAAAAATAACTTCATCTACTTGGTCAGGTGCTACACCTGCACGTTGGATAGATTCACGAATTACAGCCGCGCCAAGTTCTGGTGCAGTTAAAACGGATAGGCTGCCTTGAAAACCGCCCATTGCAGTACGGCTACCTGAAACTATAACAATTGAACTCATCTTAATATCTCTTATTGATGTATTTGTTAAATTTGCCTTTAGCCGAAACTAAAGGCTCCAGTAAATTAAAAAGTGGGTGGGGTGTAGCTAAGCGTTCTTCCAAAGAACCACAATAAAAATAAAACTAACGGAAAATGAACAACGAGCTGAGTGACTGTAAAACCAATCACATCTTTTGCTTTTAGTTTTAAAATGCCTAACATTGGAAGCATAAAGAATGGATTGATTAAATTTGGTAAAGCTTCGGCTGCATTATAAATTTGTACAGACCAGCCTAAATGAACTTTTAAATCATTTGCTGCTTGCATGACATATGGCGCTTCGATAATCCATTTTCCACCGCCAGATGGTACGAAGAATCCAAGGATGGCAGAGTAAATTCCCATCACAATTGCGAAGGTTTCTTTTGAAGCAATTGAAACGAAAAATTCAGCGACATAGTGCGACAGCGATAAATCCTGACTGTTTAAAGCTTGCGTCATAATAAAAGCGATGCTTCCGTAAAGTGGAAACTGAATCAAGATTCCTGATACGGCTGGAACTGCTTTTGCAACGGCATTTAAGAAGTTTCGTGGTGTTCCATGCAATGCTAGACCAAGCATTAAGAACACAAAGTTGTATGTGTTTAAGCTTGAAATAGCAATGATTGGATTACTTTTTGAAAATTCAAAAAACATCCAGATTACACCTAAAGCAACCACAATAATTGTTAAAATCGGAGAGTTTTCTAACCAGTCACCTGGACGCGTTGATTTCTCCTCATGAGGTTTGTCTTCTTCAAATTGCACATCAAAACTATCAATCGTTTTAACATTATTATCTTTTGGAGCTGAAAAATATGCAATTGCGATTGAAACAATCACTAAAATAATAGTCATCGCAATTGATTGCCAAAGGAAAATCGTTTCGGTAAATGGAATAACGCCAGTCAGATTGTAAATTGATTCAGGTAAACTGGTTTTATTTGCCTGAAGTTGTGCTGCTGAAGAGCTAATTCCAAGTGCCCAAGTCGCACCCATACCAATAATTGCAGCTGCCGCAGCAGCGCGGTAATCCATGTTCAGCTCTTTACGTTTCGCTAATGCGATCACTAAAAGTGCAGTAAGAATCGTACTTACTGCCCAATTGACCAGTGAAATTAACAAACTAACCGTTGCAACCAAAACAATAGCACCACGTCCAGAATTTGGAATACGCGCCATTTTTTGAATCAGAAATTTTACGGGCTTAGAAACAGAAACGACATACCCTACAATAATGAGCATCGTCATTTGCAGGGTAAAGGGAATAAGACTCCAGAAACCATTCCCAAAAGAAGTCGCGACATCGTGAATTGGTGCACCAATACCTAAAGCGGCAACTGACACGATAATGACGCCGAGTAATGCAAAAATATATGAATCAGGAAACCATTTTTCAGACCAGTCACTAATCCGAAGAGCAAATCTTTCAAAAATTCCTTGCTGTTTTTCCATAGCTGAAAAATCCTTCTCGTTCTTATTTATAGACAGCACATCCGGTGCTTAAAAGGGCTAAGACTCAAGCTCACTTACTAACTTGAGTCTTGTACAGCTAACTAAATCTTAGAATTTACGCGACTAACGTTTTATAAAACTCAACGCCTGTAACAGCTTGAATCTGTTCAAGCGTGACATCTTTAGCAAGTTCAATCAGCTCTAAGCCTTGCGGGGTAATATCCATTACACCTAGGTCAGTAATTACGCGATGAACCACGCCTTTACCTGTTAAAGGTAAACTACAGTTTTTCACAATTTTTGGCGTACCATCTTTTGCGCAGTGTTCCATAAGCACTACAACTTTTTGGACACCAACAACCAAGTCCATTGCGCCGCCCATACCTTTAACTTTCTTACCTGGAATCATCCAGTTAGCCAAGTCACCATTTTCAGAAACTTCCATTGCGCCTAAAATGGCAATGTTGACGTGGCCACCGCGGATCATGGCAAAAGATTCTGAGCTTGAGAAAAATGCTGCGCCAGGACGAGCAGTAACCGTTTGTTTACCGGCATTAATTAAATCGGCATCGACAGTTTCTTCAGTCGGGAATTCACCAATACCTAATAGGCCATTCTCAGATTGAAGCCAAACATTGATATTTTCAGGAATATAGTTGGCAACTAGAGTAGGTAAGCCAATACCTAAATTGACATAAAAACCATCTTCAAGTTCTTTTGCAGCACGTTGTGCCATTTCATTACGTGACCAAGCCATTTTATACTGCCTCCGTGCTTAAAGTTTTATGCTCAATGCGTTTTTCAGGTGATGCATTCAGTACAATGCGGTTTACATAAATACCCGCTAAATGGATTTCATCCGGATCCAATTCACCAATTTCAACAACCTGTTCAACTTCTGCGATTGTAATTTTTCCAGCCATCGCACATTCAGGATTAAAATTTTGAGCCGTTTTACGGAATACTAAATTACCCGCTTTGTCTGCTTTATATGCTTTAACAAGAGCAACATCTGCTGTTAAAGATTCTTCTAAAATGTAGTTTTTGCCTTTAAAGGTACGTTCTTCTTTACCTTCAGCAATCAGTGTGCCGACCCCAGTCTGAGTATAAAATGCTGGAATTCCTGCACCGCCAGCACGTAACTTTTCAGCTAAAGTGCCTTGTGGTGTAAGTTCTACATCGAGTTCACCATTTAAATATTGGCGCTCGAATTCTTTATTTTCACCAACATAAGAAGAAATCATTTTTTTGATCTGTTTGGTTTGAAGCAAAATACCTAAACCAAAATCATCTACACCAGCGTTATTTGAAATACAAGTAAGACCAGTCACACCACTTTGCTTAACTGCAACAATCAGTTTTTCCGGAATTCCGCATAAACCAAAACCGCCAACGGCAAGTATTTGATTATCTGCAATAACGTCTTTCAGTGCTGCCTCTGCATTGGCATAAACTTTATTCATTCTATTGTTATCCTATATCCCTTAGTAATCTTAGTTTTAGCATCTCAATTCGTGTTATAGAAGTTAATTTTTTTAAAGGATTAATAAGTATAATCAATGAATACTATCAAATTACCTACAAAAGATCAGAAGCATATAAAGCAAAATACTTTAAAAAAGTATCTCATGGCATTGAAAATTATAATAATTAATAAATTTAGCTTAAGAGTCTGCTTAGCTCATTCTAAAATGTAGTCTTTAATTTTTTAAAATTTATATTGAACTAAAGCCTCAATAAATTGGGTCGAAATATTTGAAATTTCAAAGTTCTTTTTATAAACAATTCCTACAGTCTTATGAATAGATTCATCCTTTAATTCAATCAATACGTTATGTTCTTTATCAATGTGTTTAGCAAAGTGCCTTGGAATCGCACTTACTCCAATTCCATAAGCCACAAAACTTGAAAGTGATGAAATTTGATGACATTCGACTTTCAAATCGAGAGTTATGTTATTTCGCAAACAATTTTGCTCAACTAAATATCGAACAATTGACGGTTTTTGTAAGGTCACGAATGGATTTGAACAAAGCTCATGCCATGTAATAGAAGACGATTGAGCAAGTGGATGAGTCTTGGGTAATAAAGCTAAGAAATCTTCTTCAAATAGAGGCTTGAATTCTAAGCCCTCGGTGAGATCAGGTTCAAAGCAGATCCCAAGTTCAAAAATACCGTCTTGTACCTTTTCTATAATGGTCTCATTTGGAATATCTTGAATTGAAAAGTTCAGGTTGGGATGAAGTTCTAAAAATTGATGAATCACCTCAGGTAAAATTGCATGAGTCACAAAGGGCATAGAGGCGATACTTAAGGTTCCGCGATTGAGTTTAAAACGTTGTTTGACATCGTTTTCCATTTCATCCCAATTGGCGAGTAATTTTTTAGCATAGGGAATGAGGGATTTACCTTCTTGGGTAAGCTCAACACGACGTGTGTTACGGTTAAACAATTTACCGCCTAACTCTTCTTCTAAACTCTTGATGGTGAGACTTAAAGCAGACTGGCTTAGATGTAGCTCTAAAGATGCATTGGCATAGTTGAGTGTACGCGCAAGTGCTAAAAAAGCTTTTAATTGTTTAAGCGTCATTTCATTCCTTTAGATTGCTCAGTTCACCTAGAAGGGTAATTTATACGAAAATTTATCTAATATGATGTTTTTTGACAAAAATTATGAAAAAGATGTAGAGAACAGTGTGCTGAACTACTTTAGTAAATTTTCCCAGCAGAATTCATCCGTGTTGTTTGCAAAATATAGAGCCATTCCAACCACATGGAAAAATAAATAACCTAGCCAAATTGCTTGAGGGGCAACTTTTAAGCCTTCTAATAAAATTATGGTTGAATAAATTGCTACTAAAAAAGTGAATAAGATGATGTATGTAATACTCGCTACAAACTTATATTTTGGTGCTAATTGAGGAACTTTATAACCAATCAAAATTTGCATACCGCAATTTATGATCAGTGCAATTATAGCTACAATTATTTGTGGTGCATTTAAAAATTCTAAAGAAAGCTGTTCGATGATGAAAATGATTTGCCACAGTACAAACATTCCCAAAGGGTACAACATAAATTTAAGCCACATAGTTTTTTTCATTTTCTTATCAATATTTTATAAAAGTATTCTATTGAATAACAAAGATTAAATAAATACTGTTTTTCAAAAAAACTATATCTCAATATAAAGCTGGTCTTAATTCAATTAAAATATTTGTGAATTTTAAATTCATTAAAACTTAATTTAAAAGATAAATGAGATTATGTAAGGGTAAAATTAATGAATAAAACTATTCTTGGTTTAGTACTGGTGCCACTCATATTAAGTGGCTGTGTGAAAAAAGCTGAAGAAAAACCTGTAGAAAAAACAGAAAATGCTTCAACTATAAAAACGACTGAACAACCCCAAACAAAAGAAAATCAAATTCCTGCAATAATAGCGCACAGTTTTCTCGTGAAGTTTGAACAACCCAAAATTTGTGGGTCTAATCCAGATGTCGAGGGTATAGTATGTACTTCTAAAGAAGCCATTGCACTTAAAAGTAATATTGACTGGATTGATCAAGTAATCGATAAGGAAATCCGTAAAAATTATGCAGATGCTCTTACTCCTGCATCAGAACAGCAAAAGCAGTTAAATCAAACACAAGCTGAGGGGCTTAATAACTGGTCAGATAGTGTGGTTTATCGCTTTAATGGACAGTTTGGTCAATATGTTCAAATTTCGAAAGTTAGCTCAGAATATTCTGGCGGAGCACATGGTATATCAACTTTTGAAGATTATATTTTTGACTTAAAAAGTAAAAAGCGCATTGGATTAAAAGATATTGTAGTCAATGGAAAAATGAATGCGCTTAAAGATGCTTTATGGAAACAGTACGAATATTGGTGCCAAGAAAATGATATGGAACCTTCTATTAGCAAAGAAGACTTTAAAGTAAGTGATAATTTCTATATCAATCAATCGGGTGGAGTGACCTTTGATTTTCAGCTTTACGAATTGGCTCCATATGCTGCAGGTCCTGTGAGTTTAGAGCTATACGATACAGATCAACTGATAAAATCAGATTTTTTACCGCCAATGCCTACTTTAAAAACTGAAATGTAAGATTAACAAATTACTTAAACCACCTTCGGGTGTTTTTTTAATGCATGAGATGTTAAATTCCATCTCTAACAATATTGGGTAATATCATGAAAAAGATATTTTTTTTAGGATTAGTTCTAAGCTTAACTGGGTGTTCAACAGCTCCAGTTGTTTCAAATATTGCAAAATCAGTACCTAATGAAAGAATTTACAATCAAAAGTATTTAAAGAAACAGACCCCTGAACAAGCAAAAGTTACTTTTTTAAGAGATAAAGGTTTTTTAGGTTCTGGTTGTACTCATGATATTTATGTTAATAATGAAAAGGTATTTTCAATTCGCTCAAATGAAATCGCTACAATTTATCTTGAGCCTAAATATTATATTTTTAGATTAGAAACAGGTGCAGGAATGTGTCCGAATATTGCAACTTCTCAAGAAACGGAAGTCAAACCTGAGGCGGAGATCGAATATCGAATCTTACTTCCATCTGACTTTAACTTAAGACTAACTCGAATGAAGTAAGAGATTAAAAATTTCTACGCCAATGAGTTGATTAAAATTAATGTTCATTAAGTTTTGATTAAACCCACTCATTGTTAAGTGGGTTTTTTCTTAATTGAATTAAGAATCATTAACTGCTTTAAAATTATTATTTATGCAATTGAAGCCGTTTTTAGAAGCATTACCCCCTAATATAAGAAATTTTAGACCTAATTTGTCATTGCATTAATAGAATTATTTTCATTTATCTAAGCTTACCAATGTTAGGAATAATAAATCTTTGAAGTAAAGTGAAAATACGATTTATCTAGCAACAGTTAAAACTTTTAGTTCGCTAGTTATATTGGTCATACTTTAGTCTTGGTTTTAGAATTAAGGCTAACGCTGCACAGACTGTAAGAACAAGGCCCAATTGTTGTACTAACCCAGCAAGTCCGAGCATACAACCCAACAGTAAATAATACGTTAAGCCGAATAACGCACCAGCTTTTCCTGCTTGCTCTCTATAATGAAGCAGTGCCTGACTAAGTATGTTTGGGATGGCAATACCATATGCAAGAACGACGCCAGCCATCGGGATCAATATCCACACAGTTGTTTGTAATATCCAGGCAATCACACTTGATAACATCACTATGTAACACGCATATCTTACCAATACTTCTGGTTTAATATTTGAAGCAAGTAGTTTTCGATTTAGTAGACTACCCATAAGAGAAGAGATTGCTAATAATAATCCTGTCCAGCCAAATGTTTCTGAACTCCAGCCAAGTTGTTTAAAAAGAAATGGGGCAAGGCTGTAATAACTGAAAATCATTGTATTAAACAAGGCAATTAGCATGGCATTTTGCCAAAGCGAATTATCAAGGAGCATACGGCCAGCTAATGTTCGTATGCGAGTGTGAGTTATTGCGTGAAACTGAGTTTCAGGAAGAAAAGCAGCACTTAGTATTAACAATAGTATGGCAAATAAAAATAAGGCAATAAATACGCCCATATAACCCCAATGACTTACTAACCAGCCTCCACTTACTAAACCAAAAACAGGGCTTATAGCTAGGGCGGCTCCCATTAGGGAAAATACACTCGCTAGTTTTTTCGATTCATAACTGTCCCTAAGCATGGTTTGTACTACAACAGACCCAGCGGCAGCGCCAAAAGCTAAAATCATACGGGCGAATAACAAAATTTTGAAATTTACTGTTGTTATAGCTAATAGTGTCCCAGCCCCATAACAGATAAGTCCTAACATCATTGCAGAGCGGCGACCAATTTGGTCACTTAACCATCCCCATAATCCTACACCTATAGCAAAAGCGATGAAATAAACTGAAAGCGTCTGAGCTGCTTGTTTACTATTAACTGCAAATGAGTGGGAAATGTAAGGTAGTGCAGGGCTGTATATGGTTTCAACTATTTGAGGAAATATAATCAGAAGTGTTAAAAGCCACAAGGGTGGACGATGTATGGCATTCATAAAATGTCTTAATAAATGAATATTAAAGGTTATTATTATTGAAAGATAAAAGTCTGATTATCATAATAAGGACTGAATATATTAATTATTGGACAAATTTTGAAAATTGCATCAGATAGTATTTTTGATCCAGATATTTTCGCTGATCCAGTGATTGGTATTGCATCAGATATAGGAAAACATGATTCTGGTAAGCATTGTCATCTTCGTCATCAGTTACTGTTTTCGGCTGCTGGTAGTATCACAATAGAAATAGGTAAAATGACTTTTTTACTTCCACCACGACGTGCTGCATGGATTCCTGCAGGCACAACTCATCGAGCGATCATGCGTGGTGTAATGGCTTACCGCTCACTATATTTTTTACCAACATCAAATTTATCTCAGTTGCCAGTACAGATTGTTGAAGTCAATCCATTATTTTTTGAAGTAATTGAAAGAATGGCATTTTGGCCATGGGGAATGCAGGCTGAACAACAAGCAAGTTTAATAACTGTTTTTTGTGAAGAGATATGTGCTGCACGAAGTGAAAATTGGCAATTAATGTATCCATCAGATGCCCGTCTAGAATCTTGGTTAGAGCACGTCCGTATGGGAGAACTACCTCCACGTTTAGGTCAGCTGACTCTGATAGTAGGTGCTTGCGAACGTACTATTAGCCGAATATTCATTCGTGAGACAGGAATGAATTATCAGAACTGGAGACAACAATGGAGATTATTAAGAGCAATAGAAATGCTATCTGAAGGTATACAAATAAGTAAGGTTGCACAACAACTGGAGTTTATCAGTGATAGTGCATTTATCGTTTTTTTCCGTCAACATACAGGTACTACTCCAGTCCGTTATCTACAGAATATTTTTAGCGAAAGCTTGTATAAATAAAATTTTCTCTATCGATAATATTAGAGTTAATCTTAAAACAAGTAGCAAAAAGACTCTCTTTTAGTACTTTAATTTAATCCATGTTCTTCATAAAAATTGATCTTATTAAAACTATTGGAAACAGGAAAGTGTTTAGAAAAGTTAAAGTATCTTCTAGATTTTTTATTCAAATTAATTTATTACTTTTATGTTAAAAAGCAATTTCTCATATAGAATTTCTACTAAAATCCCTGTTTTTTACTGATTGTATTATGGTTATTTATGGGAAATTTAAGAATTTTAGGTGAATCTCTGGAAAATGCGGAAATATTAAAAGACGTTCAATATCATATTAAAGATAGGAGATTACCTATCTCTTTAAAAGATGATTTAAACAAACAAGTTATTGAGATTGAAAAATATTTTGGTGAGGATGACTTTGAGAAACTCGAAGTTAAGAAAAACAAAATTAACATCTGGACAGGAGTTCTTGCAGTTCCTATCTTAATTTATTGTATTGCCTTGTTCTTAAGTCGATATGTACATAATTTTGGAGTTAATATTGATGTAGACATGATGAATCATATGTTATTTGAAAATATATTGAAGTACATATGGGCGATTATTCTTTATGCAGCAGTATTTTTTGGATTAATTTTTTACTTTTATTTAATGAATAATCAAAGTAAAAAATTAATTGAAAAGAATGTTGAGAAGCTTCTGAGTAAATAAATTTTAGAACATTTAAGCCTCGCATTGGCGAGGTTTTTTTTGTCGGCATATTTAAACGTTCTCTGGGCAATTTTTTCTAAAATTTCTTCTAAAATAAATAGTAATAATCATTTTTAAAACTCAGAAAATAAATTATGTATGATTGACGTGATGCTAGTGATAAGAGGATCCTTAAAAATATTTAGGCATAAATTAGCAAGAAAATAATTAATGTTTAAAAAATGAATTATTTCAAGTATAAAAGAACCTATTACTTTATAAAAATGAGTTATTAAAAATGTCTCCTATCAAAGTACTTTTTGTTGCTGGATTTGGACCAATTACAAGAGTTAATGAAGAGAGTAAAGTACTCTATCAAGACACATTAAACCTTCCAATAAAAGCGATGGAAGGCAATGAATCTTATATGAGTACAGAAGATGGGGAGCTTGGCGGTGTAAAACACTTTGCACTGTGGCCATTACATCAAGCAGCAGAGTCCTGCTTTGGTCGAAAAGAATGGCCCGACGAGTTTACTGTTCCTCAAAGTTGGATTGAGTTTGAAGTTGAGGCAGTCAGTTACTCGCTTTTTAAGTCCTGAAGGAGTACTTACTGGGTTAACAGTTACGCCATGGCTACGTACCGCAAATGAATAAATTAGTAATTTTATCTAAAACATAATAGAAAAATGTTTACTCAGGAATACCGTAGTTTGGTTTTCTTTGTCAAAATTTTGATAATCTTAAAGACCTGATTATTCAGTCTTATTTTTTGATGAACGGTGGCATTGTCAAGTTGATCCCATAGTTCAAATGGGAAAAACTCTGAACTATGATCAAATACCCATAACCATTGGTAACTATGACTCAGTGTATTACTATCAAAACGAACATCTTGAACTTTGACAATCTTAAATTGTTTATGATGTTCGTCTTGAAGAGTGATTTCATGGTTCTCCATTAGACATCCACAAATTAAAGACAGTTTTAATTTTACTAAAATTAAAAGTATCTGTTTAGTTGATTAAGTTGGCATTCATTTACAAAAGATTTCTGCTTGTTAAAGTTTGTCATTTTCAAAATGTTAATAATCTTTACTTTTGAAATACAAGGTTTTAAGTAGGTTGCATTGTAAGGATAGTATGTAAGTGTCAGAATGCACCATTGACATTTACCTTCGAGTTATCGCTATGAGTTTAATAGGCTTTATGTATGCAAGTAAAACCAATAGTGAACATAGTCAAATAAAACAAGATTTAATTGATATTCTTACAGAAGCTGTCAAATTTAATTCTAAAAATGACATTACTGGTGTGCTTTACTATGGTAATGGTTACTTCTTACAATACTTAGAAGGAAAGAAAGAACAAGTTGAGGCGCTGTTCTATAAATCAATTTTGAAAGATTCGAGACATCAAAACTGCGAGATCATCTTTTTGGAACCATCTGAACAACGGTTATTTAAACATTGGAGTATGAAATTTGCTCCTATCAATACAAAAATAAAAGATTTCTTTTTTCATCATCATGTTGATGAATTTAATCCATATTTGCTTAACACTACATCAATTCCATCTTTTATTGAGTTACTTGTAGATCAACCCAATTTGAAAGCGGATCAATATCAAGTTTAATCAATGATAGGATATGAATTAGAGTAGTTTTTCTACTTAAAAAGCCGTCTTTAGAGGGCTTTTTAAGTTCAGTTGTGTTAGTTCTTTAGACCCCTCAGCGAACCAAGAAGAGTAATTTATATAAAAATTTTTCTAATAGGATATTTCTAAAAAAAATAAATCTAAGAATATTTATTAAATTATTTTAAAAAACATATTATTTAATTGTCTTTATTAAATAATATAGAGGTATTAATTTAATTTACTCAATAATTAATAAGTTTTACAAAATAATAATAATTTTTAAATAGTTTGATTTTACCGAATATTTAATATAAGTACTTGTATTTTATTATTATTTTAAAATTTAAATAAATTACATTGTTTTTAAATATTTTAGTGATATTTTATTTTTAAGCTCATTTACCTATTACCACTCATAGATACTGTGATTTTTATCATTTTAGGTTTGGGATAACTTAAATATCTTTTGGTAATTTTATTGAACCTAATATCTATTCTTTAGGGAGAAAGAATATATGTGGGAATTATTTGTAATTCTACTTTCACTTGGGCTGTTAATGTATACAGCTTACAAGGGCTTTTCTGTCATTCTTATGGCACCAATTTGTGCCTTACTTGCTGTTCTACTTATTAACCCAGCTAATGTTTTACCATTTTATTCGGGTGTTTTTATGCCGAAAATGGTTAACTTTATTAAAGATTACTTTCTTGTGTTTTTGCTCGGGGCAATTTTCGGTAAAGTCGTTGAAATGTCAGGAATTGCTGAGTCTATTGCTAGAACCATTGTAAGATGGATTGGGGCGAAAAAGGCAATTTTAACCGTTGTACTTTTAGGTGCAATTTTGACCTACAGTGGAGTAAGTTTATTTGTTGCTGTATTTGCCATTTATCCATTTGCAAACCAGCTATTTAGACAAGCCAATATTCCAAAACGTTTAATTCCGGGAACCATCGCGCTGGGCGCATTTACATTTACCATGGATGCATTGCCGGGTACGCCACAAATTCAAAACGTAATTCCAACTACATTCTTTGGCACCAATATTTATGCCGCACCATTTCTAGGAATTATTGGTGCTATTTTTGTTCTATGCATGGGTTTGAGCTACTTAGAATGGCGTCGTCGTGCTGCTGCAAAAGCTGGAGAAGGGTTCTCTGGGTTTGGTGCAGACAATACACCATCTCAAGAAATTGAAGCCGATATGAACTTGCAAACCAATGGAAGTACGGCTCGTCAGGTTTTAGCGTTTGTACCCCTTATTCTTGTTGCAGTAATGAACAAATATTTGTCTAAAGCAATCAAAGAGTGGTACCCAAATGGCTTTGATTTTGCTGCCGTTGGTTTAGCTGATTACACTGTCGATGTTGCAAAAACTGGTGCGATCTGGGCAGTTGGCCTTGCACTTATTGTCGGGATTATTTCTGCAATTTTGTTTGATTATCAACGTGTCGTGACGAATTTTAAAGAGGGCATTAATGCCAGTATTGGTGGCTCACTTTTAGCAGTAATGAATACGGCCTCTGAGTATGGTTTCGGTGCAATTATTGCGTCATTACCGGGCTTTGCCATGATTAGTCATGCAATGAGCAGTACTTTTACAAACCCTTTAGTGAATGGGGCTGTGACAACAACAGTATTAGCAGGTATTACCGGTTCGGCTTCTGGTGGTATGAGTATCGCTTTAAGTGCGATGGCTGAACACTATAACGCCGCGATTTTAGCCGCTGGTATTCCACCAGAAGTTATGCACCGTGTGGTTGCAATGGCATCGGGTGGTATGGATACACTTCCGCATAATGGTGCTGTTATCACTTTACTCGCTGTTACAGGCTTAACCCATAAACAATCGTATAAAGATATTTTTGCAGTCACAGTAATTAAGACATTAGCGGTATTTGTGGTGATTACGGTCTTTACCGTAACGGGTATTGTTTAAATCAGCGCGTTATAAGTATTAAGGAGTAAATAGATGACTAAACTTTTAGACGGTAAAGTTGCTTTTATTACAGGTTCTGCAAGTGGTATCGGTCTAGAAATTGCTAAGAAATTTGCTCAAGAAGGTGCCAAAGTTGTCATTTCTGACATGAATGCCGAAAAGTGCCAAGAAACGGCGAACTCACTTAAAGAGCAAGGTTTTGATGCATTATCTGCGCCATGTGATGTAACTGATGAAGATGCTTATAAACAAGCCATTGAGCTGACTCAAAAGGCCTTTGGTACCGTTGATATCTTAATTAATAATGCTGGCTTTCAACATGTTGCACCTATTGAAGAGTTTCCAACGGCTGTTTTTCAAAAGTTAGTTCAGGTCATGTTAACAGGAGCATTTATTGGTATTAAACATGTTTTACCAATCATGAAAGCTCAAAAATATGGACGTATTATTAATATGGCTTCAATTAATGGCTTGATTGGTTTTGCTGGAAAGGCAGGTTATAACAGCGCGAAACACGGCGTGATTGGCCTAACAAAAGTTGCGGCATTGGAATGTGCACGTGATGGTATTACAGTAAATGCTTTATGCCCCGGTTATGTAGATACGCCATTGGTTCGTGGGCAAATTGCAGATTTGGCTAAAACCCGTAATGTAAGTTTAGATAGTGCACTTGAAGATGTAATTTTGGCAATGGTTCCTCAAAAACGTTTACTCTCTGTTGAAGAAATCGCTGATTACGCAATTTTCCTTGCGAGTAGTAAAGCAGGTGGGGTAACAGGTCAAGCTGTCGTGATGGATGGTGGTTACACCGCCCAATAATTTAAGTGTTTTAAAAGCCGCTTATTTTAAATAGGCGGTTTTTTTATTCATTAAAATTTACGATAGTCTACTGTTCAAAATAATGATTTATATCTACCCTATTTGTTTATAAAAAATCTAATAAAATAAGTTTGTTAAAGTATGAAATTATACTTTAAAGGTATTTAACTTATTTCCATTTTTAAAATTTAATAGAGTGTGAGAAAGTAATCTTTACTCTCTTTCTTGATTAGATATTTTTCAGGAAAACTCGTCAATTAAAGGATATTAATTGGCATACAAGTTGCTTTTTAAGCAATAAGTTATTTAGCTAGGTGAAAAGGATATGATATCACTCAGCCAACAGACGGAACTCAATCATTATTCTCGTAAAGCTGAATTTGCGCAGAATTTGATGTCCACAATTTGTGGTGAACACCGTCTAGACACAATTTACAAAGACACTCTCGATTTTCACTATGACGGAATGCGTTTGCCTAATAAAAAAATGGCGATCGGTACAATCAGTTATGGTGCAAACGTTGCCATTAACATCTCAAATTTAAAAGCGTATAGCATTAGTTTGCCGATACAAGGTCGACAAGCTCTCAACATTCGTGGTGCTCATTATCAATCTGATGAAAACAGGGGCCTTATTGTTTCTAATAACGATCAGCAAGATTTGATTATCGATAAAGATTGCAGAAAATTTCAGGTGGTTATTCCTGAGCGGAGTATGCAGATTGTTCTTGCGGATCTACTGAATAAACCAATTGAAACACCTATTATTTTTAATCCTGAAATGCACTTAGACTCTGAGCAATTGATTGGCGCATGGTGGAAGAATATTCAAAATTTTGTACAGTTAAAAACGCAATATAGCAATTTTTATGGTTTGCAAATGCTATCTGAAGACTATGAAAATTTTGTAATTAAAGCGTTATTGTTGTCTCAAGAAAATAACTACTCTGAAGCCTTAAAGTTACTCTCACATCAGGATGAGCCAGCTTATATTCGTAAGGTTCGTAATTTTATTATTGAACATGCGCACGAAGAAATCTGTGCAGAAGATTTGCAACGTCTGGCTGGGGTTTCAAAATCAAAATTGTATGACGAATTTCAACAGTACTACGGCACCAGTCCAATGTCGTATTTAAAAAAATATCGTCTCCAACAAATTTATAAAATCCTGAGCACCACAGGTGCAGATAGAAAAGTTTCTATTTCAAAGCTTGCTTATGACTGGGGCTTTAACCATTTAAGTCGTTTTTCTCAAGAATATCGCGAAGAATTTGGCGAAAATCCAAGTGAGACTAAAGGCAAAATTTTCTAATATTTAATTTTTCCAAATAAAAAAACTGATTTAATTACTTAAATCAGTTTTTTTATTTATTGATTAATATTTATAGACTTTCTTCTAGCTTTAACACTTGTTTGTTTTTAGATTTCTCATAAATCACTTTCAGGCTAAGTGCAATAAATGAGATGAATGTTGGTAGTGCGAGAATAAAGAAAATACCGCTTAAGCTTAGGTTGAAAGTGAAAATGAGCGAGCCAAAGAAAGCACCTAAAATTGCACCGATACGACCAATACCATGCATCCATGAAACACCAACCGCACGACACACTGCCGGATAGAACATTGCTGCAAGTGGCAGTAATGAAGACTGTGCACCAGCCAGTAAGGCACCAATTAAGAAGATAGTAAGACCTAACAAGAAAATATTTGAGCTCACCAGACCAGCAACAATGAATAGGCCGAAAGCGATGAGATATGAATATTTAATGACTGTAGTTGGGTTCAGTTTATCCATGTACCATCCCATAATGGTTGCACCAATCACACCACCAAAAGGGAAAATCGCTGCAATTAAACTAAACTGTTGAGTACTAAAACCTGCTGTTTTTAAAATCGTTGGCATCCAGCTTGTTAAAAGGTAAAACACCAATAGACTGGTAAAGCAGCAGAGCCAAAGCATGCTTGAACCCCAAAGGTATTTACCTAAAACGACTTTAACTGGATTTTCATCTGATGCAGTTTCTGCTTGAGTTAAAACAAGTTTTACCGGCTCTTGAAAAGAATGACCTTGAATATTTTCTAAAATACGCTGAGCTTTGTCTTGTTGATGACGTGTAATTAAGTATTGAGTTGATTCTGGTAATTTAAGTAATAAAGCAACTACTAAAATTAGGGGAATACTTCCGCCAATAATAATGACTTTTGCCCAGCCATAACTTTCTAATAGATAAGCTGACAGCACACCCCCACAAGAAATACCCAACATAAAACCACAGCCAGCAAGGCCTGTAAGGAATGCTTTACGTTTTACAGGCATATACTCAGACACAATCGTACTGATGTTTGGCATGGCTGCACCTAAACCAACACCTGTAATAAAGCGATAAATCATTAAGTCTTGGGTTGAATTGGCAAAGCCACACAAAATCGTAAATATTGAAAATAAAAGACTTGTAAAAACAATGACGCCTTTACGTCCAAATTTATCGGACAAAGGCCCAGAAATGATTGCACCAATCGACATGCCAACTAAAGCAGCACTTAAAACTGGAGCAAGTTGCGGCTTGGTGATACCCCAATCATCTAATAATGAAGGAGCAATAAAACCGATAATTCCTGTGTCTAGACCATCACAGAAAAAGACGAAAAAGCCTAGGATAAAAACCATCCACTGTAGTGGAGACAGTTTCTCACGGTTGATAATCGTGTTTGCATCTATCGTTTTCATACGTATTCCTTATTCATTAAAATTTTTTGCTGTAATTGACGAAGAAACGGTTTTCAGAGAAATCGTTTCCATGCTTAACGTCGTAATTGATGAAGATGTACTGAAGAGCTAGACCTTTGAGAAAAGGCTGTTGAAGGGCATAATTGACAATAACGTTTGCTTCACTTTCTTTATTTTTTGAGCCATCTGCTGTTTTGAAGTGATCGCCGTATACATATTTGAAAGTCGTATTTAAACCAGGCACATGATCTTTAAAGTCATAGCCATAGATGAAGTGATAAGACTTTTCATCTTGTTTAAAGAAACCGGTCGTGTTCCAGTTAATGAAATAAGTTTCAGGTAAGAATCCATCTGGTAACGGGTAAGCAGACTCACCAATAATTTGCTGATAACCCAAACCAAAGCTATGATTTTTTACTTTAAGCGTTTCTAGTAACCCTACATTTTGTGCATCGATGTCAAAAAGATTTCCATTATCTTTGGCATTGAAATATTTGAATTTTGAATTAACTGAAAAATTAGAATTTTTCCATAGGTGGTCAACGCCGACATAATGTTTGTTATATAAATCCTCCATATTTCCAAAGTAATATTCGCCCTTCAAGGTAGGCGTAAATTGATAGCGAAGATCTAGATAGTTAAGTCCATCTGAATAAGCAGTAACACCTTTTGAAGTAAAAGAAAATCGATGAAAATCTTCTTCATTTCGCGGTGATACTTTTTCAATACGGCCGATTTCAGCAAAAAGCTTATCGTTTAGCTGGCTCTTAAGATTAGTTCCCCAATAAGACGTCAGGAGTTGTCGACTTGCATCTACAGTGGTTACGGGTAAATCCAGCCATAATTCACCAATGCTTAGTAGCGTCTTGTTATAGCCTAACTTTAAGGTCGCACCATATTTTAGATAATCAGGTGCTTGGGACTGCGTGGCTTTATCAAAAGGTAATACCGTATCTGCAACATGTTTATCTTGGCTTAAACGAACCGCATATTGTGCTGAAGCATTTGCGCCAATTTGAATTGGGGTTCCACCAATTTCTAACGGCGTATCATGCATATTTGAGTTGTAAAATAGAGAAACTGATTGTGACCAGCTACCTGTGTCTTTTACATCTGGATTGTCATAGTTTCTGTCTATATATGCATTTTTTAATGTAAATTTCCATTCTTCATCCGCTGAATAAGCCTGAGTAGAAAATGCACTACAACATAAAATATTGATGAGCATTAACTTTTTTTGTTGTCCATAAATTGGCCATGGTCGATGCATAAATAAACGCCTTAATTTAGAAAATGACGGGGCTTTTTTATGTAATCAAACGAATTACATGACTTGATTGAACTATTTTTAGCCAATCGTCACTATCCAATAAGTCCTAATCTTCATCCATTTTTTCCAAATTAGATAAAAAGCATTAATTTAATTTTTAAATTTAAACTTTTGAAATATAGGTATTTCTTGTTTTTTAGTTTTTATACAGTTTGATGAATTTTAATAATTGCGCAGAGATTGGATAGTGCTTGCAGCTTTTGGACAGCCTAAAAAAATATTCGGATAGAAGATAAAGCCATAACAATGTCAGGAGTTGACACTATGGCTGGTCAAACCGTTCAAATTAAAACAGCATCTGGAAAGCAGTTCAGTGCATATCTAGCAACACCAGAAACAGGAAAAGGACCTGGAGTTGTGCTTTGTCAGGAAATCTTTGGGGTGAATGCAGCCATGCGAGAAAAAGCAGAATTTCTTGCAGAAGAAGGCTATACCGTTTTAGTTCCTGATTTATTTTGGCGTGTAGCACCTAATATAGAACTGGGTTACACACCAGAAGATTTTCAAAAAGCTTTCGAGCTTTATCAGCAATATGATGAAAATCTTGGGGTTGAAGATATTCAGGATAGCTTAGCTTTTTTAAAGACTCGACCAGAATGTGACTCCTCTACAGGCCTCGGTGTGGTGGGGTACTGTTTGGGTGGAAAGCTTGCGTATCTGGCTGGTTGTCGACTTTCGGAAGTGGCATGTGCTGTAGGTTATTATGGTGTAGGCATTGAAAAAGCGTTAGATGAATTAGCTAACGTAAAGGGTCGTTTGGTTTTACATATTGCAGAACTGGACCAATTTACACCGCCAGATGCGAGACAAGCGATTGTCGATGCAGCCAACCAATATTCAAATGTACAAACTTATGTTTATGAAGGTGTTGATCATGCTTTTGCACGCCCTAAAAGCAATCATTATCACAAACCGTCAGCACGTTTTGCCCACGAGCGTACAGTAACCGCTCTACATGACACGATTGGACCGAAATATGACTTAGTTGCGCTATGGGAAGAGCATATTCGTCATGAGTTTGATACGCGTGACGTCCCAGCAACCATGGCAACGATGGTCGCAGAACCTTATGTCAACCATATTCCAACTTTAACTGGTGGTGTAGGCCAAAGCCAGCTTGCCCGTTTTTATCAATATCACTTTGTTCATCAAAACCCGAAAGATATGAAGATCACTTCGATCTCTCGTACGGTTGGTTCAACGCAAGTGGTAGACGAGTTCATTATGAGCTTTACCCACGACGCTGAAATTGACTGGTTATTACCGGGTGTAAAACCGACTGGTAAATATGTCGAGATTCCAATGTTGGGTGTAATTCAGTTCAGAGGTTCAAAGTTGTGCCATGAGCATATTTACTGGGACCAAGCATCGGTGCTTGTTCAAATTGGTTTATTAGACCCGACAGGTTTACCAGTTGCAGGTGTCGAAACAGCACGAAAACTTCTTGATGAAGATCTTCCTTCAAATACGTTGATGCCATCTTGGTCAAGTAGTGAAGGCAAACCAGTCAATTAAGGAGTATCTGCAATGAATATAGATTTAAAAGGAAAAGTCGCTGTGGTAAGTGGCGGTGCAACACTGATTGGTAAAGCTGTTGTACAAGTTTTGGTAAGTGCAGGTGCTCATGTCGCTATCTTAGATATTGATGCCAAAGGCAAAGCGATTGCAGAAAGCTTTAACCATGACGTGATGTTTATTCAAACCGATTTAACCAGCGATGCGGCTATTCAACAAGCTGTGGCAGATATTCACCAACATTTAGGTGAAGTGAGCTACTTGGTGAATTTGGCATGTACATATTTAGATGATGGTTTTAAATCTTCACGTCAGGATTGGTTACAAGCACTTGATATTAATCTGGTTTCTACAGTTGAGCTGAGCCGTGCTTTATACAATGACCTAAAAAAGCAGCAAGGTTCAGTCGTTAATTTTACTTCAATCTCGGCCAAAGTGGCACAAACAGGGCGCTGGTTATATCCAGTGTCTAAAGCCGCGATTCGTCAACTCACACAAAGCATGGCAATGGATTTTGCTGCCGATGGTATTCGCGTCAACTCTGTTTCACCGGGCTGGACATGGTCTCGTGTCATTGCAGAAGTCAGTGGCAATAACCGTGAAAAGGCCGATAGCGTGGCAGCCGATTATCACTTGCTAGGCCGATTGGGTCATCCCGAAGAAATCGCCAATGTTGTTTTGTTTTTATTGTCACCCGCTGCGAGTTTTGTCACCGGAGCAGATTATGCGGTCGATGGCGGATATTCAGTGATGGGCCCTGAAGGATCACAGCCCGCTATTCCACGTTTAGCCGAATAGCACAGCGTTTTAAAAGCACATTTAGAAAATTATGGAGAAGATTATGCGCCGTATCGCAATTGTTGGAGCAGGACAGTCTGGTTTACAGCTTGGTTTAGGCTTATTAGATACAGGCTATGACGTGACAATGATCACCAACCGAACTGCCGATGAAATCCGCCAAGGTAAAGTCATGTCAAGCCAGTGTATGTTTCATACCGCTTTACAAACTGAACGTGACTTGGGACTGAATTTTTGGGAAGAACAATGTCCAGCGGTAGAAGGCATTGGGCTAGCTTTAGTCAATCCTGAAAATGGTGGTAAAGCATTTGAATGGAGTGCTCGTCTTGAGCGTTACGCTCAATCGGTCGATCAACGCGTCAAAATGCCATATTGGATGGAAGAATTTGAACGCCGTGGCGGTCGATTGGTAATTCAGGATGTGGGAATAGAAGAGTTAGAACAACTTGCAAATGATTACGAGCTTGTATTACTTGCGGCTGGTAAAGGTGAAGTCGTTAAACAGTTTGAACGTGATGATGCACGTAGTGTTTTCGATAAACCGCAGCGCGCTTTGGCATTGACCTATGTCAAAAACATGAAGCCAATTTCCCCATACTCTCGTGTGACTTTTAATATTATTCCAGAAGTGGGCGAATACTTTTCATTTCCAGCACTTACCGTGAATGGGCCTTGCGACATTATGGTCTTTGAAGGTATTCCAAATGGACCAATGGACTGCTGGCAAGATGTCAAAACGCCCGAACAGCATCTGCAATGCAGTTTATACTTACTCAAGAAATTTGTGCCTTGGGAATATGAACGCTGCACAAATGTTGAGTTAACCGATGCTGGTGGATATTTAGCAGGACGTTTCCCACCGACAGTACGCAAACCAATTTTGACATTACCGTCTGGCAAGAAAATTTTTGGGATGGCAGATGCCTTGGTGGTGAATGACCCGATTACTGGTCAAGGCTCAAACAACGCTGCTAAGTGTAGCAAAATCTATTTCGATGCCATTTTAGCCAATGATAATCAAAACTTTAGCGAACAATGGATGGTTCAAACCTTTGAGCGTTATTGGGCCTATGCAGAAAAAGTCGTGGCTTGGACCAATAGCCTATTAGTGCCACCACAGCCTCATGTTGTTGAACTATTAGCAGCCGCAAGCCAAAACCAGAGCATTGCTTCAATTATGGCCAATAACTTTGATGACCCGCGCTCTTTTGCCCCTTGGTGGTTTGATGCAAATCAGGCTCAGGCATTCATGGCCTCAAAAACCGCAGCAAAAGTGGCTTAAGGTCAAAATATCAAAGGGAGAATTAAAAATGGACACAATTGAAACTCAAGGTTTACAAATCATTAATGCTGAAAATCCAAGAGAAATCCGTAATTTACTTGGTCAGTTTGCAACTGGCGTTACCGTGATTACAACCCGTGGTAAAGACGGTCGGAAAATAGGAATGACAGCGAATTCATTTTCATCGCTGTCTTTAGATCCACCATTAATTTTGTGGAGTCTTTCAAAAACAGCGCCAAGTTTGTCTGATTTTGTAGAAGCTGAATATTTTGCCATTCACATGTTGGCACAGGAGCATCACCAGCTTTCGGGACATTTTGCTCGAGGTGCTGAAGACAAATTTGCAGGCATTGCCCATCAACAATGTAATGCAGGCGTTCCAATTTTGTCCGATGCACTCGCAACCTTGGTTTGCCGCAATGTAAATCAGTATGAAGGCGGAGATCACCTGATTTTTATTGGTCAAATTGAACAATACCAACAACGCCAAGGTGAACCATTGGTATTCCATGCAGGAAAGTATCGGATTGCTGCTGAGCATCCAGAATTAGCACATTAATACACCACAATCACGATCAATCCGGTCGTGATTTTTTTATAGGAAATAAGAAGATGAAAAGCACTTTAATTAAACATGGATTTTTAGCAGGAACATTGTTGGGTTTGCCGTTGGTTACACATGCCTATGATTTACCGACCGTAAACTTAGGTATGACCAGCTTTCTCGATGGCGGCTTACCCGCAGGGCCCGGTTGGTATGCTCAAACCTATTTTCAAAATTACGATAGCAATAAACTGGTCGATGCCAATGGACAAAAATTAGGTTTACCTAAAACAGATTTAAATTATCAAGTACTGGTTGAGCAGATTAGTTATTTATCGAATGTCCGAGTAAAAGATAAAGCCAGTCTAGGCATAAATTTTCTGGTTCCTTTTGTCAGCAAAATGGATATGGATGATGGCTTGAATAATGCTGCCATTAAGGCCCAAAGTGGCTTTGGGGACATTATGATCGGACCTTTTATTCAGTTCGATCCAGTCATGGGTGCACAAGGGCCGAAGTTTGTACATCGTTTTGAGTTTCAGATGAATTTACCTACTGGGGAATACGATCAACAAAAAGATATTAATCCCAGTAATAATGCTGTTTCATTTGATCCTTATTGGGCTGCAACGTATTGGTTTAATCCAAAGTGGACAGCTTCAACGCGTATCCATTATCTCTATAACTTTAAAAATGATGACCCAAGCTATGCTTTTGCTGGAGCAAATGATATACAAGCTGGGCAAGCAATTCATGCAAACTTCGCAACAGACTATGCCATTACTGAACAGTTCCGTTTAGGACTAAATGGCTATTGGCTAAAACAAGTGACAGATACTGAAGTGGATGGTGAAAAAGTCAAAGGCCGACGTGAACAAGTCTGGGCAATTGGTCCGGGTGCGATGTATAGTTTTTCTAAAAATGATCACTTGGTTGCAAATGCTTATTTTGAGCAAGATGCTCAAAACCGACCAGAAGGAACACGATTACAAGTCCGTTATGTTCATCATTTCTAAGTCATAAAAAAAGCCTTTTATATTTATTGATATAAAAGGCTTTTCTCTATTTGTTTTAAGAAAAAATTGAAGTAATTAAGCCTGAGCCTTCACTATGACCAGAACGGCGGGTAGACGAAGGTAACTCTCCATAACGGCGTTTATATTCTTGAGAAAAACGGCCTAAATGGCTAAATCCCCATTTAAATGCAACGTCAGTGACAGAGAGATTTTCATTGTGCATGAGTTCTAAATGAGCCTGTTCAAAACGTAATTCTTTTAAATAAGACATTGGGGTTGTCCCCAAATAGTTTTTAAAACCAGTAAATAGGGTTCTTACGCTCACGCCTGCATGTTCAGCTAAAATTTCGACATTAAGTGGCTCATGTAAATGTTCTTTTATATAGGCTTCTGTACGCTTCACGAAATAAGGAGAGACTGTTTTTTCTTTATGCTGATCTATTTTATGTAATGCGTTATTGGGTTGACCATAAATGAGGGCATTAAACAAATTTGACTCAAATTGTTTAAAGGCTAAAGGATGATGGAGTGGATGTTGATCACATGCTAAAGCATCCATCAGTGTTCTAACGAGCTGTAAAAAGTAGCTTCCACTTTGTTTAGCAAAGTCTAATTTAGGGTCAAAAACAAGTAAGTTATTTTCTGAATCAGCAATGTGTTGACGGCAATGGTAGGTAAAATCATCCTTTGAAACTTTTAGAATAAGCTGTGGTGAGTTCGCATGCCAGCGCATACGTAAAGATTGCTGAGGAGAAATAAGAGAAGCAACTTGAGAATAAGAAATAAACTTTTGTGAACCGAATTCGATTTCTGCATAGCCTTGAGTTGGAATTTGAATTAAGTAAAAGCTATCAAGGTGATCTGGTTCAATAATGACATCCGCGCCATATTCCAAGCGACTAATAGACAATGCGCCTGTTTTAACATGGTGCATAGTTGCACTGAAATCTCGCTTCTGCTGAGAGATTTTAAGATCATGCGGTTTAAAAATTTGGCCTACATTGCGGCAGGTTTCGCTTAAATCGTGGTGATCAAACACCAGATTATGATTGGTAAAGATAGACTCATTTTGAAAATGACGTCCACTGAGTTCTGGGGAGTTGGCTTGGTTCATATTTATCCCTTTTGGCTCACTCCTGTATTTACTTGTATTGCAAGAGCTTTAAAACTTCGCTGCACAGCAAGTAAATACGGCACTTAAAAAATTAAGTTACTCGCAAATTACAATGAGATATAAGCAAAATACAGACCAATTTAACCGCTAGTTAATGTGATTTTCTCAAATTTTTACATCGGATTTTGACCATCAATTTAGTAAATTCGAGAAATAGAATAGGGGGATATAAAAGGTGCTATAAGTTAATCTCATCATGATCTTATTCCTTAAGATCTATCAAAATTTATAGCAAATCCGAGTGAACTGGTCAATTTATTTTGTCGGAATTTATTATTTTATATTATTGATATATAAAAACTTTTAATTTAAATGCAAAAATTCAATATACCCCCTACAGAGTATATTGAATCATTTCAGGTTTTAGTGGTTTTTAAATTATTTATACTTCAACGTGATGTATTACTCTGTAAAAACTTCTCGCTGTAAATACGGTAGTTTTGCAAAGATTGTTCATCTAACCAATTTTTAACAGCTTCAATCATTGGCGGTGGACCACATAAATACATATCAAAAGCCTGCTCGGCCAATTGATCTTTATTTAAATGCTCATGAATATAACCCGCTTTGCCTTGCCAAGCTTCGGTTGCTTTAGTCACAATCGGGTGATAACTAAAGTTTGGTAGCTGTTCAGCATAGGCATGTAAACGCTGTTGTTCACACAAGTCAGTTTCATTATTTACGCCGTAATACAACTGAACTGCAGGTGAGTTAGGTTGTTCGACCAAGTTATCTAGCATTCCCAAGAAAGCTGATAATCCTGTTCCACCTGCCACAAAAACCAGTGGTCGCTGTACTTCACGTAAATAGAAACTACCAAGCGGCGCTTCAATAAGTAGGCTTTGCCCAACCTGACAGCGATCACGCAAATAATTACTCATCACACCGTCTGGCAAGAGACGAATGAGAAATTGCAATTGATTGGTTGCATTTGGTCTATTTGCAAAAGAATAAGAACGCCAATCTTCAGTATCTGGAATTTGCAAACGAGCATATTGACCCGGTAAAAACTGAAGCTGTTCAGCATGACTGCTCGCATCAAGATGCAAAATTGCTGTCGTTTCAGAAACCAGCTCAACTGCAGTCACTTTGGTTTCAATTTTTAAAGTATCACCAGCGTTACAGATAGCAGAATCATGATCGAAATAAAAAGCAGCATCGGATTTCACACGCGTCTGGCAAGCTAACATTTTACGCTCAGCCAAATCACGCTCACTTAATGCATCTTCATCAACATATTCTTGTTCATAAATACCAGTTTCACACTGACCCTGACAGGTACCACAAACACCTTCACGACAGTCTAGCGGTAGGTTAATTCCTTGGCGAACTGCTGCATCAAGCAACAATTCGTCGTTATTTACCGAAATGAAAAAGGTTTTGCCATCGGCAAAGTTAAGTGCAACTGAATGTCCCATTTTCATTCCCCTTAAACGTGATAGAAGTCTAAAACGGAATCAATTTTGTCATTAAGCAAAATGCTGTGCTGACGACGAATGCGGAAACCATCTGCTGTTTGACGTAAAAGATAAGTAGCATGTCCGTAAAAACAGCCTTCTAAACCTTGACGGTTATAAAGCGTTTGCCATGTAACTTTTGCTTCAATTAATCCATCTTCCAGTGTTTTAACTCGAATGTTGTTTATGCTGTGCAAAGTACGTGGTAACGGTGTTGCAGATGCCGCTTTTCCAGTACGGATACGGAATACACGGTCTTCGAGTCCAGTACGGTCTGCATAATAAATATAAGACAAGCCCTGATTTGGATCTTGAACATAGTTATGATCATCAATCCACTGTGGAATATGATATTCACTATCTTCATCGTAAAGCTCTAGGTAGGCATCCCAGTCATAAGCATCACAAAGTTCTGCTTTTTTGTACAAAAACTGAGATACAGCAAAATTTAGTTCTTGTGACATGGTTACACCTCATCCATTACAGCATTGTTTTCAAAAGTAATATCCTGCATTTTCAATGCTTTCTTATTTAAGCCATCAAGCATTAGACGTTGCCAGTGTCCATGCTGATTTACATAGAGTCCTTCATGAGTAAACTCACGGCCAGTAATGACGGGTTGAATGCCTAAATCTTGTGAGTTTTTGGTCGCACCATATTCCCAAGACTGACAGCCACGAGAAATATCGCTCCAACGTTCAAGTCGTGCTTGAAAACCTTTTTGCTGTTCACGGAATTCAACTAAATCATCTGGTGTACCAAGGCCTGATACGTTAAAGAAATCTTCAAACTGACGGATACGGTTACGGCGCGCTTCAGCAGATTCGCCTTTAACCCCAATACATTGGCTGATGACTTCGGTTTTATTCCAAGAGACAGGACGAACAATACGAAGCTGAGAACTAATTTGGTCCATAAAAAATAGGCTAGGGTACAAGTTCAAGTTTCTTAAACGATGCATTGCCCATTCAGCATATTTGTCACCATATTTTTCGACCATATATGGCATAACTGTGCTGTAGCCCGGACGAACAGTTGGGTTCGGCATGTCACTAAATAATACGCTATGACCATTTTTGAAGCTGAACCAGCCATCGTCAGTTTCTGAGTCACCGGCCCCTAACTTGCTATAGTCAAGTGTATCGAGTTCTTCACCTTTTGATGCATTGACTTGTTGGCGGTGTTGGACTGTAGAGACATAGTTATAGTGAACGGTACTTACATGGTAACCATCTAAGCCATTTTCATTTTGTAGCTTCCAGTTACCTGCAAAGGTATAAGATGACTTGCCTTGAAGTACTTCGAGTTCACCTGTTGGCGACTGATTAACCATTAAATCAAGGAACAGTTTTGCATCGCCCAAAAAGTCTTCTAGAGAATCTGTTGCTTGAGTATCAAGGCTTACAAATACGAAACCACGGTAGCTGGCAATACGGCCTTGTTTTAAACCACGGCTTGATTTATCAAAATCTTCACAATATTCGCCTGGTGCTTTGACTTTCACCAAGCGGCCATCTGACTTGTAGCACCATGCGTGGAACGGACATGTAAAGGTTGACTGGTTGCCTTTGGCAACGCGTGTTAAGGTTGCGCCGCGATGTTCACAAGCATTGACCATCGCGTGTAATTCGCCTTTACCATCACGGCTCACAATAATCGGTTGACGACCAATTTGAACTGTTAGGAAATCATGATTGTTTGGAATCTCACTTTCGTGACATGCATAAATCCAAACCTTTTCAAAAATAAGTTCCATTTCCAAGTCAAATAGTTCCGGCTCAGTAAACATATTACGTGCAATACGAAACACGCCATCGTTAGGACGGAAGTCGATACATCCATCTACAAAATCATTCCATTGTTTTAAATTAGATGAGGTCATTTGCTCAATCCTATTCATTCAGCTTTTAACTGATTGAACCGCGATTAGGCCTTTACCTCTATCCGTTTTTTCCAGATCTTTATCCACTTTGTGCAGTTTTGATTTTTTAATAAGACTATTTTTAAGAGCTAATCGAGATTTAAATTTGTATATGTCTTAGCTTGTTAAACTTCCCTATAATGTTAATGAGCATAAAATAAACTTTTGTGAACTAAGTCTATGAAAGAACAAAATTTAAAATTACAGATTAGAATTCTTTTAGAGCAGAACATTGCATTTGGACCGGGTAAGGCCGACTTACTTGAAGCAATTGAGAAAACGGGTTCGATCTCACAAGCCGCAAAATCTATGAATATGAGCTACCGCCGTGCGTGGCAGTTGGTAGACACCATGAATCAGTGCTTTGAAACAGCTTTAGTTGAAACTCAAACAGGCGGAACACATGGTGGTGGGGCAGCCGTTACAGCTATAGGCCAAAAAGTCTTACAGCATTACCGACAAATGGAAATCAATGCTCGACAAGCCTTAGAACAGGACTATCAAATCATGAGTAGCTATTTAAAGAAATAAGATGAGAAATACTTTATAAATTAAAGAATTTAAGGGCGAATCAGTTTTATCTACCAATAGTTTTCAGTTGCTCAGAAAAAATATCCATCTTTATAAATAATTTCTACTTTTCATCGTCTATGCTTATCGCTATATTCTTGGGTATATATCGCTGCAAAAAACGACAAAAAGGTAAATATAATGGTAAGTGATACGAAGATAAAAAAGTTGGCTTTAGCCTATTCAGTCTTCAGCATGGGATTGGTCTTTAATGTTCAAGCCAAGGCTGAATCGGTTACCATTTATGCAGCAGCGAGCTTAACTAATGCGATTAACGATTTAGAAAAAAATTATGAAAAACAAAATAATAAAGTAGAAGTTAAAACTTCATATGCAGGCTCATCGACATTAGCGAAACAAATTGAAGCTGGGGCACCAGCGGATGTATTTATTTCAGCAGATACCCAGTGGATGGATTATCTACAAAATAAAAAATTAGTTGCAACAAATGACCGTATAAATCTATTAGGCAACCGTCTGGTTTTAATTACCCCTAAAGGGCAGTCACTAAATGTAAAACTAGATAAAACAACCGATCCCAATAAAGTATTTACTGGCAAGATTTGTACAGGGGATACCAAAAGTGTGCCTGTAGGCAAATATGCTAAACAAGCATTTACCAATTTAGGTTGGTGGAGCCGTATTGAGCCAAAGTTAGTTGAAACAGAAGATGTTCGAGCGGCATTAAACTTTGTTGCGCGAGGTGAATGTCAGGTTGGGATTGTCTATGCAACCGATGCAGCGATTAGCAAAGACGTGAAGGTAGTAGGCGTATTTCCAGAAAATACACATTCACCAATTATTTATCCTATAGGGATAATTAAAAAGAACTCAAACTCAGCAAAGTTCTACCAGTTTTTACAAAGCAACCAAGCCAAAGCTGTTTTTAAAAAATATGGCTTTAGTGTGTTGGCTCCAGCAAAACCATGATGTTCTCTTTAACCCCAGAAGAGCTTAGCGTGCTACAACTTTCTTGTAAGGTAGCGGCAAGTTGTCTTGTGGTCAGTATTATTCCCGCAATTTGTGTGGGATGGTTTTTGGCACGTAAAGAGTTCTGGGGTAAATCATTCATTGAAACATTGGTGTTCTTACCTTTGGTGTTACCGCCAGTTGTTCCTGGTTATTTGCTTTTACAGGTATTTGGGAGCCGCGGCATTATTGGACAATATTTGGCACCCCTCGGAATTGATTTTGCATTTAACTGGAAAGGCGCCGTTCTTGCATCAGCAGTGATGGGTTTCCCGCTATTGGTACAATCTATTCGGCTAGCGATTGAACTGGTCGATCAACGTTTAGAAATGGCAGCAAAGACATTAGGTGCTTCATCTTTAGGGGCATTTTTTCATGTCACGATGCCGCTTGCCAGCAGTGGTATTTTAATTGGTGCTATTTTATGTTTTTGCCGCAGTTTAGGTGAGTTTGGTGCGACCATTACCTTTGTGGGTAATATTTCAAATGAAACACGTACTTTACCTTTGGCCATGTATAGCCTAATGCAACAACCCGATACAGAAGCCGCTATTCAACGGCTTATCGTTTTATCGTTAAGCGTGGCTTTTTTAGCTCTATGGTTTGCACAGTGGTTTCATCGTTATCAAAAGAAGCGTTTAGGACGGTCAGGTTATGTTGATTGATTGCCGTTTTCAGCTACACATGGGTCAATTTCATATTGAACCTAGTTTCCAGTCAGATGCTTCTGTTATTGGATTATTTGGTGCCTCTGGGTCAGGTAAAACATCAATTTTACACGCCATTGCAGGACTGAACACTCCGCGTAGTGGAGTCATTAAAATACAGGGTCAAACATGGTTTGATTCAGATCAAAACATTAATTTGAGCACCCAAAAGCGACATGTTGGATTGGTTTTTCAAGATGCTCAGCTTTTTCCGCATAAAACGGTAAAGCAAAACTTATTATTTGGTCTTAAGCGTCTATCCCAACAAGAACGTCACTTTGAAGCTGATTACATTATTGAATTATTAAAGTTAGGACACTTATTACAACGTATGCCCATTAAACTCTCAGGAGGGGAAAAACAGCGCGTGGCACTGGGTCGAGCATTGTTATATTCACCTAAGCTGTTACTGCTCGATGAGCCGTTATCAGCACTAGATGCGAATCATAAAGCTGAAATTATTCCTTTTTTTCAGAAGGTAAAAGAGGAAATAAAAATTCCGATGATTTATGTAAGTCATGATATTCAAGAGATTAAACAACTGACCGAAACAATGTGGATTTTATAATTTTTCATATTTCACACATTATTTCAGTCTAGTTAGTTCATGGTTGTTAGTTAGCCCATAAACTGCCTGCTGGAGCAGATTTTCGGCGATCTTGAGCTTGTTGATAAAAACGCCAGAAAGCGAAAGCAAAAATGATAGCTAAGAAATCAACCACTAAGATTTCTCCGCCATGTACCCATAAGCCACTTTGAGGAATGAAGTAGGCTAAAAGGGATGTAAGCGGAATCGCAAATAAAACCAAAACCATGGTTAACAACAATTGTGGTAAAGCTTTTGCATAGCCAATCACAAAGGTATAAATCAAACTCAGTAGGAAAATCGCATAATAACCATACATAAAGAGGTGATTCATGCTTTCAATGTTGAGTGTAGCGAAAAGCCAACGACTAGCCAACATTGTGCCTACGACAGCTAAGACACACCCTAAACAGGCACCTATAGTCAAGTTCGCAAGAAACACCACATCTTTACGTTGAACAGGAACAGGGTCTTCAGCACGCTTTTGTTTACGTGCGCGAGTTTCAACCCAAAGGATGTTACCTGTATAAAACAAGAAAGCACCACCGACACCTAATACAAAATAAATCCAACGTACGCCTGTACCGCCAAAACTTCCAAAATGTAGACTAAACATGGCGTTGATTAACTTATTCCCAGCATCAGTCTGTGTGTTAATGCCTTTATGATTAAAGTGCTCAACTGCATATGGGTTCATACGCATAAAGTCATGATTTGCACCGCGCAACATCTGATCTGAGCTATAGAGAGCAATACGTGCATTGGCTTTTTCAGGTTTATCTAGGCCACTGAACTGGATGTAGTCAACTGAATATTCAGGCGCTACTTTTTTAGCTTGAGCTAATATTTGCTGCACATCAATGTGCGTTTGTTTAGGTTGAATAAGCGTAGGGGGAGAACGCTGAAAAACAGGTTGTCCTTTGAGTGCAAGTTGTCCAATCGCATCATAAAAAAAGTCATGAAAAGCAAAGACAATAACGCTAATACTAATAATGATGTGGAAAGGTAAGCTCGTAATTCCAATCACGTTATGCGCATCTAGCCAAAAGCGCTTTTTATTTTTACCAGGGCGAATAACAAAGTAGTCCTTTACCAAAGTTGGTAAAAGAATAATCACTCCTGAAAGCAGGGCAAGAAAATATAGAATCGAAACAACACCCATCACATACAGGCCTAGTCCGTGATGGCCGGCCATGCCCGGTATGCCTGCTGTTTCATGTAACTGTTCGATCAGCCAGCCAGCTTTAGATAAGTTTTCTTGAGCAACGATTAACTCGCCATTGTTATCTAAGCTTGCCATCCACGTAGTCTGAGCAGTATTAAAGCCATCTCCACGTTCATGTTCACTCCAAGTAATGGGTGCATAGTGAAATTCATTGGACGATAAATTGAGTGTGAAGTTCTTTTGCGCAGCAGGATAGGCAGTCTGTACTTTTTGAATGAGTTCATTATATTGGTCGGGTGAGACTTTCGGTAAAACTTGCTGTGTTGGCGTAGCCCACTTACTAATATGGTGCTGAAACATGCTGAGCCCACCAGCAAAGAAACAGATAAAAAGCAAAATTCCTGCACATACACCCACCCAAGTATGCATGTTTTTTGCTAATTTCATGATGTCTGAACGTACTTTCATATTTAACCCCGTAAGACAAAAATACAGCTATACGCTAGGGCATTAGCAATCAATAAATAGATAAGCGCTTTTCTTCCAGTCGCAAAAAAATAACTGCCAAACATAATAGGCATCCAAAACCAAGGAACACTCCACATACCAACTTGCACCAATAAATCCATGGCAACATAAGGCTGGCCGAATAAAACAATTAAATTACCAATCGCGATAGAAAGACTTAGACCAAAAACACCACCAGCAAAAGTTTTACTCCACCAGTCTGGCTGGATCGGAGACTGAATTTTAGCTTTCATGAAACCAGTTTCCGTTTAAAAAGCGCCATAAAAGGAAGAAACGACCACGCAAAAATGATGAGCATGAACCAACAAAAAGCGGCAACAACTTTTGGTAAGCTTGCAAAGAGCGCAATAAATCCAATGCCTAATAGCACTAGACCCAAATACTTAAAGAAAGTAGGAAGATGTTGAGACAACAGATTTTGGTTGCTATGACTACAATAGATACTGACCGCTCCCAATAGGGTCAAAAAAAGTCCTATAAGTTTCATAATCGATGTTTATAAGTAAATTAAAGTCAAAATTTACCCAACAGTATAAGTAAATAATAATTATTATCAAATGATAAATATAATTATTTATGAACTTGCAGTGAGTAAGTTAAGATAGGAGATAACTCATTAAAAATATTTATTTTGAAGTCGAATACAGTGAGCAATTATCTATACATTCCTGAACAACTCAGTACATCAATTTATGAAATTTCGAGTCCTATTTTTCTTACATCAGAGCTATTGTGTTATGGGCTAGATTTATCACAAACAAAGCATTTGTATATACACCAACAATTAGAGCATCCCCTAAAAATTGCTGAAGCGTGTGTCGATCGTAAAAATGAGTATTTATGTGGAAGGGTCTTAGCTCAGGCTGTTTTAAATCATCATTTCGGTTTAGATAAGTCAATAACCTCTATGCATGAACATTTACCCATCTGGCCAACTCATGTTTTGGGGAGTATTAGTCATTCACAAAATAAGTTAATGGTTGCGTTATCTAACAATGCGGTTTATTTGGGAATTGATATTGAGCACTGGGTGACCTCAGAATTTGCTCAAGAGAGCGCACATCTTGTTTTAACGCCATTTGAGTTCGATTTATGGAAAAGTAAAGTGGCTGATTTTTTTGATTTTGCCCGTTATGTGAGCTTAATTTTCTCTGTAAAAGAAAGTCTATATAAAGCGATTTATCCCACTGCAAAGCAGTATATCGATTTCTTAGAAGCATCTATCGGTGATATTAATTTTGAAAATCAAACATTAACGCTAACTTTCTTGCCAGAAGTTCAACAGCGCTATCAACTCTTAGAACAATATCAAGGTGGTTGGGCTGTAGAACAAGACTATATTATGACTTGGGTTTTTCAAGCACATCATTCTGCTTAAACCAAAAGAAGGCAACGAATTGCCTTCTTTTTATTTAGGGTTTAATTTTCTTGTAATTTAGGATCTTGGAATCCAGTTTCACGCATATCTTGAGAGTTGAATAGGAACATAAATCCTACTGCAAAGCTTAATATGCCAAAGAAGAGGATACTTCCTGAGATTGGTAAAAACCGAGTTAAAAGACCCAAAGTTGTAGTGGCAATCGAATCGCCTAACGCATCTTGTGCAAGCCAGATTGAATTAATACGCCCTAAATATTCATCAGGCGTATGTCCTTGCACAATGCTGTATTGAAGCAAATTGGCAATCGACATCAAATATCCAAATACACATAAAATGGGCAAAGTCACTATGAGCCACGGTGAAAGTCCAATCATAATCATACAACTAAAAACACCTAAGCACGTATAGAGCATGACTAAGCCGGGTTTGAGTAACTTTGTTGTCCATCCACTCAGTAATGCGCCTAAAGTTGAGCCTAAAGGCACGGCCGAATACATAAGTCCGAGTTCAAATGCGCCGCCGTGAAAAATTTCATCTGCCATTTGCGGAAAAATAATACGAATAGCACTGCTAAAACTGAGCAGTGTTCCAATTAAAATGGTGCTACCAACCACTTTATTTTTAAAAACGAATTTAAACCCTTGAGCTAATTGACGAAGAGGACTCTCATCATTTGATGCATGTTGCGGTTTAAGCGCAGGTAGCCCCATCAATAAAAATACAGTAAGTAAAGTACCCACGGTTGAGACCCAATATACGGTTGCAACACCGCTAGCAGCAATTAAAATACCGCCGATTGCTGGTGAAATAACGGTTGCAAGACGTACGGATACCATACTGATCGCACGAGCTTGTACAATATTTTCGCGCCCTACAATCACAGGCATGATCGCCATCATTGCTGTTACACCCAGTGCACCAAAGAAACCATCCCATGCCGATAAAAAATAAATCGCATAGAGCGAAGGGTGCTCAAACATGGCGTTGATGGCGAGGCCTGCAAAGCCTAAACCACACACACCACGTGCCAATAAAATTAGCCATTTTCGGTCTTTGCGATCTGACAGCAAACCACCAAGTAACAAGCCAATAAACATGGCTATGCCTTCAAAAGCCATTGCGACGGCAACGTTAAGCGAGTTACCCGTAATGTCATAGACCTGTTTTGGAATAGCCACGACCAACATGCCAATGGTTAACAATGACAATGTGCGGGCAATAAATACATGTCGGAAATGAGCATTACGTTTTAAAAGACTAAAATCGGTCAATATAGATTTGAAGCTCATGGCGTGTGCTCCTCTAAACCGCGTGCCTGACAAATCATACGGTTTAAAATTGGGCCAAGTGTTTCAAGTTGCTGTGGAGACAATATATCGGTATGGTCCGCTTCGCTTAGTCGAACAATATTGAGTTTTTTAACTAAAGGGGACCATTGTTGTTCTGGTTGGATATACGGAAGCAAGTCTTTTTCAGCGACAACTAAGTGTAGTTCACCATCAAAGTTTGGCATTTTATAAGGTTTTAATAAACGGACGGCATCGCGATAGTTTGCGAAAATATCCTCTTGTAAACGTCGAGTTTCTTCACTTAATGCCGTATCTGCATCGGCCAGAATATCATTGAAGAATTGAAGCTGTTCTTGTTCGGCTTCAGCATTCATTTCCTCTACCGATAAATCTAACCACTGATGAATTTCGGCTGGGTAAGTGTCTAACAAGCCGAGAAAATCAACCTGTTCACCTTGTTCAGTTAACTTTGCAGCAACCGCATAGGCTACAGTGCCACCAAGTGAATAACCTAATAAGGTATAAGGTCCTGTCGGTTGTTGCTTACGAATAATCTCAAGTTGTTTTTCAACGAGTTCATCCATATCAGTGCTATTTGCCAATAGGCCATCTGGTCGAGGTGACTGCAACCCGATAATTGGTAAGTCAGAATGCAGATAACGATTAAGCACAGTGTATTGCCATGCCGAACCAGAACCAGGGAAGAAACAGAACAATGGATACCCAGAGCCAGAACGGATTGGTAAAACAGGTTGCATACCAGTTTGTTCAACTTCTTCCAAACGTTCTTGTGTAAGAAGCAAAGCCGCTAAACGCTGAATCGTGACATGACTCATTAACTGACCAATTGGAATGGTCCGCTTAAATACTTTTCGGATTTCAATTGCAAGCTTCATGACCAAAATGGAATGTCCACCAATGGCAAAGAAATCTTCATTTACACCAATATTTTGTTCTGTATTTAAAACTTGTTGGAAAATACGTGTCAGTTCATGTTCAAAGCCAGTTGTGGCGTACTGTTTTTCTGTGTTTGAAGTATCAAGTTGTGGTCGTGGTAGTGCTTTACGGTCCAGCTTACCATTATGACTTAATGGGAATTTCTCGACCAACATATAGTGTGTCGGCACCATATATGCAGGAAGCTGTTTCGCCAATTGTTTCTTTAATTGGTCGATGTCCAAAGGTGCTGTTGTTTGTAAGTAAGCAACCAATTGAACATCAGCTTTATTTTGTTCAGTAACGATAGGATGTACAACCACATCAAGACCGCTGATTAAGCGTAATTGTTGTTCAATTTCACCCAGTTCAATACGTTGCCCACGTATCTTTAACTGGTCATCAGCACGGCCTACATATTGAATACTTCCGTCTGCATGCCAACGGGCAATATCACCAGTGCGGTACATGCGTTGACCTGCTGCGAATGGATTTGCCACAAAACGTGTTGCTGTTAAGTCTGCTCGATGCAAATAACCCATGGCCAGTTGATGGCCTGCCAAATAAAGCTCACCGTCCACTCCAACAGGAACAGGGCGTAAGTATTGATCTAAAATATAAAGCTGGGTATTCCAGACTGGATATCCAATTGCAACGCTACTTTCTTCTGGGTGTAATCCGAGTGTTGCGTCCATATAACTCACATCTACCGCAGCTTCGGTTGGGCCATATAAGTTATGTAGCTCACAGCTAAAGTGCTCGGTAAATGATTTTGCTAAAGCCGTTGGTAATGCCTCACCACTACAGAATACTCGGCGGATCGGTAAACTTTGACGCTGAGCAGATGACAAAATTTCGGTAGCAGCATTTTCAAAAACAGCCAACATTGACGGTACAAAATGTAATGTTGTTACCTGATATTTTTGAATGAGGCTTAATAATGCCAATGGGTCACGGTGTGCATCTACAGGTGCCATAACCAATCGTGCACCTACTAAATATGACCAGAAAAACTCCCATACCGAAACATCAAAAGTACATGGCGTTTTTTGCAAAATCGTATCGTTGGTTGACAGTGGATACTCTGATTGCATCCATAAAATACGGTTCACAATGGCTTGGTGAGAAACCATGACACCTTTTGGTTGGCCTGTTGTACCCGATGTATAGATTAAATATGCTGGATGCTGTGGCGTAATGACTGTTGTTTTATAGCTGCTTAAATCAACCTTTGTTTCATCAAACAATTCATTAAAAGTAAAGGTGGCTATTGATGGAGAGGCAATAGCAGCTAGATCTTTTTGTTCACCAATCACAAGTTTAGATTTGGCATTCTGCAACATAAATTTGATGCGTTCAGACGGATGTTGTAAATCAATAGGTAAATAAGCTGCACCTGCTTCAATCACCGCTAAAATAGCGATACTCAATTTGACTGATCTTGGTAGAGCAACCGCAACAATATCCCCAGCCTGTACGCCCGCTCTTTGCAATTGCTGTGCTAACGCACAAACTTGCAAACGCACTTCACTGAAACTGAGCTGATGATTTTCATCAGATAATGCCGTTTGTTCAGGAGTAATTCGAGCTTGTTCTCTGAGTAATTGCTGTAACGTGCTCTGGCGAACATAGTATTGGGTTTGATTCGTTTTCTGGATTAAATCGCGTTCTTCGGCCAGTTGTAAGCGATAGTGAGCTAGAGAAGTCTCTGGTTCATTTAATGCAATTTCAATCAATTGAACCATTCGCTCGAGGAAATGCTCTGGTTGATCAATTACACCACGCTGTTCGAGTAATAGTTCAATTTGATGATCAGGAATAACCAATAAAGCAAGTGGATAATGGCTATAACCACGATTTGTGAGTTTGGAGATCGTAGCATCACCAAGTTTTTGCTGTAAATACTGGTTATCAGGATAGTTTTCTACGACTAACAAACTATCGAAAAGATTGCCTTGCCCCACTAATTGCTGAATTGCACCCAGACCCAAACCATCATGTTCTAAATGTTCAACATGTAATTGTTGTAACTGAGTCAATTGTTCCCAAAGCGTTTGCTGCATGTTGAGTTTTACACGCACCGGAATCGTATTTAAAAACAATCCGATTTGCTGCTCTAAACCATTAATAGGTGCTGAACGCCCAGAAACAGGTGTACCAAATACAATATCTTCACGATGAGCATAAATATTTAAAGTCATTGCCCAAATCATTTGCATGAAGACATTGAGCGTGATGCCTTGCTGGCGTAATTTGTGTTGAAGTTTCGCGCCCAACTCAGCACTTAAACGATATGAAGTTTCCTGTACAGCTTGCTGTGCTTGATTAAATAAAATAAGTGGCTGCAAATCAGCTAAATCACGTTGCCATATTAAGTTTGATGTTTCATGGTCACGTGCAGATAAAGCTTTAATCACTGTTTCATAACTATGTTCAAGCACTGGCAGTTGTTGGTTAGTTTGCTGATAGGCTTTAATAAAGTCTTGTAAAAATAGCGGAGTTGACCAACCATCAGTTAACAGATGATGCACCATAATCAATAATTCTGACTGTTCTGGAGCATGTTGAATTAAGGTTGCCCGAATTAAGCCATAGGATTGGTCGAGCTGAATCGGTTGCTGCAATGCTTCTTGAATGGTTTGCTCAAGCAAATCGGGAGTGACCGAACAAAACTGAACTGGCCAAGCTTGAGTAGGATGTAATGAATAAATAAAAACAGGTTCTTCAGCTAATTCGCTATCAAAATGTCCACCTAATTGTGGGTGACGTTTTAATACGGTAATCAACGCTTGCTGTAAACGTACCGGATCAATGTCTCCATTTAAACTAAGACGAGTAAAGGCATTATAGTTCGATTGATTTTCTACTTGAGATAAGAACAGCATGCCTTTTTGCAAAGGAAGCAAAGGTAAAATAGTGCTGTTTTTGCCATATTTTTCTTGAACTTTTTGTTCTAGTTCTGCTGAAAATAATGGTTTTGAAATGGCTGCTTGTTGCTCATCTAAACGGGTGAGTTGCGGTGCCATAGCGGCCACTGTTTTAAATTGGAATACATCACTTGGTCTTAAGCCGTAACCACGTTGGCGCAATTGAGTACAAAGCATAATGGCCGAAATACTATCGCCACCCGTCATAAAGAAGTCGTCATCAATTCCAATTGCGTCAAGCTTAAGAACAGATGCAGTAATTTGACATAAAAGTTGTTGTTCAGACGTTTCGGCCATTCGGCTATGGGTACGAATTTGAGGTTTTGGCAGTGCTTTTTTATCAACTTTACCACTTACATTTCGTGGAAATTCGGACATAACAGTTAGAGCAGAAGGCACCATATATTCAGGTAAGTTTTGACGTAACTGACTTAAATATTGCTGACTTAATTGCTCACTGGTTTTTTCATCAAGTTCAATGTCTTTAACCACACAATAACCGAGTAAACGATGACTGTTATTAATCGGTTCTGCAATCACGACTGCGCTTTCAACATTGGCTAAAATCGAAAGTGCATTTTCAACTTCACCGATCTCAACTCGATAACCACGAATTTTAATCTGGTCATCACATCGCCCCATAAATTCAAGTTTACCCGAACTATTCCAGCGGACTAAATCACCCGTACGGTACATGCGCTGTCCATGTTCAAATGGATTCGCTACAAAACGGGCAGCACTTAAATCAGCTCGACCTAAATAACCATTGGCAATACCAAAGCCAGAAATATAAAGTTCACCAATCACGCCTGTAGGGCATCGTTGTAAATGACGATCTAGTACATAGGCCTGTGTATTACCAATAGGGTTACCAATGACAGGGCGAGCTGTCTGTTTTAATTCTGCTCGGAAAGTATCAACCGTATATTCTGTTGGGCCATATAAGTTATGTGCAAAAAGCGCTGGCTGAGCATTGAGCTGTTGCCATAAAGCTAAAGGTGCAGCTTCACCACCAATCAAAATAAGACTTGGGTGATGCTGATTTTCAGCAAATAAACCATTCGTCATCATTTGCGCACAAAAAGATGGCGGTAAATCAAGTGTATCGATTTGTCGTTGCTGAATTTCTTGCACTAAACCAAATGCATCACGACGCATGTTTTCATCAAAAATATGTAGCTCTTGGCCCCATAACATCCAGAAAACTTGCAACCAAGATGAGTCAAACGAGAAAGAGTGGGTATGCGCTGCACGTAACGGACGGTCAGGAAAACGCTGATTTACAGCTTCTAATACGGGCCAGTAAATAGTTGGTTTATGTGACAAAATGAGGTTGAGTAAAGAACCATGTGTGTTCATTACCCCCTTAGGGCGGCCAGTACTACCTGAGGTAAAAATGACATAAGCGACGTCTTGGAAATCAAATTTACGATTTTCGGCAGGAATATCACTCGCATCTTGCTTTCGAATTTGCGTTTGAACATCTTCATGATCAAGATATAGCTGTTGAATATTTTGAGGTAATTGCTGTGCGAGAGTTTGGGTGGTTAATACAAATAATGGATTGGCATCTTCACACATCATTTGCATACGATCGATTGGGTAATCTAAATCGAGAGGCAAGAAACTCGCACCAGAATTGAGTACAGATAACATCACCACAACTGAGTCAATCGAACGAGGAATAGCTCCAGCAATGACCGTTTGCTTTTTGGCTCCATTTTCTTGTAAAAAACGAGTGAGTTGATTTACTTGTACTGCAAGCTCAGCAAAACTAAGATGCTGAAGGTTTGGACGTTCACCACTCACAATTGCGGTACGTTCAGGATACTTTTTAATTTGCTCATAAAAAATATCTAGAACATTATTATATTGTTCAGGATGGCTAACACGTGGACCAATACCACTTTGCGTAAGGGTAGCAAGCTCTTGTGGTGTCGTAATATTAAAATTGCTACATGCCTGTTCTGGACGAATTAGAGCTTGTTCAAGCAATAAAGTTAAGCGTTGACCATGGTTAAATAGTTCATCTTGTGTATAACGCTGCGAATCTGCACGTAGTTCGATAATGAGTTCATGATTTTGAACAATAAAAGAAAACTCAAAATCATCAATTGGTCCTGTAGAAATATGGTGTGTTTTGACCTTTTCACCATCTAAGATCAAGTCTTGATCAAAAGCTTTATAGTTTAAAATAGGGCCGTACATTCGTTCATGAATATCGATACTATTTAAATCTCTTAAAATTTGTTCAGCATCGTATTTCTGATGCGGACGAATTTGTCGTAATTGCTCTTGTACATGTTGAGCTAAGCTTACCCAACTGTCTTTTTCAGTAACTTTAAACTTCACAGGCAAGACATTTACCGTCGGTAAGGTTGAGCGAATCGCCTTTGAACCTAAACGACGCATAAATGGAATACCGTTAACCAAATCGGCTTTATCGGTCATTTTGTAAATATAATGTAATGACAATGACATCATCATGTCATTCAAAGCTAATTTAGATTGCGCAGCTAAAGCTTGAATCTGCTCTAAAATTCCTGTCGAAAAACGCAGCTGATGCTTAATAAATGTCGCTGTGGTTTTTGCCGCTAAATGATGTGTACTTAAACTAACTGGACTAGGTAAATCTTCACAATATGCCTTCCAGAAAGCTTGGTCTATTTTAAATTGATGGCTATTTTCATAAGCCTGACGTTCCGAAATAACATCATTAACGCCAATGAACGGAGAAATCGAAAGGTCTTTTTCTTCTTGTAATTGTTGATAGAGTTCAACAATACGTTTGGTCAGGTTAATCATGCTAAAACCATCAAGCATGATGTGGTGATAGCGTTGATACCAATACACTTTATCATGCGTCGTAAATAACACCTGACGAAACAGTTGAGATTCACCCGTTTTAAGTGATTTAGCACATTGACGATCTGATGGCATCCAGTCCCATAAACGCTGCTGAGCTTTTTTAGGCGTTAAATGACAAAAATCAAATTCTTCAATTTGAAACTGAACTTGGTTATTAAGTTCAATAAACGGTTGAGATGGGTCAGATGAATACGAAGCAATGACCGTGTCGGCTTCATTTAAGCCGATCTGAATTGCTTTTTTAAACGTTGGGATATCGACAGTTTTTGGTAGTTCCAAACAATGTGCAATGGTATATAAATCTTCAATTGAACTTAAATGATCGGCAAGGAAAATGCCGAGCTGAGTAGATGCCAATTCAAAACGAGCTGGTTGAGAAAGGTCCGGAGTAAATTCATTATTTAATGCCTGATTCATGACAATACTCCTTTACGCTTGTTGAAAGGGGTTAATTGCAAGCCAGTGCTTTTCTACATATGCGATACACGAAGCCCGTGTATCAGGTCCATGCTGAATATCCCACCCCGATGGCACCTGATGTTGAGCAGGCCATAAACTGAACTCACCTTGTTGATTTTTTAAAACCTGAAAAGACAAACTTTCGTTATCGAAAGGATTAATATAGTTTTCCTGTAAGTTGCTCATGATATTGTTATCCTTGATGAAACAAATGGTTATAGTGAAAGAGTTTGTTGCAATGCCTTAAGCAAGTCAGTACGCCAGTTCACGGCATCATGTCCGCCCTGAAAAGTGTGAAAACTCACTTGATTGAATGATTGCAATTGTTGATAAAGCTGAAGGGCATCGTCCCGCATATCGGTTTCATACGTGCCGGCACTGATATAAATTTGAGTTGTTTTTGATAATTGATGAGATAGGTTTTGAAGCAGTTGTAAAATATTACCTTTGTGTTTTTGCCCTAAAATACTGTTTGAAAAATCTGACCACCAATAAGATCCAGACTGTAAAATCAGGGAAGTAAAAATGGTCGGAAACAACAAAGTACTATGTAAAGCGCATAATCCACCTAAACTTTGACCACATAACGTAATGTTTGTTTTAGAAATAAAAGAATATTCTTTTAAGAGTATTTCAATAAGTTCATCAACCAACGCCCGACTAAATGCATCATGGCAACCATAATCTTGTTGGCGTTGTTGACTATTTAAACTATAAACAAAAACATAAATTGCTGGGCGAATCTTATTTGAATCAGTCAAATGTTGAATTTCGGGCAGAATTGAAAGCTCTCGACTCCAAATTTGGCCATCAAGCAATATGACGAGTGGCAAGACTTCTTGAGTCGATTGATGACTAATAAAAACGTCAACTAAATAGTCCTGTTGGCATAAGCGACTTGACCATTGGAATGTCTTTGTAATTGGGCAATTGCTTATTAAAGATTTTGTGTTTTCGAGTTGAATTTGATTGATGTATCGGGCCAGATGTCCCGTATAAAACTCATTTTGATTAAATGAGTCAATTTGAGCATTTTGTTTAAGTTGTGTCTGCCACCATAAGCGGCGTGTTGCCGAACAATCTGTTTCTGGCGCTTCTTCACTAGCAGTCACTACAACATAACTACCAGTCCAAGCTAAGGGCAGCTCTATTTCAAAGAAGTACACATCTGTCCCAGCTATATGGCTAAAACGATTCCACTTTTGATAGATAGAAGGGCTTTGTGAATAAATATCAATATAGACAAAGATACTTTCTTTAGGCTCAGGACCACGCCAAACAAAGGTACAGAGCGCTTTATTTTTTTGTAGGTTAACTAGCGGACTACCTATTTTTTTAACGGTATTCCACCAGACCTCACTCCCAACATTGAGTTGTTGAAATAGGGGATGTAAGGGATGAGAAAATGGCTTCATTTTGAGTCCATCTCGACAAGAAAGCGCGGTCAAATTAACAAAATGATTCTCATTAGTAAATGAAAACAATTATCATTATAATCAATAAAAAAAGATGCGTTCTATTAAAATTTTTAAAAATCAATAAAATAGGTCGAAATGTTGGTTAATAAATAACTTGATTTAGATTGTAATCTTATGTTTGATATTTATCGCACTTGATAATAATGATAATTATTTGCAATTATGTGGCGGAATTTACTATTCGAGTCAAACTGGAGTAAAACATGAGCTCTACCATCGTAGTCACAGGTGCTGCAAGAGGTATTGGAGCTGCTATTGCAAAAAAATTATTGCAGCAAGGATATCAAGTGATGGGCATAGACCGACAGGAAAATCCCGAACAATGGGAAGTCACTCAAAAGCTACAAGACAGTGAAATCACACGTTGGCAAGGCTTTCAGCAAGATATTACTGATCAAGAAACAACAGCGAAGCTCATTACAGATATTTTAAACAAACATAGCGTAACGGGTTTAGTGAATGCGGCGGGCGTTTTGATTATGCGTTCTATGCTTGAAGCAAAAACAGAAGACTGGCAAACACTTTTCGCTGTAAATGTCATGGCACCCATCGCAATTAGTCAACAACTTGCCAAGCACTTTTGTGAAAAAAAGCAGGGAAGTATTGTCACGATTAGCTCGAACAGTTCACGTATGCCACGTATACAACTTGGCATGTATGCCACCAGCAAGGCTGCGTTGAGCCATTACTGCCGCAATCTCGCACTTGAAATCGCACCTCACCAAGTAAGGCTTAATATTGTTTCGCCAGGCTCTACGCTAACTCAAATGCAGCAGCAGCTTTGGACAGACAATTCACCTCCGCCTGCGGTAATCGATGGAGATTTAAGCCAATACCGTACAGGCATTCCCTTAAGAAAATTAGCCCAGCCTGAAGATATTGCCAATACGGTCAGCTTTTTACTTTCTGATCAAGCTGCACAAATTACCATGCAAGAAATTGTGGTTGATGGAGGAGCCACTTTAGGCGTTTAAACATTCATTCATTACAACAAAATAACTGTATAAGGAGTTGCGAGATGTCGGCACAGCATCCGTATTTTATCCAACGAGAAAATTTTACTGAAAGCCGCGTTGCATTAGCCCAAGAAATTTTAAATTGTGGAAATGACGCTGGTTTTATTTTCACAACGCCAGAATACACCATCAATAGTGATCAAAAATTACGAGATATTCAAGTTGCTAAAAATAGCCTTTTAAAAGATTGGTTAGATGAAGCACGAGCTCAATTAGAACTTGCAATGAATGACGGTTATAAAGACGTCAAGATTATGGGTGGACTACCATTTTGTTCGGCAGCCGATGTCAATTTAATGCTGATGCAAAATGCAAAAATCTATCAGAAAGTACTCTATGCACAATCTGATATTGATTTTGGTTCTTTATCTTTAAAAAAGGCTGATTATTTCCCTTTAGGTGAACATTACCAACAGCAAGTTGAGTATTTAGTTCAGCAAATGCAAGCAAAAAAACTCGATAAAGCCGTACTTGCTCGTATTTTACAACTTGAATTTGAAAAAAATATTCCCGTCTCGGACCTATTTTATAACTTAGCTAAGCATAATCCCGAAGGCTATAACTATGCAGTCGCGAGGCATCCTCAAAGTGAAGGGTGGTTTGTCGGTGCAAGCCCCGAACTTTTAATTGCAAAGCAAAATACAAAAATCTGGAGTAAACCGGTTGCTGGCACATTGGCTCGTGATGACGATCCAACCCTAGACCAAAACAACGCCAGAGCATTACTTGCTTCACAAAAAGATCAACATGAGCATGCACTCGTCATCGAAATGATTGCCGATGAGCTCACACCTTTTTGTAAGGAATTAAAAGTACCTAAGCAACCATCCCTGATTCGTACTAAACGCCTTTGGCACTTGGCATCACATATTACGGGCGAACTTAAGAAAGCCGATACACATGTTTTTGACTTAATTGAACGCTTGCACCCAACACCTGCAATTTGTGGGGAGCCTAGTCCAATTGCGAAAGAACTAATTCAGCAACTTGAACCGTTTAACCGTGAATTATTTGCAGGAACTATGGGTTGGGCAGATGAACAAGGTAATGGTGAATGGTCGGTGACTGTTCGCTGTGCCCGAATTTATCAGAACATTGCCCGTTTATTTGCCGGTGCAGGCATTGTTGAAGCTTCTCGACCACAAGCTGAACACGCTGAAACTGCCGCTAAATTTCGTACTGTACTGGACGGATTCCAGATTTCACCAAATCAATTGCCAATACAAGGACCAAACACATGACAACACAGGTTTATCTGGATGGTGCCGTGCCATATCCAGCAGAATTTGCAGAGATTTACCGTAAAAAAGGTTATTGGCTTGGACAAAACTTGAGTGATTTCTTGCGTGAAAGTGCTCAAAAATACCCGCAAAACATAGCAGTATATGATGGTGATAAAGCCGTTAGTTACGCTGAGTTTGATCATTTAGTTGATTACTGTACAAGCCATTTATATCAACATGGACTAAGAGCGGGTGATAAAGCGGTTGTACAAATGCCGAATCACTATCAGTTCTATGTTTTATTTTTTGCACTAATCCGGCTTGGTGCTTTACCTATCATGTCTTTGCTTGCCCATCGATATGCTGAACTCAGTAGTTTTTTCAAACAAACTCAAGCAAAAGCTTATTTCTGCGCTGATTTTGGTGCACAAAAATTTGATTACCGAGAGCTTGCCGAAAAGCTTCAGCAAACTGCTCCTTGCTTAGAGCATGTATTTGTACTTGGAAATGCCGACAAATTTGTAGCGATTCAAAATCTCTTAAAAGAAACCCATATTTCAGATGAGGCGATTTCGCCAACTACAGCAGATCAGGTTGCTTTCTTACAACTTTCAGGTGGAAGTACTGGTGTTCCTAAACTGATTCCACGTACCCATGACGACTATCTATATAGCGTACGTGAGAGCGCGAAAATCTGCCGTCTTAATCAGTCATCACGTTTACTCATGGTTTTACCTGCGGCACATAACTTTTCAATGAGCTCGGCAGGTTCTTTAGGTATTTTTTATTACGGTGGAGCTGTGGTTTTAGGCACTGACCCAAGCCCTGAAACTGCTTTTTCATTGATCAAAAAACATGGTGTGACAGATGCTTGTTTAGTTCCTGCATTGGTTCGACCGTGGATGGATAAAGCAGCCAAAGATCAAGATCCAATATTGTCGACTCTACGTTGCTTACAAGTCGGAGGAGCACGTTTACCCGATGCAGTTGCCACACGCTTGATTGATGAGTTCCATGTCAATTTACAACAAGTTTTTGGCATGGCTGAAGGGCTGGTAAATTACACCCATTTTGACATGACGAAAGAGCAAATTATCCATACCCAAGGTTTAAAAATCTCACTAGATGATGAAATTTTAGTACTGGATGATAATGATCAGCCCGTAGAAGCGGGAGAAGTGGGGCATTTGCTGACTCGCGGTCCCTATACTATTCGCGGCTATTACCAAGCACCAGAGCACAACGCTCGTTCTTTTACACCAGATGGTTTTTATCGTACAGGCGACCTAGTTCGTATTCGTGAAGATGGCTGCATTGTTGTGGAAGGGCGTTCAAAAGAACAAATCAATCGTGCTGGTGAAAAAATTGCGACTGAAGAAGTGGAGCAAGCTTTATTAACTCATCCACAAATTCGCCTTGCAGCGCTGGTTGCTATGCCTGATGAGATTATGGGTGAAAAAAGCTGTGCCTTTATTGCATGGCAATCACAAACCGATGATCCAAGTCCAATTCGCCTTGCGATGTCAGTTCGTCAACATCTGAAAGACTATGGGCTTGCTACCTACAAAATTCCCGATAGTGTCAAATTTATCGAGCAGTTTCCATATACAGCCTTTGGAAAAATCGACAAAAAAAAACTACGTCAACAATTTGAAACCAACCCCAATATTCTTGCTTAAAGATAAAAGGAAAAATTTGATGAGTATTCCTAAAATTGCCAGTTACAACATGCCACAAGCGCACGAATTTACCGCGAATAAAACACATTGGCAGTTGCATACCGATCGCGCCGTTTTATTGGTACATGATATGCAGCAATATTTTTTAGATTTTTATGATCAAACTCAAGCGCCTATTCCAGAGCTTATTAAAAATACCAAAGAACTGATTGAAACTGCGCGTAAGTTTAATATCCCTGTCGTCTATACCGCACAGCCCGGTAACCAGACACCTGAACATCGCCAGTTATTAACTGACTTTTGGGGAACTGGTTTAAAAGATGATCCATATATTACCCAAATTTTGCCGGAAATTACGCCTGATAAAAATGATACTGTCTTAACAAAATGGCGTTATAGCGCTTTTAAATTTTCTCCACTTGAACAACTTATGCGTGAGTCAAACCGCGATCAACTCATCATTTGTGGTGTTTATGCCCATATTGGTTGCCTCATGAGTGCGGCAGAAGCCTTTATGCTAAACATTCAGCCGTTTTTATGCGGAGATGCACTTGCTGACTTTAGCCGTGAAGAACATGATATGGCTTTAAAGTATACAAGTACTCGTTGTGGGCAAGTCATGACAACTCAGCAAGTCACACGAGCTTGGGCGCTTGAACAAGCTGCATCACCACTCACTGAAGAAGGTATTGTTTTAGCAGTGAGTGAACAACTTCAGATTCCAGCATCAGACATTCAGTTAAATGATGATTTACTCATGCTTGGACTTGATTCGGTACGACTTATGACATTAGTGGGTAAATGGCAAGCTTACGGCGCACAGGTAAGCTTTGAAGATTTAGCTGAACAACCAACTCTAGAAGTTTGGATTGATAAGTTAGTCGCCTAAATTGAAAAGAATAAAAAAATGGCAGATTTAATATCTGCCATTTTTTTATTCTAACTTTTAAAAGGATGTATTATCCTTTTTGATACGGCTGTTAAATCTCAAAGTTCGACTCAACCATGGTTTGCTCATTGACCACTGAAAACTCGGTAAACTATGAACCACAACAAAGAAGAACACAGTAAATAGCGGTACCAGTAAAGTACCAAACACGACACTACCAAATACGCTCATTCCAATTTCATATCTGCTCGCAGCACCTGCACCAGTTGCAAAAATTAAAGGAACCACACCCGCACCAAAGGCAAGAGATGTCATTAAAATCGGACGTAAACGTAGTTTTAATGCTTCACTTGCTGCATCGATTTTACTTTTTCCTTGTTTGAGTGCTTGAGTCGCAAACTCAACAATTAGAATTGCATTTTTACAAGATAAGCCAATACCTGTTAATAGGGCAATTTGAAAGTAAACATCGTTAGGTAACTTAAAAATCCAAGCAAAAATAATAGTGCCTGTAATGCCTAGAGGAAGCCCTAATAAAATAATAAAAGGAACTTTCCAGCTTTCATATAAGGCAGCCAAACATAAGAAAATAAACAAAATAGAAATGAGATATAAATAGATCGCTTGGCGGCTAGATTGTTGCTCTTGTAAAGAAAGACCACTCCATGCGACATCTATACCAGACTGTTTGCTGACCATATCACTTAACTGTTGCATTGCTTGACCTGAGCTAAAGCCTGAACTTACATTTGCTTCAAGTTGAATGGCAGCTAGCCCCATAAATCGGGTAAGAGCTTCTGGGCCACCCGTCCACTGACTTTGCGCAAAATGGGCGAGGGAAAGCATTCCACCTGTATTATTTCGTACATGCCAATACGCTAAATCTTCGGGTTTAGAACGAAACTCTGAATCACCTTGCATAATGATTCTCTTAATTCGACCTCGTTCAACAAAATCGCCAACATAGTTTCCACCCCAAGCAGTCGATAGTGTTGAACGAATTGCTTGTTGGTCAATTCCTAACATTTTGGCTTTATTTTGATCGAGTTGAATAAATACTTCGGCTTTATCTTCACTCACAAGAGGACTTAGATTTTCAAAGGCCGAATAATTTCGAGATTCTTTTTCTAAGGCTTTATATTGTTTAATGAGTTCATCACGCCCTTGACCATTTACATCTCTAAGCCAAAGCTCTAAAGCATCAGATTGACCTAAACCAGATACACTTGGTGGCATTCCTACCATGACTTTAGCGGGCAAGTTTTTTTGTAAATATACTTGGGCGCGTTCACGAATAGCACTCGCCGTATTGGCTTCTCCTTTACGCTCATTCCAATGTTTAAGCGAAACAAAGGCCATACCTAAATTTGGACCGCTCCCTGAAAAGTTTTGTCCATTTACGACCAGTACGGTATTAATATTTTTGCCTTCATGTTCAAAGAAATAATTATTGACGAGTCTTCCAATTTCTTCAGTCTGGCTCATTGAGGCACTGTTATGCAAACTATAGGGAACAGCAAGTAATCCTTGATCTTCATTTGGAATAAAGCTTGTAGGCAAACTGCGATAAATCATAAATAGAACAACCGCGATGCCCACAACCAATAGACTGGAAAATACTTTAAACTGGATTAAACGAACAGATAAAAAACTAAAAGCTGATCTGACTTTTTGAAGAGCAAGCTCAAGCATTTGTCCCCATTTGGGTTTTTTATTATGTTTTTTTAATAGAACTGCGCACATCGCAGGTGTAATAGTCATGGCTACAAATAGCGATAACAACATGGCTGCTGCTAATGTAATAGAGAACTGACGGTAAATCATACCCGTCGAACCACTAAAAAAAGCCATTGGAATAAATACCGCGGTTAAGACCAGTGTAATACCCACCAATGCGCCGCTAATCTCTTGCATCGACATTAAACAAGCTTCACGTACACTTAGCTGTTGTTCGTGCATAAGCCGTTCAACATTTTCCACGACTACAATCGTGTCATCAACCAATAACCCAATCGCTAAAACCAAGGCAAATAGCGTAAGTGTGTTAATGCTCATCCCAAATAAATACAACACCACAAATGTGCCACTAATGACGATGGGAACCGTAATGGTTGGAATAAGAGTTGCACGCCAATTTTGTAAAAAGAGATACATCACAATAACAACAAGCACGATTGCTTCAAGCAAAGTGATCATGACCTGCTTAATTGACTCTTCAATAAATGGTGTATTGTCTCGCGGATAAACGACTTTATATCCAGCTGGTAAATGCTGGCTAAGCTGAGCCATTTTTTCTTTAATAAGGGCAGAAGTCTCGATTGCATTAGCATCTGGGCTTAGAGAAATGCCTAAACCTGCCGATGGGTAGCCATTAAGCGTATTAATACTTTCGTAATTTTCTGCCCCTAATTCGACTCTCGCGATATCTTTTAAATAAACAAGGCTACCATCAACATTTGCTTTAACCACTACCGATTTAAAGTCATCTATTGTTTTTAAACGTGAACCTGCTTTTACTTTTGCATAAATATTTTGGTCAGCAGCAGAGGGCATTGCACCAATCGAACCCGCAGCAATCTGGGTATTATAATCTTCTAGGGCTTTTTCAATATCACTCGGTACAAGTTGATAATTTCTAAGCTGATTTGGATTTAACCAAATGCGCATGGCATAGCTTGAACCAAAAACATTAACTTCACCAATGCCTTGCAACTGACTTAAAGGTTGTTCAAAGTGATTCACCATATAATCAGACAAATCAATATTGCTGGTTTTACCAGTTTCATCATATAGCCCCACAATAAGTAGCATATCGCCCGTGGTTTTCCATATGTTTACGCCTTGTCTTTGAACTTCCTCAGGTAAACGGTTTAATGCACCATTAATTCGGTTTTGTACTTGGAGCTGTGCTTTATCTATATCTGTGCCAATTTTAAAATGAATATCAATGCTACTCGTTCCTGATGATTCACTATAGGACGTAAAGTAAAGCAAATTATCCAGACCTTTTATTTGTTGTTCTAAAATTTGGGTCACACTTTCTTCGACTGTGTCAGCAGCTGCACCACGATAATTCGCTACAACCGTAACACCCGGTGGAGCAAGGTTGGGATAGCGTTCGACTGGCATGGCTAAAGTGGCAAGGAAACCAAAAATAAGAATAGTGATTGCAACGACAGAAACAAAGATAGGGTGATAGATAAAAAATCGAGAGAGCATTGTTATGTCTACTTTAAGATTGTTTTAAATAGGTTTTTAGGCACACGAAAGTGTAATGGTAACGCTTTTTTACAGCACAAACAATAATGATTATCATTATATAACTAATAATTATTTTTATCTTGATCGGTAAAAGTCATGCGTATATGATGCTCGGCACATCATAAATGATAATAATTATCATGTGGTAATCATTATCCAGAATAAGGGCCGAGAAATGACGTTAACGAAAAAAGCGCTGGTGGTCGCCATCTCAACACTGCTTCCTTTTGCCGTTCAAGCAAATACAGATATTGAACAGCAGGGTAATAGTGAACCAGTTCAAAAACTTAAAACTATTGTGGTTTCTGCTGCATTAAAAGAACAAGACGTAGATAAAGCACCCGCATCCATTAGTGTGATCACGAGTGAAGAGATTGAACGTAGTGCGGCACTAAGCCTTGCTGATGTTTTACAAAAGCAGGCTGGGGTTTATAACTATAATAGCGGTCAAGATAAAATCGTTATACGGGGAATGCTAAATACATCAGGCAATTACACACTCATTCTACTTAATGGCAAACGCATGTCATCTAATGGTGCCATGTGGCGTGGTAATGACTTTGACTGGAGTGCAATTCCTTTAAATAGTATTGAACGTGTTGAAGTTATTCGAGGGCCAATGTCATCTCTCTATGGAGCAGATGCTATGGGTGGCGTAATCAATATTATTACCAAGAAAGCCGAAGACGGGCAGCTTCATGGTTCGGTCTTTGGACAATATAACCGAGCTGACCGTGGGAATGGTAAAGATCAATTCCGTTACGGATTTAACTTATATGGCGGTCTAACCGACAATGTAAGTTTTACTTTGGCTGGAGATGCTTATAATCGCGATGCATGGTATCGAAATGGCAAACCAGATCCAGATGGCGCTTACTTTGTAGAAAAAGACACCAAAAATGTAAATGGTACTTTAAGTTGGAATATTAATGACCAACAAACTTTAGACCTAGATTTGGGCTATAACAACGATAAACGCCCACTTACTCAAGATGCTGCGACCTCAATTCAAGAGTCGGAAATGAAGCGTACCAATGTAGGAATTGCTCACCGCGGAAAATGGGGTTGGGGGAAAACAGAAGCTTATATTGGAAAAGAAACAGCCAAAATTTATGACTACGACAGCGAATATGATGCACCACAAAGTCGTAATTATAAGCAAGAAAACTTAATTGGTCGTGCTTTCGCGAACTTTGACTGGGTAATGAATAACACCACAGCTGGTTTTGATTATAAAGACCAAAAAATTACGGATGTTGTGAGTTATATCGGTACAGGGAAAAACCAGCAAAAAAGTTACGGTGTATTTGTTCAAAACGATACCCATATTAATGATGCACTGACCTTAACTCTAGGTGGCCGTTACGACGACTTTGATGACTTTGATGGTAAATCGACCGGTAAAGCCTATTTAGCCTATCAACTCGCTGAAGGTGTTGTCTTAAAAGGTGGTGTTGGTCAAGCTTATAAAGTTCCGTCTCCAGCACAGTTAGATATCAATTACTCAATGATTTCATGTGGCGGTAGTTGTCACATTCGAGGTAATCCAGACCTAGAACCAGAAGAAAGTACCAACTACGAAGCATCTTTAATTGTAACCCGTCCAAACTGGAATGCTGGAGTTACAGTTTTCCAAAATGACGTGAAGAACTTGATTGAAGCCATTACCTTAAGTGATGGAGACCCGCGTTTAGTGGGTGATTTTAGAAAAATCTGGACTAATGTAAGCCGTGCAGAACTTAAAGGAGTTGAGCTTACAGGTGGTTACGACTTCACGGATAATCTAGGTGTTAAGGCAAATGCCACTTACTTAGATGCAAAAAATAAAACCACAGGTAAAGATTTAACTGAACGACCAGAATGGCTGGCTAATGGTTCAGTTTCTTGGGCACCAGTTGAAGACTTCCGTGTAAATGCAGGCGTAAGCTACGTTGGTAAACAAATGTACTCTGCAACTAAAGAGTTACCAGCTTATACAACTTACGATGTGACATTTACTTCACCACTTTCGCCACGCTTAACATTGGACTATGGCGTAAAAAACCTGACTGATGTTGATCTGGAAGATAAAAACAAAACCTTTAACACCAAACTTTATGGCCGCAATTACTTTGTAAAAGCGACTTATAGTTTCTAAGTTAAAACTAAGCACAAAGCCTATTCGTAGGGGAATAGGCTTTGTTTTTTATTAAACAAATATCCATAATTTTTAAACCAGTATAGACAAAATAATTTTAAGAATTTCTATACTTTTCAACATTAGGGCTAATTAATCATGACGGCAACTTCAAAATCATTATTAAATGGACTACCAATAAAAAAATCGAGAATACAGGTTTTTGAAATTTTAAATCAAAATCCACAAGGCTTAAGCGCGGTGAGCATTTATGCACAAATTAAAAATGAACATAAAATTACGCTCGGAACAATTTATCGAATCTTATCTGAATTTGAAAATCGCAAGCTCATCAAAAGGGTGTTCTTAGGAAAAAGTAAAAGTATTTATAAGATCAGAAAAGATAAAATGAGCTGTAACTTGATTTGTTTAAAAACCGCAGAAGCAACTAGCTACGAACATGAAAAAGTGAAAGAACTACTGCATGAAGTCATAGATGTTATTTTTGCGAATACAGGAACTAATATCAGTAGCATTGAACTTAATCTCTATACAGAATAAAAAGTCCAGATAGAAAAAAGGACAGCCTAAACTGTCCTTTTTTATTAAATTTGCTATTTGATGACTTTAATTCGAGTAGTCGCTGGAATAATTAAAGGTGAATTCTTAGCGACATAGCTTTCAAGGGCATCAATATCTTGACCACCGCCTACACGGTTTTGGCCTTCTTTTAATACCGTAAAGTTGTCACCACCATCTGCCAAAAAGCTATTTACAGTCACGCGGTATACTTTACTGTCAACCAGCGGTGAACCTGCAACCATAATGTTACTTGCTCGTGGTGAAACAGACGTATTTGCCGCATATTGATAAGTTAATTCTTTAGACGGCTGTAAAATTCTAGGTGAGTTTGCATTTGAACCAGACCATTGCTGTTCAATTACATCTCTAATTTGTTTGCCAGTTAAGCTCAAAGTCACAATAGAGTTACCGAAAGGTTGAACCGCAAAAACATCGCCAAAGGTGATTTGGTTACTGCTATTGATGAGTAGATCGGCGCGGACACCACCTGGGTTCATTAAGGTAAAGTCAGAGCCTTGGTTACTTGCCTTTAACGCAAACGCTTGTTGAGCATCTGCAATCATAATACCCAACGGGCTTTCACCACTTTCAACTTGAGCACGACTGACTACTGCTGTTGCAGTGCCAACCACACGGCTTGAAATGGTGGTCACCGCTTGGCGGTACTTATCTAAAATAGCTTCAATGCTTGGGGTTTTACTAAATTTTTGATAGAGATCGGTAAGGCTTACCGTGGTTGTACCAGACGTATAGGCCTCACTTTGTACAGGAACTTGTTTAGCATCCTTCTTAATCACATCACCAGTTTTACCATCTAACTCAACCTTGATGTCAGTAATGAGCGTGCCATATTGTCCAGCTGAGGTAAGTAAGAACGGTTTTGCCGGATTTTTTGTAGAATAGTCACAAATATAAGATTGGTGTGTATGACCTGAAACAACAATATCAACTGCGGGATTAAGCTTATCCAAAATTCCTAAAATCGGGCCGCTTAAGCCATCACATGTTTTTTCATTAAACTTTGTACTTGGCGCTGCACCTTCATGTACCACCACTACAATCGCTTCAATTCCTTGTTTTTGTAATTCAGGAATCAAGGCGTTTACCGTATCGGCTTCATCACGAAACTCAACATCTTTAATGCCGGCAGCAGAAACAATACTTGGCGTTGCTTTAAGGGTTAAACCAATAAATGCAACTGGAATTCCACCATAAGTTTTAACTTTATAAGCAGGAAACATTGTTTTACTGGCGTCATTTTTCATTGCTACGTTAGCCGCAAGGAAATCAAATTTTGCACCACTAAAGTTTTTATTAATTTGGCAAGGCGCAGTGCTTGTATATTGCTGACATCCACCGTTCTTTAAACGGCGTAATTCATCTGTACCACGGTCAAATTCATGGTTACCCACAGCATTAAAGTCAATTTGAATATCATTCATGACTTCAATGGTCGGTTCATCTAAAAATAAAGAAGAGGTTAGAGGAGAAGCGCTAATTAAGTCGCCCGCTGAAACTACAGCATTATTTGGATTTTCTGCTTTAAGTTTTTTAATTGCATCGGCAAAGTAACTCACTCCACCCACAGGAATACGAACAGATTGAGCAGCATCATTTGGATTTGGTGCTTCGACGTAACGCTTCGGTGGCTCAAGATTTCCGTGAAAGTCATTAAAAGCTAAAATATTTACGGTTTGATTGCTTCTTTGAGCGGGTGGCGCGGTGTCATTATCATCATCGTTATTACATCCAGCCAATAACGTTACTGCCAGAGAAAGTGTTGTTACTTTAAAAAATGTTGTTAAATTTTTCATTTTTTTATCATTTTATCAATTAAGACGGATAAAAAATACGCTTTTAGTATGAATGTTTGATGAAACCTTCAATGAGCAAATATGTTCGAAATATTAAAATTTGGACAAAAAACACAATTATCGAACAATATCTTGGCTAGGGGTGGTCTACAAACCCAAATTTTTTATTTAGAATAAATTTTTAATGACCTTATAAGATTTAATCAAGTGATTCATTTCACAAGATTAATATGAACCGGAGATAATTTATGCAATGGACTAAACCAGCTTTTACTGATTTACGCATTGGTTTTGAAGTTACTATGTACTTCGAAGCACGTTAATTCAGTTTCATCCAAATATGTCATAAGCCCTAGTCTTGTTCTAGGGCTTATCTCTTTCTAATAAGATATTAATTTTATGTATATTTATGTTTTAGGTTCAGCTGCCGGAGGCGGGTTCCCGCAGTGGAATTGTAATTGCCCGAACTGTCATGGTGTGCGCACAGGTTCAATCCAAGCCAAAGCTCGTACTCAATCATCAATTGCTGTTTCTGAAAATGGAACAGACTGGGTTTTATTAAACGCATCACCTGATATACGCCAGCAACTTTTCGAATTTAAAGCAGCACAACCCGCGCGTAAATTGCGTGATACAGGAATAACAAGTGTTATTTTAATGGACAGTCAGTTAGACCATACGACTGGGCTTTTAACCTTGCGTGAAGGTTGTCCAATGAATGTATGGTGTACAGAAATGGTCCACCAAGATTTAACAAGCGGCTTTCCAGTATTTAATATGCTCAAACACTGGAATGGTGGTCTTCAATACAATGAAATTAATCCTAAGCAAGCCTTTAAAATTGATGGTTTCGAAAATTTAGAATTTTTGCCTTTAATTATTAAAAGTGCTGCGCCACCATATTCACCGCATCGAAATGACCCACATGAGGGCGACAATATTGCTTTAATTATCAAAGATCATAAGACACAAAAGCAGTTATTCTATGCACCGGGTCTTGGAAAAATTGATGATCAAATCATGCAGATTATGCAGAGTTCAGATTGCGTCATGATTGATGGTACGCTTTGGACAGATGATGAAATGCAACAAACAGGGGTTGGAACTAAAACTGGCCGTGAAATGGGGCATTTATATATTAGTGGCGAAGGTGGTTCACTGTCTTATTTAAACCAGCTGAGTACACCTAAAAAAGTGCTGATTCATATTAACAACACCAATCCAATTTTAAATGAAAACTCTAGCCAGTTTGCTGAACTTAAAGCAAATGGTGTAGAAGTTGCCTATGACGGCATGCAGATTGAACTCTAAGGTGAAACATGACTCAAACACCTGAAGCTTTAACGACTGAACAATTCAAACAAGCCATTATTGATAAAGGCCAGTATTATCATATCTATCATCCATTTCACGTGATGATGTATGAAGGTAAAGCCACCCAGCAACAAATTCAGGCTTGGGTTGCAAACCGCTATTACTATCAAATTAATATTCCGCTTAAAGATGCGGCGATTATGGCAAATTGCCCAGATCAGCGAGTCCGTCAAGAATGGATTCAACGTATGATCGATCAGGATGGTGAATATCCTGATGGCGGTGGTCGAGAAGCATGGCTACGCTTAGCCGAAGCTGTGGGCTTGAGTCGTGAACAAGTTATTTCTGAAGAACTGGTATTACCGGGTGTTCGCTTTGCAGTAGATGCCTATGTGAACTTTGCACGCCGTGCTTCATGGCGTGAAGCAGCAAGCAGCTCTTTAACTGAACTTTTTGCTCCACAAATTCATCAGTCGCGACTTGATTCATGGCCACAACACTATCCATGGATTGATGATAAAGGCTATGAATATTTCCGTTCTCGTTTAAGTCAGGCACGCCGTGATGTTGAACATGGTTTAACAATTACACTTGATTCATTTACAACTCATGAGCAACAACAAAGAATGCTTGAAATATTGCAGTTTAAACTGGATATTTTATGGAGCATTTTAGATGCTTTAACACTTGCATATGTTCACAATGAAGCACCATATCACACTGTGACGAGAAAACGAGTTTGGCACAAAGGACTATTTAAATGAATAAAGAGCAGTTTGATTTAAACCTTGTGCCGACATGGAGACAAGGTTACCGTTTTCAGTTCGAGCCAGCTCAAAATGGTTTTGTGATTTTATATCCTGAAGGCATGATCAAGTTAAATGAAAGTGCAGGGGCAATCGGGCAATATATTGATGGGCAGCAGAATGTTTCTGCAATTATTGCCCAGTTAAAGCAAAAATTTGGTGATATTGCTGAGATTGATCAAGATGTAGTGGATTACATGCTGGTCGCAAAACAGCAACACTGGATTGATTTAGTATGACAGAAGGTGTTGGCCTACCTTTATGGTTATTAGCGGAGCTCACGTATCGATGTCCGCTACAATGCCCATATTGCTCAAACCCATTGGACTATGCTCAGCATAAAAATGAGCTAACCACCCAAGAGTGGTTTGACGTTTTTGATCAGGCACGTCAGATGGGTGCTGTTCAACTCGGTTTCTCTGGTGGTGAACCACTGGTACGTCAAGATTTAGAACAACTCGTTGCACATGCTCATCAGCAAGGGTTTTATACCAACTTGATTACCTCAGGCATGGGTCTTACCGAAAAACGTATTGCTGATTTAAAACAAGCGGGTTTAGACCACATTCAAGTGAGCTTTCAAGCGAGTGACCCTGTGGTAAACGATGCCTTGGCAGGGTCAAAGCATGCTTTTGAACAAAAGTATGAAATGTGCCGACTGGTTAAGAAATACGATTACCCAATGGTACTTAATTTTGTTATTCATCGACATAACATTGACCAGATTGAACAAATTATTGAACTTTGCCTTGAGCTGGATGCAGACACAGTCGAGCTAGCAATTTGTCAGTTTTATGGTTGGGCTTTTTTAAACCGCCAAGGTTTATTACCTACACAAGAGCAACTGACACGTGCAGAACGGATTACCAATGAATATCGAGAAAAATTAAAAGCGCAAAATCATCCTTGCAAACTTATTTTTGTAGTGCCTGATTATTATGAAGAGCGACCAAAAGCTTGTATGAATGGCTGGGGTAAAATCTTCTTTACAGTTGCTCCAGATGGTATGGCGCTACCTTGCCACGCAGCACGACAATTGCCAATTTCATTTCCAAACGTCCGCGAACATAAATTGTCAGATATTTGGTACAAATCAACTGGATTTAATCATTTCCGTGGTGATGCATGGATGCCAGACGGGTGCCGTAATTGCCCAGATAAAGATCGTGACTTTGGCGGATGTCGTTGTCAGGCCTATATGTTGACTGGAGATGCCGCTAATGCCGATCCTGTATGTGGAAAATCGCCATATCATCAAATGATTGAACAAGCACGTACAGAAAGTCAGTTGGCTGCACCACTGCAAAATTTAGTATTCCGTAATAGTAGAAACTCTAAATCTTTAAGCGCCACACAAAATATTCCAGTCCACACAATTACAGACATATAGCAAGCAATAGGAATGCTTATGAAGCCTACCCATATTCCAGTTTTTGATGGGCATAATGATGCTTTAACACGCTTATGGCTAAGTGATCATGCAGATCCTGTACATGCTTTTATTCATGAACGCTTAGCAGGCCATCTTGACCTAAAACGCTGTCAACAAGCTGGTTTTATGGGAGGAATGTTTGCGATTTTTTTACCACCATACAGCTATGTGCAACAGCATCATCCCAATAAGCTATTTGATCAAAATGCTTCTGATTTTACCCAACAGCAAATTGAACAAATTTGCTTGGAACAACTCGATTTAGCTCATCAACTCGCTCAGCATTCTAAAAATATTAAAATTTGCACATCAGTTCAAAATATTCAGGATTGTTTAGTAGAGCAAAAGCTAGCAATTGTGTTGCATATGGAAGGTGCAGAAGCTCTACAACAAAATCCTGATTTACTCGATGTGTTTTATGAAAGAGGCCTGCGTAGTATTGGCCCACTTTGGAATAGACCGAGCCGCTTTGGACATGGTTTAAATGCCAAGTTTCCTCATTCACCCGACACTGGAGCAGGTCTTACCAGCGATGGCAAAGACTTTATAAAACGCTGTGCCGATAAAAAGATGGTGATTGATGTTTCCCATATGAATGAACAAGCTTTTTGGAATACGGTAGATATATTGCAGCAGCCAATCGTAGCAACGCACTCTAATGCACATGCTTTATGTCCTCAAGCACGTAACTTAACTGACTCGCAGCTTAAAGCAATCCGAGAAAGTAAAGGTATGGTAGGCGTAAATTTTGATGTCGCGTTTTTACGATCCGATGGACAACGCAATGCAGATACACTCATCGATGTAATTCTAGAACATTTAGAATATTTAATGGATCATTTAGGCGAGGAACATGTGGGCTTTGGCTCTGATTTTGACGGTGCACTTATTGGTGCTGAACTTGAAGATGTGACAGGGCTACATCGCTTAATTGAGCGTATGCAACAGCGTGGTTATTCTAAAACACTGATTGAAAATATATGTCTTAATAATTGGGTGAGGGTGGTTGATAGAATTTTGGGTTAATAATGAATGACTAAACAGAGTTAATCTACAGAATCATAACAGTTTTTTTATTGGCCGAAATGACTAAAAAAAATACAAATAGTTTAATTGTCAACCATTCGGTATATTCACTACACTCAACCTTACTGAATGTAAGAACATTTGGTATTTCAGGTCTTTTGTGGTTTTCACATTACCCATTTCTTCATGAGAAGTAGAAATGGGTTTTTTCTTATCTGAAACAAATAAACGTGATATCCATCACAAGAACTACTAATTATTGGTATAACCACTCAACTCCATCTTGACTAAAACTTCAGCATTAAATACATTTGTAGTGTATTCAAAGATAATAAGATTGCTTAAAGCAATTCATAATACTGCTTAATCCTGAAATACAGTAAAAAGCCTATTCAAAATATAGAATAGGCTTTTTGCTTTGTATCAAAATTTATTTTTTAACTATTACACTATTCAATTAACATAAAAATTAAATACCTTACAAAAGCGGAGCAAATGAAAGCCGTTAAATAACAAATTATGTGCTATTAATTAAAGCTGATTTTTCAAAAGTTACTCCGTCAATCGAAGAGGTGCAAAATGTTAAAGTCAATTTTAGTGATAGGAACAGGTATTGCGATTGGGATGTGTGTCTACAAGAAGAAGCAAAAGAACAGTAAGAGTTTTAATACAGATCACGATAACGACTCAGTGACTAGTAAAGACAGGGTCCAAAATCAAGATGACGGCTCAATTGATAACGCTGTACAAGTTTAAAATTAAATAAAAAGGGGTTCAAATAATGAACCCTTTAATTTTATTAAAACTCATAATTATTTTAAATAGATTAACTTAAAGATAATAATTAAATTAATAATTACTCCACTATTCATTTAATTATTACAAAAGTATGATTAAAACAAAAAAAACACTTTCATTATTAAAATTTACATATTGTATCAGTGGAGTCTTTATTATTAGCGATGCGGATAATAAAAAAGGAGACTAGAATGTCAAAGCGCCATATTTTAAAAGAAGTAAATGCCAAAAGTATGTGTGGTATGGAAATTGTAGTTGAACAAATTTATGAAAATATTTATGAAAAAAATTTTGTCCAAGCTGAACAAGAGCAAAGCTGGTTGCCACTTTCTAAAATTGTGATTTCGGATAAAGTCATTAATTTAGATCCAGATAACAGTTTTGCTCATCCAAGAACAGGTAAGGTTTTTAAAGTCTTGAACTCTTAATAAATTTGAGTCCACCAGCACACTACACGTTAAATGATTGAGGTGATTCCTACAGAGGTATCATCTCAATGTTTTTCAGTAAGAGCTGATTCTTCCCATTAACGCTTTAATTAAGAGAAATTGCATTTCATGACTCGTGATTAACTAAAAAATAGGTTAATTTGTTTATAAAGTTTTTAAGTAAACACTGATTTTTTATGATAATTGAGATAGAAACACATCCACTAGAACCCTTTTTACCTGAAAATGCGTGTTTACTCATGTTGGGTAGCTTTCCACCACCGCGTAATAAATGGAAGATGGATTTTTACTATCCAAATTTCCAAAATGATATGTGGCGAATTTTTGGTTTAATCTTTTTCCAAGATAAAACTTACTTTTTAAGTGAAAACCAAAAAAATTTTAATGAAGAACGTATCCGAAATTTCTTAATTGAAACAGGTATTGCAATCTTTGACACGGCTTATCAAATTAAGCGGTTGAAGGGGAATGCCGCAGATAAATTTCTTGAAATCGTAACGCCCACAGATCTTACTGTTTTGCTTCAGCAGATTCCTCTATGTCAGACCATCATGACCACTGGTGATAAAGCAACTGATACCTTAATTTCAGTTTTACCCGAGAACACTGAAAAACCGCTTATAGGGACATCTACATCGACTTACTTTGCAGGAAGAGATATTAATTTATATCGCTTACCATCTTCGTCTCGAGCTTATCCATTAGCGCTAGAGAAAAAAGCTGAGGCTTATCAGAAATTTTTTAAAGAAATTGGGATTTTATAAGTCAAGTTGAAGTGTTCTTACATCATCCATTCAACGGGTAAATATGAAACGGCTTTAATCATTGTACGTTGGAAAAGGCTGGTATCTGGGTCTTTTTCATATTCAACAACTTGTCCATTTGACTGATAATCTAACCAAATAATTTTACCTTCACTGTTTAACTTAAGTTGATAGGCGACTTGAGGTAAATGCTGATCGAGCATGACCGAAATTTGTGCTTGTAATTGACTTGACTCAATAACAAGACCAACCTCAGTATTTAAGTAAGTCGAACGTGGATCAAAGTTAAAAGAACCAATAAATACTTTACCGTCCACATCAAAAAATTTGGCATGCAAGCTCGATTTATTTTTACCTTTTGCTGGAATCACACTTCCAGTTACCACTTCATACCATGTTCTACGTCTGCGTTCTAAAAATGGCTTAAACTCAAATAGCTCCACACCGCTTTTCAGCATTTCAACCCGATATTGACTATAAAAAGCATGCACAACTGCCACATCATTTGCAGCAAAAGAGTTCGTTAAAACCCTAACTTTAACACCTTGAACTTTTAACTGTTTTAAATAGTAAGCGCCTTGTTGTGTAGGAACAAAATAAGCTGAAGCCAATTCGATGTGCTGCTTTGGTTCACCCATAATGGCCATAACTTGCCCATAAAGCATTTCTTCTTTAGAGGCTATTCCTAAGATCTTTTTCGGTGAATCTGCAACAAAATATGCTTTTGACCATTGAATTGGATAATGCTCTAAAAGTTCTTTTAAATAAGTTTGAGCATCATAAAGCTTATCTTCGGTTTGAGTATGATTTTCACTTTCATGAAGCAAATCATGATAATGCTGTCGTAAAGATTGCAAGTGGTGGACAGCGCAAGTCCCGACCAGCTTGGTCGCATCTTGGCTTAACTCACTTTGCCAGAAATCATTAAAAACTGCTTGAGCATGCTGTACTGTATGCCCATAAAATAGAATATCTAGATCTGTAAACTGGAACTTACTACTTGCATCAAAGTACTCACTACTGATGTTACGACCGCCTGTTACCGCAATCACGCCATCTGCAATAATTAATTTATTATGCATGCGATGGTTTACTTTCTTAAACCGGAAAATATAGTCCAAGATTCTTACATATCTAAATTTGTATGGATTAAATAAACGAATTTCAAAGTTAGGATGGTGTAGAAGGCTTCTTAGAACACCATCAAGTTTTACTCCATTTTGATCGTCAATGAGTAACCGAACTTTTACACCACGATCTGCCGCCGTTAATAACTCGTGCAGCATTAAGTTTCCAACAAAATCATTTGTCCAAATATAGTATTGTAAATCGATTTTTTCTTTTGCATTTCTAATCAGATACATACGAGAGGCGATACTGATAAAAGCATCATCCAATGCAACAAAAGCAGTTAATCCTTGTTTAGTTTTTTCTGTAGCTTGTTCATCATTCAACCAATTAAAGCTATTTGTCACTGTATCATTCTCATCAGGGTCGTATGTATCGTTATACGAAGGTGTATGTGTAAAGCCCCAGGCATTTAATGCCATACTACTGTAGTGCTGATAGAGTTGATTAATCATGTAAGCTTTTAAGTCGCATCCAAGATAAGCACATCACAGCATTTTTATATTCAATTTATATGTCAAAATTCATATTAAACGGTATAAATGCATTCTGCCAAGCCTCAACTCTAGCAATTCCTTATATTTATAGGTACTTCTAAGAGAGCCTATCCATTTAAACATATAAAGTTAAATTTAACCTTTTTAAGGCTAGTGCTATATTCAATATTATTTTCGAAGGATGCTCGAGATGAGTCATGTAGGTTCTTGTTTATGTAGTGAAGTCAAATTTTCTATCAATAACGAAATCAAGACTGTGTACCATTGCCACTGTAGTCTCTGTCGTAAACAAACTGGAACAGGAGCGAATGCTGCAACTTTAGTGAGTAAGGATAAATTTGAATGGCTCTCAGGTTTTGAGCTTATCCATACTTATAAAAAAGAAACAGGCTTCACATCTTCATTTTGTAGTAAATGTGGATCGCCTGTACCTAATTTGGTAGGAACTACTCATTTTATGTGGATTCCATTAGGTCTATTAGAAAAAGACATTCAGGTTCTAAAGAAGCTTAATTTTTGTATAGTTTCAAAGACAAACTGGGCAAATACCATAATTGCAGATCAATCTTATAATCAGCTTCCAACTTTAGATGAGCTAAAAATATTTTTTGATTAGAATAAATTTTTATCTAAAAATGAGACTCATTTTGCATTAATTTTATTTTTTTCGGATGGCTATGCTTGCAAGTTTCACAAAAACACACTAATTACAATTGGCAGCACAACAATTACATTAGAAAACATGATATCTATCATACTTCCTTAAAGGGCTGAGTGAGTAGCCTGACAATAAAAGGGAGAAAATAAAATGCCACAATATTTAATCATTGCTGAGAATGTGTATAAAAAAATTGAGGACAAAAATTTATTTTCTGAAAGCTCAGCAGAGAACTTAAATCAGTTGGTTAGCGTAATCCGCAAAGAAATTAAAGGAACCAAGTTTAAACTTAAATATAATTTTATAGATTTTGAAGAGTGCTTAACCAAGCCATTAGAAGAGTGCGCGATTAAGTTGGATATGAGCCTTATGCCCAACCATAAAAATAAAGATGAATATATACTTTGGCTCGCGGGTTTTATCGAAAGAATTACAACGGGAGGAGAGGCTAAGCTTCCACCAATCTCGAAATTTATTCCTCCAGACTTTAAGTTTAACTATGACGAACCTCCTAAAGTGTCATCATCGACAAGTGATGATGGGGAGATGATTATTAATTATTTCAAATCAGATGCCTTTACTAAAATTATAAAAGAAGAAAAATAAGTTCAAAAAATATAGAAGTGATCGTCCACTACACTTCTATATGTCGCTGTAAATTCAGCAACCGCCTTCTGGGGCGGTTTTTTAATTTAGCTCTCCTTATTCTTATAAAATATATTGTTATAACTTTTCACAAAAGTTTGCATAACGCACAGAATCAGCTCCATTGGCCTAAAAACAGATACAACCTTGAATGTTAATTTTTAATTTACTTAATTATCTTTTGGAGATACCAATGTTCAAAGCTCTGTTTTTCTTTAGTGCTGGTGCTGTTTTCGGTTATTGCTGTAAACACAAAGAGGATAAAGCTAAAAAGGAAAATTCTTCTAAATAAGCTAAATATATTCTTAAAAAACTTACTGCTTAGTCAGTTTTTATAAGGAGGTGTCTATGCTCCACAACCTTAGACAAATTTTCTGTATTCATGTCTGGGAATATGATTTTGATATAACTCACGATGAAATTAAAAGAGTGCAGAAAATGTGGGAAAGTTCATAGAGTGAAGAACTTCCGCAAACTTACTTAAGATTTAAAGAAGTGCTTTTCCTCTTAAGTAAATATTAAAAATTAAATAGGCTTAATAGTTTAAATATGTTGAGCCTATTTAATATAAATTTTAAAGCCGAGTGTTTTAGTCGATATTAATACCTACTAATTTAATCAGAATAAAAAAGCAAAAATAAATCACACTTTTAAACAATATGTTGTTATTATCGCCACAACTGATCAATTAAAATTAAAAATGCAGAAACAATTTAATAAAAATTAAAAACTTATTTTTATAACTTTGAAATTATACTTATATTTTATAAATAATTAATAAGGAGATAGAAATGCCAAAATACTTACTATTAGCAGAAAAAATTAATAAAAATATTAAATATAAATACTCTAACAATCATTTTAAAAACTTAAATAATCTCATCATAGAAATCAAAAAAGCCATTGCAGGTACAGAATTAAAATTTTTATATAACTTTGTGAATTTCGAGGGTACAGTTGTTAGCTTTAAAAATGAACTACCTATTACATTAGATATAAGTTTGATTCCAAAGCATAAAAGTGAAGATGACTTTGTTTTATGGTTAGCAGATTTTATTGATCGTATTACTATAGATACAAGCAAAGGAATTGACTAAAGGTAGTTAGCTTAGACAAACCATCAGGGATAAAATATTTAAGGTTCCTGTCTAGGGGCTGAATTCATATCATGTCGAACTCTGCTTATATTTTCATAAATGACCTTACGCATTCTGTTTACAGCACCTAATGGCTTATGTTCAGGTAAAGCATGCCACGGCGTAAAAGAAAGATTTTCACAGAACTGGTTTTGTTCAGGTGTATCAAAGTTTTGCTTTGGAATGTGAATAGTTGCTACTTGATAAAAGGGAGCTGCTTTTTCATCCCATTCTGTCATCGCATCTTCTACTAGCATTTTACTTGAAGTTCTCGGCTGAATAAGGAACTCCATACAGGCGTCATTATTTTGCAAAGTATTTTTTAAAGCTTCTCTTAAAAAATCATGATTAGGGTTTTTAGGTAGATTATTTGGTGCTACCGAACAAGCACGTACTGAATATTTAACTGCTTTCCGATCTTTGCCAAGTCCCAACTGATAGGGAACCATAGACCAATAACGTGCATAGAGTGGGTTTGCAATTTGTGAGTTACGTGCTCCCAGCGCATTCATGGTTCCCTTAAAGCCTAAGGCAAAAGGAATATGAAGTTTTCTGATCATATTATGGCTATTCACATCATTCATAAAAGAAAGATATCTTTTTGCATCATTGGCAAAAAAGACAGGGTGATTAATCATAATAAAATCTTGAGTGGTCGCTTGTTTTTCACTTTCTAAAATTTTGTCTCCAGATATACCTAAAAGTTTTATGGCGATGCCTCGTGCATCTTTGTTAATGTCGGCACTCGTGGCGTCATTAGACGCATTTGAAAAACGAATCCATGCTTGATAACTTTGATCTGGGATAAAAACTCCTTTAGCAAACTGAGCAGGTATATTTTTTGAGACATGAAACTCGGCTCGCACACAACCATGCGCTTTAGGATGTGCATCACGCAAAGCATTTCCCGCCGTGTATTGTTCATGAATTGACTTTTCAATGACTTGAGCTATGTTTTCAGCTAGCACTTCCTCATTAGGCTGTAACTTTTCTCCTAAAAATGGATCGATCTTTGGATATGGAATATTTTCCGAAGAAGCCTTTATTGGGATGGCTCTTTGAGAATATAAAGCGTCACTACAACCTGTTAGTGCAAAAACAAGAGGAGTAAATACAAACAATATCCTAAAATGAGTAGGCTGCATAAAATTTGACATTTATTATCTCCTCGGTGCAAAAATATTTTAGGATAATGTTAAGTTTAATTGTTTAACTATATTTTGAGCTTTATAAAAAATATTAACTGTAAATAATTTAAACGTCATTGTTACTTATCTGAACAATAAAATAAAAATTATTATTTAATATAAAACCTCTTAATACATTAAGAGAATGTAGACATGATAACTAACTCACAAAATGTACAAAATAATTCTAATTCATCACCACATCCAATCACTCAAAATACACTTATTGATCGGTTTAGTCCTATCTATTGGAGAATAGACGGTCCACAAACGATGTCTTTTGCTATTACGAATTATGGAAATGGTTTCGAAGCATCTTTTAGAGCGCGAATGGCAAATGATTTAGTAGGAATTACGTGGGATTCTTCTGATACTAAAGATCATAAATTTTTAGCGTATCAGACCAAATATAGCTATGCAGGGGTGGTTTGGGACTTCGATATTGAGTTATCTGCCACGATGCCAGTGCTTAACAATCCAAGTTTAACGCCCACTTTAACGGTGTACTATAATGAAAATGGTGTAGATAAAGTTGCCTATGTTGTCTTATTTAACTATGCAAATAATCCTTCATCGCGAACGGCACATATTCATATTAACTGGGATACAGTAAAAGCTGGATTTTCTGCTACAGATAGCTTCCCGGTAACTAACATTCAACGGATTTCATTTTCAGGTTTCACGAGCCATTATAATAGCCAATCAGCCTTACCTTTAAGCCAGCCTGAAGATGGCTACATTCGTCTGACCAATTCAGTCGTAACTGGTACAAATGCAAAGTTAAATTTGAGCCGTGTGGTTGTTCCTCAGCACAATTATGGTATCTGTACGAGCTATGACGACCACTATGATTTAAATCCTCAGCGCTTAGTCAACAATATGGTGACTTTGGGATATAAGGGTTTGGTTAACCACTATTGTGGAATGTCACATTATCCTGAAATGACATGGAAAAGTGATATTAATAAATGGCAAATACCAGATACGTTGGTAACAGGTGAAGCGGTTGTTAACTCATGTACGCGTAAATGGCATGAGAAATATGCGCAGGCTTTACATAGCGCCAGTCTACAACCCATCTTTGGGGTAAGCTTTGAAATGTACTCCTTGGGGGCCAATGAATATTGGGCACAGCGTGATTGGAACAGTAATTTGGGTAAAACAGGCTACCAACCACCGAGCTATTTTTTTAGTTTAAGTCATCAGAATGCTTTGGCATATCTACGTAAAGTCTTTATTGAATTTGCAGATGCAATGGTAGTAGGGGGATGTGATGTAAACATGCAGATTGGTGAACCTTGGTGGTGGTATAACACCGATACAAATCTACCTTGTGTATATGACTATCCAACAAAACTAGCCTTTAATGCAGATACAGGTTTATATGCACCAGATTTGGGGACAATTTATGAAGCAATGAATAAGACAGGAACACCATATGATGAGTTTAAAACATGGCTCAGAAATAAATTAGGTCAAACCTGCCAAGACATTCGCACGGTCATTAAAGCAAAATACTCCGCTGCCAAAGTTAGCCCCCTCATTTTCTTTCCATCTATTCAATCTCCAATTCAGACTTTAGCCACTTATATTAACTATCCAAGCCAACATTATTCATATCCCAATTTTGATTACATGATGACAGAAGCTTATGACTGGCTATTGGAAGCTCGCTTAGATTTGGCACATCAAGCAGTTTCACAAATACCAATACAAGGACTAGGCTATCCTGCCAATAAAGTCATTTACTTATCAGGTTTCGTTCCTGATGCATCTATTGCCTATATTTATGGATTTGATAAAACCAAGCCATATCGAACGCCTATTTGGCAACGAATTTTTGGTGACATGAAAAACAATATTTCCTTAGGTTTAATGAAGCAATTTATTTGGGCCTATCCACAGGTTATGTTTGATTCAATTACGATCGATACCACTCAGGCTCCAAATGGCTTCTTTGTTGAAAATACGCTGTATTCGCCAATTAGCGATAACACACCATATCCACCAGATATTTACCTCTAAGTAAACGTAACCCTTTTATAAAATAAGTGATTTGATAAGAAACCTCTTCAAGTAAGAGGTTTTCTTCTTTTTGAAACTGAAGCTTGCTTAGAGATACATGACTGGCTATGCTGTGATGGATTGTCATGAAAGCCAATTTTAATTTAAGCAAAATTAAGCTCTTGTATTACTGTTACATAATCTATTTTGCTCGACTATAAATACCGAATGATTTAAAGGAAACCCAAAGATGAAATCTCGTGCAGCTGTCGCCTTTGCCCCAGGAAAACCTTTAGAGATTGTTGAAGTTGATGTTGCCCCACCTCAAGCGGGTGAAGTTTTAATAAAAATTACCCATACAGGGGTATGTCATACCGATGCTTTTACATTATCTGGCGATGACCCAGAAGGTGTGTTTCCTGCCATTTTAGGTCATGAAGGTGCAGGTGTGGTAGTTGAAGTGGGTGAGGGCGTAATAAGCGTTAAACCTGGTGACCATGTCATTCCACTTTATACTGCTGAATGTAAAGAATGCTTATTCTGTAAATCTGGAAAAACCAACTTGTGTGTTGCAGTACGTGCGACTCAAGGTAAAGGTGTAATGCCAGATGGAACCACGCGTTTTTCTTATAATGGTGAACCAATTTACCATTACATGGGTTGTTCAACATTCAGTGAATATACGGTAGTTGCAGAAGTATCTTTAGCAAAAATCAATCCTGAAGCGAATCATGAACAAGTATGTTTACTTGGATGTGGTGTGACGACTGGTATTGGCGCCGTGCATAACACAGCTAAAGTACAAGAAGGTGATTCTGTTGCTGTATTTGGCTTAGGCGGAATTGGTTTGGCTGTTGTACAAGGTGCACGACAAGCGAAAGCTGGGCAAATTATTGTAGTAGACACCAATCCAGATAAATTTGAACTTGCTAAGCAATTTGGTGCTACAGATTTCTTAAACCCTAAAGATTACGATAAACCAATTCAGCAAGTCATTGTAGAAATGACAGGCTGGGGCGTAGATCATTCATTTGAATGTATTGGTAACGTCAATGTAATGCGCTCAGCTTTAGAGTGTGCACATCGTGGTTGGGGACAATCCGTCATTATTGGTGTTGCTGGTGCTGGCCAAGAAATTTCGACTCGTCCATTCCAGTTGGTTACCGGCCGTAAATGGTTAGGTACTGCTTTTGGTGGGGTAAAAGGCCGTTCACAACTTCCAAAAATGGTTGAAGATGCAATGAAAGGTGAGATTCAACTTGAACCATTTGTAACGCATACTATGCCTTTACAAGACATTAATACTGCTTTTGATTTAATGCACGAAGGCAAATCAATCCGTACAGTCATTCATTTCTAAATGAAATAAAAAGGGCTGTGATTCAGCCCTTTTTTACAACTTATGATTTTATATGTTAAATGGCATTACCGCACATGTCAGTTGTACCCTGAGGATAGCTAAACTGTAGCGCATTACGGTCAGTAATGAGTTCGTTCGACAACTCTTGTCCAAATAATTGATTAGAATATATTCCTATACTACTTGAGACAGAAAAACGTATATTCTCTAGTGGAGCAGGTAAAGTAGATTGATAGCCGTGATCAACACCATTTATAATAAAGCCAATCTGTTTAGTGTTCTGATTAATATACATCCCTAATCTTTGGTATTCATTTGAATTATTTGTCATATTTTGACCTTTATAATATGGATTGTTAGGCCCACTATTATCACTAAGTCGATAAGCTGTATAATAGTTTAATCTAGCAGGATTCTCACCAAAATCTGGATCATACCCCCCCATATCAAACCAATAGTTGGACCTAACTGTATAGCCATTATTTGTTACACCACTAAATCCAATGCTAGAGGAGTAATAAGTAGAATTTCCAAGTGATGAACTCCCAAGAGTTGATGTTGGAATTTTAAGTTCCATTTCAAATGCAACGATACCTGTGTGAGGTATAGTTAAATCACCAATTTCATTAGTCGAATTAACACTAGCTTTACTTGTAGCTACATAATCTACGTAACCATACTCACTTTCTAGTCTAGGCTCCACCTTAAAACCAAATTTTTGGACATTTATCGATGGGAATATTTTCGTAGGAAAATCAGGGTGTTCATTATTCCAAAGATCGTAATCTTCTTGAGTCGCATCAAAATTGTATTTGCAGACTGGGGCAGAAGAATTAAGGGAGGTAGTCTGAGCCAAAAGCATTTGAGGTGCTAATTTTTCATTCTTTGCAGTTGATGAAATGGTTTTAGATACTACTTTTTGGCTAGATTCATTACGCGATACGGTACTCGTATTGTCAGAAGATACTTCATACATTGCCCAACATAATGTAATTGCACTAACAGCAACTATACCTATTTTTTTCATAAAATATTCCTATAGAGTTAAGTATTAAATTTTTAGAAAGTATTGATAAAATAAAACTTATTATTAATTCTAAATATTTGAAATTATTATATTTATAAACTATTGAATATGATTAATCATATTCAATAGTTACAGTAGCCATGGCACGAACTTTGCCAGGCGTAACATTTGCTGCTGTTTGATAATAACGAGCAGTCAATGGAACATCATATTGAATGGTTTGATTTGATTTCACAGTTCCCAGTTCTAATTTATTACCTAAGCCAATAACTTGATTCTTATTTTGATAATTCCATACAAGTTGAACTCCAACACCATTTGCTTTAGTTGCATTTGGTTCAAGATTTTTTAAAACTTGGGTATTTGTGCCGTCTTGTTGATAATCAAAACTCAAGCTAATGAGGTTTTTCTCTTCATAACCAGTTGGGTTGATACCACCATTACACAAAATATTTAGATCGAAAGATTGATCTCCCTGAGTTGAACCAACACCTTTAAACCCAGCTTTTGTAACTGTCGGTAGTTGTACCTGCTTATTAATAGCGCCACGCCATTCACAAGAAGAAGAGGCGATCGTAATTGCATTAGCATTAACCGTACTAGTTAAAAAAGGGCGATCACTTCGGCTTCCGGCATAATAACTACTATAAACACCAGGGACTAAAGTTCCAGATCCAGTATTTTCAGCCGTTTTTACAATTTCTACAACAAAATAGCCTTCTGCAAGGGTGAAACGAGTGCTTGGGACGCGACGAGTATAAGGATAGTAACCAGAGAAATTTCCAGCATTAAACGCTTCGCGATAGAGACGAATACCAATCCCTGGAATATTAGTTGAATAGATGCTATTACCAAGTACGCTAAGTGGATAACTTTGTAATAACTGTGCCGTCAACATATCCGAAGTGCTACAGGTATACATAGTATTAGGATCTGGTCTAATCTCAAAAAGGGATTTAACCAAAACTTTACCTACAGGATCACTTGGGCGAACTACAACTCGTCCAACTTGCATCGCAACATCAATTGTTCTGAAACCGTTGCTAGTCGTACATGCTGCTTGAGCACCTGTATTAATACAAAAACCTAATACAACTAAAGCACCACTATTTAAGAGTAATTTTTTCATTTGCAGACAGCCTCAGTCATTACCATGCTTTGTTGCTTATTTTGCAACTGATTACTGATATTGTACTCAACCGAACAACGCTCATTGCTTTCATCGCCCCATTTCACATAAAGATGATCTTGAGCAAGTGGGGTACGTAAGTAAATCATACTACCTTGAGCAACAATACCTACAGCTTCATCTTTTTGGTTAAAGACTTGAGCTGCAAACGGTAAACTGTTGCCATCAGCAGTTTTACTATTAATATAAACTGCATAACCAGTCTTAGTCGCAAAATCAACTTTAGCAATTGCGCCAGCAAAAGGTGCAATTCGTTGACTTGTTTCTTCAAGTTCTACTTGGCTCGACATCTCTTGTGGGTCAAGAGTAATGTCATTAAGGCGGTACGGGGTAACATACGGAATAACCGCATAACCAGCCTTATTCACGCTTAAACCAATGGTATTATTAACTTTTGCACCAGCGGCCTCTGGAGCATGCACCAGTACCATGGTTTGGCCTTGCTCAGGTCCAAATAAAATACCATCTGAATGTGCAACTACACTACCACTTAAGCTAACCATTGCTTGTTGGTAAGAATCAGCAATACTATAAGAGCCGCCAACAGTTGCATAGTTAGTACGATAACGGCCATTTGCGTTAAATGATGGATTTGCATAGTCCTGATGCGACACCGAGGCACCATAGCTAAAGCGATCACCAACCATTCCACTTGCACCAACAGTACGACTATCTTCAGAAGCGCTCACGTTAACGTTAACTGAGTTCTTCTTAAAGTTAATCGGGAATGAGAGCGTCATTAAATATTCAGTATCATGCGACGCATCATTTGAACCGTACTCAACCTTACGGTTAATTGCAGATAAACCGTAAGTTAAACCATGGTAGTTATTGCTATAACCAATTTGGTACTGTTTAGTACTTTCGCTACGATTCCAATAGTCAACCCACGAACCTACTACATAGAAGTTACCCCAACCTTCAGGAAGACCTTGGTTCAAAGTAATTTGGAATTCACTACGCTGATGGCCAGCAGCAGCATAGGTATTTACGCCTTTTTCTTCTAAATCGCGAATAAGTAGAGCATCACGTAATTTATAGAAATTTTCTGTTGAGTAACGATACGCAGCAAGGGTTAAGTTTGTATTTGTTGGAGAAATCAACTTACTATAACTTAAACGGAAACTTTGCCCAGATTGTGATGACTGTTTTTCAAAATTAGCTTCAGAGTGGGTAACATCTAATGCAACAGCACCGATTGGTGTAGCAAAAGCAGCACCCAGCAATACAGCAGCATAATTTTCAGTTGCTTGTATGCCCGTATAACCTGTTAGGTAGTTGTTAATACCTTGCTGGTATTTACCTTGAACTACCCAAGGATTAAGATCGATATCTTGATCTCGGAACTGACCTACAGTTAAAGAATAACGGTTTACACCTGGACGTAACATTTGTACAACTGAAGCATATGGAACCGAAAATTTTTGTACTTGGCCATTTGCTTCAATAATAGAAACCTCAATTTCCCCACCAAAACCAGTAGGGTAAAGGTCATTAATCTCAAAGTTACCTGGTGCAACAGTTGTCTGATAGATAAGTTGGCCTTGTTGACGAACTTCAACTTTTGCATTGGTTTTTGCATTACCACGGATACGTGGCGCATAACCAAGCATACTATTTGGCAGCATTCGATCATCACTTGAGAAATCGATACCACGATAACCAATAGAATCAAATACTTCGCCATTTGTAAAACTATCACCTAGGGTTAAAACACCACGGTATTTAGGGAATGCACGCTGTAAGTAAGTACTTGTTTCTTCGTAACTTGATTTAGATTGGTTTTCAGCAGGCGTATCTTGCCACTGCCATTGACCATTATGACGTAATTGCCAACCAGCAATATTTAAACCAGCTGTAACGCCCATAAATGCGTTTGTTGTTTCGCTTCGGTCACCAGACTGATTAAATGTTTTGTAGGCACTACCACTATAAGATAAAAAACCAGCATTAATACCGCGATCCCATACGCTTGGGTCGACATAGCCTTGCGCATTTTTTTGCAAAGCAACTTGCGGAATCGAAATATCTACACGTAAACGAGACGTATCAAACTCATAAAATGCATTTTCAACCCACTCTTCAATTTTATAACAACTATTATTCTCTTTTTGAAGGGTCGTATGCTTAGACAAAACGTCTTGTTTAACGCCGTACTCAAGCAGGTTCATTCCTGTAAAACACGTTTCTGCATTTTTATTAGGGTCTAATGCTTTAAAGACCATACGACGTTTACCAAACCATTGACCATTTACATATAGATCAACGTTGTATTCGCCCGGTAAAACTGGGTTACCGTATTTAAATCGAGAAATGTCAACTTTTTGAGCATCTCCAATTAAAAAAGCAGAATCAAATTCAGCCTCTACTGGAGCACTCGTAGTTGTTTCTTCAGCATGCACGAATACAGGCATTGTCATTGTGACAACACCAGAAGCCAAGTAGTAACAAATATGGCGTTTTAATAATTTATAAGATTCTTGCCTTTTTTTTGGCATAGCTAAGTCCGCCTACACATATAGGTGCTTAAATTTATTAAAAAGATAAATCTGATTACTGAAGTTTTATTTGGTGCTCAACGCGACCACCGTAGTCATTGACATTAATAAAACTCATATCTTGAAGATTGCCATTCTTAAGCTGAACTGACGCTTCAGAAAAAGGTTTAATCATTAAACCTTGAGGTAATAAATCAACTTTTTTATCACCTGCCTTTTGATAAACAGAAGTCAGCGTAATATGAAAAGGGGAAGGATTTTTTACCGTTAAATTTTGACCAGATTTAACCCATTGAAGCTTATCTGATGCTAAATTCGCATCGTCTTTAATCGAAGCTGGTCGATAAAAGAATTTAATTCTTGAACGAATCGCAAGCTGTAAGAAATTATCAGGTGTCGTATCTTCACTTTTTGAAGTAGGTCTGGGTGGAATGTCTAAAATATTCAACCATAAAACCGTTTCTTGCTTCTGATTTAACTGAGAAGCATTTGGTAAAGCTGTAATACGAAGGGTCTGACTTTTTGTAGCCTCAACACGAGAAATAGGAGGAGCAATCATAAAAGGAACTTTTGATTGGTCGGGCGTACTTTTTGGGTCACCTTCATCAATCCAAGCTTGGACAAGTGCTGGCTTTGAACCGTTATTGCTAACTTGTAGCGTAACTTCGCGAGCATCCGATGGATAAATTACACGGGTGCCATGAATTACAATTTCTGCTTGAGTAGCAGGTGCAACAACTGACGAAGCAAATGCCAAACCTAACAAAAAATTATAACTGTTCAATTTCATTTTTCGAGTTCTCAACCAACAAGGATTCAGGAAAGTGTTACACAAAACAGGGTTTCCATGCGGACACAGAAACCCCGCTATCAATTAATTATTGATAGATAATTGTGTATTGAACAGAAGTAGTTACTTTACCAGCAGTAGAAGCGCCAGTTGCATAGTATTCAGCATAGTAGTTAAGGTCAGCACTTGCGCCTTCAGCTACGTCAACCCATTGAGAGTTAGCTTGAGCACCGTTTGCACCAGCAGCAAGAACTGGGATGAAATTGTTGTTACTACCTAAAAGTTGAACGTTAACGTTTTTAGCACCAGTAGCATCTTGGTTAAGTAAACGACCAGTATTGAAGTCAACAGTTGCACCTGGTTCGAAGTAAGTAGCTACTTTACCTTGTGAACAGTTAGCTAAGTTGATTTGGAAAGGAGTACGACCAGCAACATCCCCAGCAACAGCTAAAGTTTGTTTAGAAACAGTTGGAAGAGTAACTGTGAAGTCTTTACCAGCTGGAGTAACGATGTCACAAGTTTTGTCTGTAACTAAACCATTAATTGTAATTGTACCATCAGCAGCTTGAGCATTCGCAATCCCTACAACCGAAAGAGCAGCGATCAAAGCAAGTTTTTTCATAGTGTTTTCTCAAAAGTCTGGATAAAAGTTTATTTCCTTACTTTTCCAGTGTTTGACATCTTGAAAAGTAATGCGGCGATATTAACACTTATTAAACAAAATGCAAACTAGATCACATTATTTTTTCATAATAAAAATTAAATCACACTAGAAATAAATGCTTCAAGACTGCCTTTTACAGGCTATATAGCTGTTTATAAATAATTTTTGTTTTTTCGAAAAAAGAAGAGATACAGAGATAAGCAAGTTACATAAGAACACTATGTAAATAAGAAAGAATTGAACAAATTATGTGAAAAATAAGCTTAAATTCTTACAATACAATTATATAGAATAATTTATGCATATGTATATAGAAAAAACATACAAATAGTCAGTTTTTATTAAAAAAGAGCGATTCATCATTTAATTCATCAAAATGTGCGAAGAATTCGACAAATCACTCTTAAATCATACTTATTGTATGAGTAGCCTCAAAAGCTACGCCTTATTAAGTTAGTGATAGTTGATAACCACCACTTTGCGATTAGAACCTATACTTTCGATGCTAGTGTCCATTTTCTCAGTATGTTGAGCTAGGTTAGAAAGACTATTTTTATTTAAATATTCACTATCAAGTTTAATATTTAAATTGTTTACCTCAACACATTCTATCTCGCTATGCTGTGTTGAGCATGTATCTTCAACAATATTTCCTCTTATCATTATTGTGTTATTTGCATAACAAAATAATGGGGAAGTGGAAAGCACCATCAGAACAAGAAGTTTAAAAATATTATTTTTCATTTTATATACCTATTTATAAAATAGTTTATATATATTTGATACAATATTTTTAATTCAAAAACAATCATTAAGTTTAAATCAAGAAAAAATATTAATTTTCATGTGATATAAATCACATTAACTATTTTAAATAATGTAATAGTTAGAATTATTAAATCATATTAATCCATATAATTATTTAAAAATAAATATAATTAATTTAACTTATTGATATTTATATAATTTTTAAAATTAAAGATTAACAAATAAACAGGCGAGGATAAAATCATCAAATAATATATGATTAAATATTTAATAAATATGTAATTTATTAACTTGATTCTAGTATTTATATTTCAAAATTACTACAGAGAAATAAGATACCAATTTTATTTAAAATGTGACTAATTTAACTTTATCATAAATAAATTAAAAATTAATTACGCTTTATTTATTAAAAATTATTTCCGACCTGCAAGCATATTGAAACCCATCACACTTTTTTAATATATTGAGGTATAAGATATAATTTTATTTCTAACTACAATTTAAATATTTACGATTTTTAAAGACTGAACAATATTAATTAGAGAAAAGCGTAGCAGTGTTTAAACGCGACATCTTTAAAAATTATTTAAAAGAAGTGCACTATTTGAGATAAAAGCATAATGAATATTCATCTAGCTTTAGAGTTAAAGAAGTTTGGTCTTAGACTTATTTGCAGGTAGACAACATTTAGTTAAGTTCTATAACTATCTGAATAAAGAAATATTCACTTTAGCGTCATCGTCACCAAGCTTATTTCGGCCATCTACTAAAGCTTCAAGCTGCATTCCAGCGAGTACTAAGATAGCTGATCGTATATTTTTTCATTTTGCAAGTTATGTTTGCCTGAAGTAAATGTTGATAAAACAACACTGGCATTGAAAAATGATGAAATATAAACATTTCCAATCCTGTTGCATTCATATAAATAATTGAAAATAAATAATAAATTAAATTGGCATAAAAACTGCTCAATGTAAGTGATGAAAGTGGAATTATCCTAAGGAATCCGTATGTCACTTGTAGTAGATAAAAAAGAAAATTCTAAAGAATTTGTAAAAAACATCCTGTCTGAAATTTGGGTCACTCGATGTCCAGTGCCTACAGCAACAGGTATTTCATTAAAACGCGGTACTTTAGTTAAAAAGTTTGAAAAGCACGGCATTGATGTTGCCGTCTTACAAGATGCGCGAAAAGGTTTATCAGTTCATCATTTTGATCACCAATTGCCAGCTCTGTTCCGAGAAGGTGGGAATGTACCTGCATTAGCTGCACGTTCTGAAGGGGCGCCAAGCCGACTTATTGGATTGACTTGGATTGATGAGTGGCAAGTCCTTATTGTGCGACCTGATTCAGATATTAGCCAGCCAGAGCATTTAAAAAATGCGAAAGTTGCTTTACCAGAATACGCTGACAAACGTGCTGGCAGTATTTTTAGAGCCATGTCATTGCAAGGTATTCGTGGTGCTTTACAACTTGCCAATCTCACTTTCAGAGATGTGAATTTTATTGAAGTACCTGAGCGTGCAGGATCTAAAGAGAATCGTGATGCGAGCACGTATTGGTCAGGTCTAGACGCATTAATTACAGGTGAAGTTGATGCTGTGTATGTAAAAGGAGCATCTGCTGTTGAAGCTGCAACTAAACGCGGTCTTAAAGTTGGAATTGATTTAGATAAATTTGAAGATGTGACTTCTCGTGTTAATAACGGCACGCCTCGTCCAATTACAGTCCATGAAGACCTATTAGAAGATCATTTTGATGTGGTCGTCGATTTTCTTGAAGAGTTATTCGATACCGCAGATTGGGCACAAGATCATTTAGATGAGGTCTTGGTCATTTTAGAAGATGAAACGATTGCTGGGGCAGAGAGTGTTGCGACAGCCTATCGAAATAATTTTCATAAGTCTTTACATCCGTCATTAAGTGAAGACCGTTTAGAGCTTTTAAAACAACAAAAAGATTTTCTTTGGTTGCATGGTTTCTTAGAGCGCGATGTCGATATTGAAACATGGGTTGATCATCGTCCTTTACTCGAAGTTTTAAAACGTCGTCAAAATAAAAAATTTTAAAGAGGATTTGATCATGACAACACTTATTCAAACGCCATTGTCTCGCGAACTCAATGACTTTATCGAATTGAACCGTGAAAAAGCTGAATTTGCTTTTGAAGTATTCCGTGAAACAAGAACAATTACCGCAAACGGAACAGTTAATTTTGTTGAACGTGGACCTGAAAATACCTTAGTGACTTTTAACTATGCAGGGCCGTGGTCTAAAGATAAAAAAAGCAAAGTATTGGTGGAGACAATTGATGGTGAAGTTTTACTGGGAAGAAAAAGTGCAGGTGGGCGCTATAACAAGCTTTTTAAAGAGCATGCAGATGTCACCACAATATCTCATGTACACGCGCCGAATTTAGGCGCTTGGGCTCAAACCCATCGTACTTTACCGATCCGCTATGTGCCTGTTCAGCGCTTTCATTTGTTTAAAGAGTTGCCGATTTATATTGATCGCCGTCAAGCTGAAGTGGATTTTATTTTAGATCAACTCAAAGTTGATATTGAACATCGGGCCATCTTGGAAGCCAATGGCGGAGCGACTGTATGGGGACGCCAAGGACTACAGGAAACTGCTGAATTTATTTTATTGCTTGAAGAAGGTGCTCAAATTCAGCTGCTGGCTGAATTAGTCGGTGGGAGCCGAGAATACGGGCAAGGGGTTTTACATCAGCAATGGAAAATGAGTGGATTGACTGAAAAAGCAAAATCGCTGGGCTTACTTCCTCTGAATTAGATAAAGATTTAAAAAATAAAGATCGAGAATACTATGGCTGTAAAACTTTTATGGTATCTCACTTCTCCAGATGGGCCATATCCTTGGTTGGAATCTGGGCGGTGGGATACTGATTATGAACACTTGCAACAGATTGCGATTACCGCAGATCGACTTGGTTTTTACGGTTCACTCATGGGTACAAGTGAATATGAAACACTTGCTGTTGCTGCAAGTTTAATTCCATTTACTGAACGTTTAAAGTTTCTGGTTGCCCAACATCCTGGAGAAGTCCAGCCAGCAGTTTTGGCAAAATATGCACAAACTTTTGATGCATTTTCTAAAGGGCGTTTGTTATTTAATGTCGTTAATGGAAATGATAAGGGTTTGGCAGCTTTAGGCATTCACTATACTCATGATGAGCGTTATGACTTTAGTAAAGAATACTGGAATGCATTTCAGCAAAATTACTTAGGTGATACCTCTGGATTTGAGGGCGAGTTTATTCAAATTGCTCCACGCTTAGAGGGTGGATCTCCAATGTCCAAATGGCGTGGTCCGACTCAAAAACAAGGTGTTCCGTTGTGGGGAGCTGGAACTTCTGCCAAAGGCGTTCAGCATTCTGTTGAATTGTTAGATGTATATTTAAGTTTTGCGAATACACCGCCGTTACTTGGAGAAAAGTTTAGCAAGGTTGCGGCTGAGGCAGCAAAAATTGGCCGAACTTTAGAATTTGGGACTCGATTACAAATTATTGTTCGGGAAACAGAAGAAGAGGCTTGGCAATATGCTCAGTCGTTACTTGACAAGATTGATGTAAATTATGCAATCGAAGCTGTTAAACGACAGCTTCCTCCAAATGAAAGTTTTGAGAGTTATCAAAGTAACAATCCATCTATTCAAAAGAACTTAGAACAATTACGTCAAGGGGTTTTGCCTCAAGCTAAAGATTTTGAAATTTATCCTAATGTTTGGACTGGCCCATCTTTATTTGGTTTCGATATTTTAAACCCAGCTGCAGGGACTGCCTTAGTGGGTAGTGCTGAAAATATTGCCAAACGGATTAAAGAATACGAAAGCTATGGTGTATCAGCCTTTATCTTGTCGGGTTTTCCTTTAATTGGAGAAGCCTATCGGGTAGCAGACTTATTGTTTCCTTTATTAGAGCTAGATCATGGTTTTGAGTTACCTAAGCTAAATAAAAATTCATCCATTGATTCCCTCTTGAATCAAGAAGTCGTGGTTTAAGGGAGAAGGCATGAATAAAATTACACGTAGAGAACTCATTAAACAGACTGGATTAGGTGTTGGTGCTTTTGCTGCAATGAGCCTTATAGGATGTTCTAAGCCCGATTCTTCATCTTCTCAAAGTGCCACTGCCGCTTCACCCCAAAATGATACGCCGAAAAAAGGTGGTGTTATCAAAATTGGAGTGATTAATGGGAACCAAGCAGGCAACTTAGATGCACATAAACCTATTGGTATGTCCAGTGCGTTTAGAGGCTGGCCTTTATATGCAAAGTTATGGGAATGGGGCCGAGATATTCAGCCAAAACTTGCCCTTGCTGAATTTGCTGAGCCCAATAATGACGGAACCAAATGGACTATTCGCTTAAAAAAAGGACTCGAATTTCACCACGGTAAAACCATTACAGCCGATGATGTTATTTTCTCTTTACGGCGCTTAACTGACCCCAAACTTGCCTCACCATTTGCAGCTTATCTTTATTCTTTGCAAAGAGATGCAATTAAAAAGCGCGATGAATACACCGTTGAAATTCCTTTTTCTCAAGGAAAGGGATTGGTTGCTTTACCAGAAGCATGGATGAGCTGGGGTGGTATTGTTCCTACAGATTACGACCCAGTTAAAAATGTAGTCGGGGCTGGCCCCTTTAAGCTTGAAAGTTTTACACCCGGCCAGCGTTCACGTTTTGTACGTTTTGAAAATTATTGGAAAGAAAATCAACCTTATGCTGATGCAATAGAAATTATTGATTTTAAGGATCAGACAGGGCGTCTTGCTGCTTTGCAATCTGGCCAAATTGATATTGCATCTGGAGTAAGTGCTGAGCATATTGCTTTAATTCAATCTAATAAACGACTAAATCTAGTTTCATCGGAAACCGATGCTTGGCAATCATTTGATATGAATACGTCTAAAGCACCGTTCAATGATCCTCGGGTACGACAAGCTTTTAGATTGATTGCTAATAGAGACGATTTGGTCAAACGTGCTTTAGCTGGGCAAGGACGAGTTGCAAATGACCTTTATTCGTTTAGCGATCCTGTATATGACCACAGTATTGCTCAGCGCAAGCAAGATTTAAATAAAGCAAAATCGCTACTCAAAGAAGCTGGTTTTAATAATAGTTTAACGGTCGATTTATATACAGGCCCAGATAGCAATGCCGCATTAGTTTTTGCTCAGCATGCTGCTCAAGCAGGTGTCATTGTTAATGTTAAACAGGTTGAAGCTGCTACTTTTGCGGATGCAGTAAAACAAGATTGGGCCTTTAGTACAGGCTCGAATGTTTCGCGTCCTTTCTTATTAACAGTCTTGCAAATTGATGGGCCGGGTGCGGCAAATAATAAAACTCGTTTTAAGAATGAGCGTTTTACGGAACTAGTGCATGCAGCATTGCAACAACCCGATTTGGAAAAACGAAAAGTTCTTGTTCATGAAGCACAGCATATTCAACATGAGCAAGGTGGTTTACTCATTTGGGGCTTTAATAATGTCCTTGATGCACATTCGAACCAAATTGGTGGTGTAACGCCTGATCTCACAGGCTTTGCTGCGTGGCGTACAGATGAATTCTGGCGTAGAGGGTAACCGATATGACAATTCAATCCAGCAAAATAGAAGCATCCATTCAACAACCAGCAATTGCCAAGTCATTTGAGTTTCCTGCATGGTTACCTTGGTTTTTGACACGTTTGGTGTCAGGAGTATTGGTTGTATTTGTTATTAGTCTCATTGTTTTTATTGCAACACAAGCACTTCCATCTGACCCGGCTCGCGTCATTTTAGGACCAGAAGCACCTGAAGCAACGGTACAAATACTTCGTGAACAATTGGGATTAAATGATCCGATATTGCTTCAATACTGGCATTGGTTGAGTCAATTGTTACAAGGTAATTTTGGACGCTCGATTGATTCCAATGTACCTGTTTTACAAATTATTCAGAATTATTTTGGTAACACAGTTGCACTCACGAGCCTCGTGATTGTTGTTACTGTACCACTTTCAGTCGTGTTAGGTGTGTGGCTCTCGCTTCATCGCGATAGCAAACTCGACCGTATTATTGTCTCTAGCTCTATTGTGTTTAAAGCGGTGCCGGGGTTTGTTATTGCGATTTGGTTAATGATGTTTTTTTCAACATCGGTTTTACATATATTACCAGCCGCATCGTTGCTGATTCCTAATGAGTCGCCTTATAGCCAACTAGAATTTTTAATTTTACCAATTTTAACTTTAGCTTTATCACTCATTCCATATCTGATGCGTTTAGTGCGTGGTTCCATGATCGATGCCCTAGAGTCAGAATATGTAACCTCTGCGCGACTGCGAGGTATTCCTGAGCGCCGGATTATTTGGAAACATGTTTTACCAAATGCATTGGTTCCTGTGGTGCAGGGTACAGCATTGACCATACGAGTTTTGCTGAGTGGTGCTCTCATTATTGAGGTGGTTTTCAGTTACCCCGGTATTGGTAATGCGCTCAATGCAGCAATCGAAATGAGGGATATCCCGACCATTCAAGCAATCGTTTTATTGCTCACCATTTGTGTGGTGGTTGTTAATTTAATTGCAGATTTAATCACGACTTTACTCACACCAAAAATACGAACTGCAAAAAGACACAAAGCACGTTCGCCAGGGCGACGTCAGGCATTACGTTTATGGAAGTCTGGCCGACCAATTACTGTAAAACCTGTCGATCGTCGCAATGCGTTAAAGAATATTCAGCAAGGAGGTGGGAAATGAGCTCACTTCATTGGTATCAAAGAAACTTTTTTCAAACATTAATTCGTGAAAGACAAGTACGTTTTGGATTTGTAGTCACAGCTCTAGTTTTGATTTTCGCACTGGTTGGACCGTTATTTGTTGCATTTGAGCCCACTGCCTTGGTCGGTATGACTTATGGACCACCCGAAGGAAAATCATTTTTAGGTTATGACTATATTGGTCATGATGTTTGGTCACGTGTACTTGCTGGCGGTGCTTCAATTATCTGGATGACGCTGGCTGCCAGTTTGGTCGCATTAGTGATTGGTTCTAGTTTAGGCATATTAGCTGCTTTTGCACGAAATAAGATTGATCAGTTCGTGACTTGGCTGACTGATGTTTTTATGGCCTTTCCCGATCTTATTTTGGTCTTACTTATTGTTTCGATGTTAGGTCGACAGCCTTGGCTCATCGTTTTAACGGTTTCAATTGCTTTTATTCCTGGAGTCGTACGTCTTGCACGAAGCGTTGCACTTAATTTAGTGGAACAGGAATATATCGAAGCTGCCCGAATTCTTGGTTATTCAAAAACCTATATTTTATTTCGTGAAATTTTACCCAATATGTTGACGCCTTTACTCATTCATCTTGGTGTGATGCTGACATGGGCAGTGGGTATGTTGTCTGGTTTGGCTTTTCTGGGTTATGGCGTGGCACCTCCAGCAGCAGATTGGGGACTCATGATTAATGAAAATCGTGCTGGTTTATTAGTTCAACCATGGGCCGTGTTTGCTCCTGTCATTTTAATTGCTTTGTTTGCACTCGGAACGAATGTATTGGCAGAGGGAGTTGGACGTGCAGCAGCTCGGATTGAGGAAAAATAAACATGGCAAATACATTTAAAAATACAGTATTGACCGTAACAGACTTAACCGTGGCATTGGTAAACACCGGCAATCACATCGTTTCTAATATTTCATTTAGCTTGAGAGAAGGTGAAGTTCTAGGTCTGGTCGGAGAAAGTGGTTCTGGTAAAACGACATTATCGAGTGCCTTATTGGGCTATGCACGACATGGCGCCAAGATTATTCAAGGAACTATTGAACTGGACGATGAAGATATTCTCAGTTTAGATGATCATGCTTTACGTCAGATTCGTGGCTATAAAATTAGTCATGTCGCTCAAGATCCTGGAACGGCACTCAACCCAGCATTAAGTATTGGTCAACATTTATTTGAATTATTAGAAGTCCATCAAGCACAGTTATCGAGCGCTGAAAAATACCAAAAAGTAGCTAAAATTTTAGATGAAGTGGGGTTACCTCATGATGAGCTATTTCTCAAGCGTTATCCCCATCAACTTTCAGGTGGACAGCAACAACGAATTTTATTGGCCTTGGCATTCTTGCTACAGCCACGTTTGATTGTTTTAGATGAGCCAACCACCGCCTTAGATGTGACGACGCAGACATTGGTGTTGAACATCATTCGTAAATTATGCCGTGAATATAATGTTGCTGCTATTTATGTATCGCATGATTTAACGGTTGTAAAAGACATTGCAGATCGGGTGATTGTTTTATATTCAGGGCGAATTGCTGAAGATGCGGTATTAACCCAACTATTTGAAACCCCTAAACACCCTTATACGCAAGGTTTACTTAATGCCATTCCCGATGTGGCCATTCGTAAATATTTATCTCCCATTGAAGGACATGCACCTTCACCAAATGAACGTCCAGCGGGGTGTGCTTTTGCAGTACGTTGTACTTTCGCCACAGATATATGCCGTCAAAAACAACCTGAATTAACTCAATTAAAAGATGAGTTTGACCCGCATTTTGTTGCTTGTCACCATTCGGATCATGTTGGCGTGATTACTTTTAAAGAGATTAATCATCAGGTTATTGAACGAGAAACTGATCGAGAAGCACTGCTAAAAGTTGAACATATTAATGCATGGTATGGGCAGCAACAGGCTCTTTTTGATATCTCATTTCAACTCAAAAAAGGCGAATGTTTAGCATTAGTTGGTGAATCGGGTTCAGGAAAAACTACTTTATCGCGTGTCATTGCTGGCCTGAATGAAAATGCAGATGGACAAATTACATTAGCAGATGAAGTCTTGTCATTGCGTGGGCAACAGCGTCATTTGCAGCAGCGACATAAACTGCAATATATCTTTCAAAACCCTTATAAAGCCTTAAATCCAGCGCATACGATTGGTCAGACATTAATTAAGGTCGTGCAGCATTTCTTTGAAGCATCTCGACAAGAAGCCATAGAAAAAGTCACACAGGTACTTAAACAAGTCTCTCTGCCTCTACAAGTTCAAGAACTCTATCCTAGAGATTTATCGGGTGGGGAGAGACAACGCGTAGCGATCGCGCGAGCTTTGCTGTGCCAACCTGATGTTTTGATTTGTGATGAGATTACCTCTGCTTTGGATGTTTCAGTTCAGGCATCTATTTTAAAACTGCTACAAGACCTTCAGCAGCAAGGTGTGACCTTACTATTTGTGACCCATAACCTAGGGGTTGTTCGCGCAATCGCAGATCGAGTCGCCGTATTAAAAAATGGACATATTGTTGAATACGGTGAAACAGATCAAGTGCTTAGTCATCCTCAACATATATATACCAAAACTTTGCTTACCCATGCGCCAAGCTTGTTTAAAAACAACGTGCTTGAAGTTAGCGCATAAAAAAGAACAGATTTTCCGGAGTTAAAAATGAACGATATTAACCAACGTAATTTTTTAGAATTAGGTAGTGTAAGACATATTCAAAGTGAGCAAGAAGCACTTGAGATTGCAAAAGAGGTGGCAAATCAACTGAATCAATTTGCTCGAGATCCAAGTTATAACAAGACTGTCCCTTATGATCAGGCGCGTTTAATTTCAGAAGCTGGTTTAACCGCGATTATTGTGCCTAAGCAATTTGGAGGCTTAGGTGCCAGTATTTCAACATTGGTCAATGTGGTGAAAATTATTTCATCTGCCGATGGTGGTGTAGGACAGTTATTACAAATTCACTTCACTATGTTCCGAGGAATTTTAACTGGCTATGACGATGAAATCCGTGATCAATTACTTGCCGATGTATTAAGTGGAAAACGTTTGGGCAATGCACTTGCAGAAGTTGGAGGCAAAGATAAGTTTCAGCATAAAACACGTGTAGAACGAAATGCAGAAGGACAATTAATTTTAAATGGCAGTAAGTTTTACTCTACGGGCTCTTTACTCGCAGAATGGATTTCTTTATTTGCGGGTAGTGATGATGGACCAGTCTCAATTTTAATTCATCGAGATACACAGGGAGTAGAGTTGCTCGATGACTGGGATGCAATGGGACAAAATAATAGTGTCAGTGGCACTGTTAATTTTAAAGATGTGGTTGTTGATGAACGTTATGTTGCCAAGCGAAATACAGGTGGTTTAGGCACGGTTCTACGTACGGGACTCACTTGGCCTCAAATTTTACACGCTGCAATGGACACAGGAATTGCCAAAGGGGCATTACAAGGCGGGATTGATTATTTACAACATCATGCTCGACCTTGGGTAGAAAGTGGGGTCGATTCCCCTACACATGAATCTCATATTATTAAACAAATTGGTGAGTTTGCTGTTTTAGTTCGTTCTGCTGAGGCATTGTTAGATCGTTCAGCACAGATTTTTGAACAGCATTTGGCAAATATAGAAGATGAAGACTTACAAACCGAACTGATTTTATCGGTTGCTGCTACACGAAGTCAGTCTGATCATGCATCTTTAAAAATTTCGAGTGAAATTTTTGGATTACTCGGGGCAAGTTCAACCTTATCGAAATGGAATCTAGACCGCTTCTGGCGAAATGCACGAACTCACACCACGCATGATCCAATTCGCTGGAGGCTCTATCATGTTGGAAATTATTATTTAAATAATATTCCACCAGGAGAATACAATTCAGTGCTTCTGAAGAAACAGGCGGAAAATGTGACTAAATTTAATTAAACTGAATCCGACTTAAATATTTCTATAACTTATGGAAGAAAATATCTTGGTGGAATCTTGCCAAGTTCTCATCTAATTTCAGGATAAGCCGTCGGCTCGACCTACTTTTGTTTCGACAAAAGTAGGCAAAACCATTGTCATCAGCAAAACCTGTTCATTTTTTGGATTTATTTCAAATGTATCGTAGAAACATTATCTTGCGTACATCACGCAGGTTGCTGATGACGTTTCCGAGTATCATACTTCTTATTGAACTCAGCTTAATTAATAAAATCAAGTTGTAAAAAAGGTTGTCATCAAGACAACCTTTTTGCTTTTGTACTATTAAGCCACTTGAGCTTGAATAGAAATATCTTGCGCAAGCCATTCACGAACATTAATTTGTGCAGGAATAAAGTTCCAGCGATAGAGAAAGTCACTCAAGTCTTGTAAAGCAATAATTGAAGTCTCATCAAAGTTAGTGTTGAGTTTCAGATGTGCGTCTGCCCCATACGCTGCATGAACCCATTGCTCACTACTATTACATTCTTTTGCCAAATAACGATGGGTTTCATCGGCATGTGTATGTGCCCATTGTTCTGCTTGTAAAACAGCATCTACAATTGATTGAGTTTGCTCTGGATATTGTGTTAGAAAATCCTCATCGACAGTCAGTGTTCTTGGTGTTCCATTATTAGAGCGTAGAATAGGGTCTGGATGTGAGCCAATATCAATAATAGTATGCAGAGCGAAATCATGAGCAATTTGCGCAGCATGTGCACCTTTTAGGAAAATGGCATCAACATCACCTTTAATTAACGCCACGATCTCTGCACTTGCATTAATTTTGTTGCGATTACCATAAAAACTAGAATCATTTTCTTCAGGCTGTTGTTGTTGGGCGGCTAAAATGTCTGCTCGTAAACAATCGATCAACTCAAGATCATTCACCTTCAAATTTACAGTTTTTAAAGCATTCTCTAAACCACGAATCGCCTGTGCACGCGAGAAATCAATAATTGCATCTTGATTCAGTGGAATACCAAAACGTTTGCCTTTTAATTCTGCAACAGTTTTGATGTTTGAATCGTAGCGTGTTAATAACAATTGAACTTCATCAGCCCAAGATAATCCAATTACTTTGGTTTTTTGACCCGATGCATATGCCCAGATGGCTGGAATACTGCCGCCATGTCGAACTGAGTTGGCAAGGGTGTGGTTAAAATGAGAGTTACGAATATCTTTGGAGTTTGATTCTCGAATTGATTTTATTTCAATCTGTTGCTCCTTAAACTTTTCTTTGAGCCAACCTTTTTGAATTGAAATGCCTAGACCAGTTGGTACAGGGCAGCGCGTGTACCAAAGTGTGTTTAATGGTTGAGTTTGAAGTGTTGTCATCGTGACATCCTTTTGTGGTTTTCATGCTTTAAAGCAAAATTGATGCCATTCATTAATTCATTGATATTTATAACTTATTTTTAATATCTTTTTTTGTGATGTTGATATATCAAATTTTGTTGCGATTACAACACAAGAATTGCGCGGGTGTTTTAAAAACAACACCTCCATAAATAGCGCTGTATAAAAATAATATAAAACAATAATTTAAAATATTTTTTAAGGTCATTAATTTGGCATGAATCTCGCAATAAAACGGAATCTTAAGTTTTTACTATCCTTTATGTTTAAAAATTATCCATTATTACGAAGTTTAGCTTTATATCGTTTTATGCCATTTCGTTTCTTATTGACGGCGACCTTATTTGTTATTGCAAATATCGGGTTAGCACTTCAACAGTATTCAATCGGACATGCGATTGATACCTTAAAACATAGTGAACGAGAAACCTTATTTGAACACGCTATCACTGATCCTTTAAATCCTTGGTTTTGGTTCATTCTACTTACGAGTATTGCCAGTATTAGGGCTGTTATTCAATATCTGGCAGGGTTAAGTGCTTTAACCATTGGTCAGCAACTACTAAGTATTTTAAGAGAAAGAATCTTTAGCCAAGTACAGCATTTAGATGTTTCATGGCACTGGAAACATGGGCTGGGAGAAGTATTATCTCGTACAACACGTGATTCAGATAAATTAAAAGAAGCATTGATCAATTTTTGGCGACAAGTGTTTGAGTCAAGCTTGGTTGTTACCGTAACCGTTGGGCTCTTATGTTGGTATCATCCTTGGCTTGGCCTAGTTCCCTTATTATTTATTTTTTTAGGATTATGGGTTCTATTTAAACTGACCAATCAATTGGTGGTTCTGGACCATCAAGTTGCATCTGCATATGAAAAAGTCAGCGATACCTTGGCAGAGAGCGTGAATGGAATTCGAGTGGTCAAAGCTTTTCAACTCGAAGAGAAACTCTTACAACGCTTTAACCATGCTGTAGATCTATTTATTTATCATTCTATTCAGACTATCAAGACAAGTGCGAAACGGTTACCTATTCCGCAAGTGATTATTGCGGGTTCTTACTTATGGGTCATTGCTTTTGGTGCTTACTTAATTGGTCAAAATCAGTTGCAAGTAGGGCAATTTGTTGCTGCCATTCTCATGGCAAATTTATTGGTGTTTCGTATTGAAAGCATTGGTCAGGTCTTACATATTTTCGCTGATGCTCGCTCGTCTGCAACAAGAATCTGGCAAATGCTAGATGAGAAGTCCGCAATTGAAGATCAACAATATCCTCTAACCTTGCAAAGGCGTGATGAGTTAAGCATTAAATTAGAAAATGTCAGCTTTCAGGATAAAACAACAAAAAATTATATTTTAAAGCAATGCAGTGTTGAATTTCGAGCAGGTGAAATCGTTACTGTTGTCGGTAAGACAGGCTCAGGTAAAACGACTTTGATGAATTTACTCAATCGGTTTATTGATCCAACAGAAGGGCAAGTTTTGATTGGCTCTGAGCAAATGGGCTGGACGAATATTAAAGATTTAAGCCTATTTGAATTACGACATTTGGTTCAGATCATTCCTCAAGAAAATTTCTTTTTTAGTGGCACACTGGCAGATAACTTAAGAGTTGCTAAGCAAGATGCAACTGAGCAAGAGATGAAAGAGGCTTTACATTTAGCTTCTGCATCTGAACTATTACAAAGACTTGATCATGGCTTAGACACGTTGATTGGGGACAAGGGCGTTACCTTGTCTGGAGGACAAAAACAAAGACTTGCTTTGGCCCGTTCTATTTTAAAAAATTCTCCAATTTTAGCGTTAGATGATTCTACCAGTGCCTTAGATGCGACTACAGAAAAACAAGTTTTACAGCGTTTATCAGCACTTTCTAATAATGGAAACCATTTTAAGAAAACAATCATTATTAACTCTAATAAACAAACCACGATTGCTTTATCTGATCGCGTTATTGTGCTTGATCAGGGTCACATTATTGCCCAAGGCTCACATGCTGTATTAGTTCAAAATTGTTTGTTTTATCGAGAGTTGATGGGTTTTCAGTTAGAGCAGCAGGAGATTGATGCATGAATACCAGTATTAAAAATTTCCGCCCATTTGCAAAATCAGCTGATCTACAAATTGAAGAAAATTTGGCAAATGCCTCAATTCATAGAGGAATGCTAAAAAAACTTATTCCTTTAGTTTATCCCATCCGTTACTTGCTACTAGCTTTAATTGCAGTAGAAATTTTACAAGTGATGAGCGTTTTTGTCCGGCCTTGGGTGGTGAAATATATTTTAGATTTGGGCTTTCAACAAATTGCTGGAAAAATGGTATTGAATCAGCCTGTTTTGTTGATTGCGATTAGCATTTTAACCTTAAGTTGGATTTGTCGTTTTGCTTTAGCGGGCGTATCAAAATATCTTTCAGGCCGAGCAGCTTTGAAAGTGATTAATGGTTTAAGACGTTCGTTATTTCAGCATATCCAAAGTTTAAATATCGGCTATTTTGATCGTACCAAGGCTGGCAGGATTATTTCACGAGCTGATCGTGATGTCGAAACACTAGAGCCTGTTTTAATACAAGGGCCACCAGAGTTACTTTCGGCAATTTTGCGTTGTGGATTAGCTTCAGTACTCCTTTGGCATATCTATCCACCATTTTTCTGGTGCTTATTTGCGACGCTACCCATTTTATTTGGAATGACTGCTATTTTTAAAAAGTCATCACAAAAACATTGGGGACGAGTTGCGGAGGAACGCAGTCGATTTACTGCTCATTTGGTTGAAACAGTAAATGGAGCAAAAATCATTCAGCAGTTAAATTACACTGAAACCAATCAATCTCGTTATCAAGAATTATTAAAAGACTTTAATAACTCTATTATTTATGGCAGCAAGCGGACCAGTTGGTTTGCTCCTTTTACAGGTTTACTTTCGACTCTAGCCACTGCTGGATTCATTGTGATTGGCAGTTATGCTTATAGTGATGGCATGATTAGTATAGGGCAGTTTGCAGAAAGTATTTTCTATGTGTTTTTATTCTTAGCACCCTTACAGGAACTGACCGATTTATTTGAACGTTATGCCAATGGAGCGGCATGTGCACAACGTATATTTCTTCTTTTAGACACTCAATCTACGATTCAAGAACAACCGAATGCTGTGAAGCTTGAACACTTGAACGGTCATATTCGATTTCAGTCGGTAGATTTTGCCTATACCCACAAACCTGTTTTACAAAACTTTAATTTGGACATTGAGGCTGGAAAAATAATTGCGATTGTAGGCCCAACTGGACATGGCAAAAGTACCATGGTTCAGTTGCTAACGCGATTTTATGAACCTCAGCAAGGTGGAATTTTTCTAGACCGTTATCCAATACAAAATATTCATCTTGCAAGTTTAAGACAGCATGTGAGTATCGTTTTACAAGATAATGTTTTATTTAGTGGATCTATTTTAGATAACTTACGTCTAGTTCAACCTGATGCTACAGACCAGAAACTTATCCAGGTTATTGAAGACTTGGGAGCGGATGAGATATTGCAACAACTGCCGCAAGGCTATTTCACCGAAGTGGGAGCGCTTGGTAAAAATCTTAGTCATGGACAAAGGCAACTTGTTTGTTTAGTTCGAGCTTATTTGGCAAACCCTAAAATATTAATTCTAGATGAAGCCACCTCTGCAATCGATATTTATACCGAGCAAAAAATACAATATGCGCTCAGACGTTTATGCCAAAATAGAACCTGTATTGTTATTGCACATCGGCTGAGTACCATTCGTGAAGCCGACAAAATTGTCGTGATTGAAAATGGCCATGTCGCAGAAGAAGGTTCACATGAGCAGTTAATACAGCAGCAGTCAGCTTACTTTCAGTTATATCAGTCATATTTACAAAACCAACTTGTTTAAGCGATTTGCAAATTTCACAACTGTAGTTTTATAAACATTTTTTTGAATCATTGTTTAAATTTAAACAATGATTCTTTTATTTAACCAAATTAAGATATTGATAATAAATAATAAAATATTTGGCATCGGCTTTGCTATATCGGTCTAGATCGTTAAGGAAGCCAATATGCGTACATATTTTTCTCAATTCATTCTTCACTCCTCAATTTTTGCACTGAGTACACTCACTGCCTCAATTACTTTGGCAAATGATCAAAAGAATTTGCCAGAGAAAGAGGATGCCATCACATTACAATCTGTGGTTGTTACAGGCTCTAGACGAGCAATTAGTAATTCTCTGGATGCACCTGCACCCGTTGATATTTTAACTGCCAAAGCGTTACAAGAGACTGGTGCGACTGATCTTGCAGCAGCGTTAACACGGCTGTCTCCCTCGGTGACTTTACCGAGTTCTCCTGCAGGTGGGTTTGGGGCATCGGTTCCGCCAAGTATTGCACTTAGAGGATTATCTGCTGATCAAACTCTAATTTTAATTAATGGAAAACGTCGTCATACATCCGCTTATTTCACCCGCCAAGCCTATGCAGGTGGAAGAGGCGCGGCGGTAACTGACCTAAGTTTAATTCCAGTGAGCGCGATCGAGCGTATAGAAATCTTGCGAGATGGAGCTGCGGCACAATATGGGTCAGATGCAATCGCCGGTGTCGTTAATATTATTTTGAAATCACGAGATCATGGCGGTGGCGTAAGCTATCAAACGGGTGGCTATACTCAAGGAGATGGTGAACAACATAAAGTTAATCTTTGGAAAGGTTTTGCGCTCCCTAATGATGGTGCATTGACGGTTGCATTAGATTTAGGCAAACGTGAAGCTGCAAGTAACACGGCAGCTGATACGCGAACTTTTTATGATGGTTCAACCAAGGCTCAATATACAGAACAAAATACACCCTATAGAACATGGAAATTTGGCTCCCCCGAACAAAAAGATCAAATCAATGTGACTGCCAATCTAGATTTGCCTTTGACAGATGACCTTGCACTTTATGGTTTTAGTAGCTATGGACACCGTAAAACAATAGGGGAAAATTTTTATGAGCCACCAACAACCAAAACAGTACTAAATCAATCCAGCTATTTTAAAGAACGTTATCCAGATGGACGCTCGCCATTGAGCTTAGTCACTGTAGATGATTTTGCAACGACAGTTGGAGTTAAAAAAGGAGAGCAGAAGTCAGGTAAATATGATCTTTATGCGACCTATGGGCAAAATAAAGTCAGCACAGAACAAGGCAATGGCATTAATCCAAGTTACGGGCCAAATTCTCCTTCAAACTATGACTTGGGCGAAAATATTTTTTCACAATTAAATACAGGGCTAGATTATAGCCGTGATATTGCAATTGACTGGTTAGCAAGCCCACTCACGTTATCTACAGGGGTTTTATATCGTTGGGAGCAATATAAGCAAAATGCAGGTGATCCAATTGCCTATACCCGCGGCCCATATTTTAATCCAAGCACAACTTTGGGTGTTGGTGTTCCGGGAATATATGCCGGAATTACAGATCAAGATGAACGAAAAATTAGCCGCGATGTCTATGGTATCTATCTAGATTTAGAAGCAGATATTATTAAAGACTTGAATGTCGGAGCAGCAGTCCGGAGTGAAAAATATTCAGACTTTGGTTCGACTACAAACGGAAAATTATTTGCTAAATATGATGTATCACCTAAATTTACGGTACGTGGTTCAGTCAATACAGGCTATAGAGCGCCGTCATTGGCACAGCAGGGCTATTCGGCTTATAGTGTACAAACAGTGCAGACCCCTTCAGGTTGGCAAGATGTTCAACAAAGAACTTTAGTTGCAGGAAGTGAGGCAGCTTTACTCATTGGCGGAACTTCTCTTAAACCTGAGAAATCGACGAATTATTCTTTAGGTTTTGTCTGGAAGCCACTTGTTAATACATCGGCAACTTTGGACCTTTATCAAATCGACATTAAAAATCGTATTTTGCTTTCAGACAATATTACTGGAAGTGTAATTACCAATGCTTTTGCCAATACACCATATTCAAATATTGCCAATGTGGCGTTCTTTAATAATTTATTAGATACACGTACTCAAGGCTTAGAGCTCGCACTTAAGCATGATTTAAACCTTGAACAATATGGCAAGTTAAATCTGAACCTGGGTCTGGCATATAACAAAAATGAAATTACCGAAACTCGAGATTCTATTACCGCAAAAGGTGAACGAATTCCTGTTTCAAGCATTGCAGGACGAAATACACAAAGCCTCATTGAGTCTGCTGCACCAAAAACAAAGCTAACGCTTGGCGCACTTTGGTCAAATCAAGCTTGGAGCGTGAATACGGCTGTCCGTCGCTACGATAAATGGACCACTTTAAATAATACCAATACTGCACTAGACCAAACCTTTGACCCTCAGTGGATTGCAGATTTGGATATTGGCTACAAAGCGGATGCATTCGTGAAAGGCCTGAAATTCAATTTAGGGGCGATCAACTTATTTAATAGCCATCCTGATCAAGCCAAAGATTCTTCAGTCGGCAACATTGTCAAATATAGTTTTAATGCGCCTGAAGGAGCATTTGGAACGTATTTATATGGCCGCGTAAGTTACGAATTTTAAATCAAAAATGATGAGACAGTTTTTTAAGGTAAATAACAATGCAACATACTTTTTTATCAACTTTATGCAAGTTTTCTTTAATCACAACGATGTTAACTTCAAGTTGTTTGGCCACCGCTCAACAAGCTCCAACGCCTGAAGATAAATATGGAGATGGCCGAGTTTCCGAGTTTTATACATGGAAATCAGCTATTCCTGAACAGGCAGGAAAATTATTAAAAACTGAAGCGATTCATAATCCTTATATTCGTTTAGCAAATGACAGTCAGGCTATTCGAATTCTCTACAGTTCTACCAGTGGTAAAGATAGCAAAACACCTATCGTGGTTTCAGGAAGTATTCACTTACCAAAAGGAAAGCCGCCTAAAGAGGGTTGGCCAGTGGTGTTATGGGCACATGGTACTGTAGGTTTGGCCGATGCTTGTGCGCCGTCTTGGAGTGGACGATCATACCGAGATGTACAATATTTAAACCGTTGGCTTAAAGAAGGATTTGCGGTCGTTGCCACAGATTACGAAGGGTTAGGTGTTGCAGGACCACACTTGTTAATTAATAACCCAATGCTGGCTTATAGTATTTTAGATAGTGGTAGAGCTGCTTTAAAAACCAAGTTGCCACTTGCCAATAAGTTTGTGATTGTTGGCCAATCACAAGGAGGCGCTGGGGCTGTTGCGGCTTCTTCCTATTCGGCAACGTACGCACCTGACTTAAATATTAAGGGTTCAATTGGTACGGGCGTGATTTATCAAGATCCTGAAGCGACGCCTGAAAAAAATCAGTTAAAGTTAAATCCTTACGAAGTCAGCCCATCACTGGCTTATGGCATCTATAGTTTTTTAGTGACACAAAGTTTATATCCAGAAATTAAAACAGAAGATATTTTCACGCCTGAAGCTGCTCCTTTAGTTGAACAAGCAAGAAATGCCTGCTTAACAAGTTTTATGGGAGATATTCAAACCGCAGGGCTTTCGCCAGCACAAGCATATAAACCTAATCCGCCGGCAAGCTATAAAAAACTGCAAGAGAAACAGTCAAATGATTATGGTTATTACCCTACATTAAAAATCAGTCATCCATTATTTATTGGGACAGGGGCAAATGACCGAACTCCAGATGCTCGTTCTCAAATGAAGCTGGTGGCAGATGCTTGTAAAGCAGGTACGGTGGTCGAAGGCCATTTGTATCATGGCTTAGGACATAGCGAAACTGTGAATGCCTCATTAAAAGATTCAATTCCGTTTGCTAAAAAGGTGATTGCAGGAGAGAAAATTCAGGCTATTTGTAAACCTGACTTGCAATAAAAGATGGAATAAAGATTTTCTCACTGAAGAAAATCTTTATTAAAAAAAACCGCTCTTCAAAAATATTGAATGAGCGGCTTTTTTCTTTAAATGTTTAAGCGATTTGTTTTAATTTTTTGGCTGCCTCTTCACGTACAGCGGGGATAATATAACGACCATAATCGACCGTATCATAGATCGGATCGTAGCCCCGATTTAAGAAAGTCGTCACCCCTAAATCTACATAATCAAGTAATGAGGCAATAATGGTGTCTGGTGTACCAACAAGGGCAGTCGTATCGCCATAAGCCCCTACAGCAGTTGCAGTTGGCATCCATAATGCGCGGTCATGTCGATCACCTTGCTGGGCCGCTGCCAATAAGCGCTGTGAACCGATGCCTTTGATTTTATGTCCCGACAATGTGCCGCTATTTTGAAAAGTCGGATTATTTTGAATATCTGCAAGAATCTGTTCTGCTCGTTGCCAAGCAAGTTCTTCAGTTGCACCAATAATAAGACGGACAGATAAGCTAACAGGAGGCTGGGGTTTATTGGCTTTTTCTGCTGCGAGCTTCAATTTAGTAATTTGCTCTTTTACTCCAGTCAGTGGTTCACCCCATAGTGAATAGAGATCTGCATGGCGGACTGCAATATCATAAGCGATGTCTGAAGAGCCACCGAATGAAATCGGGATTGTACCGTTGACTGGTTTTAACGGGCAAAAAGCATTATCTAACTTAAAGTATTTACCTTCATAGCTAATGGGTTGATCGCTTTTCCAAAGTTTCTGGATGATATCTAGATATTCACCCGTCCGTTCATAGCGCTGAACTTTATCAACAATATAATCGCCTTCTTGAGGCTCCGCTGTAATTCCGGTAATTGCATGTAAACGGATTCTTCCACCACCTGTAGTATGGTCAAGCGTAGCAAAAGAACGTGCAGCAAGATTTGGAGTGAGAAGTGCAGGACGATGGGCAATCATAAATCCAAGACGTTCTGTATGTTGGGCAAGGTATGCCGCGATTTGTGCGCTGTCTGGACTGGTTGGTCCGCTAGCAATTAAGACTTTATCAAAATCCGCATATTCATGTGCCCGTGCGTGGTAACGTAGATATTCGAGGTCAATTTTATGGCCAATTCGCGTTCCTTTGGTTTCAGACCATTGGTTAGGGAAAACCATACCTACAAATTCGATGCTCATTATTAAACCTATTTTGTGGATTTTAAATAGATGAGCAAAATAAATGCCAAGCTTTATACCTATATAAATCAAATATAGAAATGGATTATAATTTTTTAGAGTGTTTGGATTTAATCAAAAAATAAACATTGTGTTTGAGAAGCAACATATCATAAAAAAAGAATTGTGTTTATTTTTAATTTATAAGAGAAAATATTTTCAGAATAAAATAGGTGAATTTTGGATTAAATATATTTATTTGTTATTTATTAAAAAACGAACTGAAATGTAATATAGCCTTTTAGAATGCTTATATCATAAGTTTTATGGGGTAATTATGAAGACCTTTTTAGATAATGATTATAAAGTAATTACTTTGCCTGATAATGGTGTTCCTGTAAAACCAATAAGAGCAAAAGCAATTATCTTTTCAGATCAGAACTCCCGTAAATTATTAAATCAAGTTGAAACGATTGCTCCAAGCTCTGCTAGTGTCATCATTCAAGGAGAGTCTGGAACAGGTAAAGAGTTAATTGCACGCGAAATTCATTTGAAAAGTGATCGTAAAAATAAGCCTTTTCTTGCGGTCAATTGTGGTGCTTTGGTCGAGACTCTTGCTGAGTCTGAACTGTTTGGCTATGAAGCTGGCGCTTTTACGGGTGCAAACAAAACTCGAGCTGGTATTTTTGAAACAGCCGATGGTGGTACTTTATTTTTAGATGAGGTGGGTGAGTTACCTCTATCCTTACAAGTTAAGCTGTTAAGGGTATTGCAAGAAAAAGAAGTCGTACGTGTGGGTGGTCGAAAACCAATTCCAATTAATGTCCGTATTCTGTCGGGGACGCACGTCGATCTACGTAAAGCTGTAGCAGAAAACAAGTTTCGTCTAGATTTATATTATCGCTTGAATGTAGTTGTGCTTAATATTTTGCCACTGCGTGAACGTAAAGGAGATATTTTACCTCTGGTTGATTTCTTCTTAAGTTCATACTCTCAGAAGCTTATTACCACTAAGCCAAACATCAGTGATAGAGCAAGAAATGCACTGCTGAACTATAGCTGGCCAGGTAACATTCGTGAGCTAGAAAACAATATTCATTATGCTTTGCTGGTGAGTGGCGGTAAAACAATTGATCTTGAGCATTTAAGATTTTCTGAGGAAACGGGTTCTGCCGTGTTACCAGACAATGATCTTATTCAAGAGTTTGAAAGTATTTTGAAGCGTTTGTTTCAAGAATATGATGGGGAAGCATGGCATATTATTGAAGATAAAATAGTAAATACTGCATTTTCAAGTTGCTGGAATAATCAGGTCAAGACAGCAAAAATGTTAGGCCTATCGCGTAATGTTTTACGTAATCTTTTATCAAGATATAACTTACTACCTAATAAGAATGAAAATGAAATTGCTTAAGGGTTTTACATAGAAAAAACATCCATTTTTTAATGGATGTTTTTTTGCGTTGTGAATTTTGTGACCCATAAACCCAATTCAAAAAGCAGCCACATTGGGATTGCAAGAGCAAGCATGCTAAAAACATCAGGAGGGGTAATAAACATTGCAATAAAAAAGAAGAATACAATGATGTGCTTACGATGTGCTTCTAGCTGTTGAATAGAAATAAGGCCAATAAAAATAAGAATATAAGTTAAAACTGGAATTTGAAATGCCAGACCAAAAGCTAGAAAAAGCTTTAAACAAAAATCCAGATAGCTATTGATATCCGTCATAGGTAACACATTATCAGGCGATGCCAATACGAAAAACTTTAAAGCAAGTGGCAAAATTAAAGTATAGGCAAACACAATTCCTAAATAAAATAAAAGGTTACTCGAAAACACAAGTGCTATACCGAACCTTTTTTCTTTTTGATAAAGTGCGGGAGCAACAAATTGCCAAAATTGATAAAGAATAAAGGGAATACTTAATAAAATCGCAAAATAAATATTGAGCTTAAAAGGTGCTAAAAATGTACTCATGACATCTGTTGCAATCATGGTGGAATTGCTAGGAAGTAATGAAATTAAAGGATGAGCAAGAAAATGGTAGTTCTTTTGAGCAAGCGGAAGTAATAATAAAAAAATCGCTAAAACAATACTAATGCTATAGATCAGTCGTTTTCTTAATTCTTTTAAATGTTCGCTATATTTCATTTCAGTGAGGCTTTCACTGACAATATGTTCCGTCATGCGGCTTGATCCTCACTGAATTTATTGGCTGTTTTAAAATGAGCTAAAAATGGTGTCTTTAACTCATCTTGTGAACGGGTATAGATATAATCATTGATACGCCGTGCTTTGGTTTTTTGTTCCGTAAAAACAGATGTTTGTACATTTTCAATTTCTTGTTGCATGAGAGCGAGTTGTTGTTTGAGCTGCTCTTCATTTTGTTTTATTTTTTGCAGCTCTTCTTGCATGATTCTCTTAAGTTCGAACAGGTCAAGTTCGTTTTCAATATCATTTTGAATTTTACTAATTTGGTTCTTAACTGCTCTGTATTTAAGGAGGACTGATCTTAACGTGTGAGGAAGCTTTTCAGGTCCTAAAATAATAAGCGCAATAATTGCAAAAGCTAATAACTCTCCAAAGCTGATATTAAACATAATAATAAATCACTCATATTTTATTTTGTTTTTCATTATGTGATTCAACTGGACTAATATCTTTGTATTGCTGATTCTGCAATAATTTCTGATCATCAGAATTAACTGAGTCTTTGAAGTCTTTAATTGCACCACCTAAGTCCTTACCAAGGTTTTTTAACTTTGAAGTTCCAAATAATAAAATAACAATAACTGCGAACAGTAAAATATGCCAAATAGATAAACCCATTTTCTTTATCCTATATTAATTAAATGTAAAGAATATTAATATCACGATATTATCTGTTTTCTAAATCATATTAATATCGATCAATATTCAAATTAATTATGCAGTGTGATCTAGCATATTAAGTGCCTGATTACGGAAACCAAATAACAGCTCACTTTCTTTATGTCGAGGATGAGCTAATGGAACTTGAATAATTTCTTTAATTTTTCCTGGTCGAGCTGACATCACAATCACACGGTCTCCGAGATAGACAGCTTCTTCAATATCATGGGTGACTAAAATCATGGTGATTTTTTCGTGTTGCCAGATACGCTGAAGTTCAGCTTGTAAGTGACTCCGTGTTATGGCATCTAAAGCACCAAAAGGCTCATCCAAAAGTAAAATATCGGGTTTATTGACGAGTCCGCGGGCAATTGCAACACGTTGTGCCATGCCACCAGAAAGCTCATGTGGATACGCCTTTTCAAAACCCTTCAGCCCGACAATTTCTATATGCTCATTTACCCGTAAATTTCGCTCTTCACGGGTTAGTGGAGTCTCTTCAAGTGCTAAATGGATATTTTCAAAAACAGTAAGCCATGGAAGTAATCGGTGCTCTTGAAAGATAAGACCGCGTTTTAAATCTGTACCTTTTATCTGAGTTTGATTTAGTAAAATTTCACCGTCATAGTCTTGATCTAATCCAGCAATGAGGCGCAGTAGTGTTGATTTTCCACAGCCACTACTGCCAACAATCGAAATAAATTCACCTTGCTCAATGTTGAGGTTAATCCCATCTAAAACGGTCAAAGTATTTTGATCACGTTGAAAAGATTTATTGAGTTTTTTAATAGAAAGTAGAGAGAAAGACATATAAATTCCTAACAATATTTTTTAAAAAGACAAATTAGGTACGCCATTGCAGCAGGCATTTTGAAATAAGATGAATACTTGCCGTCATAAAGGCCCCACAAAGGGTCACCGTGATCGCACAAACCAACAGAATATCCATTTCAGCGTTAATCTCGGCTTTCATCATTAAGTTGCCGAGTCCCGCACCCGCATTGAATAGCAACTCACTTGCTGTCGTGGTGATCCAAGTAAATGGCACGGCTAAATTTAAACCAGTTAAAATATGGGGTAGAGCTTGGGGAAGGCGTATTTTTTTAAATTTGCGCCAGAATGAAAATTGATAAATACGTGCGATCTCATCGTATTTTGTATCATTGTGGCTGAGGCCCTGAAACGTATTGATCACTAATGGAAAAAACGAGGCAAGCGCGATAATAAAGATTTTTGCTTCTTCTCCATTGCCAAACCATAAGGCAATTAAGGGTGTTAAGCCCAGTAACGGTACTTGTCGAATACTATTAAATAGTGGAGAAACTAAAGCATTTAAAACCTTTGAATAGGCGAGCAAAGTACCTAAAATTAAGCCGCTTATCGAACCTAAGATGAATCCTATTCCAGCTTTTTTAAGACTTCCCCAGGTGTTTAGCCACAATTCACCTGTTTCAAGCAATTTAATAAATGCGAAATAAATGTTTTGTAAAGGAACAAATGCATAGGCATGACTGGCACCTAAGCTTGAGTTGTATTGCCATAAGCCTAATAACAGTAATGGTAGTACTAAGCCTTGTACTAAAATAATTGGCCGTTGCCATGTCTGTTTTAAAGTAAATGAACGCTGAGACATTATTTCTCCCTCGAACTAAGCGCAGGTGAGATAAAGCGGTGTTCTACTAAACGTAAAACTTTATCCAAACCAAACCCGACCACGCCTGTGATAAACACACCAACCATCACAACATCTAAGCGCAACATTTGACGTCCTAGTTCCATCATTTGCCCAATACCCGTTCCAGCTGCTAGTAGTTCAACGGCAACTAAAATCAACCATGCACGACCAAGTGCAATTCGTAGCCCACCGATTAATGGCGGGAGTATGGATGGAAGAATAATAAGTCTGAGCCAAGCACGTGTTTTAAGCTGGTAGATTTGTCCTAGTTCAATATATTTTTTGGGAATATTTTTGACTGCATCGGCCGTTGCTAACGCTATTGGAAAAAAACAGGCCTTTATAATCAGTAAAATTTTAAATAATTCACCAATCCCAAAAACTAAAATAAAAATGGGAATAAGGACAAAGATCGGAATTTGATAAAGAACGTTGAATAAAATATAGGTGTAATTACGGAACGTTGTGTTTGCTCCATAGGCAATACCAAAAGCAATTGCACTGATTGCTGCAATGGAAAACCCCAAAAACAGACGAGAAAGACTATCTTTGAGATGCACTTGAAGCTCACCACTTTGTAACAACGCAATGAAGGTATTCCAGACAGTTTTAGGCGGCACCAAAATTTGGGTTGGGAAAATCTGTAAAGAACTAATCAACTGCCAAATGAGTAATACTAATAAGGGTGAAATCACAGAGAGCAGCCCATACACCTTTTTAGAAGAAAATTTCTTACGAAGTGGGGTTTTAAATAAATCATTATTTTGCTCAATAAGCGGCTTTACTAGTATTTTCATTGTCTAGTTTCCCTGCTTATTGGAGGCATGATTGGCCTGTAAATTTTGAATCGCTTGACGGGTAAACTTCGGATTCAACAGCTCATCTGCTTTGATTGGTGTTTGAATAAGCTGATTTTTCACAGCGTGATCAATGACTTTTGAATAATGCTGTTTAAGAAAATCGACTTGATAGTTAGGTGACCAGTCTTGTTGCCATGTGCTTGCCGTGTTCTGGCTTTCACGTTGAATCACACTAAGAGGTTGGCCAAACTTAGTTTGACTTTGCTGAAACTCATCTTGATGGTGGGCAATCCAGTCCATTGCACGTACTGTCGCATCAGCAAGTAATTGGGTGGTGTCTGGATGTTGCTCAATATAACTTTTGCTGCCCCAGAGTTCAGCACGCATTTTCCAGTCCGCTGGTAAAGATTGTGACGACCAAATGATTTTACCCAGATGGCGATCTTGCAAAGTAAGCGCATCACTTAAGGTAAAAAAGGCATCTACACTTTTAGCAGATAAAGCAGCGGCCCCAGCTTGCGGGTTTAAATTCACAATTTGAAAGTCTTTTAAGCTTAATCCTTTACTTTGTATGAGTTGCCCAAAGTTAATTTCCCACGGACGTCCACGATGTAGGGCAATTTTTTTACCTTTTAATTCCTCAATAGATTTAATAGGTGAATTTTCTGGAACAATAAGGTAGACGTTATTACCGATACCTCCAGGTACAACAATTTGCGTTTTAACGCCTGTTGCATTCAGGACTACAGCGGGAAGGTTTCCATAAAAAGCAAAATCAATTTTATTATTTATAAAACTTTCATTGACCAGAGTCGCTACAGCAGCAGTCGTCACTGGTTCCCACTTTAATTCAATGTTATTTTGCTTTAAGGCTTTTAGAAAAATTTGATCTTGTGAAATCAGTTGTGGCACACCAATAAAGTCCAAACTACCCGAAGTGCCATTGGCAACGACTGCAATTCGGAGTTGTTGCTGTTCAGACTGTTTTGGGGTGGTCTCTTCTGTTTTTTGTGCGCCACAAGCAACAAGACCCAAAAAACTGAAACCTAAAAGTAGACGTGGAAAAATACGCATATCATCATAAGAATTAAAAAATATAAGGGTATTGAGCAAGAACCAAGCCAATAAAATTATATTAAACAAATCAATAAATTATGATTTTTTAGAATTATTATTGAGGTTAAATGCCGCCGTTGTGTTGTGATTGGGACACTCTTTAGCGTTTAAGTGTTGAAATATCAACACAGCCTTTAAACTCGATTTTTTAATATTTATATAAAACAGTAGTATAGATAAAAATTAATTTAAAAAAATAACGGCATGATTCCTGCTCATAAGACTTTTAACGAATTAAATATCGTCAAATCTTTAAATTATCGAGATTCATTATGTCAGTTGAGTTTTTATGGAGAATCCCTGTTCATGGGGATGGTCGTCGAGCACATCAATTACACACACGCGGTGAATGGAATCAATTAACTCCAGCAGTTCAATCTCCACAACGTGTTGCGCCGCAACATGAAGATCAGTTATTTGCTTACTATGACTATGTCGAGCAAGTGGCGAAAGCAGCCGATATTGTTGGTTTTCATGGCGCACTCATTCCTGCTTTTCCACATACTGAAGAGCCATGGGTGTTAGCATCTGCGCTGGCAAGAGAGACAAAAAGGCTTCGCTTGCTCATCGCAATTCAGCCTTGGTTTATTCATCCAGCCTATGCAAGCCAAATGGCTGCCAGTTTGCAGCGTTTAAGTCAGGGACGAGTAGAGTGGAATGTAATTTCAGGCGGTGGTGGCGCACAGCAACGCGCGTATGGGGACTTCATTGAACATGATCAACGCTATGCGCGGACCAATGAATTTTTAGAATTTGTGAAAGGTTATTCGCACCATACGCCTTTTAATTATGATGGAAAGTTTTTCCATGTTGAACAGGGCGGTCTGAAATACCCAATGAATCAATATGACGTTCCGCGTTTGTGGTTAGCAGGTGCGAGTGATGCGGCTTTACAAGTCGCAGGACGTCATGCAGATATCCATTTAACTTGGGGGGAACCTGTTGATCAACAGAAGAAAGTAATCGAACAGGCTCAAAATTTCTTTGAGCAGAATTCGCCAGAACGCAAAGTTAAATTTGGCATGCGTATTGATATTTTAGCGCGACCAACCCAAGAACAGGCCTTCCAAGAGCTTAAACAAATGTATGAAACCATTGCTGTTGACAGTAATGCTTTTGAACGCAAAGATACTGAATCTGTAGGAGCGAAGCGTCAGCAAGCTTTGGCGCAGGGCAACCGTTTTGAAGACTTATTTGTGAGTCCGAATGTGTGGGCGGGAATGTCAAATGTACGAGGTGGCCCAAACTGTATTTTAGTCGGGAGCTATGAGCAAGTCGCAGAACGTTTGCAAGAATATATTGATATTGGGGTGGGACATTTTATTTTAGCCAGTAACCCGCATTTAGAAGAAGCATATCGAGTAGCTGAAGAAGTCTTACCATTAGTAGGATATAAATTAAAATAATAAACTTAGACTCCTTTGAGAAATCAAAGGGGTCTTGTTGTTTGAACAGCATAACAGTGTTTGAAAACCAACATCTTTTACATGGTTTATTTAAATACTTTTTATTAAATATATTAAAAATAATAACTTAAGTATTTGGCATGGCTTGTGCAACTTACTGCTTAATCTTTTATTTTTAGTTTAAGTTGCTATGCGTGAACAAATCTTTAATCCCCATAAGCGGGCTTTGCTCTTTGAGCAATTTGCGACAGTTGCAGCCACAACTGAAATTGCAGATCCGTTTGCACGGCATGATCAAGAAGCCATTCAACCTGTTCCAGTGAAGTTGAATAAAGTCTTGATCGCAATTATTGCGGTTGCTTCAGCACATCTTGGAATTTGGTATATCGCAAAACAATTGCCGACACCAGCTTTAGATATTCATAAACCAGAACCTGTGGTGATTGAAATCGTAAAACCGGTTGAACCACCTAAAGTGATTGAACCCAAAATTCCACCGATTACTGAAAAGCCAAAAGTTCCACCTGTGGTGGAAAAACCCAAGCCAATTCCTAAACAAGTGGAACAGCCAAAACCTGTCCAAAAAAGTGTGGAGCAACCTAAGCCAGTTGCAAAAGCAGTGGCTGAACCAACTCCACAAAAAGTTGCAGAACCTGTGGTCACAAAAGAAGTCGTCGCAGAACCGGTTAAAAAAGTGGCTGAGCCTGTAAAAGCGTCAGATGACAATTTACCTGTGACTGAAGCCAAAGGTTATGCCGGATATCTCAGTAACCCTGCACCTGAATATCCTGAACAAGCTTTAGAACGTGGTTGGGAAGGCTCAGTCATTTTACGGGTCAAAGTATTAGCAAATGGCAGCCCAGATACAGTCAGTGTCAAGCAAAGTAGTGGCAAAAAACTTCTAGACAGTGCTGCCGTAAGAACAGTAAAGCAATGGAAATTTTCACCTGCGCTAAAAGGGAAAACCCCTGTAGAAGGCTGGGTCGATGTTCCAATTCATTATCAATTACCGAAATAAAATTTAAATTAAGAGGATATTTTCATGTCAGATATTAATTCATTGATCCATGACGGCACGATCTGGTTACTAGTTGCTTTCTCAATTGTGACTTGGGTGTTGATTGTAGTTAAAGTCATCCAGACGCAGCGAGCGACAAAACAAAGTAAGCTTTTTGTAGAAGAGTTTTGGAAAGCAAAAAACTTATCAGATGCAGTAACTAAGTCTGAACTCGGTGAAGGTCCAGCAGCACGAGTGGCTAACACAGGTTTTCAGACTTTAATTGAAGCAGATGAAAAGACGCATCAAGACTTACAAAATAGTTGGAGTCGTCAGGACTTATTAGAGCGCCATTTAAGTAAACAAGTTCTAACTGAGCGCCGCCAATTAGAAAAAGGTTCGGCTTTACTGGCTTCTATTGGAAATAACGCCCCATTCATTGGTCTGTTCGGTACAGTATTTGGGATTATCCATGCGTTACAAGCGATTGCTCATTCAGGTAATGCAAGCATGGATGTCGTGGCTGGACCAATTGGAGAAGCGCTGGTTGCAACGGGTATTGGTATTGCAGTTGCTGTACCTGCGGTGCTTGCCTATAACTACTTTGTGCGTAAAGTAAAAACAATTGGCGCAGATCTTGATGATTTTGCAACGGACTTCGTGAGCCTGAATCAAAAAGCAGGATTCCAACTACCAACTGCAAAAAAGGGTACGACTGGTAATACGGCGCTTAAAGATAATTCTGCTAAAGAAGTGAAAGAGAAAGGAGTGTTTGCATAATGGCAATTTCTACCTCTCAAGAAGACGATGTCGTCAGTGAAATTAATATTACGCCGTTAGTCGATGTCATGTTGGTCTTACTCATCGTATTCATTGTGACAGCTCCTTTGTTAACAAATACGGTGAAAGTAAACTTACCAAAAGCGGCTCCAACTCAATCTACAGATCAAAACAAAGCTGTAGTGATTAGTGTAAATCCACAAGGTGAAATATTCCTTGATAAAGATAAGGTGACACTTGCGAACTTTGAACAAGAAATAAAGTCACGCAAAAGCAGTAACCCTAAATTAGCATTAAATTTAAATGCTGATGAGACTGTACCGTATGGAACAGTTGCAAAATTATTGGCAAGTATTGAACGTGTAGGTGTAGATAAACTCTCTGTGATTACAGTGCCTAAATAATTAGGCCTCCATAAAAAAAAGCTGCTCCGGCAGCTTTTTTTATATTGTGAGTACAGATGAGTATTAAGCTTTCCAGAGTTTTTCAAAGCGCCATGTCGGAAAAATCGTATGTTCAGGAGCTAAACCACCAATATTTTTAGCTGCTGCGTCAATCGTATGGCTAAATCCCCAAATGAGCATTCCACCACGTTCATGTTGAATTTTTTGTGCTTGCGCCAAATGGATTTTGCGTTTGGCTAAATCAGGCTCTGCCAGTGCTTTAAAAAATAACTCACTATATTCAGGGTCTTTAAAGTTCACACGATTCGTTGTAGAAATGGGTGCATCATTAACAACGGCAGTCGATAAATATGGTGTGCCGACATTGGTCGCATTACTCGATAGCTGCCACTTACTGCGGTCAGGGCCATTAAACGTTGCAAAATCCACTTGTTTAACTCGAATATTCACATTAGCTTGTTTCGCTTGCTCGGCAAAAATTAATGCAGGTTGAGCACTACTCACTGGGGTAACAAGTTCTACACTCAAACCATCGTTAAAACCTGCTTGGGCTAATAGATTTTTTGCCTCGGCAATATTTTGTTGGCGCTGCGGCAAATTGAGAAAGGCAGGGTCTTGCGGCGAATAAAGATCGTTGGCGATTCGACCTTGTCCATTTAAGCCTCGCTGTACCAACTCCTCTCGGTTTGCAATCAAACGAAATGCCTGACGCACTCTAGGGTCATTAAACGGCGCTTGTTGAGTGTTAAAGTCAAAACTATTATGCGTATTGGTTGCAGAGCGTATGGTTTGAATGTGTTTTGCTTGCTCCAAAATTTTAATATATTCGGGTGAAATCGCATTTGCTACATCAATTTGTCCTGCCAATAAAGCATTTAATCTAGAGACCTGATCTTTAAAATCAATCACTTCAAAACTATCTGCATACGGTTTGTCTGCTTTAAAGTAATTATTAAAACGGGTAAAAACAGAACGTTGCCCCGGAATAAACTCTTTGACTTTATATGGACCAGCTCCGACTGGATTATGAATAGGGTCGAAGTCAGTTGGTACAATTCCTCCAAAGTTTACCCAAGTTTCAGGCAGTGCAACAAAACCGGGAATCTTACTAATAAAAGGAATACGAACAGTATATTCATCTAGTTTTTGAATACGATCTCGGTCAATCCACTGCACCAGATTACGAAATGGTGAAGCGAGTTTAGGATCTGTTAGACGTTTCACTGAAAAGATCACATCATCAGCAGTAATGGTTTTACCGTGATGAAATTCTAAGCCTTTACGTAAACGGATGGTCCATTCACTTGCATTGTGGTTAGGTTCTGCAAACTCCGCTAAAGCAAGTCGGGGTAGCATATTTTCATCCCATTCCCATAACTTATTATAAATAGCGAAACCTCGTGTAATACCACTTCCTGATGCTGAAAGATGAGGATCTAGACTGCCTGATTGTTGTCCTCCAATCAGCCCCAAGCGTATAACTCCTCCATGCTTAGGCGTTGCTGAGGAGGTAGTTTTTGATTCGTTACTATTATCTGGAGAGGGGCCACAACCTGATAAACTGCCCAACAAAGAGACGCCACCTAGCGCCGTGAGACTTTGTGTTAAAAATTTTCGACGTGATAACTGAAATGTTTGATTTGTCATTATAAATACCTGATTAGATCTTCATCTTCTAAGGTATTGCAGAATAAATGCCAATATTTTTATATAATTTTAATATATTTATCAAATGCTTATATAATTATGGTTTTTGGTGAGTGTCTCTATTTCAACAGCTTTGTTGAAAAAATAAACATGAATAGAATTGATAAGTAAACAATGATAAATTAAAAACAACTAAATCAAATAGTTAGATTGAATTATTTGGCGATTCAATGGTTGGCATAGGCTTTGCGTAACGCATTGTAAATTTACTTTACTGAGTGTGATATGAGACAGCCTTTTCAATTAAAACCTTTAGTTATTGCGCTTAGCGTATTAGGGGCAACTTTACCGTTATATGTTTTTGCCGAAGAAACGCCACAACAAGCAGGTGATTCTGAAAGTGATGTAATTACTTTGTCAGATGTAGTCGTTACTGGAGCAGCTAAGAAAACCACCGTTGTTCCCAAACGCAAAGTTACCTCAATTTATGGAACAGATAGCTCTGTATTGGATACCCCACGTGTAGTATCCCAAGTGTCAGAACAACAATTTAGAGAAGATGTTATTCGCAGTGCGGATGATCTTGTCAAATATGCACCTAGCATTACGCGAGGCGGGGGACAAAATGCTAACTTTGCTCCACAAATTCGTGGACAGAACTCGGAAGTTTTTCAAGATAGCCAACGCATTTACAGTACTCGCCATCCAACCAATCTCAATGCTTATGAAGGAGCCGATATTGTGGCAGGGCCAACAGGTGTAATTTTTGCACCGACTTCAGGTTCTGGCGGATATATTAACTACCTGACCAAAAAGCCTAATTTTAATAAAGCTGAAACCAATATCTCTGGCACTGTAGGTTCCATTTACTCAGGTAAAGGCGCAGAGCCTAATTTCTCTGTCAGTATTGATCATACAGCCCCGATTTCAAAAGAATTAGCATTTCGCGTGAGTGCAACAGCACAAAAAACAGATGACTATTATGACAATGTGAAAAATAACTTTAATGCATTTTATGGGGCACTTGCTTGGCGTCCAAATGATCGTTTAAGGGTAGATTGGAATATCAGTTACGATGACTATTACGATTTTAATGTGACGCATGGCTGGAATAGAGCATCGCAACAATCGGTTGATAATGGCCTTTATTACAAAGGTAGAGCTACGCCTATTATTCAAAACGGTTCGACTTTTTGGTCTCCTGTATTTGAATCGGGTGCGGCAAATTCTAAAGTCATTGGTTGGCAAACTCGTCAGAAGAACGATAAAAACCAATATGTTGCTGTTGGTGGAGTTCAGACCACGCCGTTACCGAACTCAACTGCTGATCAAGCAGGAACCATTAAAGGTTGGGTCTATGATCCATCAATCCCAGGCAATGAATTGGTCAAGCTAGATGATAATGTTTCAGGGCGTAGTGAAGATAAAAATAGTGCCAAGCGATTTAGCACTCAATTAAAAGTAATTAAAGATTTAAATGACCATTGGTCTATTGCAAACAGTACGCTCTATCAAAATAACAAAGATTTAGGCGACTCTGTTGGGAGCTTCTTTACAGATTTAGATCATGAGTTAATTGATAATCGACTAGAATTTTTAGGCGACTATGATTTTGAAATAGGTGGCGTAAAAATTAATAATAAAAGCAGTACTGGAGGGACATATCGTCATGAGAAGTTTACGTCTTTAGCTGCAAATAATAGTTTTAATATTAATCCTTATGATTTAACCAATGATCCATCGCAGAAGAATCCTGGTGATTTACTGGGGTTAATTAACAATAGCGGTTCAACAGGAGGTTGGATTGGACAAGCCGGAGTACCACAGTATTCCCAATATTTTGGATATTTAAATTTACCGCGCATGTACCCAATTGGAAATGGTTTATATGCTGAAAAAGGTGGCTTTCCACCGAATGGAGGAGGCGCTGTCTATACGGGTTCTGGTTTTTGGGATACGTTGAGTGTATTCACTCAACAGAACTTTACCTTTAACGATGTATTCGGTATTAATTTAGGCATTAACCATAGTTCTGTAAGAGCAAAACTTGAAAACCCACTTGTTTTAACCCCAACAGATGTCCGTTCTTCGAGTGACAAATATAGTCTATTGAGCTATCAACTGAGTACGTTTATTAAGCCTACTGCGAAAAGCACACTCTATTTTACCTATGATAAAAGCACCGCATTAAATACAGGTGTATTTGGGCCTTTCTTGATTTGGGGTGCAGGAAATCAACTTAATCCTTTAGCTTTTGACAGTCAAAGTGAGCTAAAAGAAGTAGGATTTAAATATGAACCTATTACTGACCAGTTATTTTTAACCCTAAGTGGATTTGAACAAAAACGAGATTTATCGCCTGATACCAACGGAAATATGGCTCGCTTTGAAATAAAAGGTATTGAGTCATCATTAAGATGGCAACTTCAAAAAAATATAGCGATTGGGGGCAATTTCACTTATTTGGATGCTGAATATAGCTCAATTATACCTGCTGGTTTTTCACCATTTGGCTTTCATGCGGACAATGCTACGGTTTGGGGAGACAATAATGCTTTAAACCAACGTAAAGCTAGACGTTATGATGCAGCAGGAATTCCCAAATACTCTGCAAGTGCTTATGTAGATTACCAACATCAGTCTGGTTTTGGAGTTAACCTATCAGGATGGTGGACAAGCTACTGGTACACAAACTTAAGTCAAACCGTGAAAGTACCGAATAACTATAATCTGGACTTAGGACTTTATTATCGCCAGCCACAGTGGACGGTGGGCCTTAACATTCTTAACTTAACCAATGAACGAAATTTTGTGAATGGTTTGGCAGGAGCGAATAGTGAGTTTTTACAACCAATGCGTCCTCTGACTGTACAAGGCCAATTTAGTTATAAATTTTAAAACCAATCAATCATTTCCAAGAATCTTAAAAAGCCATACGTCTGTATGGCTTTATTATTAATACGGGATATAAAACACGTTAAATCGTGAATGTTGAAATAACAACAATAATACCTTTCAGACTGTCTATCTATCAGCAGTATTGAATCATTTTTATTTTTAATTTTTTATTAAGTATTTGAAATTATTTAAATAAATTAAATGGCATAGAAGTTGCCAATATAAGAATAGATTTATTTAAATGGAGTCACCATGTTTAAGGTTACAAAAATTAGGCAGAGTATTTTAACTGCTATGTGGGGAGTAACGGCGAGTGTTTCGACATTAGCTTTAGCGAACGATGATGCTGATGCAATTCCTGCAGAGCAACAAGCTCAAGTGGTAAATGCTAAAGATGTAAAAAAACTAGGCGATGTCATCGTTACTGCACAATATCGTGCACAAAACATTCAAAAAGTTCCGACTGCAATTACAGCGGTTTCAGGCAAAGATTTGGCCGCGAAAGGCTCAACATTTATTGGCGATGTTTTAACTTATACGCCCAATGCAGCAGCTGAAAACCCAGATGGCGATAGCCGTCCACGTTGGTATATTCGTGGTTTAGGAACTGGCGATGTAGCAGCCTCTACAGTTTTTCCAGTCGGTATTTATGCAGATGGGGTTTATTTAAATGCACCTGTTGCTGGTGCTGGAGATTTATTCGATTTAGAACGTATTGAGGTGCTACGTGGTCCACAAGGCACTCTTTATGGTAAAAACACCACGGCTGGTGCGGTAAATTACATTTCACGAAAACCTGTTTTTACAGATAAACCGACCGGTTATGGAACAATAGGAATAGGTGACCATAATCTTCGTACTTTTGAAGGCGCCGTGAATGGGGCTATATCAGATAACGTTGCCGTACGAGGGGCATTCTATTCAGAAGATCGCGATGGTTATGCAAAAAATTTAGCCAATGGTGAGAACTACGGAGATGTAGATAAAAAATCATTCCGCTTCCAGATATTAGGAAAAATTAATGATGATTGGAATGCTTTAGTCAATCTACATAGTCAAACTTATAATGGTCTTGGTAATAATGGCTCTTTAAGTATTGGAAAATACTGGGGTGTTTATGAAAGACCACAAGGCCGAGATACAAATTTAGACTTACCTGAAAGTAATAAAATTCAACACGATGGTGCTTCACTCACCTTAACAGGAGATTTAGGCGGCGGTCATACTTTTACATCCATTACAGCGTTTGATAAAACCACTCAAAAATCTATTTCTGATGGTGACTATACGCCTTACGATGTAGCAAGAAGTTATAGCGACAATGAATGGCGCCAATATAGCCAAGAGTTTCGTGTTTCTTCTGATGCTGAAAAAAGACTCAGTTGGATCGCAGGTTTTCACTTCTTTAATGAAGATTTAGACTCAACAGGCGTAAGTGCGCGAGTAAATAAAACATTACCGAATGGCGCTCCAGCTCAAACAGCAGGAACTCCAGCTTTTAGAGATATTACCTATAACCAGACCACACAAAGTTTTGCCTTGTTTGGTAACAGTACCTATAAATTTACCGATAAATTTAAAGTGACAGGTGGTTTACGTTGGACAAGTGAAGAAAAAGATATTGATCTAGATCTTGTTCAAATTACCTCAGGCGATTACACCAAAGGCAGTTGGTGGCAAAAGGATGGGTATAGCAATGCGGTTTATAACCCAGCACCGAATGCAAATGGTTCAACAAGTCGTAAAAAGAGATGGAATGAGCTGACCTACGATATTACGCCAGAATATGAAATCACTCCTGATATCAACACATACTTCCGTTTTGCTCGAGGTTTCCGTTCAGGTGGTTTTAACACCGGACTTTCAAGTAGCCTGACGCAACTAGCAGATGTTAACCCTGAATATTTAAATAGCTATGAGCTAGGTTTGAAGTCTAGCTTGTTACAAGGCAATTTAACCGCCAATGCCAATATTTTCTATTATGACTACAAAGATATTCAAACAAATTTATTGGTTGCGACAGAAGGACAAGGTGGAGGAGTAACCTCAGTTCTGGCAAATGGACCTAAGGCAGAAGTAAAAGGTGCCGAATTAGAATTAGATTATTTAGCTACCGATAACTTACGCCTACGTTTTGCAGGCGCTTATTTAGACAGCGAATACACCGACTTTGTTGATAAAAACCCAGTAACCAATGTCGTAAATGCTGACAATACAGGTAACAGCTTGGTTCGTTCTCCAAAGTACACCATCGGTTTAGGGGGTGAATATACCTTTAATCTTGATAGTGGAGCACGCGTTATTGTGGGCACAGATGCAAAATATCGTGACCGTGAGTTTTTCTTAGTCAATCGTCAAGATTATTCTGTTGACCCAATCTTGAGTCAAAAAGGGTACACCTTATGGAACGCAAACGTTGGGTATATCAGTGCAAATAATAAATACCAAGTTAATGCTTACGTTAAAAACTTGCTAGACGAAGAATATCAAGTTCATGGGCGACCAAATGGTCCTGCTGGACAATATGTCTTAACCTATGGAAACCCACGTCAAGTTGGTGTTTCTCTCACTGCAAAATTCTAAGCTTTGCTTTACGGAGAAAATAATGGGAATTGAATTTTTTACACGTTTACCACTTCATGGCGAAACAGAATTTTTACCCGGTGACCCACGTAATCGCGGTGATTGGGCCAATATTGAAAATGTTGAAAATACTGGAGCGGTTTCGAACTATGAAGTGGGTGATGACTTTACCTATATTGATTACTTAAGTCAGGTAGCACGGGCAGCAGAAATTAATGGTTTTGCTGGTGCACTCATGGTAAACGCACCAACGGGTGAAGAGCCTTGGACAGTATGTTCATTGCTGGCAAGAGAAACCAAAAGACTTAACTTTGTGACTGCATTTCAGGCTTATCATTTTAGTCCATATAATGCTGTACAAACTGCGGCAACGTATCAGCGTGCAACGGGTAATCGACTGGTTTGGAATATTATTAATGGCGGCTCGGAAGTAATCCAACGTCAAGTAGGCGATGACTTACCTCACGATGAACGTTATGCACGTGCTACAGAGTTTCTAGATGTTGTAAAAGGATATTGGAATAATCCTTCATTTCACTATAAAGGAAAATACTATTCGGCAGAAGGTGGTGGTCTAAAATATCCACTGAATAAAGCAAGCCTTCCCATTATTTGCACAGCAGGTTCTTCGGAAGCTGCTCGCGAGTTTGGAGCAAAACATGCCGACTATTATTTAATGCGAGCTGAAAAACCAGAAGAAATTGCAGCATTAATTGCAGACGTACGTGCTCGTGCAAAAAAGTATGGTCGTGAAAATATAAAATTTGGTCTATCAATCGATACCATTGCTCGCCGTACCGAACAAGAAGCATTGGCAGAGGCACAGCGCTTTCTCGATGAAGCCGCTGAAAAGCAACGTTTACACGCGGCAGCAGCCCATGCGGGTTTACGCTCAGCGCGCGTATTAAGCTTCGAAAAAGAGTATGCCGAAAAAGATGGCAGTAAAAATGTCAGTGACTTTTTTATCCATCCAAATGTTTGGTCGGGGTTCGGATACATTGGAGTGCCACCCGGTGTTGCTCTGGTAGGGAGCTACCAACAGATTATTGAGCGTATTGAAGAATACAATAGCATTGGCATAGAGTTATTTTTTCTTGCAGGCTATCCACATCTTGAAGAGTCATACCGTCTTGGTGAACACGTTCTTCCACACTTTAAAAAGCAACGTGCTCGATTACAGCCTACGGTAGCTAGCCCAGAGTTTGATATTGCGCTTTAAAGTTTAAATGTTCTTTAAATAAGCCTGATTAGTAAGCTAGTTGGGCTTTTTTAATTTTTGTACCTTTTACGCCTTTGATCTTTTATGAAAGGTATATACAAGAATTCTTATCTTTATCTCTTATTTATAAATATAAATATTTTCTGATCTTTGTACCTGAGTAGACAGTTAAACAAAACATCTCTCTTTACACTCATCCAGAGCATAACACCAAAGATGAACACAACACGTCTCATATTAGATCTACATGACACGGATAAATGATCATCAGGTATACGTTTAGTTAAACATTCTGAGAAATCTATAAAAGCAGAATGTATGGATATATATCGAGATATGAAAGAAATAATTTCGCAAAAAAATTCATCCGGCATTGTCTGGAAAAGTACCAAGAAACCATGGTTCATTTCTGTTGGGTATTTTAACTCGCTTGCGATCTATTGGATTGTACCTCTTTGTTTATTCTTACTGTGGTGGGTAGCGTCAAACGAGCAATGGATGCCTGCCCAAATTTTACCTACCCCAAAAGACACATGGCATTCTTTCGTTGAAATCGCATCTCAAGATCTATGGTCACAGCTTGCGATCAGTCTTGAGCGCTTTGGTCTTGGCTTATTATCAGGTGTGTTAGGCGGCGTATTTCTAGGTGTTTTATTGGGTTATAGCCGCATTGCAGAACAATACCTATCTGCAACGTTTTATGCGTTGGTCATTATCCCAACATTGGCTTGGTTGCCTTTGCTCATGATCTGGCTTGGCATCGAAAATAGTTTAAAAATTTTCATCATTTTTAAGGCCACGATGGTACCGATTGCCTTACATACTCAGGCAGGGGTACGTGACATTCAACCCAAACTCAAAGAAATGGCAGCAATCTTACAGTTTAATCGTCTAACCTTACTCACAAAACTTGTACTGCCAGCCACACTTCCATATTTCTTTACGGGTTTAAGACTTGCTGTTGCAGCAGGTTGGACGAGCTTAATTGCTGTTGAGTTGTTGGCTTCATCGGAAGGCATTGGATATTTGATGGTGACAGGTCGTCAGCTATTTCAGCTTGATATTGTCTTTGTCACGATTTTTGTGATCGCATCTGTAGGTATTATTTTCGATTTTATCCTACATCGAATTGAACGAAAGTTTGTGTTTTGGCCACATGCTGCTTTGAGTGCTCATACTTTTCATAAAAAAAACCGAACCGATGTTTTCAAATCGTGGGTTTTACCTTTGAGTTTAGTCGTGCTTTGGGCAGTGAGCAGTTGGTTTAACTTGATTTCGAGTCAAATTTTGCCCGCGCCGTGGAAAGTATTAGAAGCACTCTGGTCAGGCATTCAAGATTTCTCACTCACTACCGCCATGTATTACAGCCTTTATCGTGCAATTTTGGGTTTGATTATCGGCGGGTTAATTGGGGCGTCAGTAGGCATTGTGGTAGGGCTATTTAAACCTATTGAAAATCTGTTGGCACCTACACTCAACACATTACGTCTAATTGCCATTTTTGCTTGGATTCCGCTACTGACAGCTTGGTTTGGGCTCGAAGATTTATCAAAAATTGTTTTCATTTCAATAGCGACATTTTTTCCGATGTTTATTGCGACGTGGAAAGGCATGTCGAGCATTCCAATGCAGCTTGTTGAAGTCTCAAGCACCTTAAGAATGACATTGCTTCAACGCTTAACGCTTTTGATTTTACCGAGTATTGCACCATCAATGTTTGCTGGGTTTCGCTTGGCATTGCTCTATTCGTGGATGGCATCTTTTGGAGCTGAATACTTGATGGGCTCTGGGATTGGTATAGGTAGCTACATGATGGCAGCACAGCAAAACTTTGAAATGGAACGTGTGATAGCAGCAACCGTTTTGGTCGCTGGTTTAGGGGCGATTCTGGCATGGCTGGGCAAAATAACTGAAAACCACGCAACATCTTGGCGAAAAAATTGAGGTCAGACCATGACAATTACCCTTAATACAAATACTGAAAAACATCACCAATCTTTTCAAGCTAATGCTCAAACACGTGTGGCATTTCACCATGTTCATAAGTCTTTTATCGTCAATCAACAACCGGTCAAAGTTATTCACGACTTTAATCTAGAAATTAAAGAAGGGGAGTTTATTGCGATTGTAGGTAGCAGTGGCTGCGGTAAATCTACGCTCTTACGTCTTTTGGCAGGACTAGATCAAGATTTTGATGGTCGAATTTTAATTGATGGTGCCGATGTAAGCGGGATTGGCGGCGATCGAGCGGTAGTTTTTCAAGAACATCGCTTATTTCCTTGGCTTACCGTTGAGCAAAACATTGAGCTGGGTTTATTAAATGAGGCGTTAACTTCACGTGATAAGGATATTCTGGTCCAAAAAGCAATTGAGTTAATTGGCTTAAATGGCTTTGAAAAGGCCTACCCACATCAGCTATCTGGTGGGATGTCTCAACGTGTAGCCATTGCACGTAGTCTTGTGGTGCAGCCTCGTATTTTTCTGTTAGATGAACCGTTTGGTGCTTTGGATGCATTAACACGGCATCAAATGCAAAATGAATTGCTACGCATTCAATCTCAACAAAAAATGACCACTGTTTTTATTACGCATGATGTGGAAGAGGCCGTAACTCTGGCAGATCGTGTGGTGATTTTAAAACCCAAACCTGGTCGTGTTGAACAGATTATTCCCGTCAACTTGCCACGTCCTCGAAATCGTTCAAGTTTTGAATTACATCAATTAAAAGAACAGATTTTTCGGATTTTGACCGAAGACAAAATTGGTTAATAGGAGTTATTGATGAGTGAATTTAGTCAAGGCTCGATTAGAAAAGCATTTTTATTTGAGCAATTATCCAATCAGGTCTCCCATACAACGACGGTTAATGATCCTTTTAGCCATAACGTAGTAGATGCTGGAAATGATCCTGCTGGGCCAAAAAAGAATGCTTTGGCAATTGCGATTGTCGCCGTTGCTGCGGCACATTTGGGAATCTGGTATATCGCCAAACAACTTCCTACTCCTCAGCTTGATGTCAAAACACATGACCCTGTGGTGATAGAGATTGTCAAACCGCCTGAACCACCTAAGGTGATTGAACCTAAAATCCCTCCAGTGGTGCAAAAGCCAAAGATACCGCCTGTTAGCCCAAAGCCTGAGCCTGTACAAAAGCAAATAGAGACACCGAAACCCGTACAGAAACACGTTGAGCAGCCTAAACCTGTTGAACAGCATAAGGCCGTAGAGCAACCACGACCTGTAGCAGAGACCTTAAGTAAAAACGTGGTGGCTGCTCCTGTTCAACAACCCGTTTCAAAACCCACTGAAGCACCTGCGAAAGCTGCTGATGACAACTTGCCTGTTACAGAAGCAAAGGGTTATGCAGGTTATTTGAGTAATCCAGCGCCTGAATATCCTGAACAGGCTCTCGATCGAGGTTGGGAAGGTTCAGTCATCTTGAGGGTAAAAGTCTTGCCAAATGGCAGCCCCGATAGCGTGACAGTCAAACAGAGCAGTGGCAAAAAAATACTCGATAGTGCAGCGGTGAGAACCGTAAAACAATGGAAATTCTCACCAGCCTTAAAAGGGAAGACACCAGTCGAAGGATGGGTCGATGTTCCTATTCACTATCAGCTCCCAAAATAATTTTTAACTTAATATTGATCTATAAGGAATTTTAACATGAGTGATATAAACTCCCTGATCCACGATGGGACTATCTGGTTATTGGTTGCTTTTTCAATTGTGACATGGGGTTTGATTGTCATTAAACTGGTTCAAACCCAAAAAGCCAACCGCCAAAGCAAAGCCTTTGCAGAAGAATTCTGGAGTGCCAAAAATCTGCAAGATGCGATTCAAAAATCGGAAGCAGGGCAAGGACCAGTGGCTCGCATTGCAAATACTGGTTTTAAAACACTTGCCGATGCAGACGATGATACTCATCAAGATTTACAACATAGCTGGAGTCGCCAAGATTTACTTGAGCGTCATTTACGCAAACAAATTTTGTCCGAACGCCGCCAGTTAGAAAAAGGCTCTGCCTTGCTCGCATCAATTGGTAATAATGCACCTTTCATTGGCCTATTTGGTACAGTCTTTGGGATTATCCATGCTTTACAGGCCATTGCACACTCGGGTAATGCCAGTATGGATGTCGTTGCAGGACCGATTGGTGAAGCACTAGTTGCAACAGGCATCGGGATTGCAGTGGCTGTTCCAGCGGTACTGGCATATAACTATTTTGTGCGTAAAGTAAAAACTATTGGTGCAGAACTAGATGACTTTGCGACCGATTTTGTCAGCCTAAACCAAAAATCAGGTTTCCAGCTTAAGACAGTCAAGGCGAAAACAACAAATACGAGTACTCCAGCCAGCGAGTTAAGCCATAACCACAATAAAGAAAAGGTATATGCATAATGGCAATCTCAACATCGGAACAAGATGATGTCGTTAGCGAGATCAACATTACCCCTTTAGTAGACGTGATGTTGGTTCTTCTGATTGTATTTATCGTCACGGCGCCCTTACTGACTAATACTGTTAAGGTAAACTTACCCAAGGCTGCACCAACGCAGGTGACAGATCAGACCAAGGCTGTAGTCATTAGTGTTAATCCAAAAGGGGAAATTTATCTGGATAAAGATAAAGTCACTCTTGAACACTTCGAACAGGCCATTCAAACCCGTAAGGCGGCCAATCCTAAACTGGCTCTGAACCTGAATGCAGATGAGACGGTTCCTTATGGTACGGTTGCCAAGTTACTGGCCAGCATAGAACGGGTAGGCGTTGATAAACTATCAGTCATTACGTCGCCTAAGTCTTAAGTTCTATCAAAATAAATGAGATGAAAGAAAATCAAGATCCAAATTTGAGATCTTGATTTTTATATAATTGTTTAATCTAAATTTATATTAAACTTGAATTTCACGATTAGGTTGTATGGTCTATTTTAGAGCTTCAATTTGATGGTGAGATGGCGAATGACAACACTTGTTTATAACGATAAAAGAAGAAATAACTATGATCATTTTTTAGATTTATTAGATCAAACTCATATCAATCGTTATCAAGATTTCAACATTACCTTTGAATATAAAAAACTGGCTGAACAAATGCTGTCAGAATGTGAATTCATGGACGCGTGTTCACTTGAAGAAAAGCAGAAATTATTTAATGAAATTAAGATAAAGCATCTATATCAAGGGCAAGTGCTATATTCGAGAAATCAAGACTGTCGTGAACTCATCATTGTTTTAAGTGGTGTACTCAAGTTAGGCTGGAATTCATACGATGGGAAATATCTTATTCATCGTTTTATCCCTACAGGCGCACTATTAAATATTGTCTATCTTATTTCTGAATCTGCGCTAGAGCATGAATATGTTGCACACGAAGCAACTGTGATAGCGACCATTCCAGAACATATCTTTAAGCACACCATACAGCACAATTCACGCATGTTATATCAGGTTTTAAAACTGGTATGTCAGAGAACACGTCTTTTAGACAATGATATCTATCACACCTCTACACAACCTATAAAGGTACAAATTGCGCGACAGCTCATCTATTTAATCGAATTTTTTTCGACTCAAACTCAAAAAGGCATTGAGGTTTTATTGAAACTCTCACAAGAAAATTTAGCTGAACTTTTAAAAATATCGAGACAAAGTATCAGAAAGGAAATTCAGTGGTTTGTTGAAGAAGGCATTATAGAAACAAAATACAATCATATCTCTGTTAAAGACATCGACAAATTAAAAGCCTTACTGCACTAAAGAGGTTATGACGAATTATGAATAATTTTTCATAAATGCAGAAATGCTATGTAATTTTTGTTGCAGAATTTAAAGGGGGTAATTTCTAAACTCATATCATCAATGACGAGAACGATGATATGGCAGATTTATTAATAAAAAAACCACTGAGTGAGTTAATCGATGTAATTCCTTTAGCAGGTCGTATCGGTGCACAAATTAACGGTGTTGAATTATCTTCAAACCTTAACCCTGAGGTTTTGAATCAAATTAGGCAGTCTTTGCTTGAACATAAAGTTATTTTTTTCCGTAATCAGGAACATTTAACCGATCAAGAGCAAGAAAAGTTTGCCGAATTGCTTGGGCAGCCTATTTCACATCCTACTGTTCCAGTGGCAGAGGGTTCGACTTATATATTTGAGCTTGATTCCCGTCATGACGGTCGTGCAGACGTTTGGCATACCGATGTCACCTTTGTATCAAATTATCCAAAAATCAGCATTCTAAGAGCGGTAACTACGCCCAATCGAGGGGGCGATACCACATGGGCAAATACAGAAGCAGCCTATGATGAATTGCCAGAGCCGCTAAAGCTCCTTGCCAATCAGCTCCGTGCGATTCACACCAATGATTTTGATTATGGTGGTTTTCGCCCTTCTGCAAGTGATGAAGTCGTAAAACGCCATCAAAAAATCTTTGCTTCAACGGTCTATGAGGCGGAACACCCATTGGTCAGAGTACATCCTGAAACAGGTAAACGAACCTTAATTTTAGGCCAATTTTTTAAACGATTTGTGGGTCTGACTGCTAAAGAGTCCAACAAGCTATTTGAAATTTTTCAAGATCGTATTACCAAACCAGAAAACACGATTCGCTGGACGTGGAAGGACGGTGATGTCGCTATTTGGGACAACCGTGCCACTCAGCATTTAGCCGTCAATGATTATGGTAATTCCTTGCGTATCATGCGACGCGTTACGTTGGCAGGCGATGTTCCTGTTGATATCGATGGCAAAGCGAGTAAGCAAATTAAGCCATCTACGTCTTAAGCATCTAAGCAATAAAACGCTGATTTATCAATAAAAATGTGGAAGATATAATGAAACCATCAATTTTTAAAAAATTGATCTTGCTGAGCTTATTGGCTTTTGGACATGCCAGTTACGCTGAAAGCCTTAAAACAATCCGAATTGGTTCTCCCGATTTGACTGCTGGTCAGAAACACGCGGGTGGTGGAGTTGTTGATGTGCTTTACAACAAAAAATGGCTTGAGCAAGAACTTGCAAAAAACAATGTCAAAGTGGAATGGCATTTCTTTAAAGGTGCTGGGCCAGCCATTAATGAAGCATTGGCCAACAATCAACTGGATTTCGCCTTTTTAGGTGATTTACCTCCAATCATTGGTAAAGCCAATGGATTAGATACCCAATTACTTGTTCCAACGGCGCGCGGGATCACCAATTATTTGGCGGTAAGATCTGATCTTTCGATCAAAAATTTTGCTGATTTAAAAGGAAAACGCGTTGGTTTGTTAAGAGGGACAGCAGATGAATTGTCATTTGTGAGTGCATTGAGCAGCCAAGGTTTAAAGCTTAGCGATGTGCGAGTGGTCAATTTAGACTTTAACGCCGTCAACGCCGCTTTGGCTGCAAAAAAAATTGATGCGTCATGGGGACCTTCTCGATTTTTTGCGTTACGTGACAAACACATCGTTAACTTGCCTATCAGTAGTCGTCAGTTAAATGGGGCAGGATCTACTCAAGGTGTGTTTTTAGGTCGTCAATCTTTTATTCAACAACATCCAAATGAAACACAACAGGTTGTGACTCAGGTTGTAAAAGGACTGAACTGGCTCTCAAATGAGCAAAATCGAGTACCACAAGTCGCACTCTTTTTCACCCAATCTGGCTATCCGGCATCTATATATGCTCAGGAACTCAATGGTGTAAATCTGAAGTTTTTATATTCACCTTTATTTGATGGTTATTACACCCAACAATTGCAGCAAAAAATTACTTTGGCTACGCAACAAGGGTTGATACGCAAAAATATTGACGTCAAAAGCTGGATTAATCCGTCATTTGTAAATCAAGCACTTGAACAATCAAATTTAAAGACTTACTGGAAGCCAACTCAGCAGTACGAATATTTGAAATCAGTGAAATAAGCATCGTCTTTTAAAACTTAATTATGGGGTAAATAATGTCGATACATTCGAGAAATGTAGGGCGTGATCCGTTCACGTCAGCAACTAAACAAAAAATTTTAAATTTAAGTCTGCTTTCGCTGAGTATCATGTCAGTTTGGGGACAAGCTCATGCAGAAACAGTCTCAAATACCGCACGTTCTTCAGAGGATGTGGCTCAGTTAGAGACCGTAGTTGTGACAGCAACACGCCGTGAAGAATCACTCCAAAAAGTACCTGTTGCCGTTTCAGTCATTAGTGGAAAGGAACTCGATAAGCAACAGCGAAACTCACTTGAAACATTGGTAACACAAGTACCGAGTGTTAACTTTCGGGCAGGAGCTTCCAATAAAGATACTTCTTTATTTGTTCGCGGTATTGGAACTGTTACCACTTCACCGGGTGTCGAACCTTCAGTCTCAACTGTGATAGATGGCGTTGTTTACAGCCGACCGGGACAAGCAACTCTTGATTTGTTAGATGTAGATCGCATTGAAGTCCTACGTGGTCCCCAAGGAACACTTTTTGGTAAAAATGCATCGGCAGGTGTAGTCAATATTGTGACCAAAAAGCCGACCAGTGAAACCTCGGGTTATATTGATGCCTATGCCACTAATGATGGTGAACAACGAATTAAACTAGGAGCATCTGGTACATTAATTCCTGAAAAATTAACTGCCAATGTCTCGGCGCTATTAGGTAATTTTGATGGCAATGTAGACAACCTTACAACCAATCAAGATGTTAATGGCTATAAAAATTATGGTTTTAGAACCAAATTTGAATATACGCCTACCGATAGTTTAGTTTTAGGCTTTACTGCCGATTATCTACATAAAAAAGGGAGTGCCCCGACAGGTATTGTGGTTAAAAATACCGATGCCAACTATGCAGCAGCATTATCGCCTGTTGTGGCATCTCCAACCAATCGAAGTACAGTTGAAAATACTCAAGCCTCGACTGATGATACCAATCAGGGTATAGCGCTTACCGCAGACTGGACATTAACCAATCATCAATTATCATCTATTACGGCCTTTCGCCAATGGAAAAACACACAGATTGGTGACAGTGATCAGCTTGCTGCTCCGACACCAAATTTTGCCGGAATTGCCGATTTAGGTCATGTTAACAGTAAGCAATTTTCTCAAGAAATTAGAATTAAACCGCTCGATCATGGTTTTTTTGATTATGTCGCGGGTCTATATTTTTCAAAAAACAAAAACGATGAGACTTATCAACGTGAGTCAACTTGGTACAACAATGCCTCTAATGCCTACGTCGTAGATTTTGGTAAGGCAATCTATAACACAGACAGCACTAACTATGCTGCATTTGGCGAAGGTACCTTTCATTTCACAAATCGGTTGAGATGGATTGCTGGTTTACGTGTTACTCGAGATGAATTGTCTTATGATCACAGCCGAGTTTCAACTGTTCCAAGCAGTGTCGGTGTCCGAAATGCTATTCGTTCTTCATTTAGCAGTGATGGATCGACCAGTGAAACTGGAGTTTCAGGCCGTATTGGACCTCAATATGACTTTACACCGAATATATTGGGCTATTTTACCTATTCGAGAGGTTATAAAGGTCCTGCATATAACGTTTATTTTAATATGCAGCAAAATGATACGCCTGTCATTGATCCTGAAACGGCTAACTCTTACGAAGTTGGTCTCAAATCTCAATGGTTAAATAATCGTCTGCGTGTCAACGTGGCGTTATTTAATACTGATTATGATAACTATCAGGCAAATTTTAGAACCCTCGACCCAAATGGTTTCCCAATAACCCGCTTGGTGAATGCAGGAAGTGTCTCTACCTATGGGGCTGAAATTGATTCGGTATATAAGATCAATCCAAATTGGGCATTAAACTTTTCAGGTGCCTATACACATGCACGAATTGATGACTTCAAATGTCCGGCTGCCGATACTTCTTGCCCAAATGTAAATGGTAAACCATTGCCATTTTCTCCGGATTGGAAATTTAATACCCAGCTTGATCGCTATTTTACTCTGGCAAATAACAAACAAATTGAACTTTCAACCCAATATGCATGGCAAAGTAAAGTACAGTTCAGCCTCGACCAGAACCAAAACACCATTCAGGGTGCATATGGACTTTTGAACGCGAGCATTGCTTTAGCTGATACTGCTTCTGACTGGCGATTGGCATTGAATGTAAGAAATATAACGGATAAATCATATGCGACCTTACTGAGCACAAATGGTAGCCGTATTACTCGTCAAGTCCCTAGAGATGATGAACGCTATTTTGGCATTTCATTCCGTAAAAATTTCTAAAAAGTATGTCTAGTACGCCTCGTTTTTTTCGAGGTGTACACCCATTCATGGACTGATTAAAATGAGTAATCCTTCGTCTACAAGAAAGCTTCACCTTAATTTATTTTTAGACGGTTATGGCCATCATTTGGCCAGTTGGAGACATCCAGCGAGCCAATTAAACCAAAGCCCCTATGAGCGTTACTTAAGTGCAGCAAAAATAGCTGAAGAGGGGAAATTTGATGCCATTTTTTTTGCCGATAGTTTAGCTGTTGATCCAGCAACTGCGACATCAGGCAAAATTCGCGGTAGCGAGGTTGAACCCCTCACATTACTTTCGGCAATTGCGACACAAACCCGTCATATTGGACTCATTGGGACAGCCACGACAACCTATAATGAGCCATATCATCTCGCAAGAAAATTTGCCTCTTTAGACCAGATTTCTGCTGGACGTGCAGGCTGGAACCTCGTCACCACTGATTTTGCACTTGAAGCGAAAAATTTCAGTACAAAGGAACATGTCAAACATCAAGACCGCTATGCACGTGCTGAAGAATTTCACGATGTGGTAAAAGGACTTTGGAATAGTTGGGATGAAGATGCAGCTATTCATGATAAAGCCAGAGGTATTTTCTTTAATCCAGATAAGGTACACACGCTCAATCATTGCGGTGATATTTTTCAGGTAAAAGGTCCACTCAATATTAGCCCAAGCCCACAGTCTCACCCTGTGGTGGTTCAGGCAGGCAGTTCAGAACGAGGCAAAAATCTGGCAGCTCGTACGGCAGATGTCATTTTTACTGCGCAATCTAACTTAGCCGCTGCACAGCAATTTTATAGTGACGTAAAGCAACGTCTTGAAGACTTTGATCGTCAAGAGCATGAGTTGGTAGTGATGCCCGGTGTATATGTGCTTGTTGCACATTCGCATGAAGATGCTAAGAAGCAGCAACAGCTTTTAGATGAACTCGTTGATGATGACATTGGCCTTGGGCTTTTAGGCAGAATGTTGGGTAATTTTGATTTAAGCGGTGTTGATGTGAATCAGCCTTTAGCTTCGTTAGATTTATCCGAGACGCAAACGGGGCAGCAAAGTCGCCAGCAATTGATTCAGGCACTGGGGCAAGAGCAAGGTCTAACCATTAAACAGCTCTATCAACGTATTGCATCAGGACGTGGGCATTTTTGTTTGGTTGGAACGCCAGAATATATCGCCGACCAGCTTGAAGAATGGTTCGTTAGTGGTGCAGCAGATGGATTTAACATTATGCCTGCCGTTATATCAAACGGAATTAGAGACTTTGTCGATCTGGTGATTCCCATCCTTCAACAGCGCAATTTATTCCGCAAAGAATACGAAGGTCAAACATTAAGACAAAACCTCGGCCTCTTGGCTGCTGCCGATTAAAAGGACAAAGTATGTATCTCGCAAATTCAGAACGATACCAATCATTCCAATATCGAAAAATTAAAAATAGTGGTTTGGTATTACCACCATTGTCACTTGGTTGCTGGCATAACTTTGGCGATGACACTCCAATTCAGCAACAAAAATCGGTACTTTACACGGCGTTTGATCATGGAATTAATCATTTCGATCTTGCCAATAATTATGGAACACCTTTTGGAAGTGCAGAGAAAAATATTGGGCACTTTTTAAAAACTGACTTCAAGCCATATCGAGACGAACTCATTATTTCGACAAAGGCGGGTTGGGACATGTGGCCTGGACCTTATGGACAAGGTGGTAGCAGCCGAAAATACCTGATGGCTAGCCTTGATCAAAGCTTACAGCGACTAGGGCTTGATTATGTCGATATTTTTTATTCACACCGTTATGACTCAGAAACACCGCTTGAAGAAACAGCTAAGACACTTGCTGATATTGTGCAGCAAGGTAAAGCACTCTATGTTGGGATTTCTTCGGGATATACGCCTGAATTGACTTTACAGTTGATAGAATTGCTTCAGGCTTATCACGTTCCACTTACTTTGCATCAACCGATTTACAATTTTTTTGAACGTCAGATTGAGCAAGGTTTAACGGAGACTGCTAAACAAGAGGGTTTTGGTGTAATTACGTTCTCACCACTGGCCCAAGGTCTATTGGCTGGAAGATATCTGAATGGAGTACCTGAAGACTCACGTATCGGACGCGGTAGCCGCTATTTACAGTCAGAACATCTCGTTGCATTGAAGCTACAGCAAATACAGCAGTTAAATGAAATAGCAAAGCGTCGAGACCAAACATTAGCTCAATTGTCATTATCATGGGTTTTACGAGATGAACGGATTACATCAACAATCATTGGTGCTAGTCGACCAGAGCAGATCATCGAAAACTTAAAAGCATTGCAAAACACGGTGTTTAGTGCAGATGAGCTGACTCAGATTGACGCTATTCTAAATACGCCATAACTCTATACAAAATTTGCAGCATGGCTTTTAAGGAACCAATGCTGCAAATTTTTTGCATTTTATTTGTTAAAAGCTAAGTTTCACTGTTGCACCAATGGTACGAGGCTGACCTAAACTAGCGAGAACAATACCATTAGAAGAATTCCATGTATTGGTTACATAGGTTTCATTGGTGAGGTTTTTTACCCATAGCGCAACATCTAGTTCATTTTCACCAATGCGGTGTCGTGCACCTAGACTCGCATTCGTTAATCCATAGGCTTTAATAACACTGTATGGGTTATTATCTAAAGAGCCATATGACCAATCTCGCCAAGCATAACTTCCTGAAACATACGGTTGCCAGTTATTATGCTCAGCTAAGTCATAACGGAAATTGAAATTTGCAATCCACTTCGGTACGCCATATACACGCTCTCCAGACAAATCTTGTGTATTTACGCCTGTTGGAATGCTGATATTGGATGGAGCAGGGGCATTTTTATATTCTGTATAGGTGGTATCGTTAAGAGAACCATTAAAATTGAGTGTAAGACGACGAATAGGTTGATAGGTTGCATCGAGTTCAACCCCTCGGCTGCGCACTTTACCAGCATTTGCCAATACACTCACGACAGAATTACCCACTTGTTCATAGCTTGTGGTTTGATAGTCAGAGACATCAATCCAGAATATATTGCTATTGAGCTGTAAAGTATTATTAAGAAAATTCTGTTTTAACCCAATTTCATAGTTATCTGCTTTTTCAGGATCAACCTTTAACGAGTTAGCACCTGCTGCTGGTGCAGAACCAATGCTCAGGTTAAAGCCACCAGATTTCTCGCCGTGTGAATACGTTGCATAGGCCAGTGTGCTCGGATTTAAACGATAGCTGCCAGTCAGTAAGCCAGAGTAACTTAAACCATGTTGCTTCAGTTCACCCGAGTCATATGCGCCAAGCTGGGCATTTAGTAAATTACGCTCTGCCACACTTAAACCTGAAACTGGGGTACCGCCAATAGGGTCGGTTCTATAGATACTGGCAGATTTATCTTCATAGGTGACTCGTGCACCTGTGGTGATGTCTAACTTTGGTGTCGCATGCCATGTACTTTGACCAAACACGGCTGAGCTTTTTGTCTCAGTTGTTCCATATGAATACGAATCTCGATTATTCAAAATATTTGATTGACCATTTGCTATTAAGGTTCTTACGCTCGGTACGTTGTAAAGATAGAATGCGTCCGCCGTATCTCCATATAAAGAGAAAGTCGTATTGTCTAAATGCTGCTGAAAGTAATATAAGCCTGTCACCCAATCCACTTTTTGATTTCCAGCAGATGTTAGGCGTAGCTCTTGAGAATACTGTTTATCTCGAACCGAAACACCACCATTAATCAAGGCATTTGAACTAATAAAATCACTGTTGGTAGGGGTGAAGTTCCAAAAGCGGTATGCACTAATCGACGTAATTTTTTTACCGCTATCTAGCGACCAATTGGCTTCTGCCGATCCACCACCTTGCTCAACAGACATGTGTTGTGGGGCATCTGAATGAATCTGTTTGTCTTTCCAGTTGGTGTAAAGATTTTTGGCACCTGACTGTGTGGCATTTTCTAAGTAACGATTGTAGTTATTTCCATATACGGTACTGTTGAACGTTGGCCCAGCGTAGTACACCACCATCGCGCCTTGATCATCATCTTGTTTGTTGTAATCTGCAATTAAACGTAAATTAAAATTCTCTTGCGGCTTCCAGAGGATTTGACCGCGCACGCCTTCGCGGTCTGTATTGTTATAATCTTTATCATTATAGGTGTTATGAATAAAACCATCCTGAGTCGTTTTATAAAATGAGAGTCGGCCTGCTACATTTTCAGATAGAGCATCTGAAAACGTTCCTTTAGCCTGCAAATAATTGCGTGAGCCAAAAGAAATTTCAGCAGAATGGTCTGGGTCGAAGGTAGGCTGTTTTGAGCTAATGTTTAATAAGCCCGCCGTGGTATTTTTACCAAATAATGTCCCTTGTGGCCCGCGTAATAATTCGAGTTGAGCAATATCTAATAAATCAAATACAGCCATGCCGGGGCGACCTAAGTAAACATTGTCCAGATAGACCCCAACACTAGCTTCCAAACCATCACTGGCTGGGTTATTACCTAAACCCCGAACCGCTACACTCGATTGACGTGGGTTCAAGAAAGCAACATTAAGGCTGGGTAGGGCTTGTTGTAGATCTTCAAGTTTACTGAGTTTCTGTGTTTCCAGTGTTTTGGCACTTAAAATACTAATTGGTGTTGGAACATTTTGTGCTTTTTCTTCACGTCTTCGTGTAGTCACAATAACATCTGCAAGCTGAATAACATCATCTGCTTTACTGTTTGACTGTGAATTTGATGTACTGGCTTCCGTTACCGCTGTAGCGGAAGTGTCCTCGGCATAGACAATAGATGAATATCCTGCACACCCTATAAGTGAAATAAACAGACTTTGCGTGATTTTATTTAAAACTAATCTTTTTCTCTTGAAGTGAAAGGTGTGCTTTTGAACTGACATTAATGACTCCATTTGTGTTTTCTTTGTGATGATTTTAATTTTTATGTAATTGAACACTGTCATTATCAGTACAAACTTAAGTTTATATTTTGATGATCTTATCTTTATATTTAATAGTAATTTTTTAAACATAGGCCTTTTAGAATATTGTTCAGGCGGCAAATGTAAAAGCCAGCATTAAGTGCTGGCTTAGTTCAATCTAAATACTAATCTCTTCGTTATTTTTATGCTTCAAACGGTTCTAGCTGATCATTCTGTAATAATCTTCGTTGTTGCACATTTTCAATCACACCATTTTCTTTGACATAAGTTGCCCATTCTTTGAGTAATTCATCGAGCTTTTCTGGATATTGTTTTGCTAAATCCTGAGTTTCGCCTTTATCATCTTTAAGGTTATATAGCTGCCAGCGATTTGGACCATTTGGCGCAGGGATGAAGAGCGCTTTCCATTCTCCTTTGCGCAGAGCCTTTTGACCAAATAACTCCCAACCTGTGACATGATCTTCACTGTGAATGTGATCTTGTTGTACTTGCAAATATGGCAAGATAGAACGTCCACGGAGTGGTACCAATTGACGGCCTTTATACACCTGACCAGGATGCTGAATATTTAAATAATCCAGTAGGGTTGGTAGTAAATCCATGACCGTCAAAAACTCGTGACTAATCTGATTTTGGCGTTTAAACCCTGCGTAGTGAATGAAAGAAACTGTTCTAATTCCACCTTCGCTAGTATGTGCTTTATATAGGCGAGCAGGAGCGGTGGCTGCTTGTGCCCAATGTTCTCCGTACCAAACATATGAGTTTGCTCGTCCAATATTATCAATACTGTTGTCGTAATATTGCTCGATAATTTCATTAAGTTGACCGCCAAAGACGGGCAGAGCTTCAAGTTGAGCACCTTCTGCACCATTGTCTGATAGAAAAATAACAATGGTATTGTCTAATTCCCCTCGATCTTTGAGGTATTCCACCACACGTCCAATGTTTTGATCCATACGATCTACCATAGCCGCATAGACTTCCATAATTCTTGAAGACTTATCACGTTGCTCTTGAGTAAGATTTTCCCAGAATGGAGTTCTAGCGAGGACAGGGTGAATCGTTGTTTCCGCATCTACCAATTGAAGTTGCTTGAGTTTCTCAAGGCGCTGTTCACGCAATTTAACGGGGCCATCCACATATCGTCCTTTATATCGATCGATATCTTCCTGAGGTGCCTGAAGTGGCCAGTGAGGTGCAGAGAAAGGTAAGTATGCAAAAAAAGGACGTCCTTGGCGTGCTTCATCATCTTGTAAGAAGTCTAGAAGGCGAGTGGTAAAATAATCTGATGAATAAAACCCTTGAGGTAGTTCTTCCGAAAATTCATCATCTTCTGCATAGAGTCCTTTTGTTGACTTAAGTAAGCGTGGAATTTGGTCTTCTGGAATATCCGCTTCAAATAGATAATGATTGGCTGCACCCGGTAATAGTGCAAAAGAACGTTCAAACCCTTTTTTAATTGGAAAATATTCTGGTTTTAGACCTAAGTGCCATTTCCCAGACATAATGGTGTAGTAACCCGCATCTTTTAATAATTCTGGTAATGCGGCAACCTTGTTATTTAACACACCTTCGTAGCCTTCTTTACCTTCAAGTTCTGGGGTGAGGGCCTCTGCCATGGTTCCTAAACCAGCTAAATGATGGTCAGTACCTGAAAGTAACATCGCACGAGTAGGGGAGCAGGTTGATGCCGTATGAAAATTAGTAAGTCTTAATCCGTTTAATGCTAATTCATTCAAATGAGGTGTATTGATTTCTCCGCCAAAAGCACCTAAATCTGAAAAGCCTAAATCATCTGCCACAATCAATAAAATATTAGGTTGATTATTGATATTTACATCTGTCATGTTTTATCCAACAAAGCGACTAAAATGCTTAGTGTAAATATGACAAATTTTTATTCTGTTTCTATTCTGACAGTTATCTCCTAATAAAATCATATCATTATGACAAAAGCAGATATATCAAAGAAACTTAGTGGTACTGTTGAACTGATGAGTCTGTGCAATATCGCTTAGCTTTTCAAAGTCCAAAATAAAGATTTGGTTATATTTAACCTCAATGATGTTTTGGTTTGAAAGTGCTGCTAGTTCTTTATTAATACTTTGTCTTGAAGTCTGCAAAAGTTCTGCTAGATTTTCCTGACTCAATTTGAGATTCAGTAAAATTTTATCTTTGTCCTGATAGGAATGATAATCCACTAGAAAAACTAGTTTTTTAGCGAGACGAGTTTGCAATGTTTCAGTTGAATAAATGAAGTTTTGTTCACGATTTAGTTGTGTTCTTACACAGATTAATTTCAACACCATAAACAAAGCATCTGCGTTATTTCTGATGACATCCATAAACAATTGCCCAGGAAGATTGGCAATTACCGTTCTACCTTGTGCAATATGGTCGTGAAGTAGAGGTTGACCCGTTACAATCGGAACAATATTGATCAATGTACCTGAGGGCACAAAAATATCGGTGTGATATTTACCTTGCGATGTGCTCCAGCCAAGTTTAAGTGCACCTTCAAGCAAAATATTGATATCAGTGCACGGATCATTTTGATTGTATATCGTTTGATTATGATAATACTTTCTTATTTTTAAATGCTGAATAAGCGTAGATTTCTCTGTATTAGATAAAGATTGAATAACCTGATAGTTTTCTAAAATACGAATACTTTTATGAATAAATTCATTGGTTATAATTTGATGATCAGAAGATTGTCCGCCGTCAAAATCATTCTGATATTTTGAGATAGGATTCCTAAACTCGATAATTGATGATGCTTTCATGATAAATCAGAGATATAAACTAAGATTTTAAACAGCTTATCAGAGTTAAAATTTATTCAAATTTCAAAAAAATATAATTTCATATTTAATTTTCATATGTGCGTGTTATTAATTATTTAAATATCAAAATAATTTTTTACGTGATGGATTGTCTCTGAAATAACAGAATAAGCCGCCGTTTCTGATAAAAATTCAGTCATATATTATGACAGGAAATTAACATGACTACATTTATTCAGAAACCAGCACAACAACTACAAGTTAAAAAATTAACTGGTCGAATTGGAGCTGAAATATCAGGCATTCATTTAAGCTCTGAGCTTGATTTATCTACAGTTCAGTTTATACACGATGCGCTACTAGAGCATAAAGTACTCTTCTTTCGTGGCCAGCAACATTTGGGGGACACAGAACAAGAGAAATTTGCAGAATTGTTTGGTTCACCCGTTAAACACCCAACAGTACCTGCGGTGGATGGTACAGACTTTATTTTTGAACTTGACTCACAAAAAGGTGCACGAGCCAATTCTTGGCATACTGATGTAACTTTTGTGGATGCCTATCCTAAAATTAGTATCTTGAGAAGTTTAATCATCCCTGAAACAGGTGGCGATACAACTTGGGCAAATACGGAAACTGCTTATGAAGATCTTCCTGAGCTTTTACAGCAATTTGCTGAGCAGTTGGTAGCTGTACACTCTAATGAATATGATTATGGTGGACCAAAACAAAATGTCGAGCCAGAACAACTCGAAAGACTGAAGAAAATTTTTGTATCTACCAAGTATGAGACAGAGCATCCAGTAGTCGTATTACATCCAGAAACGGGCAAGAAAAGTCTCTTACTTGGGCATTTTTTCAAAAGACTTGTGGGATTCAGTCAAAGTGATTCACAGCTTTTATTTAATATTTTACAAGAAAAAGTAACACGACCAGAAAATACAGTGCGTTGGCAATGGCAGGAAGGAGATGTGGTGATTTGGGATAATCGCTCTACACAGCACTATGCAGTTAACGATTATGGCGATCAACATCGCGTTGTACGCCGAATTACGCTTGCAGGTGAAGTAACGACTGGTGTGCATGGCTTAAAAGGTAAAACCACATTGCCCAAAGATTTATTAGCAGAACAACTCGAAAAAGCCAAGCTTCACGCCGTTTTAAATGCCAACTAAAGACTATTTTAAACATGCAAAACGTCACTGTTGTTAAGCAGTGACGTTATATATGTTGTTGAGAAAAACGATATGGCCACACTATCAAAACGTAATCGATTTATCTGGATTATTCCTGCACTTATTTTTATTGCTTTGCTATTATTTATTTTTAAACCATCTTCATCAGCACCATCAAAAACAACAAATCAGACTGAAAACATTGTAAAAATTCGAATTGCTGTACCTGATCTAAGCAGTAGTGAAAGACACAGTAGCGGCACACCATTGGTTGATTATATATATTTAAATCAGTTACTTGAAAAAGAATTAGCAAAGAAAAACATTCAGGTTGAATGGCAATTTTTTAAAGGTGCAGGGCCTGTAATTAATGAAGCCTTAGCCAATAAGCAATTAGATTTTGCTTTTTTAGGTGACTTAGCAGCCATTATTGGCAAATCGAATCAAATCGATACCACGTTACTGGTAGCAACTGGACGGCACATAGATGCTTATTTGGGTGTTTTGCCAAATAAAGGATATACCAGTCTCGAACAGCTAAGAGGTAAACGAATAGCAATTTTTCAAGGAACTGCTATGCAATTATCGTTTGATCAATATATCGAGCGATATGGCTTTACTGAAAAAGATTTCCGCATTATTAATTTGGATCCTGCTGCGGCCAATGCAGCACTTGCAGCTAAGCAAATTGATGCCAGCTGGGGTTTAATGCCAATTCTAGCGCTTAAACAGCAGAAAATTGTAGAGGTTCCACTGAATACTGGGCAGAGACAAGATGGTGCTGGAACAATTCAATCAGGTTTGGTGGGTCGTAGTGAGTTTATTAAGCAACATCCTGAAATTGTCCAAACATTGGTCAATACAGTTTTACAATCAGCACATTGGGTTTCACAGCCTGAAAATCGCGATAATGCCATTCAACTTGTCACTAAAAATGCAGGCTTACCAACAGAACTCTATGCATTAAGTCTACAAGACAAAGCCTTAAAAACAGTTTTTTCACCACTTTTGGATGAATATTATCTAGGGCATCTACAAGAAGGTGTACAGACTGCATTAAAGGCCAAACTGATAAAACGCGATGTTGATGTAAAACAATGGCAAAATGCTGAGTTTGTAGAACGAGGGATTCAACAGTTGAATTACGTCAATTATTGGAATTCTTCAAAATAAAATTATGAAATTAATTTAGCTGTGCAAAAAGACCTTAACAAAGGTCTTTTTTATAAATTGCATAATACGCATCTAAAATAATTAATGATTCTTTGTAGAGGCAACAAGTATAGCTAAACGTACAGCAACAGAATCAAGGACTTAATAATGAATTATGCAATTGTTCGTATAATGTATATTATGTTAAATAGAAGATTTGGAAACCTACCATATATAAGGCTCTGGCTACTCTACGTTGATGCCACGCCGTTTATACTTCACTACACTGAATTATTAAAAGCTTCTTTAATTACATCTGTTGCCCAAGCAACTTACTAAGCCGTGGCACTCTTAACAACTTAAATTGGTTGAACCCTATTTCTAATCTTAGCCAGAATAATTCTCTAGGCAGCTTTGTATAAAATGTCATTACACTTTTTATTTACCCTAGTGAACTGCACACCACCTTTACGAGCTTTATTTTGTGGCTACTACTGGCTGCTATATAGATTTCTTTTTCGAAATCGCCTTTTAAACATTTATATCTCGAAAATGGCATTTGGAACTAAAACTAGAAAAATTCTTGGCCTGCCCAAGCTCTTGTTTAACATTTCAACAACAGCATATCCTATTGAAATTTAATTAAAAAATATCTAAAAAAGCTATACATGCTTTTAAAAAACTTATATAATTTATGTGTACAGCTATTCTTTAGATTTCTATCACCACAATACATACAGTATTTCAAATACTCACATCAATGCATCAAAAAATACTCAAGCAATCTCTCCCGCTCATTACGTTTAAATTCCAACCCTCTCATTTTCCAACTAGCTCAGGTTATAATAATGGACTCCCAAAATATTGTTGATCTATTATGAACGCCTCCAATGACCCTTTACACGGCAAAAAACTTGCTGACATTTTGGATGAATTATTGGATTACTACGGTGGATTTGAAGGCTTAAGTCGTAAAATTGAAATTAGATGTTTTTGTATAGATCCAAGTGTTAAATCATCATTACGATTCTTACGTACCACACCATGGGCACGTGAAAAAGTAGAAAACTTATATTTGTATGTCTTACGCCAAAAAGCCAAACAGAAATCGTAGCGATCAAAACTCTAGCTTCAGTATTTTAATTAGTGGTGGACTGCCACCACTCTTCTTTAGTAGGAAAATATGTATTCATAGCTTCCTAACAATTAAGCCCTATAAGTTGAATATTTAAACAATTCATTTAAGAAACATCTACACGCTTTTCATAAATTTTATTTTACTTTTACTATAAATCCCTAAGTTCAAGTGATCACACATGACTAAAAGAACAATAAATATTTATGGAGCCAGACAAAATAACCTTAAAAATATTTCATTAAAAATCCCAAAACATGAAATTGTTGTCTTTACTGGAGTCTCTGGCTCAGGTAAATCGTCTTTAGTTTTTGAAACCATTGGCGCAGAAGCACAAAGACAAATTAATGAAACTCAAGATAGTTTTGTCCGCAATCGTTTACAGCATTTTGGCGTGGCAGACGTTGATAAAATTGAGAATCTAAATGTACCTGTCATTATTAATCAAAAGCGTTTAACGGGTAACATCCGCTCAACCGTTTCAACAATTACAGATATTTACGCCAATCTTCGCTTACTATTTTCACGTATGGGTGAACCATTTGTTGGATATTCGAATGTTTTTTCTTTTAATCATCCCAATGGCATGTGTCCAAAATGCGAAGGTATTGGTTTAGAACAAACAATTGATATTTATAAAATATTAGATTTAGATAAATCTTTAAATGAAGAAGGCGCTATCAATTTTCCTACCTATCAACCTACTGCATGGCGTTGGACTCGATATGCAGATTCAGGTTATTTCGATTTAGATAAAAAATTAAAAGATTATAGTGAAAAAGAATGGGACTTGTTGTTGTATGCCCCTCAGCACAAGCCGTTGAATCCAACAAGTAAATGGAGAAAAACTGCACTTTACGAAGGATTGGTGACCAGATTTGAGCGTAACTTTCTAAAAGGAGAAACGCGGGAAAGAAATCGTTATGGGAATAAACTTGAGCAGATTATTACAACCAAAGAATGTTCTTTATGTAAAGGCCAACGGCTTAATCAAAAATCTTTATCTTGTAAGATTAACGGTAAAAATATTGCGGAATGTACAGCTCTATCTGTATCAATGCTTTTAGAGTTTATAGAGTCCATAAAAAGTGAGAAATTTGAAACCGTTTTACATGAACTCATTAATAAACTGAGTAACTTAAACTTAGTTGGTCTCAGTTATTTAAACCTTAATCGTGTGAGCAATACATTATCGGGCGGTGAATCACAACGAATCAAAATGGTTAAACATTTGGGTAATAGTCTAGTTGATCTGCTCTACATTTTTGATGAGCCAAGTATTGGGCTGCATCCAAAAGATTTAGATAATATTATTAAAATCATTCAAAAGATTAGAGATAAAGGAAATAGTGTTTTACTGGTTGAACATGACCCTGATCTTATTAGAACAGCGGACCATGTCATTGATATGGGTCCTCTTTCTGGTGTCAATGGTGGTCAAATCATTTACCAAGGAACTTTCGAAGAATTAAAGAACTCATCAGGTTTAACAGGCCAGTTTTTTAAAAGACCAAATACCTATAAAAAAACGCCCCGCATTCGTTGTGAATGGATTTCGATTAAAAATGCTCATTTATTCAATCTAAAAAATATTGATGTTGATATTCCCAAAAATTGTCTAAGCGTTATTACAGGTGTTGCGGGTTCTGGAAAAAGTACGTTAATCAGTAAAGTCTTACCACAACAATATCCTGAAACAAAAGTGATTGATCAATCTGCAATTACTGCAAGCATTCGGTCAAATTTACTGACCTATCTAGACCTTCTTGATCCGATTCGCCAACTATTTGCAAAAGCAAATAAAGTGAGTGCTAAGCTCTTTAGTTTTAACAGCGAAGGTGCTTGTCCTCAATGTAAAGGATCAGGTATCGAGAAAATTGAACTCGCATTTTTAGATGATGTTGAAATGACATGCGACCTTTGTCACGGCTCAGGATACGCCCCAGAGGTGTTAAAGTATCAATATAAAGATAAAAACATTGCTGAAATCTTGAAAATGACTGTTACTGAAGCCAGTCACTTTTTTGAAGAACGTAATTTACAGCAGCAATTTAATTCATTGGTAAGCTTAGGGTTAGACTATATTGCAATTGGCCAGCGCTTAAATACTTTCTCTGGTGGCGAGCGCCAAAGATTAAAACTCTCAAAAGAGCTCAATGAAACAGATAATATTTTTGTATTAGATGAGCCGAGTACAGGCTTACACCCTTCTGATACTGAAAAATTGATTAGTTTATTAAATAGCTTGGTTGAAAAAGGCAATACGATCATCGTTATTGAACATAATCTAGACATTATTAGCCAAGCAGATTGGATTATTGATATCGGTCCATTAGCTGGTGACAAAGGTGGTGAATTGGTGTTTTCTGGAACTGTTACTAGTTTGCTCTCAGCAGAAAAATCATTCACAGGTCACTATTTGAAAAAATATCTAGAGCTGTAAAGATTTGATCGACTAGCTTGGCACAACAATGAATCAGATTTTGCTTGAAGCAGAGCGGCATGTATCAAGGAATAAATGGAGTAATTAAAATCAACTACTCCATTTAAATTTAAAACCGATATCCAAATTTTAGACCATAGGCGATTGCATGATTGTCTTTAAAATCTGCCTGTTCTGCGAATGGTTTAATTCCTTCTATTGGCAAGTAATAAGTTCCATCTTCGGTTTTTGTATCACCTAACCAATAATACTTTATGCCACCAGCTATAAAGTAGTTTTTAGCGGGGTTAAATTGGACACCTAAACCAAGCGACCATGAACCTTTGATTGGTCCCATTGTTGACGCAGGATCACCCGTACCTGAATCCCAACTTACATCTGTTGAAGCAGCCCATTTTTCTGTAAATTGATGTGCGAGACCGACAGTCGCACTATATTGATCGTTCTGATAAGAATCGAGCTTAAAGCCTTGGGTATAAGCTCCACCAGTTGCCTCTTTCATAATAATTTCAGATAGAGCGCCATATTGCGGAGGGCGTGTTTCAAACTCTTTCCAATTCACCCATCTTAAATTCATATAAATAAGTGATTGTTCAGAAATGCCTGTCTGAAAATCAATATTTAATGATGCTGGAGTCTCTAATTTGGTTTTCTCATTTTCAACGAGTTTTAGTGGTTCACCATAAATATCTTCATCTACTTGAAATTTATATTTGATTTTAGACCGATAGGTTATCGCTGCTTTTAATGCAAGATCGGGTAATTGATAACTTCCTCCTAACAACCAGCCGACTTCGCCTTCTTGCTGAAACTTAGCATTATAGCCATTAAAAGCCTGAGTATAGGCATTGCCCCGAAGACCTAGGTTTGCTTTTACGGTTTGATAAACTGGTCCACCGTAAATCTGAAAATGCTCAACTGGTGAATAACCCACAATCATACTTAAATTTTGAGTATCGGCTTTTACGAATGTACCTTGATGGCTAACGTCATTATCAAAATAACTATTATTAGAACGTGCCGGATATTTAATGTCAGCACTAAAGGGCTGATCGTATAGCACACCAAAACTTAAACGATCTGTAAGTTGTAACTTTAGAGCAGCTGTATAGAACTGCGTACTTTCTGCAATATCGCCTGTATCACGACTTTGGTAATCTCGTACAAGATCGGCTCTATCGTTGACTATGCCAGAAACAGATGAATCGACTGCAAATAAATTCGCTTCTGCATAATTACCGTTTTCTAGAAATGGCAAGATAGATTGGCCTGATTGTTCCAAGGCTGAAGCGTGACTAATGTTACTCACAAATACGCCAAGCATTCCTATTAAAATCGGATTTGTCCTATTAGTTGGCATTCCATTCATACCTATATCCTTTTTCGTTGTTATTTCCCAAAATCCTTAGGATAGTTTTTTATTTTTAGAGCCATATTTCACAACATGGCTCTAAAATTCTTTACATCTATTTTCGTAATAAACCCAAACCGAAAAGACTTAGCCATACGACCTGCACTGGTAATAAAAACAGTTCAAGAAATAAGGCTACTTTAGGAAAGCCTGAGAAAAGAAGTGTAGCAAATCCAACATATCCCAACCCAACCAAAACCAATGGGAAACCTAATGCAGATTTGTTTTTTCTCAGAAGTAGTCCATTAACTATTGCCCAGAAACCGATTGTCGGTCCTTCCATTGGCCATAAGCCATTTTGTGAGCCTTGAGAAATGGTGGCCCACACAGTGCCCGCTGCCTGTTTAGCCATTTCATTTCCAGACATATATGTTTCAGCAAGTGGTCCTAATACAGAGGCCTGTAAAACAGCCCCTGCTATACCTAACATGGTTGAAATGACAAGGAATAAAATAGCGATATCGGACAACAACCCTCCCGAAGAGCGCAACTTTCTCCACAGATATACGCCCACAGCCAAAAAAGGAAGATAAAACCCAAAACAATCAGAAATCATTGAAGTTCTGAAAAGTGCTTGGTCTTTTGCCGACAAAGTTAATGCAAATTCAGGTTTAAATATTTGATGCAAATCAAAACCTGTAACCGCAAGAAAGCAAAGCAAGCAAGTGGCAGCCATTACCGTACCGATTAATGCAACCCACGCTGTAAATACGTGTCCATCATCATATTGTTTAATCGAGTCCAAGGCGTCTTCTCCTAGAAAGTGCTGATACTCGTTCGTATTCGAAATAAGTACGTAGCGCAGCGATGAGACCCGGAATTAATGGGAAACGTTTAAATTTGGCGTGTCCTTTTTCTCCATTGGCAACAAACCAATGCTCGGTAAGCTCCGTTTTACGTTGCAATGCAAGATCAGCTAAAATTCGGCCATAATTTTGTGACATCATTACGCCCGCACCACTGTATCCATAGGCATAAGAAATACGACCATTATGAAGTGTGCCCACTTGAGACCTTACGTCAAAAGGAATAGAACAAGCGCCACTCCAACGTTGAGCAATTTTTAATTTCTGAAATGCAGGAAATACCTTTTTATACATTCGCTCAGCGGCATCATAAAACTGCACTTTCTGAGCTTCGTCCATAGAGCGCCCTTCACCCACGTAGATATCACATAGGTTAAATTGCAATCTTCCATCTACAGTCGTTCTACAGGTTGGAGGACAATAAGTTGTTTTGTCATAAAACTGACCACGATGTTTCCAACCAAGCGCTTTCCAATCTTCATCAGTTAAAGGTTCAGTAATTAACTGATACACAAACATTGGAAGTTGTGCGCGTTTAAGCCCCAATTCTGGTTGTAGTAAATGGGTAAAACCATTTGTTCCCAATACAATATGTTTGGCTCTAACCTCACCTTCTGGGGTTTTGAGAATAAAGAACTTTTCCTTATCTTCTATATCCAGTACTGGTGTTTGCTCAAAAATTTGTGCGCCCGCAGCTTCAGCTATTCGCTTGAGTTCTCGAGAATGCTTTACAGGGTTGACTTGTCCAGAATGTGGCATGCGGCAACCACCAGAAAATGCATCACTATTTAGCGCTTGGCTGACTGTAGCTCGATCCATATACACACTGTCTTTTGAGCGAGGTTGATCGTGCCAGTATTGAGTAAATTGCTCTAATCTTTTTTCATGGCCGCGAAGTGTCGTAAATGTCACACCGGGCATTTCAAAATCGCTATCCATATTTTCGCGTTTGATGAGGTCCTGCACATAGTCCAGACCATTCCATGCGAAATTTTGAAGCTCAGTTAATCTTTCTTTTCCATAAAGTACTTTTGCAGTGGTAGGGTCAAGTACTGGAACTGGCACAACCCAACCAGAAGTACGGCCTGAGGCACCAAATGCCACACATTCGCCTTCAAGAACAGCCACTGATGCAGCAGAGTCGGCTTTTTTTATGTGATAAGCGGTAGATAATCCAGTAAACCCTCCTCCAATAATCACCACATCTACATCGATGCTACCTTTAAGAGGTGGTGAAGGAATGTATTCGCCTGAGTGGGCTAACCAGAATGACTTATTTGCATGTGGAATATTATTCATCTAATGCTCCTTCCTTTGATATTTGATATTGCTCAGTCCACGTACCCATACTTTCGCCTATTCATTTTTTTTCAAAAAAAAGGCTTATCGCAAACTCAAGACATAATTTCTTCCCTGAAAAAATGTTGAGTGCTTTATCGCAATGCGTACGAAATCGTAGAGCTGAATATATATTGCTCCAACAATTACACAGTGTCAATGACACCGTGTAATTAAAAATAAAAATTTAGCTTCTGATAAGAATGTTTAGAAAAAAGGAAAATGAGATTGAAAAAATAATTAAAAAAATTTTATTAAATATTAAACACATATATTTTTTAATTATAGAAATGAATGAACAATTCCTTTTGAACATTCATAAATTTATAGTTAATATTTTTTTAATTAGCACCATAAAGTGTCGATAACCAAATGTTTTGAAGTACCCTTATCGCTACCTTTGGATCAACTTCTGATGGACGTCCGAAAACTTCAGAAAGATATCTTTCTTCAAGCCAGATAAGTGCTTTTGCTGTTTCTTCTACATCTAAATTTTTCTTAATTCTACCAGCTTCTTGTTCTTCTTTAATATGTTGAGCAGCAGCGTTAATAAAGTCTTGCACTAAACTCCGATATGCATTGTCCACACGTTCATCGCCTCCTGCTGCTTCTCCGAAAGCTCGTAGTACACGCCCATGCTGCATGTAAACTTCTACCAAACCAACTAAAGTACGGCGCAAATCTTCTTGAGGACTATCACCTTGCAGCCACCTATCTGCAATAGTAAATAATTCTTTCCCAATATTTTCAACAAGGCGTAAGGCCAAGTCATGCTTATCTCGGAAATGTACATAAAATGCTGGACGTTTTAAGCCCGTTCGGCGCATGACCTCATCTACATTGAGTTCACGAAAAGGATGTTCACTTAAAAACTGTTCAGCAGCATTTAATATTTCATTTTCAGAAACTTTAGGGTCGTGTTTGGGTCTACGTCTTGTAGTTGTCATACTATCCAATTTCTCATTGACACGATGTCATTGTAGGTATTAATAAATTATTCGACAAGCATTAATGCACTATTGTGGAACAAATTCTTGGAAAAAAATAAATAAGAAGATTTTTATACTTAATAACACAATCAGAATTATATATTTTTAAAATCAAACTTTTCAAATATTTAAATAATTATTTAGAAATGCTCAATAACAAAATAAGTATAATTACACTGTGTCATTGACATTGTGTAATTATTGAATTAATAATATTGAACAGCCCCTTTTTATGACGGGGACTTCTTAAATGAAAACATACTGAGCTTAAGTAAGGCGTTTGTTCATCAGTTCCATGGATCAGGGAAAATGAAGATTAATAAATTCATCATCTTAGAAAATCTAACTGATGCTCAATTTACTGAAATTTGTAGAGAGGAATAAGATATGAATACATCAGAACAAGTTACTACTACTGATGTTTTAATCATTGGCGCAGGGATTGCTGGTATTAGCGCAGCGTACCATTTAAAGAAATATCGTCCTAATTCAAGCTTTTTAATTCTAGAAGGCCGAGAAAAAATCGGTGGCACTTGGAGCCTATTCCGCTACCCTGGCATCCGCTCCGATTCAGATATGCAGTCTTTTGCATTTGGTTTTAAGCCTTGGACCGAAAAAAGGACTTTCGGTAGCGCGCAAATGATCTGTGATTATTTGCAGGAAACCCTTACTGAAAATGGTATTGACCAACATATTCAATTTAACAGCTATGTAACGAGTGCAGAATTTTCATCAAGTGAAGGCATTTGGACTGATAAAGTCAAACAAAAAGACCAAAAAAATTTAGTCACCTTACGTTCACGCTTCCTGCTTATGGGCACAGGTTACTACGATTATAATAATGGTTATTCGCCTGAGTTTCAGGGAAGCGAAGACTTCAAAGGTCAAATCGTTCATCCTCAACACTGGCCAGAAAACCTCAACTATTCAGGCAAAAAAGTTGTCGTAATTGGCAGTGGAGCTACAGCGGTAACCTTAATCCCAGCTATGGCTAAAGATGTTGAACATATCACCATGCTTCAAAGATCACCTAGTTATGTGATTGCGATGCCAAGTGTCGACCCTATTGCACTGGCTTTAAATAAAGTTCTCTCGCCTCAACGTGCATATGAAATTATTCGCAAGAAAAATATTGCACTCAGCCGAGGAATGTATAAATTAAGTCGCCGTTTTCCAGATGTGATGCGCCGCCTACTGATTGCAGATGTAAAACGCAGACTGCCTAAAGGTTTTGATGTCGCAACTCATTTCTCGCCAAAATACAATCCATGGGATGAACGCTTATGTGTTGTACCAGATGGAGACATGTTTAAAGCAATTTCTTCGGGCAAAGCTTCTGTTGTGACAGATCATATTGACCGCTTTACTAAAGATGGAATCTTACTGAAGTCAGGTAAAACACTTGAAGCAGATATTATTATTACTGCAACGGGTTTAAACATGCTGGCATTCAGCAAGATTCAACTGACTGTCGATGGTAAGAAAATCGATTATCCAGATACCACCATTTATAAGTCTATGATGCTATCTGATATTCCAAATTTTGCCTTTGCATTTGGTTATACCAACATCGCATGGACCTTAAAAGTAGATCTAGTATGGCGATACTTCTGCCGTCTACTTGACTACATGGATGAGAATAAATACGGAACATTTACGCCAGTGATTGCTAATAAAGACATGAAGCGAGTTCCTTTTGTTGATTTGAGTCCGGGATATGTTCAACGTGGTTTAGCTCAGTTCCCTAAGGCAGGAACAGAAGGACCATGGGAATTTCAACATGATTATGAGTTTGATTTAGAAAGGCTCAACAAAGGTCCTGTTGTCGATAAAGCATTACATTTCACTGCTCTTTTACCTAAGAAAAAATTGGCAGTTGTTCCAGAGTCAAATTCAGATGAATTGAAGATCAAAGCTTAATACTACCCTCAAAATTAAGGTCTCTTATTTAAGTAAAACCTAAATAAGAGACTAAATATATTAGGTAAACATTATGGAAAATATTAAATTTACCAATAAAGGAATTACATGTTCGGCTTGGTATATCCCGACCACATCCGATAAGTACAAAAGCTCTCGAGGGCGCCCCTGCATTATTATGGGAAATGGCTTCGGAGGTACAAAAGATACAGGGTTATTACATTTTGCAGAGCCATTTAGCAAAGCAGGCTTTGATACATTTATATTCGATTATCGTAGTTTTGGAGAATCTGATGGTTTTCCAAGACAGAATGTGTCCTATAAAAATCAACGTGAAGACTATCATGCAGCAATCGCAGCTGTGCGAAGCTTACCCAATGTAGATCGAAACCGTATCGCACTTTGGGGCACGTCTTATTCTGGTGGACACGTAATGGTCGTTGCAGCTCAAGACCCAAAAATCTCAGCTGTAATATCTATGAATCCAGCTACAGATGGTTTAGCCGCCCTTACCCAGATCTTACGTTACGGCGGGCTTAAGCAGTTAACAGTTGCCGTGGCTCACGGTTTAAAAGACTTAGCCCGCTCACTGTTAGGCCAAGAAGCACATGTTATTCCAATTGTTGGGCAGCCTGGCACGGCAGCCATGATTAGTACACCAGGGGCAGAAACTTCTTATAAATCGATGGCTGGACCAACATGGCGTAACGAAGTATGTGCCCGTACAGCTTTAGAAGTTGCAAGAAATCGACCAATTAATTTCGCTCGTCAAATAAAGTGTCCTTTACTGGTACAAGTTGGTTCAAATGATCAAGTTGCTCCACCTGAAGCTGCACGCAAGTCCGCTAATTTAGCAAGTGGTAAAGTTGAATTAGCGGAATACCCAATCGATCATTTTGATTTTTACAGCGGAACATGGCAAACAAAACTATTAGATGAACAAATCAACTTTTTAGCAAATGTTTTAAGCCATCCAAAGGCGAAATAAAATTTTATAGTCATCAATAAACATATGAAAATAAGCTGATTAGGAATCTATCTAATCAGCTTATTTGAAGCCATTATCCCCATAACTTTTATGTATATAGTTAACCTTATGATCGGTACTTGGCCTGAATCATCAGCATGATAATAACGAACAACGAAGGTATTGCCGCAATCACAAATAAATGGGTAATGACCAGAAATTGAGAAAGATAACCACCAAATAACGGCCCAATGACCGAACCCAAACGGGCAATCCCAATACTCCAGCCCACCCCAGTGGTACGAAGTGAAACTGGGTAATAACTCGCAGACAGCGCATTAATAGCAGGTTGCCCACCAACAATCGCAAAGCCCGCAATAAAAATGATGACAAATAATAAAACAATATGGCTAACAGCATAGCCAATTAAAGCAACACTAATCACTGCAACTAAAAAAACAGGAATTAGTACTTTATAAAATCCAGTTTTATCGATTTTAAGACCCATCACAACACTACCGATCGTACCGCCTAATTGTAGAGTTGAGCCGATCATCAATGCCTGATTTAATGACAGCCCTGACTCTTTAGACAAAGTCGGTAGCCAGTTCGCCAGAAAATAGAGACTGATCATATTTAAAATACTGATGATCCAGATGGAATAGGTAAAAAACGCACGCTTATTTTTAAATAACTCAAGCGGTGACTTCTTAACCTGAACTTCAGTAGTATTAATGATTTTCATCTCTGAATTAAATGTTAATGCAGGATAAAACTTCTTTAACCAAAACAAAATCTTGGGCGTATTTTTACTATTTTCACTTAAAAAATATAAAGACTCTGGTAACTTAAAGAACGTGATAAAGAAAATAATTAAAGGAACAATACCGCCAAAATAGAAAATCGCCTGCCATCCTCCCCAAGGAACTAACAAGGCTGATATGCCTCCTCCCAACATTGCCCCGACCGTATAACCGCAAGAAATGACCATCATGGTGAAAATACGAGATTGATATGGAACAATTTCGGAGCTATAAGCCATGACATTTGGCATGATACCTCCTAAAAAAATTCCTGTAACAAAGCGGATTGCAGTCAATTGCTCAATGTTGCCGACATGTGGTGTTACCAGCATCAATATGGAGAACATAAAGGTTGAGATCAGTAATATGGAACGGCGGCCAAAACGATCCGAAAGTGAACTTAATAAAAATGATCCAACAAACAAACCAAATAAGCTGGCGCTAAACACAACGCCTAGCATGGTTTTATGAACGCCCCATTCTTCTATAATCATTGGGGCTGCGTAAGCCATGGACTGAATGTCATACCCATCCATAATCATTAGCAATAAACAGGTGAACAAAATAAATTTCTGATAACGTCCAACTTTCTGCTGATTGATCAGATCACTTAATGCAACTTCTTTCATGGTCATCCTTTCTCCATGTTGCGCTTTCAATTATTTTCATTTTAATTACGTTATTCATAATTAATTTATGAATAACGTAAAACAAAATAACAATATTCGCCCCCAAAAGTCAAAACATTAACTTTTTCGGCTGATCAGAAAGCGCTCATGATTTACTCATCACACCATATTTTTAAATTATTCTTTTATATTCAAATGCTTGTTTTAAAAAACTGCTCTAGGATGACATCTATCTCTTCCAAACTATTGGAACTTAGAAATTGCATCATCAAGCCATCGATTAGGTTTAACACCATTTGGGCATCGGGTTTATATGCACAAGTTTCTAGACTAAAAATCAGATCAAAAATCTCATGAAGTAGCCATTTTCGATATTCAATCGCCATGCGGTAACCCTGCGAATAAACGAGTTTAATTTCAAATATGGCTTTGAGTAATAAGTGGTACAGGTTATTAGAACAGACATGTAAGCGCACAATTTCTTTGAGTTTATCGCTTGAAGTGTAGTAACGGTTTGAGTAAATAATTGACAGTACTTCTTCTTTAAGGAGTCTCTTTTGAAAGGCAATACACATTTCAATCAGGCGTTCTTTTGAGGCAAAATAATTATAAAAAGTGGTTTTGGTTATTTCAGATTCTTTCACAATCAGGTCTATTCCCGCTGTGTGAAAACCATGGCTGGTAAATAAGCGTATCGCCGTGCGAATAACCTGTAATTTTTTGGAAGAGATTTCTAAATTTGACATAGTTTTACCGTTATAAATTCTTGTTGTTTCTAAAAGAGATACTTTTCTGGGAGAAAAAAGGCATAGCAAAGCCGTAAGACTGTGCTTGGCACATCTCAAGTTTTATTGTTGATGCAAATTTTTTGAGTCGTAATGACTTAAAGCCTGAAAACCTTTTGGTGATCAAGCTGCTTTAAATTTTTAAGTTGTGTCGTTATAGCTTTTGGCAAGGACTGCCAAGAAATAATGAATGTGCAAAGCCAACTCCTTCTATAGGGAGTTCTGCCAGACATTTTAAATTATGGTGGCAGAACGGAAGAGGGTTCGCAGACTAGTAATAACTCAAACTAGCACACCCGTAGGTGTCCCTCTCCCGTCCTACCGCTACGGGAGGGAACGAGTAGTTCACCACACAAGGCTGTTCCTCAGAAGGAATGGCTCTGATGCGGGAGTTATTATGCGGTCTGCGACGACCGACTGGCAATGTGGCCAGCAGGCAAATGGTAATCTTCAAAAATTAAGGTGTCAATGTGAAATTGGCTATAAATTATTTAATTAATTATTGTTTTTCATTTAATTACATAATTAAGGAAAGTCTTAAGTAAAATTGAATAATCATTTTGTTTTTTAAGTTTTCTAGTTGAAGATACTCTTTTTTCATTTGCGCTGATTTAAGAGATTGGAACAAGCTTCAACTAGAAATATGAATTACAATTATTATGATTCTTTAGATAATCCCCCTCCTAAAACTTTATAAATTTCAATTTGGTTATTTAATTTGACCTGTTCAAGTGTCAGTAAGCCTTGCTGTGCTGCATACGCAGAGCGTTGTGCATCTAAAACCGTAAAATAACTATCAACTCCAGCTTTATAACGTGCCATTGAAAGTTTATATGTTGCAGATGTGGCAGATACTAAACGGCGCTGGGCATCTAGACGTTCTTCAATATGTGCATGGGTAGCAAGCGCATCATTCACTTCTTTAAAGGCTGTTTGAATAGACTTTTCATATTCTGATAAAGCAACTTTTTGGTCTATTTCAGCAATTTTAATACCCGCCTTTCTTGTTCCCCAATCAAAAATTGGTAGATCAATGCTTGGACCAATTGACCATGCAAAATTACCCGACTTAAATAAATCTTTAAGTTCAGTCGACGCATAACCTGTAGAACCAGTAAGGCTTATGGTTGGGAACATTCGAGCCTTCGCAGCACCAATGTTTGCACCTGCCGCTCGCAACCCATATTCAGCCGCTTTAATATCTGGACGATGATTTAACAAATCACTTGGTAAACCCGCTGCAAAATTCTTCTCAAGGGTAATATTTTTAATTGAATCGCTTGGAAGTAAGTTTTCAGGAATAGGAGAACCTGCTAACAAATCTAGTAGATTTTTTGCCTGTAGAATTTGAGTCTTATAAGTTGCGACATCATTTCTAGCAGTCTCTACAGAAATTTGTGCTTGTTTTAGTGGCACTTCACTGTCAATACCAACATCAAAGCGCTTCTTGTTTAGGTTATAAGCATCGACTTGCGCTTTTAAAGTCTGCTCAGCAAGATTTAAATTGGCTTGTGCAAAAGCATAATTTAACCAGACCTGCGTGATGTTACTGATTAGACCAATTTGTACAGCTTCTTTCGCGCTTTGAGTTGCAAGATAGTTATTTAATGCTGCATCCTTTAAATTTTGAACACGACCCCAAAAGTCTAGCTCATAGGCAGTCATTCCTAAGCCCACTTGAAATGTAGAAACTGGGTTATTGGGGTTAATAGATGGGCTAACCTGCCGCACTGCATTTCCAGTTACCCCAATAGTCGGGAGCTGGCTATTTTTTGTGATTTGATAGTGTTGCTGTACACGCTCAATATTAAGCGTAGCAGTCCGTAAATCCCGATTATTGTTTAGCCCTATTTCAATGACCTGTAATAATTTAGGATCAGAAATAAACTCTTTATAACTTTTCTCCGCAATGGTGGTTCCTGAGGAATTCTGAGCAAAATTTTGAGGAATATGAGAAATCGCTGTCGGCTGTGGTGCTTGCATATTTACACATGCGACGAGTGCAACAGAAAGTGCAGAAACAACGAGTCCACGAGATACGATTGCCACTTTCGACATAGTATTCTCCAAATAATAAAATGAGTTGAGCATAGGACGCATCAGAGGAAATGGAGTATTTCCCCTGACGCATTTAACTTAAGATGAGATTTTTTTCTTAGATGAAAATAGCTTTTCTACGACGCCCAAAATGAAGATGAAGAACACGGGAACAAAGAAAATAGCCAGAATCGTTGCCGAGATCATGCCCCCAAATACACCAGTACCTAAAGCATGTTGAGTCTCAGAACTTGCACCTGTTGCAATGACTAGAGGAATTACACCGCATGTAAAAGCAAGAGAAGTCATCAAGATTGGTCGTAAACGAAGTTTGGCTGCTGCAACTGTGGCTTCAATCAAACTCATGCCTTCTTCTTTTAGCATCTTCGCAAACTCAACAATCAAGATGGCGTTCTTTGCGGATAGACCAATAATCGTAATGAGTCCAATTTTGAAGAACACGTCATTCATTAGGCCTCTCGACATAATGGCAATGATTGCACCGAAAATACCAAGTGGTACAACCAACATCACAGACAGTGGAATCGCCCAGCTTTCATAAAGTGCAGCCAATACGAGGAAAACAACGAGCATTGATAAACCAAGTAAAAAGGCCATTTGAGATTCAGACTGCTTTTCTTGTAAAGAGATACCAGTCCATTCGTAGCCAATGCCTTTAGGCAACTTAGCAATCAACTGTTCCATTTCACGCATCGCCTCACCCGAAGATGTATCGAAGTTAGGAATGCCGGCAATACTTAAAGATGGTCGTCCGTTATAACGATTATATTGTTGCGGTGCTTTGTTCCATTGAGGCGTTACCACTTCAGACAAAGAAACCAATTGCCCACTCGAACCCATCACTTTCAAGTTCAAGATATCTTTGAGTTGCATACGTGATTTAGCTTCAACTTGTACAATCACTTGTTGCATACGCCCCTGATTCGGGAAATCATTGATATACATTGAACCCATTGAGGTTGAAATGATGTCTGAAACGTCCGAGAATTTAACACCAAGGGTATTAAGTTTTTCACGGTCAATTTTTAAAGAAATATTGTCACCTTGTGGTAAACCTTCATTCCAAACCATATAGAACTTTTTGTTCTTGGCAGCCATCTGCATAAGTTGGTCTTGGGCAGCCAATAAAGCAGGCATGCCTAAGTTTGCACGATCTTGTAAACGTAAACTAAAGCCTGAGAATGTACCCAATTCATCAATAGCAGGTGGAAGTACTGCCATTGTTTCACCTTCCGAACTGTTCGCCATTGATGCATTGACTGCATTTGTCATTTCAGTTGCCGAAGAAGTACGCTCTTTGAAATCTTTTAAAGTCGTGAAAGCAACACCTACGTTTTGTCCTGCACCACTAAAACCCCATCCCATAATCGTCGTATTACTTTTGACATCGGGTTTGTCTTTAAGCGAATTTTCAAATTCATTCACTACATTTCGAGTACGTTCTGCCGTTGCATCTGATGGTAATTGGAAAGACGTCATAAACCAGCCTTGATCTTCCTCTGGCATAAATGCTGTTGGCCAATACTTCATTCCTGCAAAAGTAATGCCTGTAATCACCACAAAGATCATCATCACTGGAACCGTATGTTTGATGATTTTAAGTAGCATCAACTCATACTTTTTCGTCACTTTGTCAAAGCTACGGTCAAACCATGCAAAGAAGCCTTTCTTCTGATGATGACCATCAATTGGTTTTAAAATGGTTGCACAAAGTGCAGGTGTTAAAATGAGCGCCAATAAAGCCGAGAATAAAATAGACACGGACATGGTCAGCGTAAATTGTTTATAAATGATCCCGACCGAACCACTCGCAAAAGCCATTGGCAAAAACACAGCAGACAATACTAAGGTAATACCAATAATAGGACTGGTAATCTCTTTCATTGCCTTAGATGTTGCTTCTTTAGGATTTAATCCTTCAGTCGCCATAATCCTTTCGACGTTTTCAACGACGACAATCGCATCGTCGACAATAATACCGATGGCGAGCACCATACCGAACATGGTGAGTACGTTAATCGAAAAGCCGGCAAGCAGCATCACGGTAAAAGTACCGAGCAAAGCAATAGGTGCAACAATGGCTGGAATGAGCGTATAGCGTACATTGTGTAAGAACAAATACATCACAATGAAAACCAGAACCATCGCTTCAAGTAATGTATGAATTACCTTTTCAATTGAAATTTTAACAAACGGCGCGGTGTCGTAAGGAATACTAAACTGCATGCCTTCTGGTAAGTTCAACTTTAATTCTTCAATTTTTGCTCTAACACCTTCTGCTGTTTTTACTGCGTTAGCACCCGGGCTTAACTGGATTGCGGCAGCGGTAGCCGGTTTACCATTTTCTAAAATAGCAAAGTTGTAGGCTTGTGATCCGATTTCAACATTTGCGACATCTGACAGACGAATTACACTTCCGTTAGTTTTGCTTTTTAAGCTGATATTCCTAAATTGCTCTACGCTTGATAGCTGACCTTGCGCTGACAATGGAATCGTAATCAGTTGACCTTTATTTGCAGGTAAATCGCCTAGGCGCCCCGGTGCAATTTCAACATTATTTTCACGAATTGCATTGTTTACATCGCTAATTGATAAACCATAAGAAACCAATTTATTTGGATCGACCCAAATGCGTAGGGCTTTCTCTGCACCGAAAGATTGGACTTTACCAACGCCTTCAACACGCTTTAGTTCTTCTACGACATTTCGAACCAGATAATCACTTAAATCTACTTCTGAATATTGGCCATTAGGAGAGTTAATACCCACCAGCATCAAGAAGCCTGAAGATGATGCTTCAACCTGTAAACCTTGCTGCCGCACAATCTGTGGTAAGCGTGCTTCAACAGCCTTAATTTTATTCTGGACATCGACCTGAGCCATTTCGACATCTGTACCCGGTTTAAAGGTTGCAGAAATTTCTGCTGTGCCCGAAGTATCGGTTGTCGCACTATAGTAAAGTAGATTTTTTACACCCGATAATTCTCGCTCAATTAAAGTGACAACACTATCGTTAATGGTCTTTGCTGTTGCTCCCGGATAAGTCGCACTAATGTTTACTTGAGGAGGCGCTACACTAGGGAAACGAGCAATCGGCAATTTTGGAATACTAAGTAACCCAAACAATATGATAAATATCGCGATCACCCATGCAAAAACAGGACGTCGAATAAAAAATTGAGACATCATGGTTGAGCTCCTTGATTTGTAGACAGTTTTGTTTCTACATTTGAAGCACTATTTTCTGATGCAGGCTTTTTCCAAGTGGTCATTGCAAGTTTTTGATTTGGCTGGATACGCTCCATACCTTCAACAACGACTTTGTCACCGACTTTCAAGCCTTTGTTGGCGATATAGTACTGTTCATATTGCTGTCCAATTTCAATAGGACGAATCTCAGCCGAGCCTTTTGCATTGATCACATAGACCTGAGGCTCACCATTGATATTGCGCTGAATCGCTTGGGCTGGAACTAACAAGGCTTGTGGAATAGAAGCTCGGTCAATATTGACTCGCACATACATACCCGGAAGTAGTTTTCTCTCGGTATTATTTACTTCAATACGGAAAGTCACATCACCTGTTTCAGGGTCAACATTAATATCTTCAAACAACATTTTTGCTGTGACGTTATATTCCTGTCCGTGGCTATTAGAAATACGAACCGTTTTTTCACTGTTTGCAGATAACTCACCAGTTTTTAAAGCCGCTTGTAGACGCTCGTATTCACTAATTGATTGTTTTACATCGACGTAGACTCTATCAATCTGTTGGATTGTGGCCATGGTATTCGCATCACCTTGACCAACCAATGCGCCTTCAGTGACAAAAGATTGCCCAATACGACCAGAAATCGGCGCTCGAACAGTTGCATATTGCAGATTCAAATTTTGTCTGGTGAGCAATGCTTTCATTTGCGCAACATCAGCGAGAGCCTGACGATATTGAGCTTGAGCATTACTCACTTCTTGCTTACTAATTGCATTACTTGGTAAGAGCTGCTCATAGCGATCTAATTGAACTTTCAGTCTCGCAACCTCTGCCTCAGCTTTGTTAAGTGAAGCTCTATTGCTATTTACATCTGCTTCAAAGGTTTCAGAATTAATTTTATATAAAGCTTGGCCTGCTCTAACTTCACTACCTTGTTTAAATAAAACTCTTTCAATAATTCCTCCGACTTGCGGTCGAATTTCAGCAGTACGGAATGCTTGTACGCGTGCAGGAAGATTTTCACTAAAATTAACTGATTGCGATTGAATGCTTAATACACTTACTTTCGCTGGTGCTGGCTCAGCTTGAGCCGTTTCTTGTGAACCACACCCCTGTAATATCAGCCCAATAGATAAAAATAAAGGAAGTAAAAGATGCTTTTGCATACTGTCCAAACCAAGTGAGTTTTCGATGCTGACATTATTTTTGATGAGTGTGTAGCAATCGTCACTAAAGTGTGGAGTAAGTGTGGAGAAGTACCAATAATTTAGCGTATGATGAGTTGAAGCATTTTATATAGCCAAATTTCTATGTTTGATCGTTCTTTTTCTTTTGATTGTCACGATAAAGTTATCCTCGTTGTAGAAGATGATTACGACATTGGCGACATTATTGAAAATTATTTAAAACGTGAAGGAATGGTTGTTATTCGTGCTATGAATGGAAAGCAAGCCATTGAATTGCACTCTAGCCAACCCATTGATTTGATTTTACTTGATATTAAATTACCCGAGCTCAACGGCTGGGAAGTGTTAAATAAAATACGTCAAAAAGCTCAGACGCCCGTGATTATGCTAACGGCACTAGATCAAGATATTGATAAGGTCATGGCATTACGAGTTGGTGCAGATGACTTTGTTGTTAAACCATTTAACCCAAATGAAGTCATCGCTAGAGTTCAGGCAGTCTTAAGACGGACTCAGCTAACAAACAAGCCATTTAACAAAAATAAGATCTACAAAGATATTGAAATTGATACAGATACGCATAGTGTTTATCTTCATGCTCAAAACAAGAAAATATTGCTTAATCTTACCCTGACTGAATATAAAATCATTTCCTTCATGATTGACCAGCCCCACAAGGTATTTACTCGTGGTGAACTCATGAATCATTGCATGAACGATAGTGATGCACTAGAACGAACTGTAGATAGCCATGTGAGTAAGCTTAGAAAAAAACTAGAAGAACAAGGAATACTTCAAATGTTAGTTAATGTGCGTGGCGTAGGATATCGACTCGATAATCCACTAGCTGTCAAAGATGATGTCTAAATAATATAAAAATATGGCTAGGAAATATTTTATGAAAAGTAAGTTAGGAATCAGTAAGCAGCTTTTTATTGCTTTCAGTATTGTTAATTTAAGCGTTACCCTGTTTTCTATGTTGCTGGGATACCTTATTTATAACTATGCCATTGAAAAAGGTTGGCTCACTTTAGACTCTCTACAAGAGGATTGGACTAATTTTCATTTTATAGATTGGATTTGGTTATCTACTGTCATCTTGTGTGGCTGTCTTATTTCACTCGTGATCGGCATGCATCTCGCAAAACGTTTTATTCTACCCATTAATTTCTTAGCCGAAGCAGCCAAAAAAATTAGTCAGGGCGATCTCTCTGCTAGAGCTTACGACAACAGAATTCACTCGGCTGAAATGTCTGAGCTTTTACATAATTTTAATGATATGGCTCAAAAACTAGAAGTTTCTGTGGAAAATGCACAGGTTTGGAATGCTGCCATCGCTCATGAGTTAAGAACTCCAATCACCATTTTACAAGGCCGCCTGCAAGGCATAATTGACGGCGTTTTTAAGCCTGATGAAATTCTATTTAAAAGTCTTTTAAATCAAGTTGAAGGTTTATCTCATTTAGTTGAAGACTTACGAACGATAAGTTTAGTTGAGAATCAACAGTTAAGATTAAATTATGAGTTATTAGATTTTAAGTCTGTGATTGAAAAAGTTCTCAAGGCCTTTGAAGACCGCCTAGAACAAGCAAACTTAAAGCCAGAACTTGATTTAACCACTACACCTGTATTTTGTGACCGTCGCCGTATTGAGCAAGTTTTAATTGCGTTAATTGATAATGCTATTCGTTATTCAAATGCAGGAAAACTTAAGATCTCTTCAGAAGTGGTCTCAGAAAACTGGATATTAAAAATTGAAGATGAAGGCCCCGGCATCGCAACTGAGTTCCAAGATGATCTATTTAAACCCTTTTTTAGATTAGAAGAGTCAAGAAATAAAGAGTTTGGTGGCACAGGCTTAGGATTAGCTGTTGTACATGCAATCGTGATTGCGCTTAAAGGTTCTATTCACTATAGCAATCATGGCTCAAAAAGCACTTTCACCATAAAAATTTTGATGGATAAGTAAAAACGCTGAGTTATAAAATTATTCTTCACTTTCTTTTACTCTTCTACGAATTTCTTCACGCCATTTTGTGGCATTTTCTTGTTGCTTATTCAATAAAACACCCAGCATAAAGGCTGTAGCTGCGGCTCCAATTAAGGCAATGCCAGTTTCATAAATAATATCTATAACAAACTCTAATACGCCTTCAGATAGGAAATCTAAGGTGCCAGAAAACTTAAGAAATTTAGCTATGGCAACCACGATAACACCCAATAAAGCACCAGCCCACAAGAATATTTTATGAATGTTTAGAGGAGCTGTGACTTGATCGATCTGATCGGGATATTTTCGATAGTACTCAATTTCATCCTCCGTCACTTCAGAGTTGGACTTAAATAACAATTTAATAAAGAGCTTATCTTGGTCGAGTTTTGAGTTTTTCTTCATAGATGTTATGTATGATAAATCTTCTAAGGTTTCATGTTACTCATTTTTTCTTTACTGAGTAAAAGTTTTTAAACGTTCTCTATATTTAAAATAATTTATAGCGTTACTCTCACGTTTTAATTTTACCTAGTTAACTTATCCAAATTTTTTATGCTAAAACTACGATTACGAATTTAAGTAAAAATAAATCTATATGAATAGACTTGAATGTAATCGCATGTTTATTTCGATCATTGAGCAAGGAAGTTTTGTTAAAGCTGCCGAAAATTTAAATACAAGCGTCGCACAAGCATCCAAGCTCATTTCAAAACTAGAGAACGAATTAGGCGTACAGCTGCTAAAAAGATCGACACGCTCATTGAAGCCCACAGAACTCGGATTAGCTTATTACCACCGAATTAAGCAACTTATGGCAGAGTTTGATGAAATTGAAATTAGTATTAAAAATCAATCTCGCGCCCCAGTAGGTAAACTAAAAATAAGTGCGCCTAACTCTTTCGGAACAGTACAATTAAGCAAAACACTGGTTAACTTTGCCCAGAAATATAGTCAAATTGAATTAGATGTGAGCTTTACTGACCGTACGGTGAATGTCATTGAAGAAGGGTTTGATATCGCCATTCGAATTGGAGAGCTTAAAGATAATAATTTAATTGCGACTCCATTATCTCAAATTAGATTTGTATTGGTCGCATCTCCCCTATACTTAGAAAAATTTGGCTATCCTCAAAGCCTTCAAGACCTAGAATCTCATTCCTGTATCATAGATACAAACTTTAAAGATCCGTATGAATGGGCTTTTTTTGAAAAATCACCTTCGAATGTATTACATACAATCAATGTAAATGGTCGGATTCATTTTGCGAATACAGAAGCCTGTTTAGCTGCAACCATAGCAGGACTTGGCATCGCCAGATTACCCATGTTTATTTTAAAAGATGCACTTATCGACAAAAAGATTATTCCTATTTTAGAAGACTATGAATTACCGCGAAGAGGTCTCTATGCGGTTTACCCACCAGCAAAACACCTAGCCAACAAGGTGAGAACCCTAATTGATTATTTAAAAGAGCAATATGCGTACCCTGCCGAATGGGAAATTTACGAGTAATTATTTCCAAAATAGAAATAAATATTCAATTTCAGCCTACTTAATCACTTAAAAAATCAACAGTAGTATGTATTCATCAAGTTAATTCTCATCGAGATAGAAAATGAATACATCAAACACCGCTCCTTATGCGGCATTACTACTCCGTATAACCTTAGCGCTTTATTTCTTTGCCCATGCTGGTCTTAAACTATTTGTGTTTACACCAGCAGGCACAGCACAATTTTTTCAATCTGTTGGAGTTCCGGGATGGATGGCATATGTGACTATTCTCTGGGAGATTTTAGGAGCAATATTATTATTCGTTGGTTTTAAACCTCGAATTGTTGCCATTGCACTGATTCCTGTCTTATTGGGTGCAATATTTACTGTACATGGTGCAGCTGGTTTCTTTTTTACAAACCCGAATGGTGGCTGGGAATTCCCATTTATGTGGATTATTTCTTTAGTTGCTCTCGCACTCATTGGTGATGGACCGTTTTCTTTAAGTAAATCTTTTAAAAACTAAGCTCGTTAATAGATGAGATGCCATTGCATGAATGGCATCTAAACACCAAATATTCAGCTCATTCAGGATATTAAAATGAAAGATCTATTTATAATTTTATTACACGGCGTAGGTAGTAATGGTGAAGACTTAGAAGCAGTTGGAGAATTTTTTAAGACCAATCATTCTAATTTAAATTTTGTCGCACCCAATGCTCCTTTTAGCTTTATGAACAGTAAAGAGGCCTATCAGTGGTTTAGTATCGCTGGGGTTAATGAGGAGAATCGCTTTAGTCGGATTAAAGAAGCCAGAGCTCATTTTGATCAAAAAATTCAAGAGATCATTACCCAAAACCAATTAGAAAACCACCTAGATAAAGTCGTTTTTTTAGGATTTTCTCAAGGTTCAATAATGGCTTTAGATGCAGTCGTTTCAGGGCGTTGGCCTATTGCTGGGCTGATTAGCATCGCTGGAAGATTGGCAAGCCCAATCAATAATGAAATTAATAAAAACACGAAAGTTTTATTAATTCATGGTGAGTCAGACGCCGTTATTTCTCCCACTGAAAGCCAAAGTACATATCAACAAATGCGTGCAGCAAACTTAAATGTTGAGTTGAATATTTTACCCGCTACGGGACATACCATTTCACATTCAGCGCTTCAGTTAAGTCTTGATTTTTTAAACACTATTTAATCCATTTGGCCTAAACATCCAAATCAGAACTTAGATTGTCTTAAATCTAAGTTCCGTACTTTCTCGTCTCAAATTATTCTTCGGAGTTAAAAATGACTACATCAATCCGTGCAGAAGATATTATCAGCCCCATTACTGATACTATAAAAGCGAATAAAAACTCACCAAAAGAAGCAAAAAATCTAGGTTTATTTGCTTACGATAAACCAACCCCAGAGAATACAGTTTTATTACTTATTGATCATCAAGTTGGTTTAATGGCGAGTGTTCGTGATACGTCGAGTCTCGCTGAATTAAAAAGTAATGTTCTTGGTTTAGCACGTACGGCCAAAGCTCTTAATATTCCAACACTCATTACATCATCAAACGCACAATGGCAAAACGGCGATACTCTCCCAGAAATTAAATCATTGTTCCCTGATAATTCAATTTATCGACGTACAGGGATCATTAATGCATACGAAGATCCGACTTTTCGTAAAGCACTTATTAATTTGCTAGAAGCAACAGGTCGAACCCATATTATTATTGCAGGCGTAACCATTGGTACTTGCTGTACTTTCCCGACACTATCGCTATTAAATGATGGATATAAAGTCTACCCAGTCATTGATGCATGTGGCGCATGGAATCAATATGAAGTTCAGGCCGCTACATTACGCATGGCAAATGCAGGTGCAGAACCAGTAACGACCTTTAGTCTAGCTTGTGAATTACAGGCTGACTGGAAAAAGCCATCAGCAGATCAAATGCTTGAGCCTTTCAAAGAGAACTTATCGGAATATGGGTTTGTACTACAAAACTTTTGGGATAATGTCGGCACCCCAGCAGTTGAAGATCCTTTCAAAATCAAATAACTGATTTTGCTTAAGCTTTGTATCTTTGATTTTCATTCAATCTAAAGATACAAAGCTTTCTAGTTTATTGTTGATAAACTTTCTTTCCATTAAAAATGGTCCACACCACTTTTGTTTCAGCCAACTGTTCAGGCGAAACGTTAAAAATATCTCTATCTACTAAAATCATATCGGCCTTTTTGCCCGGCTCGAGCGTACCAATGCTTTTATCTAAATAAAGCGCTTTCGCTGAATTAATCGTATAGGCCTTAAAGACTGTATCTCGATCAATGGCTTCTGCTGGGTTTAAAACTTCGCCTTCACTTCCTTTTCGTGTAATTGCAGTCGCCATGGCGACAAAAGGATTGGCTGTTGAAACTGGTGCATCACTTGCACCTGCAATGGTCGCGCCGTTAATTAACAACGAATGTGCAGGATACATGCCCTTATAAGAAGTTGCATCGATATAAGGTTTTACCAGTTCTTTGTTAAAACTGTCCTCATAGGCCCATGCCAATTGCATCGAAGCAATCACATTGTTTTGTTTAAAGCGCTTATAGTCGTTAGGGTCAACGAGTTGTAGATGGGTAATGCTATGAGGGACGTTGCTCTGACGCTTTGAGCGAGCATACTCAAAGGCATTTAAAGATTCCTGTACAGCTCTATCCCCAACAGCGTGAATATGAACAATCATATTTCGTTTATCTGCTTCATCAACAACTAACTTAAAAGTATTTGGGTCAAATAACAAAGTCCCTTGCTTGTTACTATTAGAGTACCGACCAAGTAATGCAGCCGATTGCGCTGGAATCTCTAATACGCCATCAGCGAATACTTTCACACCGACTAAATTAAAGTTATCTATGTTTTTATATTTGCTATTGATTGACTCAATGATGTTAAAAACTTGAGGTGTACTTTTTGAGTTAATGACATGTAAACCAGAAACTCGTGCTGTTAACTCTCCTTTTTGAGATAATTCTTTATACATTGGAATCATCCCTAGGGTTTCCTCTGTATTTTTAATATTGGTAATTCCTTTATTTGGACTGGCGTTTGCAGCGATATCCATCCATGCCGTGAGACCCAAACTGTTATAGTATTTGACTGCTTCTTTCGAGCCTTTATAAAGCAGATCATGTGATACAGATGGAATTTTATCACTCACCATATCCCAGCCAGAGTCAATCACAAATCCAGTGGGTTCAAAGTTTTCATTATGTGCAACATTTTGCTGGTCATTTAGGCTTAATTGCTGAATGAAGTTTGCATCTATACCAGCTTTCTTTAGGAGTGCTTGGTTTGCCCAAGCTGTATGATGGTCACTACCGACTAAAGCAATAGGACGATCTTTCCATTCATTATTATTAAATACATTTGAGAGTTGGTCGGCCAATTCCCAATATTCTGATGACAAACCATTTAAAAATAGAACATCTCCAGCAACCCCCGTACCATCGAGACTAGCTTGTTTAAGTTTTGCTTCAACTTTAGAAATATCTATGGTGGTATCACCGCTATCCATTGTGGCTAATATCGCCTCCACACCAGAAGCCAAGGCATGAATATGGCTATCAATTAAGCCTGGCATTAAGACTTTATTATCAAGATCGATAACTTGTGTATTGTTATCTGCAATTTTTTTGATTTCTTCGTTGCTACCAACTTTTAGGATGGTTCCGTCATGGGCAATTGCGATAGCTTGTTGAAGGGAGTCTTTATCTTTGGCAGTATAAATTTTTCCATTAATATAAATACTTGCAGCAGTATTATTGTCATCACTATCATTGTTTGCACATCCCAAGTTTATAAAGAGTAAACCTAGGCTAAGTGCTAAAAATCCTTTTTTAAATCTCATTGTTAACTCCAAAAAATCATTTAAATTCTAATAATCGTTTTCTAATCTTCTTGTTGATCTTTTTGCATCAAGTCTTTGAGTACTGAGGTCTATCCATTGACTACAGTTTTGTTGCTCTTGATACACTTAGACAGGTCTCTACGATGCCTTGCACTATTCGCAAAAATCTCTATTTCACTATGAGTTAGGCTCGTTAGCCTTGAGTCCATAATTGCATTTTTTGTTTTTAAGATTTCCATAAATTAATCTCCATTGTGGAATGGATAAACTAATTTTTAAGTTTATTTAAGGATATAAAAAGAATAGAGAAAATACCGATTTATGAGATTTTTGTCCGCAAATCGGACAATAAATATTCTAACAAATCATTAAATGACATTCTGAACCAAATCCATCTTTTGACCTTTTCTCTTTAAATTCTTATTGAAATGTCATATCTAATCTAACCTAGATTTATAAAATAATTTTTATAATTTAAATAATGGATAATTAAATATGGATCGTTTTAAAACTATTTTACTTATTGCAAGCACATGTTTAACAACAACTCTTTATGCCAAACAACAAGTCGTGTGTGTGTTTGACCCCATTGGTAAATCGGGAGATGCTTTCGCTTTAGCCAAAGACTATGCACTTGAAGCCAAAAATTGGGGAGCAGATCTATCTTTAAAAGCCTATGTTGATGAACGCGTTGCGGCTGAAGATTTAAAAGTTGGAAAATGTGATGGCGCTATTATTAGTGGCTTACGTGGCCGTCAGTTTAATAAATACACAGGATCTTTAGATGCTGTTGGCGCATTAACAAATATGAAAACGGCAATTAATGCCTATAAGCTGTTGTCATCACCCATGGCCGCAAAAAATATGGTTGTAGGTCCTTACGAAATTGCAGGTTTAGGGACAATTGGCCCTGCATATTTGTTTGTTAATGATAGAAGTATCAATACTCTCGCTAAAGCTGCCGGTAAAAAAATTGGGGTGTTTAAATATGATGAAGCCCAACCCAAGCTTGTTCAACATGTCGGTGGTCAGGCTGTATCTGTAGACGTCACCAATGCCGGTGCGAAGTTTAATAACCATGAAATTGATATTGTGCCCGCTCCTATTGTGGCATTTAAACCTTTTGAACTACACAAAGGTTTAGGTGAGAAAGGAGCAATCATTCGTTTTCCTTTAACTCAAATTTCAGCAAACTTCATTATTCGTAAAGACCAGTTTCCAGCAGGTTTTGGGCAAAAGTCTCGAACTTGGGTAGCCAGCCAATTAAATAGAACGTTTGGCATTATTGCTAAATATGAAAGTGATATTCCTTCAAAATACTGGATGGATATTCCTAAAAATGAACAAGTAAACTATATGAAGATGATGCGCGAGGCACGTATACAGCTAACCAAGGCTGGTATTTACGACCCTAAAATGATGAATTTTTTAAAGAAAGTAAGATGTAAAGAAAACCCAAGTAATTTTGAATGTGCGTTAAATGATGAATAAATACTCAAAACATATACACATCTTATTTTAAGAGACTCTAGCCTCAGTTATTCATTTCCTCTCGGGCTTGTTGTGGCGTTTTACCCGACCACTCTTTATAAGCCCGTGTAAATGGGCTGTGCTCGGCATAACCTAACAGCTAAACATATTACTTACTAATATCATTTCAATATTAAGATAAGTTAACTTAGTGCTATCTTTGACTTAAAGCTATTATGATGAAAAGTGTTGTGCTTTTAATACCTAATTTCTAATAGAGAAAGCGTTTTATGAATGTTTCGCCAATCATTGTACTTGATTTCGAGACTACAGGAGTCAGCCCTGAGGCTGGTGATCGTATTACAGAAGTCGCGGCTTTACGTATTGTAGAAGGTGAAATCACAGAACGTTTTGTTTCATTAATAAACTGTGGTGTAAATATTCCATACTACATCACAAAGTTGACTGGTATTACTCAAGATATGGTTAATCATGCTCCTTTAGTGGAAGAAGTCATTCCTTCTCTATTGGACTTTATTGGAACAGATCCTTTACTTGCTCACAATGCAGGATTTGATGAGAAATTCCTAAAAGCAGAAAGTATTCGACAGGAGTTAAATCCATCACACAATGGACTCATTTGTTCTTTGAAACTTGCTCGCCGTATTTTACCTCATCAACCCAGTTATCGACTTGGGGCAATGGCAGACTTATTCAATATTAAGTTTAATGGCACAGCTCATCGTGCAGAAGCAGATGCTGAAGTTACGGCTCAATTATTCAACTATCTTTGTACGAATATTTGTCACACATATGGCTTCAATAGTATTGATCAAGATTTATTGTTAGCCATTAATAAACTTACTATATCTAGAGTACCGAAATACCTAAAAAATATAGCTGCCCAATCCTTACTTCTTAAATAGCAATCCATAGGCGACATTTCCTGCTAATTTACAGGTGTCCTCATGATAAATTTAAGATCTTATTTTTCGACGTAAATCATGAATAGAAAATTAATCAGTGCTATTGTTCTCATTTCTGTGTTTGGAGTTGCTGCTTGTGGTAAAGCTTCAAATGAACAGATGGATACTTCGAAAAACAGTTCTAAAAACGTAAAAACTGAACTATCAGCAAGTGATAAAGCGATTTTAGATAGATATGACTCTATCACAAATGAAGCTGTGACCTCAGGTGAAGATGAAAAGATAAAGCAAACTTTAGAGCCTTTAATTCCTGAAATAAAGAAAGTTACTGCTAAGAAACAAAGAGAAATGGCATTAATGAATATTTATATGTTGTCAGGAATGTACAAAGAAGCTTATGAGCTAAATGAGCAACAGATCAAAGATAAACCCTTGCCTCAACGGATAATGTTTAGATGTACATTGCTTGAAAAATTAAATGAGGCCAAAGTAAAAACTCAACAGTGTCACGAAGCTTCAGCGCAACTCATACAAACCGAATTGATTAAATCATCTAGCAAAAATGATCCCCAGTACAAAGACGCCGAATTTGTATATTTAACTGAAATGTATAAAGCTGATCACACTGACTATAAAGCTAAAATACAGAAATTTATTGATGAGACTAAAGATGTCGCATCGAAAGATAGATATAAGTCTTTGTATGATGCATATATTGAGTCATTTTATGGTACTGATTCACCAAATTATGTACCAGAATCATTAAAGTAAAACTTAAATGAAAAGCCCGAAATATTCAGGGCTTTTTAAAGTGCTTTAAACAGATCGAGATATTTACATTATTATTGATCGTATGAACTGTGCATCCTGATAAATAAAACTATACAGCACTGTCTACCCCTCTTTGCTATCATTCCGCCACTTCAAGAAAATCAGAAGGAAAAGTTTTGGCAACCCCATATATAACTATAGGCTGCCCCACTACTGGAGGCGGCCAAGTAATCTCAGGGAACAGTATGTTCCTAATTGACGGTATTGCCGTTGCTTGTGTCGGTGATAAAGCTACATGCCCAACACATAAAGTCGTTGCAACAATTGTGTCTGGCGATCCATGTATGCAGATTTTTGGCAAAGCTGCTGCTCGAGTTAATGACTCACTTTCTTGTGGCTGTAAACTTTTACCCCAACAAAATTTAGTTGTTCAAGATAATGGCGGAGGCGCTCCATCTTCTGCAGCTAAATCCTCACCAGCTCCAATGTCTCAAAAGCAACCTACAACTGATAGCTTTGTGAAAGATGAGTACGAAAATTACTACATTGAGAATAAGAAGACTGAGATTGTCGAATTTAAAAATCTTCTATTGCCGTATGACCAAGATAAAGCAAGTGTATTTGGTATTATGATGCAAGCGATGTCAGGCGCATGTTCTTTTGAAGTCTCATATAAAATTGAAAAAAGAAAGTTATTTGTAAGTGCAACATTAATTCCTCCTTCGTTAAAAAATGATGCAAAACTCTTTACGAGTGGAACTTTGCGCCTATTTAAAAAGGATCAACAAATTGGCGGCCCAATTATGCTTAAAGTTGGCCCAGGGTTTTGGAATACAGAAAATGATAGACAACCTGTTGGAAGTTGCGAAATCACACTTCCTGAACCAGACTTACAACCCATAAAGGTTAAGTTAGAAATGGGCTTTGAAGGACAGTTTGATAACGGGAAAGTTGTTCCAAATCCACCCTATAAAACCTATACATTCACAATAACCTCAGCATCAAGACGTAAAGCATGAAGAACATTTTATTACTTTCCATTATTTGTACTGCGGCATTTACTAGCGCTTGTAGTAACGCTACCGACTCAGCAAAAGATGTGAAAAAAGAGCCACAAGAGAAAGTGATCAAGAAGGTTTCTGCTGAAGATCAGAAAATCATTGATAAGTATGAAAGTTATTTCAAATACTACCGTGAGGGTAACTTTGAAGAGTTTCAAAATAAGATGAGGGAAGTATTGCCTGAAGTCAGTAAAATCTCGGATAAAAACAAACGCGAATTTATGCAGATGAACATCTACATGACCTTGCAAGATTATGATGAAGCTCTTGCATTAAATGCTAAACAAATTAAAGAACGCCCTGAAAATCCTGCTCTATATATATCTAAGTGCCAGATTATTACGATGCAGCAAGAAGATAAGCATTTGATTACGCAATGCTTTGATGATGCAGCATACATTTTAAAAGCACAGTTAGATAAGCCAGAAAATAAGACAGATCCTGATTATAAGCAAGGTGAATTTACCTATTTACTAGCCAAGTACAAAGGCGGACACCCAGAGTACAAAGAGAAAATGCAAAAGTACATTGATGGAACTCAAGATGAAAAACTAAAGACTTCGTTTAAAACTATTTACGAAGTTGAAGTAGGTAATTAATTAAAAAGCCCTGATTCCTCGGGGCTTTTTTCTAAAGTGCTCTAACGCAGATAGATACATTCACATTGCTATTGATCGTATGAGCTGTGCATCCTGATATAGGAATGTGCGGCAATACTAAAAATTCCGTGGCTCGTCAGGTATAAAAAAATTATGAATAAACTATTAACGATCCTATTATTAAGTGCCGCGGTTGCTGCGTGTAATAATCCTAATAGTGCAACCAAAATCACCCAAGTGCAGAGTGAACAATCTAATAACCAAAATGAAGCATTAAAGCCACTTGTGGCAGAGTTCAATGAAATTATGAACTCTCTTCAGACAGAAGCTGACATTACATCCACACAAGCAAAGTTGGAAAAACTTTTAAAGAAATTTCCAAATAACAATGTTTCAAGCATACAAGTGCAAAAGTTGAAATTAAAAGTACTACTGCAACTAGGTTATTTAAATGAAGCCAATATTTTGGCAACAAAAATTCTCGCTTTAGATAGCACGGCAAGCATTCAAGAAACTCTGTGTCTAATTCAAAGAAAATTGCAAAAGCCAGAAAACCAAATTAATAGCTGTTATGAAAAAGCGGCTAAGCTATATCAGGCACAATACGAAAAATTAAGTAATGATAATCCACAAAAGCAATATGCTCTCTGGTCAAGTTATGCTGCCATGTACCAAGCTGGTCATACTGAATATAAGCAAAAGTTGAAAGCTATTGTTAATGCTCAAACCACTGAAGATGAGAAACATACTTTCAATACTATGTATGAAAACGTAGTGGACCCAGCTGTTATTAAAGAAATTCTTGAATCTATGCCATATAAGAAATAACCTGATTGAAGATTATTTCTTATATGGATATGTATTGAATAGCCCTAATGATTTAGGGCCTTTTTATAGTGCTTTAACGTAAATAGAAACATCTGGAAGTTATTTCTAGTTTCAAACAAGCTTCTTATAATAAATAGCTGTACCGTCGAAGTTCCCATTTGAACTTAATGCGAAACTTGGGATTACGCCCACTCGAACAAATCCAATTTTGCTATATAACAGCTCGGACACATCGCCCTCACGTGTATCTAAGACAAGTAAACGTAGACCCTTTTCTCTTGAAAAATTTTCTAGTTCTTTCAGTAGTAACGTTGCTATTCCTTGTTTTCTTGCTGACGTTAGAACCATGAGTTTTTCAACTTCGGCTCTATGAACTCCGTTCTTTTTACTTACTAAGGATAATTGAACACTACCAACAACCTTTCCTTGTTGAATGGCAATCCATAGACGGCTATTACCTTGTGCTAATTTATGGTTGACCTCACGCCAATAATTTAAGACCTCGTTCTTTTCTACAGGAACTAAGAAACCTATTGAAGCTCCACTATTGATAGAATCTTCTAACAATAGTGATAAGCCTTCTTCATAATCAGCAATTTCATTTATTTCTAAAATTTCAATATCTTTCATATTTTTTCTCAAATATTTCAACTTAACCTTTTAGTAAATGCATATGCGGCGCAAAAATTATCAGCTTCACCACCAGAGCATATGTTTTTAGATCTTGACTAGAATACGTTGAATTAGCGATAGCGGTCCTCTGATATCTTCTATCAATAAATGCTCTTTTGATTGGTTACATTTCATGGCCAAAGCAAATCCATGTAAATAATCAACCAGTAAATTTAAACTCTGCGTCTCGATTTGATCACCTAAATTTAGATCAGAAATAATTTTTAGATATCGACTTCGAAAAACTGTGGCAGGACCTGTCGATGTCATTCCTAATAACGTTTCTAACAAACCTGGATATTGTTTCAATAAGATTAGATAACTAAAACAAAGTTGCTCAAGCTCACCTTCCCAACCTCCTCTATTTGATGGACTATATACTTCATTGACTAAAGATATAGTTACAGCTTCAAGTAAGTCCTCTTTATTTTTAAAATAATAATACATAGCCATCGCATCTACCTGAAGAGCTAAAGCCAATTGCCTAATACTTGGTGTTTTACCGTCCTCTAACATAAGAGCTTTGGCAGTAGTTATGATCACATCTTTATCTAAACTATCTTTACCTCTGATTGGACGACCTCTTTTTTTATCCTTGACATCCATTCTAAATCCTCACTAAAATAAATAAATTCTACATTGTAGAATTTATTTTATTGGTTTTCACCTAGTTTGCCAATAGACAATAGAACAAGGAAAAATTCATGAGTAATATCGTATACATAGCAACAAGCTTAGATGGCTATATCGCAGACAAAAACCATCAACTTGATTGGTTGCATGAGGCAGCACCATCAGGTCAATCAGATTTTGGTTTTTCAGAGTTTTTGCAAAGAATTGATGCAATTATTATGGGGAGAAATACATTAGAGACCATTTTAAGTTTTGGTTGTGAGTGGCCTTATCAAAAACCTGTCTTTATTTTAAGTAATACCCTAACAGATGTTCCTTCTACTCTACAGGGCAAAGTTTTTCTTGAAAAAGGTAAGCTGCAAGATATAGTTGGCCGCTTAAATAAAAATGGATATAACAATCTCTATATTGATGGTGGCATCACAATTCAAAGCTTTCTGAAAGAGGACATGATCGATGAAATGATCATTTCGACAATACCGACTTTACTTGGCGGTGGCATACATTTGTTCAGTGATTTAAAAAATCCTTTAAAGTTTAAATATTTAAAAAGTGAAATTTATCTTGATACAATTGTTAAAAATTATTATGTACGTGAGTAAATAGCTAAAACAACTAATTATTGATCTGGGATACGGCGCCACAAACACGACTCAGCTACAGTTCTAAAGATAAAGTTAATACGCTGGCTGCCAAGTAATATGTGAGCGAAATCACCCCATTCCCCTTAAAAACACCTCAACCACTCTCCCATCAACTTCACCCAAACTTAAACGCTGAATGACGGCGCCTTCGATTAAATATAAAAATAGTTTGGCGTCGGTAAAGGAATTATCGGCGTTAAGTGCTCTAAGCAGGCTATATATTTCGTTGGTGAGCCATGTTCTATATCGCACGGCGGTTTGATAGGCTTTTGGATGAGTCAGTTTTGTTTCAAAAGTGGCTTTAAATAATAAGTAATACAGCCCGTCTAGGTCTGCATGTAAAAGATAAAGCTTTTTGAGTTTATCGGCTGCGTTTGTGTCACGTTCGTATTCGACTGTTGAAATCACTTTTTCTTTTAAACGCTCTTTTTGCACAATCAGGCAGATTTCAATCAACCGTTCTTTTGAGTGAAAGTAGTTATAAAAAGTCGCTTTGGTAACTTCACACTCTTTCACAAGTCTGTCGATGCCGACCAGATGAAATCCGTTGTAGTGAAATAACTCAATTGATTTATTTACGACTTGTAATGCACGTGTTGGGAGAACTAAATGTGGCATAGTTTTACCGTTATAAAAAATTATTGTTGTATATAAATGAGATATAAAAAGGCATAGCAAAGCCGTAAAGACTGTGCACAGCACATCTCAAGTTTTAATTGTCTAAGTTTTAAGTAATAACGAGCTAAAGCCTGAAAAAGCCTTACGGCGATCAAGCTGCTTTAATGGTTTTAAGCTGTGTCGTTATAGCTTTTGGCAAAGGCTGCCAAGAAATGATGAATGTACAAAGCCAACTCCTTATATATGGAGTTCTGCCAAGACATTAGAATTATGGTGGCAGAACGAAAGGGGTTCGCAGACTGGCTTCAAGACCCAGCACACCCGAAGGTGTCCCCCTCCGTTCCGCCATAGAGGGGGCACGAGGGTATACACACTAAAAGAATAATCTTTTAATGCTCTTGAAGAACGGTCTGCGACAACCGACTGGCAATGTAGGCCAGCCCGCAAATGGTAATCTTCAATATTTGAGGTGTCAATGTGAAATTGGCTAGAAATTATTTAAATAGTTATTATTTTTCATTTAATTAGATAATTAAGGAAATTCTTAAGTAATATTTACCATCCACTTTTATATCATTAAGTTAAAGTTCAAAATCATTAAAACTAAACGTCTAGTTTGGCTTAAATTTTGAGCATCTATTTTCTTTTATGAGTTTATAAAAGCAAGTAAAAGATAATCTGCACTATTTAAAGGATCTACAATCACCTTTTATATATTAATAACGTAATTAATAAAATTTTAAAATTAATGGATTTTATTTTCATAGCACTAATATTTATAAATATTTCTATCCAAATAATTATTATATATAAAATATCTATTATTTTTAATGATTAATATTTATTGTAAAACCACCCAATTAAAACCTATAAAAATTTTAAATTAAAATATTAATACAACTTAATAATAACACCACAAATTTAATCAAGCTAAAATATAATATTCCATATCAACAATTTCAATTATTTACAGTGAAAATCAAACAATAAAGTTATTTTCATTTAGTGCTTTAATTATCAATATTGGTCATATTTTAATTAAAAATTATCTTTCTTTTTAAAAAATAAAACCATTTCCACATCTAAAAGCAACATAGTGAAAAAATCCAAATAAAATATAATTTGTATCAAAAACGATTTAATTTTGAATAAATATAATATTAACAACCCATCTCAAATGATATTTTAATAAAGATGAAATATAAATCTAAGGCATATAAATAAATCATACTTTAAACGCTTTATAACCAATGGTATTTAAAATACCAGACAAGCATCCAGCGCGATTACTTTTATAAACAATAAAATAAAGCGACTGGATAAAACATAATTTAAGAGGATTTAATCATGTCAACTTCATCCAACACTGTTGTTATTACCGATGATACTGGGCTATTAACCAATATCACATATATTGATAATTCTGTTGTATATACAGATGGCGAAACCTGTGATCCGCCACCCTCCATTACTAAAAAAGGGAATGTCTGGACTATCACTTTAGACTGTGACCGTAGCGGCTCTTCGCAGGTTGCTGATAGTTATGTTGAACTATTACAAAAAGGTAGTCACATGTTTGCTGATAGTCAGAGTAGTGGCGACACCCCTAGCAAGCTTAACTTCTACTTTGGCGTTAATTTACAAACTTCGTCGGCTTCCATTCCCGTATATCTCGCTCAAGGTCACTATGTTGGACATAACAATTGGTGGTTTGGTAGCTTAGCCGTAACCAATATTGGTGGAAATAAACCTGTTCTATTAATCAATGGTACGAACGTCGCTTTAACTGGCGGTAATAGCTCATTCAATTTATCAAATATTTAAAACTTATGAATTTATTTAAAAATGAGCAGTCTCATTTCGAGGCTGCTTTTTATATATGCCTAATTTAAGTATTCAGTATAAAATTATGACTTAAGCGACCAATCTCACAAATTAGGCCGTGTCATATACTTAAAGCGATAAGAGCAAAAAATGACTCAAAATCCAGTTGAACTAGCCGAGAAATTGTCAAAAGAATCGCATCAAGGTCAAAAGTATGGTCCTCATGATTACTTTGATTACCATATTAAAGGTGTGGTCAATTCATTAATTGAGCACCGATTTTCACAAGTCTATATTATTACAGCCCTTCTACACGATAGCGTTGAAGACACACCTCTTACCCTAGACAAAATCGAAAGTTTATTTGGAAAAGAAGTCCGTGATGCCGTTGATGCATTAACTAAACGGGAAACTGAAACACGCGAAGAATATTTAATTCGTTGTAGTTCGAATCCGATCGCTCGAGTTGTGAAACTTCATGACGCAGCCTTTAATGCGCATAACTCACATAAGGACAATAATCACTCACGTGTAGATTATTACCTTCAAACCCTGTTAATTGTTTCAACGGCGCAAGATAGGTTGGAATGAAAAGACAACGAAATGAATCCGTTGCCTTTTAGTTTTAAGATTGTGCAAATGCCCAAATGTTTTTTGATGCAACTGTGTCAGATACGAGTCTAAAACTCATAGGTTCTAAATCTTCATCTACCACAACATAGCCTTTCGAGTTATTTTTTAGCGCATCACACTTGTTATCGGTCAGTTGATAGTTTGCGGTATTCGCTAATGCATTTTCAGTAATAACACCTGTAAACACACAATTTGGGTCTTTTGAGACAATTTTGCCTTGTGCATTCACCTCGGCATTTACCGTTGTTCCATCTGAAAAAGATAAATCATAATTGCCGACCAATTGATTCAGCGTAATTTTCTGATCATCAATTTTTTCATAATGTGCTAATTCAACTGTCAGCGCTTGGTTAGACTGGTTGCTCTGCCAAGCTTTGGTTTTTGTGTCGTAGCTCATCACAACCTTGGCACGGTTTTCGTCATCATCTAAAACCAATAACTTAGAACCATCTGCGCCAGAATAGTATTTACCCGCCATTGGTAACTCTTCATTAGTTTCAGTACTAATAATATAAGTACCGACGTCTAAGCTCGGAGCTAAGGCAGGTTTTTCAGTCGAGACTTGGTCATCATGATCATTGTCATTACAAGCCGCCAAGCCAAGCCCAAGGAGTAAAACCAACAAACAACGTTTCATGGTCTTCTCCCTTACTTGTTAAATAGGCTTTTTAAACGAATTTTGAGCCATTCTTGAGCTGCAGGTCGCTGATCGTAAGCCACTTGCATTGCAGTCACAGCAATTTTGCTTTGCATTACGGCGCTTTCATCCGACATTTGAGCGGCTGTTGGAGCCGATGGTGCCGCGTCTATTCCTAGGCCAAATTGGTTATTGCCTTTATTGTCTTTAGTCACTTGGAATTTCAGTTTATATAGGTCATAAGTTCCAATTTTTGAAAAAGCAAACGGTGTGCTGGTTGTTAAATTTTTAGGGAAATTAACATTTAGCGTGATGCCTTTTGGCAACAATTGGCCTTTGCCTGCCTTAGCTTGTAATTCTTTTAATAACACTACGGTTTGTTTTGCCACAATCGCAGAGTTAGGGTTGTTTAACGTTTTATCATCTACCGTGTTTGTATCGGCACTTAAGGCAATAGATGGAATGCCACGTCCTGCCGAAAACTGTACATTGCCAATCGTGCCAGAGTGTACAACGACTTTTCCGACATTTTGTCCTTCATTCGGGCCAGATAAAACTAAGTCTGGTGCTTTACCCCAGCGTTTTGGTGCAACCACATCCAGTCCATAAACGGTTGCCATCACTGGTGTGCCATGCGTGTAATTCCAGTCGCCATTGGTATAACCCGCTTTGGTAAAGGTTCCAGCAGCAGGTGCGCCAATGGGTGCAGCGCCATTATGACAACCGTTTTCAGCCGCAATTTGCTTATCGTTATCCGCAGTAATCGTCGTTGAGCTGTACATCACAATTGCACCACCGCGACCACTTTGTGGTGAACAAGGTACAGACACAAGCACGTTATGACCATTTGCTTTTAATTCATCATAAAGCGCTTTGACATTGCTGGTTAGACCGTCATCATTAACCAATAAAATATTGAGTGCAAAAGCTGGAGTTGTACACAAAGATAGAATAAAACCGCCCAATAAACTTTTTTTCATCACTTAACTACCATGTTCCTAAATTTCGTTTTGTATAGTAGTTGCGCTATATGTACGTTTAGTGACTAAGCATCAATAAAAATTAAAATACTTTTCCATTAAAAATTAAATAATTATATTATAAATTATTGCTAAGTTTTCTTTTATAAACTGATCTTCAACTTACTCGCTCATATTCAAAATGACAAAACCCACATTCGTGGGCTTCATTCAAAGTATCACTTCAAGCTTTAAATTAAATACGTCCAACCTCTAAATATGGAATCAAGTTTTTATCAAAATGGGGTCTTGGGTCACCTTCATAACTAATAAAACCATGCATTCCTGTTAAACGTTCACCTTTATAAAACTGGTTTAACTGATAGCGCGGGTCTTTGTGTGAAAGCGTAAAGCTCACCACACCAACGCCCTGCTGTTTTGACTTGTTATAGGCATCTTCTAGCATTTTATGATGCAAAGCCAAATCTTCTGGATGGCACATAAGCGTATGTAGCACATGGTACTTGATAGAGTCGCCAAGTTTAGGCAAACGCATACCTTTGGTAATTGGAGTCAGCAAGTTATAAACGGGTCTAAAAATTCCAATGACTGAGCTGTAATGCAAAATTTTAGTTTGCTTAATACTGTGCTGATCCCACAAACCAAATATGCCCACCAGTTTTTCACCCTTAAAATAAAGTGAAAAGTCTGAGAGTTTTATTCCTGAAAAGTACTGATGTCCTTGGGCCAGTTCTTCAAAGTTATAGGCAGGTATAAAGTTATAAAACTCTGCCATGTCGGCAATAAACTGATTCATCGCTTGCACATGCTGAGCTTCAGCAACACATGTACGAATCTCTTGAATGTCACTCTGCCGAGAAGTCTGCTTTAGAAAAGCCGTGACTTTTCTTTTGGCGCCAGTACTCGTCAGACTGAGTGTTTCTATAAGCCCTTCATCATAATAATCGGGCATTCCCGTTTTACCCGTTTGGATGGCAGCGCGTGCGGCATGGTTATCATCAAAAATAATCATTTGGCTATAGTTCGGTTCATGCATGGTCTGTTTTACATGCTTTGCCAAAACCTTCACCAGTGATTTACCACGGTAGTTGTGATCTACCCGCAAATCACCCGCATAGCGTAAGTTTTGAACGTTCCGATCGACATAACATGGGCGGTAACCGTTACTATAACAAGCGACATTTTTTTGGCTCTCGGTATCTTCAATCACAACATGCAGTTTATGACGATAGACAATATCGGAAGCTTGAAAATAACTGGGTTCACGCTGAAAGCTAATTTGTATGCCTTTGGTGGTCATGGGTACGGCGATTAAATCTCGTAAAGCCTGATCATCTGCCAAAGTTGCTTCACGAGTAATCAGGGTATTGTCAGCAAGTGGTGTATTTATTTTATTCATTATTCACCTGTTGTGCGGTCTGTACGGGAACTAAGTTATTTAAACGCCCCATTTGGTCGAGTAACTGATAGACAAACACCACTTCGTCTTGGTCATTCACGGTTTTCTGAGTTTCTGCATCGAGTAACTTTTGCTCAGTATTGAGCAAATCAAATGTGGTTTTGGTGCCGACATCAAACTCTTTACGTGTGTAGACAAAGGCGATAGACGCTGCTTCTATGGCATTTGCCAGCGCTTCTTTATTTTGTCGAATGGTTTGAAGCTGCGCATAGGTCGTACGTGTACGCTTATTTAAATCTAGTTCAAGACTTCGCGTTTTTTGGTTAGCCAAATCGATATCGGCCTGTGCTTTTTTAACGTTGGCACGATTTAAGCCATCGTCATAGAGCGGTACATTAAGCTGCACCCCAACCATGTAGTTATTACTTTCCGAACCAATATAGCTTGCTTCATCTTGCTTTCCGGCTCGGCTGGTGAGCATGACCGTTGGCCAGAGTTCCCGTTTGGTTAGAGCATATTGTTTCTCGGCAGCCTGCTTTTCGTATTTGCTGCGCATTAAAGCTGGATGGTTCTTGGTTTGCGCCAAAATTTCATCTAGGTTAGCCGGAATAACTGGCAGTTGTTTAATGGCGACAAGGTTTTCAGGCGTTACACCCGTTACTTGGTAAAACTGAGCTTCACTTACGGTTAAGTTAGATTGGGCCTGTGTAATATCGGCTTGGCCTTGAGCAACTTGCGCCAAAACCTGAGCCAAGTCCGCACGGGTAATCATTCCCACGTCAAAACGGCGCTTTGACTCATATAAAGACCGTTGCAGATTTGCCATGGTCTTTTGTCTGAGTTCTAAAATGGCTTTCTTTTTTAGTACATCGGTATAGACCATTACGGTATTTAAAATGGTTTCAGATCGTTGATCTGACAAACCTTGGTTTTGTGCAGAAAGCTGACTTTCGGCAATATCTATTCCTAAACGGTGTCGACCAGACGTGTAAATCGGATAATCTGCCTGCAATTGCAAACTTCGTCCTTTACGGTTTCCTTCGGTTGGAAACAGAACGTGTGAAGGTGTATCTATTCTTTCATAGTCCAGTTGCCCGACTAAATTGACTTTAAGTCCATCACGCTGTTTAGCTTGCTCAAGCATAGCGGTGGACTGGTTCACGCTTAAACGACTGACTTCAAGCTGACTTTCATGTCTTAAACTGGCAGACAAAGCCTCATCTAAAGTCATGGCATGTGTGTTCGACACAACCAACACGCCTAGATACAAGGCGTGTCGAAGTGTTAAAAACCGAGTATTAAATGGCTTCATCCCTTTCATAGTTGTTCCAAACTATTGAGGGTGACTTTTTTGAGTGGCTCAGGTTTGATATTGCCTTCGATAATGCCATCAAACATGACCAGTTTCTTGTACGCATTCCACCCATTATTGGCTTGGCGAATCTGAGGCTGGTCGAGCTGCCCTAAGTTTCGAGCAAGTTCGTAATGGAAATTTTGACGCAAAATACTGTCGATATATTCATTGTTAATGCTGTGATGAATTTCACCTTCAAAAAGCACGCAATAAAATGGTTTAACCTGTTGCTGCGTATCAATCGCGAGTAAAGAAATCGCTTTCGATTCGGTTTCATTTAACTGCGACAATAACTGATGAGCTGTTTCAGGCGCGAGTTTTTCACCGACCAGATCTACCCCAAAACGACGACCTTGGAACTCAAAACACGGAATTTGCTCTATAAAGCCTGTTACCCGTAAGCAATCATCCAGACAATAACGAAGTAAGCCATTACCTGAGGTAATCAGCGGGCTCACCACGTCACCTTGTTTAAGTTGCCATGAAGGAATGATTTGACCTTGTTTATCGCCTTCTAAATATTCAAATTCGTAGAAGTGACTTTGATAGGCCAATGGGTATTGGTCATTATAGGGAATGGTCACTACACCTTCCGTCGCCCATAAACCTTTTCCTTCAAACTGAACACTGGGTAACTTCTCTTGTAATTTTTCAGCCCAAGCTTTTGAACCTGCGGTATCCCAACTCGACACTAAACTTAACTTTGGCCAGAGCTTTTTAAAGTCGATCTGTTCGCCGTTTGAACTTGCAATTAAGGCTTGAGCACTTTCAGGACTATGCGGTGCAGTGACTTCTTTTAATGAAGCCTGACGGTTACCCCATGAACCACTTTGTAAAACTTCAATCACATCTTGTTGTAGCAACTCTAAACGTTCGAGCAATTGCAGCGCAAAAGTTGGACTCCACACCGAAATCATAGCTAAGTTACGGTTTGCGACCAAATAGCAAATGGTGGCAAACAGTGCATCATCGGCATTGGCTGCAAATGCGACGTTACTTGGAACTGCTTGAGTAAACTTAGACAAAATTCGCTTACCGACACCGAGTAGCGCACTATCATCATTTAGGTTTTTGTCTTTTAAGACTTCACGCTGGCTTTCAGGCAACCATGACACCGACCAGTAATGTGTACCCGAACTAAGCTGTGGACATTTGCGATATAAACTCGCCATCCACGGCGCAATCGCATGGTCAAGTTCATCTAAAAACAGCTTGGTATATGGAATAAACTTGATTTGTTCACTCGAACCACTGGTCGGCTGAAAACGAACCAGTTTACTGCTAGACAATGACAGCTTTTGATCACGGTAACGTTGTATGTCTTCTCGCCATGCGCCATAACGTGTCGCAGGAAATGCTTTTACAAACTGCTCATAGTTTTGAACTTTTTTATCTTTCGCAAACGTCGAGGTCTGCAAAATCGAATGCAAGATTTGGTGTTGTGTCGCTTCTAAAGCGTTAAACTGTTTTTGGAAATTACGGTCAGATGCATCACACCATTTTTTTAAAATCAGGTGCGAACCCAAAGTTAGCCATTCATTAGATTTCATTGGATGGCCTCTCTACGTTTTGTTTTATGAGTTACGCATGCTTCAAACTTTCCTTTACTGGTCGGTTTAGTCATCAGCTTTACGGGGAAACGGGCTATGTCTTTCCAGCCAAGACGACCAATACATGGCAGTTCTGTGCCTGCTTTCCATGTCGGATTCAACTGCTCAAAGAAATGAATATTTGGGTTCTTTTCTCTCATTTCGGCAGTAATTGGTGCGACCTCACCTTTTAATGGCTGATAGTCATCTCCAAAATTTAAGAGCCCCGCATCTTTGTCATAATATTCGCCAAAGAATTTTTCACAGTAATGCTCGACGACTTCCGAGAGATGCTGGTTTTCATCTTTAATGTTTGGGTAGTACACATAATAGTTATTGGCGAGTAATAAGTAGGTCTTATAGCCTTTAGAAATGAGTAGCCAATAGAGTTCGTTAAATGGATATTTGATTCGAAGCTTGATCATGAGTTTGAGCATGGTACTTTGCAGACTACGCGTGCCCCAAAACTTCTTCAAAATGACCGTATCACCACTAAATAACACGGTGTAGTCTTTACCATTTAAGTAAAAGTGCTGCACAACAACGGTTGAGAACCCCACAATCTCATCTGTTTCCGAGTCAAAAATTAAGATCGCACCACTTTTATTTTTAAAATCATCTACGAAAATAGAAAATCTCGTATTTTCATAATACTGTTCGTAAATGGAATACATCACTTTTAATCGCTCTGTATCGATTTGCTCTTTTTCAAAATATTGACCATAAGTCGTGTTTTTCAGGTTCAATTTTGAAATCAATTTATACGTTGTATTAATCATAATCCTTTAACCTTCCACCTCTAATTTGCGAGTTTTACGATCTCATCTACCGATATAAGAAAACTCATAAAAATGTTCTTTTTCTATCAAGGGATACGTTTTGATATGCCCTATTGTTTTTCATTCTTTGAAAGCTGCCCTTTATTTCTAAATCGCTACATATTCATTTTCTTCCCCCGATCCATAAAGATGGTTAAAAAGGCGGTCACAAACATGATGATTGCGAGCATGCGTAATAAATCATTAAAACTAGATGTAAGCGCTTGAAAATGAATGTCACGATAGATCACGCTGAGCGCAATTTGCTGTGCATTTGAGCCGACTTCCTGATATTGCGCCGTGAGCTGATCAAGTCTTTCTGTAAAGATCCAGTTCTGCGGGGTCATCGACTGATTAATCTGGGTAACATGCAGCGCAGTCAGCCAATCTAATGATGAGTTAATCAGCGCTAGTCCAACCGCTCCACCAATATTGCGCATCAGGTTATAAATACCGCTGGCATCGGCCACTTTACTGAGTGGCAAAGTGCTCATGGCTAAATGTGAAACCACAATCAGGCAGATCATGAGACCAATACCACGGTAAATTTGCGGCCAAAACATAAAGTCGTAATCGCTATGAATGCTGAGGTGCGAATTGAGCCAAACACCAAAGCCAGCCAAAATCATTCCGACAAATACGGTTTTTCGGGTATCAAAATTTGGAATCAGCCACGCAAGGAACGGCGCAAAGCAGAACATGACAATGCCTGTCACCATCATGACGTGACCAATTTGGCTACTGTTCATTTCACGGACTTGCCCAAGAAACACAGGAATCATGTAACCCAAGCCATAGAGCGCCATGCCAATCACAAAAGTCGTGATGGCACTTAAGGTAAAGTTTTTGTTTTTAAATACGGATAAATCGAGCAAAGGTTTAGGCTGAGTAAAACTTCTAGAGAAGAAAATCATGCCGCCCACAACGCAGATCATAAAAGCAATCCGAACCCCTGTATCTGCCAGCCAGTCATGCCTTGCGCCTTCGTCAAGAAAATATTCAAGGCCACCCAAAAACATCGCCATACCAACGAGGCTGAACCAGTCCATACTTTTGATGAGTGAATAGTTCGCACGGTCGATATTTGGACCCGAGTAAATGACCGTAGCAATGATAATGCCCGGAATAATATTAATCAGGAACATCCAGTGCCATGAGAAGTTATTGGTGAGCCAGCCGCCAATGGTTGGGCCAATGGCTGGACCTAAAGTACTGATCATTCCAAACATGACTAACGGCAATGAGCGTTTTGCTTCAGGGAAAAGTAAGTACAATGCGGTCATGGAGGTCGGAATCATGCCGCCGCCCATAAAACCTTGAATACCACGAAAAACCAATAAACTTTCTAAGTTCCATGCCAAGGCACAAAGTAACGAACTGATCGTAAAACCAATTGCACAGATGGTGTAATACACTCGTGTTGAAAGCACCCGCGACACAATACTCGACATTGGAATTGCAATAATCTCGGCAATTAAATAAACCGTTTGCACCCAAGTGACTTCGTAACGACTTGCACTCATTCCAGCTTGAACTTCGTTTAAAGAACTCGCCACAATCTGAATATCAAGAATCGCCATAAAGTTGCCAAAAATCATGGCAGCAAAAATTGCCCATGCCGTCTTTGCGGGAAACATCCACTCAGGCTCAAGGTGCTTATTCATTTTTTATTACCTAAAATTTTATTATTAAGTTCTTAGGTCAACGGTGGCACTGACCGACATTCCAGGTTTTATCAAATCAATATGTGGGCTTGAATCTATGGCAATACGTACAGGAATACGCTGAACAACTTTGTTAAAGTTTCCTGTGGCATTGTCTGGTGGCATGAGTGAGAAAGTTGCGCCTGATGCTGGTGAAAAACTCTCAATTTTTCCGCTATAGGTCAGGCTTGGATAGGCATCAAGTTTGAGTTCAACTTTCTGACCAATATGCATTTTTTCAATTTGAGTTTCTTTGAAATTGGCTTGTACATACAAACTGTTTTCAGGAATGATGGCCATTAAGCGAGTTTGCGGAGAAACACGTGAGCCTTTCTGGATTGCAAGACTACCGATTTTGCCGTCTACAGGACTCACCACTTTTGAGGAAGCCAAATCGACCTGATACAGGTTTAAATTTGCATGAGCACTTTGAATATCTGCTAAAAGCTGTGCTCGACTGGCCTGTAAACTGCCTAACTGAGCTTCTGCTGCATTTACGGCGGCTTGTGCTTTACTGAGCTGTGCTTGAGCGGTTAAATATTGAGACTGAACACCCTCAAAGTTTTGTCGGGTAATCACGCCATCTTTTAATAAGTCTTGATAACGCTCGAACTCTTTTCTCAAACGAGTTAAGTCTGCTTGCGCTGCCACTACACCACTATTTGCTTCGGTAATTGACGACTTAGCAGACTTTTCATTTTGTTGTTGTACACCAAGCGCAGCTTCTTTTAAGCTGACGACAGAACTCGCCTGATCATAACGAGCTTGGTAATCGCGGTGGTCTAATACCGCCAAAGTTTCCCCTTTCTTTACAAACTGATTATCGTTAATTAATAACTCAATCACTTCGCCTGAAATCTTTGGCATGACCCAAGTCACATCGGCTTGCACATAAGCATTATCAGTAGATTGATAAAATCGGTATACAAAAAAATAATATATAATGCCTGCGACTAAAAATAACAGCAGGACACTAAAAACACCCCAAGTTATTTTCTTTCGACTTTGGAAATTAGTGTCAGTTTCTAGCTGAGCTACGTTATCCATATTCATTCCGTTTATTTGTAATATTCGATTTTTTATTTACACCAATAAACTATTAGCGTCTTTTTTACGTAACTTTTCACTTGGTTTATTCAATGAATCGTGACAGCGTAAAATTTGGTGCAAATTATGGTTCTTAAATCGATTAAATATCATTGACCCTTTTGACATATATTTTTTCTATTTACGCCAATACACGGCATGCTATAAAAAATATGTTTAAAAATTATGTAATTTTATATTTTCTAAAAAATTTAATTATAAAAACTTCCTTTAAAAATTAATTTAAACAAATAAAATCAGTAACTTGCAAATATAATTATTTATATAAAAGTGATTAATTGGTAGAAAAATTTATTTCATTAATATTAAAAATTAGCGTTTACTTTGTATAACTTATGTTGATTTAATTAAAGCAATATGTAATTTAAAGAAATTCTTCGAGAATTTTTATAATATTGATAGAAGCATAAAATATAAATATGCAGATTTATCAACCATAGTAAAGCACAGCTTATTAAATATGTATTTTCAATGTATTTATAATTAACCCCCATCAAGTGGAATACCACAAAAAATTTTAGACCAAATCCAACTTATTTTTAAGAAGCCGAGCATCATTCAAAAACAAAATTAATCTAAAAAAGAGTTACTTTTAACTCTTTTTTATTTAGAAAATAGAGAATTATCGGTTTATTTTTTTACTTATTTAAAACCTTAAATATTTCTTCTAAAGTCATCCCAATCGCAAGTATTTCACTATCTTGGTGAGGTAAACCATCAATTTCTAATCCAGCGGGTAGTTTCGATTTCGCTCCCTTTCCAATGGGTAAACTCAGCCCTGGTAATCCGATATTACTGCCGGGGTCCGTATTTCGAATTAGTGTCTGAAAATTTTCAATTGAGCTGACTTGTTCATTTGCCAGCGGTGCAACAATCGGTGATGTTGGCAGTAATAAAGCATGTAAGTTATGCGCTTTAAATGTGTTTTGGTAGAGTTCAAGCAATTGAGGACGAGCTTCACTGATGGCCTTTTCATAGAAAGGTAAAACAGGAACAAGTTGCCCCGTCTGATCTTGAATTAATTGAGGAAGGATATTCTGTTTAAAAATTGCCTGAACATCTGGGCTTGAGATCTGATCAACTATAGTCTCAATGGTCAAATTTACATCATGATGTTTTAAATATTGAATAAAGTCATATTTGCCTTCATAGATGACTACAGGAAAAGAAATAGCGTGATTGAGTTGTTCTAAATTCGGCATATCGACATTAATAATTTCAACTCCTGCTTCTTTTAAAAGACCAAGTGCAATATGCGCCTGCTCACGCACATCTTCATCTAAATGATTCCAAAAATATGGATTGATGCCGAGCCTAATTTGATGAGACTGTAATGGTTCTTTCTTTGGCTCTTGAGTAATAAGCTGATCAATTAAAATAATGTCAGATACTGTGTGTGCAATCGGGCCAGCGGTATCTCGAGTATGTGAAATTGGGGTAATACTGTCTTGTGAGTATCTTCCTACCGTTGGACGAAAGCCGACACAACCATTTAATGCACTTGGCAAACGAATCGAAGCACCCGTATCTGTACCAATCGCAATTGGAACCATGCCCGCTGCAACAGCCACAGCACTACCAGAAGAAGACCCACCAGCAATGTGCAATGGGTTTACAGCATTTCGTGTACCGACAACACCTTCAATGTGCATGGCAGTATTATAGCCTGTGACTCCAAAGGCCAATTCATGCATATTGGTTTTACCAACAATGATCGCGCCGTGATCAATAAGTTTTTGAATAATCGGTGCGGAGCTTTTAGGCTTAAAATCAGCTAAAGCTGGTGTGCCTGCACTATTTGAGAAACCAGCAACATGAATATTATCTTTAACTGCAATTAAAATGCCCATCAAAGCTGGATATGGTTTTCCACTAAGTAGATATTCATCCCAATATTGAGCTTGTTGAATTGCTGAAGCTTTATCTGTGCTAATAAAAGCATTTAAAGACTGTTGTTTTTCAATAGTGTCGAAGTAATGATGCACAAGTTCTTCACAAGATACTTTTCTTTCATGAATCAGTTGAGTGATGACATCTACTGAAGCATTTGCTAAACCCTGTAACTCAGTCCAATTATTCTTTTCAACTGCATTTGACATGATGACTTAAAATCCATTTAAGTTGTGATCTTAAGAACTTAGTACAAATTGCTCATTCATTCGTATCCTCAAAATTGAGGATTGCTTTATTTTAATGTTGAATGATTAAGGCCATTTCAGTGCGATTATTGCAGCCTATTTTTCTCATAGAGTTGTTCAGATGGGTTCTTAATGTGGTAAAACCAATACCAAGTAAATGTGCCACCTCTTTATCACTTAAACCCTTAGATACCAAATGAACCACTTCTTGTTCACGTGGAGTCAGACCATATTGTGTTGATAAATCTAGTGGTAAGGCTTGGGTAAAATAAGGTTCAAGCAGATTTAATATTCTTTTTTCACGCTCGCCAAACATGTCAGCGTCTTGTGCACGCCAAATGCGTAAATCACCAATATCCATACCATTTCGGACAAAATAAATATTTATACCGTGATACAAACCATACGTTTTTAAAAACTCATTGTAATAGCCTGTTTTTTTCAGGTCTTTCAGAGGCATGACCTCGTTTACAAATGTCGGTTTCTGGAGTTTATGAAGCTGTGCAGTAATGGGGTCATCAAATTGCCAAATACACTCATAGTCCTCCATCGCTTTTGGGTCGATTTTCCATATCACACCTTCTCTCGATAAATTATGTGTTGAATCCCAAATATAAGACGCGGCAAAATCAGCCCGTAACAAGATGGCAATATCTGCAATGATATTTTCACGTAAATTATATTGTCCTTTTCCTGAGCCAAGTTTCCATAATATTTCAGAAAACAATGTAAACTCAGAGGGGCTGAAATCCCTTTCTAACAGTGCGGTCATCTTCTACCTATTTAACGAAATCCATCGAATTTTAAGAAGATCGGTTAAGTGCTGATAATCCAGGACCGAATGAGCGCTTTAATAACCTGAGCAAGCTAAATAGTGTTTAGCAGTGAATTCATTCACCTGATCTTTTTTAATTGATGGAACAGTATAAGTTGGCTGAGCATAAGCATCTCTTACTATATCTTTTATTACGTCTCTATCCTTTTTTTCTTTAAATGCTTTATCAACAATTCCCAGTGCTTCAAGAATTGGTGCTCCATTTTGTCTTGTTGTCATGAAAAGCTGAGCCAATTGGGCAATCTGGATGCATTTTTTCTCATGCTCTTCTTCAGTTATTCTTGGAACTGTTCCAGCAAATACGGATTTTGTCATTCCCATTATTAATAGAAATATAATTACTTTATTCATTTAATTACCCATCATTATTAATGGGTAAAATTTACCAGTTCAGAAGGTTAAAAACCACCTTTAAAGTAGTAATTTTTATTAATAAAGACTATTAGTTAACTGATTTAAAAGCATGAAATGTACTATTTGCATTTTTCATTATTCAACAAAATAAGCTTTTCTTTTTTCCCAATTTTATTTATATAAAATATTTCATATTGATGATTATTCACTTTCATATATTTTGGATAAAATACTCCATCGCACCAAATCTGAATACCTTCATCAGTTTTAATAAAATCGATCACTTCATTTTCATCTTCAATTGGTGGTTTCACAAGTACCTTAAGCGTAATTGATGTATAAAATGGACTTGTTGATCCTTCTATAATTTCAATATAATCATTGGCTTTATAAGGAAAAGTACTTTTTGCTCCTTCATTTCCAATTTTAAAAAATTCAATCGCTTGGTCAAGATCTATATATTTAAAGTCTTGTCCAATAATCCCAAGTTTTATAAGTCCGCCATCTGCATCAAAATTATTATTTGCTAACGTACTGTGGCTAATAGCTAATAATAGTAAAGTAATTAAAAATCTAAGCACTTAAACACCCTCTTATTTAAGAGTAATTTAACAAGTGATTAATTATGATTCAATATCAAACTGCTATCTCTAGCGGTTCTGTTTTACTCGAAGTCGCTAGAAGAATTATCAACATCTAATCTAGCACTTATTATTAAATAATACTCGAAATGAATACTTCTCAAGAAAAGCACCTTAGTGTGCTTCTCATATTGCTTGGATTAATTTCCATCCAACACTATCAGTCTGAATCAAAATAATATGCTGATGCATTATTTTCCCTAACTTTTTCCCAAGTTACAGCAAGAGAGTTTGTTCCCAACAATAAAAGCGCTAATGAAGAATGTAAATAAAAAATAAAAATGAAACCCACTCATTGAGTGGGCTTTTTATTACTAACCATTTTGCCTGAGGTGGTTTTGGAACTCTTGGTCGTGTATTTTGTCGTAATTAACCGGGTCGTAAACGCATCCAGTTAAAACAACAATTACAGCAAGTACAGCAACCAACTTTTTCATTGAGACAACTTTCCTTTTAACGCAAAAGATTTGCTTTAAGTATACTCCTCGGTAATCATCTTGATTGAACATAATTAAGCCAAACAATTGTTATTTTTAAATTATTGCCGTGCTTTAGTATATGAATTGGTTTTTAACAAAATCATATCAAGGGGTAATACAAAACTTAAGCCTCAGTCGCTAAATACCAATTTTTCCAAGAACTGGTTCCTCTCGTTTCAATTGCTACTGTGGGAATGAGTTTTTCTTTTAATATTTCAGTTTGTTCAAGAGCTTTAGCAAGTCTTGCTTTGACTGAATGAATGCATTCACGGTCACCAAATTCACAGCGGTCTAAAGTTGTACCGCCACAAGGCCCGTTGGCTAAACCTTTTGGACACGTTTCAGGGCAAATATATAAAGTGTCACCTAAACGACACTGACCACAGTTTTCACAGCCCACTAAGCTATGTTTACTGAGCACTTCTGTTTTAAGTAGGAGTTTGGCGACCAAAGTATTTTCCCAAAATGACGCTTTAAAAATAAAACGTCCAAATCCTTTGGCAATTTTTGATTCAAACATTGCTTCATGCAGAACATGTAACTGACGATATTTAATCATTTGTTTGGAAGTAGGCTGACGCGAAAACCGAGAAATTTCAGGTGAAAACTCTTTGCCTGTCGTGACTTGCCAAAGTGAATTCCAAAGCTCTTCTAAAGCTTTAAGCTCCAAATGTCTGTATTGCTCAATGTAGCTTTCAAGCAGCATTTGCTCTTCTGGCTTATGGCAGGCAGATAAGTGAATTCCTGCAAACCCTAAATGTTTACATATCAAAATCTGTAAAGCACAGCGCAAATAAACTCGGTCTGTATGCCCTGCCTGTTTTTCATCTGCCAAAACTTTTAACATGTGTGGGGTAATTACAATACCAGCAACTTTATGTTTGACCATAAAATTGGCACGACCTAAAGTCAGTGGCATGACACAAGCCAGTATTTGCTGCGAGTAATTGTTCTTAGTTAAAAATGATTTGGCTTGTTTTAAGGCTTCGATGTCATAGCCCAATTGGGTAATGATAAAGTCAGCACCTGCTTTAATCTTCTTATGCAGTTTTAAATACTGTGCGTCACGCTCAGCTTCAACATATTTAAATGGGTTAAAAGCAACCCCAATACGAAACCCGCCATGTTGCTTGGCAGCCATTATGGCGTTTACCGACTCTAGGTATCGGCTACGAGGTTGTCCATCTCGACCATTATGATGTTCTTTGAGTTTATCGCCTGTAAGCAATAACAAGTTTTGAATATTGGCTGCTTGAGCTTGTTGTAAAAAGCGCTCAAAGTCTTGTATATCTCGGGCCTTACCTGAAAAGTGTAAGACTTTATCGATTGAGTTAGGGTAACTTTCGCTGGCTTCAAGTGGCGCGATATCATGATCTGAATGTACGCGATCTGCCAATGTCATTGCAGCTGGATATCCTGCAAACTCATGTTTCACAGGATAAATTTCATGTAGTGAAGTGAGATATTCCACCAACACAAAAAACTGATTTTGTTGGAAGCAGGGAGAAACGTGTGACATAGGCAAAGTGCTGATCAAAACATGACATCAATCATAAGCGCGGCATTATAAATCAAAGCGCATCAAGATGCGCTAGTCAGAAAGCTCATTGTTTGGCTTATCTTCACCCTCTTTGTTTCTAGGTAATTCGAGTGAGCGAGGAAATATAAAATCGAAAGAATCGAGTGCATAGCGATAAAGCTGAGCTGGTCGTTTGCCTACAATTTTACTTTGGTTAGTTTCTTCAACTGCACCCGCTTCTATCATACGGCGCCTAAAAGCTTTTTTATCTAAAGATTGCCCAAGAATAATTTCATAAATGGTTTGTAGCTCAGTTAGCGTAAATAATTCCGGCATAAGACTCGCTGGCAATGCAGTATAGCGAGTTTTATTGGTTAAACGCTCTAATGCCAAGTTAAGCAACTCATTATGATCAAATGCCAATGTGAAATCTTGTACTTTTGTCACGGGCACCCATTCGCTGTATTCAGCCAAAATTTGATGTTGATAGGCATTAAAATCAATTAAGGCAAAATACAAAATGGTCACTGCCCAGCCACGCGGGTCACGTTTGGCATTACCGACAGAGGCAACTTGTTCCAAGTAAGGTGAAGCAATTCCTGTTTTTTCGACCAGCTTACGATAAGCCGTGGCCATTAAGTCTTGATCATGAGTTAAATCGGCAAAACCACCTGGTAAAGCCCATTGGTCTTTGGCTGGAAAGTTGGGGCGCTTAATGAGTAATACCTGCAACTGACCATTAAAAACCGAGAAAATAGCCATATCGACCGTGAGTAAAGGTGCGTCATAATCTCGGCGATCATAACTGGCAAGGAATTCTTGTTCAGTTTGAATAGTCACGTTCAGCCTCTCAATAAAAATGATGAGCCGATACTCATGCAACGGCTCATCTAAACTCAGTTATGCGATGGATAAACGCTCACGAATTTGATCCAAAGTATATTCATATTGAAGTTTACCATTTTCAAAGACGGTTTTTAGTGCTCCGCCTTGTTCTTGTTCGGCTGTTTGCTCATCAAACAAGGTAAAGCCATTTTCACCTTCTTCGATGCGTAAAAGACCTTTCGCAGATTTTTTCACACCTGAGTCAGTAATTGGGTCTTTAAACAACTCTCGGCCTACACCATTCACTTGCCCCCAAGTTGCTTTCACAGCAAACCCAAAGGTATCGCGAGTTAAGTAGTTATAGGTAAAGCTGCCTATACCAAACACCAAGTTGTTTGAAGCAAAACCTTTGGCTTCTAGCCCTTCCAAAATACGCTGTGCACGGTCTAAAGTAATAGAGTCACCGTAAATTAAACCGACACGCTCATTCAGTACTTTATAGCCTTGGTCTGTGGTTGTACCGCCAAACACTTCCCATAAACATTCAACCGCACCTTTGTAGGCTGGGCTGCCAATTTCTGCGTCTGGGTCACCACAAATAATTTTCACTGGGTCACCAGAGTCTGGACGGAAAACCAATTTAGCCAAGCCTAAAGCATTAGGTTGTCTTGCCAAAATTTCAGGTTTTAAAGCCACTGTAAATTCGGTAATCACTCGCCAAAAGTCCCAAGTGTCAGATACAACACTGACAACACCAGACGGATAAAGCTCACAGATTAAACGCTTAAAGGTTTCTAGCTCGCTGTTTTCTGTACCCATACACATCACACTGTGTTCGGTCGCTGGTACAGATACACCAATCACACCTGTGGCATTGTAATATTCTTCTGCGTAGTCAATTGAAGCAACCGAGTCTGTTCCAATAAAACTGGTTAAATGACCCACACCCGATTGCGCCGCATCATAAATTCCACTCATACCACGGCTACTAAAATCGTGTCCTTGCACAGGCACAAAATCAAGTGGTGCACCAGTTTTTACGGCATATTGAGTTAATAAGCGTTTGTACTCGTAGGCAATTGTGGCCGTAGTACAACTTTTCCAAAGCTCAGCACTTAAAATCGTTTCAATATAGTTCGTTAACCAAAAGAAACGCGGGTCGGTATTAATTACGGTGAGCACAGGTACACGCATATTGACGCGGCTGCCTTCTGGCAAGGCTTTAATGCGTAATGGTAAATATCCCAAGTCGTGTAACGCTTCAATGTGATCAACTGGTACTGCGCCTTCACCTAGTGAACTATCCATACGGCGTTTATAAGCAGCCACGACTTTATCTTTAGGTTGCTTGAAAAAGCCTTCATTCCACGTATCAATTAAAAAGTGTTTAATAAAACCTTGAAGCCCAAAGAACACAACTTTATCGTCAAAGTCAGCCAACATTTTAGCAAGTCGAGATGAACGCGGCGTAAAGTTTGCGTATACGTACTCTGTACCTGCTGGATACTGACGTCTGTGATCAGCTTTATAAAAATCGATAGCGTTTAATGGATTAAGTTTAATAGTCATCTTTGTTCTCTTTATTTTGCTGCAAAAGCAATTACTGAAATTTTATCTGATGGTTGTTGTGGAAAGCTGTCCGAGGTAAATAGCTGGTCAAGCAGCTCATCAAAAACCTCTATTCCTTTACTAAAAATACCGTGGGTTACATATAGAACGACCTTGTGACAATTAAGGCGACGAAGTTCTTTGGCAATACCAATAAAGGTTGCACCTCCATCACAAATGTCATCGGTAATGACCGCTGTTAGACCTGATAAATCAGTCGCATGTACATGTGTACCTAAAATTTTGCCAGTCACTGGGTCACGTTTTTTATCACACTGAACAATAGTGATTGGTTGTTTACGCTCGCCATTAAAAGCATCTGCAACCATTTGTGTGCGTGCTTTTGCGCCTTTGTCTGGGCAAATCAGTACTGTTTTTTCATCTTTTAACAGTGTGCTTAGAGCTTCACTCTTTGCGATGATGTCGACAGAACTAACATTTACAACTTCGCTAAAAGAAGTATTTGCAGCGAGTAATGCTGTGGTTACTTCACTATGGCAGTCCCAAACAGTGATTTTGCCTTGTTTGCCCGCTTTTTTGTCGGCATTGATGTTGAGTAACTTCGTCATCACATCGAGTGAGAATGCTTGGCCTACTGCACAAATACGGTCCTGACGTGCGTATGGAAAATATGGAATTTCTAGGTCAACGGTTAAACCCTGATTTAGCAATATATTTTCAAGTAACAAATAGTCCATCACATCGTGACTTGAGGTCATTTTGGCGCGGACCAATACCTTACCAGATAGTGAAACCAACGTTGTCTCATCAATTTGAACATGACGCTCTCCACCAGAAAACTGCGTGAATTTCACTGGAATTTCATTTCTTGCCGCATCTAAAAGCTGGATAGCCATATCATCCTCTTTTTGTCTGATGACCTTCGATGAATATATAGTGGCACAAAGCCACTATATATTACAAGTCTAATTTTTAAAATTTTTCCAAAGCCATTTAAGACATAAAATTTGCAGTTTTAGAGCATTTTGAGATTCGATTTTTAAGAGAGATTATTCTTCAAGCAATTGAAATAAAAAATTAATTTACAAAAAGCATGACGAGTAAAACTATTATTAAAAGTAATGGATACAACTTTGCACGCCATAAATCAGGTAGTTTTGAAATAAATTTTTCTGAAAAATATAGCCCAATCCATGTTCCAGCAACCAAGAATAAAGCAGCTTCTAACCAGATTAGACCGATAAATCCACTAGGTGCCCATTCAGATTGCCAAAGTGACAATACACAATAAGTCAGCGTTGCAGTTAAAGACAAAGGCAGTGTGAGAATGTTTGCAATAGCCGCAGCTTCGTTCATAGAACTACCCCGCCGTCGTAATAAAGGAACCGTCATTACACTGCCACCCACACCTAAAAGTGCTGCAACCCAACCAATAATTCCCCCTTTAATGAGTTCGCTTTTTTCACTATAGTTTTGCTGTTGCCTTGATGTCACCATAAACCCTGGTCTGTAATAACAATCAATAATGGTTATGAACACATAACTCATAAATATCCAGCGAAGCCAATTTCCATTAAACAATGAGGCCATTACCGCACCGACTATTCCGCCAAATGCGATACCACGCCATAAAAAGCGGATTTTTTGCCAATCTATATGTCCAGACTGATAGTGTCGAAAGGTTGCAAAACTTGCCGAACACAGCATCACAAAAGCTGATGTAGCTACGGCGATTTGCATGGCATGTATGCCGACATTACTTTCATTACTCCACTTTTGAATAATGATTGCATAAAGCAAAGGCACAGCAACAAATCCGCCGCCAAAGCCAAATAACCAAGTGGTTATGCCTGACAGTAGTCCAAATAAAAATAGCTCATATAGCATCATCATCTTCCTCACGTTTATAGAGGCATGATATAAAATAGCTTTATGGCAAACTAACGTAGAAAAGCCATATTTTTATTAATTTCAGACAAAAATATATGCGTAATATTCCAATTAACGAGGTAGACCATCTACCGCAAGCGGTTCTAACGTTAGGATCAGACTATCCTGCTGATACTTTGTTAGACACGCATAGCCATCGCCGTGCTCAGTTCTTATATGCACCCGAAGGCCTCATGAAAGTTGAAACTGAAGATGGGCAATGGCTCGTGTTACCGTACAGCGGTGTATGGATACCTGCAGGCAAACCACATCGGGTATGGCTATCTAAAGTCAGTACTTATAGTTTGTATATAGAAGTGAATAGTGTACCAAGACAAGCAAACTATTGCGAGGTTATACAAGTCTCGCCTTTGCTACATCAGCTACTCATTCAGGCAAATCAGCTACCTGTTGACTACCAACATGCAGGCTGTGACGGCGCTCTTATCGATTTATTGTTATATGAGTTAGCAGCTGCACCAGCCCTGCCTCTGTTTATTCCTCTGCCTCACAACACATTACTATCTAAACAGTGTGCTGAGTTTATGCAGCATCCCGATATTCATAGCAGTCCTAAAGATTGGGCACATGACCACAATAAAAGTGAACGGACTTTTCACCGCTGGTTTAAGGCAGAAACTGGCATGTCCTTTCAGGCTTGGCGTAATCGAGTCTGCATCATCTATGCTTTAAATGCGTTAAAAGCAGATATCTCGATTACTGAAATTGCCTTTAGTTTGGGCTATGAACACTCAGCAGCTTTTACCGCAATGTTCAGTAAAATTATGGGTTATCCACCTACCCATTTTCAAAAAAGATTTCATGCACATGATAAAGCACTATAAAGATTTACTCATGTGAATGGTGTCATACGTATCAATCCATTCTCGTTTAATAACGTCAAAGCCTTGAAGCCGCCAAAACTCTTCAGCCGCAGGTAAAAATGGATGAGTGTGCAAATACAAAGTGGTAATTTCATTCTTCTGTGCATGGCTAAACAACATGTCACATAGCTGAGTTGCGATACCATTACGGCGGTATTCAGGCAATACAAACAACTTAACCACTTCCACTGTATTAGATGGCAAATTTAAATCAAAACGATGGTCATACGCCCGATATGCAATAGTGCCAATAATACGGTTTTTATCTTTTACCGTAATAAAGCAACCCAATGGGTCATGGACATAATATTGCCCAAAATTTTTTAAATCTTTGGGGACTTGCCCATGATAGATTTCTGGAAATAATAAATGTCTTGTATAAAGTGCAAACTCTACCGCAGATGCATAGTCTGATTTGTCTGCTAGATGATAGTGAAAAGTCATATTTATAGCCAAGAATGATCAGGGATAACAATGGTTTTGTCTTGAATCATGGCTTCATGAAACTCAACATCATAGACACTTTTTAAAAACTTCGGATCGGTGATTCGTGTTTTTGACTCAGGTTTAACGACTTCGTGTTGGCGCATGAAAAACAAATGATCAGCAAATAAAAAAGCCAAGTTGGGATCATGCATAATCGCAATCACCGTAAAATTTTGCCGCGACAACTGACGCAATTTTTTCATTAAATAAGACTGGTAATAAACATCGAGATGATTGGTTGGTTCATCAAGCAAAATGACTTTCGGTGCTTGTACTAAAATGCGGGCAATCATAACTAATTGCCGTTCACCTCCCGATAGCTCGGTATAAGGACGGTCACGCAAATGCTCGATGTCTAAATCAAGCAAAGCTTGGTCTACACGTTCCCAGTCTGATTTTGAAGGTCTATATCTGCTAAAAGCGGCACGTCCCGTAATCACCACATCTTTAACCAAAAATGGAAATACGGTTTTATGAAACTGCGGTAAAAAACCGAGTAAGGCTGCCCGATCTTTCCCTTTAAAGTCCGATAGTGGTTTTCCAGAGTAACGAATCAAGCCATCTTTTACGGGTTCTAAACCAGCCATCAATTTAAAAAGTGTCGATTTTCCACAGCCATTACGCCCTAAAATGACTGAAAACTGATTTTCAGGAAACTCCAGATGAATATTTTTGAGAACCTGTTTGTGCCCATAGGCATAATTTAACTGATCAATTTGAATCATGCCCAATGAGTCCTCTGTGTTTTCATTAATAATAAGAAAAATGGTGCGCCAAGTAACATGGTAAAAATACCAATCGGTATTTCAAACGTTAGTAAAACCCGAGAAAAGTTATCAATCAACAGGAGAAAACTACCGCCCAAAATCATATTGGCAGGAATACTGTAGCGATGATCTGGCCCAACCAACATTCTCACAATATGTGGCATAAACAGCCCATATAAACTAATAATGCCAGCCGCTGCTACAGAAGTTGACGTACATACAGTCACCAGCGCAATTAAAAGAAGCTGTTCCCACCTTGGGTTAACACCAACCGCCTGTGCTTCTTCGGCACCGAGTGCCATTAGGTTTAGGCGCCAACGCATCGCAAATAGCCCAGCAAGGCCAATACAGATTGGTAGCACGGCGTATTGAACCTTTTGCCAAGACGCTTGATGTAAGTTGCCCATGGTCCACTGCACAATGGCTTGTAATTTAAATGGATCACTTAAGTATTGAATGACTGTAAGTCCTGCCAAAAACAGCCCCGAAACAATCATGCCCGATAAAATTACCATGACTAAAGATGTCTGGCTTTCATGTTTTTGATGGGCAAATAAATACGTTAAACCAACAGCGCACACGCCAAAAATAAAGGCGGATAGGTTTGGTGAAAGCCAACTTAAAGAAAGTGCTAAAGCTGCACCGAACGCCGCACCAGATGAAATACCGAGTACATACGAGTCAACTAAAGGATTACGAAACAATGCCTGTAAACCATTTCCCGCAGTTGCTAACGCAGCACCCACCATAAAGGTCAGTAGAATTCTGGGTAATCTGACATTTACGAGAATGTTTTGCATCAGTCTAAATTGCTCAGCATCAAAATATGGTGTACCAAACACCGCTTGCACACCCCACCGCAAATAATCCCATGCACTCAATGTCTGCGTTGGCCCTATGAGCAACGAGATAAAAATCATCACGAACGGTAACGGGTAAAACCAATAATATTTCAGCTTTTGCATATTCATTGCACCAACGCTTTGGCAAGCTGCTCACCATACAACTTAGTTAAAATACGCTGTTGTAAAGCACTTACTGGTAAATCGGACTGTTCAGGATAAATACTGTGATTCAAATAAATCGCCGTAATAATGATTTTGATGGTATGGGGGTTATATATAAATGCAGGACTCAAATTAAATACCTTTCGGTTGTGTACGGCGATTAAACCCTGTAATTCTTTTCGTTCATAAATCAGTTGGGGGTTGGTATTCCAAAGCACAATATTGTCAGGGTTCCATTCAATTAAAGTCTCGGGATTTACATTGGGTTGATTCGTATTGGTCTGAACAATGTTGTACGCACCCGCCAGTTCAATAAAGTCATTGGTAATCGACTGACGTCCCGAGGTAGAAAAAATACGTCCTCCTGACCATGCATAGTAAATCGATTGCTTATTTGGCTGACGTGCCGTTTTGGCTACGACCTCCGCCACAATTTCATCAGAGAAATTTAAAATTTCTTGAGCTCGCTTTTGGGCACCGCTCAGAATAGCAATTTCAGAAAGTTCTTCTTTTACTTGCTGATAAGTACTGGACTCCATGACATATACAGCAATGCCGAACTGCCGTAACAGTTCAATTGTTTGAGTCTGCCCGCTCCCCAAAATCACCAAATCGGGTTTTAACAACACAAGACTTTCAATATTAGTTGCATTTGCCCCTTGTGAAGGCGTCGCAAGCTGTTTATTGGCAATACGCTTATCTATTTTTGAATAGGCATTAAATAATAAAGGCTGGATGTATACTTCGGCTGGTATACCAATCACTTTGTGACCTTGCCCTAGCATATATAAGCCATCTAAACCCGACTCAAATAAAGAAACAATTCTTTGTGCTGGTTTGGCTACACAGACTTTTGTATTTGTACTATCAAAAACGCATATCGAATGGACTGCTAAGTTTTCTTTAGTTTTTCTACTTTGTTCAGATGAAGAACATCCACATAGAATGAGTAAAGTGAGTATTGAAACCCATAACTTCATTACAGCATCCAATGCACAAATACAGTGCAAAATAAAAAGACGTGTCTATTTGGTGCATTTTTCATATGAAAAAGACACCATAAGAGAGCAAGACGGTCTGAATCATCATTTATAAGTTATTAAATCAAATGTTGTACTAAAGATAAGAGTAATTAAGCAATAAAAATGCCAAAATTACAAAATAAACTTAATAATCATGCAATTGTAATTTGTATTTTAAAACTCAAAATATAGATAACCCTATACAAAACCTTTAGAGCATGCATGCTAACCATTCAAATAAAATAATATTTAATTTTAATCAAAAATTTTCACATCTAACATTTTATTTAATAATGAGACTTTAAACACATAAATTTTAAAAAAAACAAAACATATTAAGTAAAAATATAATTATTTTTATTTTAAAAATCTTTTAATTATTAATAAAAACACATTAAAAACAATATACCAAATAATTAAGTTTTTCTAAAAAATTACAGATTTTAAAGTTAAATTTTTTCATTATTAATATCAAACATAAACCTTTAATAAAAACTTCTTTATATGCTAGATTAGATTAAGAATTACCCAACCTAAGGGTAAATTCATACATTACAAATAATCAAATATAAGAATATTAAACATGACAAGGATTTAAAATCATGAAGAGAAATTATTATATTTTAGGAACTCTATTGTGTGGTATGAGCTTAACGACTCATGCTGACTCACTACGAATGAGTGCCACGGAGTTTGCAAAAGATCCAGCCAAAGTAAGCGCATTACAAAAGGGTCTGGAAAAAATGCGAGCAAATAATAATGCCGATCCATTATCACCGGAGTTTCGTACAAGCTTTAATTACTGGGCCAATACGCATGGCTATTTTGGTACAGGCACACATGCAACAGACAAAGATTATTATGTTAATCAATACCGTATGCCACAGTGTTTAGAGGTATATAGTAAAGCAGTATGTGACAGTTATTATAAGCATATTCAAAATTCACCAGTCCCAAATGATGGCTTTACCGATGAAGTTTGGGGTACATGCCAACATGGCAATCTAAATTTCTTACCTTGGCACCGTATGATGCTTTATTTTTATGAGCGAACAGTACGTAAATATGTTGGGCAAGATTACTCTCTTCCTTATTGGGATTATTACCAAGAAAAAGCTGCTAATGGTAAAGGCTTAGCACTGCCTCAATTGGTTCGTGGTAAACAAGCAGGTACTTTATATGATCAGTACCGTACACCGGGTTTAAATGCAAATATCATCGCCATAGATCCAGATAATGCCAGCGCTGCTCAAGCATTTAAATGGGATAACTTCACAGACTTCTCTAACCAATTACAGTCTCAACCCCATGGTGTCATGCACTGTGCAGTCGGTAAAAACTGTGTACTACCAGATATGGGATTTGTACCTATTGCAGGCTTAGACCCCGTATTTTATATGCACCATGCAAATATCGATCGCTTATGGCAATGCTGGTTAAATAAAAAAGCAAATGGACAACCAATTACGCTTGAATGGGCTAAGAAAAATTTAGGTATGCCAGATAGTTGGTATGACACCCGATATACTTTTGCAGATGAAAACGGCAATAAAGTCACCATGACCATTGCTGATGTATTCACCCCCGGTAAAATCCCAGTGCGATATACCAATGAAAATGCTTGTAAAGTTGAAGCTACGGTCATGAGCAGTAAAGGTGCTGAAAAAGCAAACCTATTTAAAATGAATCATAAACCAGTCAGCAGTAATAAAAGCATTAAACTTATGGGTGTAACTCAAAAAGTAGCTTTAGCCCCTCAAACTGCAAGTTTCCTAGAGAACTCAAGTCAACTTACTCAAACAAAGCTCTCATCAGGACAAACCTATTTAATATTAGATAATGTCCAAATGATTGGTAATCCAAATCTAACCTATAAGATTTATCTATCTCCAAAAAATAAACCTGACCAAAAAATTTATGTTGCCACAATTAACTACTTCGGTGTGTTAGATCATGACCACGGCGGGCACCCAGGCCATATTGGTCAATTGGTCTATCAAGTCAGTGATCAAGTTAAGCAATTAGGCATGGCTGCTGAAGACTTAGAAGTTCAGTTTGTTGCTACTGATTTAACGCTTGATCAAGTGAAAGAAAAAGTAAGCTCTCAAGGCTTGAGTATTTCTCAAGTTCGCTTAGAAACTTCAAAATAATAATTAAGGGAGAGGCCTGATTTTTTCAGGCCTTTCTTTAGACCAAACAATATGCCTAAGAGCTACTCAAATAATTTAATAATGGCTACCGCTCAATTAACATTAAAATAAATAACTCGTTATAATCCAGCCCAAAATCTGATAGACATTATCTTCCGATGCTGACCCAATCATCTTTCTGGCGTAGTCTTTACCGTTTAATTCATATTTATGCTGGTATTTTTATTGCGCCATTTATCTTGTTCGCAGCAATCACTGGTTTACTCTATGCCATTACGCCTCAAATAGAGCAAGCGATTTATAAAGATGTTCTATATGTTGAGCCACTGAAGCAGCCACCACATATGCTGAGCCAGCAAATTGAAGCCGCAAAGCAAGTAATGCCTAAGTCTGCACAGGTGATTGAAGTTAGACCAGCCCCAAGTGCTGACCAAACAACTCGTGTAATTTTCTCAGATCCTATACATGATTTTACGAGTGAAGCCGTTTTTATTGATCCTTTTACACTTCAAGCCAAAGGCCATCTAGCGGTTTATGGTACCAGTGGGGTTCTGCCATTTCGGACTACACTCGACCAACTACATAGCAATTTATTACTAGGAAAATGGGGTCGCTTTTATAGTGAACTGGCAGCAAGCTGGTTAGCCATTTTGACTTTAACTGGGCTATATAATTGGTGGAAACGTCGTCAAAATCTTAAAATTAGACAAACAGCAAAAAATAACTTACTGAAATGGCATAGCACGTTGGGTTTAGCGTTATTCCCTCTTTTATTAATCATCGCCATTACGGGTCTTACATGGTCCGAGTGGGCCGGAGATAATATTCGAGTTGCTCGTCAATGGCTTAACTGGCAAACCCCAACATTGGCAACTTCGCTTCAAGAAGATAATTTACCTACAGTAATGCACCATGAGCATCACGAAATGCCACATAGTGAAAACCTGAATTTAAATATTATTTCAAGTGAATACGATAGCGCTCTTTCAATAGCCAGAGCACATGGCATTGATGCAGCACAAATACAAATCAAGCCACCAACCAGTGGAAATCAAGCTTGGACGATAGCCGAGATCCAGCGTAAATGGCCAACTCAAGCAGACAGTATCGCAATTGATATGGAACAACATAAAGTCATCGATCAACTTGCTTTTAAAGACTATTCACTGGTGGCAAAGCTCACTCGTTGGGGAGTTGATGCGCATATTGGTGTTTTATTTGGCTGGATAAATCAATTAGTACTGGCACTTTATGCTTTCGCACTGTGCATTATGATTATTTATGCATATAGGGCTGCATTTAAAAACTCGAATTTAAAACTCATGACAACTCACTTTGTTGGGCAAAGCTTATTAGTTTGGAACCGTGCAACTGGCCCACAGAAAATAGGGTTAATATTGGTGGGTCTCGTGTTAGGGCTAAGCTTACCTGTTTTTGGTTTCAGTATTTTATTTACGCTATTTATCTTTGCTATGCGTAAATACATTCCTTCTAAATCATAACACTCACATTGGTATTAAACTTTTGAGCTGTGCACACTACGCATAGTATGCACAGCCGAAGTGATTACTAAATTAATCTTCAGAGAGTGTTTTCATATCAATCACAAAACGATACTTCACGTCGCTCTTTAGCATACGTTCAAAAGCTTCATTAATGTTTTGCATGTCAATCATCTCTACTTCAGACACAATATTATGCTCACCACAAAAATCAAGTAGCTCTTGTGTTTCCTTAATTCCGCCAATGACCGACCCTGCAATTGATTTTCTTCCTAAAATCATAGGTACTGAATTTGCGCTAATTTCACCTAAATATCCAACTAACACAATTGTTCCATTTAAAGCTAGTGTTGGAATATAAGGCTTCAAGTCATGGTTATAAGGCACCGTATCAATAATCAAATCAAATTGATTTAACACTGATTCCATTTGAGCTTCATCTGTTGATAACACAACATGATGCGCTCCGAGTTGTTTTGCATCCTGTTCTTTATTTGCTGAGCGGGTGAATAATGTCACTTCAGCACCTAGAGCATTGGCAAGTTTAATCGCCATGTGCCCTAAACCACCTAAACCAACTACAGCAACTTTACTACCCTTTCCAACATTCCAGTGACGTAGCGGCGACCAAGTCGTAATACCAGCACACAGTAGTGGTGGTACAGCTTGGGCATCCAGATTTTCAGGTACTTTTAATACAAAATCTTGGCTACACGTAATGCTTTGTGAATATCCACCATAAGTTGGTCGTTGATCATGGCGATCTACGCCGCCATAAGTTTGTATGTTACCTTCCTCACAATATTGCTCTAGCCCTGAATGACAAGCAGAACAAGTACGGCATGAATCGACCATACAACCAATGCCGACTAAATCACCGACCTTATATTTTGTGACTTTAGGACCAATTGAGGTGACACGCCCGACAATTTCATGGCCTGGAACGATCGGATAAGCACTAAATCCCCAATCATTTTTAGCTTGATGTAGATCGGAATGGCAAACACCACAATATTCAATTTGAATGACAACATCATCTTCACGTGGGGTTCTACGTTCAAACTTAAACGGAACTAAAGGAGTTTCTGATGACAGCGCGGCATAACCTAAAACTTCAATTGTCATATTTTTTCTCTCATGTTTAATGTTTAAATAAAGACGATTTCTTTGCTGGACATTCATTGATGGCTATAGATTTTGAAAATCTATAAATAGGTTTTGGAACATTTTGGTTCACTAAGTTCCAACTCATAGACTTTGTGCCATGTTGATCAGTATAAAAATGAAAATCGTAAGCTGTTGTTCTATTCCTCTCACAGATTTGCCTAATCCTCCGAATTGTTGCACTTCTCACTATTTTTCTTATTTGAAATGCCTACAATAAAAATACAGAGGGTAATCGGTGGAATCTGAATGGCGAATAAGTCTTCTCTAGACAGTAATCAAGAATTAGCTCAACTTGTCGATCAATGGACCCGAGAAAAAGGTACATTCGAAACAGCTATTACGGGGCTGACTTTATATCGTGCAGAAACATTGACTCAACCAAGTAGCAGCATGATGGATGCAAGTCTATGTATGATTGCTCAAGGTAAAAAACAGGTGATTCTTAGCGAAGAAACCTATTCGTACGACTCTAACCATTTCCTTTTTACTGCAATTGACCTGCCTGTAATTGCCCAAGTTCTTGAAGCTTCAGTTGAACGACCTTATCTTTCAATAGTTTTACGTCTAGACCCGTATGTACTCGCCCAAATCATGCTTGAAGCGCATATTCCTTTTAAAGATGTAAATACTGAGAAAAAAGGAATGGCTGTTGGAGTAGTCAATTCAGAGCTAAATGATGCTTTTATACGGTTAATAAAACTACTGGATACACCACAAGACATCCCCATCTTGTCCCCCCTTATTATTAAGGAAATTTTTTATCGTTTATTGATGAGTCCACAAGGTGATCGACTTAAACGCATTGTGGCGGCCGGAACTACCGGCCATCGAATTGTGAAAGCGATTGAATGGCTGAAAACAAATTTTGCAAAATCCTTTAGCGTTGAAGAACTGGCAAGCACAATGGGTATGAGTGCTTCTAGTTTTCATCAACATTTTAGGGATATCACTTCAATGAGTCCCTTACAGTATCAAAAGAGAATGAAGTTAACCGAGGCACGGCGTTTATTAATGACCGAAGAATATGATATTTCAACGACCAGTATTCAAGTCGGATATGAAAGTTTGTCGCAATTTTCCCGTGAATATAAACGTTTTTTTGGAGTTTCTCCGTCAGTAGATATTAAGAATATATAAAAGTAATAACCGTGGACCATTAAAAAATTAAGACCAGAAAAAAGCAGTATTTGATTATGTCTATTCATCAAATACCGCTAAATTTAATCATTTAAATAGAAATATAAAAAATACTCTATCAACTTTGAGCAAAGCAATTACCCCTGATTCATTCGCTCAAGCTCACGAATTAAACCAGAATGATCTAACTCACCGTCTCCAGCAGCAAGCATATTTTCAAATAATTGGCTGACTTGTTGAGCAATTGGCAAATTTAACTCTAGTGATTTGGCATAGCTAACGGCTGTATGAATATCTTTATGCTGGTTTCGAGCAGTGCCACCTGGTTTAAAATCTCGATTTAGCATACGTTCACCATGCTGCTGTAAAATTGGAGAATCGGCAAAGCCTCCTGTGAGTGCCTGTTTTAGTTTAATAGGATCAGCGCCTGCTTTACTGGCCAGTAATAAGCCCTCGCTTACAGTTGCAATGGTAGTTGCTACAATCATTTGATTCACAAGTTTTGCGAGCATTCCACAGCCAACACCACCAACTAAAATTGGGCGCCCCATTGCACGTAAAATAGTTTCAGCCTGTGAAAATGTTTTAGCTTCACCGCCTACCATAATAGCAAGACTTGCATTTTGGGCGCCTTTTTCTCCACCAGAAACAGGAGCATCTAAATATTTAAACCCTCTTTCTCTGCATTTTTCACTTTGTGCTTGTGCAACTTCCACAGGTATTGAACTCATGACAATGACCGTACTTTCAGGTTTTAGCTGTGAAGTCGCGCCGTGTTCTTTAAACAGGATTTCATCACAGGTTTTTCCATCGCTGAGCATACAAATCAAAAAATCTACATCTTTTCCGACTTGTTCAAGGTCAGAGCAAACTTGGGCACCAGCTTCTTTTAAACTATCTGCTTTAGATAAAGTTCTATTCCAAACCTTAATGTGATGGCCTGCTTTTAGTAAATGCATAGCCATCGGTAGTCCCATAATACCTGTACCCACAAACCCGATGGTCGCCATTATTTTATCTCCGCAGCAGTTCGAACTTTAAGTTGCTGCTGTTCTACTTTTAAACAATTCGATTTTAACTTTGCTAATAACAACAAGCCCAAACCACCCATCGCTACAAAGCCTGCAATGGCAAGGAATGCGACTGTATAAGTGCCTGTGGTCGTATATAAATATCCAGTTAAATATGGGCCAGTAAAACCACTTAAATTACCCACCGAGTTAATTAATCCAATTCCAGCAGCGGCTCCCACCCCCGTTAGAGTTTGCCCAGGAATAGTCCAGAAAATGTTAATTGCGCTAAATACACCAATCGCGAGCAGAATAAAGCCCACAATAATTGCCCAAGGTTGATTTACAATTAGTGCAATCGCAATTGCAAAAGCCGCCATAAGTGCAGCACAAGCACCGTGTTTATACCGCTCTTGTTTACGGTCAGAACGGCGGCTCCATAAAACCATACCAACAGCTGCAAATGCATATGGAATTGCTGTAAGTAAACCATTTTGAATAAGGCTAATTTGCATACCAAATGTATTACGGAATGACTCTAAAACACTTGGTAAGAAGAAAAACATTGCATTTGAACCAGAGGTGATTCCAAAGTAAACAATTGCCATAATCCACACTAAAGGATTTTTAAACACTTGTTTGATCATTTCTCCTTTTGTTAAAGCAGCTTCACTCGACTGCTCTTTTTCTCTTTCTTCGCGCTCTAGTGTAGACATTAACCATTGGCGCTGCTCAGCCGTTAACCATTCTGCTTCTTTTGGGTTATTGGTTAAATATTTTAGACAGATTAATCCCAAAATAATGGATGGAATACCTTCTAGGATATACATCAAACGCCAACCTTCATAACCAATGGTATTGCCCCATTGCATAAGACCGACTGAAATTGGTGCTCCAATAATTTGAGCAATTGGTAATCCAAGATAGAACGTGGCAAAAACACGAGCGCGATATTTTGCAGGAAACCACAAGGTTAAATAAAAGATCACACCCGGAAAGAAGCCCGCTTCAGCAATTCCAAGTAAAAACCGTAAAACAATAAACTGCGTACCGCTATGAATAAAACCCATGAGTCCAGCAATAATTCCCCAAGTAATCATGATTCGAGCAATCCAAATTCGTGCTCCAAAACGATGAAGCAAGATATTACTTGGTACTTCGGCAATAAAATAACCTAGAAAAAAAACTCCCGCACCTAGACCAAAAATGGTTTGAGTAATTCCAAGTGCATCATTCATGTGTAGCGCAGCAAAACCAATATTGGTTCTGTCTAGAAATGCCATAATGAATAGAATAATGAGAAACGGGATAATTCGATTCGAAATACGTTTGATTGTCTGCTCTTCGAGAGCACTTACATTTTTGATATCTTCCATAATAACTCTCACATCAATTGGCGATCACTGCCATTAATTTTGGGTATCTTCTATATGTGCCTGAATCACGCTTTCAAAATTTTCGTCTGCTTGGAAACCTAAAGATTCAGCATATTCAGCTTTCACCTGAACAGGCCAACTTTGAACAATACGTTGAATGGTTTTGTCTTCTTGCCATTGCACTAAATCAGTTGCTTTTTTGCCTGCGACTTTTTCAAGTGCCTCAAGCATTTGTTTAACGGTGACTGTTAATCCCGGTAGAGGAATAATTCGGTTATCTTGAAGTACATCTGAAGAAATTGATGCAGCTTTAATCATTGATTCAACACAACGTCGTGGTGAAGTAACAAAAACAGGTGTATCTGACTGGACTGGGCAAACAGCCGTTTCACCTTTTAACGGTTCGCGGATGATTGAACTAAAAAATGTTGATGCAGCTTTATTAGGTTTACCTGGACGAACCACAATAGTCGGTAATCTTAAAATACGGCCATCAATAAAGCCTTTTCTTGAGTAATCCGAGACCAGCAATTCTCCTACTGCTTTTTGCATGCCGTAAGAAGACTTTGGTGTAACCACTGTCTCATCTGTCACAACTTCTGGTAATTGGCCACCAAATACAGCACAGCCGCTAGCAAAAATAACCCGAGGCGTGGTTTGTTTCTTTCTTAATTCTTCTAATAAATTTAAGAGTCCATACAAATTAACATCCATACCTAAATCAAAATCGGCCTCTGCTGCTGAGCTCACCACAGCAGCCAAATGCCAAACGACATCAATATTTTCTGTAATATGGGCAACTGTAGTTTTATCGGTAATATCACCGACAATCACTTCAATTCTGGGGTCTTGCGGCACATCATCGCCAACAAATGCATCAAACAGAATAATTTTATCGATGGGTTCAGGTTTATTGTCATCTAAAGTCAAACTGCCAGATTTTAAGATCTCTTTAGCAATTTGTTTTCCAATAAAACCTGTTCCACCAGTGATTAGCACATTCATACAGAGGTCCTTTCCTAGTTTTTATTCACTTAAAAACTTTTGTAATTGTCGTGAATTAAACGATAAGGACTCCTTTCAATAATTTCCAATGAATAATTTCTAAATATTGATAACTTTTTAATATCAGTTTTATCTTTATAAAATTACTAAACAAAGTAGGTTTTTCTTTTAATTTTAAAGCCTCAAATCTCATCATGGTTTGAGGCTCGGTCGTTTATTTACGTTTCGCATTTTTAAGCAAGATATTAATAAATGCCGATGCAATATCAGAAACTGGTTCATTTTTACGCGTCAAAATACCATAATCCTGTGCATCTAAAATTAGATCTGTTTCTAAAATCTGTAATTGCCCTTCTTTTACCTGATCAATCACCATCGCTTCGGGCAACATCCCCACCATAGGTGCCCCTTTTAATATCTGTAAGAAGGTCTGCATCGACATGGTATTAACCGTATTTAAAGGAATTTTGACTTTTGCTCGGGCAAATGCGCCTTCCATACGTTGTCGAATTGGCGTGCCTTTAGGATAGAGTACCCATGGCCAATTTAATAATTCTTCTAATGTACAAAACTTTTTCTTGGCACATGGATGAGCATTATTAACAACAATACAAAACGGCTCCGGACCTAAAGGTTGGAAATCAAAAAACTGGCTTTGCGTCACATCTGTAAAACGGCCAATAGCTAAATCTAAAGTGTGTTCACTTAGCATTTCCATTAAATGGTCGCTGGTCTGTTCAACAACATCAATAGAAAGTAACGGCCATTGTTTTTTAATCTCAATAATTGAATTTGGTATCACCACCGCGGTTGCTGCAAAGATACCACCTACTTTTAAAAACCCGTGACCGCCTAACCGTAAAATTTCAATATCTTCGACAAAATGCTTTGCATCGTTTAATACACGCTGAGCATATCGAATTACATGTTCGCCTAAAGCCGTTACTGGCATATTTCGAGGTAGTCGTTCAAAAACAGGAAAACCCAGTAAACCTTCTATTTCCTTTAGCATTTTACTCACCGCGGGCTGACTTAGGTTCATCTGCTCGGCTGCCAAATGCATGTTATTGGTCCTCGCCAAAGTTTCTAACAACACCAGATGTTTGAATTTCAACCAATTATTTAAACTTGCGTAAGTTAAATCCGCCATTTTCAAAAATCCTTTTTGATAACTTTTCGTTATTAATAATTAAATTATTACGATTGGTGTTTATTAAATAAGAAACATATCATGATTTCAAATAAAAGAAGGATGCTTTAAATGAACTTTACGTTAAATTCCCAGAACTCATTGCCGGAAGACGCTACCCAAGGATGTTTAATTGGTCGTGCATGGATTCCAAATCAAATTTCTGGTCCATCTCCGATTCTTTTAAAAGGCGATCAGGTTTTTGATATTTCTGAAAAGTTCCACACTATTTCTCAGTTACTTGAAAGTTCGGATCCTTTAAAAGCTTTAGTTGAAATTGAAGGAAAATTAGTTGGGTCAATTGATGAGTTATTTGCTAACACAGTCGCTGAGCCAGATACAAACAAGGCATATTTTTTAGCTCCTATTGATTTACAAGTGATTAAAGCAGCTGGTGTGACCTTTGCAGCAAGCATGTTAGAGCGTGTGATTGAAGAACAAGCGGGCGGCGATGCACAAAAAGCTCAATCAATCCGTGAAGTTGTACAAGGCGTAATTGGTGATAATTTAAAAACAATTGAACCTGGTTCTGAAAAAGCACTTCAACTTAAAGAATATCTAATTGAACAAAAAATGTGGTCTCAATATCTTGAGGTAGGTATTGGTACCGACGCTGAAATTTTTACCAAAGCACCTGTTTTAGCAGCTGTGGGAACAGGCCAAAATATTGGTATTCACCCAAAGTCTGAGTGGAATAATCCAGAACCGGAAGTCGTATTAGTTGCAAATAGCCAAGGTAAAATTTTAGGCGCTACTTTAGGTAATGACGTTAATTTACGGGACTTTGAAGGTCGTAGTGCCCTACTGTTGAGTAAAGCAAAAGATAACAACGCATCTTGTGCAATTGGACCGTTTATTCGTCTTTTTGATCATACTTTTACTTTAAATGATATCCGCGCTTGTGATGTTGAACTGCAAATTCAAGGTACAGATAACTTTGTGCTCAATGGCATTAGCTCTATGTCTCAAATTAGCCGTGACCCGGAAGATTTAATTCAACAAACCCTTAATGAAAATCATCAATATCCAGACGGTTTTGTTTTGTTCTTGGGTACTTTATTTGCACCTACCCAAGACCGTGAACAAGCTGGTGCAGGCTTTACCCATAAAGTGGGAGATGTCGTTCGTATCCATACACCAAAGCTCGGCACTTTATACAATACGGTGATGACCAGTGATAAAGCGATGCCGTGGAATTTTGGCATAAATGCTTTGATGCACAATTTAAAACAACGTGAATTACTATAAATTTCACGTATTATCGACCAGTTCAATCGTAATATTCATCACTTGAAAAATTAAATTGCTGAGCGAGATCAGTAGAAGGATCTAAAAATGAATGATCAAGATAAACGGATTTTTTTACGCAGCCAAGAATGGTTTGATGATCCTACACATGCTGACATGACAGCACTCTATGTTGAGCGTTACATGAATTATGGCCTGACCCGTGCCGAGCTACAATCAGGCCGGCCTATTATTGGTATCGCACAAACTGGTAGTGATTTGACCCCGTGTAACCGTCACCACAAAGAGCTTGCTGAACGTGTGAAAGCAGGTATTCGAGATGCGGGCGGTATTCCTATGGAATTTCCCGTTCACCCAATTGCTGAACAGTCTCGACGCCCTACAGCTGCACTCGATAGAAATCTAGCTTACTTAGGTTTAGTTGAAATATTACATGGCTATCCACTTGATGGTGTGGTACTAACCACAGGTTGTGACAAAACTACCCCTGCCTGTTTAATGGCGGCGGCAACAACAGATTTACCAGCCATTGTTTTATCTGGTGGGCCAATGCTAGATGGTCATTTTAAAGGTGAGTTAATTGGTTCCGGCACGGTGCTTTGGCATGCAAGAAACTTACTTGCCACTGGTGAAATTGACTATGAAGGGTTCATGGAAATGACCACTTCTGCTTCACCTTCAGTCGGGCATTGCAACACCATGGGCACAGCACTTTCCATGAATGCATTAGCAGAAGCTTTAGGTATGTCTTTACCGACATGTGCAAGCATTCCAGCGCCTTATCGCGAACGTGGGCAAATGGCCTATATGACTGGCAAAAGAATATGTGAAATGGTTTTGGAAGATTTACGACCATCTAAAATCATGAATAAACAATCATTTGAAAACGCCATTGCTGTAGCCTCAGCATTAGGTGCATCAAGTAACTGCCCTCCTCATTTAATTGCAATTGCTCGTCATATGGGGATTGAGCTGAGTTTAGAAGACTGGCAACGTGTTGGAGAAAATATTCCGCTCATTGTGAACTGCATGCCTGCGGGTAAATATTTGGGTGAAGGTTTTCACCGTGCTGGCGGTGTTCCTGCTGTTTTACATGAATTACAAAAAGCAGGTGTTTTACATGAAGACTGTGCATCAGTCAGCGGCAAAACAGTAGGAGAAATTGCTAAAAATGCAAAAACTTCAAATGCAGATGTCATTTTTCCTTATGAACAACCATTGAAACATGGCGCAGGTTTTATCGTGCTGAGTGGTAATTTCTTTGACAGCGCCATTATGAAAATGTCTGTTGTGGGTGAAGCATTTAAGAAAACCTATTTATCTGACCCAAGTAGTGAAAATAGCTTCGAAGCCCGTGCAATCGTTTTTGAAGGTCCCGAAGACTACCATGCCCGAATTAATGATCCTGATTTAAACATTGATGAGCATTGTATTTTAGTCATTCGAGGTGCTGGTACAGTTGGTTATCCGGGCAGTGCGGAAGTGGTAAACATGGCTCCTCCAGCGGAATTAATTAAAAAGGGAATTGACTCTTTGCCTTGTCTAGGTGATGGCCGTCAAAGCGGAACATCTGCTAGCCCTTCTATATTAAATATGTCACCTGAAGCCGCGGTAGGCGGCGGCATTGCTTTATTAAAAACTAATGACCGTTTACGTATTGATCTAAATAAACGTTCCGTAAATGTCCTCATTTCAGACGAAGAGTTAGACAAACGCCGCGAGGAATGGAAACCAACTGTATCTACATCTCAAACGCCTTGGCAAGAAATGTATCGCAACATGGTTGGCCAATTATCAACGGGTGGCTGTTTAGAGCCTGCAACGTTATACATGCGTGTGGTCAATCAAAATAACCTTCCACGGCATTCTCATTAATTTCAGGATTTTATTATGACCATTATCGGACACAATTTTATTGGCGGTTCACGTAGTGCACAAAGTTCCACTTTACTAAAAAGTGTCAATGCAACGACTGGCGAAACTTTGCCTTATGAATTTCACCATGCAACCGAGCAAGAGGTCAATCAGGCCTGTGAAGTAGCCAGTCAAGCGTTTAAGACTTACCGCCATACTTCACCTGAACAGCGTGCTACCTTTTTAGAAAATATTGCCGATGAGCTCGATGCTTTGGGTACAGATTTTCTAGAAATCGTCTCACAGGAAACGGCTTTGCCACTTGCACGCTTACAAGGTGAACGTGGCCGTACCAGTGGACAAATGCGCCTGTTTGCCAAAGTGTTACGCCGTGGTGATTTTTTAGGTGCCCGTATTGATACCGCTTTACCTGAGCGTCAGCCTTTACCTCGCCCAGATTTGCGCCAGATTAAAATCGGTGTTGGTCCTGTGGCAGTCTTTGGGGCAAGTAACTTTCCTTTAGCATTCTCAACTGCAGGTGGTGACACAGCTTCGGCACTGGCAGCAGGTTGCTCTGTAGTTGTGAAAGCCCATAGTGGACATATGGCCACAGCAGACTTCGTAGCTCAGGCTATTGAGCGTGCCGTAGAAAAATCAAATATGCCTAAAGGCGTATTTAACATGATCTATGGTAATGGCGTAGGTGAACCTTTAGTGAAACATCCTTTAATACAAGCTGTAGGTTTTACGGGATCACTTCGTGGTGGTCGCGCTTTATGTGATATGGCGGCAGCCCGTCCACAACCGATTCCGGTGTTTGCTGAAATGAGCAGCATTAACCCGATGCTGATGTTGCCAGAAGCCTTAAAAAACCGTTGTGAAAAGATTGCACAGGATTTGGCAGATTCAGTTGTTTTAGGCTGTGGTCAGTTCTGTACCAATCCGGGTTTAATCTTGGGAATTAAATCAGCCGAGTTTACTCAGCTTATTAGCAACCTAACCGAAATTATGGGTGGCAAACCTGCACAAACTATGCTGAATGCCGGAACCTTAAAAAGCTATACCGCTGGTCTTGAGCACCTAACCCAGCATCAAGGCATTAAACATTTGGCAGGTCAAACCCACCAAGGCAATCAGGCACAGCCACAATTGTTTAAAGCGGATGTTGAGTTGTTACTGGCAGGCGACCAACTTCTGCAAGAAGAAATCTTTGGGCCAACCACAGTCATCATTGAAGTGGCAGATAAAGCCCAACTCATTCGGGCATTACAAAGCATGAATGGTCAGCTGACTGCGACTTTAATTGCTGATGAAGCAGACTTAACTGAATTTGCAGATGTGGTTCCGGTGTTAGAAGAGAAAGCTGGACGATTCCTCATAAATGGCTACCCAACCGGTGTTGAAGTTTGTGATGCCATGGTACACGGCGGACCATACCCCGCCACCTCTGATGCAAGAGGAACTTCTGTTGGAACCTTGGCAATTGACCGTTACTTAAGACCTGTGTGTTACCAAAACTATCCGCAGAGTTTATTGCCGGAAGCTTTAAAAGACAGCAATCCATTGCAGATTTTAAGGTTGGTGAATAGTGAGATGACTAAAGAAGCGATCTAATCAATTAAAAAAAGAGACTACTCGCTGGTCTCTTTTTAACTTCTACATCCAGAGCTTATAGATAGAATAAAACTCCCTAAATTAATTTGGTTTGTAATTGATATTTTTCATAAATAAATCAACAGCATATTCAACCCAAGTACTAATTTCACTATCAGAAATTGTATAGTTGGGATGTGTCAGACATTTTAGATGGGCATCACTTCGTAATAATGCCAAGAATATATTTGCTGCTATATCAGCAGAAGAATTTAACTCAATCTCATTATTCTTTTGAGATTTTTCAAGATAACCCGCAATAATATTTGCAAGCCGTTGTGGGCCAACTTGAAAGAATTTTTCAGATAACTCAGGAAATCTAACGGCTTCTGCAATACAAACTCTAAAAAATGCCAATCCTGAATGCGACAATATGAAACACAGATAGGTTTTCCCCATCTCGGTTAAAGCTGAGCGTAAATTTTCAGCTTTTGTCTCGACTAAAATAATTTGCTCTTGCATGTTTCTGCATTGACGTTCAATCACCGCCGCAAACATCGCTTCTTTATTTTTATAACAACCATACATCGTCGCTTTTGAAACACCCGCTTCCTTTTGAATCATGTCTGTCGTTGTTCCACTAAAACCGTGAATCAAAAAAAACTTGGTTGCCGCATCCAGAATTTTTTGATCTTTTTCATTAGCTTTAGTTGAAACTGACATATTGACCTTATAAAAATTTTAGCGATTTCGTAGTAAGTGTAACTCATCGAAAAGTTCAAAATCGAGAATTGACGGAAATTTAATTAGAGAGTAGAGTACCGATCGGTACAGTACAGTAAATATCTGCTCCATGCAATGAATGGATGTTTAAGATTTAAGGTAAAAAATGAATACAAAGCCACTCATCGGTTTAGCAGGTGCAATATTTGCTGCAATGACTGTTGAATTTAATAACCGCATCACCAGCATTACCTTAGTCGACATTCGAGGTGCGATGGGAATTAGTGTTGACTCTGGTTATTGGGTCAATAGTATTTATGCGAGTGCCATGATTATTGGCATGATTCTGTCTACCAGTTGGGCAGTCATTTTTTCTATGCGCAGAGTTCTGCTTTTTGCTATAGGACTTTGCCTCTTTTCTAGCGTTTTAATTCCATTCAGTCCAAATATCGAAATCTTTTATTTATTGCGTGGCTTACAAGGGCTCGCTAATGGTCTAACCATTCCTTTACTCATGGCTTGCGCACTTAGATTTTTAGGACCTGATATTCGGCTATGGGGTCTCGCCTGCTATGCATTAACTGCGACGTTCTTTCCTAACCTAAGTGCCGCACTCTCTGCTTTTTATTTAGATGTGGTTGGCTGGAAGATGATATTTTTCCAAACCATTCCTTTTTGTGCGCTAAGTGCTGCACTGGTGTACTTTGGGATTCCCCAAGATCCATTGAATTATTCAAGAATAAAAACTTACGATTGGATGGGTGCCATTTTAGCGATTATTAGCTTAGCCAGCCTGAGCACCATGTTGTTGCATGGCAACCATTTAGACTGGTTCCATTCTCAATTAATTTGTGTATTAGCCTTAATTAGTGCAATTACTTTACCTTGGTTTTTCATACATGAATGGCGTTATCCGTCACCACTCATTAAACCGCAAATGCTCGAAATCCGAAATTTTGCCTACGCCGTTATTGCCCTGTTTTGTTTTGTCATTATTGGTATGTCTACCAGCACATTACCACTCAATTACTTAAGTGCTGTGCATGGCTATAAACCCACTCAGACCATGTGGATTGGCTTACAAATTGCGGCATTGCAATTTATCTATATTCCTATTGTTGTGAAGCTTTTAAATCAAGCTTGGGTGGATAGCCGATATGTACACGGGTTTGGTTTACTTCTGGTCATCGCGGGTTGCCTAGGTGCAAGTCAACTTGATACCACATGGAATCAAGATCAGTTTTATTTTTGGCATGCAATCTCATGTTTGGGGCAAACCTGTGTCGTGCTCTCTCTCTTAATGATGGGAACAAACAGCGTTCACCCAACCATGGCAATTTATGCATCACCAATGATTAATACTCCGCGTGCTATTAGCGGTGTACTGGGTGTATGTATTTTGGATTGGATCAATCGAGTGCGTGGTGAATACCATTCAACACGGCTGATTGAAAATACTGCCCAACATGTTTTCCAAAATATTCAAGGCCCTGTCATTAATCCGCTTACTCCCCCTGTGCTTAACGCAAATGGTACAGACCATGTTTCAGGTGGTTTATCTGCCCTAAATTCTGCGATTCAAGCGCAACAATCTGTTTTAGTTATTAGCGATCAATATCTCATCTTAGCTGGCCTTACCGCTATTTTGTTCATCGTGATGTTGATTTTGCCAGTTCGAACTTATCCGCCACGTATTGCTCTCATTAAGTTAATGAATAGTCATAACTCAGGAAAATCTTTATGAGTACTCTCGAAGCCCAAGATACCATCCACACCGAACCACCTAAGTTAACAAAGGTGCAATATCTCAAAAAGCATTGGGTTATGGTTATTGCGTTCATTATTGTCTTAGCATCTATTTTGTGGGTTTTAAAACTTATATTTTTACCATCTTCGATTATTGAAACAGACGATGCGCGTGTGGATGTAGAGTACTCAACCATTGCCCCTAAAGTATCTGGCAATATTGAAGAAATTTATATTAAAGATCATCAGACCGTAAAAAAAGGCCAACTTTTAGCAAGGATTGATGCACGTGATTATCAAGCTGCTTTAGCTGAAGCTGAATCGAATTATGCAAAAGCACAAGCTGACGTGAGTGAAGCGATGCTCGCAGTTGATAGACAACCCACTGTTATTCGAGAAACCGAAGCACAGCTGAGAAAAGTAGAAGCTGGGATTAAACTCACAAAAGATAATACGGCGCGTTATGAGCAACTACAGGCACTTGGGGCAGAGTCTAGATTAATTACACAACAATCTAAGACTACTTTGACGGAACAATATGCTGACTTAGACAGCAGTAAAGAAAAAGTGATTGATGCACAGTATCAGCTCAACCAATACAAGATTCAGGTACAAGCCAAACAAGCTGCTCTTAAACAAGCACAAGCGGCACTTGATAAAGCAAAACTGAATTTGAGCTATACAGAAGTTCGTGCACCTATTGATGGCATGATTGGTCAAAAGTCAGCTAACGTAGGTAACTTTGTGAGCGCTGGTAATCCACTCATGGTGGTTGTGCCTTTAGACCAAGTCTATGTAGAAGCAAACTTCCGTGAAATTGAGCTAAAACAAATTAAGATCGGACAACCTGTTAATGTCTATGTAGATGCTTATAACGTTGAGCTAAAAGGCGTTGTAGATAGTTTCTCTCCATCTACTGGCGCATTTTTCTCTCCGATCTCTGCGACCAATGCGACTGGTAACTTTACCAAGATTGTTCAGCGTCTACCTTTACGAATCAAGCTTGTTGAAAATCAAAAAGACGTTAAATTATTACGTCCTGGTTTATCTGTTTTAGTCTCTATTGATACGAATAAATAGATAGTCTAGATTTCAAAATATGAGAGACAAAGAGACCATTTACGGTCTCTTTTTTAATGATGAACTTTAAAAACGTCTTTAAAACTTTTTGGTGTAGTTTACAAACAAGCGATCTTCGCCAAAATCATTGCCATGTTTTACGTTGTAATCAATCCGAATATATTGCAGGGCCACGCCTTTTAAGAACGGCTGTTGAAACGCATAATTTAAAATCACATTCGACTCGGTTTCATGGTTTTTCTCACCGTTGGCTGCTTTAAAATCATGTCCGTAAACATATTTCACCATTGCATTTAGGCCTGGTACATAGTCTTTAAAGTCATAGCCGTACATGACATGGTAAGACTTTTCATCTTCTTTAAAGAAGCCAGTGGCGTTCCAGTTAATGAAATAGGTCTCTGGTAAGAAACCATCTGGTAATGGATAAGCCGACTCACCGATAATTTGTTGGTACCCCAAACCAAAGGTATGATTTTTTACTTTAAGCGTTTCTAGTACTCCAATATTTTGCGCATCAATATCAAAAGTATTGCCGTCATCTTTTGCATTGAAGTATTTAAACTTAGAAGTAAGCGCAAAATTAGGTTGTTTCCAATTATGCTCAAGCCCTACATAGTGTTTATTGTAGAGATCCTCTAAATTACCAAAGTAATATTCACCCTTGAGTGATGGCGTGAATTGATAGCGCAGGTCTATGTAATTTAAGCCATCAGATTCTTTAGTAACCCCATTTGCTGTGAACGAAAACTTTTTAAAGTCTTCTTCATTTCGTGGAGAGACTTTTTCAACCCGACCAATTTCAGCGTAGAGCTGATCTGAAAGTTGAGACTTTAAGTTGGTTCCCCAATAAGAGGCCAGTAATTGTCGGCTCGCATCAACCGCCGTTACGGGTAGGTCTAACCAGAGTTCACCGACACTTAAAAGTGTTTTGTCATAGCCTAGTTTTAAAGTTGCACCATATTTTAAAAAGTCTGATGCTTGAGATTGTGTTTCCTTATTAAAAGGCAAAACTGTGTCTGCAACGTGTTTGTCTGCACTTAAGCGAACGGCGTATTGAACAGAAGCATCTGCACCAATGGTGATTGGTTTGTCTGCAATTTGCAGTGGTGTGTCATGCATTTTCGATTTATAAAATAATGATGCTGCCTGAGACCAACTGCCCGTATCTTTGAGGGCATCATTATCAAAATTACGGTTGATGTAGGCGTTTTTTAAAGTGAATTTCCATTCATCTTCGCTTTGTTGAGCGGTATCTGCTGCCCACAGCATTGAATGACCACTACAGATAACTAAAAGAGTAGAAAACTTTAAATATGGTGTTTTTAAATATTTCATGAAACAAATCATCCTTTAACTATTGTCTGCGCCATCCTTTGGCACAGACATATATTTGTTCAGTGGAATCGCGTTAACTCAATTCGAAGCGACTAAAACTTGAGACCGATTTTTCTTTAAACGTTTAATGAGTAACAACGAAACCGCGGCACAAAATGCAGGTATCGCTAAAATACTTAAAATTTCAAAACTGGAGAGATTTAATGACATTAACCAGCCGCCCATAATTGATCCTACAATCGACCCTGAGCGCCCTACTGCATTGGCCCAACTTACCCCTGTTGCACGGCAATGTGTTGGATAAAAACTAGATGCAAAAGCATTGGCTCCTACTTGCGAACCACTAATTCCAGCACCTACCCCAAACATGGCAAACATCAATAAAGCCGTATTTGCCTGTTCAATTCCGAACCCTAAACAAATCAGGAAAAAACCACCAAAAACATAAGCTGTACTTAAAATTTTGGTTGCATCCATCTTATCCATTAGTAGGCCTAAGACAATCGCACCAATGGTTCCACCTATTTGGAAAATTGAAGTCAGCCATGATGCATTGGATAAATTGAAGCCTTCATTGGTCAATAAAGTAGGCATCCAACTTGAAATCATATAAATAATGAGAAGGCTCATAAAAAAGGTAAACCAAATCAAAAAGGTGCCTAAAGCAAAGCCTTTATTAAACAAATCTTTCAAGCTTGATTTTTCGACTTCATTGACTGTTGGAACCAACGTAGGAGTGCTATTTAAATGCGGTGCGATACGGTGAATAATCTTTTCAATTTTCTCGGTGCCTTTCTTTTTAAGCACTAAAAATCGAATAGACTCAGGTAATAAAAAATATAAGAAAGGTACAGTCGCTAAAGGCAATACGCCCCCAATGAGCAAAATACCGTGCCAACCAATATGAGGAAGTAGTTGAGCCGAAAAAATACCACCAAGAGCAGAACCCACTGTAAAGCCACAAAACATCATGGTCACTAAATTAGAGCGACGAGATGTAGGCGCATATTCAGAGGTTAAAGTAATTGCATTGGGTAAAGCCCCACCTAAACCCAAACCAGTGAGAAATCTCCAAATAATTAGGGTTTGTAAATCTGCTGAAAAAGAGGCAAAAACACTGGCAATTCCAAACATAATCACCGAACCAATCAAAATCGGTTTACGGCCTAATTTATCGGATAACGGTCCGAAAATGAGTGCACCTGCCATCAATCCAAATAAGCCAGCGCCAAATAAAGGTGCCAAATCAGTTGCTTGCAACCCCCATTCTGCCTTTAAAGCAGGTGCAATAAACCCAACTGCTGCGGTATCGAAACCATCAATCGCAACAATCAAAAAACACAACCACATGATTAATTTTTGCAAAGACGATAGCGGTATTTCATCAATGAAACTTTGTACGTCTATAGAATTTTGAGACATGAGAGCTCCTTTCGCCAATACATTGGCGTATATGCAATCCTTAGCAAAGGTGCCCAACTGTATTTTTTATTTAGGTTGAGCACCTATTTCAATAAATCAGATCAATTTGATTTATTTCACATTCACCGTAATTCCAGTCAGTCCAGTAATGTCTGCACACATAACATCACCTTTCACTACAGCACCCACACCTTCTGGAGTTCCTGTAAAAATCAAATCACCTGCTTTTAATTCAAATAGAGTAGACAAATTGGCAATCGTTTCAGCCACAGACCAAATTAGGTGACTGACATCGCTGTGCTGTTCGGTTTTACCATTTACCGTTAAATGAATATCGGCACTATTGATTTCACCTGTTTGAGTAATCGGATGAATTGGGCCAACTGGTGCAGAAAAATCAAAAGCCTTACCGATTTCCCATGGGCGACCTTTTTCACGCATTGCCATCTGTAAGTCACGGCGTGTCATATCTAAACCGACGGCATAGCCGTAGATATAGTTCACTGCATCCTCAACCGATACATTTTTGGCATCTTTACCAATTGCAACAACCAACTCAATTTCATAATGAAAATTTGAAGTTTCAGATGGATATGGAATATCAACCGCATCTGTATTTACCGGAACAATCGACTCAAGATCATTTGGCTTACAAAAGAAAAATGGTGGTTCACGGTCTGGATCAAAACCCATTTCACGTGCATGAGCAGCATAGTTACGTCCGACACAATACACACGGCGTACTGGAAATTTATGCTCTGAGCCGTGAATAAATAGACCAGCAGTGGTCATTGGTTCAAAAATAAATGACATGTTAAATTCCTTCTATTAAGTTAATCACGACTCAAAATGCGTCAGCCTGCTGTTCAGGTGCTGCTTTTTGAAATGCTTCTAAGGTCATGCAATGTTGATAAATTTCATTAATGTTTGGATAAGCCGATAAATCGACTTTAAAACGCTCGGCAGAAACGACTTGTGGAACTAAATAAGCATCTGCAATGGTCGGTTGCTTGCCATAGCAGAACTTTTCGCGATTCTGGTCTTGTTCCAAAATATGCTCCAAAGCCGTAAACCCATCCTGAATCCACTTAGCACACCATGCATTGATTTGTGCCTCATCCAGCCCTAAGTTCTGGCGTAAATATTCAAGAACACGTTTGTTGTTTAAGGGGTGAATGTCACACCCAACTAAAGCAGCAATGGCGCGGACTTTTTCACGACCCAATGCATCTGTAGGCAATAAAGCTGGTTCGGGATATTGTTCTTCTAGCCATTCGATAATGGCTGGACTTTGCAACAAGTTTCCTGATTCAGTTTCAAGTACTGGTACAAACCCTTGCGGATTTAAGGCTTTAAAAGCAGCTTGATGGTGTTCATTTTTAGCGAGCGAGATATAAGTTGCTTCGTAAGCCAAACCCTTTAGGTTCAACACAATGCGAGTTCGATGCGATGTACCGCTACGGAAAAAGCTATAGAGTTTCATGCTACATTTCCTTGATAATTTTTCACTGCATCAAGGCAGTTATTGACATTCCAGCCATATAACCATTCCATTGCATCATAAAAACGTTCAGTAGGACGTCCACGCCACAAATCGTTTCGAACCAAGCGTTGTACACCTTTGGCATGGTAAATTTTGCCCATTTCACGTGAAGACAAAACAATACGTGCTGTACGTGCCACACGTGCTTTTTGGTAAATATCAAAAGCTTTTAAAATGTCATGGTCAGTAACACGTAACGCTTCACCTAAAGTTACGGCGTCTTCCATCGCCATACATGCACCTTGCGCCATATATTGCGTGGTTGGATGTGCTGCATCGCCAAGTAATGTCACACGGCCAAAAGTCCATGTTTCAATAGGTTCACGGTCTGCGGTTGCCCAGCGGCGCCAACTTTTAGGTAACTCAATCAATTGACGAGCTTTCGGGCAAATTCCTTGAAAATAAGACAGCACTTCTTCTTTAGAGCCGTCGGTTACACCCCACTGTTCTTGCTCACGACTATGGAACGTCACCACAACGTTATATTCCTTTCCGCCGCGTAGTGGATAATGCACAAGGTGACAATTTGGTCCGACCCAAATACTGGCTGCATTCCATTTCAAGTCTTCAGGAAACTCGCTTTCAGGTACTACAGCACGGTAAACCACATGACCTGTAACCAATGCTGGGTCACCTACATAGGTGTCCCGCACAACAGATTTAACCCCATCAGCACCGATAAGTGCCTGACCATGATATTGCGTACCGTTTTGATCGGTAATCGTTACGCCAACATCATCTTGCTCAACTTTTTGAATATGACAATTAGTGATAATTTCCAAGTTGCCGTATTGTTTTGCACCTTCGACCAATGAACCATGAATATCGGCACGGTGAATCACCGCATATGGGTTACCAAAACGTTCACGGAATTTTTCATCAGTTGGAATTTTGCCAACCTGATATTCATCAATCGCATCATGCATGACCATATAGTCGGTATAGACCGCTTTACTGCGAGCAATTTCACCAATTCCTAGCGCATCAAAAGCATGAAATGCGTTTGGCCCTAGTTGAATTCCTGCACCGATCTCACCAATTTCAGGGGCTTGTTCAAAAACCTGTACCTTAAAGCCTTGTTTTGCCAAAGCGAGTGCAGCTGCAAATCCGCCAATGCCGCCACCAGCAATTAATATCGGTTGTTGAGTATTTGACATGATTTATATCCTTATAAAATATTCTATTTACTGGCGCTCACGCACAGAGTACAAACCCAGTTTCCGTTGTAAGGGTGCTTCATCTGCGATAAACAAATAACATGGTTGATCTGAGGTATTGATTAAATCAATATAAGAAAAACATGGCGCACATGCCGTATCAGCTTTATTTAAATTGAAATCTTTCTGATCAATTTTGACTTGGAGCTGACCGTCAATCACATGAAAAATTTGGGCAGTAGAGCGCGGTTGGAGCTGTAAAGTTTCATTTGGTCTGAGCATTAAAGCGGAGTAACCAATAATATTTTGGCAGTCATCACCAGTTTCAGGGTTGATGTAAGTCACCTGAATTGGAGCTTGATGGTTTTTATCATCAGCAAGTGCATGCAAAACTTTTTTGGTTTCTTTCCAAGAGTAGCGCATGATCGGATACGAGGCATTTTCACGGGTAAAATGTGCTGTTGGTACAATGCCCGTTCCATAATGATGAGCATTTCCGGCACTGGTCACTTTTTGGATTTCACCTGGTTGCACATAAGAAGCTTCCATGTAATAAACCAAAGGTAAATCCAGTACATCTAACCAGATGACAGGCTCATCGCCATCATGTCCATGTTCATGCCAAAGCCCTGATGGCGTAAGGATTAAATCTCCATGCTCCATCATGCATTTTTGACCTTCAACCGTCGTATAAGCCCCTTCACCTTCAACAATCAGGCGCACTGCATTTGGGGTATGTCGATGTGATGGTGCCCACTCTTTTGGCAATAAAAGCTGCATGCCAAGATACATGACCGAACTGGCTTTCATATTTTCCAGACCATGTCCGGGATTTGCTAAAACCAATACACGGCGTTCAGCTTTTTCAATTGGTGTTAACTCACCTGCTTCGAGCAATAAAGGTTTAATATTCTGAAAATACCAAGCGGTTGCTATGGTTTGCGGCATCGGTTTATGCGGAGGTAATACATTGCGTAAACTTGGCCATAAAGGGACTAAATTTGATTCTTCAAGTTGACCAAGATAACGTTTTGGTAAGTCATCTAACGTTGCTAACTGTTCCATTTCAGATCCTCTATTTAAGGCCAATTTGTACAAGAATGCTTTGTACTTTTAAGACCTATTCTTCCTTGATCATCAATGTAACAATCGAAAATTGTTGAATCCATGCACAAAAAACAATAGTCTGTATTGATAAAATCAATACAAGGAAATTAAAGTGTTTGATCTTGATACTCGGCTTTTACAAATTTTCTTTGAAATTTATAAACATAGTAGTGTGTCTAAAGCTGCCGAACAGCTTGAAATTGGCCAACCGACTTTAAGTATTGCGTTAAATAAATTACGTGAGCATTTTCAGGACCCACTTTTTGTCCGTATTGAAAATAAGATGCAACCTACTGAGTTATCTAAACAAATATATCCGCTGGTTGTAGAAATTCTGAACCGACTAAAACTGGTTCAAAACTACAATATTGAATTCGATCCACTGACTTCAAATTATCAATTTAAAATCAGCATGACTGATATTAGCCATCTGGTTTTATTACCTAAACTGATCAATTATTTACGTGCCCATGCGCCTAACATTCGCTTGGAAATTGTCCCCATTGATGCCAATACACCAATCATGATGTCAAATGGCGATATTGATTTAGCCATTGGTTTTTTACCTCAGCTCGAAGCAGGTTTTTATCAGCAAACACTTTTCCAGCAACGTTATATTTGTATTGCCAGTAAAGAACACCCGAGGCTTACAGGCACAACGCTTTCAGACCAAGAGTTTCGCCAAGAGCTACATGTCGATATTTTTGCAACGGGTGGGCACTACGTGCTGGAGCATGAGCTACAAAAATTGGGAGTAAACCGAAATATTCTGGTTCGTTTGCCAAGCTATTTAGGGGTAGGCTTGGTTGTTCAAGACACCGACGCAATTGCGACTATTCCTCATTATTTAAGTCAAGTGCTTTTAGTCAGAGGTGGTTTAAAAGTTTTAGAACCGCCTTATCATTTTCCGACTTATAGCGTAAAGCAGCATTGGCATGCACGAGTTCACCAAACACCAAGCAACCAATGGTTGAGAAGAGTATGTTTTGAACTTTTCTCTGAATAGAGAATTTAAACAGGCACTATTAAAAATCTAATAAAAACAAAAAGACTTTGCATAGATGAATAAAATTTCACTACACAAAGTCTTTATAAACTCTTTTTTTAATTAATCTAAATTCATGGCAACCGATCTGGTTGCTTTACGCTTTCGCGTGACAAACAACCCGCAAATGACCACCAATAAAGTGACGCCTAAAGATAAAGTAGTTTCATAACTATAGGTAGGTGATAAGAACATATAACCTAAAACCGTCATAATCACTAAAATCACAAACCACGTTAACCAAGGGAACAGCCACATTTTAAAAGATATAGCTGCGCCCTCTTTTTCCAATTTATGTCTTAACCGTAGTTGAGAAAATGCGATTACTAGGTAGACCAGTAAAGCAATTGAGCCTGTGGTGGATAGCAAGAATCCAAAGACTTGGCCTGGAAACATATAATTCACGGCACAGCAAATCACGCCAACCAAAGTCGATAAAAATACGGCTGAAGTCGGCACACCTGCTCTATTAATTTTTGTCACAACACTCGGTGCTTCGTGGCGTGTACCTAAAGCAAATAACATTCGAGATGAGGTATAAACTGCAGCATTCATACAGCTTGCAACCGCAATAAAAACGACGGCGTCCATAATCAGTTTAGTCTCAGGTACATTCAGACTCATTAATACAAACTGAAAGGTTCCGAACTTCTGTAAGTCTGGCGAACGCCAATCGACCAAAGCAACTGCAAGAAAAATCGAAACAACAAAGAATAAAATAATTCGATAAAGTACTAAATTCGTTGCACGTTTAATTTTTTCTTCTGGATTTTTAGATTCTGCCGCTGCAATAGAAAGAATTTCTATTCCAAAAAATGAAAATGCTGAGATTAAAATTGCTGATAAAACACCGCCCATTCCGTGTGGCATAAAACCACCATTTGAAAATAGGTTGCCAACCCCACTGACATTTGTTGCTAAAGGCCACATCCCAAAGACAGCCATTGCTCCAATGATAATAAATACTACAATCGCAATGACTTTAATAAGTGCAAACCAAAACTCAAATTCACCAAAGCTTTTGGTACTAAAAAAGTTAGCTAGACTAAGTAAAATAATAAAGGCAAACGCATAAACAGCACTGGAAATTTGTGGAAACCAAGCATGTAAAATTTCAGCTCCAGCAATGGCTTCAATTGGAATCACCAGTACCCAAAACCACCAATATAGCCATCCAATGGTAAACCCTGCCCAAGGACCAATTGCTTTACGGGCATATGTAGAAAATGAACCTGTATCGGGTTGTGCGACCGCCATTTCACCCAGCATGCGCATAACCAGAAAAACTAAAATACTTGTAATTATATAAGCGAGTACGGCAGCAGGCCCTGCTTTAGCAATTGCCGCAGAAGAGCCTACAAATAAACCTGCACCAATAACGCCACCAATACTAATCATGGTGACATGTCGATTAGAAAGTCCTTCACTTAATTTTATTGTTTTATCATTGTTCATATTCGATTCCTTCAAATTGACAAACTGATTTTAAAACCGTCTTAAAAATGTACTTCTCCAACTTGTACGAAACAAAAAAGGGAAAATCAGAGTTTTCCCTTTTATTGATTAATTTAATGTAGGCATAGCAAATTGTTTGGCTTCACGGACCTGCGTTGAAGGCCAACGTTGGGTAATGGTTTTACGGCGTGTATAAAAACGCACACCATCTGGGCCATATGCATATAAATCACCAAACAATGAACGCTTCCAACCACCAAAGCTATGATATGCAACTGGTACAGGTAATGGCACATTGACCCCAACCATACCAACTTGAATATTGCTGGTAAAATAACGTGCAGCCTCACCGTCACGAGTGTAAATACACGTTCCATTACCATATTCATGGTCATTAATGAGTTGCATTGCATCTTGCATGGTTTGTACACGAATGACTTGTAAAACAGGGCCAAATATTTCTTGCTGATAACTTGTCATGTCTGGCGAAACTTGGTCAATTAAAGTCGGCCCAACAAAAAAACCATTTTCATAACCAGCCGGTTTTGCATCACGACCATCTACAACAATTTTAGCACCTTGTTGCTCTGCACTTTGAATAAAAGCTTGTACTTTGTCTTTATGTGCTTGCGTAATGAGCGGTCCGAAGTCATTACGCTCATCTGCATAGTGCCCAAACTTCAATTGCTTCATTTCTTGTTTTAATTTTTCGATCACAACGTCGGCAACTTCATCGCCAATAGCAACTGCGACTGATAACGCCATACAACGTTCGCCAGATGAGCCAAATGCTGCACCTAACAAAGAAGTCACGACATTATCAATATCGGCATCAGGCATAATAATCGCATGATTTTTTGCTCCGCCTAAAGCTTGGCAGCGCTTACCACTCGCCGTTGCCGTACGGTATATGTACTCTGCAATAGGCGTTGAACCAACAAAGCTAACCGCTTGAATTTTAGGATGATGTAGCAACGTATCAACCGCCTCTTTATCGCCATTTACAACGCTAAAAACACCATCAGGTAAGCCTGCTTGTTTTAAAAGCTCCGCTAGAAATAAAGCAGCCGAAGGCGCTTTTTCCGAAGGTTTTAAAATAAAACAGTTACCGCAAACTATCGCCATCGGGAACATCCACAACGGAACCATTGCAGGAAAGTTAAAAGGCGTAATACCTGCAACCACACCTAGCGGCTGGAACTCACTCCACGAATCAATATCTGGACCCACATTTTTTGAATATTCGCCTTTTAAAAACTCAGGCGCACCACATGCATACTCAACATTTTCAATGCCACGTTGTAATTCACCTTTAGCATCATGGCAAATTTTTCCGTGTTCTTCACCAATGAGTTGGCAAAGCTTGTCAGCATTTTCTTCGAGTAATTGCTTAAATTTAAACATCACACGCGCACGTTTAATCACTGGTGTATCACGCCATGCTGGAAAAGCCTGCTCTGCAATTTGAACCACTTGGTTGACCAACTCGGCATCTGCAAGTGCAACTTCTTTTGTACTCTCACCTGTCGCTGGGTTATAAACAGGTTGTTTCTTGGTAGTTTTAGTGACAAGTCCACCATCAATAAAATGCCCTACCACTTTAACGGTTTGCTGACTTGAATCTGTTTCTGTGTTGCTATCAAAATTCTCTAAAGTGTTCATCTTTATTCCTTGTGTCTATTCATCTTGTCCAATTAAGTTTTAAATCGATCAGTGTTATTTCACTTGATAAATTGCCTCACCGACGGCATTCATGAGTCGTTGTAACTCAGCTTCAGTGCTATTAAACATTGGACCAAACTGAAGCGTATCTCCGCCAAAACGGACATAGAAACCCGCTTTCCAAAGTTGCATACCAATTTCAAAACCACGAATCGTGGCATCGCCATCACGCGGAGCTAATTGCACAGCACCAATCAGCCCGCAGTTGCGTATATCAATAATATTTGGAGCGCCTTTTAATTCATGTAAAAGTTTTTCGAAGCTTGGAGCCAAATCAGCCGATTGATGAATTAAATTTTTGTTTTCTAAAACATCAAGCGTCGCTAAAGCCGCAGCACAGGCAACAGGATGCGCCGAATAGGTATAGCCATGGGTAAACTCAACCGCATGTTCTGGTAAATTTTGCTGCATAAAGGCATCATAAATTTCATGGCTTGCCACCACGCCACCCAACGGAATAGCGCCGTTGGTAATTTGTTTGGCAAAATTTAAAATATCTGGCGTAACGTCAAAATATTCTGAAGCAGTCCAAGTTCCCATTCGCCCAAAACCAGTAATGACTTCGTCAAAAATCAATAAGATGTCATGCTGATCACAGATCTCTCTTAAACGTTGTAAATAGCCTCTTGGCGGTACAATACATCCTGCCGAACCTGACACTGGCTCTACAATAACGGCAGCAATATTCGAAGCATCATGTAGCTCAATTAACTTAAGCATTTCATTGGCAAGCTCTACCCCACCTGTTTCAGCACAGCCTTTTGTAAAACTTAAATCGGGCTGCAAAGTATGCGGTAAATGGTCTACATCCATAAGCTGACCAAACATTTTTCGGTTACCACCGATACCACCCAGACTTGTCCCCGCAACATTTACACCATGGTATCCACGTGCGCGCCCAATCAGCTTGGTTTTGCTTGGTTTGCCTTTAATTCGCCAATAGGCACGCGCCATTTTAATTGCGGTGTCGGCAGATTCTGAACCTGAGTCGGTAAAGAACACATGCTGCAATTTTTCAGGCATATGTTGAATAATTCGTTCAGCCAATTGAAACGACAATGGATGACCAAACTGAAATGCTGGTGAGTAATCCAGCTTTGACAACTGAGTACTTACAGCCTGCTGAATTTCAGGAAGCGTATGCCCAGCTCCACACGTCCACAGACCTGATAATGAGTCGTAGACTTCACGGCCAGTGCTATCGATTAAATAAGACCCTTTAGCACCGACAATCATGCGCGGATCTTTATGGAAATTACGATTTGCGGAAAATGGCATCCAATGCGCTTGATAATTTAAGCTCATCTGAGCATTTGATTGAACGGTTTCCGATGCTGCATCGTCATCAGTTAATTTGTCGATATCAAACATAATCACTCTTCTTGTTTTGAGGCTATTTTTTGAGTGTACAGAGCGATATAGTTTTGATAAATTCAAATTATCTTGAGTTTAGATTTAAAAAAACAAAACTAAATGAAACCTAAAAAATTAAATCAAGTCACTGATTTTGATATTAAATTACTTAAAATATTTAAAACGGTTTGTGACTGTCACAGCTTTACGTCTGCCGAAAGTATTCTTGGCATTAGCCGCTCTGCGATTAGTTTGCATATGAGCGATTTAGAAAATCGTTTAGGCATTCGGCTATGCCAACGTGGCCGCGCCGGGTTTGCATTAACTGATGAAGGACGGGAAATTTTAGAATATATAGAAGTGCTCACCGCTTCTATCGAGGACTTTCGCTCCAAAGTCAATCAAATGCACAACCGTCTAAAAGGCGAGTTTAATATAGGTATTATTAATAACCTCGTGACCATGCCAAGTGGCTACATTACCAATACGCTGGCACAACTTGCTGAAGAACATTCTGAAGTGATCATTAACATTAGCATGAGCACCCTTTCAGATATTGAGTGCCGTGTGCTAGACAACCGTTTACATGCGGGAGCAATTCCCCTTGTGACTCCGCTGTCTGGCCTAGACTATTTTGATTTATATAGCGAAAGTTCATTTTTATATTGCGGTAAAAACCATCCTTTGTTTGGCAAATGTAGCAAGATGGATTTAGATGAATTAAAAAAATGGCAAGCTGTACTTCCTAATTATGCAATTACACCTGAAGCGGCAAAGTTACACCAGCTTTTAGACTGTAAAGCGACAGCAAGTGACCGTGAAGGAATTGCATTTCTGATTTTAACGGGGAAATTCTTAGGTTTTTTACCCGACCACTATGCAAAAAAATGGGTTGAAGATGGTTTTATGCAAGCTATTTCAAAAGAAAAAATGCATTATAGCACCCCCATTTGTTTAATTACTCACAAGGGCAAAAACCACAATATTATTTTAAAAACCTTTATGGAGATGCTTGAGAAGCGGGTTATTGGGGGTTAAAAAAAAGAGACCATTAACTGGTCTCTTTTTTAGTCTATTATTAAACAACTTAATGAATAAAGGTATTTGAAGCGATTAAGTTCTCTAAGGTATCATGTTTACCAGTAAGCAAAATTAATTCTTGCGAATGATACGTAGATTGACTAGCCCCATCTCTATCAACTGAAATAATTAGCCCCGCCTCAGTATCTTTTACAGAAATATAATCTTGAAGATTTCCATTTTCATTAATAAGCAATTGAGACAAATCAATTTTATCATTCTCTATGAGATTAAAATCAGTCCACTCACTCTTAGCATTTCCGCCTAAATTATCTGTATTATCAAGAATATTAAAAATTAACGTGTCTGTGCCTGAATTTAAAGTATATGAATAAGTTTGATCTGCTGTAATTGCCTCAATTACATCATTACCAGTTGTACCCAGTACAGTTTTGACAATATGTTGCTCAATTTGTGCCTTATCCCAGACTGTTCCATCATCAAATACAATGGACGATAATTGTCCTTCACCAAAATGTATTGTGGCAGTTGAATCATTGAACGTAATAACTCTATCCGCGCTAGCCTGTTTTAAAATAATTTCATCAGCTGAAACTGATTTTAAATAAAGTGTATTTTGTTCATTTGTATTATCTAAGATATGAACATAACTTAACGACCCTAATAATGCTTTATCTACAATATAGGTATCATTCCCTGCTTCGCCAATTAATCCTGTATATACATTCGGGGAATTACCACCATAAATCAATGTATCGTTCCCAGATCCACCGTATAAACTATCAGAACCCCCATTAGAAATTAACGTATCATCTCCATTGCCACCATAAAGATAATCATTTCCTGTAGATCCTTTAATAATTTGAGTAAATGTAGGGTCTGTTGGCTTGTAAGTTCCTGATACAGTATTAATTATAGTGGTTAGTGGTTGAGAACTATTCCCAGCTTGATCTATAGCAGTTACCCTATATTCTACATTTAACCAATCGAATTTTTCCTCAACATTTACCTGAACCCAAGCATCATCAATTTTTTGTTCAACAATATAACTATCACTTGGCGCATTAAAAATAATTTTATCTGTACTAACATCGTAATTAAACAAATTAGCCAAAATAGGTGCTGTAGTATCAGGTGCATTTATATTAATTGAACTTTCATTACCTTTAGCATCCTCAGCAATTACTTTTAATAGTTCACCATCTTCATAAACCGTATTCAAAATTACATTGTAATACCCAGATGCATCAGCTATTGCCGAACCGATTACATCACCTGCAGCATTTTTAACAATTATTGTGGCATTTGCTTCAGTTGTACCTTGTACTGATTGCCCTTCAGCCCATCCACCTTGAATAGTTGGTTGATGCAAAATTGGTGGCGTACTATCTGATGCAATAACCTCTTTCGCTTCAGTTTTATTATCCGATTGATCTGCTGCCGTTACGCTTAAGCTTTCGCCATTTAAGTAAGCTTTATCAAGAGTAATAGAATAATTTCCTGCCTCATCTGCATTAGCTGTGCCTACAACTTTTGTTTCGTAATGGTCTACTTCTAAAATAGTTTTTGGCACTTCTTGCGTTACATTTACATTTATAACAGGGACCATTGAACTAGAATAATTTACTGTCAAAGTATAGGTTCCAGATGCTAATACTGAACCTTGTGCTAGATCAATACTGTAATTTCCGTTTCCAGCTTGAGAGATACTACCAGTTAGACTTGTATTTAAACTCGCACCAGAAAGAGTTGAGCTATAACTACCAGAAAGTGAATTAGTCGAAGAGCTCAAATTTAAAGAAACATGTGTATTTGTACCTGTAACTTCGAAAGAATATGTTTTCGATAAATAATTTGACTGTACTGTCTCATTCAAAACAGATTGGGTTTCTAAAACAGTTACTTCTTTATAAACAGCAGTTACTTGTTCTACTGTCACTCTTGCACCTACTTCAGTCTTACCTGCAACCACTTTACCTGCAGCATCTATAATTGCAGTTAGACTTGAAGGTGCAGTGGTATCTGGTGCAACAAGGGTTTTCGGCGCTGTAGCATTACCCGCTTTGTCCGCAGCCGTTGCACTTAAACTTTCACCATTTAGATAAGCTTTATCTAGAGTAACTGAATATTTTCCTGTAGCGTCTGCGGTAGCTGTACCGACTACAGTTCCTGCAATATTCTT
>NZ_KB850206.1:1429614-1790449 GCF_000369825.1 Acinetobacter sp. NIPH 542
ATCTGCAGCCGTTGCACTTAAACTTTCACCATTTACATAAGCTTTATCTAGGGTAACTGAATATTTTCCTGTAGCGTCTGCGGTAGCTGTACCGACTACAGTTCCTGCAATATTCTTAACTGTTACAACAGCATTCGCTTCGGTTACACCTGTAACCACTTTACCTGCAGCATCAATCGTTGTAGTTAAGTTTGATGGTGCCGTGGTATCTGGTGCAACAAGGGTTTTCGGCGCTGTAGCATTACCTGATTTATCTGCCGCTGTAGCGCTAAGGCTTTCACCATTTAGATATGCTTTATCTAGGGTAACTGAATATTTACCGGTCACATCCGCTGTAGCTGTACCGACTACAGTTCCTGCAGTATTTTTAATTGTTACAACAGCATTCGCTTCGGTTACACCTGTAACCACTTTACCTGCAGTATCTATAATTGCAGTTAAGCTTGATGGTGCCGTGGTATCTGGTGCAACAATGGTTTTTGGTGCGGTAGCATTACCTGATTTATCTGCAGCCGTTGCACTTAAACTTTCACCATTTACATAAGCTTTATCTAGGGTAACTGAATATTTTCCTGTAGCGTCTGCGGTAGCTGTACCGACTACAGTTCCTGCAATATTCTTAACTGTTACAACAGCATTCGCTTCGGTTACACCTGTAACCACTTTACCTGCAGCATCAATCGTTGTAGTTAAGTTTGATGGTGCCGTGGTATCTGGTGCAACAAGGGTTTTCGGCGCTGTAGCATTACCTGATTTATCTGCCGCTGTAGCGCTAAGGCTTTCACCATTTAGATATGCTTTATCTAGGGTAACTGAATATTTACCGGTCACATCCGCTGTAGCTGTACCGACTACAGTTCCTGCAGTATTTTTAATTGTTACAACAGCATTCGCTTCGGTTACACCTGTAACCACTTTACCTGCAGTATCTATAATTGCAGTTAAGCTTGATGGTGCCGTGGTATCTGGTGCAACAATGGTTTTTGGTGCGGTAGCATTACCTGATTTATCTGCAGCCGTTGCACTTAAACTTTCACCATTTACATAAGCTTTATCTAGGGTAACTGAATATTTTCCTGTAGCGTCTGCGGTAGCTGTACCGACTACAGTTCCTGCAATATTCTTAACTGTTACAACAGCATTCGCTTCGGTTACACCTGTAACCACTTTACCTGCAGCATCAATCGTTGTAGTTAAGTTTGATGGTGCCGTGGTATCTGGTGCAACAAGGGTTTTCGGCGCTGTAGCATTACCTGATTTATCTGCCGCTGTAGCGCTAAGGCTTTCACCATTTAGATATGCTTTATCTAGGGTAACTGAATATTTACCGGTCACATCCGCTGTAGCTGTACCGACTACAGTTCCTGCAGTATTTTTAATTGTTACAACAGCATTCGCTTCGGTTACACCTGTAACCACTTTACCTGCAGTATCTATAATTGCAGTTAAGCTTGATGGTGCCGTGGTATCTGGTGCAACAATGGTTTTTGGTGCGGTAGCATTACCTGATTTATCTGCAGCCGTTGCACTTAAACTTTCACCATTTACATAAGCTTTATCTAGGGTAACTGAATATTTTCCTGTAGCGTCTGCGGTAGCTGTACCGATTACAGTTCCTGCAGTATTTTTAATTGTTACAACAGCATTCGCTTCAGTCGTACCTGTAACCACTTTACCAGCAGCATCTATAATTGCAGTTAAACTTGATGGGGCAGTTTTATCGTCAGCCAAAATTGTTTGAATTGTTGATTTATTACCAGCTAAATCTTCGGCAGAAATAGTAAGATTTTCACCATTTAAATAAGCTTTATCTAGTATGACTGTATATTTTCCATCATTATCAGACTTTGCAGTACCAATGATTTTTCCAGATAAATCTTTCACAGTGACAGTTGAATTAGCCTCTGTCAAACCTGTAATAGTTTTACCATTAGAAGAAATAGCATATGCTAAAGTAGGAGCCGTAATATCAGAAGCGATAAGCTCTTGTTTAACTGTACTATTACCAGCAGCATCTTGAGCAGAAACTTTTAGTGTTTCACCATTAATATACGCTTTATCCAAATTAATTAAGAATGTCCCATCTGCTCCAGCTTTAGCAGAACCGATCACTTGGCCAGCTATATTTTCAACTGTAACAGTTGCACCAGCTTCTGTTAAACCAGTTATCGTTTTACCATCTTTCGACAATATTTTAGTTAAACTTGCTGGAGGAGTCCGATCTGAAGGTGCTGAGCTATCACTACCACCACTTGATGCTGCTACCGCAATACCACCAAGTGCGATCGCAGCGCCACCCCATAACATTGCTTGTGAATCCAATAAACTCTTTTCTTTTAAAACTTCGTCCTTTTCAACTTTCTCCTCAGCCTCAGAATTATTTTCTACTTGCTGACTAGAAACTTGCTCTATGAACTGATCATTTGGACTAATACTATATGATTCAGCTTGAATTACCTCACCACTTTTAAGAGTAATTTCAAAACCATTTCCAGTATCTTTTACACTTTGAACTAAAGAAGCATCTAAAGTAATTTTTTGACCATTTTTAATAAAAGTAAGTATGTTTTGCATTTTTGTAAAAACCTATTTATAACGCAAAAAATTTACCACAAAAAATAATAAAATCCATAAAAATTCATAATAATAATTTTATTAATCGATATAATTTACCTTACCAAGACTTTAGTTAATTAGCACAATAATTTGATCTTAATTTTAATAATTTCTAAAGCTCACTAGCTTTCATAGTTTAAAAAAGTAAATGATGATAGAAAAAGGCAAAAATCACAATATTATTTTAAAAACTTTTATAGAGATGCTTGAGAAGCGGATCGTGGGGAGTTAAAAATCTTTGTTTTTTAATTTATTAAGCTCAAACATCGCATTTTTATATTCAAAATATGCCTTTTCACTGATTAGAACCACAGAGTCTTTCTCTTTTCGTGTAATTTTTACGGCGTAACCTAACAGCACTCTTTCCATGACTTTTGAAAATTGTGATCTTGCATTTGCATAATTAATTTGTTCCACAATATTAGTCCTAATCAGATAAAAGAAAGCCACTTTGATATTAAAGTGGCTGTGATTACATTAAAAATTGTATCGACCTAATAAATTGATTCGAGATAACTTTCCTTCTAAATCTGAAAAAGTTTCTCTCTTACCATAGGTATATTCAACACCAAGATCGACTTTTTCGACAGGCGTCCAAAATAAATTGACGCTTGCATTGATTAGCCTTTTATTTTGATCAGGGTTATTTTCTGAAAAACTTGAATCTTTATAGACAAGACTACCAGCAGACAAAGAAGAGCGTAAGTTTTCATTCCATTTACGCATATAACCTAACTCAATAGAATCAAATTCACTTAAATACATTCGATTTTGATCAAAGTAGAATGCATCATTATCTTTTGAATACAGCATGTAACGGTTATCACCCGCTATGTGATAGTAATTAAACACAAGTGAGTCGTTTTCAGAAAGCTTATACTTTGTGCCTAATCCAGCACCCCAAGCAAGTTTAGTTTGCTCTTCATTCGTATCAGAGATTGCTCGATTTTCATGAAGCATACCGTGCAATTGAACCAAAAAATCTGGATTCTTAAATTCATATCGCATGGTTAATGCAGGAAAACGGCTGCCGCCTTCTACATTTTTATTTTCAACATCACCGCCTTCCAAAGCGACTAATAATTTTTGTTTGGCATCAACAACGTGCTGATAACGGATTTGGATATTACGCTGAGTTCCTGTACCCATCGCGCCTGTAAAATCAACCAAACTTGGAGCTGTATCACTATTCACAAAAGGTGAAGTGGTTTGACCAATCAACCAATTTCCTAGTGAAATATACGCATGTCTAACCCGAACCGAACCATTACCGTTATCTCCGCCACTTCCCATGAAATCGGCTTCTAGCTTTCCAATTAAATCTCCTTTTGAGGTCGGTTTGACAATATCAACACCTACACGGGAAGTCGCAGCAGAAACATTTAATGATTTACTTGTTGAGTTTGAATTATCTAATGGTAATGACCCTGTTTTATTCGCAATTGAACGCGTTGAGCCTTCAAAATCATATGCAGCATCAACCCGTATATTTCCATAAAATTTAATTTTAGTTTGGTCAGCTGTAACAGGCGTTTCGGTGTTTGATGTTTTGTTTCGAATCAAATCAGGTGCTTTGTTTAATCCATTATTTTTATTTAAATTTTGCTGCTCCATCAAATAATCTATTTGTGCTTGTAATTTACTTATTTTTTCATTTAGCGCTGAGTTATCTTCGCTTTCAGCTTGGGCTTGCTGCAAAGTCATACTCATTAATAACGATAAATAAATAATCCCTTTATATTTCATGTCCTTTTCCTTTAGACGAAATTATCTAGACCAAATTGAAATTTCCTATTTTTCAATTAGCGACCTAATAATTATTGAGTTAACTTTTGAGAGGCTAACGAAGCTCAACCATTGACTTCGCTAGTTCCGTTCTTGCTTGAATATTCTTGAATGACCTTATTCGGGTAATTCGCATCCTTTTTGTTTTAAGCTGTTGATCACCCAGCTACGGTCATTTTCACCTACGGCGATTTGATCTAATTGCTTTTGTTCAGCGGCATGTTTGGCACTTGCCTTCAGATAAACTTCTTCTACTTCAGCATACGGTACGCTTAAAAGCCCATCTTCATCCCCTAAAATCAAGTCTCCTGGTTCAATTACCATTCCATTGATTGCGATAGGGACATTAATTTCCCCCGGTCCGTCTTTATAAGGCCCTCGATGTGAAACTCCTGCCGCAAAAAGTGGGAAATCTCCCTCTCCAATTACAACCGAATCACGAATCGCACCATTAATAACAATGCCGGCTATACCTTTTTTAATGGCATAAGCAACCATCATCTCTCCAATTAATGCATTGGTTAGATCACCACCCGCATCAACCACAATGACATCTCCCGCTTGGGCAATATCAATAGCGTAGTGCAACATCAAGTTGTCACCCGGACGCGCCTTAACTGTAATGGCAGGTCCACAAAGATATCCCTTTTTATGCATTGGTCTTAATTGAGCCCCGCCTGAAGTCATTCGATTCATTGAGTCACTGACATTAGCGACTGGTAGATCTCGATATTGCTCAATCCATTTTTGCTCAACTTTTCTGTCGTTTTTTAGCACTCTAAAACCAATTGCCATAACTTTTCCCTTACATCAGTTTTCTTGTGCAAATTAATATGACAGCATTTTTTTGAAATGTCATTTCATTTTTAAATTTAATTTAACTAAAATTTACCCAATTTTTAAATTGAATTTTTACTATTGACTATTTTTTTGAAATGTCGTTTTAATAATATGGATTATTAAGGACGTATTTTGTTCAAAATACTTAAATGGAGTGCAAGTCAAAATGAAACGTAAAGTTCTTATCACGGGGCCAACATTAACTTCAGATGCGTTACTGTATGCTCAATCCCATGATATTCAGTTGATTCCAACTGAACCTTACATGGCAAAAGATGAAATGGAAAAACTCATCCATGATGAACAACCTGATGCAATTATTGTGCGAACAGGCAAACTTTCTAGGGATATGATTTTTGCTTCAGATAATTTAAAAGTCATTGCAAAACATGGTGTTGGGTTTGACACAATCGACACTCAAGCTGCCGCTGAACGAAAAATTCCTGTCACTATTGCCGTAGGCGCAAATGCACAATCTGTTGCCGAACACGCTTTTGCACTCATGTTTAATGTTGCTCGACAAGTCACGTGGTTAGACCAACGAATCAGAGAAGGTCATTGGGACAAAGCAAGTGCAAATGGTGTGGAGTTATATGGAAAAACGCTGGGCTTAATTGGTTTAGGGGCCATCGGCAGCATACTCATGAAGTTAGTCGCTCCCTTAAACATGAAAGTAAAAGTATATGATCCGTTTCTACAAAATCTGCCAGAGCTTGATTATGTAGAACAAGAGCATGACTTTGAAAAACTCTTAGAAACCAGTGACATTATTAGCCTACACTGTCCACTCACAGCAGAGAATAGACACTTATTTTCTCATGCCCAATTTGAAAAGATGAAACGCTCAAGCATCTTAATTAATACAGCACGTGGGGAATTAATTGATCAGGCTGCATTAGTTGATGCACTAAAAAATAATAAAATTGCTGGTGCAGGTTTAGATACTTTTTCTTCAGAACCACCTGAAAAAGATAATCCATTATGGGAATTACCTAATCTAGTTGTTACTCCTCACATAGGAGCAAACACAACAGATTCACGTAATCGCGTCGGTCTCTTAGCACTCGAACAGATTGTGAGTATTTGGGATGGTCAACTATTAAACCCACGAGCTATCGCTAACTGGAAGTTACTCAATAGCTAATCATGGAACTCAATTGTTTCTAAGCTTTTAGATGCGAGAACAATTAAAATATTGAATATAAAAAAGGATTTTTTTATGTCTACAGAATATTCTCAAGCGAGTGCGATTGAACGTGAAACAATGCGCAAGGTGGCGTGGCGATTGCTGCCTTTTTTAACGCTTTGTTATGTGATTGCTATTATTGACCGTGGCAATATTGGTATGGCTTCATTACAAATGAATGAAGACCTTGGATTAACAGCTACTGCCTTTGGTTTTGCCAGTAGCTTATTTTTCTTTGCATATTTTCTATTTGAAGTACCCAGCAACCTCGCCATGCAAAAATTTGGAGCAAAAGTATGGATTGCCCGAATTATGGTGACTTGGGGGGTAATTTCAGCTGCAACAGCATTCGTTGAAAGCTCCACATCGTTATATATTATGCGCTTTTTGCTAGGCGCTGCCGAGGCTGGTTTTTTCCCTGGCGTGATTTTATATCTAACTTATTGGTTGCCCGCCAATTATAGAGGCCGAATGATTGCTATATTTATGGTGGCAATTCCAGGTGCAAACTTTTTAGGTTCACCATTATCTGGTTTTTTGTTATCCCTAGATGGTTTGATGGGCATGCGCGGATGGCATTGGCTATTTATTTTAGAAGGTATTCCTGCGATTTTACTGGGTATCGCTTGCCTATTTGTACTCACAGATCGACCAGAACAGGCAAAATGGCTCAATAGCGAACAAAAAGCTTGGTTAGTTGAAAGACTACAATTTGAACGCCAACAAAAAACTCCGATTGGTCATATTTCACTATGGCAACTTCTAAAGAATAAATATATTTGGGCTATGATCATTATTTATTCTGGTGCTTCTGCTGCTGGAAGTACAATGAGTGTTTGGGCACCTCAATTAATTAAATCATTTGGTTTGAGTAATTTAGAAATCGGTTTAGTGAATGCAATTCCTTATGGCATCGCTTCTATTGCCATGATTCTTTGGGGTCGTAGCTCAGATCGTAAAAATGAACGCCTTTGGCATACAGCAATCGCTCTATTAATGATCTCAATTGGTTTATTAATTGCTTTGCTCACGTCTTCACTTATTGGCACAATCTTTTTACTCAGTATCGTTTTAATTGGTGCTTATTCTGTGAAAGGTCCATTCTGGGCTTTAGCATCCTCATGGATGTCACCGACTACAACGGCGGCTGGACTAGCAGCAATTGGCGCATGCGCTAACCTGATTGGTGGCGGCATGATGGTGAATATCTATGGTGCAATCCATGATGCAACAGGAAGCCATGCTATAGCCCTACTTCCACTTGCAGCCTTAAATCTCGTATCGGCTATTATGGTTTTCATTATGTCTAGAAAGAAAGCCGTTTTGTTTAACCAACCGCAAAGCACTTCGTAAATAATACGAATAAAAAAGGGGCTAAATCATTAGCCCCTTTTTTATATTTAAAATATTAAGATTAATTACGAATACTCTTACCACCTAAACTTTTCGTTAAATCATCTGCAATTTTGAAGAAAAAATCCCCCACAGATTTTGCAATTTCCGCAGTAAAACGACTTGATGGACCTGAAACAACCAATGCGCCAACCACATCATTTTGAGCATCAAACACAGGCAATGCCATTGAAGCAGCATGTGGCTCCGTTACACCCATTGAATAAAAAGGATCAGTTCTTGATAAAACTTGTTCATGTGTTGACCGCAATGCTTGAGCACCTGCCGCACCATCCATTGGTCGAACTTCACCCGGCTGAATATGAACGCGCAATCGATGGGTAGAGTTTATTCGATATTGGCAAAGACGATATGCCCCATGCTTAACGTAAAAAGAAGCTGTTTCGCCAATTTCATCTACAAGTTGCTGTAAACAAGGCACAACATGTCTTTCTAAGTCTAAAGCATCTTGATAAATTGTATTTAAACGCATGACTTCGCTGGCAAGCGTATATCTGCCATCTGAAAGACGGTTAACAAAACCAAAATCTTCTAGCGAAACAATTAAGCGCATGATGGTTGCTTTATTTAATTCTGTTCGTTCAGCGAGTTCTGCTAGGGTTAAAGATTTATCACCTATTCTAAAAGCAGTTAACAAAGTTAAAAGGCGATCAGCCGATGCATTTCCGCTTGTTGCTGGGTGAGGTTTAATTTTAACCATGTTTTTCCTACAATAGCTTGATATCAATTTTAATGTATTGAATTAGGTTTTTAACTTTACCATATTTCTTATATTTTAATTTAATCTCTCAAGTGACCTTCGGTTTTTCTTTACTCAATCATATAAAATTCATATCTTTCAGTCTATTATGCTAAAAACTTGTAAATATTATCTATAAATATCAAAAGCATAATATTTTTCTAATTATATAAAATGTGCATTCTTTTAGCAGAATGCACATTAAACTATCTTTTTAAATATCTACCCAATTTGCATGAAAACCCAAAGGCACCCTTACAGGTAAATCAATAGTAGCTTGGGGGTCTTGCCCAATTTTTTTGGAGTCGAGTATTACGACTTTACTTGGCTTTATTCCGTCTAAAGCATGGATATACGAAATTAACCAACCATCGCCTTCTTCACTCTTAGAGTGTTTTGGTAAAAAAATCACTTCGCCAGTGAAATAATCATCACCATATGAATGCTTATAGGATTCACCTTTGAGTAAATCATGGACCAATAAATTATTTGCTTTTAAATTAATATTATCTACTGGCTCACCTTCATTTCCAACAGAAATTGAATAAGCAAAACGATAAGGTTTCCCAACAAAACGTTCATCTAGACGAGGAAATTCTTGAGGAATTTTTGAAATTACTTCCCGTTTTAGAGTTTGAGTACCAAATTGCAGAGTCCATCTTTCAAACTGGATAAGCTGCTTATCTACTGGCCCCTGAATAGAGTCAGTAAAGGTCTTGGTGTGAACACAAGCATCAAAAATGATATCGCCATTTTCAAGATCATATGCATTAAATGAATGAAAAATAATACATGGATCTACATCAAACCATTTTATATCCTGTGCATCACCATTTTTTGGTAAGACACCTATTCGCGCAGGGTGCTTTTCATTCCATGAATAGGGCAATTGCATCCCTTGTAACATTCTCTCGATTGAAAAAGTTACAGGGAAATCCAGAACTAGCATTTTAGTTTTTGTCATACCGCAATCATGCATCATTGGCCCATGCTTAACAGGGATACTGACCCGCTTCTTAACTTGGCCCGATTGATCAATCACCTGATAATAGACTTGCATTGGCAGTAAAGCATCATAGCAAATCGCATGTAACTCTCCCGTATCTGGGTCTACATGAGGATGAGCTGTAAAAGGATAATTATCTTTACTGTTGAATAAACCATATTTAAGGCTATTTAATTCATGATCTAAAGCGACTGGAAACGGCCCTGATTCTGTTATTGTCCAGATCTTTCCTGCATGACCAATAATATTCGTATTTGCGACATCAACTGGACCTCGAGGCTCACCTTTTATTTTCTCTCGCCCTAATTTTTTATGTATGTGATGCGTCCCTACATATCGATTTTTATACCATAATGCTTGACCATCTTTTAACCTTAGGCCATGTACCATCCCATCGCCCATAAACCAATTATAGTTTGCAGGGTTTTCAACTTCTAATGGATTTGGACCCATTCTTAAAAAAATGCCATTTAATGAAGATGGTATTTCTCCATGCACAACCAAATCACTTGAAAAAACCTCTTTAGTAACTGGTGCAAAGGGACCTACAAGAAAAGGATTATCTGGGCTATAGGGAACTCGGCTTTGATGGAAACTCAGAAACTTCCCTACTACGGAAGAAACCAGCTTATTGTTAACAATTTCATTACGGATACTTGTCCTGTTCATTCGATTACATCCTACCTGTTGATTAATTTTTTGTATAATTCCAGTATGTATCAACGAATGTATACACTGTATACTTAATTAAAATTACACGAGGATGTTTATAGTGTCAACATCGAGCATAAATCCAACTTCTAGCTATCACCATGGTAATTTGAGAGAAGCTTTACTTATTAATGGCTTACAATTATTAGAGTCTAGCCAGGGTGTTGATTTTAGTATGCGAGAATTGACCCGCATGATTGGAGTATCCCCAAATGCGGTTTACAGGCATTTTGCAAATAAAGAAGAACTACTGACCGCTTTAGCCATATATGGTTTTGAACAATTAATAGAAGCTCAAGCGCATGCTATTCATAATGCAACCAACCCCAAAGCCGGTTTTTTAAACTCAGGTAAAGAATACATATATTTTGCTATTAAAAACCCATCTTTATTTAGACTGATGTATAGCCAGTTTGCTGTTGCTCAAGATGATGAAAAATTAAAATCTATGACAGATTTATTCTATACAGGAATGCTATATGCAGCGGCAACAGCATTTCAAACCTCTGTCGATACTGAACAAAGCCAAACGATGGCAAGATTAGCTTGGGGCATGGTTCATGGCCTAAGCTATTTAATTATTGACGGACAATTTAGTCATTTGAGTAATGATGAACTCAACATCATGATCGATAATGTGCTAGAAACAGCAATAGCTGTATCAGGAAAATAGCTGCTTTTAGATTCAAACAACAGCAAGATATGATGAATCAATGTTTTCCTATTCTTATACGAAAACCATGAGGATTTTCATCCGTAATTTTAATTGTATAAAGATATTTAAGCTGTTTTTGATCTTTCCTCATATCAATTTTAACTACCCCATCAGCCTTCTCGCCAACTATATCAACTTTATAAGTATAAAGTGGTCGTTTAGGGATAGAATTATTGATACCAACATATCATACGTTAAAAAAGAAAAACCCCACCAATACTTGATATTTGGCAGGGCTTTCTATGCAGAGAAAATACGACAGGTTAAATCGTAAATTTTCCTAAACGAAAGATTAATATTTAAATAAAGATATTAAAAACGATAACCCACACCTAGATATGTAATTAAGGGATCAATATCAACTTTGGTTGAGGCATGAATTAACTGCTTACCTGTTTTGCTATCAATCACATCAATATTTGCGCGGTTATTTAACTTTGCATAGGACACTGAACCAACAGCATACCAATTTGGAGTGATGTCATAAGTAGCTCCTAGACTCACAATTGGGGCAATCGCATCCGTTGCTTTAACCCGAACATAAGGGTTTGCACTTGAAGTTTTGCCATCTAAAGCTGCACCTGCATTATTATCTAGTACATTCTGAATCATATGCCCCGCAGCAATTAAGTCAGAATTAATTTGGTCGTTTAACTTAATGTTAGAGAAGCGTGAATACATAATTCCGGCACCAACATATGGACGAAATTTATTTACTCCTGCCTTACCAAACTGATATTGAGCCTCTAATGCTGGAGTCCATGCACGCACCGTAGCAGCTTTCGATTTATTACCAAGATTAGTGATTGGAATGTCTTGTAATAAATCAAGCCTATCCCCTATAACCAAAGCAGCCAATCCTTCAGGATTTGCAAAACCAGATAACGGCGCGTTGATTTCTCCTTTCCCCTTAATATCAACTTTTGGAGGAATCCCACCGATTAACTGTAAAGACACGTTCTCATTCACATAGTAATTGAACATTAAACCCAGAGTGTCTACATCTTCTGCTTCAAGCCCTGTTCCTTTACCTTCCCATTGTTCTAATCCTTTAATCGTTGCTGTACCAGTGATATCTGGCGAAACCATGTCATTTTCATCTACAAGCCCTAATAACTGACCAACCGATTGTTGTTGATTGCCGTTTTCATCGACTGGATGACTAAATACCATATCGAGAACTTCTTTGGCATTTTCCCCAGTTGATAATGTTGCATTAGGGTCTATTGATTTCATAAATGCTGAAGTAGAAATAGTTCCGACTTTGGCAGTGGTTCCATTTGCTACAGCAGTATTTATATTGAATGGATTTGCTTTCCCTTGTGGCATGACATGCAACCACCCAGCAGATACAGAAAACCGTTTAAATTCTGCATGTGCTGTTTGAGTTCCCGTTACTAAAGCCACGGCAAGCAGATTTCCGCCTATTAATTTTAAAATATCCATTTTATTTCCTTTATTTTATTTAAGAGGTTTCCATTAACCTCTTCATTTAAAATAAAGATTTTTTTAACTTTTGGTAAAATTTTCCGATAAAAAGCATTATAAAACAATATATTAATTTTAATTAATTTATTTTAATTGATTGAAAAATATACAATATAAGTGAATTTTCTATGGGAATTTATAAATTAAAAAAAAGCCCATCTTCCGATGAGCTTATTCTTACTAGGATAAAGCCGATTTTATTTTTCTTACATTTCACCCATAAAAAACTCCGCTAAATAATTTTTTAGCGGAGTTAAAAATACAGAATAGTCTGTATTTAGATTTAATCAAAAAAAATGCTATCGCATCTATGGAATTTAATTAGTAAATGAAAGAAAAACCATTTTCATAAATTTTATCTGTAGGGACATAGTAATATCCTTGACAAGCACCTGTTACATCATCTATTGCTCCGAGTGAAAGAATACCACTGGCAATCGTTAAAGCTGTAAATACGGGCCCACCACTATCACTACCACCACAAGTAGACGTATTTACATCTACCCAAAAACTGCCAGGAAATAGAGGCGCACCAGTATTAGGATCATATTCTGGAACAATTACACCCACACCTCTAACAGTACCGCAACTATATCCTGTTGCATTACCATAGTGACAAACACTATCACCAACTCTTGTTGCAGATAGAGTACGTCGACCAGTAAGTGTTCTAGTGGTGGTTGGTCCTACGTAGAACTTATTGGTGATATTGGCTGTTGTACTATTCCACTGAAGATCATTAGACTGTGCAAACGGAATCTCACCTACAAATGTATATGGAGTTCCATCCTGTTTACTCTTGAAGTTATTAGGGCAGTGAGCAGCTGTACTCATGTACTTTGTACCATTGACATTTTTGATGCCAAAACCTGTAGTACAATCTGCATACATTGTTGAGTTGATTTGTCCTGCAACAAAAGTTCCACCATTAGCATCTACAAGAGGCTTTACAGACCAGTTAACTAAATTAATTTCTAGCGGTAAGTTCGGGTTGTTCCATTCAGCTTTGATTTGATCTATTTTTCTTTGGTTCTCTGTTGTTTGTTTGCCCTTTACGCGAACATAAATACTTCCACTTTTTTCGTCATATCCAACAGTTTGAACTTTAGAAAAATATTTACTAGCTAATTTAGCAGCTTTATTTAATTGTCCTTTAGCATTCTCTCTTGTTTCTTTAGCTCCGTATTGAATTTCTATAGGCAAATTGCTTTTTGAAATAGCATTCCCTACCGCTACATTTCTTTTCTCATTCTGGCCATAACCTTTGACTCTAACCACAATTTTATATGTAGGTGCGTTTTCCACGTAAATACCACCTATACGCCCTTTAAATTCTTTTTCAATAGTGTCGAGTGCCGAGTCTCGGTTAGCTTCTAATACCAATGCTTTATTTGCTTCTGCTGTACTTACGCCATGCAATAAAGAATAGCTTCGAATATCTTGTTCAGCTCCATTATTTGGTGTAGCGAATGTATAAGTTGAGGATATTAAAATTGTTAGTGCTAATATTTTTTTCATTTTTTACCTTCTGGTCAAAAAAATAAGATTCAAATATAACGATATATTGTTTCTATAAAAACCAACCAAATTTTAAACATGAGGTGCATAACCTCGGGTATTCACATAATGTTTCACCATTAAATATAATATTTCTAAGGAAAAATTAGAGAATTACAATTTATAAAACAAAATATTCTTAACTGTTATTTTTTGTTTATTTTTTAAATAGTCTTTTTGCTTAACTTAGTGTAAGTATTAGAAGTTATAAGATGATGTCTCATAAACAATCAATAAGCTGGGGCTATCTTGTACCATAATTCCTGAGACTATCTGGTTGTAAAATATTATTTTTGATGCTGGCTCATTAATAAACCAAACTTACTAGCTATTATTTTTTTGTTTTAGAGCAGTTACTGCCCTGTCAAGATCGTCACAGCAAATGTTTATAACTCTGCTTACCACACTCATACGGTGTATCTTTTAATTCTTCCAATTCCTCTTGTAATTTTTGTCGATCATGTGGAAAAATATTCATAATATCCTGTTTTTTCAATCTAAATCTTTCTTTATTTAACTCCATAAATTCAATCATTGGTTTTTGTGCTTTCCCAACATCACATAAAAGGTCTGCTATTCTCATCTGATGTTTAAAGCTGACTTGTCCTGCCGAATGAATTCCGCTTAAATAATTTTCTAAATTTTGTTCAGCAGTTCGATAATTTTCTATCAATTTTACATAAGCTTCGATTTTCTCTTTTTCTAATTTTTCAGCATGTAAGTAAGTAGAGCTTAAATAAAATAAGATAAGGATAATTGAAAATAGTTTCATTTTTATTGGACGTAAAAATTCTTTGGATTTAAATTATAAATCAGAAACTCTAGTCTCAATAAACACTACTACAATAAAAAAGCCCATCTTCCGATGAGCTTTTTATTTAATTAAAATTAACGGTATGTATTAGGCTTTAAATTCTGCTAATACTAGACTTATAAGATCTATGATTTAAATACAACGACTACTTATTAAAAAAAAAGAGCACCTAAGTGCTCTCTTGTTCTTATTGATTTTTGGATAAGGCAAAATTTATTGCCCTGTCATATGCGTGTTCTTGTAACTCGGTATATACATAGAAATGCTGTTCTGTCTTGGTAACAGGATTAATGAGTTTCCTTGCTTCATAACTATGAGTATTTAAATCATTAGGATCAACATCAAATGCTTCTAATTGCTGCTCTCTCCACTCACCACTTAGAAAACCACCCACACAAAGCCATTTTGTTGAATTGTCTGACATATCATGTTTACTCTATATAATAGCTGTTGCCATCGGAACTGTTGAAAACCAAATTTAAAGTAGGGTAAATACATTCACCTTTTAACAAAATATATTCAACTTTGGGTCTCTGAACTCTAGATGAATGACCGATTTTATTAGTATCTACTTCTGTATAGTTTGCGTGCGCTCTTTTTTCTTTACCTTGGAAATCAATAATTGTAATTTCTTTTAGCATTAATATGCTCCAATTTAATCATACATATTATGCCCAACGATATTTTTATACTATGAATATTTTGTAGGCAACTAGATTGAATTAATTTTTAAAAACTATTAATCCAAAACGTGGAAAAAATTTATATATGTGTACTTTGTGTACCCCTACTTGAAAGTTGGATAAGGCAATTTCAAAATTTAAAGGATAAGACTCAACAGGTTATATATAATTGATTTTATTTATGAAATAAGTTGTCGACATAAAGATCCTTTCTTGGACAAATCAACACACATGAGTCTTAAAACTACCGCAATGTAAAAGCCTTTAAAGTGTACTATCAACTCTCCCTAATGAAGATAAGAAGATAAAAATGTCAGGTTTTAAAAGTTTTTCTCAAAATACAACTAACCACGCTAATATCATCAAATCTCAAATGAATAAGCATCCTGCAACACCACCTACTGAAACTCAACCTTCAGAAGTTCCAGGCACAGTAAAAGATCTGCCTGAGAATAATGAACAACCTGATCCTAATAACAAATAATTTCTTATTAACAGTGCCTTGGATGTTGTTTTGAGGCTCTGCTACTATAAAGAATAAATTAGTGCACTAATTTATTATACTATTAACTACTTTTATCAATTTGATTTGTTTAGTTATTTAAGAAATTACAGCCATTCATTCCAGAAAATTGATATGACTAGTCTCTCAGATATGAGGGGCTTTTTTAATTGTTTTTACTTAACTCGTATTTAGCCGACTCCGCCTAGATAGGTTAGGCCCACCATAATTGGCGGGCTTATTTTTTAATATGTGAATTATGAAAGATAGGGATGTTTTTGCGCCAAGTGATCATTCGCTATTTTTGTAATTTCAAAATAAGATAATTCTGCACAAAGCCAAAAACGATATATATTTTCGCCCACTAAGTAACTCTGGCGGTTGTATGTTGATTGTTTACTTGCATCTATTTCACTGGCTTCAAAGTAAGTACCTTCACGGTCATATACAACTTCACCATCTAAATCACCGCCAATACAAATGAACATTGTAATAATCCATAAATTTATGAAGATCAGCTTAACACATATAGAAAAAATCCCCCCAAAATAAGAATACTTTGCGGAGCTTTATTTACTGTAAACAGTCAGGAATTTTTAGTCGTATTGGTTAGGGTAGATAAGCTTTATTAATCAAATATCATCATACAGTTCGATAAAAATCGAATATCAACTCTTGATTGAACTTTCTATTTGAATTTTATACTTAATATTTTTCTCCTCATCAATATAGGATAGTAAATGCTCATCCCTTCTTTTCCTTAATTTTCCAATTTCTGAATCAATTTTTGCAGTAATCAACGATTCCTCTTCTTGCTCCTCATTAGGAATGTACTCACTTATTGATTTCATACTTTAACACTCCTGTTTTACTGCATTGTTAGTTTAGAACAACTAAATAAACAAGTGCATTAGAGTGTTTTTTATTATTAAAAGAAAATTTGAAATCTATAAAACAAAAAAGCTCACCTTCCGATGAGCTTTTATTTATTTAAAATTAACGGTATGTATTAGGCGTTAAATTCTGCTAATACAAAGTTTTTTACTATTTCATCAAAAGTTGGTTTCAGAAGAGCTTGCTCGCTATTTTTTATAGTTTTATAACAATAACTCGCTGCAACTCCCATACTGAACAAAGCTAACAATTTCATTGCTCACCTCACTTATTGGGAAGAGTGAAACTTAAAGTATCATTCGCGTTTGTAGCGTTCCAACTCATTTTAGCGAGGTTTCTGTATATATTTTAAGCAATTCGTAATAGAAAAGTTCACAACTTTTTAGCTTTATTTAATAACAATAGTGCAATTTCCTTAGAATTCGATCACTATAACGCAACATTAGCATTTACCCGGTCCCGGTATTGAAGAATATTTAAATTCTCATTTTAAAAGAAAAAATCATATATTTTTTCGGCTGAATATCCAGCTGAAAATATAACGATAGTAGGTGGTATTTCAATAATTATAAATATTATAATTAATTCTAAGAAAATCTTAGGTTTATGTATTCCTACAAGCAAGATATTTTTAAACAATGTACTCACCGATTGTAGAAATGTCATATTCTTACTTTCTTTTTTAGTTACATAGCCATCTATAGAAGCTAATTGGTCTTGAAGGTTTTTTAAAATAGGAGAAAGAAAATTAGCGAAATTTGCAATTACAATATATAGAAATATGATCCAAACTAATACGCTTAATATACCTAATGACCACTTACCAGTTTCAATAGTTCTGACAGTAAAAACAAAACTAATTGATCCCGTGAAAACCTGAGCAGCAAAATTACGTGTGAAATCTAGTGCAGCTTTGGCACCTTCTAATGTTAGTAAATAATGTGGGCCAATATTTAAGGTTGTATTTTTATCAAAATATTTTTCTGAAACTATATCATGGGTATCCCATATCTCATCGGTATCTAAAATTTGAGCGTGACGTGTAGCGCCTCTTTTAGTCCACAGAATTAACCTAGTAGAATTGTCACATATTAAATCTAGTTCTTTATTACTTTCTTTAAATTTCTGTAGATCATCACCTTCAACTTTCAGATAATGTATTCCCTCAACAAAGCCTGAACTTTTCTCTAAAAAATTTCGACGAATAGTTTCTTTATCTATTCGATATAATTCAGCTAACATTTCAGTTGTTAGAACATTAATAGATTGATAATTAATAATTAATATTTTTTTATCGTTAATAATTGTTGAGATATTCATAAGATCACCTTGTTGATATAACTCCTAATTAAGTAAGGAGTTTTACTTTTCACCAACCAAAATGTACCTCTATTTAGGAACAAGTCAAGACAATTTTTATTTTATCCAGAGTGAGATTTTTCAAATAATAAGAAATTTCTTTTCAATTCATGAGCTAAAGCAGCAGTATCCTTACTGTTTTCTTGTAGTAGTTTGACGACATCTTCCCAGAGGTTTAATGGAATTGGTCTATCTCCTGCCAACCACTGTCTAACTCTTCTCGGATCAATATCTATCGCTCGTGCAAAGTCAGTCTGCCAACTCTGGCCATACAATAAATTTCCAGCATGTCGCAATTGCTCAGGAGTCATACGATGCGTATCGTTTGATTCAGACATATAACTTTACTCAAGTACGTAAGTAAGTACTTACTTATAAAAAATTAAAAGCTTTTACTTAAAAATCAGTCAGCACTTACTGATAAAACTTAAAACTATTATTCCATATTTTGCATATTATTCTAAAAACATTTAAGTATTTTAAGGATAAGTTTTAGACTAATGTTTTTAAAAGTTTTAGAAAATTTACTAAAACCTTTAAGAAATATTTTATTAGTTTTAACTGATCCCTGCTAACACATACCCGACTGTACAGCCGTCCCCTCTGTACACTTCTAATAACACTCCCCACCAAAAAACCTCTCCACCACCACATCCCTTTCATCCAAACGATTTGAGCTTAAAATCTGGAACATCAAACCATCAATTAAGTTTAAAACCATATTGGCATCGGGTTTTAGTGGGCAGTTTTCTAAACTAAAAACCAGATCAAAAAGTTCTCGAAGCAACCATTTTCTATACTCAATTGCCATTTGGTAGGCCTGAGAGTAAATCTTTTTAATTTCAAAAATAGCTTTAAGTAATAGATAGTACAGACTATTAAAATTGACATGTAAAGCAATAATCTCTTTGAGTTTATCGCTTGAGGTTCGGTAACGGCTTGAGTAAATAATTGCCAGCACTTCTTCTTTCAGGCGGCTTTTTTGAAAAGATACACACCTTTCAATAAGCTGCTCTTTTGAGTGAAAGTAGTTGTAAAAAGTGGCTTTAGGAATTTTGGATTCTTTGGCAATTAAGTCCACGCTCGTATTGTGAAATCCATAGAGATTGAACAGCTCTATTGCGGTATGAATAACGTGTAATTTTTTGGAAGATGTTTCTAAAGTTGGCATAGTTTTACCGTTATAAATTCTTGTTGTTTCAAAAGAGATAAAAAAAGCCTGTGCCTTCTCTGGGAGAAAAAAAGGCACAGCAAAGCCGTAAAGACTGTGCTTGGCACATCTCAAGTTTTATTGTTGCTAAGTTTTAGACGTAACGAATTAAAGTCCGATAAGCCTATAGCTCATCAAACTGCTTTAAATTGATTTAAGTTGTGTCGAGATAGATTTTGACAGTGACTGCCAATAATTTATGAATGTGCATGGGCCAACTCCTTCTTTTGGGAGTTCTGCCGAAACATTATAAATTATGGTGGCAGAACGGAAGCGGGTTGACGGACTGGTTTCAACTCCAGCACACTCGAAAGTGTCCCACTCCCGTCCTACCGCTACGGGAGGGAACGAGGTGTGCACACAAGACTCTTCCTCAGAAGAAATAATCCTGATGTGGTTGAAATAACGGTCCGTCAAAACCGTCTGGCAATGTAGGCCAGCCCGCAAATGGTAATCTTCAAAAATTAAGGTGTCAATGCGAAATTGACTAGAAATTATTTAATTAATTATTGTTTTTCATTTAATTACACAATTAAGAAAAGCCTTAAATATTAACTTAATAAAACCCTCCTGTTTTATAAACATGTTAACTGTTAGGTTCAATTTGAGTCGTTTTACTACTTGAATATATAAAATAAAGCGCAATCGCTAAACAAATGAGCGCGCCCAATCTATAAGTTGAAAAAGGCAGAATTTCATTGCCAAACCAACCAAAATTATCAATTAACATACTCATGAGAAGTTGCCCAAAAATAACCGCAACAGTTGCAACAGCCGCCCCAATTCTCTGTACTGCTAAGACCATAATCACAATATAGGGAACGCCACACATTGCACCCAGTAATTGCCATTTAGGTACATCTAATAGGGTTAAAGTTTGCTTGGGTTCAAAATAAAAAATCAGTAATGCGGTAATTAAAGCGCCTACAGAAAACGTTAAAAATGCACTACGGAATACGCCAACTTTACTGCCAAGCTGTCCATTAATTGCCGCTTGTACACTGAGTAAAGCACCGCCGATGACTGCCAATAAAATCATAAATATAGTCATATTTCCCCCTTATGCTTTTGCGACTAATGAAAGTGCAACCACAATAAAAACAAGCGCAAGCACACGTTTTCGATCTACTTTTCTATGCGGGGTTCCGAGTAACCCATAATGATCAATAATCAGGCTCTTAAAAACTTGACCAGCCAAAATCCCAATCATGGTCATGGCAATACCAATAATCGGCGCTGTAATGGTGAGAATAATGACGTAGATCGGGCCAATTACCCCACCCAATAACTGCCATGATGGAAGAGTAAAAAATGAGGGACTATTGCGAGGACTACAAAACAACATAAGTAGAAAGGTAAGTGCGGCCCCTACACCAAAAATACTAAAAGTGGCCCACAATTCTCCAACTTGCGTACCTAATGGCCCTAAAAGACCTGCTTCTACCGATAGCCCCATCCCACCTAAAATGGTTAGAAACAGTAATAGAATTTGCATGAACATTGCCTCATGGTATTTAGGCAACGAATCATAGAGTAGCCAATTCAGCAGAAAAACAGCATAATCCATGAATCACTTTTGCAGAAACTGCACAGATGAATTTATCAAATTCGATTGATATTCGTACCCTTCGCTTTTTTATCAGTGTATATAAAGCTCAAAACTTCTCTGTTGTGGCGAGAAAAGAAGATGTCTCGGCATCAATGATTTCTCGGACTATTCAACAGTTAGAAGATGCGTTGGGGCAGCAACTTTTTTATCGAAATACACGAGCAATCACACCGACCGAATCAGGTAAATTGTTTTTTGAATATGCCAAAAGAATTACAGAGCAATTTGATGAAGCTCAAAAGGCGTTGCAGGATAAAACTGTAGAGCCCTCTGGGCTGGTTAGAATTAATGCACCCGTATTTTTTGGTCAAAGACATATTGCGCCGTGGTTAGCAGGTTTATCAGAACGTTATCCAAGACTTTTAATAGAACTGATTCAGACAGACGAATTTATAGACCCTCTTCGAGACAGTACTGATTTAATATTTCGTATCGGAACCCTCACAGATTCATCGTTTCATGCGCGTATTTTTGGCACACAAAAATATCATTTGGCGGCCTCTCCTGCTTACATTGCTAAATACGGCGCGCTTGATCATCCCAAGGTACTCAATGACCATAAATGTTTAGTCTATAAAGGGTTTGAAGGACCTAACCGCTGGTTAATTAGAAAGCCAAATGAGGAATGGGTACATTATCCAATTGTGCCTTTACTTGCTTCAAATAATGCTGAGAGCTTAATGACGGCTGCACTCAATGGTATGGGAATTGTTTTATTTCCTGACTGGCTCATTGGTGAGGCATTAAAGCACGGCAAATTAATAAAACTTTTACCTCAATATGAAGCATCTATTAAACCTCAACCACAGCACATCGCAGCAATTTATCCTAATGTGCGTCATCCGCCCTTAAACATTCGGGTAATTATTGATTATTTTGCTGAAGTCTACGGTGAAACACCTTATTGGCAGGATTAATTTTTCTTTTAATTACACAATTAAGAAAAACCTTAAATATGAGGTTTATTTAAGTTAGGATTAAAAGCCACTCTAACGGTGTAAGTTGGAAAAAGTGGTTCTAATAGGATAGTTTCATTAAAAATAAAGACTTTAGGACATAGAGCCATAACATCGTATATATTTTCGACTATTGATGTCAGCTTAGAAGTAAAGACTGGAATATTCTGATCATCTGCAACAACATAGACATTTTCATCCTGAATTGTTTGCATGCTTTCTAACAACTCGTCCATATCATCAAAATCTTTAAAATCTATATTTTTCCATAAAATATAGTTTTGTTTTATAGGATACATATTCAACTTCTTATAAACAACGTCTACGTCTATATCACTAATAATTTGAAAATCATTTTTGAGTGCATTTTTACATTCTTCAAATAAAGACATATCTTTTACCTAGTTTTCTTTTAACGATTAACAATATATTTCACACTCATTTTATAACTTTTTAGCTATTAATTTATTGTTTTCATTTAATTATACATTTCAGTAAAGTCTACATCTCAAATAAAGTTGCACTATACATCAGGAAAAAATCTGATCGGGTCAACTTACTTTGCATATTAATGATGGGAAACCTATTTATTAAAATATACAAAAGGCCTAAATCCGAACAATTTAAGCCTTTTTGCTTTTAGATAAGAACTATAGCGTTAACTTAAGATAAGAATTCTTTAATCGTCTCTTGCATACTTGTAGTGGCACGACCAATTAACTGGTGCAGATCTTTGCTATCACTATATAAGCCGCCTTTAGATACACCTTCATCTGAATCTGCCAAGATGCCAGCAAACCCTTCTGGTATGCCCAATTGTACCAAGAGCGCTTTATATTCCTCTTCTGGTAGGTCTTGGTAAATGACTTCTTTTTTACTAATTTCACTTGCCCATTTTGCGACATCATCAAGGGTATAACTCGTATCACCCGCTAGTTCATAAACTTTATTTTCATGCCCGTCTTGCGTTAATACCACAGCGGCAGCAGTCGCATAGTCTAAGCGCGAAGCAGAAGCAATTTTGCCGTGATGCGTTGCCCCAAAAATTTTGCCATGCTCAACTGCTTGTGCAAGCCCCATTGCATAGTTTTCGCTGTACCAGTTATTACGTAATAGCGTATATGGGATATCCGATTTTTTTAAATATTGTTCAGTTTCAACATGTTCTTGTGCTAATAGAAGCGGCGTTGTATCTGCGTTTAATAAACTCGTGTAAACAATAAATTTTACGTCTGCAAGTTTTGCCGCATTAATCACATTTTGGTGTTGTACTGTACGTTGACCCACTTCACTCGATGAGATTAATAAAAGCTTATCAATACCAGCCAATTGAACCGAAAGTTTATCTGCGTCATGACCATAATCAAAAGTACGCACTTCGATCCCTTTTGAGCTTAAATCTGATGCTTTTTCTGGATTGCGAACTAATGCGACAATATTTTTTGCGTCAGTCCGTTCGAGTAATTGAGAAATAACCAATTGGCCGAGTTGACCTGATGCACCAGTAACTGCAATACGCATGATGATCTCCATCTGATGTAGTTGATATATTCCAATCATCGTAGTACCTTAACTTACTAAAAGTAAGTACTTACCTAAAAGTAAGTTTAGAAACAAATGTAAACTTTTGTAATGAAGGTGGTACGCGATGAAAGGATACGTTTTTGCAGCAGATTGTCCCTCTCGAAAAATTTTATTAACTCTCACGAGCCGTTGGAGTGTCTTGATTTTAGTTGCACTTCGAGATCAACGTCTGCGTTTTAATGAGTTAAAGAAAATTATTGATGGCATTAGTGAAAAGATGTTGGCACAAACCTTAAAAACGCTTGAGCACGATGGTTTTATCGTACGTCAGGATTATGCAGAAATACCACCTCGTGTAGATTATCAATTAACTGACTTTGGACGCGAGGCTTCCGAACGACTTTTTGATTTAACTACTTGGCTTGAAAATAATTTATCCAAGTTATTAGAAAGTCAGCCTAGTACAGACATAGTTCAAAATTGACTCGGGACATAGAGTTATTATTGTATATCTAGCATTCAAACTCGCTTAATTCGCTACTTTGTGTTAGTATTGTTTTAGTAGTTACTATTGAGTTTATTAATTCGATATGAGTAAAAATAGCAATCTAGAAGTCTGCCCAATCGCCAGAAGCCTTTCTGTACTAGGTGATGCGTGGAGCATGTTGATATTACGAGATGCTCATGCAGGTTTTACACGTTTTGATCAGTTTCGTAAAAGCTTAGGCATTGCACCAACCATGCTAACAAAACGGTTATCTGTTTTAGTCGAAGAAGGCTTACTCGAAAAAAGACAATATTCTGAACACCCACCACGTGAAGAGTATGTATTAACTCAAGCAGGTAAAGATTTTTTACCAGCTTTATTTGTGATTGGTGCATGGGGTCGAAAATATAAACCCTTTGAGCAACCTGAAAAAATGGTAACTTTCATTGATGCAGAACAAGGCACTGAAATCAAACCTATTGTAATTGACCAAGTGACGGGAGCCGAAATTGGTACTCGCCCGATCAGTCAAAAGTAATGAATGATTTAAATATAAAAGCACTCAATTGGAGTGCTTTTTATTGGCCTGATGTAAAGTAAATGGGTTATTTTGCCCGGCTACGTTGGGTGGCATAAGTTCCCCAACCACTGAGTAAAACTGTTTTAATAAATGCCCATAAGCCACTTTCTTTAGGTTTCGGCTCTTTACCTTTACCAATCCGTTTGAGTTGTTGGGTATACCAAAGTACTTCCATAATCCCCAGACTATCAATTTTTTTGATGCCAGTTTTGATGGGTTGCACTGACTGAAAACCATTTTTTCCTGCCAGTAAAGATTTGGGTACATCAGGTTCAATTGCCATAAGTCTTGCAATTCCAATGACATCACATGCATGGGACTGCAAAGCTTGATCCATACCTTCTACAGTTCGGAATCCACCTGTTACCATCAACGGCGTTTTAACAAGTGTTCTCACTTTTTCTGCGAAATCAATAAAGAAAGCTTCGCGTGCAATTGTCGATGCTTTTTGTGGAGCTTTGGCTACTCCAGATTCGTAGGTACCACCCGATATTTCAATGAGGTCAATGCCTGCATTCGCTAATGCCTGAATGGTTTCTAAAGAGTCTTGCTCGGTAAACCCACCTTTTTGAAAGTCTGCCGAGTTAAGCTTAATCGCGATAGGAAACTCTTTACCGACTTGTTTTCTGATCTCTGTATAAACTTCCATTAAGAAACGGCGACGTTTTTCTGGTGTACCACCCCACTCATCATTTCTTAAATTGTGCAAAGGTGACAAAAACTGGTTAATCAGATAACCATGCGCAGCGTGAATCTCAACTCCACTAAATCCAGCCTTTTTACATATCGCAGCGCTACGACCAAAACGCTGAATAATTTCTAAAATCTCTTCGTGTGTTGCTTCATCAGGTGTTGCAAATAAAGACTGCATTTCTGCACCAAATGGCACTGCCGATGCAGAAATGTTCCGTACATTTAATCCTTTCGGTGATTGTTTTCCCGGATGATTTAACTGTGCCCACAATTGAGAACCTTGTTCGGTCACGGTTTTTGCCCATTTCTGTAAAATTGCAAAATCACGCTCATCCTCAACCACCACATTGCCGGCCTCACCTAAGGCTTTGCGGTCAATCATAATGTTGCCAGTTATGATCATCCCAATCCCTGATGCGGCCCAACGCTGATATAGCCGAACATGTTTTTCGTTTGGATTATTTGAATAGCTGGCTAAAGTTTCACTGGTTGCGGCCTTCGCTAACCGGTTTGGAATGATGACACCATTCGGTAAAGTTAAAGGCTGATTCAAAAGATTCGTTTTTAATTGCAGATGAGTCATGGCTTATCTCACACAGTTAAAGAGGGTTTTGAATGGGGTTGAATAAAGTCCACTAAACTTTGAAACCACATCACATCCACAAAATTTCCGGTAATGACAAGGTCTTGTGTTTTAAGTGCAGTTAAAAAAGTGTTTACACTGTCTTTCGCTGACAACACGGCGAAGCCCTTGCTACCCGTTTTAAACGTAAAGGTAAAACTTGGTGACTTGGTTAGCCCTGAATAAGAGTTAATCTTGCCGTTTTTTACTTCGAAATAGCGGCCTTCACCACTTGCTGTTTGAATCTGAAAGATGACATTTTTATCTTTCACATAAGCTGCGCATTTCGGGTTCTTTTTTACAGCACGCTGCATGAGCTTGGTCAGCATCCACAGCAATAATTTAAATTTCATCATTTTTATCTTCTTAATTCATCAAATTGAATGGACCGGACTCATGGACATTATTCATCTAAAAACTGTATTGCATGTTTTACGAAGCGTTCAGGGTACTGAAATTGGGCACCATGTCCTGCATCGGGATAAATAAATAGCTGAGCGTTTGGAATGTTAAGTGCCATGTGATATGCATTGATGGTCGGAATCATCACATCATCGACACCATTTAAAATGAAAGTAGGTTGTTTAATCTCACGTAAATGTGCAAAAGGATCTTGTTCATCAAGTTTAGGTAAAAAATGCATATTGGCTTCTATCTGTGCCTGCATGACTTCAACTGAGCTTGCTGGATCTTGGTTTTTACGCTCATGGCGACGTTGCCAAAATTCATGACCCGCCTGAATAGCAGCTTCAGATCGGCCAAAAAATAAAAAGAGGAAGTTTTCTTCAGAAGGCACAGCAGTTGTTGCATGCTTCAATACCAAAGCGGCAACTTCTGGATCATCTCCACGTGGTTTTCCACCTCTTGGTCCCGTACCTAAAAGCATCAATTTTCTGACGAGTTCAGGATGGCGACGTACTAAATCTTGTGCCTGAAACCCGCCCAGTGAAAAGCCTAATAGGTCAACCTGCTTTAAGCCTAGTGCACGAATAACTGCTGCCGCGTCGTCTGCCATATCTTCAATGCGAGTACGGGGCTGGCCAGTAGATGAAGCAATGCCGCGACCGTTAAACAAAATGACTTCACGCCCTTGCGCTAAACCATCAGTAATCAGTGGATCCCAATTGTCTAAACCACCTCGGAAATGCTGAAGAAAAAATAGCGGTGGTTGTTCTGTATTTGCACTACCCCATCGACGATAGGCAAAATTTGCTCCATCTACTTCAATGAATTGGGTCTCGGCTGTTTGGTGTGTAATTGTTGTCATGGTCATAGTCCTAAATTTAAGTTCTTATTTAGCTAAGAATGTAAGTGATTGTTTTACAAAATCTTCATTAAACTGAAATATTCCCCCGTGGCCTGCATCTGGATAGATTACAAGTGAACTATTCGGTAAACGCTTTGCTAAATCATAAGTATTTACTGTTGGCACCATTCGGTCATGATCACCATTGGCAACAAGAACAGGTTGTTGAATCACAGAAAGGTCAGCAGGTTTTTTACTTCCCCATTTTTTTAATGCTTTAAGCTGGGCACGATAGGCAGAAATGGTAATTTCTTTATCTCGGTTTTCAGTACGTTCATTAATACGTTGAATAAAGGCTTTTGCAGAAGCTTTACCATTTTCTGTACGAGTGAAGAAAAGATAAACCTTAGGGTCTTGACCAGTCACCATTCCACGAACTAAATCCCAATTAGAAACTCGCCCGACTGTACTAATTCCAGTACCGCCCGCAGGGCCAGTTCCCGATAAAATCATTTTTCTAACCAAATTCGGCTGTTTTAGCACAATCTCTTGTGAAATCATGCCGCCCATCGAGAAGCCGAATAAATCAACCTGCTTAAAGCCTTTTGCTTGAATGAAAGTAATCGCATCATCTGCCATTTGTTCAATTGACTTTGCTGGTTCACCAGTCGAAGCACCAACGCCGCGATTATCAAACACAACAACATGATGTTTAGCCGCAATTCCATCAATAATTCGTGGATCCCAGTTATCTAGTACAGCAGCTAAATGGTTTAAAAAAATGACAGGCGTTCCACCGTTTTGTTGACCATATTCTCGGTAAGCGAAGTTAACGCCACCTGCACTAATAAATTGAGTTGGGACATTTGTCCAATTTGTATTTAGTTGGGAATTTTGATCGGCTTGCTGATTGATAACACTGTTTTTTGACACTTCATTCGCCTTAGTAAAAGGGGTGCTAAAAGAGAGTGATTCCACAGTCTCGGCCTGAGTTAAGGGAGCACTAAAAATAGATATCGCCGTCAAACTCATAGCAACTGTATTTAATAAAAAATTCATTTCTCTGATCCTCAAATTTAATTCATTGATCTGATTCATCTGTTTTTATGAGTGATCTTTCAAAGAGAGAAAAGATAAAAACAGAGTAGGTATCGATTTAATATTAACTATATATTGATAAATTCCCTTTGTCACTATCTTTTTAGTACTAACTATTATTTACTTGAATTTCTTGTAAAAATTAAATGAAATAAAAAAGGACTGCTTCGTGTTGATACACAAAACAGCCCTTAAAATTACTGATTATCAGTTCAAGACTTAAAGGTTGGATATCTCTAGGGTTCTATTACTTTAGACATTGCATATTCAGCTAAAGCAGTAATTGTTAAAGCTGGATTTACCCCAGGATTTGCTGGCATTGCTGATCCGTCACAAACCAATAAGTTTTTATATCCAAATATTTGTAAATTATGATCAATCACACCGTGAGCAGCATCTTTTCCAATGACAGCCCCACCTAAAACATGTGCTGTCGTCGGGATATCAGCTATTGCTTCTAAAATATTACTCTGCGCAACACCACCTGTATAATCAGCTACCCACTGTGCAGCCTGATTTGCAATATCAATGTATGTTGGATTTGGCTTATCACTATTCTGCTTAGTGATTAATGTATATCCAGAACCAAACCAACGCTTTTTAGGTAAAAATTGGATTGAGTTATCTAAAGATTGCATTACCAACAACGTAATCATGTGCTGACTCCACCCAATAGGTGACACTGTTTTCAGCCATTGTGCCGGATGCCGCACAATTTGCCACAACCATTTGAGTGGGCGTGTTAATCGATTTCCGTTACCCACTAAAACGGTATACATCAAACTCATAAAGTCCGCATGTCGCCCATAGGTCAAAAACTCAATATGTGTGTTTTGATCAATATGTACGCTGCTACTTGCAGTGACGTCATTCCACGTTTTTAGATCTTTGGGCAATCTTACATTAAGCACAGATTCACTATTGGTACGCACCAATTGTCCCAATTTATTGCTGATATTGGGTAGTGAACCATTCAATTTACAATTGGCTAATAATTCATTGGTTCCCAGTGCGCCTCCTGCAAACACGACACCTTTAGTCGTAAACGTAATTTTTTTAGTAAAGAACAACCCTTTTGTTTGAACTGTAACGCGATAGCCATCACTTCCATCTGATGCATTTAAAGGTTTAATATCAGTAACTTGATGTTCTGGAAAAATTTGAACACCTTTCTTTTCAGCAAACCATAAATAGTTTTTACTTAATGAGTTTACCGCTCCGACTCGACAACCAACCATACATGCGCCACAGCGAATACATCCTGTACGCTCTGGACCTTCACCTCCAAAATAAGGATCAGGCACTTTTTTGTCTGGCTCCCCAAAGAAAATACCTGTTGGTGCACGCTTAAATCCATCACTACAACCAAAATGAGCTGCCATTTCTTTTGCAATATTTTGATTTGTAGAATCAAATTTAATTGTCTCTACGCCCAGCATATATTCGGCTTTATCGTAAAATGGCGTTAAAACCTGTTGCCAATCATCACCAAGATGATTCCACTGAGGATTTTTGAAGAACTCTGGTCTAGCCCGATAGAGAACTCCACCATAAACCGTACTACCACCACCAACAGCAGATTGACTAGGAAAAAAAACATGGCGAAAAATCTTCATTCGCATGATTCCTTTCCATCCAATTGAAGGTACCCATAAAAATTTACTGAGTTGCCAAGTCGATTTAGGCAAGTCCTCATCTTTATAGCGTTTTCCACGTTCTAATACGGCAACTCGATAGTCTTTTTCAGCTAAGCGTAAGGCAGAAACGCTACCACCAAAACCAGAACCTATAACTACCCAGTCGTAATCAAATAATGGGCTGTCAGAAGAAGTGTTTCGCATAATAATTCCTCACTCTAGCTTGTTATCTTTTAGACAACCCATTTTTTAGATGCATGACGATATTTAGTAATTTCGACATTTTATGCTCCCTGAACTTGATATAGCCCACGAAGCTTAGGTTTATCAATTTTACCAACTGCATTTTTGGGAAGAGTCGGAAGAACAATCACTTTTTCTGGTTGCTTATAACGAGTCAAATGCTGCTTACAATACTGATTTATTTGATCAATTGAACATTCGGCATTAGGCTTAAGGGATATAAACGCCCAAACTACTTCCCCCCATTTTTCATCAGAAACACCAATCACAGCCGCTTCAAAAACTTCGGATACCTCAAGCAATGTATCTTCAATTTCTTTTGGATAAATATTTTCGCCCCCGCGAATAATCATTTCTTTTAATCGCCCAACGATTGAAAGATATCCCTCATCGTCAATTCGACCTATATCACCTGTGTGTAGCCAACCATTTACAACCGTTTTTGCTGTTTCTTCTGGTTTATTCAGATAACCCCGCATAACGTTTTTACCTTGAATCAACACTTCCCCGATTTCACCTACAGGTAAATGTCTTCCATTAAAATCAGCTATAGCTATTTTTTGACCGGGTAATGGCAGTCCTACCGTTCCAGCTTTTCTGATACCATTCACTGGATTTAGTGTAGAGCCGCATGTACCTTCCGATAAGCCATATGCTTCTACTATTGGAAAACCATATCGCTTTTCAAAATTAACGAGTAAATCAGCTGAAGTAGGTGCTGCTCCACAAACGCCATAACGTAAACTAGATACGTCTGGCACAACCTCTTTAGGCAAGGCATATAACATTGCGTAAATAGTAGGCACAGCTGAAAAATAAGTCGGTTGCAATTGCTCTATATCAGAAAAGAAAGTTTCTATATCAAATCTTTGACGTATCGTTACACGGCCACCAGAAGCAAGAGGAACAAGAATACTCACAACAATTCCATTGACATGAAATAAGGGCAAAATTAAAAGGCAGTGGTCTTTTTCTGATATTTGTAATCCCTCACGCCCCATTTCAGTCATCGCTATGATATTAGAATGATCTAACATGACTCCTTTTGGTAAACCCGTTGTACCACTTGTATATATTAATAAAGCCAATGCCTCAGGATTAACAACTGGAGCATGTTGAAACTCATCACCATGCTTGAGCATAGTTACAGCTATTGAAGAGACATTATTATCGATTTTCTCACCTGTTAAATTGATGAGTAGTTTTGCTCCTGAATCCTTTAACTGATGATTTGCTTCTTTGTGCGTAAGCATAGGATTAATTGGAGTTATAGCCGCTCCTAAATACCATGCGGCAAACATGGCAACAACAAATTCAACTTGATTTGGTAGCATAAGTGCGACAACGTCACCTTCACGAATACCTTGGCGATCCATTGCGCCAGCTGCTCGAAGAATCGCTTTATGAAACTCAACATTGGTTAAAGAAATATTTGAGTCTGAAATGCAGTGAGCATTTGGGGCTTCCTCTGCCCTTAATTTTGAAAGCATAGTAAATTGCATAGTAGTTCCTTTACAAATTTTGATAAATTCAGTGCAAATTAGTTGAAATTTTGCTTAAGGAATTGAGTTTGATCTTTGACCAATTGCTCAAAAGCCTCACCTGTATAAAAATCAAAATGCCCTGCTTCATAACGTTTAATGACCCCACGTGGAGCATGTTTAACGAGTTTTAAAGTTTGGCCCGCTGGTGTAACTGTATCGGTATCACTTACACAAAAGAGTATTGGGCTTTGGATTTTAGATGCGACTAATCCAGGTCGATATCTTAGAATTTCTGGAATAATTCTTGCGGTTAAGTAATTTACGAATTCGACGCCTTCTGGCATTAATGCTAGATACCCCTCTAACGCATCATGAGCGTTCATAAGAGCGGGCTGTCCCGGAGGAGCTGCAATTGGCACCATGACTGGCGGCAATCCAAATAGTTTTGCAAATAAATCTTTGGTTACTACTGGAATTACTCTTAAGGTATCTTTTAAGCCTAGTGCAGATGCTGAAGCTAAACCATCTGTGAACGGACACTGTGCAATTGCGGCTTTAAGTTCTGGATGTCTGCTCGCAATAGTAATTGCATGCCCTCCACCGAAAGAACTTCCCCAAATTCCTACACGTTCACCATCAAGCGACGGATAGCTTTTTACAAATTTTAAAGCTGCTTCCCAATCATCTAATTGGCGATTTACAGACATGAGTTGACGAGGTTCACCACCACTGTCACCAAGATATCGATAGGTAAAGGCTAAAGCAGCAATACCCGCTTGGGCAAAACGTTCTGCGAAAGCATCTAATCTCATTTCTCGGATTGCACCGATACCATGCCCAAGCACAACTACAGGAGGTTTGGTTACGCCTTTAGGTAGAAACAGCCATGCAGAACAATAAGTTTCACCTGAATCAAAACGAATATCTTCTTTAATGACCTGATATTTAGAAACATTTACTTGATTTTTATTCATTTTTTATTTCCTTCAGACGCTAATGGAAGTGAGCCACTCTTTAAAGTCTCTTGAAATACTTCAGCATCATAGAAAGGTAATTTTTTACGTTGATCGGTTTGCTCTAAATAGCCTTTCATGAGCTTTTGTGCTGTCTCTGTTGGGGATATATGAATAAATTCAGTTCGCTCTCTATGCAGACCTTCTTCTAATGTTTCCGACCCACCAAAATATGCTGCTCGCTTAATTGCAGCGCGTGCTGTTTTAGGACGTTTACTCAAATAAATTGCTCGCTCTAAAGCTTTATCGATCAACTGATCTTTAGGCACGACTTCATCTACATAGCCAATTTCTAACGCAACTTTTGGAGATACAGGTTTTCCTTCAAGCATCATCATTAACGCTCGATGAGTTCCCACTAATCTCGTTAATCGCTGAGTACCTCCACCACCTGGATTAATACCCAGTAAGATTTCAGGTTGGCCAATCACATAATTGCCATCAGCCATAATTCTGATGTCACAGGCTTGTGCAAACTCGCTACCCAAACCCAGAGCAGAGCCATTTAATGCTGCGATAAAAATCACACCACTTCTATTCATTCGTAAAAAAGTTTCATGCAATTTATCTAATTGCATACCACCATCTAAAGGGGTAAGTTCCGCTAACTGCTCTAAGCCTGGAACTCCTCGAATACTTTTAGATGTACGTGCAACCAAAGAAGAAGTTTTTAGCCCCAGCTTTGGAATACTAGCTCCACCTTCTTGTAACCAACGGACATCAGCATGGGCAATAAAATAATCTGGATGATCCCCAGTAAAAATTACTGCCTCAACAGAGGTATGCTTTTTTTCAAGGTCATCTAATAGTTCAGATAACTCTTCAGCCATATCTAGTCCCATTAACTGATAAGGACCACCATCTAAGTGAGCAATGAGCACATTGTCATGAGTTTCCAATTTAATGTGCTTTCTCTGTATTTCACTATTAATCATTTCAGAACCCTTCTTTATTTGACTAACATTAGCCTTGCTATTACTTGTATTTAACGACTGAGAATAATGACTACAGGCCGCTAAACTTATTGCTACTGCTGACAAAACAGCACTTTTAAGTATCTTCATGATGCAATCCTAGTCACCACATTTTATGTCTCTAAGCTCGATATCTCGCTAGAAGAATCCGTTCAGCTTTGCTTAACTTTTATTTAAAAATATGAAATTAGTAGCTACTAAGCATTAACAATAACATTGTTATGGTTTAATATAACAATGTTATTTTTATTGCGCAATAACTTTGTTATGGAAAAAAAAAGTCCTCGTACACGTTTATTAGAAGCAGCAATGCGAATAATCGAAAACCAAGGTCCTTCTCAAATTAAAGCGAGAACTGTTGCTTTAGAAGCAGGTCAGTCCACTATGGGTGTTTATACTCACTTTGGCGGGGTGCCTGAGCTGCTGCAAGCCATAGCTGACGAAGGATTTACCCAACAAGCTCGTTTATTTAAAAGTATAGAAAATACAGACGAGCCAATGACAAACATGTGTTTAATGGCTTTAGAATGCCGAAATTTTGCTATGGCTAATCCGCATCTTTATGATTTGATGTTTGGCTTGTCTATTCAGGGACGATATACACCTCTTCGGAGAAGTGAAGCTTCAGCCAATGAAAGTACAGAAGCATTTAAAAATTCTTATTCACACTTGCGTCAAGAATGTGTCAATCTGATAGAAGCAAAATATATTCGAGACATTGACCCTGATGTGATGGCAGCACAGTTATGGAGTGCACTGCATGGATTTATTATGTTAGAGCTTGGGCAACATTTTACTAGTTGCCCTAATCCCACCACCGAAATTCTAATTCCAATGTGTATTAATCTAATAGTTGGATTAGGCGCAGAAGCACAAATAGCAGAAAATGCGGCAAGTAAAGCTCTAACCATCTGGAATTCAAAGAATATCGTATAAAGCTAGCTATATAAAATGATGTCAACCGAGGCATCATTTTATACAATATTCAAGTTATTCTAAAAACTGAATTACCTTTCCCACAAAGTCTTGATGAAATTGAAATATTCCTCCGTAACCTGTGTCTGGGTAAATAATTAATAAAACTAAACCAAGCGTTTCAAATTCAATCGCGTTATCAGCCATTACTTAAACAGTAGCTGGAGTTTTTCCTTGTGAACCGCCAACACCCCGATTGTCAAAGATGATGCCCCACTTTTCTTTAGCAATCCCATCAATGGCTCTAGGATCCCAATCATCAATTACAGCACTAAAATGATTTAGCAGAATAATTGGTGTGCCTTCTTTTTCCCAAATTCACGATAAGTAAATAAAGTTCCATCGACATTGAGCTTTAAGGTTGGTGAATGATTTGCAGAGCTTTTATTTTTTTTATGCAATTTCTTTCTCCATTAATTTTGAAATTGGTTTGAAAAATCGTATGAGCCAATAAAAACTAGAAATAAATTCGACAAAAGTCACTATCATTTTAGTAGTAACTATTTTGTTTTTAGATTATGATGAAAATATCAAGGTGAAACTGAATAGCGAACACCTTCAAATTGGAAAAAATGGTATGACTGGTAAAGTAGTTCTAATTACAGGCGCATCTTCTGGTATTGGTTTAGCAACAGCAAACCTTTTACATGAGGCTGGATTTATTGTTTATGGCACAAGCCGACAAGCAAAAGATTCATCAAAATACAAATTTCATCTTATTGAGTTAGACGTAAATCAAGATGATTCAGTTGCCCAAGCCGTTGAGAAAGTAATAGCGACCGAAGGAAAAATTGATGTCTTAATTAATAATGCTGGGTTTGCAATAGCACCTGCTGGTGCCGAAGAAAGTTCAATGCAGCAAGCACAGGCTATTTTTGATACCAATTTTTTTGGTGCGGTTCGAATGACTCGTGCTGTGATTCCACATATGCGCCAGAAACACTCAGGATTGATCTTAAATATCAGTTCAATTCTTGGGCTTTTACCTCTGCCTTTTGGTGCACTTTACGCTGCTTCAAAACATGCCCTTGAAGGCTACTCTGAATCTTTAGATCACGAATTAAGATCTCAAGGCATTCGTGTGTCACTTATTGAACCTGCTTACACTAATACTTCTTTGGGAGTAAACTTACTCGAAGCAGATAATAAAATTTCTTTTTACGATCAAACTCGTGAAAAGCTACATAAACAAATGATTAATTCAATTAATAAGTCAGATGACTCGAGTGTGGTTGCCAATACAATTTTAGCGGTCATTCAAAGTCAACATGTTGTGCCACGCTACACAGCAGGAAAAACTGCAAAAAGCTTAAAAGCGTTAAGACGATTTGCACCTGCAAAGATCTTTGACAAATTAATTCACCGTAGCTTGAAAGTTTAGAACAAACCCAAGCCTATAAAACTTTAAAATAATTTTGAGAAATAGAGGTTTCAAATGAAAGCAGCCTACATTAGCCGTTATGGCAACATTGATGACGTACAGCTCGATGAACAATCTCAACCACCACTAACAGCAGACGCTGTGCTCGTTAAAGTTCATGCAGCCAGCATTAACCCTCTCGACTTAAGAGTTTTAGAGGGTGAATTTAAAGCAATTCTCCCAGTGAAGTTTCCTTTTATATTAGGCAATGATTTTGCAGGTACAGTCGTAGAAGTTGGATCGAAGGTTACCCAGTTTAAAGCTGGAGATGAAGTCTATGCCAAGACAGATTTAAACGGCGCTTTTGCTGAATATACTGTGGTTCAACAGTCTTCACTTGCACTGAAACCGCAAAATATTTCAATGGAACAGGCGGCAGCCCTACCATTAGTTGCCTTAACTTCATGGCAAGCACTAGTTGAAATTGCAAAAGTTAAAGCTGGTCAAAAAGTACTTATTCATGCAGGTTCAGGTGGTGTAGGTTCAATTGCAATTCAACTTGCCAAATCACTTGGCGCTACGGTTGCGACCACAACTAGTGCCAAAAACAGTGGTTGGGTGAAAGAGCTAGGTGCTGACATCATCATTGACTATAAAACAATGGACTTTGAGCAAGAACTTAAAGATTACGACGTAGTCTTAGATACACAAGGCGGGAAAACCTTAGAAAAATCACTGAACGTTCTTAAACGTGGTGGACGTCTTATTAGTATTTCAGGACCACCTGACCATGCTTTTGCAGAGGCAGTTAATCCGAACTGGTTCCTAAAATGTGTTATTCCGATGTTAAGCTGGTCAATTCGACATAAAGCAAAAAAACGCGGCATTACTTATACATTTTTATTTATGCAGCCAAATGGTCAACAGCTCTCAAAAATTACTGAACTGGTAGAAGCTGGAAAAATTAAACCCGTAGTTGACCAAACCTATGACTTTATTCAAATTAAAGAAGCGCTCCAATATGTAAATACTGGACGAGCAAAAGGGAAAGTTGTTTTACAATTTGATGAATAAGGTACATAGCTCAAATATTATCTAGATTACGCAAGGGTTCGAAGATTATATAGCCGCTCATATGGCGGCTATAGACCATGAATAAGATGAATTAAAAGGTCTTATTCATTATTTTTGAGCCTAAAAGAAGTAATATTCGTACAAGCTTTTATTTAGTTAAGTTCTTTTATTGTAGATAAAAAAGTTAAGGCTTGCTCAGTTGACCCTTCATTTAAAGGGCTGTGGTTGGGATTAAAGTATCGCAAACAGGCACGTATTATATCGTCAACCTTAGGCACACGGTCTTGTCGAGCTGCTCGGAAATAATCTTTGAAACGAAAACGATGTGGTAATTGCGCATCTTGTTCTACTAGATTTTCGACAGCAACATAAGCCAAAACAATAAATAGAGGGAACGTGAAAACCGCTGCCCCCACTCGAAGTACATTACTATTGCTAAAATATCTAAACATTGCATCGGCTACTTCACGGTGCTCAACCTCTTCAGCTCCGTGCCATTGCAATAAACGTAACATTTCTACATCGACAGGTGCTTGTTGTAGCCCCTCTACATTGAGAACCCAATGTCCTAACACTCCAGTCATATGCTCGGCAGCGGCCACCATTGCTAATCGGGTCGTTAGCCACATCGACTTTAAGCGTGGATGCTTCAATTCATAGCCTAATGGTTTTGAGCCAATCATGTCATTAAATATCCAATTCATCATTTTAGTATAACGACTTAAATCAATCCCTAACGCCTCTATATGCCGAGTTCCGAGAGTGTGCCCATAACTATGAGCACCCTCTTGTTTAATGAAAGCAATTGCTGCCTCTTTCAGTTTTTCATCTTTAATATAAGGCAATGCATCTCTAAACGTCTGACAAAACCAACGCTCTGGTGCAGGTGTAATCGGGTTAATTGAATTTAATATTTGTGAAACTATGGGATCATCATAAATCCAATGACATGGGGTTTCAGTAAAATTAAATACTGGACGCCGTGGCACAATGACATGGTTTTGTCTGATTAAACTATTCATGATAATAAATCCTTATATATCAAAAGCACTTACTATTAATCCTGAGTCAAAATGTTAAAGCCCATACGTGGACCAAAAGCAATCAATGTTCGCACTAAGCCCTTAATCACTTTCGGCTTTTGTCCACTACTAATACGGCGGAATTGGGTCGCGTGCCATGCCAGTTGTAAATAGGCATCTACAGGTTTGTATCCAATGGCTGGAATTTTTGCTGGTTCTAATACCGATTTTCCTGCTAACAGTTGTTTGGCTAAATCAGGCTGTACTGCAAAAGGTCGAGCCAATCCAACCAAATCGACCGTACCATTGGCAACAATATGGTTCATAAAATCTACATCGCGCAGTCCACCAGTTAACATGAGTGGTAATTTGCTTTGTTTACGAAGTGCAGTGGCATAGTCAATAAAATATGCATCACGCTGAGCAGAACGATCTGGTGCATAGCCTAACTGTGCAGGGGATTCATAATTCCCGCCTGAAATCTCTAATAGGTCGATCCCTTCTGCTTCTAAAGCTAATGCAATGTCTATCGATTCTTCCTGACTTAATCCGCCTTTTTGAAAATCGGCAGAGTTGAGTTTTACGCTTAATATTTTGTTTTTCCCTATTGCAGCTCGTACAGCCTGAACCGTTTCAATGAGCATACGGCGTCGATTTTCAGGACTACCGCCCCACTTATCTGTCCGAACATTGGCTAGAGGTGATAAAAATTGTGAGAGTAAATAGCCATGTGCTGCATGCACCTGTACTCCATCAAAACCAGCTTCAATAGCCAGCCTCGCAGTTTGAGCAAATCGATTGATCTGTTCATATATTTCCGCTTCGGTCATCGCACGCGGAATGCGAATAATATTCATGGCAGGTAAATCAAGCCCCACTGCTGAGGGAGCTATTGGCTTTTTCAAAAGTGGTAAAACTGCAACACGGCCGGGATGGTTAATCTGCATAATAATTTTGCTGCCATTGGCCTTAGCAGCCTGAGCCCATAACTTATTTGCTTGCAGAAATTCTGCTGACTCTAAAACCACATTTCGTGGTTCCACAAAAGCACGATGGTCAATCATGACATTGCCGGTAATTAACAACCCTGCTCCACCTCTGGCCCAAGCTGCATAGAGTTGCTGTAAGTCAGTGGTCGGTGAACCATGCCGATCAGCAAGTTGTTCACTCATTGCAGATTTGGCAATTCGGTTTGGAATGCTAATGCCACAGGCTAACGTTAAAGGACTTGCTAATGTGGGTTTTGAATTAGGTTTTGTCATTTTGTTTCTTCCTAAATTTAAAAATCATTCATTAAGATATAGGTCTTTTAATTTCATCATTTGTTCACGGTTATCGTGTTGCCAAGGATGAAAATCTTTAGAATAAAAATCTAAGTAACTGCGACTAATTTTTCGGATCACACCTTGACCGCCAAGCAAATATTTCAAACCCACATATAGACTTTTAAAATCTCTATTTTTGCCCGAAGCCTTTAAAAGCTCTTTTGTTCCTCTGGTGGTAATGATGAGAAAAGAAAGCGTGGTTTCTAACATCACCAACCGTAAGAAATAAGGTCTATTCACTAAAGATTGGTAGACATCAAACGCCACAGCTTTATGCTCTGTTTCTTCAATCGCATGCCAAGCCCAAATTTTTCGCAAATTAACATTAAACAACTCTAAGTCTTCAGGCGCGATACTAATAAAATAGTCCGCTAAAATTGCCGTTAAATGCTCCATACATACCGTGCAAGCCAATTGATGCTCTAAAGAAAATCGTTGCTGCAACATACGGTTCATCTTTTTAAAACGCTTATAGATACGTTCAACGGGATAACCTTTTTTAAGCATGACAGCATTAAGCGCATCGTGCTCTTTGCCGTGATGTGCTTCTTGACCAATAAAAGCTCGGACTTGTTTAAGCAAAATAGGATCGCTAATTTTGTCCTGATAATTACGCACACTATAAATAAACTGCCGTTCACCATCTGGGAAAGCACTTGATAAGGCTGTAAATAACATGGTCAGCAAGGGATTATTTTTAAACCAAAACTCTGGTATTTCATCTGGAAAAGATAAGTCTAACTGGCGCACTGTAATGTCAATTGATGCAGAAATTTTAGAAAAATCTTGGGCTGGTTTTGACTGAAAAAATGCGTTCATGTTTATTCTCCAGTTATAAAACGCGTGGATTAAACTGACGTAATAAAAATAACGGCGTGCGTAAACGAGGTATTTGAATCGGTGGAATTAACCCTCCCGACAAATCAACGCGATGTAATCTGGCCTCTATAACTTCGCCTAACCCCATATCATGTAAAGGATCGTTTGCTGTGCCTGTAAAACGTAAGTTTATTTCAACCTGACGCACTTCAACTGGATGCTCTTTCGGGGTGAATCGAACTTCACGGGGTAAACTAATTCCTAATCCACCCGTAATATTCCGATGCGGTAATCCTAAAATTGGAGGTGCATCATGAATAACTTCACCAAGCTTGGCTTCCATTTCAATGAGTGTTGTGCCTCGGCGTGAAGCTTTGCTTAAAATGCGTTTGCCATCATTTTCCCAGCTAATTTCACCCATCTTTTTAGGGTAGCCGAGCAATTCACGACCAATAATCATGGCGCGGTCATCGTCCAAAATCATCCAAGGACAAAAGATTCCAGTCTTGTTGCCAACTTTAATATGAACAAATAAACCCGCTTCATGGTAAGCGCCCGTATAGACATTTTCTGGGAAATACGCACAAAACAAATCGGCTCTGGCAGGTTTAACTAGTGTCATTCCAGATGGTAACCAGCGCGCCATTGCTTTTTCATCGATTTCAACGACAGCAGTCAAATAGTGGGCATTGTGATAAAGCTTATTGCCAAGATTGGCTAAACCCACAGGCACACGTAAGTCATTAATCAATTGTTTCATGGGCTTAATCTCGAAAATACTTGTTTAAGAATGGGCAGCAAAATAATGCGTGGTGTGTAACGCCCTCCAAAGGTTTGGGCCTGTGCCACGAAACCCGGAATCACAATTCGACAATTCCGATCCATTCCCTGAATGGCTTCTTTGGCGACGCGTTCTGCGGTTACCCAAACAAGACCGCCACCAACACCATCAATTTTTGTAATGCCTGCAACTTCATTAAAACCAGTTTTCGTTGGCCCCGGAGCCAGTAGCGTACAGCTAACCCCTGTCCCTTTAAGTTCGCTATGTAATGACTCTGCAAAAGAATTAGCAAATGCCTTGGTTGCTGCATAAGTTGCATTTGCTGGGGTTGGCTGGTGACCAGAAGTAGAACCCACAATGAGTATTGCCCCAGCTTTTCTTTTAATCATTTGTGGCAACACGGCTAGAGTCAGATCATGAATTGCCACCGAATTAACTTCAACTTCTTCACGCTCTCGATCTGCATCTAACTCTTGAAGTCGTCCAAAAGTTGCAAAACCTGCGTTATTACAAAGAATTGAAACCTCAATACCTTCTAAATACTGACGAAACTTAGCTCTAGCTTGTCTATCTCCCAAATCACATGGATATAAATCTACAGATATTTGATATTCAGCTTTTAGTTTTTCAGCCAGTACTTCTAATTTTTCGACACGGCGAGCGACTAAAACTAAGGAATAGCCTCGTAAAGCGAACTGTTTTGCTAACTCCTCTCCAATACCAGATGAAGCACCTGTAATCACAACGCGAGATGAGGCTCGTGGAATAGGTAGGCTCATAATTCTTACTCAAAATAGAATAAATTGATTATTCCGAAGTTTTAACTTGAGCGTGAGATGTAGATCAGACATACTGATAATCATTTTCGGCCACAACAAAAAAAGAATATGAAGGATCCTTATGGGCTATCCAAAGCCAGTATTCCTATTTCTTATGCGCATTTGTTATTAGAAATCATGGTCGACAAAGGATTTTCTGCGCTTGAAATTTTGAAGAAAAGTAAAATTCCCTTAAACCTTTTAGATCAACTAGATGCGCGAATTACTCCTGTGCAGTGGTCTAAACTGGCATGGGAAAGCTTGTTATTGTCGAAAGATTCTGGCTTAGGATATGAATATGGGCTAAAACTGCGTTTAACTGCTCATGGCCCGATGGGATATGCCTTAATGAGTAGTCCAAACTTACATCAGGCTCTCGATGTTTCAACGCAATTCTTTAACATGCGATTAAAAGATTACCGCATTGCTCTGCTAGATGATCATGAATTTTCTATTATTGAAATTAAAGAAACTCATCCTGTTGTCAGCAATCAGCCCGCGCAAGTGGAAAAGCTTAGACGATTTTTTTATGAATGTTTGATGATTGGGGTGATTCAAGCTGGTCAGTTTTTGATAGAGCATGACTTTACTGAAATTGAGTTATGGGTGGATTGGCCAGAACCTACCTATCACAAAGCCTATCAGCATTTATTGCCACTTATTCGATTTAACCAAGCAACTAATCAAATTCGATATAAAAAACAGCTTCTAGATTTACCCATTAAAATGGCAGATCCGATTGCTTTTAAACAAGCTCTGGCACAGTGTGAAGCTGAACAAATCCGTTTTTCAGAGCAAATTAAAGATATATGCCTGACCGTAAAGGCCGAACTAAACTTAAAACCACAGGTGGGTTATCCCTCATTTGATGAAATTGCGACTCGCTTAAACATGTCTAGTCGAACATTACGGCGCCATTTGAACCAAGTCGGTTCTTCATATCTGCAACTGCTTGAAGAAGCTCAACAAAAAGAAGCTGAGCATTTGTTAATTCATAGTGATATGGATATACAAGAAATTGCGCTTTATCTGGGCTATATACAACCTACAAATTTCACACGAGCTTTTAAGAAATGGACAGGTCAAACACCCATTACATTTAGAACGAATCAATAATGTAGATCTAACAAAATATATCTTGCTGTCTTACTATTTTTATGTATGATTGAGTAGTCACTCAATTAATGTATTTATATATGGCTCGTCCACGCAGTGAAGATAAACGTAATGCAATTTTAAGTGCTGCTATTGAAACATTAGCAGAGCTTGGCGAGCGTGCGTCTACCTCAAAAATTGCAAAAGTCGCTGGTGTCGCGGAAGGTACTTTATTTACCTATTTTAGCAATAAAGAAGAACTGCTGAACCAGTTATATCTTTCACTAAAGGCTGAACTACGTCAGGTCATGATGCTTGGTTACCCTGATCACTCCGATTTGCAAACACAAATGTCTCATATTTGGCAAAGCTATTTGGACTGGAGTTTAGAAGCTCCACTCAAACGCAAAGTCATGGCACAGCTTTCAACCTCTGAACAAATTACCGAGCAAAGCAAACAAATTGGCATGCAAACCTTTTGTGACCTCACCCAAAATATTCAAGAACGTATTAATGATGGCAAATTAAGAGATTATCCACCGTTATTTATTGCTTCAATTTTAGGTGCGCTTGCAGAAGTTACACTTAATTTTATTGCTCAAGACCCTTCTCAAACCGAGCTTTATCGTAAATCTGGTTTTGAAGCGTTTTGGCATGCAGTTTCAATTTAGATAAAAGTTAAGGATGCGCGGCGTCCTTATTTTTAAACGAATTAATGAGTGAGCAAATACTCATTTAAATAAATCAAAATAAGCACTTAGCCCAAGTTCTTATTTGCACATATAGGTTTGTTCCAATAAGGAAAACAAAATGACTATTTCAAATACCACAGACTTGCCTTCCCCCTTAATGCCATCTCAGCAGTACAATGGCAAATTTAGAAATACGCGTCCGAACCAACACAAGCCTTCTTTTGGAAAAACGCTCCAGCTCATGTGGAAGTTTCTATTTAACAAACCCAAAGATACCGTTCCAAACAGAGAAATTCCTGTTTTAAGTTTGTCGAAAGAACAGTTGTTAAGTGCACCCGATCGCTCTCTATTTCGTTTGGGCCACTCAACCCTCTTGTTAAAACTGCAAAATGAATTTTGGTTAACCGACCCAGTTTTTTCAGAGCGTGCATCACCTTTTCAATGGATTGGACCAAAACGTTTCCACCAACCACCGATTAGTATTGCCGAATTACCACCCATTAAAGGCGTGATTTTGTCGCATAACCACTACGACCATCTCGACTACCATGCAGTGATGCAACTTAACGATAAAGTTGAGCATTTCTTAACACCGCTTGGTGTGGGTGACACACTCATTAAATGGGGAATTCCAGCAGAAAAAGTTCAACAACTTGATTGGTGGGATACTACTCATGTGGATGGACTAAAATTGGTGGCTACTCCTGCTCATCATTTTTCAGGCCGTGGTATGGGCGATAGTAATGCGACCCTTTGGGCTTCGTGGGTAATTATTGATAATGACTTACGTGTATTTTTCAGCGGTGATACAGGCTATTTCGATGGGTTTAAAGAGATTGGACACCGTTATGGCCCATTTGATCTGACCATGTTAGAAACTGGTGCTTATGATCCTGAATGGCCCGATGTTCATATGCAACCAGAGCAAACTTTACAAGCACATATCGATTTAAAAGGACGCCATTTGTTGCCTGTACACAACGGTACTTTTGACTTGGCGCTTCATGCTTGGGACGACCCGTTTGAACGTATTGTCGGTTTGGCTAAGCAAAAAGATTTAGGCATTAGCACACCGCAAATGGGTGAAATCTTAAATCTGAACGAGCCAAATGTAGAAAATTATTGGTGGCGTTCGTAAGTTTTCCGATATTTTTTAAATTATTTATTTCTCTTTAAAGGTATTTAAATTCAGATATATAACATCAATTTTCCTTATTTGTAGTATCTTAAAATAAAACTAGGACTAACTTTATCTTAGTTTTATTGTTGACTTAAAACACAGACTACATTAGTCTGTGTTTGTAATTGATCAATTATGAAATTAAATGGCTTATATCACTAGTAGCGTCGAGTATGCGATTCACTGTCTTCTTTTTCTTGTGAACAATGAAGATAAACCTTTGAGTAGTAAGGATCTGGCTGAATTACAAGGAGTCTCTCCAAGTTTTATGGCCAAGATTTTTCCTAAACTTGAAAAGGCAGGCCTTGTTATTGCTCAAGAAGGTGTTCGTGGTGGGTATTTACTCGCTCGATCCGCTCATGAAATCAGTTTTTTAGATATCGTGAATGCAATCGAAGGTGAAAAACCGCTTTTTGAGTGCCAAGAAGTCCGTGGGAAATGTGCGGTCTTTAATCATGCCCCGCCAGATTGGGCAACCAGTGGTGTGTGTGCAGTGCATGCCGTCATGCTACAGGCCGAAAAAGCCATGCGAGATGCGCTAGGTGCTCATACACTTGGTGATATTGCTGACCGTTTTGGCCGTTATGCACCCGACGTATTTTTTAGTGATGTAAATGGCTGGATCAATGAACGCATCGAAGGAAGAACAGCAAAAATGCGGAAAAACAAAATCTCACGGGATACCCCCGACTAATGAGCTGAAAGGGTCTCAAACACTAGAGTAATAACACCCCCTAATCGTTTTAAACGCCTTCTCAGATTTTTCGGACAATCAGGGAAAGGATTCGCTCACCCTAAATTTTGTGATGAGTTGGAATGTGTTGTCCGAAAATCTATCAAAAGGATAATCAAATGAGTAAGCGTATTATTATTGCTGGTTCTGGCTTTGCTGGTTTATGGGCTGCACTTGCTGCCCAAAGAGCAATTCATTTAGCGTCGCAAGAACAAAATATTGAAGTAGTGATGGTTTCCCCTAGCCCGAATGTTGGTATTCGCCCTCGTCTTTATGAAGCTGTACTAGAAAACATGAACCCTGATATTTCAGAGTTACTAGGCGTGGTTGGGGTTAAATATCTAGCAGGTTGGGTAAATCAAATTGATGGCAACCAACAGACAATCGAAGTTTCAACCACCGATGGCAACAAACAAACCTTAAGCTATGACCGTTTTATTTTGGCAACCGGAAGTACTACGTTTATGCCCCCGATACCGGGCCTTACCGAATATGGCTTCAGCGTAAGCACACTAGAAGATGCTGAAAAACTAGACCAACATCTTAAAAACTTAGCTAATAAACCTGCAAATGCAGCGCGTAATACGGTGGTCGTTGCAGGTGGTGGTCTTACCGGGTTAGAAACCGTTACTGAAATGCCTGAACGTCTGCGTAGCATTTTAGGTGAAACTGATGTCCGTGTAGTTTTAGTAGATTCCTCAACAGAAATTGGTGCAGCAATGGGTGACCAAGCTGCTACAGTTATTCGAGAAGCTCTCACAGAACTCGGTGTGGAAGGTAAAGCTGGGCTACGCGTTACTGCACTTGATGCATCAGGGGTAACGCTTTCAAACGGCGAAAGAATTGAAACAGAAACCGTGATTTGGACTGCGGGCATGCGAGCCAACTCGCTCACCTCTCAAGTTACTGGTGAAAAAGATAATTTAGGACGTATTTTAGGGGATGCTTATTTACATGCACCTGAAGCAAAAAATATTTTTGTCACTGGCGATACGGTAAAAGTTCCAACCGATGATTTAGGTAACTTTAACGTGATGTCTTGCCAACATGCCATGAGTCTAGGCCGTGTAGCGGGTTACAACGCTGCGGCAGAACTAGTTGATTTACCACTTCATCCATACAGTCAACCGAAGTATGTGACGTGTGTTGACTTAGGTCCTTGGGGCGCACTCTATAGCGAAGGTTGGGATCGTCAGGTTCAATTTGTGCGTGATGAAGCTAAAAAAATTAAACAAGAAATTAATACCATCTGGATTTACCCACCAGCCGCAGACCGCGAAGCAGTTTTTGCAATAGCAAACCCAGATTTTGTGATTGTTCCTTAAAGTTAGCCTTGCTAGATCACACCACTTTATTTAAACAGTCGAAAAGCAAAACCGTCACTGGTTTTGCTTGTCGGATTTATGTTTGAATCATTAACAATTATGACTTTTCTAGCTCTTCTATTATTGCTAAAGCCGTTCTTTTAGCAGAAAACGGATTTTGACCAGTAATTAAGTTGCCGTCTTGAACCACATACGGCGCAAAAGGAATAAAAGCCTTTTCATAACGAGCACCATATTCTTTCGCTAGCTCTTCGGCATTGTATGGGACTTTTTTTGCTACCCCTGCCAGAACTTCTTCACTCCAAGCAAAGCCTGTTAACTTTTTATCTTTTATCAATCGCTCGCCATTTGAAAGTCTGACATTGAGCAAGCCGCAATATCCGTGACAAACACTCGAAACAATGCCGCCTTTTTCATAAATATTTTTGGTGATTTCTTGCAGTTCTGGATTATCTAAAAAATCCCACATCACACCGTGACCACCAGTATAGTAGATCACGTCATAATCTTGCCAATGAATATCGGAAGGCTTAAAAGTATTTGCTAACAAGGTAATAAAAGCTTGGTCTTTTTCTCTGGCTTTAACAGATTTATCTGCAACCAAAGGCACAAGCGATTTAGGCTCGATCGGGGTTTTTCCGCCATTTGGACTGACAATATCTTGCACATAGCCTTGCTTTTCAAACTCATCATAGGCATGGGTGAGCTCACCCAACCACAGTCCTGTCGGTTCATCTACATCCTTATAGCGTGAAATATTTGTCACGACATGTAATATGCGTTTAGACATTTTCTCACCTCATTTTTCATATTTATAATTCTATTCTTTCATCTATCAAAGCATAGAAAGTTGTTACTGAAAGTGTGTGCTTGGTAAAGTTATGAACCTTGCTTTTAAGTGACTATAAGTCTAAAGTTAACTTGAATGTCAATAGAGTCTGTGGCCATGAATATTAGCGAGTTATCGAAACTAAGCGGTTTAAGCACCCCTACAATTCGTTATTACGAGCAAATCAAACTCTTACCTAAAGCAAAAAGAAAATCGAATGGCTATCGTGAATATACAGATAACGATTTGAAGCAACTTTCTTTAATTCAGCAAGCCCAGCAAGTTGGTTTTTCTTTAGCAGAAATTAAAGCTTTTTTGCCTTCAAAAGTTGCCACTTGGAACCATGACGCACTCATCCAAACGATTGAATTAAAAATTCAGGAAATAGAGCTTTTAGAACAAAAACTCAAGGTGAGTAAGCAAAATTTACGTACCATGATTAATGCCATTAATGACAAACCTGATGAAATTACCTGCGAGCAAAATGCAGAACGACTCATGAATCTCTATTTCGACAAAGCAAAAACACCGTAATTTCTTCGAGACCTATTGACCTTAAAGTGTACTTTAAACATACGATTGGCTACAGGTGATGAATGAGGACCTGTCATGTTTAAAGTTTGGAATTTTCAGCGTTGGTTAACCATTATTTTTGCCATTTTTTTATCTTCACATGCGGTATATGCCGCAGAGTCGGATAAAGCTCAAAATCTTACCAAAGCAAACGGAAAAATTTTAGTCGTAATGACCAATCACTCGGCTTACCCTTCCCGTTCAGATAAAACAGGACTTTGGCTAACCGAACTCACTCATTTTTACGATGTGGCTTTAGCTGCTGGCTATGAAATGGATTTTGTAAGTCCTTTAGGTGGTCAAGTACCACTAGATGAACGTAGTTTAAAGTCCATTTACCTAGACAAATTTGCCCGTCAGCATTTAGCCGACCCAGCATTTATGCAGCGGTTAAAAACAACGTTAGGTCCGAGCGCGATTAATCCTTCGCAATACAAAGCCATTTACTATACTGGTGGCCACGGCACCATGTGGGATTTCCCAACCAATAAAGCTCTGCAAAACATTAGCGAACAGATCTATCGCCAAGGTGGAATCGTTTCAGCAGTATGTCACGGCGTAGGCGGTTTATTACCTTTACAGGATGAAAACGGCAAACCGTTAATTGCAGGTAGAACTGTTACGGGTTTTGCAAATATAGAAGAAACACTTTCTGGTATTAAATCTCAAGTTCCATTTTCTTTACAAAATGGTCTCATTGAACGTAGAGCAAAATACAAAGAAGCATTTATACCGTTTACTTCGTATGTGGTTTCAGACGATAGAATTATTACTGGACAAAACCCGCAGTCGAGCAAAGAAATTGCCGAAGCAGTTGTTAAACGTTTAAACAGCATGCAATAAAGCTAAAAAGACGAATTATAGACCAGCGCTGTAATTCGTCTTTTTCATACAAATATTATAGAAAAAATTAGCTTATCTTTTGATAGTGAAGTCCAATTGCGCCAGAAGCAAATGTTTTATTTTCAATCAGTTTAAGATTGGTTTTTTCCTGAATACCTTGGAATAGTGGTAAGCCACTACCAATTAAAACGGGCGAAACCGTAATTTTATATTCATCAATTAAACCAAGTTGCATGAGATAGTGCGCGAACCGTGGACTTCCCAGAATCACCATATCCTTACCCGCTTGCTGTTTCAGCTTATTAATTTCTTCTTCAACATGATCTTTTACAAGACGGGAATTATTCCATTCAACTGTATCTAAGGTGGTTGAAAAAACGATTTTCTCTGTTTTTTCAATCCACTTAGCGTGGTTGCGTTCATGCTCCGAAGCTTCTGGATTTGAAAGCATAGTTGGCCAGTAATTATGCATCATCTGGTAAGTCGCACGTCCCCAAATTACCGTATCGGCAGTGCTCAAAATTTCTTTGGCATGGTTAGCCAAATCGGCATCGTAAGCAATCCAGCCTATGTCCATTGCCCCATTTGGACCTTCGACAAAACTGTCTAGCGATGCATGAAGAAACAGTATGAGTTTTCTCATTATTCTCATTCCTTTGTTATGAAAAATATTTATCACTTTTTAGTATATTCAATTTGAATTATTTCTTATGGAGTGTTTTGTTTTCTGTTTTTCTTTTTATCTATAGAAAGCTATATTTACTTGAAATATTTAAAAAATAACCCGAACAAGAATGGCTCCTTATCCGGGTTATCTATAAACATGCTGTTTTAATAAAGACTTGGTTAAGTAATGACTAGCGGACCAGAACCCGGTAACTCAGTCACTAGCTTATAACCCATCAATTTTGCTGGCGTATATGTACCGCCTTTCACGGTATTTTTGAGTAAATAATTCACCACAGTCAATGAACCATTTACGGTAAGGCTATACGCATTTTCTGTTTGGATGCGGGCAGTTTTGATTTCCCCACGGGTATTTCTTGCCTCACCCCAAACATAGGTAGGTACTTTCGCGCGAAGCTCTTCATTTGGCCCCACAACCGTTTTTTCAATACGCGACTTAATAAACTTCTGCACGGCATTGATTTTTAATATTGGACGTACATAGTTCATCATTTTCGCACCAAAAATCATTTTGGGAAATGCGGGTACAAATACTTCAATGTTTGGAATACCTGTTGTATAGAACGCGGTAGATACGTCTCCCCACGGAACACTCATGGCACTTTTTTTACCGTCACCAAAATCAATGGTTCGAACATAATGTGCTAATGGAACGGTGGTAATTTTTCCGTTCTTACGAATTTTTCCGCCTTCGGCCATGCCTTCTGTACTTGTTTTAGCAGTACCCGGTGAAAACCCTGTTCTAGAGTCAAAACCAAGTGCTAAATGAGTCGCATCTGGCAATGCTTTTTTCAAGGCAGCAGCAACACAGTCTGTTGGAATTACATCGAAACCGACACCCGGACAAAGCACAATATCGGCTTTTTCGGCTTGGGTGTTAAGTGACTGTGCCAACTCAAATACAGCGATTTCACCCGTAATATCTAAATAGTGAGCACCGGCATTTATACAAGCTTCCATCATGGGTTTTGATGTTGCTGAAAATGGCCCTGCACAGTGCATGACCAATTTAAAGCCTTGCAGTTGCTCACTGACCGCATTTACGTTATCAAGCCCAAAAGCTTTATAGTCGAGTCCCAACTCTTGAGCTAATGTTTCAACCTTAGCTTTGTTACGACCAGCCAAAGTTGGTTTTAGACCTTGGCGTACAGCTTCACGAGCGATTAACTCACCCGTGTAGCCATTTGCTCCATAAATTATCCAGTTTGAATCGTTAGGATTTGTCATAACACAACTCACTTATTAAGAAGCAAATGTATAGTCACGCATGCCTTTTTTGTATTGGCGGGTACGGCATGACATCGCTGATTGTTGCAAAATTAAAGCCCAAGCTGGTGAAACATTTGGTTTTGTTTTTTTACCAGCGCTTAAATTACGTAACTGGAATTTGACCACTGCCATATTGGCAAGTGAAGCGAATGTTTTATTTTCCCAAGTAATCGGCTTGAGTTCAGGTGAAACATTTTTGCCTTGTTTCCAAGCATTTGGCAAACTAGGTTCAATCGCTAAAGCTGTGGCAATACCGACCATATCTACACCACTTTCAACCACTTGCTCTGCCACTTGTTTACGGCGTATGCCACCTGTCACCATAACAGGCATTTTGGCAACTTTACGAATTTCTTGTGCAAATTCTAAAAAGTAAGCTTCACGAGCAAGTGTACGGCCATCACGCGCTTGACCCTGCATTGCTGGCGCTTCATAGCTACCGCCTGAAAGCTCAACCAAATCGACTGCATGCTCATTTAACATTTTAACCACCTGCTGAGCATCTTCAGCGCTAAAACCGCCACGCTGGAAATCGGCTGAGTTCAGTTTTACGGCAACGGTAAACTCTGGCGAAACCACTTTACGGACCGCTTCAACAATCTCAATTAAAATACGAGCGCGGTTTTCTAAAGAACCACCCCATTGATCTTGGCGTTTATTGCTCAGTGGTGAAAGAAACTGGCTTAGTAAATAGCCATGCGCTGCATGAATTTCCACACCAGTAAATCCTGCTTTTTCACCTAAACGTGCCGTGTTTGCAAAACGCTGAATCACCTCTGCAATCATAGATTCAGTCATTTCAATTGGTGTATTAAAGCGATTTGACATTTTGCCAAGATCTAGTGAAATAGCTGATGGCGCCCAAGTCTGCTGACCTAGGTTAGCTTGCATTTGTCGACCCGGATGGTTAATTTGAAGCCAAACCTGAGCACCTTTGGAACGGCTAATTTGTGCCCATTTTTTAAAAGTATCCAGATGCTTTTCATCTTCAAGCACTACGCCGCCCGGTCCAGTCATCGCTCGGCGGTCTACCATCACATTTCCGGTAATGATTAGACCTACGCCACCATTTGCCCAAGCCTGATATAAACGCATTAATTCTTCTGATGGTGCATGGTTTAAATCAGCCATATTTTCTTCCATTGCTGCTTTAGCAATACGGTTAGGAACATATGAGCCATTTGGGAATACTAATTTTTCGAACACTTTCATTGGAATGACCTCATTCAGTATGGCTTTACTTTAAGGTTAAAGCTAACTTTAATGTCAATACCTTTTAGCATTACTATATTTATTACTTTTAATTTCAATTTCTTATAAATAAAAAAGAGGCACTTAATAAGCCTCTTTTTTAAAGTTTAAAGCTTTAAATTATTCGCGAATAAACGCCAACAAGTCAGCATTAATCACTTCATGGTTTACAGTTAACATACCGTGAGAAAAACCCGGGTAGATCTTGAGTTGGCTATTTTGAAGTAACTCTGCAGATTTTACGCCAGACGTTTTATAAGGCACGATCTGGTCGTCATCGCCATGCAACACCAAAACAGGAATGGTGATTTTCTTTAAATCTTCGGTGAAGTCAGTTTGTGAGAACGCCACAATGCCGTCGTAATGTGCTTTTGCACTACCCGTCATGCCCTGACGCCACCAGTTCGAAATGATACCTTCAGATGGCTTCGCATCTGGTCGGTTAAAACCATAAAACGGGCCAGATGGAAGGTCTCGGAAAAATTGCGCACGGTTGGTGAGAACTTGATTTTGCAGGTCATCAAAAACTTCTTTTGGTAAACCTTCAGGATTACTTTCAGTTTTAACCATTATTGGTGGAACTGCACTGACAAGAACAGCTTTTGCAACGTTTTCTTGACCGTGACGAGCAATATAGTGAGCAACTTCACCGCCACCTGTAGAGTGTCCAATATGAATTGCATTTTTAATATTCAGATGTTTGACCACTTCTGCGACATCATCTGCGTAGTGGTCCATATCATGACCATCCCACACCTGACTTGAACGTCCATGGCCACGGCGGTCATGAGCAACTACACGAAAACCTTCTTTAAGGAAAAAAAGTAACTGTGTGTCCCAATCATCTGAACTTAATGGCCAACCATGATGAAAAAATAAAACTTGGGCATCGCGTGGTCCCCAATCTTTATAGAAAATTTCTACGCTATCTTTTGTGGTTACATATCCCATCTTTGTTCTCCTGGTGAAAAACCGCTTGTTGATTCGTTATAAAGATTTGAATATTTATACTAAGCTTAAAGTTAACTTTAAGGTCAACCATCTTAATCATCTTTTAAAAATAAAATTTATATGAAGACTCTCATCAAGTTTGTATCTTTTTAAACTTTAATTGTTTTTATTTTATTTCTTTTAAATGTCAAAGATTTGACATGTCAAAATTAAAGCCTTGACTTTAAAGTTAGCTTTAAACTTATAGTGACCACATTGGCTATTAATTAACACGTCTTGATAAAGACAACGGTAGCTACTCGGTCAATTAATGTAAAGGTGAACTCCAATGAATATAAAACAACAATTTACTGAGGTTGAATTTGGGCAACAAAAAGTCAAAGTACCCAAAGGTGGTTATTATGACCGCTTTAGAATGAATCCTGACCTAGATGAAGTGGCTCAAGATCCAGCTGCTGGCAATATCGACTTTTTCCGTCATATTCCTAAAAAAATTGTGGAATCCCGAGTAGGTCCTGTCTGGGCACCCAACTTTTATTATCGTAGTGCAAATGTTCAGTTGTTAATGCTTGCTCCAATTAAGCAAATTAAAGCAAAACTTCCTGCTGCTTTAACGCCGTTACAACCATTTCCGGGTTATGGGTTGGTCGCCGTCACATTCTTTACCTATTCAGTTTGTGACAATGACCCTTATAACGAAGTGTCGATTGCGATTGTTGTCCGTAAGCCTAATGCTCGTGGGCCACACATCGCCGAGTTAATGAAATCGATGCGTCAACGTCATTTTTATGCGCATGTTTTAGCTTTGCCTGTTGATACTGAAATCGCCAGAGTGCGTGGTGTATATGGTTACCAACTACCAAAATGGTTAACTAAAATTGACATCGACATTAACCCAAAAGAAGTGCAAGCCAATATTTTTGATGTTAATGGAAAATTAGATTTAAGTTTGAAAACTGCTGTTTCTACTTTAAAACGTGTTGACTCTGAAACGCATATTAATAAAGCAACTATGCTTCATGTGGTCGATGAGAAATGGCATCAAACCGAAGTTCAGTCCAACATTCTTTCTTTTGCGCAAAAGCTTTTTCCAAAGAAAGTACAACTAGTGAAAAATGAAGGCCCTTTAACAAAGTTACTAAATGAACTTGGCGCTTCAAAAATTTTACGCTTAGATGTTATTGAGGATGCTCAGGTGGTATTAAATCTACCAACCAGACTTTAGTCATCAGTTTATCTTGCATGCCATTGCCTTATTTAGCTTATCTTTTGCTCAAGACTCTAAAGGTATTTCATAGATTAGAAAGCCCTCACCTTGGGCTTTTTATTTTTGAATCATTTAATTGATATTTGCTAATTTCTCGTTAGTGATTTACTTGAGAGAAAAGTTACTTTTATTGCTTACTTAAAATGTAATTTTATAGCTTGAAGATTCAGAGGAACTTTTATTATTATCTTAATAATATTTAGTACAATAAAGAGATACAAAAAATGCCAAATCAATTTGATTCTGTTTCTATAATAAAAAAAGCGAATGTCTACTATGAGGGGCATTCTATTAGTCATTTAATTGAACTAGCTGATGGAACAAAAAAGACTCTAGGAGTTATTCTTCCATCAGATAAGGCTTTAATATTTAAAACTCATGTGCCAGAGCGCATCGAAATTATTTCTGGGAAATGCACTGTTCAAATTGGCGATGAACCAGAAGCTACAATTTATTCTAGCGGTGAATCTTTTAATGTTCCTGAAAATAGTAAATTTAAAATTATGACAAATGAAGTGATTGATTATGTCTGCCATTTAGAGTGATTTGTGACAGAAATACTATTTTCCATCGTGGCAACTTATTTGGCACTGTATAACAGTTACGCATTATAAAAGTTTATAATATTAGCATTTACATCAAATTAAATTATTGATAATAAAAGTTTTATTATTTTTACAATGAATAATTTTTTAGCTCTAAAAGCGACATCCTTCAATTATAATTTAAAACAATGATTGGATTTAAAAAAACTATTGCAATAATATAAAAACTCTTTTAAATACAATAGATTAATAAAAATTAAATATACATCCTCCTTTTAAAAATTCACTTATTAAACTATTGATTACATTCAACCTTCTTACAATTTTGATATTAATAAGAAAACTTGATAGTAAGGGATATTTACTGTGAATCAAACTCAACATCACACCACGGAAGTTGCAATTTTAGGGGCAGGACCTGTTGGATTAACAATTGCAAATTACTTAAGTAAGCAAGGTGTACAAGTTACTGTTATTGAACAATTAGATCAGCTTATTGATTATCCAAGAGCCATTGGTATTGACGATGAATCATTAAGAACAATCCAATCTTTAGGATTAATTAAACAAGTTTTACCGCATACCACCCCAAATCATGCAATGCGCTTTTTAACTCCTAAAGGACGTTGCTTTGCAGATATCCAACCCATGACTCGCGAATTTGGTTGGCCACGTCGTAATGCATTTATTCAACCTCAAGTTGACCGTGTTTTACTTGAAGGTTTAGCGTTATACCCAACAACACAGGTATTTTTTTCGCGCCACTTAAATAGTTTTACTCAAGACAAAGATCACGTAACTTTAAACCTCACTACAAAAGACAAGAAACAAGAAATTATTCAAGCACAGTACCTTATTGCTTGTGATGGCGGAAATTCATTTGTACGTCGTAATCTCAATATTAATTTTGAAGGAAAAACAGCGCCTAACCAATGGATTGTTATTGATCTTGCAAACGATCCATTAGCTACCCCTCATGTATATTTATGCTGTGATCCAGTTCGTCCTTACGTATCAGCAGCTTTACCACATGGCATCCGACGTTTTGAATTTATGGTAATGCCGGGAGAGACCCAAGAAGAACTTAGTAAACCTGAGAACATTAATCGTCTATTAGGAAAAGTTTTACCTCATACCGATAATATTGAAGTCATACGCCAACGTGTATATACACATAATGCACGTATTGCAGATCGTTTCCGCGTAGACCGTATTTTATTGGCAGGCGATGCTGCACATATTATGCCTGTGTGGCAGGGCCAAGGTTACAATAGTGGTATGCGTGATGCATTTAATCTTGCTTGGAAAATGGCTTTGGTCATTAAAAAAGTGGCAAGCCCTGAAATTCTTGATAGCTATCAACTAGAAAGGAAAGACCACGCGCAAGCAATGATTAATTTATCCGTTCTAGCGGGTCATGTACTTGCCCCACCGAAAAAATGGCAAGGTGTTGTTCGCGATAGTATTTCTTATGCATTGAACTACATACAACCCATAAAACGCTATTTACTAGAAATGCGTTTCAAGCCAATGCCAAAATATAATGAGGGAATATTGACACCATTTTCAGGAAAAAATACACCTGTTGGAAAGATGTTCATACAGCCTCATGTACAGTTTGGAAACAAAGACAAAATTTTATTAGATGATGTCATTGGAAATAACTTTGCCATTCTCGCTTGGGGAGTCAATCCAACTTGGGGCATCTCACCCAATATTATGAAAAAATGGATTAAATTAGGCATTAAATTTATTCAAGTCGTCCCTAACGTGCAATTAGATGCACCCAATCAAACCTCTAATGCAGATTTCATTACAATCGGTGATGCAGATAGTGAAATCCGCACTTGGTTTGGTCAAACAAATCAATCTATGGTGATATTACGACCTGACCGTTTTATAGCAGGTCTTGCTATTCCCCAAACGGTGAATAGTATAAGTGAAGAACTGTTTGAAAAAATGCATTTAATTAACTAAAGTTTTTTAAGCCATTCTTTTGAATGGCTTTTTTATATTAACTAAAGTCCAGATAAAATTGTTTTTTAAGTACATCTAAAATCAAATCTATAGCTTTATTAACATGATCTTTTCGATAAGAAACATATAAACCTATCATCGGTAATGGTTCTATCGTCTTTTTAACTATAATTTTATCTCCTAATAGAGGAATCACATACTGTGGTACCAAGCTCCAACCAATTTCCATTCCGACTAAATTAACGTTAAGTAAGATATTAGTTGAGTGCTGTACAACAGCGACGTTAAGCTTAGTTTTTTTAAAGAAGTTATGAATAATTCGATAAAGTTCTGGCGATGACTCTTCATTGCAAATCACAAAATCATGTTGTTCAAAACTTTTTATACTAATACGCTCCTGCTGAGCCTCTGGCGAATTTTTGGGAATAATTAAGGTAAGTGGCTCTTGAAATACCTGAATCGAAACCAGTTCATCTGAATCAGCACCATAGCGAGTAAAAGCGATATCTATTTCGCCTTTTCTAAGCGCTGCTAGTTGTTCATCATCCGTAAGGCTATGAAAATCAATTGTTAATTCTGGGAAGTGCGCTCTTATATTGGGCATGATATAGGGGAAGATTTTCATTTCTGCCGCTGGAACAAAACCAATATTTAATTGTTCTTGTTCAACTTTGGCAGTTTGTTGAGCCAAACTAATTGCTTTCTCTGTATGTTCTAAAATGATTAGAGCTTCTTTAAAAAAAACTTCTCCTGCTTTGGTCAGTTCAACTTTTCGCTTACTTCGTATAAAAAGCTGAACTCCCACTTCTTCTTCTAAATCTTTAATCTGCTGACTAAGAGAAGGTTGCACCGTATGCATACGCATTGCTGCCTTAGTAAAATTCAGCTCTTCAGCAACCGCAACAAAGTAGCGTAAGTGACGTAATTCCATGTCATATCCTGATTATTGTCTTTCCATCTTTATTACATATCCAACGATATAAAAACAAAGTCATTATCGTAAGGAATGCACACAACTGGTAAGTTTTCTCATAGCCTATTTGGGCAATAATTAATCCTACCAAAACTGAACCAATGGCCATTCCGAAATCAAATAAAGTAAAAAAGGTTGAAACAGCATGCCCTATTCTCTTTTTCTCAACCGATTGTATTGCCATGGTTTGAAAAATAGGAAAAAGGGATCCGTATCCCATTCCTATGAGTACTGCCGCTAACCAATAGCCCCACTGTGTTTGCATCCAACTAACTAAAAATAAGCCTAGTGAAAAAAGGATAAATGAAGGGTAAACCACGGAATTAGCTCCTCTTTTATCGTATGAATAGCCAACCCAAGGACGCGCGATAATCATTGATATTGCAAAGATAATAAAAAAAATACTTGTTTCAGCGAGTAAGTGTTTCGTTTCGCTATAGACACTAATGAAACTCATAATGCTTGAATAAGCCATTGCAATAAATAAAGCAATCACACCGATAGGAACTACTCTTCTTTCGATAATATCGTTTAAACTAATTTTTTGATTTACTTGAACAACCTCTCTATCTTTTAACGACGCAACTGGTATAAGAAAGCAAAAAACCAAACCTAGACACACAATTAAAGTGAGAAGAATAAATAGGTTATAAAAACTAGTGTAACGTACAGTAGCTAGCGCAATCATTGGCCCAAATACAACCGCTAAATTTGTAGACATGACGAAATATCCCATGCCTTCGCCTTTTCTCTGCTCTGGGATGAATTCATTTACAATGGGTACTGTTACTGTAGTCAAAATACTAAACCAGATGCCATGCGCGAACCGAATAAACAGTAATATCCATAGTTGATTTATAAATAAATAACCAAAGGCCAAAAATGCAAACAGTAATGCTGAACCGCGCAATGCGGTTTTTTCGCCTAACCGTTCAATGATCAAACCAGCAAAAGGACGAGTGATAATAGATGAAACCAAAAATAAAGTTAGTGCTAAACCTGCCTGACTAATTGAACCGGATAATTCTTTTAAAATATAAAGTGGCAATATTGTGAGTAATGCATAGTAATAAATGAATAAAAAAAGATTGTTCAATACACACAGAATAAATGAACGATTCCAAAGCTTTTCCTTGCTAACTGAATACATTTTTCTTACTCAATATAGATGATTAGTAAAACCAGAATTCGACTCATATGCTCGATACAGTTATTAACTTACTAAAACATTCCGATGATCAAATTTGAAATTTCACTCAAATAATGCCAAATATGAAAAAAGCTCCTAAATATGAGCTTTTTTCATTGTGATGTTCAAATTATTGGGCCTGATGTAATTTGCGAATCACTAAAAGCATCAGTAATGCTGAAATGATAATTCCAGGGATGGCAGCAGAAATTACGCCTGTAGCACCGCTTCCCATCGCGAGTAATTGTCCAGCAATCGCAGGTCCTAACATTGCACCAATACGCCCAACCGCTGCGGCACTGCCTACACCCGTTGCCCGAATCTCAGTTGGATATACAATGCTACCAAATGCATATAAAACGCCTTGCCCACCAATTGTAAATGTTCCCATTAAGGCTGCGGCTGCATACATCGCAGTAAGACTTCCAGCTCCATTTAAACTAAATAAACCAACTAAAATACCTATGTACATCAATATAATGACATAAGCTTTATTCCAGCGATCAATCAGAATACCCAAAACAACCGTACCTAGTGCAGCGCCCATTTGGAAACAGACTTGAGCTAAACTACCCTGTTGACGAGAGAATCCTAACTCCATAAAGAGAGATGGCAACCAACTCAACATGATGTATACAACCATCAAGGTAAAAAAATAGCTTGCCCAAAGTAATAGAGTCTGCCCTGCATAGTTATTTTGAAATAGATTTTTAAAAGAGCTTTCTATGCGTGTAATAGATTTATCCTGAAATCTAGTTTGTAAAAACTCCCGTGACTCCGGTAAAAATTTGATCATAAGTGGAAGTACAAGAAGAGGAACGATTCCACCAACATAAAAAATTGTTTGCCAATGTCCACTTACATCGTAGGCTGCCAGTAATGACACCAATATGGCTCCTATTGGCATACCACAATACATCAAACCGACAGCACGCCCACGATTTTCGCTAGAAACAGCTTCCGAAACTAGAGCAATTAAATTTGGCATTGCAGCCCCTAATCCAGCTCCTGCTAAAAAACGTACCAACAGCAACATATAGAAACTATTCACCCAAACGGTACTAAGGGTAAATACTGCAAAAATAGCGACAGCCCCGATTAACACCATCTTACGGCCAATGCGGTCTGCATAACGTCCACCAATTAATGCACCGGGTAATAACCCCAATATTCCGACACTAAAAAAAATACCGAGTTGAGAGCTATCTAGACCAAAAGATTCTCGAATACCTACAGCAGCGATACCCGCTGCCTGAATATCAATCCCTTCAATCACAGCAATTAAAAAACAAATGACGATCGTAATAATAGAGTGCTTATTTCCTGCACGGTCCATAGAAAAATCCTTTTCTACTAGTTTAAAAAATCATTCACCATCATTTATTAACTGCTTTTATTTCTAAATTAGCCTTAAGTTCTATAATTTCATAAAAAAATTAAAAAACATTTACTACATTTTACTTAAATACTTTAGCCTTATAAAAACAACCTATAATAAAATTAAAATAAACACATATTTCAATTATTTAAATTGAAAAATAAAATTTAAAATCTAAAAAACATATTAATCACTCAACAAAAATAAAATCTATTAATAGTTAAAAATTATAATTCAGTTCAAATTAAGTATTAATAACATCCACTCATGGAAAATATTTATGATTAACCATAAAAAAAACCACCATATAATCATGACGGTTTTTATTTTCAATATTAAATAGGCTTTTAGTATAACAACCCTAATTAAATTAATTTGCGTAATTCAATAGACACATCTAGCAACTTTTCTTTATCAAAGGCGCTAGAACTAGAAACCAATTTTTTTAAATGCCGAACATCACGCGCCTGATTGACTGCAATACCCGCTACAACGATACCTTGGTCTAACCCAAATAAGGTGAATCCAACATTTTTGTCTTCTTGCGGATTCATATTGCCTCGTATATGCCATTCTTTTGCAGACATATCGCCAACGAATTGAAAATTAATATCATATTGATCTGTCCAGAACCATGATGGATTAGCTTTAGGTTGCGCTAATCCCATGACATGACGAGCAAAAATACCTGCTTGATTATTGGCATTTTCCCAAGTTTCAATACGGGCATAATTACCATCTGTACGCAACTGAGTTGCTACATCACCAGCAGCATAAATATCTGGATGAGAAGTTTGGCAGTTTTCATTCACTTTAATAGCAAAATCGACGTCTAAACCAGCATCTATGGCCAATTGAGCATTCGGTACAATCCCAATGCCATAAACAACAGCATCGGCAATCAGCTCTTCACCACTTTCCAATATTACGACTATCTCTTCACCACGTAAGGAGACATTGGCAATTTGCACATTTAAGTGAATATCGACCCCTCGGTTGCGGTGTTCATCAAGTAAAAATTGGCTAATAATTGCTGGTGAACGTCCCATAATCATTGGGCTTTGTTCAATTAAGGTCACCTGACAATCTTTAAAACGAGCACTTGATGCTAATTCAAGACCAATAACCCCACCGCCTACAAGCAAAATGCGCTTCCCTGCTTGAAAGACTGGAACCAAGGCTTGTGCATCCTCCAAATTTCTCAGGGTATAAACATGTTTACCAACTGCATCTAAAATTGGAAGACGACGAGGAGCCCCACCTGTCGCGAGTAATAACTTGTCATAGTGAATACTTTCACCATTTTTCAAAATCACTTGATATTGTTCAGGCTCAATGCGAACAACCGCATTGCCTTGAATGGCTTCGACACCTAAATCTTTCAATTTTTGTTGTGACAGAATTTCAATTTTGGTCTGTTCAGGCCTTAAAATCATATCTTTAGATAAAGGAGGACGCTCGTAAGGCAGATGTGTTTCATCTCCAATCAAAATGATTTTACCGTCGTATTTGTTATTACGTAGTTCCAGAATAGCACTTGCACCTGCCTGTCCAGCACCGATGATGACAATAGTTTGAATATTCATCGTTTTATCCTTTATTTCAGCTCGGCAGATACAATGCCAAAACCAGCAATCCATTCACTGATAGGTTCATAGCAATGTAAGGTCATCTCATAATCGCCAACAGCTTCTAATGCCGCAAAAGCAGCCATCCATGTACGAACTTCTTGCCCACCACGCCCACCTTCACGGCGAATTTCATCTTCAGTCATATTTTCAAGCGCAGCAAAGTCTGCATTTTTGAATTTTTCCAATAACTGTTCATCCCATTCAGGATTAAGCGGAACAGATACGCTCTTGTCACCTGCTGCCAAACGCTGTCCCACTGAAATGATTTTGGCCTGACGTGTATTACGAGCTTCAACAGTTGGGTTACGCCCAGCGATTAGAAACTCTTCAACTTCTGGGGGTGCAGAGCCCATTTGAGGAGTAGGTGGATCGTGTGAAAGTCCACCTGTGCCCAAAATCAATATACGTTCATTTTCTAGATTAATTGAGTTGATGAAAGCCCCAACCGCTCGTCCTAAAGCAATCGTTCGTTTTGTCGTAGGCATTGGCGCAGCAGCACCATTAATAAATATTGGAATGGTTGGGTAACGATTAAGTTGACCATCACATAAAAAATGCAGCGGTTGGGTTACGCCATGATCCGCTTGCATACGATATGAATATGCAACATCCACACCTTCATCAAGTACACGTCGAATTAAACCCAATGCTGTGTTTTCTGGCACATTGAGCTCACCCGGACCATAATTCCAATCACCTGCTGCTGTTGCGCGGACACCTACACAGAAACTCGGCATCAGGTCATAAAAGAAGCCGTTAAAATGATCTGGCCCAAAAGCAATAATTAAAGTTGGGTCGTATGCTTTGACCTCGGCTGCCAGTTTTTCAAATGTCTTACGCACCGTTTGTTCTTGTTGTTTTTCTGCCGGAGACGCAAATTCCATTAGCGGGCTATGAGAAGCACAAATAAGTTTAACAGTCATGATTAGCTCCGAAATAAGACAGTTTTTAGCTGTCTTATTAGTCCATTAATATCGGATTAAAATTAAGCATCAAAAAAACCAGCGTTCGCTTGGCGTAAGCCACGAATACCCAAACCACAGTCAGCATTTATAAAAACGCCAGATAATGGTCGGTTATTTTGACGTGATGCGAGCAATACATAAGAACCAGTCATGTCTTCTGGTTCTGGTAAGAATCTCAATGGCATGCCTTGTCCAATTTTTTGCGGATCGCGTGCATCAAGTAATCCTAGATTTTCCTGCCCAAGAGATGCAGCACCTTTCACATTGACATTCATGCCTGATGGAGCAACTGCATTCACACGCACTTTCGGTGCCAGCTCATAGGCCAGTTCACGCACTAAACCTACACCAGCATGTTTTGATGCGGTATAAATTGGACCACCACCAGATGAATAAAACGCTGAGTTAGATAAGGTAAAAATCATTGAGCCTTCAGTTTTGAGTAACTCATCTAAAGCTGCTTTTGCACCAAGTAGATAACCTTTTGTGTTAATACTCATGATTTCATCAAAGGCTTTATCTAACTGTTCGCCACTCATGTTAACGATGTCGGCATAATGATCCCAAATACCAGCGTTACCAATAAAACAGTCCAGTTTTCCAAAACGTTCTACTGTAGCCTGCACAGCACGAACGTTATCCTGAAAACTCGCCACATCTCCATTAATCGCAACAATTTTGTCACCATAGCGTGCAATCAATTCATCTATTTTTGATTGAGACCGTTGCAACACACCAACATGCGCACCCTCTTGCAAAAAGCGCTCAACCAACGCAAGCCCTAGTCCCGAACCACCACCAGTAATTAGTGCAACTTCACCCTCTAGCCAGCCCATCATTACGCTCCTGCCATTTCGACATAAAGTACACCATCTTCAATCACGACAGAGAATGTCTGAATCGGATCAGTTGCTGGTACACATTGTGGTACGCCAGTTTTCAAACAAAAACGTGATGCATGAAGTGGACATTCAACCGTGCCATCATCCTCTAGGTAGCCTTCTGACATAGAAGCATTACCATGACTGCATTTATCATTCATGGCAAAAAACTCACCATTGAAATTGAACACCGCAAGTGCAGCAATATCACCTACATTACAATCTACTTTCAGCGCTTCGCCTTCATCCAACTCATCAATCTGACAAACGAAAATCTTATTCATTAGAAAAACACCGTAATATTGTGAGAAATCAAAGTCGCTTGATCGAGGGTGATATCGCGTTTAGCAATTTTCCAACCTAAACTACTGCTATCATCTTTTCGAATCAAATCAACTCGTTTACCAACATAGGTCAATACGTCTTTTTCTTTTTGCGAGCGATAAAGCAAATAATTACTAAAAACTTGATATTCATTTGCTTGCGTAGTTGCTTCGACCCGAATATTAGTAATCAAGTGACGAGTACGTGATGGCGGTTCTTCGGACCACGACATTCCTGTTTCTAATTTTGCTACGCGACGCTCTAATACAAATTTGTCGTCGTGATAAATCCATGTTGATGGTGGTGCAATACATTTACGACGATCACGTGTTTGCGCATTTGTCGTCGTTTTGAGCGTATATAAAATATCTTCGCTTAAGATGTCCAACCAATCACGGAATTTCCAGTCATCTAACAATTGTGCTTCTGCATATAGAAACTGACTAATGTCATGGTGAAGTTCCAATCCAATAGAACGCCATACTGGCTGTGATTTTAATGAGTCAATGATCTGGTTCATTTCACAAGCTCCTTCTCATCCTTTTTAGCCGCTTTTTTCAAAAGCTCTTGCTCATAAGCCTCATCTGCCCGTTGTACGTCTTCCCATTTTTCATGCATCAACAGGTTTGCCCAATGACGATACATGCCACGTGCAGCTGTTTCAGAAAAAACATGGTTAGTAATACCAGGAATACCATCTTCACGGTATTTTTCATTGCCAAGGCCCATTTCCATAATGAGTTTGCTTTTTCGCGCTTTATAACCACGTAACACTTTCTGGATCTCAATCCAGTTTTCACCATCGTCTGCTTCAGCAAAACCAGCTGGGCCAAATGCTCGGCAAGCATTCAACTCCATCGCTTCTTTGATGTGCTGCGGCGCTGCTTTGTCCGTGATACAGAATGCCCAAACTTCAGTTTTATCTGGTCCACGTGGATGCCAAATACGCATCGTCGTCATACCATTTAACCAAGATAAAGTTGGGAACATGGTGTTATGTCCAGCCAAGCGTAAAGCACGTGTGTCGCCCAAACGCTCTTTTGTTTCTTCATAGGTTTCACGGAAGTAATCTGCTACTTGACCATCAACCCAGAAATTAGCATCTGGTTTTTCAGTCAGGAAGAAACCTGAACCATGACCACGTTGACCATATTGCACACAGCTTTCTGCTGTTTCCCAAACTGGACGTGCCGTTTGTGCTGTTCCTAATGCTTTAGAAGCATCATCATTTGGTTTACCACCTAAAACTTGTACTGCAGAGGCATGCGAGTACGGCGCGTGGTATTGATCAGAAGCAAACTGTTCTGCTGCAAATTTCCAGTTACAGTTAATTTCCCATTTATGAATGCCACCAATGACTTCCGAACCACCTTCACGGCGGTCAATCATTGCATCGAGATACCAAGCAATATCACCCATATAGTCGAGTAATTCGGGTGTATCATCTGCCCAACAACCAAAAACCAAACCTTTATAGCTTGCAACACGCGGAACCTCTTGCAATCCCCATTGTTCTTTACAAGCCCCATGTGGAAAAGCAATACCTTCCAATGGAATATCTTTAAGAGAACCGTCAATCCCATAGGACCAGCCATGATATGGGCAGGTAAACGCACGCGTATTACCACAGTCAGCATAGCTAACCCGCATAGAACGGTGACGACATTGATTTAATAATGCTTTAATCGAACCATCTTTTTGATGCGTAACAATAATTGGGTCCTCACCCATATACGTATTGAAAAAGTCGCCTGATTTTGGAATCTGGCTTTCGTGACAAAGAAATAACCAACAACGTCCAAAAACACGCTCTAACTCTAGTTCGTATAATTGTGGATCTGTATAGATAGTTGGCGAGATACGTCCATTTTGTGCATCGACTAAAGCATCGATTTCACACACTTCAATTTTTCCATTCATGAGAAGCACTCCTGCTGCCGCCAAAAACGCACAACATAAAATTCAATTTGAATGGATAATGATTTTTTAACTGTTTTAAGTGAAATATTTTATTTGTTTCAAATTAGACTTTTTATGAATTATTCATTATAGATTTTAAATATTAAAATTAAGTTCGACTGATACTGATCAGTGGTTTTATAAACGGATTTATGGTTTTCAAGCATTTAGCATATTTTATTAACTATCCAACGTTAATAATAGGATTTTGGGATCACAACTGATATGGAATTACGTCATTTACGCTACTTTGTAATGGTGGCTGAAGAACTCAACTTTAGTAAAGCTGCACTTCGCCTCTACACAGCTCAACCCTCATTAAGTCAACAAATTAAAGACCTTGAGGATGAGGTTGGCGTTACATTACTACATCGCACTAAACGTAAAGTTGAACTCACTGAAGAAGGTAGTGTATTTCTTGAACAAGCCCGTCTGACTTTAGCTCAGGCGGACAAAGCGATTGCTATGGCTCGTCAAGTTTCAAAATTTAAAAAACAACAACTGACCATTGGTTTTGTTCCAGTAGTAGAAATGAAAGTTTTCCCGTGTGTTCTTCCGAGTTTACGCATACAAAATCCAAACTTAAAAATTGAATTACGGAGCATGAATAATACCGAACAAATGGAAGCCTTAAAGAAAGGTGAAATTGACATTGCCTTTATGAGAGATAACTTAAATAACGATGAGATTCAGAGTCAGTTTGTATTACGTGAACCTCTAATGCTATTGCTTCCTCGAGATCACCCACTTGCTCAGTACGAGCGTATTCCGGTGAAGCTTTTAAATAATATTGATTTTATTATCCCATCGTCAGAACAGTCGTCGATTTTACATAATACAATTCTTAATTTTGCTGAACTTCATAAAATTAAATTTAACATTGTGCAAACTGCTCATAATATTTTATTTAATATTAATTCAATAGGAATGGGATTAGGTTGCGGGATCTTGCCTAGCTATATAGAGCCGCTCACTTTAAATAATATTGTCACTAGACCCCTTGATGTCGATCTACCTTTTTTAGATTTATTTGTAAGCTATCGCAAAGATGCAGAATCTTCTGGGGTTAAAGAATTCATGGATTTATTAAGTAAAGTTTTTTACTTAAATATTAATCAGATCTAACTTATCTTATTTAATACAAAAGTCTAAGATAAAATGACAGGGCTCAGCAAAAAACCAAAATTTTTAATTTAAATACAGGAAGAATAATAATTTATCCTTCCTGTATTTTTTATATTTTATTTAACATCATGTACTGCTAAATATTGTTTAATAATCTGGTTAAATTCTTGTGCTCTTTCAACTTGCGACCAATGACCACATTGACTAAAAATATGAGCATCAGCATAAGGTACGATATTCAAAATATCCCATGTACGAGATACAGGAATAACTACATCTTGCACCCCATGAATGAGTAGTACAGGAACTTGAATCTCTTTCATCTTTTCAAAATCAAGCGGGAACTCAAAACGGTCACGGTCTCGTGCACCAACAACATCCATCAATCGATCCGAAGCGTAGTCATTTTTTGCTGAGTCAAAACGAACTTTAACCAATTCATCTGTAACTAAAGACTTATCGACCACAAACATTTCTAAAGTTTTACGGATACCAGCTTCTGTCAATTCAGGATTAGCATGTGCTTTAAGTGCTGCCGTCTGTTTAGCACCACCCGTTCCCATTGATACAATACCTAGTACACGCTCTGGGTAATCCAATATAAACTGGAATGCTAACCAACCACCTAAAGAATTACCTACTAACCAGGTTTTTTCAATTCCTAAAGCATCTAATACACGGACTGCATGATCTACCCATGCACGGATGCCATAAGCGGTCCCTTCTGCAACAACAGTTTGTCCATAACCAATCGAATCAATAGCAATACAGCGTGCCTGCTCAGCAATTTGTGGTAAGTTCAGCCACCAGTTTGCTGCTGCTGAAACACCAGTACCCGAACCATGTAAAAATAAAATTGGAGTACCTTCTCCAAGCTCATGATAATGAGTAAGCTCGCCTGCTGCTGTTTCAATCCATTTGTCTTCCAAACCAAAAAATGGATCTGTTTTATATTCGGGGATTTGTACTGTGCCCATGTCATTCCTCTTACAATTTATACAGCTCAACTCAAGATTAAGCTGCTTTTAGTAGGCCAAATTTTAAATGTTTTACTCACCCATTTTACCTGTTCACAGCGCCTAAACTGATACTTGTTTACGATGAGGTGATACAAAAAAAATATTAATAACCATTTGTTATTTAAATAAATATTTAAAAGTATTTAAAATTTATAGGTGTATGTCGTTGCAATACGATGTTCCTGCAAATCGCTTGCTTGGCCTGCAATATTGTCGAAGTTCACATCGATATACATCCACTGAAAACCCAAGCCTTTTAACTTCCCTTCTGGCACTACGTAATTCAGAATAAAGTTGAATTCATCTTCTTTTCCTTTGCCTGTTAATGCACTTGATTCATAAGCTGAATCAATGCCCCAACCATGCCAATATTTTGCAGTGGTTTTTAAACCTTTAATGCCAAGATCACTAAAATCATAGCTATAAGCCACACCCACCGATTTCTCATCTTTACGGATAAAGCTCGCAACTGACCAGTTATCCAAATAAGGCTGAGGTACCCAACCTGCGAGGGATGGGAAATATGGTGCACCAGTTGCTGCACTCGGGTTACTACCATGGTCACCAAACATTTGCTGATAAGATAAACCTACGCTGTGTGAGCCATAAGTTAAGGTTGAGCCTATAGACAATGCCTGATTATCAATATCACCATACAAGGCATCTCCCGACTCTGCATTGTCGAAAAAACGTATGTGTGAATCGACTTTTAACTTGTCATAATTGTTTTTATAGTTCACACCCAAGTAATTTTGACGATAGATATTCGTCACATCGCCATAAAAGTAACTTGCAGACCAGTTTTTATTTAATTGGTAATCTATGCCCGCAACATACATCCCATCAGTTTTACCATCATTATTTAATGCTTTAGGCCATAGACCAAAATCCATTGGCTGATTTTCATAACGGGCATTGATACTATCCAAATAACCTAACGTTAATTTGGTGTTTTTAAGATCTTTTGACTCCAGCCATACCCCATTATAAGTGGTCAATAATTGACGTGATGGGTCAAAATGAATTACTGGTGTTACAGGTAAAATTTCACCAATTCGTAATTCAGTTTGACTGATTTTCGCTTTAAGAGTTGCCCCTATTTTGCCAAACTGGCGCTCTTGTTTTCCTGTGCCTGTACCAGAAATCCCACTGTACGGCAGAACCCAATCGGCATTACGGTCACGGCCATCCAGACGCACAGCGTACTGTGCTAACACATCAACACCGAGTTGTAACGCCCCAAACTCTGCATAGCCCGATTTTGCATCCAGTGTCACAGCTTGCGACCAACTCCCCCAGTTTTTTGCAGGGGTGTCATCATACTGACGATCTAAATAGAAGTTTTTAAATTTAAGCTGAACCTGACTATCTTCAACAAAACCAGCATGTGTGCCAGTAGCCCCTATTGTTGCTATTGCGCAAGCCATTGCGATCCATAACGTTTGACGACGCATTGCGTACTTCCTTTCAATCAATCCATGAAACCAAGCCCTATCATGCTCAACTCTATTTTTATGAAAAATTCGACTAGAGTATTAAGATATTTTTCTTTTTAAACTCAATGCTTTAAAAAAAGGTTACTTTTCCAGTAATGAGGATTTTTAACAGATCACTAAAAACGATTAATCATCTACTTAAAACCAGAATAAACATTTGTTATATATATTTTTTTTATTAAAATATCTTTATTTAAATTTGCTATTTTTAATTTTCTAATCGTTTTTTTATTTAAATAGAAGCTCATCCAATCAAAAATGATGTCCATCCATTTATAGAAAATAACGCTTATACCCAAGTTATTTCATCTAGATCAAATCATTAGATGTAAAAAAGCACTCTCGTGGAGTGCTCTTTTTCATTTGTAAAAAACTTATGCGCTCATTACTTTCGCTTTTGACATGGTCAAGGCAAGATCTTCAATCATATCCTCCTGCCCCCCAACCGTACCACGGCGACCAAGCTCTAATAAAATTTCACGTGCAGAGACACCATATTTAGCTTCAGCACGTTTTGCAAACAACAAGAAAGAAGAATATACACCTGCATAACCTAACGTTGCTGCATCACGATCGGCACGAATTGGATTTAGCATCATTGGAATCACAAGATCTTCTGCAATATCCTGTACTTTAAACAAGTCTACGCCTGTTTCTATTTGCATACGATTTGCAACTGCAATAAATAACTCAAGTGGTGTATTGCCTGCTCCAGCTCCTAGACCAGCTGCCGCCAAGTCGACCCGAATTGCGCCAGCGTCAACCGCAGCAACAGTATTGGCAACGCCCATACCCAAGTTATGGTGACCATGGAAACCTAACTCAATACTGCTATCAAGTTCTTGGCGAAGTAACCCAACCCGATCGGTAACATCTTGTGGCAACATGTACCCAGCAGAGTCAGTGACATAAATACAGTTAGCACCGTAAGACACCATTTTTTTTGCTTCTTCTAGCAAATGTTGTGGCGATGCCATATGTGCCAACATTAGAAAGCCTACTGTGTCCATTCCCAATTTTCGTGCAGCAGTAATATGCTGTTCAGACACGTCTGCTTCTGTACAGTGTGTTGCAACACGAATGGTTGAAACACCAATCTCATGTGCCATTTTTAAATGGTCAACTGTTCCAATGCCAGGCAATAACAACGCTGACACCTTGGCATTTTTCATGCGTGGCACAACAGCAGATAAATATTCTTCATCTGTTGCAGCAGCGAAACCGTAGTTAACGGAACTCCCCCCTAAGCCATCACCATGAGTCACTTCAATTAATGGCACACCCGCTTCGTCTAACGCGGTTGAAATGGCAATCATTTGCTCAACTGTAGTTTGATGACGTTGTGGATGCATACCATCACGTAAAGTCATATCATGCACAATAATCTTAGACATACGGTTTCTCCTTAAACAACTTCAGCTTTTTGATTAGATAAAACGCGTTCTGCAAACATTTCTGCAGTACGTGCAGCTGCCGCAGTCATAATGTCAAGGTTACCTGCATATTTCGGTAAATAATCACCTAGACCTTCTACTTCAAGAAACATAGAAACACGATTGCCATCAAATACAGGTCCATTCACGAGTTTGTAGCCCGGAACATATTTTTGGACTTCTTTGATCATGGCATTGACTGATTCCGTAATTGCAACTTGGTCAGGCTCTCCTTCAACTAAACAATGTACTGTGTCACGCATCATTAATGGTGGTTCAGCCGGGTTAATAATAATGATGGCTTTACCTTGTTTGGCACCACCAACTTTTTCAATTGCTCCAGCAGTTGTACGGGTAAATTCATCAATATTTTTACGCGTACCTGGGCCAACCGATTTAGTCGAAACCGTTGCAATGATTTCAGCATAGCTAACCGTTTGTACCCGTGAAATTGCCGCGACCATTGGAATAGTTGCTTGCCCACCACAGGTCACCATATTTACATTGGGTACTTCACCAGCATCTAACAAAGCTTCCAAATTCACTGGCGGCACACAAAATGGACCAATTGCCGCAGGAGTCAAATCAATCATTAACACCCCAAGCTCATTGAGCTTGCGACTGTTCTCTGCATGTACATATGCTGAAGTTGCATCAAAAGCAATTTTGATATCATCTTCAAGTACGTGAGATAATAAACCATCAACGCCTTCAGCCGTGGTTTTTAAACCCATTGTTGCAGCACGAGCTAAGCCTTCAGAAGTAGGATCAATTCCAACCATCCATACTGGCTCTAAAACTTCACTACGCTGCAATTTATACAGCAAATCTGTTCCAATATTTCCTGGACCAATTAAGGCACATTTTATCTTTTTCATTTCCTTATCCTTTATTCAGCAGCAAAGCATGCAACAACCGAATTGAAGCCTTCAATTTCAACTTTAAACTCATCCCCAGGATGAGCCACCACCATTGGACCCAATGCCCCAGTCAGGACAATATCTCCTGCTTGTAATGGACGTCCGCGTCTTACCATTTCATCAGCTAACCAAACTGCTGCATTCAATGGATTAGCTAAACAAGCTTTACCAACACCTTGCGAAACGACCTCATTACCACGAGTCATCGTCATTTTGCAGTTAACTAAATCAAGTTGATTAAGCTGTACTGGACGTGAGCCCAACACAAAAGCTGCACTTGATGCATTGTCAGCAACCGTGTCAATCAATGAGATTTTCCAGTTCTCAATGCGACTATCGACTATTTCAATAGCCGGTAAGGCATAGTCAGTTGCACTAATAATGTCTGCATATGTATGTCGGGCTTGGGTTAAATCCTTTTTGAGTACGAGCGCAATTTCAGCTTCAACTTTTGGCTGAATCAACTTACCCGCTGGAATGAGTTCACCATCGCCATATGCCATATCAGCAAATAACATCCCAAAGTCAGGTTGATCTACGCCAAGTTGGGCTTGTACCACTTTAGAAGTGAGGCCAATTTTTCGACCTACTAAACGGCGCCCTTCCGAGAGTGCACGTACAGTATTGATTTCCTGTACTGCATAAGCGATATCCATATTTGCCTGTTCACCACCGAGCTCAGTACGAATAGGAATAATCGCAGTTTGTGATAGTTCAGCTTGTCTTAAGGCAAAAGCAACTGAATCAACAACAGCAGAATTCGACATCAATATTTCCTTAAACTGCAAAATTGAACGTATACTGCGTTACTGAAGGTATAAAAACGGAATACGAAGTTCAGGCAAAGTTAGACACAACAAATCCCTTGTATTTTCCGAGACAGCTACCTACTGGAACGTGTACATAAAACGGTTTAAGAATGGAAAAATCCCCATCTAAATGCCAATACTTATTTTGTTTCATATAATAGTTTTTATTTATAATCAGCCCAGAAATGCCTTTAAAGGATTATATTAATCTACAAGTTTCAAAAACTCTTTCATCTTTATAATTATCCAATTAAATATGATTAGATTTAATAAAATTTAAAGTAAACATACTAAATTTCTATATTTTTATTAATTTTTTAGATAAAAAATAAGTAAGCCTTTAAATATTAAAAATTATATAGTTCATTTAAAATACTATAATATAGTTGTATTTATTTAGAACGAGTCTATTAAGTTAATAGACTCGTTCTAAAGTTTTATTTCAGTGGCGATACTGAAGTTGGTAGTGCAATCATTGACCGCATTTCATGCGTTAACCATTGTGGACCACCTTTTGGTGGCCAAATACCATCTGCAACCGATTTAGCACGAACTTCCGAACGCTCATTCAATGACGCATATGGCCAAATACTTACAATACGAGGTGTGCCATCAAGAGCATACATCGCTATTGTTAATTTTGAGTATTGAGTCCGAGTTGGCACTGCATTTTTCCATGCTTCAAGGACATGAGGGACACCACCATGTTTCAACTCATAAGTGCGGATTTCATATACAGGACCAAATTCACCCACCTCAACTTCTGGTAAGAAATCAAAACCAGCAAAATTTTCTACTGAATATCTAATAATATTTTCAGATGCTCCAAACAAGTTTTCTTGTGCTGCTAAACGCGTATTTTCATCATCTAATTCTTGTTGTGAAGCATAGCTGCGTAATACAACAACTTGGTTGAGCTCGCCTATATCAGAGAAAAATACTCCAAGTAACTTACCTTTAGCTGCCTCATCTTGGTAAAAACTTTGAATACCTGCTGCAACAGTCGCAGTTGTACCCATTTTGATAGTGATGTTAATCAATTGATAAAGCTTCATGCGGTTCTCCGTGGTTGTGTCATTTGTGTAGGTTGTTCAGTCACTTGTTTATTTAGTTTTCCTGCGGCAAATTGAGCAATTCGCCAAGCAAATACCATCCCTGGCCCTAGTGTTGTTCCTGGGCCTGGATATGTTCCTTTAAAAATTGAAGATAGGTCATTACCGCAGGCAAATAGTCCAGTAATCACCTGATTATTCTGATCAAGCACTCGACCATAAATATCGCCAGCTAATCCACCACTACTCGCACAGTCCATTGGAATGACAGGTAAAGCGTAAAAGGGACCTTGCTCAAGTTTGCCCAAGCATGGATTAGGTTTGACTTCAGGATCTCCATTAAAACGATTCATCACACCACTGCCTTTACCAAAGTCTATGTCTACACCCTGTTCAACGAGGTGATTAAAACGTTGAACTGTATTCACCAATCCTTGAGCGTTAATCCCAACCTTTTGGGCAAGCTCTTCTAGTGAATTTGCAGAGAATAAATATTTTGCTTTGAGGTAGTAATCGAGTTTTTTTGCGCCAGGCAAAACAAAACCTAATCCATATTTTTGAATCGCAGTTTGGTCGCAAATCAGGTAAGACTGAATTTTTGGTTTACCTTGATTTGTTTTAAGCTGAGCCATACAAAAGTCGTGGTACGAATCTGACTCATTGACAAAGCGGTTACCATCGTCATTGACAGCTATTACACCTGGTTTGGCCCGGTCTAAAATAATGTGTGGCCAAATAGCTTTATAACCGTTGGCATGAACATGGATGGAGCATGGGAAATACAGCACACTGCTATCCACAGATGGGTCAAGTTTTGCACCTTTTTCCATAGCTTTACCAAGCCCATCGCCCGTGTTTGAGTAAGGTGAAAGTGAGTCTGCGATTAAACCTTTTGGGAACAATTGTTGGCGTAACTTTATATTCCATCCCACACCACCAGTGGCTAAAACTACCCCCTTTCTGGCACGAACAACTTTAACACCTTGTTCGGTTTCAATTTTGGCTCCCACAACTTTGCCTTTTTCGACCAGTAGCTCTTGCAGTGGTGCATTAAACCAAACAGAAACATGTTTTTGTTTAAGGTTATAAAATAAGCTACCTACCAAAGCATTACCCATAACAAGCCGTGTACCCCGATTAAAGCGTAGACGTGACAGAAAATAAGGTATCACAACTTTTAAGGTAGTCATAAAGTTCTGAAAGCTTTGTAAAGGATTTAACAATGCATTTAATTCAGTACGATTGACCATCATGCCTCCTAAGCCCATAAATTCCGGTCGTGGGGGACGTACATATTTAAAGTCAGCACCTAAAACACTTGCATCAAACTCAGCAGGTGCAAGTGCACGACCACCAAATGCTTCACCTGGTTGATTTTTCACATAATCGGGGTGTGCTAAACAAGCGTTAAGCTTAACTGTAGTTTTCTCATCTAAATCACGGACCATATCCGCACATGAAGCTAGAAATGCTTCACGAAGTTCTTCACCACCACGTTCACCAACGACAGATTTAAGAAAAATTCGAGCTTGCTCAATATCATCAGGAACGCCTGCTTGAACACTTAAATGTGAGCCTGGTGCCCAAATCGTTCCACCTGATGTTGCTGAAGTGCCACCTACTTGTGAAGCCTTTTCGCAAAGTAAGACATCTAATCCATTAAGCTTGGCAAAAAGTGCTGCGGACATGCCTGCTGCCCCACCGCCAATAACCAATAAATCAACTTCTTTATCCATGTTCAATTCTCCTTAGTCTTGCTTATGTGGCAGGAACGCTACTGTTTCAGTTCTAGCTTGTTCAGCAATTTTTTTTGCAGCAAGATAACCAAATGTCATGGCTGGACCCAAGGTAATTCCACCACTTGGATATTGCCCCCCCATGATGCTATTAAGATCATTTCCAGCCGCAAATAATCCATTAATCGGTTGCCCTGTTTTATTTAGAACTTGGGCATATTCATCTGTAACCAGTCCTGCAAATGTCCCTAAACTTCCTGGCACCACCTCAACTGCATAAAATGGTCCATTTTCAATCGGGGCAATACATGGGTTCGGATGATGATCGGCATCACCCTGTGCTTTTTGATAAGGAGTAGTACCACGTTGAAATTCGGGGTCTTGGCCTAAATAGGCATATTGGTTGTACTGCTCTACTGTTTTTAAAAACTGAACTGGATCTATACCGCACGCCACAGCCAGCTCTTGAATAGTGTGTCCTTGTTTTAAGTAACCGTTGTCTAGCCAAGGCTTTAGAGAAATTGGAAAAGGTTTAACAGCGCCTAAGCCGTAACGGCGGATGAACTTGTGATCACAAATCAACCAGCAATGTGCTTGTTTGCCTTGCGATGTATGTTTGAATAAATCTTTAATAAATAATGGATAGGAATCACCTTCATTCGTGAACCGACGGCCATTTTTTAAAACAGCAATTAACCCTGGTTTGCCTCGCTCAACCAAATGTGGAAAACGACCTAAAGTTCCATCTAAACGTGGCATTAGTGAAACAGGTGCCCATGCGCCAGACCAAGGCAAGGTTTGATCAACAGTTGCTCCAATTGCTTCTGCTGCAATTAAGCCATCACCTATATTTGTTTCAGGAGCAGCTGAATGATGAGGAGTTCCTTCACTCACATGTTTGAATAAAGCTTGTTTACGTTTTTCATCATGCGGAAAACCGCCTGTCGCTAATACCACGCCATGTTTTGCTACTATCTTGACGATACCAGCTGGTGTTTTAAATAATGCTCCAATCACTCGACCATTTTCTTCAACTAATTCAGTCATGGCATGATTTGCTAATAGTTTTACTTTGTAATCAAATGCAGATTTGAGTAGCCGAGCCACCAAAGCATTACCATTCACAATTTGAGTTGAGCGCTTAGTAAAAATTAGATCAAAAAAATGTCGTAATACTCGTTTGGTCGCATAGATAAAGGAAGGAATTGCATTAAAAGTATTAATGAAATGTTTCATATCTGCGCCAGAAGCGATACCCATTCCCCAAAGCGTAGTTTCAGGAATTGGCGGACGTAGGATATTTAGTTTCTGACCAAGTAAACGACCATCGTAAGGTGCAGCAACAATCGAACGCCACCCAACCCTAGCACCCTCAATATTGAAAAAGTCAGGTACTGCAGCACCAATATTAAACTTAACCTCAGTTTTGGCTTCGAAAAATTCCACCATTTTTGGTGCTTGAGTTAAATAAGTATGAATCTTTGCTTCATCATACTTTTCACCCAAAATATTTTTTAAATATAGCTTAGGTATCTCAATTGGTTCGGCTTTTCCTTCACGTACAGCATGAGGTGTATTAGGAATCCATAACCACCCTCCCGATACAGCAGTAGTTCCACCAAATACGGATGCTTTCTCTGCGACAATAACCTTTAATCCTTCATATGCTGCGGTCACGGCGCTTGAAAGCCCACCTGCACCTGAGCCAATGACCAAAACATCACATTCGTAGCATTCACGAATTGGCATCGGAATCATCTGAAATGGTTGTTGGGTTTTTGCGTTCATACTTATTACCCCGTAACCGTGCCCAATTGAGCGAGCGCAACGAGCTGCTTCATTGCTTGCAAATTAACTTCAGCGCGTTCGAGAGCAGGACGTTCAGCTAGTACTAAATTGGGGACTTCTGCAGCTAACATAATTTCTTTAGGTAAAGCACGAATTAACCCTACAAGATCAATTTCGCCTTGCCCTGGCACTAATCGATTAGAACGTGCAATCTTAATTAAGCCTTCGTCGCTCGGATCATATTCAGCAAAACCATCGCAAAGCTGAACATAGTTCAATTGCTTTGGATTAAGTGCTTTGATCTGCTCAAGTGTTGAATCTGATCGGTCAAAATGTAATGCATCAATTAAAATGGCCGCATTTTCTTGCCCTGATTGATTCACGATATATTCAGCCTGCGCCAAATTTTTCACATTGGTCCACGGCATGAACTCTAGGTCACAACTCAAGCCAAACTGTTTACTTAATTCACAAAATTGTGCGAAGTGATGTATTTGTCTTGACTGCTCAGGATCATTTCCTGCAACTAAAATATGCCTAGCTCCGAGTTGCTCAGCGGTACTTAAAAACTGCAAATATTTATTTGGTTCAAAGTCAGAAGTAATTCGTACAATTTCAACATCAGCAATACGAACACCTGTATCATCCAAAGCAGCCCTTGTTTCCTTAATTAGCTTGCTATCATTTAAAATTGGATAATCTACTTCATTAGGTGCTGCTGGCAGCAGGCGTAAGCCCACTGCTGCATAACCACACTTTGCTGCAATTTTGACTGCTTCTACAGGACTCACATCTGCAACTGTCAAAAATGAAAGTGAATATTCACGCGACATCTTGTTGCTCCTGCTCTTTCTCAAGTAAATAAGCAATCATTAGGTCACGAACTTCAATAAACATGTCCGTTCCTTTGACTGCGTTACATCCCAAAGTCGACGCATGCTGAATAAATGGCGTGTTTTCAGGACTAGTCACCACATCTGCAACTGACATTTGTGCAGTTATTTTTTCTAATTGAAAAGCTGCTGAAGGATCACCATTCATTCCCATAGGTGTCGCATTGACCACAACGTCGAATCCTGTTGGATCATTGTTATGTGCAACAACTTTGCCTTTACCTAGCTGTTGAAGTTGTTCAACTAGTTGTTGTTGACGCGTTTGATCTACATCAAAAATTGCTAACTCAGCCACCTCAGCAAGAAGTAATTCATAAGCAATCGCTTTACCTGCTCCACCCGCTCCCGCCAAAATGGCACGTTTATCTTTTAGCTCGATTAACTTATTTCGTATCGCTTGTACCATGCCTTTACCATCAAGCATGTCTCCTTCCCACCCTTCTTTACAGCGGCGAATCGTATTTACCGCCCCAATAAACTGTGCACGTGAAGTTAATTTTTGGCAGCAATTCAAAGCCAAAATTTTATGAGGCACCGTGACAATCAAGCCGTCACTATTATTTAAATACAAATTTTGCTGTACAAAATTTGGGAAGTGTTCTGGTGCTACATCAGCAGGTATAACAATCGCATTTAAATCCTTTTTAAGCAGCTCCATCGTTACACCCTCAGGTGATTTGACCTGTACAATCGGATGTCCGACCACAAAATAAAGACGAGTTGATCCATTCAATTGAATATCCATTATTCAATCTCCTTAAAAGTCGATGAGTTAGAAAATTTTAGATTTGAACTTTTTTAAGTTCGTGCTGACGTATCTTTGTTGGCGAATAAACCAGTTTCATAATGATTAATGCTGCGACCATGCCGGCGGTTGGTAAGCAAAGCACAAGAAAAATTTTGCTTGTTGCCCATCCTAGGCTTAAAAAATATGCTCCGGCAAATGCGCTACCCACTGCTCCTAATCGGCCTATCCCATGCATCCAACTGTTGCCGGTCGCGCGAGCAAAAACTGGGTAAAATGAACTGGAAACACTATTAATACCTGCATTCGCACCATTCATCCACATACCGATGAAGAAACACATCATGCTATACATTACAAAGTTATGACCCACTGCACCTAGAAAGAACATGAAGCCAATCGCTAAAAGATATGCAATCACTAATCCAAGGTGTGGATTCAACTTGTCCATCAAATAACCGCATGCGATACAACCTACTGGGCCCCCTAACTGATAAATCGCAGTGATAATTGAAGCTTCACTAATGCTGAAACCAAATTCATGGCTCATCATTGGTAACCAACTTCCAAGTAAATACACCACAAACAAACCAGATGCATAGCTCCACCAGAGCAAAAAGCTGCCTAAGAAATAAAAAGGACTCAGGACTGCTTTTACTGGATTATCAACCGTATTGGTTTTTGCTTTAGGTAAAACAAATACAGTGTTAACCGTATCAAACTCTGGCGCCATTTTATGGATAATGGCATCAATCTCTGCTTTTGGATGTTCCTTCAGGACTTTATAACCAATAGATTCAGGTAATTTAAATACTGCGATAACGGCTAGAACAAGCGGTAGGACTCCACCAATAATCATCATGGCATGCCAGTTAAAATGTGGAATCACCCAAGCAGCCAAAAAACCTCCAATAGCAGCACCAATTGTGAATCCACTTAGAATGATGGTAACCATACGGCCATTCATTCTCATGGGAGAGTAATCCGTTACCAACGTAACAGCTTGCGGCATTACTCCACCCATAAATAAACCAGCAATAAAACGGAACATCATCAGTTCCGTCACATTGCTAGAAACTGCTGCACATAAAGTAAATACACCAAAACCAATTAAGTTAATAATGAGTAGTTTTTTACGTCCAAACTTGTCTGCTAAAGGTCCTGAAATCACTGCGCCTACAGCTAAACCAATTAAAGCTGCACTCATTACGGGTGCAAGATCAGTTGTAGTAATTCCCCATTGCTGCTTAATGACGGGAGCCACAAATCCCATGATTGATATGTCGATACCATCAACAACGACAATCATTAAACATAAAAAAATAACTAGTTTTTGTATTGGGGATATGCGATTTTCATCAATAAACTCCCTTAAATTTACCTGTTGAGTCATACACTTACTCCATTAGTGTGTATCAGCAAATATGCGTTTTCCATCGCTTATTCAGTTTTGCTCCCTACTTATTCTCAAAAGCTGAATAATTAGGAAACTCCTTATCTGAATGATTCATCTGTAAGGCATTTGAGATAGAATCTAAAACAACTATAATCTGTTTTTAATTTTTTTGGAACACTGTTCCAGAAAATAATATTAGGATTTTTATGCTCAGCAATACCGATCGTTCTTTGCTCATCCTCGAAGCACTATTAAAAGAAGTGGATGGATGTGCACTTAGTCAGCTTTCTGTTGATCTTGATATCCCAAAGTCTGCAATGCATCGCATTCTGACTGCGATGAAAGACATGGGATATATCTATCAAGATGAAATCACCCAACACTACAAGCTCACTCTTAAAATTGCCTCAATGGGTTTGAGTTTTCTGTCTTCACGCTCGATTACCGAAACATTTCAACCCTATCTTGATGAACTGGCAGAAACCTCTTCTGAACTGGTTCGCCTTGGTTTAATCGAAGACGAAAAAATTATCTGGATTGGTAAAGCTCAAGGAGCCAAATCAGGTCTAAAATATGATCCTGACTCTGGCAACGTGGCCTATTTACCAGCTTCAGCTTGTGGTTTAGCCTATTTATCTACCCTTGACCAAAATGACTTTTCCCGAATTGTGGAACGTGAAGGTTTCGATAAAGCCAAGAACTTTGGACCAAACTCACCAAAAGACCTTACAGAACTAGAGCAAATGATTAAGGCTTCTAGAGAGCGAGGTTATGGTGTGATTAGTGACACCTATGAGCTAGGCATGTCTGCTATGGCTAAAATCATTCTCAATCCACAGACGGGCCAACCTTTTGGCACAGTCAGTATTGCAGGGCCTTCTGTACGTTTAAGTCCTAAACGTATTGAAGAGTTAGCACCAGCACTCATGGCAACTTCTGAAAAAATTGCTTCCATCATCAATTTAATCCATATCTAATTTTTAGCTTCTAAGGCAATCAAAATCATATTTCGATTGCCTAAATTCCCTTTAAACATATTTTAAGTTCCAAAAATTGATCAATCGTTATTTATGACAAGCCAATATAGGCGCCACCTTAAATTTAAGTTGATGCATCAACCAAACGATAGTCACCATTAATAATGCTGCAATTAGCCCTAATGTGATGACCACCCCGAAATATTCAATAAAATAACTGGAAAGGATGACAGGCCAGATCGTACCTTGATAAGCAATAAACAAATAACTAGAAAAGATCAGCGGATTTTTTTCCCGATCCATCATATTGCCAATAAAGTGGTAGACAGCACTTAAGGTAAAACCATGTCCCATACCCGTCAGTAAAATACTGATCAATAAAAACCAAACGATGTGTTCGATTTCTGCCATTACCAAACTAATGGTTCCAAGCAATAAAGCGAATAGCCCGGCATACAACACATGCAATTCTTTAAACGATTTACAAAATAATTGACTCAGTACTGACACAAATAAAATGATTGAAATTGATACACCTGTTAAGGTGGCTGATGATTTAATCGGTAATTCTTTAATAAAAGTCCCAGCTAAAGCTGCATATAAGCTGAAGGCTCCGAAACTACAAAGTGCAGCCACACTACAGACCCAGAAAACTTTACGTGAAGCTACCTGCGGCAATGCTAAACCTTGTAACTTTAATAACTCATTTAACTGATATTTTTTCTCAATTTTAAATCTGGGTTTGACCCAAAACACACTGATAAATATTAGAAGTGAAAAAAAGATAATAATCCAATAAGGATCAGCCAAAGGTCGCACAGTATGATCAGCTAATACACCACCGACCAAAGGTCCCAAACCAAAACCCAAGACAGTAATTATAGAAGTAAGCTTTTCAGCTAATGCCTTATTACGAAATGGATATTGGTCTTTGAGTCCCACCATTGCAGCGGTGGTAATAAGTCCTGAAGCAATTCCAATCAGAAACCTTGAAAAGCCCAGTAACCAAACAGAACTTGCCAATGCAGACAACATTAAACCTAAAATGGTTAAAGCCAGACTGACCAAAATCACATTTTTATAGTGATAAATTGCATTGAGTTTATTTAAAAACAGCAGTGAAAAAACTACGCCTAACATATAGGAAATAAAGATATAGCCTATTTGAGACGTTGAAACTCCCCACTCTTGTTCATAGATTGCATATAGAGGACTTGCTAGAGCGGTGCTTAAAGCAGCAAGACACAGCGCAAAGCTAATAATGCAATATTGAACACTGGACTTTGGTGTCTGCATAATTCAACCAAAAGTGACTTTTAAGTCGATTTTAATTCAAATATGACCCACAGGTCAATTTATGTTAAAATAATCTTGTTAACAATGAAATCTAGTTCAACATGACGAAATCTAAAACACGCGGCCCTAGTCTAGAAAAGACGCAAGAAACTAAAAAGAAAATTATTGACTCTGCTCTACAACATTTTATTGAAGTAGGTTTTGCAAGAGCAAAAATTTCAGATATTGCTAAACATGCTGAATTAGGCAAAGGTACAATTTATTCTTATTTTGAAACTAAAGATCAGTTATTTGAAGCAGTAATTGATGCTCTCATCAACGATTCATTTCGCCCTATTCGCGCTTCTGAAATCACTCAAAATGAAACTGTTTACGAGTTTATTTGTAAAAAGATTATTCCCAGTGTTTTAACGCTTGAAACGACTGGTCGTGCGGATATGGCACTCTTAATTTTACGTGAAGGAAATAATTTTCCGCATATTCGTCAAACTTACGTAAATAAGATTTTTTTACCTATTCAGTATGAGCTTGAGCAATTAACCAGTTTAGCGATTCAACGTGGAGAATTATCAGCCACTATTTCCCCACAGCAATTTGCATTGCTTATTGTGAGCCCTATGTGGATGGGTATGATTCACAATGGCATCCTAAATCCAAATGAAGTTTTATCACTTGAAACGCTTTTCCAAGAAAATCTAAAAATCTTGTTTGGAAAATAAAAAGGCAAACCTCTGTTTGCCTTTTTACTCATACATATTTAAAAATTAAGTTTCATGGTCATACCGACTACCCAAGCATCATCCACTTGTTTTAGACCACCAGCTTGATGCACATATTGAATATTTGGTCGTAAAGCAATACTAGGTGACCATTGAAAGTTATAGTTCAATTCAATATTCAATTCGTCATGCTGAATCGGTGTATATTTCGGATTCGCATAGTCAACTTCGGTTAATCCCAGCAATTGATTAGATGCATTTTGGCGTTCTCGGACACGATCATTCACATCAAAACGTGCCAGACCTAAACCAATAGTATCATTTGGTCGATGCTCGAATATGCCCTTATACCAAAGTGCTAGTTGCTGTGTGCTTTCAACGACAGTTGTAGATTTATCATTAAAAGTAAAGTTTGCTGAAATAAATAAACCATGCTTAGGGTCGTCCGCAGGCGCAAAAACCTGTTGTTGCGCATTAAGCCAAACACTATGCTTATTGTTTTGCCATTTCCGATCTGCTGCATTTGGCTCAATATTACCTTTTTCATCTGTACTAACATTATGTGCATCTGCCGTTGACAAAAATGCACCGACTTTATATTCACCACTTAAGCCATCGAAAAATGCTAGATTGGGTTTCCAAGATAGTTCCACAGGAATTAAAATACCTTTACGTTGATCCATATCCAAATTAAAACCATGTTGCTCTAAAGCATTTTCAGGATTGACCTCATAAATCCCTGTTCCAAACCAGAGCGATGGTAAAAATTGATATTTGGCGTTAATTCCCCATTGGCTTACAGGACTATTAAACCAAATATCTCCTACTGTTTTACCTAACTGACCTCCACATAACATTAAGTTTTGAAACTCACAATGTGATGCATTAAAATCATCTGAAAGTCCCATGCGACCTACCTTAATGTGTAGATCATTATTCAAAAATCCTTTTTTAATCCATGCACTGGTTAAGCGCCACCATTGTCCACGCCCATAAATCTCTTGAGCACTACTAAATTGCGGCGCTCTAGGATCACTAATCCGATCAGTAGAAAGCGGTTGTCCATCTCGTTTCGTTATGCTCAACTGGGCTTGAGTATCTTTCCAATCTGCTATTTTTTCTAAATCTAGACGTGTACCAAATGTCCATTGGTTTGCATTAAATAGTCGTGGTGAATCGTCATATCCTCCACTCAGATTAATAGCACTTTCATTTTGAAAAGCTGCGGTAAATTGATAACCTTGCTGCTCGAGTTGAGCGCGTTTTCCGTTCCAATCGCCCAATATCCATTTTTGGTCCTGAGCTAAAGGATCGAAGGCAAATACCGCACTACTTGCTAATGTAAAAGTTGAAATCATCGCAAGCGAAGTCATAGAAAATTTCATTAATGCTGTTCCTTAGCACATTGTTTATTATGAACATAAAGCCTTGAATTATTTCAGCTGAATCAACTGCTATACATTTTTTAAGTGTATTTATCCCTACCTGACCAGCATGCTGATCAAGCTAATTCAAAGCCATAGAAAACATTTAAGAAGCAAAGATAGATTTTAAAATAGTTAATCAACTTGCTTTATTACTGATTTAACTCAACTGTGTTTTGGTTTGCACAATAGACTGTTTCGTTTTAATACCCTGAATTAAAACGGCAAAACCAGAAAGTACAGCAGGAATCATTAATAATGAGAACATCATAGAAAATGGCATACCTGAACTGATCATCGCAGCTCCAGCAAACGCACTTAATATTGCACCAAAGCGCCCAATACCATTCATCCAGCTTGCTCCGGTTGCGCGAGCAGAAGTCGGATAATATCCAGTCGCTAAAGCACTCAAACCAACGGCCCCACCATTAAAAGTAAAACCAAGAATCCATGCAAAAATACACATAAGCACCATATCATGACCAAAATGCCCTAACCCAAAGGTTGCAAGTGCGCCAATCAACATGGCAATAAAAAGTACCAAACGCGGACGATAATGATCCATACACCAACCTAGAGTGATACTTCCAACAGGACCACCAATTTGAAAGAACGAAGTCACAATGGCAGCTTGAGAAATCGTAAATTGATTCGATTTAATTAAGGTTGGTAACCAGCTACTGCATAGGTAGATTAAAAATAATGCCATGAAATAACTGATCCAGAGCATAATAGTGCCATAGCGATATTTACTAGATAAAATTAGACCTAGACCAGATTTCTCGGTTTTTACTTCATTCAGATAAATTTCTTGATTTAAAAAAGAAGATTGTGGAAATAAGCGTTTTAAAATCGCTTTGATTTTGTCTTGGGAGTACGATTGTTTGACTAAATAAGTAATTGATTCAGGCATTTTCCAATATAAAAATGGTACCAAAATCAAAGGCAGTACGCCGCCTAATATCAACATACTACGCCAGCCAAACTCCGGAATCAGCCATGCTGCTAAAAAACCACCTGCGGCAGCGCCTAAAGAAAATCCACAGTAGGCAACAGTAACTGAAAATGAACGGCGATGATCTGCTGCATATTCTGAAACTAAAGTCGCTGCATTGGGAGCAGCAGCACCTGCACCTAATCCAGTAAGAAAACGATAAATTAAAAGATGTGTGATATCAGTTGAAAACGCTGTTAGCAAAGTAAAAATACCAAAGCCAAGTACGCTTAAAATTAGCACTGGTTTTCGGCCAAATTTATCTGATAAAGGCCCAGAAACTAATGCACCTATTGCTAATCCAACCAATGCTGCACTTAAAACTGGTGCTAACTCTTGTGCACTAATACCCCACTCCTGAATAATCTGAGGAGCAATCAATCCCATGACTACGACATCCAGACCATCTAAAGCAATAATAGCAAAGCAAAAAAATAGAATGAGCTTTTGTAGTCCACCCATCTTATTTTCATTTAATATGCTTTTTACATCTTTCCTTTGTATTTGACTTGTGCTCATGAGTTTCTCCTTATAAAAGCACGAAGTTTCCCTCGGTGTTTTTCTCAAAACACCTTTCCTTAAGGGAATTTTTAAATAAACTGCTGTTTAAGGCTTAATTAATGAAGCTAAGTTCACTGGCCTTAAAATTTGATTCACCTGTGACGTCACTAAACCTTCAGATGCTTTCAAATAAACTTGGAAGTCAGGATCTGTATCTCGGGCAAAACTACGCTTTTCATAGTCATCCAGACTGTCATAACCCCACAAATGTACGACCTGATTTAACGTACCGATATTACTAATATAAAAACCAAGTGGCTCGCCCAAGTGCTTTTTCAAAATAGGCATCGCCAGCTGATCGAATACCTCAAGAAATCTAGGCATGCATCGTGGTGTAATATTGTAAATACGGTGATCAACAATCGGTTTATGAAACATGAAAAGTCTCCTTAACAGATTGAGAGTTGGCAGATTTAGAATTTTTAGATGATATAAAACCATTCCCTCCTTTAGCTAAATCAGCAATATGTGATCCTGTGATATAACCAAAAGTCATGATTGGCCCTAAAGTAATTCCTGCACCTGGATAGTTTCCACCCATAATACTCGCACGGTCATTACCAACTGCGTATAAACCTTGAATGGGTTGGTGAAACTGATTTAAAACTTCACCAGTAACGGCTGTTCTGATTCCATCAAATGTTCCTAAATCGCCCATAAACACCTTCACAGCATAAAATGGACCTTGCTCAATTGGTGCTACACATGGATTTGGTTTGTGATCTGGATCGGCCAAATATCGGTTAAACGAAGTAGAACCACGGTGGAATTCTGGATCCTGGCCTTTCACAGCCCCTTCGTTATAACGCTGTACCGTCTTAACTAACTGCTCAGCATTAATTCCTGCCTGCTGTGCCAGCTCTTTTAAACTATTACCTTTAAAGAGATATCCTTTTTTAATTAAAGATGAAAGTGGCATTGGAGCTGGTTTGGCATAACCTAAACCATATTTGCCAATCGTTTTATGATCACAAATCAACCACATAGCAGTTTCATCAAGCTCCTCACAAGCCCTAAATAAATCTGCACCAACGTCATGATAAGAATTTGATTCATTGGTGAAACGCTTACCATTTTTAAGTACACCAATAATTCCAGGCTTATAGCGATCTAATAAATGGGGAAATACACCGTAACCATCTGCATAGGGAACTTTTGACACAGGCATCCATGCAGCAGAGTCCGCATATTGAATATCTACTACACCACCAACCGATTCTGCAAGGCGACATCCATCTCCTGTATTAGTCTTTGGTACAGGTGAGATGTGTTCACCACCACGTTTCAGGTGCGCGTAAACTTGTTTGAGTCGTTCAATATCATGTGAAAAACCTCCACATGCTAGTACTACTCCATTTTTAGATTTAATCTGGCAGCGCTGATCTTGTTGTTGAACTTGTACGCCAACAACTTTGCCATTCTCAAAATTTAACTGCTTAACTTCAGCTTCTGTATAGATTGGAATATTTAAATCAAATGCAGATTTAGCCAAACGTGCAGCCAAAGCATTACCGCTTGTGACATTAGTACCACGACCGTAAACAGCCAGTTCTTTTAAATGAATAGCTAATCGCTTTGCCACATAGATAAAGGAAGTAAACGATTTAGTGGCATTAAAAAAGTGCTTTAAATCTGCATTAGATGAATTAAACATCATGCCAATAAAGGTAATTGTTTTAAGGGGCGGACGTAGGCGTTTCATATTCTCGCCCAAACCACGAATATCATAGGGTGCAGCTAGTACAGAGCGACCAATATCAACCCCACCCAGAGCATCCGGATGATAGTCTGGATAAAGTGTCGGGATAAATTTGACTGAGGTATTTTGTTCAAAAAACTGGAGCATTTCAGGTGCATAATCCAGAAATGCATTTACAGCCTCAGCATTAAAAAACTCTTTGGTTTCATGCTTTAAATAGGTCAACGCTGCTTCACGACTATCTTGTATACCATTTTGTTTTGCATGATGATTCCCTGGAACCCATAGTACTCCACCAGAAAAAGCTGTTGTACCTCCGAACACATCGTCTTTTTCAAGGACAATAACATTTAAGCCTTTTTTCTTAGCAGTAATCGCAGTCGACAAACCGCCTGCCCCTGCACCCACCACAACCAAATCGCATTCAAGCTGTTGAGGTAATTTGGTATTCATTGTTGTCACTCCTTGCGACAGATCCATGCGTTCACTTGCCTGAAATAAGCTGGCTACACCATCCTGATAGTGTTGTATCGAACGCTTTTCTTTTTATTAAACTACGGGGCTATCACAGTTCCGACTAGACACTTTCTTTTAAATTGAACGATGATCGCGCAAACACATCTTATATCGTTCACTGTTTATAAAATCATCTCTTCCAACGGTTATATAAGACAAATTAAATAGTCTTAAAATATTGATAAAATTATTTTAAATATAAAAAAAACGCCCGATGAGGACGTTTGATTGAAACTACAGAACAATAAACTAAATCATGTCTCGAATTTCTTTGGCTGCCTCTCTTAGTAATGGCAAAACCGTATTAATCAGATAGGTATCATTTACTTTAGAAATCGGAGCAACAGCATTTAATCCCGCAATAATATCACCAGTCTGATTAATAATCGGTATCGCAATTGCTGTTACGCCCAGTTCATATTCTTCAGCGGAAATACAATAACCATTGTCCTTAATGGTCTGTAATGCAGCTAGAAAACTGGCTTCTTCTGTGTATGTATATGCAGTAAATCGTTTAAGTCCATATAACTTAATCCAGTTTTTCTGCTCTTCTAAGGATTTATGCGCTAATAAAACTTTACCCGTTGATGAAGCATGAGCAGGAATTCGGTTACCTAGATGAATACCAAAAGGACTTACCCGGAAATGATCATTTTGCGGGACACTTCTAGCAATCGGAACGACTTCATAATTATCTTGAACCACCACGGAGAAAACTAATGTCGTTTTTTCAGATAAATGATTTAAGACAGACTGCGATATTTTTGGCAAATGTGCTGTACTTAAAAAAGCCCCTGAAAACTTAAGTACCTTATGTGTTAACCAGTAATAATATTCATCAGTTTCAAGATAGCCTAAAAACTTGAGTGTCTTTAGATATCTACGTGCTGCTGTACGAGTAATATTAGTTCGCTCTGCGACTTGAGTAACATTTAAACGCTGTCGATCTGTGCCAAATGCTTCAAGAATATTGAGGCCCTTTGCTAAACCTGCAATATAGTCATCGTATTTAATCGTCTCTTCTGAGAGCGGATGTTGAATAATCTGATCCCTCATCATTTTCCCTTTTCTAAATTCCCTGTCCGATATTCGCTCAGTATGTCTGAATATCGTCTTCATTCCCAGATTGTATCTAGAGCTCGTTTGGCTAAATACGTATTTTAAGTCTTACAGGAGAACTTCAATATTTAAGCATCTATTTCACAAAGAGAGCTTAGATCAAAACTTAGGATTTAGGAAATGTATTATGTCTAGACTACAAAATAAAGTCTGTATTATCACAGGTGCAGCCTCTGGTATGGGTGAGTCCGAAGCAATTGCTTTTGCACAACAAGGAGCAAAATTAATTATTGCCGACATGAATTTAGAACAGGCTAACCAAGTTGCCGGGAAGATCATCAACGCAGGTGGAGAAGCCTTTGCTTTTCAAGTGGATGTCACTCAATTTAATCAGCTCAAGCAGTTAGTTGAATTTACATTAGAGAAATTTGGTCGAATTGATGTACTACTGAATAATGCAGGTATTTTCGACAAATATACCAATAGCTTAGATACGACCGAAGAACTTTGGGACCGAATGTTTGCCATAAATGTAAAAGCCGTATTCAATTTAAGTAATTTAGTTTTGCCTAAAATGATTGAACAGGGTTCTGGAGCAATTATCAATATTGCATCTATTGCGGGTCTAGTAGCTCAAATGGGAGGCGCTTCTTATACAGCCTCAAAACATGCTGTAATTGGTTATACAAAACATCTAGCAGCAGTGTATGCCAAACATGGCATCAAAATTAATGCTATTTGCCCAGGTACTATTCGTACGCCAATGACGGCCAAAATGCTAGAAACCCGTCCGACTGATAAAATTCCACTGGACCGTTTTGGAGAAGCGTCTGAAGTTGCCGAGTTAGCTATTTTTCTAGCTTCTGATGAAGCCCGTTTTATGAATGGCTCATGTATTACAATTGACGGCGGATACACTATTATTTAATAAAATATCTTTACTAATCTAATAGAAATATCTATTAGATTAGTTTAAAAACAATAGTAATTGTTTTAAATGATATATGTCTTATTTTGAAATTAAAGAAACAACAATATTAAATCTTTCTTGAGTAAGAAAATAAAACCCAAAATCACATGGTAATTTTGGGTTAATACAAAAAATAAGCACGATCTATATGCGAATATTTGGAGACAATAAACCATGTTTAATCAATCTTGCACGAATAATATTTCGGCTTATTCCTAGTAATTTTGCAGTATGCAATTGATTGTGATGACAATATTCATAGGCAGCTCCTGTAATTTCTGCCTCTAATTGCTCATTTAAATCTTCTATTCCTTGTTCAAACCAACTAAACAGCAATTGTTTTAAAGTTTGATTTGAGTTGCGATAAATCGAAAAATCATATTCAGAAGTGAGTAATTTATGCTTGAAACCGGAAAGTTGGAAATCATAACTTTGAATCACCCCATTTTTACAAATGAGCAATGCGTGATGAATTGCATTTTCTAATTCACGAATATTTCCCGGCCAATGATAATCAACGAGCAATTGTTGAGCTTCTTCACTTAACATAGGCGGTTTCTTATTCAGACTCTGCGAATAGTCATAAATGAAGTGCTGTGCTAGAGGTAAAATATCACCAGTTCGTAGGCGAAGCGGTAAAACATGGAGCGATGCAACTTTTAATCGAAAATATAAATCTTCTCTGAAATTACCTGCATATACGGCTTCTTCTAATCGAATATTCGTTGCAGCAATTACTCTGACATCAATTTTTTTGGTCTGTCGAGAACCAACCCGAACCACTTCATTTTCTTGTAAAATTCTTAGCAGCTTCACTTGAATGCTTGGTGACAAATCACCAATTTCATCTAAAAAAATAGTTCCGCCATGCGCTGCTTCAAACCACCCGATCTGAAGGCTTATGGCTCCTGTAAAAGCTCCTTTTTCATGACCGAACAACTCTGTTTCAGCTAACGTATCAGATAAAGCACCACAGTTTACAGCAACAAAGGGTTTATTTTTCCGATTAGATAAAGCATGAATCTTTCGAGCAACCAGTTCTTTACCTGTTCCTGTTTCACCAACAATTAAAACGGACGCTTCGCTTGGTGCGATTTGTTCAACATAAGACATTAAACACTTTGAATTTTGATCTTCAAATACATATGCACTAGCTTTAACCGTACGTACGAGTTGGCGAGATTCGGGATGTTTGACGATATCCATAATAATCTCCAAAATTTAAAGTGGATGAGATCAATCTGAACGAGTACTTTTTCTTAAATCAGAAAAATAGCTAAACAACGCACCTTAATCTAAGTTTTCTAGATAACTAATACCAATAATATTAAGTGCAAATAATATTAAATTTAATTATTTGCTCATTTAGAGTACTCGATGTGAAATAGGCAACATTCCAAAAGCATAGTGTTGTTTATGCAACAGCACATCAACACTTTAAATTTAAAGCCAACCTGCCACATGAGAAAAAAGATACAGTCTGTTGAAATTTAATAAATATTTTATTGGCATAGTGTTTGCTGGCTGCATGCTATGAGACTTTAGTTTGGTTGATCTCTTGTGATTTATCTAGCTATAACAACTTATAAATCAATTGAAGCACCAGCCAATTATTTATTCGTCCTTCACGCCACATCGTGAAAGTAAGTCTTAAATTATGTCAAAAATAGATAAATAAAGGATAAGGCAAGTATGAACGTTTTTAATCAGAACCACAGTATTCGTAGTCTTTCTGATGTTATTCCTGTTGCACAGTCTCTGGCTCAACAGTTTGCGCAAACTGCTATAGAAAGAGATAAAGTTGGCGGTACGCCTAAATATGAACGTGATTTAATTCGTCAAAGTGGTCTTCTTTCTTTATCTATTCCAGAGCAATTTGGTGGCTTGTCCGGTCAGTGGCAAGACATCTTTAATGTTGTCAAAATCTTTGCTCAGGCTGATAGCTCACTCGCCCATGTTTTTGGTTTTCATCATTTGCTTTTAGCAACGGTTCGCTTATTTGGCAATTCACAGCAATGGCAGCGTTGGTACCAACTCACGGCTGAAAAATCGTGGTTTTGGGGAAATGCATTAAACCCACTCGACAAACGTACCGTCGTAAAAAAACAAGATGACTGGTACGAATTTTCCGGGAAAAAAAGTTTTTGCTCGGGTGCGCTTGACTCAGAAATGCTTATTGCATCAGGAGTAGATGAAAAAACTGGAAATCTTTTAATTGCAGCGGTACCAACCTCACGCTCAGGAATTACGTTGTACCATGACTGGGATAATATTGGACAACGTCAAACAGACAGTGGTAGTTCCATTTTCGAACGGGTTCGTGTTGAAATAAAAGATATGTTGCTTGACCCAGGGCCACTAAGTACCCCATTTTCAACGTTAAGACCTTTAATTGCACAATTGGTTTTTGTGAATATGTTCTTGGGCGTTTCCGAAGGTGCAATGCTTGAAGCCAAACGTTATACAAAAACTGAATCACGTGCATGGTTTTTATCAGGCGTGGAACATGCCGACCAAGACCCGTACATCTTGCGACACTATGGCGAGTTCTGGTTAGAACTAGAGGCCTTACGTCTGTTAAACAAAAATGCGATCACCAAATTACAAGAAGCATGGGACATTGCTGAAAACCTGACAGAACAACAACGTGGTGAAGTTGCGATTGCCGTAGCAACAGCAAAAGTGGCAGCAACGCGTACAAGTCTGGATATTACCAATCGTATTTTTGAGGTGACAGGAGCCAGAGCAACTCAGGCATCATTACGATTTGACCGATTCTGGCGCAATGTACGAACACAAACCTTACATGACCCAGTGGAATATAAGCTGCAAGATTTAGGAATCTGGGCTCTAAATGATCTTTATCCCAAAGCGTCATTCTATTCATAACATCATCGACAATTGAATACTTAGGAATAACCGATATGCATCGAACTCCCACCGACAGAAACGATTTGATATAAATGAGAGACCTATATTAGATGCGGCATAATATTGTTACGCTACCTGAAATTACCCAGCGCAGTGACTCGCATAAAGCCACCGCACAGGTATTTAACGACCCAGAATCCAAAAAATTGCTTGAATATATCAAGCAGATTGCACCCAGCGAAGCGAGTGTATTAATTCATGGGGAAACAGGTACAGGTAAAGAGCTCATTGCCAGACAAATTCATAACCACAGTAAACGGCGTAATAAACCGTTTATTGCTGTAAACTGTGGGGCTTTTTCGGAGACCCTTGTTGAAAGCGAACTCTTTGGTCATGAAAAAGGTGCCTTTACAGGGGCATTATCGAGCAATGCCGGATGGTTCGAGGCTGCAAACGGTGGGACATTATTACTTGATGAAATTGGGGATTTATCTAAACGGATTCAGGTTAAACTTTTAAGACTATTACAAGAACGTGAAGTAGTCCGTTTGGGCTCTCGTAAAAGTATTCCGGTAAATGTACGAGTACTCGCCGCAACAAATGTAAACTTAGAACAAGCCATTCTTAGCGATCAGTTTCGCGAAGACTTATATTACCGCCTTAATGTGGTTACCTTAAACATTAAACCTTTACGTGAACGAAAAGGAGATATTCTACCTCTCGCCTATCACTTTATTGATAAATATCATGCTCAACTTGGTTATGAAAAAGCCGATTTTTCCAACGCTGCAAAAGAAAAAATCAGCAATTACTGGTGGCCTGGTAATATTCGTGAATTAGAAAACATGATCCATCATGCGCTATTAATTTGCCAAAATGGCATTATTGAAAGTCATGATCTCACATTAATTCAACCACCCACTCAATTGAACCCAAATAAGCTTCAAGAAAAAAAAGCCAGTGAACCCGTCATAAATCCTAAATTAAAAGAAGTTTTTCATCAGCTATTTCAGCAAAATGATGGAAAAGTTTATGCACAATTTGAAGAGCAATTATTACGAATCGCCTATCATTATTGTCATCAGAATCAAGTTAAAACTGCACAAATGCTAGGTTTAAGTCGTAATGTCATTCGTTCCCGACTGATTGATTTAGGTGAGTTGGTTGTAAATAAACGCGGCGAATAAATTATTTTTATCTATCAATATCAAGCCAGTCATCAATCATTTGATTGATGACTGGCTATTAAAAGCTAAGCAATCTCTCCTAAATATGCTTTTTGAATTTGTCCGGTTTCATAAAGAACTTGAGTCTGTCCAGAAACTTTGACTTCTCCACTTTCGATGACATACGCATAATTGGTGTAGCCAAGTGCCAAACGAATATTTTGTTCGGCAACTAAAAAACTCACACCTTGCTCTTCAGAGAGTGACTTAATTAATTCAAAAATTTCATAACTAATCTTGGGAGCTAACCCCATTGAAGGTTCATCTAATAAAACCAACTTTGGCTCTGTCATCAATGCCCGCCCAATGGCAAGCATTTGCTGCTCACCACCAGAAAGATAACCAGCCAATGTCTGCTTCTTTTCAGCAAGCCTTGGAAAATATTGATAAACTTTTTCTAATGCAGTTGAAAGTTTGGCGCCCGAATGATGCGAAATAAAACCGCCTGTTCTTAAATTTTCACCAACAGTCAAATGTGTAAAACAATGACGTCCTTCAAGGACTTGCACCAAACCTTTTTTGACAATATCACTTGGATTTTTCCCAAGTATGGATTCACCCTGATATTCAATTTTGCCACGGTGAATTTGCCCATTTTCAGCAAAAATCAACTGTGATATTGCTTTCAGAGTTGTACTCTTACCAGCTCCATTGGCACCAAGCAATGCAACAATAGAACCAGAAGGAACCGTTAAACTCACCCGTTTAACTGCCAAAATACTCTGGTCATATACGACTTCAATATCATCGACATTTAACAATGGTTCACTACTTTCAGGTTTGATACTGTTTAATGATTTAGACATGCGGTCATCTCCTGATCTTATTCTTCAGTTGCGCAATCTCGAATTTTTATGCCTTGCTCTTTGGCATATTTTTCTGAAGATTGTTCAATAATCGGACGTAATAAGCTGCGATCCGCTTGTACCCAATCACTAATTACTTTCCACTCTTTACCGTCCCATTGTTGGAAACGTACCGCACCACCGCCTTCATGGTCTTGGCACGATAGTTTTAAAGGCTGTACCAAACCATATGCACCAAGTTCTTTTAGACGTGCTTCAGTTAAGTTGATATGTTCAAAGCCCCAACGGACCTCTTCACCAGTAAGCGGACGTTTACCAAATTTATTTTGTGCCACACGTACTGCTTCTACATTCAAAATACCGTTTACCACACCTAGGTTATAGTAAACCGTACCGAAACGATTTTTATCGGCAAGATCTGACTGACCTTTATCAACAACAAGTTGTTTAATTTCTTGTAATACAGGGAAATTCGTTCCTGATGGATGAGTCGTAATTGAAATAAAACCATTTGCCGCAGCACCTGCTGGTGCAGCATCTTCTTCTGAGTTTGACCAGATATTCCCAATAATTTTATTGGTTGGGTAACCCACTTTCTGTGCAGTTTTTAATGCAACAGGATTCATCACACCCCAACCACGAAGAATGACCCAATCCGGTTGAATCCGTCTAATATTTAACCATTGAGATTGTTGTTCATTACCAGGGTGTGGTACTTCAATGTTGGTTACTTCAAAGCCATACTTTTTCGATAAAATCTCAATGACTGGAATCGTTTCTTTGCCGTAAGGAGAACCGTGATATAGAACCACGATTTTTTTACCTTTTAGTTTTTCCAAGCCACCGCTTTGCTGACCTAAATAATTAATAATTGCAGATACTTCACTATATGGATTGAGCTGCAATGGAAACACGTATGGGAAAACACGGCCATCCGTAGAATCTGTACGCCCATGGTTAATAGTAATCAACGGTAATTTATCTTTTGTTGAACGCTCCAAAGTTGCATAAGCGATACCGACAGATAAAGGGTTGGTTGCAGCAGCAGGCGCTCCATTTAAACCATTCTTCAAACGCTCATAGCATTCTACCCCCTTTTCTACTACATACTCGGTTTCACACTCAGACCACACCAGCTTCACGCCATTCACACCGCCTTTGGCATTGACGGCTTTCATGTAGTCAATAAAGCCCCCGAAAAAGCCCGTTCCCCCAGCAGCGTAAGGGCCAACCCGATAACTCTGTAACGGGAAATACTGGGCATTTTTATCCGATAATTGTGTTTGCTGCTCAGTTGCGGCTTGTTGTTTTTGCTCAGGTGGATTTTGTTTGTCTTTTTTCGTGACAAACACAATAGCGACTAAAGCGATGGCAATAACCACCAGCCAAAACCACAAGGATTTAAATAATTTCATAAATTAATCTCTAAATAAACAGACAAAAGTGTTGTTAAAACAATTAGTAACGTAATGGCCATTTTCTTAATCTGTGATACAAATTACGTAGTAAACGGCTTAATCCTTCTGGTTCCTTGATCAAGAAGTAAATGATCAAAGCCCCGAAAATAATTTTTTGTAGATTCTGTAGTAGTGCTTGATCGATAGCCTGTCCGAAAACAACTTGCCCCAAAACACTCAATAAAATAGGCAACAGCACAATAAATGCGGCGCCCAAAAAGCTGCCAGTTAGGCTGCCTAATCCACCAATAATGATGATGAATAGAATTTGAAATGATCGATTAAGATCTAGCCCATCTGCTTCAATGGTTCCAAGATAAGCAAAAGCCCAAAGTGCCCCCGCAATACCGAGATAAAATGAACTGATCGCAAAGGCCAGTAATTTAGTCTGGCTCACCGGAATGCCGATGGTGGTTGCCGCAGTTTCCATATCTCGTACAGCACGAAAATTACGACCATATTGACTATTGATCAGGTTGCGAGCCAAAACGGTGAGAACCACAACAATACTTAAGGTCAATAAATAGTGCCCGACTGGGCTATTTATGGAATAACCCAATATTTCCATACGAGGAGCAGTAATCACTCCCGAAGCATTATTGTTAGTAAACCAGCCATACTGTGTGAATAACCACGGTATAAAAAACTGTGCAGCCAAGGTAGAAACAATTAAATAAAAGCCTTTAATTCGAAGACTTGGCAGGCCAACCACCACCCCAGTTAAAGCAGCAATTACACCACCCAAAAAAATGCTGACCAGTAATGGCAACTGAGGAATTCGCAGCTCTAAGTTATAAGTTGCAAATGCGCCTACTGCCATAAAAGCTGCGGCACCTAATGAAAGTTGTCCGGTATAACCTGTCAGAATATTGAGCCCCAATCCGGCAAGTGCCAAAACTAGAAAAGGGACTAAAATGGCATTAAATAAGTAATCTGGTCCAACAAATGGAACGAAAAGAAAGGCAATCAATAGTGCAAAAATAAATAAAATACGATGCTCTTTAAGCCGGAAAATGCGTTTCTCATCTTGATATTGCTGTACGTATTGTCTTGCTTGGCTAAATAAAAACATGGCTTATACCCTCGTCACTTGTTTCTGACCAAACAGACCGGTTGGGTATACCAATAAAAAGAGAATCGCCAATACATATGGAAACCAGTTTTCAATTCCGGAGCCAATAATGCCGCCTAAATAAATCTCCGCTAGTTTCTCGGTGGCTCCCACAATCAAGCCCGCTAAAATCGCACCTGCAATCGAAGTAAAACCACCAATAATCAGTACAGGTAATGCCTTTAGTACCACCAATGAAAGCGAGAATTGAACACCTAAACGTGCGCCCCACAACAAACCAGCGACTAATGCAACAAACCCTGCCACTGTCCAGACTAATATCCAGATATGATTTAAACGGATCCCCACAGATTGTGCGGCTAAAGGATCATCAGCAACGGCGCGTAGTGAAATGCCAAAGCGAGTTTTACTAAATAAAAGGGATAAAATAATGACCAATGTTCCAGCAATACCTGTTGCGAACAGATCAAATTTGCTCAGCATGATGCCAAAGAAATTGATGGGTGAATCAGAAATTCCCAGATCTAATCCATGAACCTGTGTTCCCCATACAGTTTGAGCTAATCCCTCAATGACATAACTCAAACCCAGAGTTGCCATGAACAATGTAATAACAGAGCGATTAATTAAATGTTTTAAAATCAATGCATCGATCAGTAGTACCAGCACAAAAATGACAAATAGCGTGACAATAAAAGCCACCACGAATGGAATGCCACGTTCAGTTAAATTGACAAAAGTTAAAGCTGAAAATAAAACCAAAGAACCTTGTGCAAAATTAAAAACACCCGATGCCCGATAAATCAAAACAAACCCAATGGCAACCAAGGAATACATGACACCTGCCAACGTACCCCCTAGCAAGACTTCTAGAAAAAATGACATATAAAAACTAACCCCTTATTTTTTAATTTATTTGTATATGCTCAATGCGCTTCAAGCGCTTGAATCCCTAAATATGCGCTCAGCACTTCGGGATGTTCTTGAATTTGTTGTGGAGTGCCTTCTGCAATTTTTTTGCCATAGTCCAGCACCACAATATGGTCAGAAATATCCATAACGACAGCCAAATCATGCTCAATCATGAAAATGGTTATATCCAACTGTTGATTTATCTTTTGAATAAACTTGGCAATACTTCGTTTTTCAGCATGGTTCATTCCAGCCATTGGCTCATCTAAAAGCAGAAACTGAGGTTCTGCTGCCAATGCTCTTGCCAACTCCACACGTTTTTGCAAACCATAAGACAACGAGCTAACCAATTGGTCCCGGTATTCTTGTAGATTCAACAGTTTTAAAATTTCTTCAGCTTTAAAACGCTGTAAATCATCATTTTTTTGAGTGCTTGGTAAAGACAATAATGCACCTAGCAATGAGTGGCGACTTTTTAATACCCGTCCAGTTAAGACATTGTCCAATACCGACATTTGTTTGAAGAGTGCTAAATTTTGAAAGGTGCGCGCAATTCCTAAATAGGGTGCATGCTTTGCCTTATAGTTATGCAAAACCTGACCAGCAAAAATGATCTGACCAGATTGCGGCTGATAAATGCCATTAATAATATTAATTACCGAACTTTTGCCGGCACCATTGGGACCAATTAAAGAATAAATCTCTCCCTCTCTCACCTCTAAGCTAAGCTGCTTGAGCACTTGTGAAGAGCCAAAAGACAAATCAATCGCCTTAAGTTCTAGCAATACCACAGATGATACTGACATATATTTCCCTTCTTAATTTATTGTTGTTATTGGCAAAGAATGAAGCTGCGAATTGTCCAATTGGGTACTTTGCCATTCGGCATATTCTCCCCATTCGTGTAACTTCACACCTAAACTTTGATAAAAATTTCGTGTTGCAAGCGTTACAGGCTGCCCCACTGTTAAAGCTACTTTAAGATGTGAAAAACCCAACTCTTCTAAAATGACTTGCTTAAATAAGGCAAAGCTCAACTTATCAATGAAAGATAATTTTTCTTCATTTTTCTGTTTTTGAAGTGCTTGCTGGTAATGTTTGGCAAACCATTTACCACTTGGTAAGCGGTTATAAATTAACTGCTCAACACGGGCATAGGTTTCATTGGTCCCTAAAATCAATGTTGGCGCAATAATCTGTCTATCCTGATCGCGAGTATTTAAAGTCTCAGGAATATTTAAGTTAAAACCTGCAAGTAGCCATGACGACCATAGATAACGAATGTGCCCAACACTTGAAAAAGCACGCGTAACAAATGCTTCCTCATGATGATCTAGGTGGTGGTTTTGAACCAAATGTTTGGCCTCTGCAATCAACTCTTGATGAGAATATTGCACTCTCAGTCGTTGATTAGATTCAATCCGTTCAAAGCTAAAAGCAATTTGTGCAGGTTCTAGCTGAGTCTTTTTAAAATCAATACGATATTTCTCGTTGGAATTCTTTAATAACTTATCGACACCTACAACATAGTCATATTCAAATGTACTTAATTTGCTTTGTTCAATATAAAAAATATAAATTGGGTGATAACGTAATGTCTCAATTGAAACAAGCTGCTCTAGCTCTTCTACGAGAATATAATCTGGTTTTAAAATCGCAAGATGTCTTAAAAAGTCTTCTGTTTTTAATGTATCAACACTTTGGTCAATCAATTGAACTTCGCCACCTAAAGCCTGAATAGCCAGACTAATAGCAACTACATCAATATTCGGAGAACTGACAATAAGAAAAGTTTGCTTGTTTTGAAAACCATACTCATAAAGCGCAGACGCGTATCTTTCGCTAAGTTCTAGTAAATTTTTCCATGACCACTGCTGCCACAGACCTAGCTTTTTATGTCTTAATGCAATTGCATCCGGACGTGCTGTTGCGTGGTATGCCAACAGTGAAATAAGACTTTGCGAATAATCTGACATTTTTGCAATACCCCCCTCATAACGTCGATTGCTAAACGATGAGATAAAAAAATATTGCTGTTATATTTCAATTTACATGCCAAATATTTTTATAATTATTTTCAATGTCTTACAAAAAGATCTTTCTCTATCTGTGCATAAAAGTAATCGTTTATTGTTGAATAACTGTTTTTCAGGCAACAGTTATTACTTGGTTTCAAAAAAACATATTTAGAGAAATCTCAAGAACAAATTTTGATTAATACTTTTGATTTTCATAATAGCTCTTCTTTGCTTTAAAAGAGCTATTATGATTTTTATCAATATTTTAGCTAAATATTTAACTAAACCACAAAGAAACCATGTGTTCCATCTGTATTCAGTTGGGCAACTAATCCATATTCCCACTCTAAATAGTCTTGCATAGCTTGGATAGAATTATCCGTTCCTTCATAAGGGCGTTTATACCGATCTATACGGGGTGATAAGTACACATGTTTATCAGTTTCCAAAACATAAGTTTTTGTCCATGCTTGATTACCGCCTTCCAAGACATAAATATTTTCTGAAATTTTAGCTTGAAGAGCACATACTGCATATTGTGCTAACAGACTACTACCACAAGTCACAACAATTTTATGGTTTGTTGGAATTTTTTTCTCATTAAACAGTCGTTCAATATCTGCTTTTAATACCCATTGAGCAGTAGGAATATGCCCTTTTTGATAGTTTGCACTACTTGTAAAATCCAGAATAGTGACTTCCTCACCGACATCTAACCATGCTTGCAATTGTTCAGGTGTAATCCGATGTTTTGTATGCAACAACGGGACAACTGGTTTCCATCCTCCTTGCTCAGTAAATATTGTCTGAAAATCCGCATCGAGTACGTAGACATCCCAATTCATTTGCGCCAACCAAGAGGCAGTCATATAAGCACGGACGAGTTGATCATCAATGAGTACAATTCTGGCACCGCGTACACTCGCATAATGGTCAGTTTCCTGAACTAGTTGCCCACCACCAATCCAACGGCTATTGGGTAGATGCGCTTGTATATACTCTTCTTCTGACCGTACATCAAAAACATAGGTGGTGCGTTCACTCTGTTGTTGGAATAGTTGTAGTTGTTCCAAACTAATCGTTTTTACACCAGCCTGTTGTGTTAATTGTTTGGCATTCTCCAATACACCTGATGAATTATTTTTATTAGCAAAATTAGTATATTGTTGGTGTTGTCCTAAAGCTAATTGTTGCTGTGCCAATGTCCAACCAATCGTACCGTTACGTAAAGCATAGACTTCATGTCCAATCTTGGCATTAATCAATGACTGTGTACCAATTAAACTACGTGTACGCCCTGCACAATTCACAATAATTTTAGTATTTTCATCTTTAACAATATTTTTAGCATGGAGTACCAATTCAGCACCAGGTACGCTGATACCGCCCGGAATACTCATGGTTTGATATTCATCAAAACGACGAGCGTCCAGAATGACAATGTTTTCCTGATCATCAATTAATTTTTTGACTTCTTGAGCTGACAGTGACGGCGTTCCTTTATGATGTTCAACAAATTCACCAAAGGCTTTACTTGCTGAATTGACATCAATAAAAATTTCACCGCCTGCATCTTTCCAGCCTTGTAAACCACCATCCAATAATGAAATCTGCTGATAGCCCAATGCTTGTAACTGTTGATAGGCACGTTCTGCCAAGCCCTCACCATTGTCATAAATAACAATATCAGTAGACAGACGAGGTATTCGATTTAGAATTTCTACTTCAAATTTGGAAAGAGAAATATTGGCAGCAAACAAAGGATGACCTTGAGCATATGGATCTTCTTCACGTACATCAATTAGTGCGATTTCTTGACCAGCCAATAGCTTTTTGCGGATATCTTGATAAGTTTGAATATTGGTTGTCATATTAATGTTCCTGATTTGAATAACCTGAAATAAAACGCTTTGCTGTGCCATCTAAAGCAAAGGTATAGCGTTCTACTTTGCCAATATCAGCACCATAAATGTGAATGCTAATCGAAACCTGATCGGACAGCGCATTACGCACTTGATGCACATCACCCAAGGCTGGAGTAAAAAAATCAATTTCGCCAACTTTTAAATGATCTGGTTCACCTGTGATCTCAAAATGCCCTAATGCATTTCTTTGGTAGCGCTGTGAGATTTCTTCACCTTGCAGGACGCCAACGACTCCCCAAACTTCATGATTATGGATTGGAGTAGTTTGTCCCTTATCCCATACAAAACTGACAATTGAAAAATGATCTTCCGGATCGCAATATAATAAAAACTGTTGATAGCGTTCAGGGTTCGGTTGCCGATAAGAGCTTGGCAACCAATCATTTAAATGCAGCAATCTACGAAAATCTGGAATAAAAGATTGTATGAGATCAACATCTTCTAATTGCTGTGAAATTCCATATTCAATTCTTTCAATCAACGGCTGGAGTACTTGTTGCAACTGACTCATCTTTATTTTTGCTCCACTTTAAAATCAGTATCAAATGAAGATGTCACATCAAACTTTTTATCAATCAGCTTATATTTGGTATAAAAATCGGCAGTTCCTTGGGAAACTTTGATCACTTCATTATCGATCGGCTCCCACGAGGCATTACGGCGTTTAAAAGCTTTGATTCCCACATCTTCTGGTAGCCCAGTGATTTTGGCATAAGCTTTACCAAACTCATCTCCGTGTTGTCCTGCTCAAGCTTGTGACTCTTTTAAACGATAGATGAAATCTTGAATTGCCATACGTTTGCTCTGATCCTTTAAAGATTTATCTGTGGCTGCTAAAAAGGTATAACCTGAATACAAACCACGGCCATTAACCACAACACGAAAATGATCCTTAAGCTCAGCATATGCCGTATATGGATCCCATACTACCCAAGCATCTACTGAACCATTGGCAACAGCTAATTTTCCATCGGCAGGCGGTAAAAATTTAAACGTCACATCTTCAGGCTTCAGACCTTGTTGTTCTAGGGCCTTTAAAGTTAAAAGATGACTAATTGAGCCTTTATTAAATGCTAAACTTTTACCCTTTAAATCTTTGGCAGACTTAATTGGACTATTCTGTGGCACTAAAATAGCAACTGGATATGGATCTGCTTTATACACGGCAATAGCCTTGGCTGTTCCCCCATTAGAATTGGCAAAAATAAACGGTGCATCACCTAAGTAACCAATATCAATCGCATCTACTTTTAATGCTTCTGCAACTGGTGCAGCAGCTGGAAATTCATACCAATTGATTTTATATGAGACATTTTTTAAAGCACCAGATGCTTCAAGCTGTGCACGCATATTGCCTTTTTGATCACCAATATTGAGCACAACCTGCCCCTTATTTGCTTTGACTTCAGATGCCTGAGCATGTTCAGGTGAAGTCTCTTTTTTTGTACAACCGACCAAAATTGCTGTTGTAAAAACACCCAATAAAATTTTGCCATAGTGATTCATTATTATTTCCTTTCAGATTAGGCCGAAATCAGTTGTTGCTGTTGATCATATTTTTCTGTTTTTTCACGGATTTGGGGCAATAGCTCTCGACCATAATCAATTGCGTCCTGAACAGGATCAAACCCACGTATCAATACGCTACGAATGCCGAGTTTGTAATATTGCAAAATAGACTCTGCAACTTGTTCTGGGGTCCCCACTAATGCCGTGGAGTTATAACTGCCCTGAACTAAAGAAGTGATACCAGTCCATAAATTGGTATCTAAACGTTCGCCTTGACCCGCTGCTGCAAGTAAACGTTGCCCACCCGTACTTTGTGGTTTTTTTCTGGCAGCTTGTAAGCCAAAATTTTCTAATTGTTTTTTAGATAATTGATAAATTTCTTGCGCTTTTTCCCAAGCTCTAGACTCACTATCAGCAATAATTGGACGAAATGAAATGTTGTAATCAAGTTGGCGCTCATGTTGTGCTGCCAACTGATTTAGTGTTTCAACCTGCTCTTGGGCCCCCGCTAGAGGCTCTCCCCAAAGCGCAAAAATATCAACGTGTTTTGCGGCAACTTGTAAAGCTTCTATTGAAGAACCGCCAAAATAAATCGGTAAGTGTGTTTGGAGTGGTTTAATTTCAGAATAAGCATCTACTACATGGTAATAATAACCTTCATAACTAAAAGGTTCTTGGCTATACCATGTTTTTTGTACAACTTCGATGAACTCGGCACTACGTGCATAGCGTTGTTGTTTATTTAAAAAATCTCCATCTTTTTTCTGATCGATATCACTCCCACCAGAAATAACATGTAGTGCTAAACGTCCATCCGTCAACTGATCCAAGGTTGCCAATTTACGGGCTGCCAATGTTGGAGAAACAAAGCCCGGACGATGTGCTAGTAAAAATTTTATTTTAGACGTATGTGCAGCAGCATAGGCTGTCACTAAAAAACCATCAGCCTGATCGGACCAATAGCCACATAGAATACGGTCAAACCCTGCCTGTTCATGTGCCTGAGCAATTTTGACAATATAATTTTTATCAAAAGTTTTCGTCGCTGGAATAATTTCAGATGCCTCACGGTGCCAGATCATTCCTAAAATTTGAATTGCCATATTTAAACCCGATGTATTTTTTATAAGAATACGGCAGGTCTTAATATGTTAAAAACAAATATTAAATATATAATAATATTAAAATATGGAATACTAATAGGGTGAGTGGTGCTTAAAACATTGCGGACGCCAACGAAAGCATTATCTTCAATTAATGCTTTTTATATTGTTTTTGCTTAATAAAATTTCTTGATATTTTATTTCACCCCCATCCTAGTATGCTCTGTACTTTACGGCTCATCTCTTGGCAAATTGATTGATAGACTTCATTCAAATCGGGTTGAATCATATAAAAAAGTTGCACTGATAAATTAAAGTCAGTAAGTTCGATTGAGGTAAGTTGAGCAGCATAAATACTCTTTTCAAAAACCTCTTTAGGTAATAACCCTACTCCAAGACCTTGAGCCAATAAATTCATCTGCAAATTGGTTCCTGTAACCTCAATTTTTATATTAGGTAACTGATTCAATTTATGGTATTCCGATACAAGATATTGGCGAAAACCGCACCCTTCAGTATTAAGAATCCATCCTAAAGACTGACAATCGGTAAGATGCTGAACGGACATCTTTTTTAATTTTTTAGAAACAGTCGGCACAATTTGTAACTGACCTAATATTTCCATGTTTATCTGGTCATTCTGCCCATAAGTTTGAGCTGTTGTTGAAAAAATGCAATCTAGCTTTTTTTCTTTAAATTTATCTAATAAATCGATACCCCAACCTGTGCTAATTTCTAAGTTTAATGTGGGATAACTTTGCTTTAAGTCTTCTAAAATACCTGACAAGATCGTGTCTGATAGACTTGTCGCAATACCAATCCGTAAGTTTTGGGTCGATAATTTATAGCTGTTCACTAGTTGCCCTAATGCATCTATTTCAGCAGTAACCTGTGCACACTGCTCAAAAATTTGAAATCCTAGCTGAGTCAATTTTAGAGGGCGTGTATTACGGTCAAAAAGTTGTAATCCCAAATCTGATTCTAGATTTTGGATCCTTCTAGTAATAGCAGGTTGTGAAATACCTAATTGCTGGGCAGCCAGACTGGTAGATTGAACATTGACAAAACAAACAAAAGCTTCAATATCTTCAATTTTCATAATAGCTTAGGACAAGATTTATAAATAAAGGTTATATCCCATTATGATGTTTTTTTATGGAATAAACAGTAACCTACTATTCATTTTATTTCATATAAGTAATGTTTTTAGCTCAACTTATCTCTGCCTGTACTCATAACTATAATTTTATATTTTTCAAAATCTTATTTTTTATATACTTTTATACTCTAGATAAGTTTTCTAAAAATTAGAAAAAGACAAATATTTCATCTTTTCTGACCTTATTTATATATAAAAACTACGCTAGATAATTCTACGCTTAGATGTTATTGAGGATGCTCAGGTAGTATTAAATCTACCCATTAAACTTCTTTGATATTTGGCGGTATGATTACCGCCTCCCTTTAATTTAGAATAAACTTAAAGCTATCAATTGATCATTGTCTAATCACATATCTAAGTTAGGCTATTTTCGCCATTTCTACACTACGCTGCTGCAACAGTTTCACCGATTGCTTCGCTTGCCAAGCTAATTCCATCATATCAACATCAGGAATTTGATCATTTTCTACCACCATTTTTCCAGCCACAAACATGGCTTTAATATGTGCTCGCCCACCACTTGCCACAGGACCAATCGCCATATCATGTAAGCCGAAATAACGTGGATCATCCAATTGATAAGCCACTAAATCTGCCTGTTGTCCAACCTCAATTGAACCAACTTGATCTAAACCTAAAATCTTAGCTCCACCTAAGGTTCCCCAACGAATGATATCCTCAATACTTGCAGCATCTGCTCCGCCTTCAAATAACCCACCCTCATATTGAGGTAGAGCCGACATGCCCTTTCTGGCCCGTTGTAACAGCCATGCAGCATGGGTTTCAGATAACATATCTGCGGCTTCATTCGAGCCCGCACCATCTACTCCAATCGAAATAGTCATACCCGCTTGTTCTAAACTGACAAGATCAGCAATACCACTCCCCAAACGTGCATTACTCTGAGGGCAATGTGCAATCCCTGTTTGAGTTTGGCCCAACAGCTGTATTTCTTCAGGTAATAGCTTAACCAAATGGGCAAACCAGACATCGCTTCCAATCCAATCTTGCTCTGCACAAAACTGGACAGGTGTCATACCAAATTTGGCTCTAGCCGCATCCAGATAATCTACTGTTTCAGATAAATGGCTATGCATGCGAATACCCAATTGTCTAGCAATCTTGGCACTTTCTCTTAGTTGCTGTGCAGTGGTCGAATGCAAAGTTGAAGTCGGTGCCATCACAATTTTTCGGAACGCATCTGAACTCGGCTGATGATATCGCTGTACTAGGAGTTCTATATCCTCCATATAGTCTTCAAATTTCTCAGGACGTAATGCTTGCGGTAATTCACTTTCCAAGCCACGCGTTAGAGTTGCACCACCTCGGCATAACACAAAACGCAAGCCTAACTTTTCAGCTTCATCAAATAAAATCGCAGCCCCATCGAACGGCATTTGTGGCCAGTAAAGATAATGATGATCTGCTACTGTTGCACAACCTGACCTTAATAATTCAATCAACCCAATGCGTACTGCCACCCGAAATGTGACTTCATCGAATGCACCACGAAATCTATAGGGTGTACTGGCAAGCCATGAGGTTAGGTTTTGATTTAAACCTTGCGGTTCTCCCTTCAATAAAGATTGAAATAAATGATGATGAGTATTTACCCAAGCTGGATAAATTACACAGTCTTTCGCATCGATAATTTGTTCATTCGATTGTGCGGTCAGTTGTCCCAATTCAATAATTTTACCGTCTTGAATACGGATATCAGTAAATGAAGAACGTGCTGCATCCCCCGATAACCCTGTCAGAATGGCATAAGCATTTTTGATTAAATAGCGATGATTTAAAGAACCATTATTTGAAAGATCATGACTCATACTTGTTCACTCTCATGCCATTTACTTAAAAAGAAATGACTTAATAAAGACATCAGCACAAATAAACCCAAGCCTGTGCACGTGATAAGAAATAATGCTGCAAACATTAATGGTAAATCGAGCTGAAAACCTGCTTGCAAGATTTGGTAAGCCAAACCTGCACTAGTCCCACCTGCTCCAGCCACAAACTCAGAAACCACGGCGCCAATAAGTGCCAAACCAGAAGAAATACGCAACCCACCAAAGAAATAAGGCAAAGCATTCGGCACACGTAAGCGCATTAAAATTTGCCAACGACTGGCTTTATTGATCTGAAAAAGATTAAGCAAACCTTTGTTAACACTACGTAGACCTAAAGTGGTGTTGGTCAATATCGGAAATACTGCAACTAACATGGCACAGACTACTAATGCTAATGTTGTATTTTGAATCCAGATAATCACCAGAGGGGCAATAGCGACAATTGGAGTCACCTGAAATAAAATGGCATAAGGCATAAAACAGGCTTCTACTACACGGCTTTGTACAAAGACGAAAGCGATCAAGGTGCCAATGACTACAGCACAGACAAAAGCCAATAAGGTAATTTTTAGTGTGATCAACAAGCTTCCAAATAACACACTGGACTCTTTAATCATTGCCATAACAATATCGCTGGGTTTTGGTACGACATAGACAGGTACTTCAAGCTGTTGAAAACTCAACTGCCAAACCAGTAGGAAAATCAGACCTAACCCTAGTGGAGCTGCAATACGTTGTAACTTTGGATGTTCCATTAATGGTTTAATCATGACCATGCCCTCCGCTTGCCTCAGCTAATACTTGGGATAGATGTGAACATTGTTGAATAAAGACTTCAGAACTACGGAAAGCTTCATCACGCACATAAGGCCCCTCAATTTCAAGGTCAGCCACCACACGTCCTGGTCGTGCCCCCATCACAATGACCCGAGAAGATAAATACACTGCTTCATAGATGCTATGAGTAACAAAAACTACGGTTAAATCTCGCTCAGACCATAATTGACGAATATCACTGTCAAGTTTATGGCGAGTAAATTCATCTAAAGCTCCGAAGGGCTCATCCATTAACAGTAAATCTGGTTCAGTCACTAATGCACGAGCCAAAGAGGCACGCATTTGCATGCCCCCTGAAAGTTCGCGGGGATAAGCCTGACTAAAGTTTTCTAAACCAACGGCCTTTAACGCGGCCGTAACTTTTGGTGTACTAGTTGATTTCGAAATATGCTGCAAATCCAAAGGTAAGCGTACATTTTCTGCAATATTAGCCCAAGGCATCAGGGTTGCTTCTTGAAAGACCATTGCCATTTTGCATTGTGATTGAATCTCGGCCTTGCCATTCCAACGCACTAGTCCCGCAGAAGGTTGCTCCAGATCGGCAAACATTTTCAGTAAAGTACTTTTCCCGCAACCTGACGGTCCAAGTAATGAAATAATCTCACCACGTGCAATATTTAAATCCAAACGCTGTAAAGCATTAGTGCCATTTGGATAGGTCTTTTCTACTCCTCTGACCATAATCATTGGCGTAATAAAATTTGAAGATTCATGTATAGAAGTATCGATTGTTAATGCAGAATTCATATGGTTTCCCCTCCGCGCGAATGCCTTATTTCTTAACCCTATAACCCTGACTACTTGGCAGTTTTAACAAACTGTGTGGTATAAGCAGTTTTCCAGTTGGTTTGAACTTTTAACAAACCAGCGTTCACCATAAAATCTCGTGTGGCTTTCCAACGCGCATCGGTCATGACCCCGATTCCTTGTGTTTTAGCATCTCCTCCATCAATCAGTTTGAGTTTGCGCATTTGACCTACTGCAAAGGCCAGCAGATCATCTTTCATATTTGGGTTTTCTTTTTTAATCAGACTATTCCCTAATCGAGGATCAGCTAAATAGTTTTTCCATCCCTCCATCGATGCCTGAACAAAACGACGCACAACATCTGGCTTGCTTTGAATTAGATCATTACGTGTAACTAAAATACCGCCATAAGCTGGATAGCCAGCATCAGCAAATAAAAAGAAATTACTTGAAGGTTCTGCTTTTTTTGCCTGAAAGACTTCAGAGGTTGCATAGGCTTGCTGTGCCACATTTTTGCCAGCTAAAAATGGCTGCATATTGAAGGTATAAGGGCGGGCCTGCGCTGCATTTAATTTATATTTCCCTTTTAACCATGGCCACCAGCTTGCTTGCCCACTGGTTGAAACAAGAATTGTTTTGCCTTTTAAATCTGCCAAGGACTTTACATCGCTATGAGTTAATACACCTTGTGGATCAAACTGAAATGGTGCCGCAACTGCTTTGATTGGAAAATTACTTTCAATACCCTTTAAGACTTGTAAATCATAATTAATTATAATGTCGGCACGTTTGGACAATAGTAAGGTCATATTATTGACCTGTGGCCCACCAATTTTAATATCGACATCGAGTCCGTATTTTTTATAAATTCCTTGTGCAAGTGCCTGATAATATCCACCTTGCTCAGCTTGTGCATACCACGTGGTTTGTAGAACAAGTTTATCGACAGCATAACTGGTTGAACTAAAAATTGTTCCTAGCCCCAATAATGCACTTACAATAACAGTACGTCGCCCTTTGCCTACATAGTGCTGAATATTCATAAATAAGCCCCCTAAATCTGTATTGATTTATTTTGCTATTCTTTTTAGGGGGGCAATCAATGTATCAAATGCACATTTCTCTCAAAACCAAGATGGTTTTGTCCCCAAAAGAGGAACAGCAAATGCTGTAGAGCAATGTCCCGCATGTTTACTACACACTGACCGCTTATACTCAGGAATGAATTAGCAAGCTCTGTGCCAATTTTGATTTCATTTTATTTTTCATAGTAATAATCTAATTTGGGCTTATTTTTAATCATGCCTCAATGAACAAACTGCGTTAATTAATTTGTTTTATATGCGGCTTTGTGGTGCACTAGGTCATCATTCATGCACTTCACAGGTGCTTTCTAGAATAAAAGCTTTTTGATTATTCATCGCTGATTCATCTTAAATGCAATATTGCTCTCCCCATCTCAACTTCAAAACCTATCCTTATAAAGTGGCACAAAAAGTGCTACATGCTCTATGTCAGAGTAGAAGCGTTCAGCATAGTAGTAATATTAATTGCTATGTGGGTCATTGCTCAGAAAACAGCTCATGTTCTTTGCATAAAGTTATCTTTTATTAAGAACGTGTGGCTCTTTTTTGAATGTGACCCATCTATTTCAATCTATTTGATTGGGTCACGATTATCCAAAATATGAGGTTGAAATATGAATAGCGCCAATATGACTCCCGTAGCTGAAAATGACTACGGCTTAGAAGAACTGCAAAAAGAAGCTCGTATGGGAGCTTTTGGTCAAGAGACCTTTGAACGGGAAGTCCGGGTCATTAATTTATCAAATTTTGAACAACGCAAATATGAAATTGCGGACCAACTCTGGTCAGCAGCTACCGATATTGGCTTCTTTCAAGTATCGAATCATGGGATTCCACTTGAGCAAATTCAAACTGCATTTGAAATGACACAACAGTTTTTTAATCTGCCAGAATCAATTAAAGCTCGCTACCCACTCAATCGCAATGCAGGTTGGGAAAGTAAAGCACAGGTTCGTCCATCGACTAGTACACCAGACCAAAAAGAGTCTTATCAAATTACCCGCCCACGTATGGAAGGTCTTTATCCTAGTCAAGAGGAGTTACCTAATTTTAAAGATACCATGCTGGAGTTTGAACATGCATGCTGGCAAGTTGGCATGAAAATTTTATCTTGCTTTGCTTATAAACTAGGTTTTGTCGATAACTTCTTTACTCTCGCCCATGACCCTGACCAAGAAAGCTACCAAAGTACCTTAAGAATGCTGCACTACTACGCAATTGACCCTGCTCTTAAAGATCAATTAGGCCTATGGCGTGCAGGAGCACATACAGATTTTGACTGTTTAACGCTACTGTTCCAACGTAAAGGACAAGGTGGCCTGCAAGTTTGTCCGGGTAAAGATATGGAAGAACAGCAATGGACCAGCATTGAGCCACGTGATGATGTAATTACCTGTAATATCGGTGATATGCTCACGCGTTGGAGCGATGATCAACTGCCTTCTAATTTTCATCGTGTTAAAAATCCTGAAACAAATGAATATCAAGGGGCACGTTATAGTTTGGCATTCTTCTGCCAAGCCAATGAAGATATGATCATTGAAGGGCCACAAAAGAAATATCCGGCCATTACAGCTAAAGAATATTTAAAACAAAGAATTAGCGCAAACTTTAACGGAAAGTATTAAAAGTACTGTGTACGGTCAGAGATAAATAATCTCTGACCGTACTGAAGTTTCAGCAATACATATTCTCATTAATCATTCTTAAACTTTTTATCCTTATTCAATAACGTAATATCCAGTTCAACTGGTCTGATCTGTTATTAAAAATACGGCTAATTTTAAGCACGTGCACCAACAAATAGATAAATTTTGTGTAGAATCAAATTATTTATTTATATATTTACGGTGTGTTGCTTATGAGCCCACAAGCTATGCTCAATGGAAAATCATCTCAGGTGACTGAGCAAGCGGTGGAAATCATTTATCAACGCATTCAACAAAATACTTATGCAGTCGGGTCTGCCTTACCCTCACAACGTGAGCTTGCCATTCAATTAGGAATCAGTCGTGCTTCTTTACGTGAAGCATTAACCCGCCTCGCCGCTTTAGGTCTATTAGAAATCAAAGCAGGTAAAGGTGTTTACGTTATTTCACAGCATAGCCAAGCCGCAGAACAATGGGATGGTGAACATCGTGTATCACTTAAAGATTTCTATCAATTACGCTATGTACTAGAAAGTTTTTGCGCACTTCTCGCATGTGAGTATTTAACTGAAGATGATAAGTCAATCTTACAGCAACATTACCAATCATTAGCAAGTGCAATCAAAGAACAAGACTGGCAAGCAGCCTCTGAATTCGATTATGCATTTCATCAACATATTATTGAACTTAGTCATAATCAATCGATTATTCAAACACTTAAAATACATACTGACTGGATTAAAAAGAGTCAGATCCTACCCTTTGTTCAACCCAATCTGGCATTTAAAACCATTCATGAACATGAATTAATTCTGCAAGCTTTATTTAATCAGAACTCAGCAGCAGCTGAAAAAGCTATGCAAGCACATATTATTGGTGCCGCACAGCGCGCTGGTGTGTATTTTTCCAGACATAACAGCGCAATATAATCATAAATTCCAAATTTGTAGTGCTATGCACTACTTTGCTCCATACTTTGAACCACATCAATACCACTTTATTAAGATTGCTTTTTAATGAGGCAATATTACTGGTATGACCAGTAAAACCAGTTAATAAAATTGGCACACTTCTCGCTTAGAACCGTTTAGAAACTTACTTAAATACTTAGGATCTGAACAATGAATATCGCGATTGTAGGTGCAGGTATGGGCGGTTTAACTGCTGGTATCGCTTTAAAAAAATTTGGTCATCAGGTCACAATCTATGAGCAAGCAGCCGAAATATTACCTGTTGGCGCTGCCATCTCACTTTGGTCAAATGGTGTTAAGTGTCTCAACTATCTTGGTTTAACGGATCAAATCCAGAAACTAGGTGGACAAATGGAGTCTTTAGCATATCTCGATGGCCTTAACCAACAAACCATGACTCAATTTAGTTTGTTACCTCTATATAAAGAAGTAGGCCAACGTGCCTATCCTGTCGCTCGCGCTGATCTACAACAATTATTAATGCAGCAATTTGGTCTGGAAGACATCAAACTCGGTATGAAAATGACTGCAATTGAAGCTCATCCAAATGATGTAACCATACATTTTCAGGATGGTTCGCAAATTACAGCTGATCTACTGATTGGTGCAGATGGTACACATTCACTTACGCGGCAGTTTGTACTGGGTCATCAAGTTGAACGTCGCTATGCTGGCTATGTAAATTGGAATGGATTGGTTGATATTGATGAGCAGATTGCACCAGCCATGCAATGGACCACATATATTGGTGAAGGTAAACGTGTATCACTCATGCCCGTTGCACAAAATCGTTTCTATTTCTTCTTTGATGTGCCGCTTGAGGCTGGACTGTCAAATCAGCGTGAACATTATAAGCAAGACCTTAAAATGCATTTTAGTGGTTGGTGTGAACCAGTACAGAAACTCATTGAGCGTTTAGATGAGAAAAAAACCAATCGTGTCGAGATCCATGATATCGAGCCTTTTATGAATTTCTATAAAGGACGTGTAGTACTCTTAGGTGACGCCGCCCATAGCACGACTCCGGATATTGGACAAGGTGGCTGCCAAGCCATGGAAGATGCGATTTATCTTGCTCGTGCCTTACAAATCAATACCTTTGGTTTGGAAGATGCTTTGAACCGCTATCAAAACAAACGTAATGATCGTACTAAGGAAATGGTGTTAAGAGCACGCAAACGTTGCGATGTGACACACATGAAAGACCCGAAAATCACCCAAGAGTGGTATGAATCTTTATATCAGGAACAAGGTACTCACATCATGCAAGGGATCATCAGTAATATTCTCGGCAATCCTCTCGACTAAATATTTAAATGCTTTCCCCCTCTATAGGGGGATTTTTTTAACCCATAAAAAAAGTGCATATTTCGATTTAAATATGCACTCGATGCTATAAAACACACTTAAAACTTATAAGACAGTGCAAAACGGTTTTGTAAGAAATTTTTGTCATAGCGTGGTGATGTTTGGATACCTGCAAAATTGCTGACACTAAAACCTTTTAAAGCTCCCGTAAAATTATAAATACCAAACAACATATATTCAGATTGATTTCGACTCGCGACATTTTCCGACTCTTTTAAGTCCATAAATGAGTAACGAGCGCCTGCTATCAACTGATCTGTTAATTTACCTTCTAAAGACAACATCAATGCATTACCTGCACCTAAATCTTGAGTGCTGGTGAAAAATGGCTGAGCAAAAAGTTCACCTGAAGAGGTTTTAGCTGCATAGGGTGTTAATAATGCCCCATTCAAATAACTGCCCTGATCTGGTTTTATATAGTTATACGCGACTTTTAGACTGGCGCTAGGCATTACTTTAAACGCAGCCTGCACACCGAAAATTTGGCTATTAACCTCTCCTGCAAGTGCTTTTCCCTGATCTTTACCCGAAATATATTGGATTGAAAATTCAGGACTATAATTAAGTTTTGGAATTGCCAAATCAGCTTGGGTATAAATTAGACGAGTATAGTCGTCATAATTTTGATACCAAAATTGCGTTTTTAAACTTTTATCATTGGCTAAATTAAAGCGTTTACCTGCACCAACCGACCAAACCCCATTGGTTTCAACATTTGAATTTTGACGAGAAGTTTTGTTGAACTCATCCTCGCCATAACTTTTATATTTATTTACTTTAGTGAAACGTAAGAAATCATAATTATTGCCAATCTGTACATCAGCGGCCTGATATAAAAACATTAATACACGACGGTCAGCATAATCGCCCATAAAAGGTAAATTTAGCCGTTGGTTACCAATCGTCACTCTAGCCAAATCGTTTTTCCAGCTTACATAAGCTTCTGCTAGACCATCCCTATCTTCTTGTAATTCTGGCACTTCATCATTTTCATTTTTATCATCCAGTCGGCGCTGTATGTCATATCCCACAGCTGCCTGTATGCCATAAAAAGGAGCTGTTTCATATTTAATATACCCACCAATGACGGTCGTATCCTGATTTAAATTATTCACAAAATAGCCATTATTAAGTGAGTAATATGCAGATTTAACTACCCCATGAATACTGCCGCATGCAAATGCTGCACCTATACGGTCAATTGAATCATTACTCGTCTGACAATCCTGCTTTAGATTAAATAGGCCATTCAGACTGGTATCAGCAGCCCATACCGGCACAGTAGCAGCCATGCTCAGCATAAGTAATGCCGATTTTAATTTAAAATTTCTCATAGAATTCCCCTGTAAGATTTAGTTTAAAAGTCGCTTATGGTCTTTCAAAAGACCTGTTTTTAACCTTTTTAAAGTCAAAATCCCCCTAACCTATTCATCATTGAATAAGCGACCTTTGAATTTTTGCGAATGAAAATGCGGTTAAATTAGAATGTCTAATCCCTAACCGGTGTCGATCAATGCCCTGAATTTATGGGCGTAGTTGCAACATCAACAGACTTTTTGCTAAACGGTAAGTGGTTAAAAATAATATTGAGCAAAATGGCAGTGATACAGGCAGAACTAATACCTGAATGTAATAGGGTTTTTACCCATGTCGGAAATTGCGCATAAAACTCTTGGTTTACAATTGGAATCATGCCGATTGTGAGTGAAGTAGCCACAATAATCAGATTTTTATGATCGTTATAATCTACTTTGGCTAGAGTTCGTATTCCACTGGCAGCAACAGTACCGAATAATACAATGCCTGCGCCACCTAAAACCGGCATCGGAATTGATGCAACAAAGCGGCCAATAACAGGTAATAAGCCCAAGATAATTAAAATTCCACCAGCCGTTGCCACCACAAAACGGCTTTTAATGCCTGTAATTGCAACCAGACCTACATTTTGAGCAAAGGCGGTTTGCATGAATGAACCAAAGATTGGGGAAATTGCACTCGATAGCATATCTGCACGTAGACCATCACCTATGCGTTTTGAATCAACTTTAGTTCCAACGATTTCACCAATCGCAATAATATCAGCCGTGGTTTCAGTCATGATTACCAAAGTAACAATTACCATGGAAAGAATGGCAGAAAATTCAAATACAGGAGAACCAAAATGGAAGAAACTTGGAAAAGCAAAAATAGGACCCGTACTTACGCTTGAGAAGTCAGTAAAGCCTGCAATATAGGCAATTACTGTACCCAAAACGATTGCTGCAAGAATCGCAAGGCGGCGCAGAATCTGATTTTGCAACATACTAAAAATAATCACAATCGCTAGCGTAATTACCGCCAAACCAGTATTAGTCGGATCTCCCCAGTTTTCAGCTTTCGGGTTTCCCCCCATAATCCAGCGGATCGCAACAGGTGTGAGCGAAATACCAATCATGGTAATGACGCATCCTGTAACCACAGGTGGAAAGAAGCGGATAATTTTTGCAAAGAATGGTGTAATCAACAAACCAATTAGAGATGCGACAATCACCGCACCAAACGCAGATGGCAAACCACCACCGGTACTCACAATTGCTAAAATAGTGGCAACCCCAGCAAAAGACACCCCTTGCACAATCGGTAGTTTTGCACCGAAATATTTAAAACCAATGGTTTGTATAACTGTAGCGAGGCCTCCCACAAATAAGGCAGCAGCCACTAACAAGCCAATCTCTGAAGCATCTAGACCAGCAGCTGCACCAATAATCAATGGCGGTGCAATAATTCCACCGTACATGGTCAACACATGCTGCAAACCATATAAGATGTTTTTATTCATCCCTAAATATTGATGTTCTGCTGAGATATGTGGATCTCGTTCTGGATTTATATTGTCTTGATGCATGGGTTAGTTCCTCAAATTAAATTCATGATGTCCATATTGCTTGGGTTGATTTAGCTGCCACGATATGTTGAATATGAAAAAGGACTGATCAATAGAGGCACGTGATAGTGCTGGTGAATATCATTGACTTTAAAATCAATACAGACTCTCGGGTAAAAGCTATTGGTATTTAGGGCCTTAAAATAATCCGCCACTTCAAAAACCAATTGATAATGACCACGAATAAATGAGTCGAGATTGAATGCTTGAATACGTCCATCTGCATCAGTGAACTGTTCATCGATTAAAATATATCCATGGCTCGTTTCCTCAAATAACTTCACCAATACTTGAGTTGCTGGCTGGCCGAGTGATGCATTTAAAATATGTGTGCTGATACCCGCCATTATTGAATCTCCTGATTTAAGCGAAGAAGTGCAATTTCACTTAGTTGCTGCCTCACTTCGGTTTGCTCTTGCTCCACTGTGTTTACTAAACGACGTTGTAACTCAGACAAAATCTGTTGGCCGGAACGTCCTGCGGCACGAATCAGAAAAATATGTCCAAATTTGTACTCGTAATCTAAATTGCCCTGATATAGAGCTAGTTGTAATACAGCATCTGTTTCTATTTGTGCTTGTTCACGTTGGGAGAATTGCTGTTCTTTTCCGGACAAAACTGCCGCTGCTTTTTTCTCCCCAATACGTGGATGCTTAGCCAACGCTTCAGAAATTTCCGACCATTGCCAAGTAGCAGCTTGCTCATCTGCTGCCTGATAAAGCTGTTCTTTAGAGGAATAAGGACGTTTCTGGATCAATTCAGAAACCCAAGTTGGGATATGCGCACAGGCTTGTAAGACCAGCCGAGCCTGGCTAGAAGCTAATTGATTAAAAGTTTCGAGTTGCATATCCGCTCCAATTTAATGCATTGTCTGACTGGTCTGACCAGATACATTGAATTAAGCAACAAATATGCCAGTTTAAATGAGATAGGCTTTCTAATAGTTCCACATTCAATCGGTTTAAAACTACTTCAGGCTTATTTAAATGCAAATAAAAGAAATAAAATTCTTTCAAAATAACTTTATGTAGACTTTTGAACAGTATCCTTAGAGATAGAAAACAAAAAATAAAAAAGAGACCAGTTTGTGGTCTCTTTTTTAATTGATTAGATAGCTGCTTTAGTCATTTCACCATTCACCAATCTTAAAATCTGCAATGGATTGCTGTCTTTTAAAGCTTCTGGCAATAAGCTTTGTGGATAGTTTTGGTAACACACAGGTCTCAAGTAACGGTCAATTGCCAAAGTTCCAACCGATGTTCCTCGGGCATCTGAAGTGGCTGGGTATGGCCCACCGTGTACCATGGCATCACAAACTTCAACACCGGTTGGGTAGCCATTTATGAGTAATCGTCCAGCTTTCTCTTCTAACACCGGAACCACATCTGCAAACTCTGTTAAATCTGTTTCATCAGCAATTAACGTCGCAGTCAGCTGACCATTCATGCTTTGTAATGCCCGAATGAGTTGGGCTTTATCTGCCACTTCAATGATGACTGTGGTTGGCCCAAAGATTTCTTCTTGCAGAAGTTGGTCGCCGGCCAGTAACAACTCAACATCCGCTTTAAAAAGTTGAGGTTGTGCCTGATTGCCTTGCTGGGTTTGGCCTGCCAAATGTTCAATGCCTTGATGCTGGGTTAAGTGCTCAAGACCAGCGGTATAGCTTTTTAATGTTCCGGCATTCAGCATAGTTTCTGCAGGTTTGCCACCCATAATTTCGGTTAGGTTGCTAATAAGCTGAGTAAACTCGGCTGATTTAATACCTAAAATTAAACCCGGATTGGTACAGAACTGACCACAGCCTAAAACAACTGAATCTGCCAAATCCTGTGCAATCTTTTCACAACGGTTTTTTAAGGCTTCTGGCAACATCAGCATCGGGTTAATGCTGCTCATTTCAGCAAACACCGGAATCGGTTGTGGACGGGCTGCCGCCATATCACATAAAGCGCGACCACCACGAAGTGATCCCGTAAAACCTACAGCTTGTATTAAAGGATGTTTCACTAAAGGTTCACCTACGCCATTACCATAGATCATGTTAAATACGCCTTTAGGCATATTTGATTTTTCTACGGCACGCTCAATAGCCTGAGCTACAAAGTCTGCTGCGGCCATATGTCCGCTATGCGCTTTCACAACTACAGAGCAACCTGCTGCCAGTGCCGAAGCAGTGTCACCACCTGCAGTTGAGAATGCTAAAGGAAAGTTACTTGCCCCAAAGACTGCCACAGGACCAACACCGATTTTAATCTGGCGCAAATCTGGGCGAGGTAAAGGCTGACGCTCAGGTAAAGCGGTATCAATACGGGCACCTAAAAAATCACCACGGCGTAACACTTTGGCAAACAGGCGCATTTGTCCACTGGTACGGCCACGTTCACCTTGTAAACGTGCCAGCGGTAAAGCCGTTTCCTGTGATACGATTTCAAGAAAATCTGTACCTAGAGCATCGAGCTCATCGGCAATATTTTCTAAAAAGGTAGCACGCTGTTCAGGTGAAGTATGGCGGTAAGTCTTAAAAGCTTGGCTTGCTGCATCACAAGCCTGATTGATTTCCTGTTCGGTTGCATGGTGAAACTCATAAGGCAGATTTTCGCCAGTTGTTGCATTGACACTTTTTAGTAAAGTGGAACTTTGTGCGCTGCGTAAACCGACAATAAAGTTGTGTCCGATAACCATTTTATATTCCTTAGAGTGTGATAACTGAACCGATCGGTAGCTCTGGTTGTGTATGGGCAAGCTTATTTTTGAGTGGAAGTCCAAATTCTTTCATCTCTATTTCAAACTCATCGTTGACTTGTGCCTGAATACCATCAGCAAAAGACAAAGTGGCTGTACCGAAATAGTGAATATGAACATCCCCTGCTTTTAAGAATTGTTGATACTTAAAGTGGTGATATTCCAGATTTGCTAAGCTATGGCACATATTGTCTTCACCCGACAAAAACTCTTTTTCCCAAATGATTTGTCCATCACGGCGCAAGCGGCTGGTTCCCACTAAATGTTTCGGTAATTCGCCTGTCCGTAAAGCTGGACCAAAACTACAAAAACGTAATTTTGAATGCGCAAGATATAAATAATTACGACGTTCCATCACGTGATCAGAATATTCATTGCCCAGCGCAAACCCGATTCGATAAGGCTTTAAGTCTTCTCCAATCACATAGAGGCCTGCAATTTCAGGTTCTTCGCCGCCGTCTTCGGCAAATGGTGGTAAAGGTAATTCAGCTCCCGGCCTTACCACAATTGAACCGTCGCCTTTATAAAACCATTCCGGTTGTGCACCGATCTGACCTTGTGCTGGACGGCCCTTTTGAAGGCCCCATTGAAATATCCGCATGGTGTCGGTCACCGAGCTGTCATCGCTTAAATTTTGTTGATGCATTTTGTCGCGTGCAGATGCAGAACCTAAATGGGTTAAGCCTGTACCCGAAACTAGACAGTGTGTTGGGTCTGGATGGTCTAAAGGCGGCAGTACCTTTAAGTCAGCTAATAAAGATGAATAATCATAGGTCTCCGCTTCAAACCCTAACGCCTCAACTTGTTGCTCCAATGAAACTTTATTGCAGATTGCTAAAAGTGCTAAATCACGAACCGATTGAATATCTTTAACCGGATATGCCATGTTGCCTTCTACTTTGGCAACAGCACGTTGATTTGCACGATTTTCAAATTGAATAATTTGCATGTTTTATTCCTTACAAAGGCTTTTGAATATTCACTGTTTGTGTTTTTTGACGTTCTAGCTTGGTATAGACGATGTAAGTCAAAATCAGACCAAAAAGCATGACGATAGATAAGAAATACAAACCAGCAGCCATATTTCCTGTGTATTCTTTTAAAAGTCCGATGCCAAATGGCCCGACATAGCCACCTAAATTTCCAACAGAGTTAATTAAGGCGATACCAGCCGCTGCACTTGCACCCGTTAAGAAACGACCCGGTAATGTCCAAAACACGGCAGTCGATGAAAATAGACAGAACGCAACTACAGCCAAAGCTGCCAACTGCATGACTGGAGAATTTAGCCAAGCACTTAAAAACATTGCACAAGCACCTAGTGCATACAGAAAACTTAAGTGTCCGTAACGATCGTTCAGGCGGTCAGTACTACGCGGAATAATGAGGAGTCCAATAATTCCAAAAACGTAGGGAATGCTAGATAAGAAGCCAATTTGAAGATCAGTACCACCTCCAAATTGCTTAATAATAGAAGGCAACCAGAGATTTAAACCATAAATACTTAAAGTTACTGGTAAATAGTAGAGTGCTAATAAAAGTACGCGTTTGTCTTTTAAGGCATGCAGTGGATTGGCATGTCGAGTTTGATCGTATTCGGCTTCATCTTTAACAAGTTCATTTTTAAGCCATTGTTTTTGTTCAATGCTTAACCATTTCACTTTATCAATGTTATCGGGCAGCCACAGGAATGTCGGTAGAGCTAATAAAACTGCAGGTAAGCCGACTGCAATGAATAACCATTGCCAACCATGTAAGTTTGCGATGCCATCCATTCCAAGTAATAGACCAGCTAAAGGCCCAGCAATCATCATGGCAATTGGTTGTGAAAGTACAAACATTCCCATAATTTTTCCGCGATGCCGCACGGGATACCACTGCGTAATTAGGTATAAAACACCCGGGAAAAAACCCGCTTCTGCTACACCAAGCAAAAACCGTAACAGATAAAAACTTTTAGGGCCTTGAATAAGCGCCATGGCCATGGTGATTAAACCCCATGTTAATAAAATGCGGGTAAACCATTTACGAGCACCAAATTTGTCTAAAAGCAAATTACTTGGAACTTCAAAAAGAAAATATCCAATAAAAAATAAGCCAGCTCCTAGACCATAGGCTGCATCACCAATTCCTACATCTGCACCCATATGCAAATGAGCAAACCCAACAGCGGCTCGATCAATGTATGCCACCAGATATAGTATGACTAATGCAGGTATCAGCTTAAACGTGACCGTCCGTATTACATCCTTTTCGAAATCCATGTTCGACTCCATTTCCTATTATTTACTTATAGAGCATCTTGCTCGTAAATTATCCTTTCAATTTAAAATATAGTAATACTATTTAAATTTCAAACCTTTTAAAAATAAAATTTATGGTGTATTTTTAAATTAATTAATTCTAATAGTAATACTATATAGGGAAATTTGTATGAATAACAAACAAGTTCTTCGTTCGGCTGCCTGGTTTGGTACAACGGATAAAAATGGCTTTATGTATCGCAGCTGGATGAAGAACCAAGGAATTCCAGATCATGAGTTTCAAGGCAAGCCCATTATTGGAATTTGTAATACGTGGTCTGAACTCACCCCATGTAATGCGCATTTTCGAAAAATTGCCGAGCATGTAAAAAAAGGGATTTTAGAAGCGGGCGGCTACCCTGTTGAATTTCCTGTGTTTTCAAATGGTGAGTCTAATTTACGTCCTACCGCCATGTTTACACGCAACTTGGCCAGTATGGATGTTGAAGAAGCTATTCGTGGTAACCCTATTGACGGTGTGGTGTTACTGACAGGTTGTGACAAAACCACCCCTGCATTATTAATGGGTGCTGCAAGTTGTGATATTCCTGCCATTGTAGTGACTGGCGGACCAATGCTGAATGGTAAGCACAAAGGTAAAGACATTGGTGCAGGTACCATCGTTTGGCAAATGCATGAAGAACTCAAAGCAGGCAAAATTGATTTAAATGAATTTTTATCTGCCGAGTCTGGTATGTCACGCTCGGCTGGTACGTGTAATACCATGGGCACAGCTTCTACAATGGCGTGTATGGCTGAAGCCTTAGGCACTTCTTTACCACACAATGCGGCGATTCCAGCGGTAGATTCTCGCCGTTATGTGTTGGCTCATCTTTCTGGTATGCGTATTGTTGATATGGTTCATGAAGATTTACGCCTTTCTAAAATCTTAACCAAAGAAGCTTTCGAAAATGCCATTAAAATCAATGCAGCTATTGGTGGTTCAACCAATGCCGTAATTCATTTAAAAGCAATTGCCGGACGTATTGGGGTTGATTTACAACTCGATGACTGGAACCGTGTCGGCCGTGGCATGCCAACCATTGTCGACTTACAGCCTTCGGGTCGTTTTTTAATGGAAGAATTTTATTATAGCGGCGGCTTACCAGCCGTAATCCGTCGAATGGGCGAAGCTAATCTCTTACCACATCCACATGCTTTAACCGTAAATGGTCAAGCCATTTGGGAAAATTGCCAGCAATCACCTATTTATAACGATGAAGTGATTCGGGAAATAGACAATCCAATTCGACAAGATGGCGGCATGTGTATTTTACGCGGTAATTTAGCCCCTAAAGGTGCGGTGCTTAAACCGTCTGCCGCAACACCAGAACTGATGGAACACCGTGGTCGTGCAGTCGTATTTGAAAACTTTGATGATTATAAAGCCCGCATTAATGACCCAGACCTTGATGTCGATGAAACTTGTATTCTTGTGATGAAAAATGCTGGGCCTAAAGGCTACCCGGGCATGGCTGAGGTTGGCAATATGGGATTGCCTCCAAAGGTTTTAGCTAAAGGCATTACTGACATGGTTCGTATTTCCGACGCACGTATGAGTGGAACTGCGTATGGCACGGTCGTTTTACATGTTGCCCCTGAAGCTATGGCGGGTGGGCCTTTGGCCGTAGTTCAAAATGGTGACTTTATCGAACTTGATGCCTATGCTGGGAAACTTCACCTAGAAGTGAGTGATGAAGAACTTAAGCAACGTCTTGAGAATTTAGCACCTCCAGCTCCGCCAAGTTTTATTGGTGGCTACCGCAAACTCTATGTAGAACATGTTTTACAAGCAGACGAAGGTTGTGATTTTGATTTCTTAGTCGGTTGCCGAGGCTCGGAAGTTCCACGTCATTCTCATTAATATTTATTCTTGAAAAAGATGATCTTGTTAAAACACAAGGTCATCTATACCATAGGATATTCAACATGTCGTAATAGTGAAATATGAGTAAAGCTGACTATAAAAATCCTATTCCAAGCAAAAGCCAACATGCATTAATTGTTCAACAATTGGGATTAAAAATTGTTTCTGGAGAAATTTCAGAAAATGAAAAACTCCCAAGTGAAGTTGATTTATGTGAGGAATATAAAGTCAGCCGCCCTGTCTTTCGCGAAGCAATCCGTGTTTTAAACGCGAAAGGCTTAACTTACTCAAGACCAAAAATCGGAACTGTGGTGAGACCTAAAGAAGAATGGCATTTGCTCGATCCTGATGTATTGTTTTGGTTGATTCAAACCACGCCTGAACATGAGTTTTTTAAAACCCTTTCTACCGTACGACGCGTTTTGGAACCTGAGCTTGCTTATATTGCGGCAAGTACGGCAACTGATGAAGATATTGAACGTATTAAACATGCCTATGATGGGATGGAAAAAGCGACAACAGTTGAAGAATTTATCGAGCCAGATATTCAATTTCACTTGGCAATTGCCAAAGCAACGCATAACGACTTATTGGCTTATATGTCGAAAATGCTGGTTTTACCTTTACAACAATCAATTCAAGTCACCAGTCTACGTCCAAATTTACAAGGCCATTCACTACCTAGACATAAAGCAATTTTAACTGCGATTGAAAATAAAGATCCGCTTTCTGCTCGCCATGCTTCACTGGTTCAGTTAGATGATACTAAAATGGCATATGATTTAATTAAAAAATAATTTTTATATATTAAATATTTAGCCTGATCACTCAAAACAGAGTAATCAGGCTTTTTTATTTATAAATTAGAACACCTTTTTAACTGAGACAGTAAATGTCGAGTCAATCGGATTTGAAACAGGTGCGTCTGCCTCACCATTGCTATACTTTTTATAATAAGCATTTTTATCCCATGCCTTGGTATAGGCTAATCCTGTACTCCAACCATCACCTAAATCTTTAATGAGTTCGGCTTTAACATCCTGAAAGTTCGACTCTGAAAAGTTTTTGATTCTTTCATAGCCATAGTGAGCACCAAGAGTCCAAGTGTCACTGATAGGCTGGGTAAAGTTAAGATCTAAATAACTTGATCCTCTCGACCTTTTACCAGCAGGTCCCCCCATGGTTTTAGAGTTATAACCAGCATAATCTGGTGTGTAAGTCACAAAGTATTTAAGGCTTAAAGGACCATAGCCAATTTGAGGTACGATCTCACCATAGTTATAACTGCTACTCCCCGTTTCTGGTGTACTTTTCGCACCTGGGTAGTAGTAGTAAAAAACCGACATCCCAATTGAAAATTTATCGATTGTTTTTAAATAACCTGTATAAAAATCCCATTCAACCGAGGCATCTCGCAGATAGTTAGAGCTGACACTTGATGCCCAAGTCCCTACAAAAAAACCATTAGGATTGGCATAATCCAATCCACCTTGTAAGGCTGGTTTACCCCATGTTTGTTGGAAACCACGTGAAATATATTGACTAGCAAAAGTAACATTTGCGCTATATGGAGAGGTTTTTTCTTGTTCTTTTAATTGTTCTGCATGTACAACGTTAGTAGACATAATAAGTGAAACTAAACCTAAAATTTTTCTCATTCAATAATTCCTTTTACATATTACCTATAGGTTTAAAGTTTTAAAATAACATGATAATTCAATTTAAAACGTATTAAAAAGTTATAAATTTAGATTTCTCGACACTTCTTCTTGGCTATAGATCTCTTCAATACAATCTAAAATTTTAGGAATATAAGAACTTTGGTCCATGTTACGCATGGATAGAGAAATGGGACTATAAGCCTCTAAATCTAAGATATTTAAATAAGTTAGATTCTTCATTCCAATATCACAGGCACTTTCTGGAATAATACATATACCCTCGCCCGATGCCACCAAACCAAGCGCCATGTGAATTTCTCGTACTTCAGTCAGCTTCGCTGGTATTAAACCTAACTTGGTAAATAAAGCTTGAATAGTGGTCGAAAAATTAGGCTTAGGTGTCGTTGGGTAAGAAAAAATCGTCTCATTGATAATTTGAGATAAGTAAATTCCTGAATCTTGAAATTCACTTAAGGGATGTTTTTTATGAATCGCGAGTTTTAATTTTTCTTTTCTGAGTAAAAGTCTCTTAATGGCTGGATCACTAATGGGTAAGCGACCAAAACCTAAATCGATTTTACCTAACTTTAAAGCCTCAACCTGATCTCTTGTGCCACATTCAATAAGCTCGACATGAATGTCAGGATTCTTTTGTCTAAATAGATAAATGACCTGTGGTAAACGCCCATACAGAAGTGAACTGACATAGCCAACTTTCACAATGTTCTCTACCAACTTCATTTTTTTAGCCATCGAAGCAGCTTGAGCGGTATGCGTTAAAATTTGAACGGCATGTTGGTAAAAAAACAGCCCTGCTTCTGTCACTTTTAATGGACGTGACCCTTTCACAAACAAATCAATGCCTAATTCTTCTTCTAGTTTTTTGATTTGACGCGTGAGTGGTGGCTGGGCAATAAAAAGCTTTTCAGCCGCTTTAGTCAGACTTTGTTCTTCCACAACGGTAACAAAATAACGTAGATGTCTTAATTCCATTAATATACCTTTTTAGTATCTTAAAATACCGTTCTATATCTATTTTAGGCTATTACATTCTTCTATGGTATGTAAACAAGTTCGTAATAGTTGAAACTTCATGTATAGAACCATAGAAACCATACTTGTGGATATTCCAACTATCCGTCCTCACCAGTTGTCTGTGACTACCATGCGTACTCAGACTTTGGTGCTCGTTAAAATTACGACCACGGATGGTATTGTCGGTTGGGGTGAAGCGACCACCATTGGTGGACTGAACTATGGTGAAGAAAGTCCTGAAAGTGTCAAAGCCAATATTGATACTTACTTTGCACCATTACTCGCATCAGTTAAAGATTTAAATGTGGCTCAAACACTAAAACTGATTCGTAAGAATATTAATGGTAACCGTTTCGCGAAATGTGCCATTCAGACCGCTCTACTTGATATTCAGGCAAAACGTTTAGGCGTGCCGTTAAGTGAAGTTTTAGGTGGCCGTCTGCGTAATAGTTTACCTGTACTTTGGACGCTCGCGTCTGGTGACACAGAAAAAGATATTGCTGAAGCTCGAAAAATGATTGAGTTGAAACGTCATAACACGTTCAAACTCAAAATCGGTGCACGCCATTTGCAACACGATGTTGATCATGTGATTGCAATTAAAAAAGCACTAGGTGCAGATATTAGTGTACGTGTTGACGTAAATCGTGCATGGTCAGAGCTGGAATGTATTCAAGGTATTCAACAACTGCAAGATGGCGGGATTGATTTAATTGAACAGCCATGCGCGATTCAAAATACTGAAGCACTTGCTCGCTTAACACGTCGTTTTGATGTCGCAATCATGGCAGATGAAGCGTTAACGGGTCCTGACAGTGCATACCGGATTGCAAAAAGTCATGGTGCAGATGTATTTGCCGTGAAAATTGAACAATCAGGCGGTCTGATCGAGGCATGTGAAGTTGCCAAGATTGCAGGTTTGGCTGGAATCGATCTTTATGGCGGCACTATGCTTGAAGGCCCTGTAGGTAGCATTGCTTCTGCTCATGCATTTGCAACCTTTGAAACATTAGCGTTTGGTACTGAATTATTTGGTCCGTTATTGCTTACCGAAGAAATTTTGAAAGAACCGCTACGTTACGAAAACTTTGAATTGCACTTGCCAACGGCTCCAGGCTTAGGCATTGAAATTGATGAAGAGAAAGTCGAGAAGTTACGTCGTTAAGGCAATAGGATAAGGAGTTTCCCATGTTATTTCATGTACGTATGGATGTGCATATCCCACTTGATATGCCAGCCGACAAAGCAAATGAAATTAAGGCCATTGAAAAGGCTTATTCGCAAGATTTACAACGCCAAGGTAAATGGCGTCACATCTGGCGAGTTACAGGCCAGTATTCAAACATCAGTATTTTTGATGTTGAGAGCAATGAAGAGTTGCACAATATTTTACAGGGATTACCTCTTTATCCTTACATGAACATCGAAGTGATGGCACTTAATCGTCACCCTTCATCTGTTCGTGATGATGATTCGTAATCTAAGAAAATAGTTTGAGTGTGTGGTCTGAAGCACATTCAAAAAGTGAATATATTTATTCAGAAGGTAACAAGGAACGTGGCGGCACTTATTCGCTAGCAAAACAACATGCCCGCAGCGCTGCCACCCAAAACCGTATTGCATACTTAAGGAGTTTTAGTATGAACCGTCAACAAATTGATGCGCTTGTAAAACAAATGAATGTCGACACAGCTAAAGGCGAAGTCGATGCACGTGTTCAGCAGATTGTAGTGCGCCTTCTCGGGGATTTATTTCAAGCGATCGAAGACTTAGACATCCAACCTTCAGAAGTATGGAAAGGTTTGGAATATTTCACAGACGCAGGTCAAGCAAACGAACTTGGTCTTTTGGCAGCTGGCTTAGGTTTAGAGCACTATCTTGATTTACGTGCAGATGAAGCCGATGCAAAAGCTGGCGTTACGGGTGGCACACCTCGTACCATTGAAGGCCCACTTTATGTAGCGGGCGCGCCTGAAACCGTTGGTTTTGCTCGTATGGATGATGGCACTGAGTCTGGCAAAATTGATACCTTAATTATTGAAGGTACCGTAACTGATACTGATGGCAATATCATTGAAAATGCTAAAGTTGAAGTATGGCATGCCAACAGTTTGGGTAACTATTCATTCTTTGATAAGTCTCAATCTGACTTTAACTTACGCCGTAGTATTTTGACTGATGCTAATGGTAAATATGTTGCATTAACGACGATGCCTGTTGGGTATGGTTGCCCTCCTGAAGGTACAACTCAGGCCCTTCTAAACAAGTTAGGCCGTCATGGTAACCGTCCATCTCACGTTCACTACTTCGTTTCAGCACCAGGTTTCCGCAAGCTTACAACTCAATTCAACATTGAGGGTGATGAGTACTTATGGGACGACTTTGCCTTCGCAACTCGTGATGGCTTAGTGGCAACAGCAGTTGATGTATCTGATCCAGCTGAAATCCAACGCCGTGGTTTAGATCACGCTTTCAAACACATCACATTTAACATCGAACTTGTTAAAGATGCCGCTGCTGCTCCGTCAACTGAAGTTGAACGTCGTCGTGCTAGTGCTTAATTGAAAGTGTATGTGAGTTAAAAGTTCGCTTTTGACTCACAAAATTTATTCCATTTATTACTACCATTAAGAATTTAAATAAATTTTTAGCGGTAGTAATAACATCACGTTACCTCATGCTCTAAGGTTTCTCACATGATTGACAAAAGTAAGTCCTCTCTTAGCGAGGTACTATCGCAGATTAAAGATGGTGCAACCATTCTGATTGGTGGTTTTGGTACCGCAGGACAACCCGCTGAACTCATTGACGGACTAATTGAACTGGGTATTAAAGACCTGACTATTGTGAGTAATAACGCCGGTAATGGCGATTATGGCCTGGCTAAACTGCTTAAAGCTGGTTCGGTTAAAAAAGTAATCTGTTCTTTCCCACGTCAGTCAGACTCTTATGTTTTTGATGAACTTTACCGTGCTGGAAAGGTTGAGCTTGAAGTGGTACCGCAAGGTAATCTGGCTTGTCGTATTCAAGCTGCTGGTATGGGCCTAGGCGCTGTATTTACTCCAACAGGCTTTGGAACACTTTTAGCTGAAGGCAAAGAAACCCGTCAGATCGATGGTAAAGATTACGTACTTGAATATCCGATTAAAGCTGACTTTGCCTTGATTAAAGCCTACAAGGGCGACCGTTGGGGCAATCTGGTTTACCGTAAATCTGCACGTAACTTTGGCCCAATTATGGCCATGGCTGCGGATGTCACCATTGTTCAGGTGTCTGAAGTGGTTGAGCTAGGTGGCTTAGATCCAGAGCACATCATCACCCCAGGTATTTTTGTACAGCACGTTGTACAAGTACAGCCCGCGCAGTAAGCAATAAGGAGAAATAACATGAGCTACCAGAAACTCAGCCGTGACCAGATTGCAAAACGTGTGGCACAAGATATTCCAGATGGCGCCTATGTGAACTTGGGTATTGGTTTACCAACCAAGATTGCAAGCTACTTACCTGACGACAAAGATATTTTCCTTCATTCTGAAAATGGCCTATTGGCTTTTGGTCCACCGCCAGCAGCAGGTGAAGAAGACCCGGAACTGATTAATGCGGGTAAAGAGTTTGTAACCATGCTTGAAGGCGGCAGCTTTTTCCACCATGGCGACTCATTTGCGATGATGCGTGGTGGTCACCTTGATATTGCCGTACTCGGTGCATTTCAGGTTGCTGCGAATGGTGATTTGGCGAACTGGCACACGGGTGCACCAGATGCGATTCCAGCGGTAGGTGGTGCGATGGATTTAGCTGTAGGTGCTAAAAAAGTATTTATCACCACAGACCATGTGACCAAGCAAGGTGAGCCGAAGATTGTGGCTGAGCTGAGCTATCCGGTTACGGGTAAACACTGTGTTGACCGTATTTACACCGATCTTTGTGTGATTGACGTGACTAAAGATGGTTTAAAGGTGATTGAGAAAGTGGAAGGTCTTAGCTTTGATGAGTTACAGGCTTTAACGGGTGCAACTTTGATTGATGCGACTCAAGGGTAAGATTTAAACAGCCCCAAATTACGAGTTAAAGCAAAAGTTTTTTGTATAAGTAATGCCTTACTTTTTAAAGATAAAAAGTAACAAAAATCTTTTGTTACTCAGACACAACATCCCTGTTGTGCTGAGCAACGAGGCGGCATCCATGTCGCCACCGCGAAACACAGAATGGAACTCCTTGAATACTGTTCTTGCTTATTAATTTGGTTTTTACCGTAATTCGCTATTGTGACAGGCGACATGGATGTCGCCCGTTGGACAGGGAGGCATGGAAGCCTCCTCTGTTCAACAAAGGTTTTTGGTTACTTTTTTAAAAAAGTGACAAGAATTAGCTACTGGCATTTGACTCAACACGATAAGACTCTGTCATGACTACTTTTAACTTAGTAACCATGATGATCGCCAGCAAACTCTGGAAAAGTCTAACGATGTGGCAATGACAGCAATAGATTTCAAAATGGAAATGTAAGAATGAAAAACGCTTATATCATCGATGCCATCCGTACTCCATTCGGCCGTTATGCTGGTGGTCTTGCTCCTGTTCGTGCCGATGACCTTGGCGCTGTGCCGATTAAAGCCCTCATGCAACGCAACCCCAATGTAGATTGGGAACAGGTCGATGATGTGATCTATGGTTGTGCGAACCAAGCCGGTGAAGATAACCGTAACGTGGGCCGTATGTCAGCTTTACTTGCAGGTTTACCGTATCAGGTGCCAGCAACCACCATTAACCGTTTGTGTGGTTCATCACTCGATGCCATTGCCATTGCTGCCCGTGCCATTAAAGCAGGTGAAGCAAACTTGGTGATTGCAGGTGGTGTAGAAAGCATGAGCCGTGCACCTTATGTGATGGGTAAGTCTGACAGTGCTTTTGGCCGTAGCCAGAAGATTGAAGACACCACCATGGGATGGCGTTTCATTAACCCTAAACTTAAAGAATTGTATGGTGTAGACACCATGCCCCAGACTGCCGAAAACGTCGCTGAACAGTTTAACGTGAATCGTGCAGATCAGGACCAGTTTGCCTTGGTGAGCCAACAACGCACCGCAAGCGCGCAAGCCAAAGGCTTTTTTTCTAAAGAAATCGTGGCAGTTGAAATCCCTCAGCGTAAGGGTGATGCTGTTGTGATTGATACTGATGAACATCCTCGTGCATCAACCACCCTTGAAGCTTTAAGCAAACTTAAACCTGTTGTTAAAGCAGATGGTTCTGTGACTGCAGGTAATGCTTCAGGCATTAACGATGGTGCTGCGGCTCTACTGATTGCTTCTGATGAGGCAGTTCAAGCTTACAACCTCAAACCGCGTGCCAAGATCATTGCTTCAACAGCAGTCGGTGTAGAACCACGCATTATGGGTTTTGCTCCGGCACCAGCCATTAAAAAACTACTGAAACAAGCCAACCTGACTTTAGAGCAGATGGATGTGATTGAGCTTAACGAAGCTTTTGCTGCTCAGGCTTTGGCCGTGACCCGTGATTTAGGTTTAGCAGATGATTCTGACAAGGTAAATCCAAACGGTGGTGCAATTGCATTAGGCCATCCACTTGGTGCATCAGGTGCACGCTTAGTGACTACAGCCCTAAACCAGCTTGAGCAAACAGGTGGTCGTTACGCTATGTGTTCAATGTGTATTGGTGTAGGCCAAGGCATTGCTTTGATTATTGAACGTGTTGAAGCACTTTAAGGAGAAACAAATGCCATCTTTTCAAGCTGCCGATGCACAAATTAACTATCAAACTTTTGGCGAGCCGTCGTCCCCTGCTCTGGTGTTTTCCAATTCTTTGGGCACCAATTATGGTATGTGGCAAAAACAGTTTAATGAGTTAAAAGATCAATTTTTTGTGATCTGTTATGACACACGTGGTCACGGTTCATCATCTACGCCTGACGGTCCATATACTGTAGAGCAATTAGGTGAAGATGTTGTCCGTTTACTGGATCATCTAAATATTAGCAAAGCTGCTTTTTGTGGAATTTCTATGGGTGGTTTAACAGGTCAATGGCTTGCGATTCACTACCCTGACCGTTTTAGTCATGTAGTTGTGGCAAATACTGCCGCTAAAATTGGACAAGAACAGGCATGGCTTGACCGTGCAAAATTAGTACGTGAGCAAGGTTTACAACCGATCGCAGCTACAGCAGCTTCGCGATGGTTTACAGATCCCTTTATCCAAAGTCATGCTTCAATCGTCAACAACCTGTGTAACGACTTAAGTGCTGGCAGCGCAATGGGTTATGCCAATTGTTGTGAGGCTTTGGCTAAAGCGGATGTCCGTGAGCAGTTAAAAGACATCAAAATTCCTGTATTAGTCGTTGCTGGAACTCAAGACCCTGTAACAACCGTTGCAGATGGTGAATTTATGCAGCAACGCATTCCACAATCAAAACTTGCAGAAATAGATGCTTCTCATATTTCCAATGTAGAACAATCAGAAGCTTTTAATAAAATCCTAAAAGATTTTTTAGTGAGCTAATTTTAAGTTTAAGAATTAAAAAAATGGCCTTTATAGGCCATTTTTTATATCTCGCAGAATCTTAAAACTTAGTACCGAATCATGACCGATTTTAATTCGGTGTAATCTTCAATAAATGCATCTGAAAACTCTCTGCCAATTCCTGAAGCTTTTACCCCGCCAAATGGAACTGATGGATCTAAGAACGTATGCATATTGACCCACAAGGTGCCTACTTCAATCTTAGGAATTAAACGTAAAGCTTTAGATAAGTCATTTGTCCAGATACTTGCGGTTAAACCAAAGCGCGACTGATTCATCAGTTGAACGAGTTCTTCATCAGTTTCGAATGGCATTACCCCAACCACTGGACCAAAAGTTTCCTCTGAAAATAAAGGATCATCCGTATTTTTAAAGGAAATTAAAGTCGGTTGTACAAAATATCCTGTCTGATCTAGAGCCTCCCCCCCTGCAATAATCTGGTTGTTAGCTTTAGCCATATCTAAATAATGTTTCACTTTATGAAAGTGTGGCTGATTAGAGAGTGGACCAAACATACTTCCCTCGTCCATAGCCGATCCAATTTTAAAACTAGAGAGTGCTTTAGAGAGTTTCTCGACAAGTTCATCATATTTTGTATGGTGTACAAAAAACCGCTCTGGCGATGCGCAAACTTGGCCTTGATGTACAAAAGTTGCTTGCAACAAAGTTGGTAAAATCTCATCAATATTTGCATCGGCCAAAACGGCTATTGCATTTTTACCGCCCAGCTCTAGACTTACCCGAGTTAAATCACTGCTCATCGCAAGTTTACCAATCGCAATACCTGTGGGCACTGAACCTGTAAAAGAGACTTTCTTAACGAGTGGTGATTCAATTAAATATTGTCCTGTATCGCCTTTACCTGTAACCACATTAATCACACCAGCTGGAATACCGGCCTCAATGGCAAGTTCGGCTAACCGTAATAAAGACAAACTGGCAAACTCACTTGGCTTAAGCACAATGGTACAGCCAGTTGTTAAAGCTGAGCCAATTTTCCAAACACCAATCATTAGTGAAAAATTCCAAGGCACAATCCCTGCAACCACACCAATCGGTTGTCTTAAAGTAAAGGCCGTATATTTTTCACCTTGCATAGACGGAATAGAGGGCTGCATGGTTTGACCATTAATTTTGGTTGCCCAACCAGCAAAATATCTCAAGAAAATAACGGATTGTACGACCTCAAGATGACGGGAAATATTGATAAGTTTTCCAGTAGACAACGATTCGAGCTGTGCAAGTTCTTCACTATGTTGCTCAATTAAATCTGCTAGCTTGTTCAGTTTAATGCCACGCTCATACGGCGTAGTTTCAGCCCAAGCATTTTGAAAAGCATGTTCAGCACTTTTCACCGCACTATCTACATCTTGTTGACTACCAATACTAATTTGAGCAACAACTTGTTCAGTCGATGGATTCACAATATCCACTTTATCCAAAAGCTCAGCAGCAACTAACTTTCCATCAATAAAATGTCCATGTTGACGTGCCATAAATTGCTGCACGTTTTGTAAAATCTGAACTTCACTCATTTTTATTTCTCTCAATTCATTTAAAAGGATCTATTAATAGATGTATTGCAAAATTAACTGCGCATAGACATTGGTTTTGTCATCGTAGTTTTGTGTACCACCACTATGGATATCGTGTTTCGGTTTATAGAGTCCCACTAAAGGAATAACATTGAGTTTTTTATTGACTGACCAGACTGAAAAGACATCCAGCTCATGTCCATCCACATTGCTTAAAGACTTATTTACTGTTTTAAACTTATAGGCCAAAGCACCCAACATAAAATTTTCTTGCAAGTTCATCATGTAAGAAACTTGATGAATATCTGCATTTTTATTGAATGGCCCAGCATAATTTCCGGCAACTTCACCTTGAAACCATGTGCCAAAGCCGACCGTATTTCCATAAAACATAGGGTCGTATTGGTCTGAAAAATGGCTAAAACGATAGCCTAATGAGGGCGTATATTTTGAAGATAAAAAGTTATAGTTCAGCGCTAAATAGCCAGCATTTTCTTTGCCATCTTTTTTATCTTGCACCACAAACTCAGTTTTGAGCTGTAATTCTGGTAAAGGTTGATAATTCAAACGTAAAGCATAGTTTTTAAGATCTTTGCGCCCTGAAACGTGTTCAGCATCATCAAGGTCTAATACATTTAAATAGGTGAACCCAACGCCCTTATCTTTAAGCTGATACATCAGATCAGTCACAAAGAGTTCAGGTGAAAATTGTGCTTTATTGTCGGACTTTAAATAAGCCAGTTTTAAGGTTGTGTTCTCTTGCGGTTTGTATTGAAGCAAACTTGTAAAATCAAAGCTTCGACGAGCTGCCAGATAATATGCCCCGCCACGGTCTAATGTACCATCCGCAGGCGCTTTACCGAGATTTAATGCATCACCTGCAATGAAGAACCCGTCACCAATCATGATATTTTGCCGACCAATACTTAAATCATAGGTGGTCAACTCATCTTTATTGGTACCGTCTTTAAAACCAATGATCCATTCATTCACATCCGTTTTACGTTCTTTGCCATTACTATTTTGGCCAGCGTCGCCATCACCAAATGTTGCCGAGCTAATACCGCTCAAGCTTGCATAGAGCTGATTGTTTTTAAAGGTATATTGCCCTTTAGCACCATATTTAAGATGACCTTCTTGCCAATTGACTCTTTCATCATCTAGGTTTTCGCCGTTATAGCTTTTACCGCTACTAAAAGCCCCAAAAGTTGCTTCAAAAGTTGGCTTAATTTCAAGCTCACCAGCATGCACAGTTGAAAAAAATGAGACAAAGAGAGTCCCTCTCACAACCTGAGAAAATAAATTTTTCATTGAGAAATTCCTTTTTTGCGAACTGCCTAACCGTGCTCAAGTGTGGGTAACCGATTCGTTACCCACTCTAGATCATGCACCCATTTAGTGATGGTCGTGCTGTGTGTTTTGCTCTTCTTCACCCAAGTTTAAAGTCGGGGTACTGTCAAAGAAGTTCCAAGGTTTGATGAGTGTATTCACCCATTCTGTTGGCATGATTGGCCACTCTTCAGCACGTGCCACATGGGTTGTTCCTGTTGTCATCCACACTACAAGGTCTTTATTTTCAATATTTTCATTGTTGCCAATGAATTGTCCTAACCCTGTGTCATGAGTTGAACGGTTTGAATATTTCCCTTCTGGATAGCGTTCGTCTGGGTTGTACTGAGTCACCCAAATTTGCTTATCCATAAAGTTCAAACGTTTAAATAACCATTCATCTTTAGAGAAATTGGCTCCTTTTGCCACAGGGTGTGTTCCACCTGCAAACGGAATGAGTTGGTAAGAAACCGGATTACCTAATTTATTTTCCTTATTGAAATTCGTGAGTAAACGAATGGTGGATGGATCAAATTTTTCAGCTGCATTTTGCTCATTCGTAATGACTTTACTGTCAATTTGCATTGAACTTGTACGAACACCGCCTTTGTCGTTGGCTTTCACTACAGGGTCCATATGCATAAAGCTGTTGTTTTCACCATCGACATCCATGTCTAAGCGGAAATTATAGATGTGCTGATGCGTTGTACCCACAATATTATGATCAATTAAAGTTCCATATTTGGTGTCTTCTTTGGCAGTACTGTCATGCATGGTGCGTGATTTAACGCCTTTAACAGCTTCAATACCTGTTGCACCCGCATTAATCCCAATTACACCATTTTGGGCAAATACCCAGTCAAACATGTAATCGTAGTTTCCAACCGTACTAATCCAGCGAATGACAAGTTCACGGCGGGCTTCACTCGCATCTTGGTTACCAAAAATTTCGTGATGTTTATATTCAGGCCCAGCATAACGTTCAAATACAGCAATGGCATTTGGAATCACTTGTGGCTGGCCTTTATAGTCTGCAATCACGGCATCAAGTAAAACAGCGTTGTCAGGTGCATCTGTTCCAGGAAGAATAGATGAGGTAAGTGTTCCCATACCATATTCGCCAGAGTCTAAATAGGATTTGAAGTACCATCCAATATCAGGGTCACCATATGGAACTACCATTCCACCCAAGTTCCCTTCATACATAACTTTACGCTTAACGCCTTTATCTTTATAGGTCACCGTTGAAAGCTGTAAGCCAACACGAGAATCTAAGGCCACATGCAAACACCAATTCCCCCAATGTATGGTTTGGCCAGTAATGCTAAAGTTCTTACCCTCAGGTTCAGTAATATTGAGTGGTTTTAGCTTACTTGCTACGGGCTTATTCGACATATAAGGTCGATTTGCCATCGGTACAGGAATGATTGTGCCTTCTTCAATCTTGATAATTTTTTCTTTATCTAAATCCACTACAGCAACTAAATTTTCAATTGGATGCGCCCAATAATTACCATCGCCTACATCGAGGTAAGCGACGACTTTTAATATATTGAGTTGTTTGTCCAGACCATCTTTACCGCCAAAATATCCAACCGTCAGCGGTGTAGCAATCACTTTCTTCACATCGGTAATGCCGCGTTTCCGTAAAGCTTCCTGATATTCTTTACTCGTTTCAATTACACGCTGTACGGCTTCAAAATTATCGAGCAACACCATTCCATGAGTGTCTTTAAGTACATTCCATTTGGTGACTTGTTGAGTGTTAAGGTTAACTTCACCTTCAATCGCTTGACTCCCCTTTAATAAAATAAATGAGGCAATACGATCTTCTTTAAATTCTTTGTGATTAATAAAGTAATCCCAGACTTTGGCTTTTTCAGGTTCTTTAAGCTTTAACTCGGCAAAACGCATATTTTTATAGGCGTATTTCGAGCGATTAATCACATCAAAGGTCTTTTTAATTTCGTCAGAGTTTAGGCTATTGAGCGGGTGAAACGTATTTTCAATTTTAAAAGTTTGATCTAAACCAGACTGGAATACTTCATTAAAAAAGTCTTTTCCAATAACAGGCTTACCATCTTTGATTAGTAAAGGCACGCTGAGCTTGAAAGGTTTGCCGTTCACCAAAACCTGATCTGAATTGGGTTTAGCTCGAACCACCATAGAACCTTTGGTGATCATATAAGTATTGGTAAAATCATCTTTGACAACTTTAGCGCCTTGCTCACTCATGTTTTGATAAAGTGAGACCATTTCGGCCTTGCCACCATGCGCAAACGCTTGAGTATTGAGTCCCCAAAAGCTTGCAGCGATTGATAAGTTAAGTGCCAGTATTTTTTGTATGTCATTCAATAATCGTTGTTTACGCATTGGTTTCATCCTTTTGGTCTATCCCTGAACTATCTGAATCAGACAGTTAAAATGCACTTTCCTGTGAGTGAAATTAATTAGATTAACTTAATAGTTTTATGATTATTAAGCTTATCTAGCCTGCTCTAATGAATTTAATTTCAACACAGTTACATAGGGCTAGCTTGTTCAAGAATGACGTCGAACTTGTCTAAAAATGACATTGAGAGATGAAAGTTTTAAACCGAGATACCCTCTCTAAATTCTTTAGGAGAAATACCATAAGTCTTTTTAAAGATCTTTGAGAAATGCGCCCCATCCCAAAAACCCCATTTCAAGGCAATTTGGGTAATTGAGCTTTGTTTATTTCTTTTATCAAGCAAATCTGCTTTGACTTTTTCTAGGCGTTTGAGCTGTATATATTTGTTAATCGATAATTTTTCTTGAAGAAATAGACGGTAAAGATGACGTAGAGATACCCCAATATGCTCTGCAATTAATTTAGGTGTTAAATCGGGTTTTGCTAAGTTTTCTATAATATAACGCTCAGCTTTTTCCATGAGGTTATTTGAGCTATTAATATTTTTATAATTAATTGTCGGTTTGATTAAGGCAATCAATGCATCTTCAAAAGCATTACCATCTTCAGTTGCGTACCAAAGTTTGATGTTTTCAGCAGACATATTTTTCAAAATATTCTTGAGTAAAAAACCACTCATATTTTGCGTAATCAGTTTTCCAAAATATTCGGTACTAATATTTTCTTTCAGTAATTTTTCACGCGACAGATGGACTGAAATCTGACTTACTAAACCTTGCGGATACATTGAAATGGTTTCGACTGGGTCGACCAACACAATATCTCCTTCATTTAGGCTAAGAGTTTCATTTTTATACTCGAGCAGCATTTTTCCCGAATACTGCAAAATCAAAAAACAAAAGCGATTATTCACTCGATCAATTTCATCGGCTTTCCGGACAATCTTATTGGCATTGTTTTTGATAAAAGCTATTTCGGTATCACCCAATAAAAAGCACTGAACTTCACCAATGAATAAATTACGGGTTCCGTCAAAATCGGTTTCAAAATTGCCGCACACACTTTTAATATGGTGCGTCCATGTGAGTAATGCATCGCTTACATATTGGTTCATCCCTTACCTCTCTATACATGTGCCACCGTTCAAGATTTTGCGTTTGTGGTGGTGCACTGTCTTGGCTTATTTGCAATCTTGTTTTATTAATAAACAAATTGTGTGCCAAAAATTCCTTATCCTTGGAATTGTTTTGATGATAGTCAGCTAGATGTAAAGAAGCTGATAAATCAATTCAATTTATCAGCTTAATGGGACTTATGCTACTCCTGCAAAATCTCGCAGCATGGTAATAAAAATATTCTTTTGTTCCTCAGAATACTTTTTAAACACCTCATTTTGGTGGCTATCAGCAATATCAAACAAATACTGTGCCGTTTGTTTACCCTTTTCCGTTAGTGCATATAAATTATCATGATCAACCAATAATCCTTCAAATTTTAGAATTTCAGCCGACCGTTCAACTTCTTGCATTGGCATAGCAATATCACGCGGTAAATCTTCCTTACTTGAAGCAGTACCACTGGCTAAAACGAGCAAAAGACGTGATTCACTGGTACGGAACCCTGAAGCCATTTGCTTAGGAATATAGTCGGTTTGATAAGCTTTAAAAGCACGACTCATCAAATAGCAAACATTATTATATAAGTGCCCATAATGTGTTTGGTCTACGCCGTTCTGTCCAGTTTGCTTAACTTGAAGACTTGGATGCGGCATGACACAAGAATATGCGCCTTGATGGTAAACCAGCGGGCTTCGACCTTGGTCATGGAAACGAACCACTTTACCAACAATAATCCAGTGGTCACCACCCTCAATCACTTGATAGCGTTCGCACTCAAACACCGCAGAACAATTTTCTAAAATAGGTGCGCGTCCTGCACCAAGTTGAAAATTGGTGTCGGCAAATTTATCAATATTGCGTCTCGAAAACTTATTAGATAGCTCAATTTGCGTACCCGATAAAATATTGACTGCAAAATGTGTCGCGTCTTCAAATACTGAAAAACTTGAAGACTTTTTATCAATGCTCCACAAAATAAGTGGTGGGTCGAGTGACACCGAGTTAAAACTATTTGCGGTTACACCGACTTTCTCACCTTGTGCATTTTGTGCAGTAACAATGGTAACGCCTGTTGCAAAATTTCCTAATGCTCGTCGGAACTGTAGTGGATCGACCGTAAACTCATCTATTTGTTGTAATACATTCATCATCTTTCTCCTAAACCTTCTCTTACATCCATATAAATCGCGAGAGCATTAGATATCTAAAACTAGTCTCGGTGTTTTAGAGCGTGAACAGCACACCAATATTTGCTCATTGCTGGCCTTTTCTTCATCAGTAAAATAAACATCTCGATGGTCAGGTTCACCTTCAATTACATCGCACATGCAGGTTCCGCATACGCCTTGCTCGCAAGACATTTCAATGTCGATGCCTTCTTTAGCCAAAGCCTGCAAAATAGTTTCGCCAGCTTCAACCATAATGATTTTTCCGCTACGTTCAGCCACCACCTCAAATGAATCTCCCGAGGTGTCAGTTTCGACTTGGAAATACTCTTTGTGGATTTGCTGCTCAGGAAAATCGTGAGTCGTGGCAAGGTTAATCACCCAATCCATGAAACCAACTGGACCACAGGTGTAAATATGGCTTTCCGAGTCAATATTTTTAATGGCAGACTCAAAAAATGCTCGGTGGCTTGCACCTTCAGATTTAAAATGGAAGGTTGTGTATTTTACTAACTCACCATTTTTAATTTCATCAACAAAAGCACAATGTTCAGGACTAGCCCCACAGTAGTGAAGCTCAAATGATTCACCTTCATGTGCAAGTTGATACGCCATCGTGATTAACGGCGTAATTCCAATTCCACCGCCAATTAATACACTGTGTTTGGCTTTTAAAAGTGGAAATAAATTTTTTGGTTCACTGACCTGAATTTGCATGCCATCTTTAATTTCATCAAAAGCCGAGACTGAGCCACCACGAGATTCTGGGTCACGTAAAATCCCAAGGCGAAACTTACCTTCGTCATTTGGATTTTGGCAAAGTGAATACTGGCGTACCATGCCATTTGGTAAGTGCACATCAATATGCGCACCCGCTTCAACTTTTGGCAATGTTGTAGAAGTTGCAGATTCAAATTCCATGACTGCAATATTTCCACCTTCCACATGGCGATTTTTAACGACAACATCATAAAGTGTAGTCATGATTTAACTCCCTTTTCATGGTTAAGCAATTGGCTTAACGCATGAATAAACCACCGTTAATATCCCATGTTGCACCAGTCACAAACCCCGCATTTGGACTCGCGAGCAACCCACAAGTTTCAGCAATAAAATGCATACTTCCTAAGGATTTAACCGGAATATTCTGGATGAACTGTTCCATTTTCTCGTCAGACACCACACTATGAACGATTGGAGATTCCATCGGACCCGGTGCAACCGCATTAACCGTCACCCCTTTTGCCGCAAATTCTTTGGCAAAAATTTTGGTTAACGTCACAATCGCACCTTTGGTTGCCGCATAGTGTGCACCCGTTGCAGTACCGCCATTTTGTCCTGCTAACGAAGCCATATTAATGATGCGTCCATAGCCTTTTTTAGCCATATATTGACCAATAATTTGACAAGCTTGAAAGGTGCCGCGTTGGTTAACTTGGGTCACCCAATCAAAATCGGCTGCAGTAATTTCTAATACGGGCGTTGCTTTTGTAACGGTGGCATTGTTAATCAACACATCAAGTTTAGAAAATTTCTCTTCAATCCATTGCACAGCAGCATGAAAATCTGCTTCGACAGAAATATCTAATTTCAAGGGAAACATATTTTGTGCATATTGACTTTGTACCTTGGCATTTTCGGCTTTTTCAAGCGTACTTGCTGACAAAATCACTTGATGGCCTTGGCTCGCAAAATATTCAGCCATCACATTACCAAGTCCAGAAGCAGCACCTGTCACTAGAACAACCTGTTTCATGTTACTGCTCCTAAAGAATGTAGCTAATACCGGCTAAGGTATCGGTTGAGTTAACCAAGTTAATGATTTTACGGTTAATCTTAAAGCCTGTAGCCGCATCACGCGTCAAATGGTACGTAATATCTGCGGTGTAATGCTTGAGGTTTTCTTTACGGAATTCACGTAAGTTTTGAGCACAACGCAAAACGATTTCATTATCTTGGTCTTGAATAACTCGTACACGAGAAACACTACGTACAGTATTGGCTTTAGGTGCTGTAGAAATCGCTTCTCCATTTTCAAGACGCTCTACACGTAAAGTACGCATGTGATTATCGTCATAGGCATAATTTAAGTTGTTTTCGTAGTCAGTGAGATTTGGGTCAATTGGAATGATATAGACACCTTTTTCATTCCATAAATTAAGCCATTCACGGTACTCGCTGTGGTCTAACATATCTGCTTCAGCCCAGATGAAAGCAGTGACTTCATTTAATAATTGCAGATTCATATTCATTGCTCTCTCCTTAAGCCTTCATCATCTTTTTCCACTGCTGATATGCTGCACGCATACCTGTTTCAGCACTGACATCACTTTTTAGGCCATCTTCAGTTTTGACTTCGCCCGGTAAACCACGGTTGAGCATGATCCATAAATCATTACCAGCATTGGCACCGTGTTGCACGCGTTCCCAAGCTTCAGAGTCATCTGGTGTACCAAAACCAAATGGACCTTGGAAATGTTCATGCAAACGTAAGCGATATTGGTTGGCAATTTGTGGACCACCGTCCATCGTAATTACCGAGTGATGAATTTCTGTTTCAGCTACTGAAATTGGCTGTAACACACGGAAGAACGCCATCGAACATGCGATATTCGGGAATAAATTTAAGTTAAAGCCAGAACCACCAACTGCTCGAACAATACGGCGTACTTCTAATTCTTCATGACCTTCGTCGCGCAAAGCTTGAGCCAAGTCTTCAAAACGTTCTTGTATTGGACGCTCCATGAGCTCTTCGTCTAAATCAACCAGTTCAGGAATCATCACCATGACACTGTGACCATTCCCTAAGTCTTCAACAAACCCCGGCTGATTTTCGAAGTTAAAGAGTTCTTCGGTTTTTTCATCTACAGAACTCAAGAATGACTTGTGTACCAATGGGAAGTGATAGGCATCGGTGGTATTTTCAAGCTGGATTTTCCAGTTACCCGGGAAACGGAAGCGGTGTTCACCTAGCACTTTAATTGGATAACCCGCGCCTTGTTTCATAAACAGGTCAATCCATTTTTTTGCAGGTCCAAGGAACTCTTCAAGCGGTTGAATATCTTCTTTAAATGAAGCGAAGATCATGCCGTTATATTCTTCTACACGTAGACTCACCAGTGGTAATTCAGACTTATCTAAACAATCGCCGTAACTTTCCGGAGATGGCACACCACGTAAACTGCCATCAAGTGCATAACTCCAACCGTGGTACGGACATACAAAACTGTTAGTTTTTCCTTTTTTATGTTCACATACGGTTGCGGCACGGTGACGGCAACGGTTTAAAAGTACATGGACTTTCTTTTTACGGTCACGCACCACAACCACAGGCTGTTTACCAATGTTTATCGTTTTATAGCTTCCGCCTTCCGGAATTTCGCTGGCATGTGCGACCCACACCCAAGTGCTATAAAAGATTTTTTCCATTTCTTCGTCAAAAATGCGTTCATCTTTATAAAGAGAAGTATGGGCACGGTCACTTTGAACCAAAGCATCGTAATCAGTGCCAATGTTATGCGTCGGGATAATACTGTTCATATCAATAGTCCTTTTAAATATGTCCTGGGTCATTCCTGGGAAGGTACTGGCAATTCGGCTTCACTGTGCCAATGCGATACGGGACGACTGAAAATATTCTGTGTTTGGAAGTGTTTAATTTTCCATGTTCCATCTGCTTGCTTTTGAAACTTCACGTTGAGCTTTGCTGTATTCAGATGACTACGGCCATCTTTAAACGTTGAAGTCTGCAACATCAGCCATGAAGCATTTGCATCATTTTGATTTACATAGATTTGTTCTGAATTTACAAAGTGTGCATTCATAACAAAGTGAGATTCTTTTTGGGTATAGCTTTTAAACATGTCGTAAATCGACTGCCAAGAATCATAACGGCCAAAGGATTTGGCATATTTCTCACCAACACCTTCCCAAATACAGTCTTGATCAAAAAGATTCATCAGCTCGTCAAGGTCTGTATTTGCATTAAGCTCGTCACAGATTTCCATATAGCGGTTCAGGCAGTTACGAATTGCGTTGTGCGCTTCCAACTGTTCTAACCGCTCTAAGATTTCTGCAAAATTCACTTTGTCAGTCATTGCCATCGCCTTAACGTTGAATAATCAATTCACGCCCAACACGAGCTTCAACTTTGCAATATTTCCAAAGTTTGTATGGCCCTTCGCCCACTACCGTCGTTCTAAATAAGTTACAAGCGGCATGTACGGTTTCAATAGCCGGAACATCAGCAAGCAAATAAGTCGTCCAAGGCCAGCCCGTACTTGGGCCAACCATGCTTTGGTCATCATCAAGATTTCCAAAAACATGTACGCCCGGTAAGTCATGAATGCCATTCCACATTTCACCAAACGCTGCCCAAACGGCTTTTGCTTCAGCAGGTTCTGCATCAAAAAAGTTTTGGTTAATACCCATGCAGAACAAAACGCGTAATGATTTTTTAGCTTCCATCTCAATATTCCTTTTTTAAAAATTAAAACTTATAGATAACCTGGGGTTGGCTTTAACCCGAAACTGATTGAGCCTGCATTTTGTAAAGTAGCATCACCCATAAAGGCATGCTGAGTCACCACGTTGGTGTCATTCACAAAACGGCTAAATGGATTGTTTGTATAGATCGCTGTCATGCCCGCGAGCATTTGCATTTTTCGGGTGACTTTGGCGCAAACTCGCGCTGCATGGGTACATGCCAGACGCATATCGCTAATTTGTTCAGCAGTTGCTTCACGTCCAGCAATAATTTCATGCCAAACAATATCCATGGTTTGATAAAACCAAGATTTTGCCGCTTGAAACTCTGCATCTGCTTGAGCAAACTCATATTGAGTCACTGGGCGGTTGGCAATTTCTGAACCGCCTGTAATGGACGCTTTACCCGGCGCCAATTTTTCAAATTCTTCTAATGCGGCAGCTGCAACACCGATACCCACCACGGTTAAGACTTGAGTCGCTAAAGACAGTGACGGATATTTAAAAAATGGCTCGCTGAGTTTTGAAGGTTCACCACGGACAAAGGTCCATTTCTTTTCAACCAATACATCTTCAACGACTAAGTCATGGCTTCCTGTACCTTTTAGGCCAACGGTGTCCCAAGTCATTTCGATTTTGGCTTTTTTTGCAGGCATCACTGCCATACGTGGTAAGCCTTGCATTTCATTATTTTTAAGCGGTGAAATCCCCACGCCGACAATGTCAGCTCCCATACAGCCGCTGGAAAATTTCCAACGTCCACGAACTACGACACCTTCATCGGTAATTTCGGCAGGTTGTGGTGGGAAAATACCTCCAGCAAACACCACATCTGGCCCGTTTTGGTACAATTCTTTCAGTGTATCTTCAGGCAAACTTCCTAAATACGCAGGGCTCATACCGAAACTTGCCACCCAACCGACTGAACCATCAGCTTTAGATAACGTTTCGATCAATTCACAAAACTGTCTCGGTGACCATTCTTCACCACCAAAACGTTTCGGAACCAATGCACGATAAACACCAATTTTTTTAAGTTTTTCGATAACGTCTTGGCTCACATAGGCCTGATTATCAAACTCACCTGCACAGGCACGCTCACGAATTTCTTGGCACAAAGCATCTAAGTCAACTGCTTTGTCTTGAGAAGCAAACTCCATTTTAGACAACTTATTCATCATCTAACTCCTTGTAATTTATTGCATTGCATCAACACAAAATTTAGCTATAGCGCATAATTGCTCATCTTTTTGATGCTTCGATACGATCTGTAAGCCCACTGGTAAACCTTCACTGGTTTCAAGTGGCACTGAAATAACGGGATGACCTGATAAATTAAATGGTCGAACTAAACCGGTAAGATTCAAAAAAGCGACTGTGTTCTCAGCTTCAGAAACTTTTGGTGGAATTTGCGGAAGTGTCGGTAGAACCAATGCATCATATTTTTCTAATAAAGCATCGAGTTCTTGGGTGAGCTGCTCTTTTACAGCTTCCGCTTGTTTTACTTGCTCTAAAGTCGTGTGTGCCGCTTTTAATAAACGACCATTTACATCAGAACCAATTAAGCCAGTTTGGGTTAATTCACCAAAAGCTTGCCAATTTTCATAATTAATAATCTGCATGCCTGCATCATAAGCCGCTTCAAAATGTTCAACTTTTTCTGAAGTGGTCTGTAAATTAGCTTTTTGAAGTGCTTGATGAATACAGCTCCAAACAACCTCATCTGCTTTGACATCTAAAACAGCAATTTTTGGTGCACTAATAAATTCAGTAGGCTTAAAAGTTGGATCAATAATTTGCATGGCCTTTTCAATCATCTCGACTGAATTTGCAAAAGGGCCAACACAATCTAAAGAACTTGACGGCGGATATACGCCTTTTCTGCTCACACGACCAAAAGTTGGTTTTAAACCAAAAACTCCGCAGCACGCAGCGGGCATACGGATAGAACCGCCCGTGTCTGTACCTAAAGTAAAGTCAGCTTGTTTTGCTGCAACTGCCGCAGCCGAACCACTCGAAGAACCGCCTGGAATAAGTTCAGGATATTTAGGGTTGATGGGTGTACCAAAAGCATGGTTAATGCCTGTAATACCGAAAGCCAATTCGTGCAAATTTGTTTTCGCAAGAATTTCACAGTCTGCTTTTAAAATGTTTTTAACCACCTCAGCATCATCTTGAGCAGGTTCAACATTTAATAAAGCTCGACTACCAGCTATGGTTTTCAGACCTTGAATATCAATTGTGTCCTTGACCATCACCTTGAGCTTGCCACTTCCTTTGTGCACGCTTTGGCTAACAATATTCATTCACTTTTCCATGTATTTTTATTCATTAATTAAAATATCGGAAAATTTAATGGAATTGTCAAGTATTTTTTATAATTTGTTCTCAAGGAAATATCCAAAATTTTGTTTATAATAGAATTACCCTTTTTTCACTAAGTTATTGCTTAGCTATGCTTGATCATTTAGAACAATTTCTTCCTAATAAAGAACCGTCGAGTATTCAAAATTTCCCTTTTTTTTGGGTTTCTCAAGTTAACGGAAAATATTCACAACTCATTGAAAAATCAATAAAAAAACTAGGTATTGATAATACACGCCGTAAAATCATTTTAAGTACTAATGCTTTGGGTGAAGCCAGTATTACCGATATCGCTAATCTTTCTACCTTAAAGTTAACTACGGCCACAAAAGCTGTATATCGCTTAGTAGAAGATGGAATTGTCGAGGTCTACTCTTCTACCACCGATGAACGCATCTCGATGGTGAAATTAACACCCAAAGGTGTCGAGCTGGTTGAACAGATTAATCAAATTAGTGTGGTCACCTTAGCGGGCATCCTAAATGCCTTTTCAGAAGATGAGCTTCACAATTTAAATCACCAGTTAAAAAAATTATTTGACCTCATGCCATCAAGTTGATTATTTGACTTGATATCGGGTTCAATACGCTCAAGAGCAGTATGAAACAGTTCCTCTTTTCTCGCTGCTCTTTATAAAACAAGTTTTAATACTAAAAAACAAATAAAAATCAGGTCTTTAATTCTATAAATTATTACTATTTGTTTACTTAATATACTTTTTAGGTATTCTAACATACTCAATAAGTAATGGAATTTTACATATAAAAAGAAAATAATAATTCCATGATCTTTAAAAACCCATTAACTCCTAATTGGGTTTAGACACACTCTTCCGGTCTGTACGAGACCAAATTACTCATTTCTAGCCTATTTATTATTCTTATCTAAAAGGGGGAAATATCGAAAACTTCAGAGGAATAATAAAAGTTAGATATCAATTTCTTTAAGCGTTTTATACATAAGGATTAAGTGTATGAACCAAAGTAATATCGCTGTTGAAAGGACACAAAAGAAAAGCAATGCTTATGCATGGTATGTCGTCACACTTTGTATGTTGGCATATATATTTTCATTTATTGACCGCCAAATTCTGGCGCTGATGATTGAACCCATCAAAGCAGATCTCCAACTTTCAGATACACAATTTAGCCTGTTACATGGCCTTGCCTTCTCACTGTTTTATGCGGTTATGGGTTTACCCTTAGCCTATATTGCTGATCGTTTTTCACGACCAAAATTGATTTCAATCGGGATTATTGTTTGGAGTTTAGCAACGGCCACTTGTGGTTTAAGTAAAAACTTTATCCAACTGTTTTTAAGCCGTATGGCGGTCGGTGTAGGTGAAGCGGCTTTATCTCCAGCCGCTTATTCAATGTTCAGCGACATGTTTAGTAAGGACAAACTAGGACGTGCTGTCGGGATCTATTCAATTGGCGCTTTTTTAGGTGGTGGTATCGCCTTTTTAGTTGGCGGTTATGTCATTAACTTGCTTAAAGGCGTGACACTCATTGAAGTTCCACTATTAGGCGCACTTAAAGCATGGCAAATTGCCTTTTTTGTAGTAGGTTTACCCGGCATCATTATTGGTATGCTATTTATTCTGACCGTTAAAGACCCTGCACGTAAAGGCCAACAGCTCAATCAAAATGGACAAGTTGACCAAGTCAAATTCTCACAATGTCTTCAGTTTATTAAAAAACATTCGAAAACATTTGCATGTCATTATTTAGGTTTTACCTTTTATGCAATGGCACTCTACAGCCTAACTAGCTGGACACCTGCATTTTATATTCGAAAGTTTCAACTCGCACCGACTGAAACAGGTTACATGCTCGGCACAATTCTGTTAGTCGCAAATACCTTAGGTGTGTTTTGTGCAGGTTGGTTAAATGATTGGTTTATTAAAAAAGGACGCCAAGATGCACCGATGTTCACTGGTGTGATTGGGATTGTTGGCCTGATTATTCCAATTGCATTTTTTACCCAAACAGATCAGCTATGGCTTTCAGTAAGCTTACTGATTCCTGCAATGTTCTTTGCATCTTTCCCTCTAGTAATTTCAGCAACTGCTCTGCAAATGTTAGCCCCAAACCAATTTAGAGCACGTCTTTCTGCCCTATTCCTTTTAGTGAGCAACTTAATTGGACTCGGTATTGGTACAACATTGGTGGCCATTATCACAGATAAAGTTTTTGGTAGTCCGTTAATGGTGGGTTCTTCTTTATCTATTGTAGGTGGTCTGTCGTGTGTACTGGCTCTAATTCTGCTTTTTAAAGGCTGCAAATTCTTTAGTGAAAGTATGAAGCTTGAAAAATTAAATTAATAGATCTTACCAATTGCCAAAATATACTCTCTAACCAAACGCTTAGAGAGTACCGAAATATTCAAAATTACGTAGTGCCGAGGACTGGCATACATCTGGGAAATGGATTATGGAATTATTTCACCGTTTTAAACCACACACTTTAGCCGTTACCACTTTATTACTGATGTGCAGCAACTCATGGGCCGCAAATCCGAATCAGCAAACTGAAGATGAATGGAAATTCACTTTAAAGAATGCCTATATCAACCGGGATTTTGATAATGATGCACTTAAAGATACTGGCAGTTGGTCTCAGGCAGCGTCATTATTTTATAAATCGAAAATGCATGACACCCCACTAGTTATAGCAGACAAACCCATCACGATTGGGGCCGATGCATCGGTTCAATACGCCGTGCGCTTGAGTTCAGACAAACATGTCGCTGACACAGTTTTGCCTTTTAATAAAGAAACGCAATCTCAGGCGTCCGACTATTTAAAATACGGCGCGACTTTAAAGCTAGGTTATGACAAAACACTTTTAAGTGTCGGTGAACTTTGGCTAGATTTACCTGTAACTGCCGTAGATGCTAGTCGTCAGTTACTCACTTCGTATTGGGGAACCAACTTAAAGTCACAACTTTCAGATCAGCTTTATGCTGAAATTGGCCGAGTGGAAAAAGTGTCTCCACGAAATGAAGAAGACTTTAAAAAGTTTTCTTTCACATCAAATGGGGTTACTAAAGAATCTGATGGGTTAAATTATATTGACCTGCGCTATCAATTTACGCCGTCTTTAAAGGGTGAATATTATTTTGGTAATTTAGAAGATCTCTACAACAAACACTATGTTGGCCTTGAGCATAATTGGAAGCAGCCAACTTTTGCTCTTACCTCTAAGTTTAAGTACTTTAATGCAAAAGATGACGGCCATACTTTTGATATTGATGCGCAGAACATTGGATTACTTGAAACCGTTAAAGTAAAAAACCACACATTTGGCTTGGGTTACCAACAGATTATTGGTGAATCAGCTTACCCATTACCAGATGGTTTCTTACCAGAAACTTATTTTATTAACTGGAATGCTACGGGCTTCTTTAAAGAAGATGAAAAGTCTTACCATGTCATGTATGGCTACGACTTTAAAGATTATGTGCCAGGCCTAAATGCGATGGTGAAATATGTTTACGGAAATGATTTCAAGGCAGCCAATGGTGAAAAAAACCATGAAACTGAGTCTAATGTGATTTTAAACTACGCATTTCAGCAGCCTTTCTTAAAAGGCGTTGCCCTGCAATATATTCGGATTGATTACAACGTAAAACACGGCAATGACTTTGGTGAAGACCGTTTATTTGTCAATTACACCAAAAAGTTCTAATTAAAAAATACCCCCTAAATCTTAGGGGGTAATTTTTTATCCTAATTTATTGACCAACTTTAATGGTAAAACCTTCATGGCAATACTCATTGGTAACCATGGCCACTGCGGCACATAAGCTTTTACAGGTTGTTTTTCAATAGCTTTGACCAAAGCTTTACATCCTGTTTTGGCATCTACCTCAAAAGGTAGATGTTTAGCACCTTCATTCATTTCGGTACGGATGTAACCTGGGAAAATGGTTGAGACTTTAATTGGTGTATCCAGTAATTCAGCACGAATACCTTCAGCCAAGTGAGCGACCGCAGCTTTACTCGCTGCATAGGTCGATAAATGTTTTGGCAATCCGCGCATAGCACTCATGGATGACATCACCACCAAATGACCTGCGTTTTGCTCTCTAAAAATTTCAACTGCTGCTTCACACTGTGCTAAAGCAGAAATAAAGTTTGTTTCAGCGGTGGCTCTGTTAATTTCAAAATTACCTTTACCAATACGACGGCCATTTCCGACTCCCGCATTTACAATAATTCGGTCTAAATAGCCAAACTCTTGTTTAAAGGCTCGAAATACTTCAAAAACCTGATCGTAATTGGTGACGTCCAGACTTTTTGCAATTACTTTAATACCATACTGATTTTCCAGTTCAGTTTTTAAAGTTTCTAATCTGTCTAAACGGCGTGCACAAATCGCTAAGTTATAGCCTTTGGCTGCAAATTCATGCGCCATACCCGCGCCCAATCCAGAACTTGCACCTGTAATTAAAATCGTCTTTGCCATGCTTTTATCCTTATTTTAAATCCATGTCAGTAAATCTGGACGCTCAGCTTTTATAAAATGATGTTCATTTAAACTTAAAACCTGAGCTTCATTTCCAACCAACCGTAAAGTCGTGAGGCTTGTATTAGCAATTGCCCAATTCAACGCAAAAGTTCGATTAGGACTGAGTTCAAGCAGTTTTCCAATGGCTACAGAAATCACTCCACCAGAGGTAAAAACGACCGCATAGCGAGGTTTAGTTTTTGCTAACTCATCACAAAGTTGCTGTAATGCCATTTCGACTCTATTTTTAAAATGCGGCCAAGACTCATCATACTCATGATGAAAATCGCCATCGGTCCATCGCCCAATGGCACCTTCAAATATTTTGGCAAGATACGCGCGTGGGTTTTGTTCTTTTGCTACGTCAGCTTTTAGCAGTTCAGGCTGTTCAAAACGCGGCTCATAGCGTGCAAAAACCTGTTGATGGTTAAACTCATTCCATAAATTATTATGATGAATCAGCGCATCTGGAAAGCATTCATTAAGTGCAAGCTTTGCAGTCTGCTCATGGCGCTGCATAGTTCCAGCAACCACATACGGTTGTTCTTTCAATATTTGCTTAAAATAACGACCTAACAAAGTCGCCTGAGCCTCACCATTTTCAGACAGCTCATCATAGTTACTTTTACCAAACGATGCCTGTCCGTGTCTTACCAGATAAATTGTGGTCATTTTCTTAAAATACCCTGTATTTTCTGTAGAGATTGCTGAGCAAATTCAGATTCTTGCAATTTTTGCTGTGCGATAAGTTTTAAAGCTCGGATATGTAGCGCATGAATCACGATCCAGAAATCTTTAAATGCAGAATTTCGGGTTTGTTTATGGTAATAGCGGTAATAGATTTGCTGGGCAATCACTGCTAAACGGAATACACCAAACACTTCATAAAAAGCCCAGTTTTGAGGCTCCAATCCTGTTTTTTGCAAATAATACTCAACGACTTCCTTACGAGAGAACATTCCCTTTAAGTGAGTAGGCTGACGGCGTGTTGATCTAAAAATCATATTATCCGTAGGCTCAACCCAATAGGCCAAAGCGCTACCTAAATCCATTAATGGATCACCCAAAGTCGCCATTTCCCAATCCAATACACCAATCACTTCAGTTGGATGTTCTGGATCTAAAATCACATTATCAAAACGCCAATCATTGTGAATAATGCAAGTCGTAGAGTCTTGAGGAATATTATCGTTTAGCCATTTTCGAACATATTTAAATGATGGTACGTTGATTGTGCGGACTTTTTCATAGCGCTTATCCCAACCTTCAACTTGTCTACGGCAATACCCCGTACCTTTTCCTAGTTCAGCTAAAGGCGTGTTCTCATAAGGAACTTGATGTAGCTCAATCAACTTATCAATAACATTCACACAAAGTTGATGAACATTTTCTTCATTAAAGCCAAGCTCAGGCGGTAATTTTGCACGAGGAATAATGCCTTCAATGCGTTCCATGACATAAAAATCACAGCCAATGACCGATTCATCCTGACAAAGTGCCACCATTTTAGGAAGTACTGGATAATAAGGCGCAAGATTTTTTTGCACCATATATTCACGGGCCATATCGTGGGCTGACTTCGCTTTTGTTCCTTTTGGAGGACGGCGCAAAATTAAATCGGTATTTTCATATTTTAAACGATAAGTCCAATTCGACGCCCCGCCCGTATATTGAGTAACGACTGCTGGGCCAACCAACTCAACACCTTGGCTTTTTAACCAGTTTTCAACTGCCCCAATATCAAGTTCTTCACCTTCACGTACTTCACCGCCTACATCAATTACCGACATATTCACTTCCTTTAAACTTATACTTTCTTATGACGACCGAAATAACCACGTTTGGCCAACTCTAATTTGGCAATCATGCCTTTATGTACTTCATCTGGACCATCAGCTAAACGTAGACTGCGTGCTTGAGCAAAGAAACCCGTTAATGGTGTATCTCTTGAAAGGCCCGCACCGCCATGTAGCTGAATTGCCATGTCGACTACTTTTTCTAAAACACTTGGAGCCACTACTTTAATTGCAGATATTTCTGTTAAAGCAGCCATATTTCCTAAAGTATCCATTTTATAAGCAGCATACAAGGTTAAAAGTCTAGCTTGATCTATGGCGACTCGCGCATCGGCTACACGTTCGAGGTTTCCACCAAGTTTTAAAATTTCTTTGCCAAACGCCGTTCTAGACATACCTCTATCAATCATGAGTTCTAGTGCTTTTTCAGCAGCTCCGATACAGCGCATGCAATGGTGAATACGCCCCGGCCCTAAACGCCCTTGTGCAATTTCAAAACCTTGACCCGCTCCACCAATAAAGTTTTCAAGAGGCACTCGAACATTATTAAAGTGAACCTCACCGTGTCCATGTGGCGCATCGTAGTCACCAAACACAGGTAACATACGTTGAATTTCGACACCCGCCGTGTCAATCGGTACTAAAACCATGGAGTGTTGATGATGGCGGTCTTTGGTTTCATCTGGAGTATGCGCCATAAAAATAATGACTTTAGCATTTGGGTCACCTAAGCCAGACGACCACCACTTTTTGCCATTTAAAACAATTTCATTACCATCAATGAGTGCAGTCGCTTGCATATTGGTTGCATCACTTGAAGCAACATCGGGTTCAGTCATACAAAAAACCGAACGAATTTTTCCGTCCAATAAAGGCTGTAACCATTGTTGTTTTTGCTGTTCACTGCCATAGCGCCATAATAATTCCATATTTCCTGTATCTGGTGCATTACAGTTAAAAACGGTTGGTGCCAATAAGCTACGACCAGTTAATTCAGCTATATGCGCATATTCTTGAACAGTTAACCCTGCACCTAGCTTTTCATCTGGTAAAAACATATTCCAAAGGCCAGCTTGCTTTGCTTTAGATTTTAGAGTTTCTAAAAGCTCAGGCCACTGCCATTTTTTCCAGTTTCCATCTGGATTTAATTCGTGAACTTCTTCCCAAAATTTTGCTTCTACAGGTTCTATTTCTTCTAAAATAAATTTTCTTGTTCGCTCGGCAAAATCCTGAGCTTTCTTGGAGAGTTCAAACATTCTTTTTCCTTTACATCTTTATCTGGTCTTTACATCAACATAACTTGAAACTTAATATGAATGAAATGATTTTATTAAATAACACATCATGAATAATATTCATAATCTGCATGGCCTAGACTTAAGTTTTTTTCACCGAATTGATATCAATTTATATCCGCTATTTATCGCAATTTATGAGCAAAAAAGTATTTCAAATGCGGCAAGTAGTCTCAATATTACGCAGTCGGCAGCAAGTCATGCTTTACAACGATTACGCCAGCAACTTGAAGATGATGTGTTTATACGAGTAGGCAATAAAATGTCTGCCACTCCTTTTGCCGAGCAGATTTACCCAACTGTGAAGCAAGCACTTTTAACCATTCAAAACATTAGCCAACAGAAACATGTGTTCGACCCGACAAGTTTAAAAAGCTTAAAAATCGCCGTGCATGACGAAATTGAGCCAATTATTCTTCCAAGATTGGCTCAACATTTTCAAAATCTTAATTTAGATTTGCAGTTTGTGAGTATGAAGCTAGATCGAAAACATATTATGGCGGACTTAGCTACACAGCAGCTCGATTTCGTAATTGACCTAGAACAATACTTGTCTCCTAAAATTACCTTTGATCATTTGGTCACAGACGAGTTCGTCATTTGTAGTCAATTTAAAGAAGTCGATTTATCTCTTTATATTAATGGACGACACATTGGTGTTTCATCACGCCGTACAGGTGCTTTACTTGAAGATATTTATTTAAACCAACACCAAAAAATCTCTAGAAATGTATTTATGCGCTGTCAAAACTACTCAACGGCGTTACAAGTTCTGGCGGCTCAAGCCGACGCAATATTGACCATGCCTCGTATGATTTTGCAGCATTTATCTTATAGTCCTAAAATTTGCTTACATTCTCTACCTTTTGAGATAACCAATATTAAAATGGGTATGTTTTGGCATGAAGATTTAAGGGATAATTTAAGACATCAATTTTTGCGACATGAAATTATTAAACTTTTTCAGTAAAGCAAATTGATCTACTAAGCTTCTATCGTACAAGGACCAGTAATGAGTAAAGATGAACGGATAATCCAGAATCAGGACAACAAAAAAACGATTCGTCATGAAGATTACATTGCTGGCATCGGTAAAGGCATGGCGATTTTAGATAGCTTTAGCAGCAATCAACATCGTTTAAACATTTCTATGGCGGCTGAAAAAACTGGACTCACCCGAGCGGCAGCAAGACGTCATTTATTAACTTTAGAATATTTAGGTTATCTTGAGTCAGATGGCCACTATTACTATTTAACTCCGAAAGTTCTTAAATTTTCAGGAGCTTATTTAGGTGCAGCTCAACTTCCAAAAGTATCTCAGCCTTTATTAAATCTGTTAACTAACCAAACTTCTCTCATTTATTCAGTGATGGTGCTTGATGGTTATGAGGCCATTACCATTGCCCGTAGTGCCGCCCACCAACAAACTGACCGTGTAAATCCATATGGTTTGCACTTGGGTAATCGCTTACCTGCTCATGCGACATCTGCGGGTAAAATTTTACTGGCACATTTAAGCCAGCAAGAACAATTAGACTGGCTTCAAAAATATCCTCTTCAGCGTCTAACCAAATATACGCATGTCGAAAATGATAAATTTTTAGAGTTACTAAAAGAAATTCGAGAGCAAGATTGGTGTTATTCACGTGAAGAACACGAATTAGGTGTTCATGCGCTCGCCGTACCCATTTATGGACAAGACTTTAAAGTGGTTGCAGCTTTAAATATTGTTTCTCCAACTATGAAAACAACTGAAGAATATTTAATCCAACACATTTTGCCTTTATTGCAAGAGACTTCGCGGGACTTAAGACAAGTTCTTTAAATCTTGCTTAGGCTATTTAGAACATAAAAAAGATCCAAAATAAATGCTTAGGCTATTTTTAGAAGTAGTTGAAAGGAATTTTTAAATAGCGGATGCCATTCGATTCAGGCTCCGGAAAGTTTCCACCGTTCATATTAATTTGAATTGAAGGCAGAATTAATTTTGGCATTGCCAAAGTTGCATCTCGTTCTTGGCGCATTTTTATGAATGACTCTTTGGAAACGCGTCGATTTAAATGAATATTGCTTTGCTTTTGAGTTTTTATATCTGTTTGACAGACATATTTATCACGGCCTTCGGGTTTATAGTCATGGCATAAAAACATGCGCATGTTGTCAGGAAGTGTATAAAGCTTTTGTACCGAATCATAAAGTGCAGCTGCACTTCCTTTAGGAAAATCGCATCTCGCTGAGCCATAATCGGGCATAAATAGAGTATCTCCCACAAAAACAGCATCGGCAATCACATAACTCAAGCAAGCGGGTGTATGCCCTGGTGTAGGGATGTTATAGGCTTCTATATCGCCTATTTTGAAATGTTCATGATCTTCAAACAAATAATCAAAAGGCTGATTTTCATTAAATTTCTTAAAATCAAAATTATAAATAGCGGAAAATGTTTCTTGGACGATTGAAATCTTTTGACTAATTGCAATATCACCGCCCAATTTAGATTTTAGATATTGGGCAGCAGTCATATGGTCGGCGTGGACATGGGTTTCTAAAATCCATTGCACTTTAAAGTTTTGCGCCAAGACATAATCGATAATTAAATCAGCATTGGTTGTTTTTGTAGTTGCTGAAGCTGCGTCGTAGTCAAGCACACTATCAATAATCGCGCATTGACGAGTCGCTAAATCTGCAACAACATAGCTAAAAGTATTGGTGTTTTCATCAAAAAAATCTTTTACTAGAGGTTGTTGCATAGGTTTAATTTCCTTTATTTAAGACTCGGTAAATAAACATTCCTAATAACATTGCCACAATAAAATAAAGCGCTTCAAAATGTCCTAATCCAATAAGTGTTAAAGCGGGCGCTGGACATATCCCTGCTATTCCCCAGCCTATACCGAAAATAAAAGCACCTACAATTAACCTTTGGTCAATCTGTGTATTCATTGGTAATTGAATTTTCTCATTAAAAAGCGTTTTAGGACTTCTTATAGCCTTTTGAAATGGAATAAATGCCACAGCAATCGCACCTAACATCACAAACATTAAGCTGATATCCCACTGCCCAAAGATATCTAAAAAACCTAATACCTTTTCTGGATTCGACATGCCCGAAATCATTAAGCCTAATGAAAACAAACCACCAAATATAAAAGCAAAAATGTTTTTCATAGGATTACCCCAATACATGACGAATGATATAAACGGTTAACATACCAGCAAACATAAAAACTACTGTTGCTATCATCGAGCGTTTTGATAGCCTGCTCATACCACAAATGCCATGGCCGCTTGTACATCCAGAGCCTAGTCGTGTTCCAAAACCAACAAGTACACCTGCTAAAATAAGTGCAAATGTATTGGCTTTAATTTCAATTTCAGGCTGATAAAAATAGCCATATATGAAAGGTGTAATCACAAGTCCTGCAATGAACCAGAATGCAGAACTTTTAAAAGTATCTTTAGTAGGATTAATGACTTGAGCAAGCAATCCACTAATTCCTGCTATACGACCATTTATATATAAATATCCAACTGTTGCGATGCCGAGTAATAAACCACCAAAAAAGGCATAGACAATATTTGACATATAACCACTCTTAACAATATATGTTTTTATAATCTGTATTATACGCTGATTTTTTTAGAAATACTTAATATAAAACTTTTGAGTTTATAATTCTTCTTAACAAGAAAAAGCCCCAAAATTTTGGGGCTTTTGTCATTAAATTAGATCTTTAATGCCTAATTGTTCAGGCAGTTTTTCCATGACCTTATTCAATCTAGTATTTGCCGGGGAGATACAACCTGTGTAATGGCTTAATTTTGTTTCCGTGCCATTTGGTTGAATCCATGAAATGTAATAGCTAGACATGTCGGTTGCCGTTTGCTGACAACCAGCAGTTTTAGATTGTGTACCTGTTTCAGGACGATAAGCTTTTAGATCATCTGCAAGTTTTTTATAGTCTTTTACGCTACCTTGAATTTCTTTAACACCGATAGCTTTAGTGTATTGCTTGCCTTCAAAACGAATTAAACCTGTAGGCGTTACTTCTACAGAATAGATTGGACATGCGCCAAAGCATGGACTAGAAGCATAACGAATTGTCTCTTGTGTATTCGGTGCTTGCTGAACAGAAGCACAACCCATCAAAGCTAAACCAGATAAAGTTGCAAGAACCAAAAATCTCATCGTATCACCTATTATTATCAAGTGGCTTTAATTTATCAAATCATACACTTCTTGTCATTAAAGACTATTTTTTGTGATTGTTTTCATCAACTCATACAGCTTATTGCTTAGGCTATTTTTATAATAATTAGATGTTATGATCGAAAGAGCATAAAAAAAGGCCCATCTTGCGATGAGCCTTAAGCCAATAAAAGCTTAAATTCCTGAAATACAAATTATTACTGGGTAGTAATAACCTGCGATGACCATTCTAACGTAATGCTATAAATTATATAAATATAATATAAATATATATTTACGCTGGTTTTTCCAGCAAAAAAATCCGACTTTTAAGGACTAAAAAGACAATAATGTTTATTTCTAATTAAAATTCACAACCTTAAGTTAAACAAAACTTAATAAACAAATCAGTTTTATTTATAGGTAAAACATTGTGAAAAATATCTAATCATTCGGCCACATCTATGGTTCAAGTATTCTCAATCTTAAGAATATTTTAGGTTTTGCAATGAGTTAAAGCACTTTTTTACTATTTGGTAAATCTATCTAATTAAAACAATAGAATTTACCACAGTACTTTAATATAAAAAACATATTAAAATTAAAGGCAAAAGAGAATTGCTCTCTTTTGCCTTATTTAATTATTGTTCTAAGCTATAAGCGATTACATAATCACCATGATCAGGAGACTGACGAGCTCCGCCTGCCGTAACAACCACAAATTGTTTACCTGTTTTCGGTGAAACATAGCTTATTGGAGTTCCTTGGCTACCCACTGGCATGCGTGATTTCCACAGTTCCTTACCTGTAGATGAATCAAATGCACGTAAATAGTAGTCCTGTGTTGCTGCAAAGAAAACCAAGCCACCTTGAGTTGCCATCGGCCCGCCAATTGTTGGCATACCGATCGGTGCTTTTAAGCCCATTTTGATGCCCATAGGTCCAGTGTCTTCAACCGTACCCAGTGGTACTTGCCATGCGACTTGACGAGTTTTCATGTCAATTGCAGTCATAGTACCAAATGGTGGTTTCTGACAAGGAATACTTAAGGCAGACATAAAGCGGTTTTTATTCACTTTATATGGTGTACCTTTCATTGGTACAGCACCCATACCTGTATTTACTTTTTCACCGCCACTCGCCTGAATCTTAATATCTTCAGGTGTTTGTTCCATTAATTGAACCCATAAGCCAAGGCGCATATCGTTGACGAACATATAACGATGAGTCGGATCAAAAGCAATGCTACCCCAGTTCATGCCACCCAAAGAACCTGGGAAGCTTAATGAAACGTCAGTACCCGGTGCAGTAAATAGACCTTCGTAACGCATTGACTTGAAGTTAATACGGCACATGAGCTGATCAAACGGTGTTGCACCCCACATATCTGATTCAGTTAAAGTCTGATTACCAATTTGAGGCATTTCAACTGAACGTGGTTGAGTTGCACTATATTGCTCACCCGGAATATTGGCAGGCTTAACTGGCTGTTCAATTACTTTAGTCAGTGGTTTACCAGTTACACGGTCAAGCACAAAGAATTGACCTGATTTGGTTCCAATCACAACAGCAGGTTTAGTCGTACCATCTTTCAATGGGAAATCAACTAGACTTGGTTGCATTGGTAAATCGAAGTCCCATAAATCGTTATGAACAGTTTGATATACCCACTTTTCTTTACCTGTTGTCGCATCAAGCGCCAAAACAGAAGTATTGTATTTATGATCTAACGGATTACGGTTACCCCCCCAAATGTCGACAGATGAGCTACCCATAGGTAAGAACACCGTATTCATTTGCGGGTCATATGACATTGCAGCCCATGAGTTTGCCGAACTACGTTTATAAGTTTCACCTGGTTTAAGAACATAGTTAGGATCTGGATTACGTGCGTCAAATGCCCAACGAAGTTTGCCAGTAATGACGTCATAACCGCGGATAACACCACCCGGCATATCTGCTGCTACGTTATCGGCAATACGGCTACCCACTACAATGGTTGTACCCGCAATAGTCGGAGCAGAAGTCACTTCAAAACGTGGAGCTTTAGTTCCAGCTCCCAGACCTTCTAACAGATCAACTGTTCCATTTACACCAAAATCAGCACAGCGCTGACCGTTATCTGCATTCACTGCAATTAAACGACCATCTGGTGTATTGGTATATAAACGGCGTGGGCATTCTGTATTGGTTGCAACTGTGGTTACTGCATTTGCACCAGCCAAAGTTGGTTGTACAAGTGGCTTGGTCGAATCAAAGTATGCAACCCCACGGCAACGTTCCCAAGCATCAGCTTTAGAGTTCACTTCAGCTTTCCAGAGTTGTTTACCCGAGTCAACATCTATCGCAAAAATGTTGTTATGTGGCGTACATAAAAAAACTTTATTTCCAACTTGTAGCGGGGTCATTTGGTCTTCAGCACCATTACCACTACCTGTTGTAAAATCACCTGTTCTAAAACGCCAAGCTTCTTTTAGTTTATGAACGTTATCTCGGTTAATTTGATCGAGAGCAACAAAGCGACTACCACCTCCATCATTTCCATAATTTTCCCAATTCACCTGTTTTTTAGCAGGGTCAACTGGTACTAAAGGTAGCTTTTCACCTGAACTTGCTACTGTTGGATGTGGTTGGAACATTTGATAGAACGCAATCAACATACCAACAACAACTAACCCACCCACTGCATAAGATGAAGATGCCAAGCTAGTTTGAAATTGGTAACGTCGAATTGAAGGCAAGGTAAATAACAATGCGGCAAAAAGACCAGCAGGAAACATTAACCGCGAGAATAACGGCCAAAATTCCCATCCTGCATCAACAAATGACCAAATGACTGTGCCAACAAAAACAGCCGCAAAAATCCAGACACCAAGTGCCTTTTTACGAAAAATACTAAATGCAGAAATGGTAATTAACAGTCCTGCGACTAGGAAATACCAAGACCCACCTAGTGAAACTAGCTTGCCACCGCCTACGATGTAAAAAACACCAGTAGCCAATAAAACTAGGCCTAATAGAAAACACCATATTTTGAATAAGATATGAAACTTAGAATCTGACTCAGACATAGATCCTACTCCACATATACTGAACACAATAGTTCAAGCATTTGGGCCAGTTAAACTATGTCTAACCAGCCATCAACATTGTTAAAAATTGACTTTAACGCTTAAGCCCGCCACCCAAGCATCATCGACCGCTTTTACACCAGCAGGTTGATGGATATATTGAATGTTTGGACGTAACATAACGGCCGGAGACCATTGATAGGTATAGTTCAATTCGACATTTAGCTCGTCGTCTTGAATTGGAATATAGTCAGATGCAATCGCATCATAGCTATAATATCCACGGCTTTCGTTTGTTGCGATTTGCTTATCTTTAGCACGATCATTGACCAAATAATTGGCAATACCAAAACCAATCGAATCATTTGGACGGCTATCAAATGGCCCTTTATACCAAAGAGCAAGTTGTTGGGTGCTTTGAACAAAGGTCGTTGCCTTATCATTTACAACGCCATTAAAACTTACATATAAACCGCGTTTCGGATCTTGGCCGTTATTCGTCAGTTGTTGTTGTGCATTAATCCAGAAACTTTGTTTTCCATCATGAACTTTACCCGCGGTTTTAATATCATTCGCTTCTGCGGTTGAGTACAGCGCACCTACTTTATATTCACCCGGTAAACCATTAAAAGCAGCAAGTTTTGGTTTCCATGCGAGCTCAACTGGTATGGTTGCACCCTTCACGTTGTTCATATCCAGATTAAAACCATCACTATTTGATTCGGTTTTAATGTTGTCTGGATTTACTTCATAAACACCGACACCTAAAGTCCACTCAGGCGCAAACTGATATTTAACGTTTGCAGCCCAAACACCAACTGGTGAGTTGTACCAAATTGAACCAATTGATTTTCCTAGCTGCCCACCGCAAAGCAATAAGTTCTGAAACTCACATTGAGAACTATTAAAGTCTTCTGACATGCCCATACGGCCAACTTTGGCCTGTATAGTATTATCAACAAAGCCTTTCTTTATCCATGCTTGAGACAGACGCCAGATTTTACCGCGACCATAAATCTCTTGAGCATTACCTAATTGGCTAGAACGCGGGTCTTTAATACGCTCCAAAGTAAGCGCATTCCCGTCACGTTTAGTCACGATCAGGCTCGCTGTTGTATCTTTCCACCCAGCAATCTTTTCTAAATCGAAGTTTGCACCTAAAGAAAGTTGCGCAGCATTTTCAAAAGTATTGCTGTCGTTGTAACCACCATCTAAATTTGTGGCACTTTGGCTCATGATAGAAGCTGTAAATTTATAGCCTTGTTGCTCTAGCTGTTGGCGCTCACCATTCCAGTCGCCTAGCAACCATTGACGATCTTGTGACCAAGGCTCATTAGCAAGCGCAAGTTGACTGCCTAATACAGCGATTGTTAACACACTCAGTTTCATTATATTTGGCATTTCAAGTCCCTTTTATCATTTCTATATTTCTATGCTGCGCCTCGGTTTGAGGCGCTTCCCTTATTGTTATTATTTAGTTTGTACGGCCGAACTAAGTTCAGACGTCGCGCCAAAACGATCAGTTACATTCGCTGTAATTGAAGCAACTTTGAGAGTTGGCTTCCAATTCGCTTTTGCATTGCCTTCGGCATCTGTGGCAACGGTAACCGCTCCTAAATATTGCTCAGCTTCTTTTGATGCCGCATTTTGATTTCCAAAGAACTCAACTTGATAGCGTTGGTTTGGTAATCCATTAATTTCTACAGCAACTGAACCTTTATTAACGGTTAACTTAGGTGCTTTAATGCCCTGATTCGGCTGAGCATTACAGTTTTGTTGATTTGGTTGAGTACATGTTTTTTGTTGCTTAGATGGATCAACCACTACGCCACCACCACGAGAACCAACAAAACCTTCGTGTTCAAGTGCAGGTACACCAAATACAATTGCACCTAAACGCTGATTTGGTACACATGAACCACCTGCTTCACAGCGTTTAATATCTTTACCATTGTCCCAAATCAGGTTTTTAGTCAATGTAATTTTTGCATTTGCATCTTTTTCCGAACGAATAGCAACACCAATACGGTTACCATGCACCCTATTGCTATCAAGAATGTTGCCATCGCCTGTCATGTTGAAGCCAATCGAGTTATTGGTCATTTCGTTGTAGGCAATATAGTTACGCTTGCCCCAGTTAATCTGTAAGCCATCCGAATAGTTTTCGAATTTATTACCGACTACGGCATTGTCATTACCCCATAAAATTTCAATACCTTGTGATGGCTCTGGGTTCGCTTTCGTTGAAACAAAATGGTTATTTGCAATTAAGTTAAACGCAGCACCACGTGTCAGTTCTAAACCATCACCATTGTCTTGGAAAATATTGTCTAAAACTTTGTTGTTATTGGTCGTGGTTGCCGTTGGGTTGCCTTGCCCGTCATCACCAGTAAGCATGACACCGGCACCACCATAGTTATTACTAATACGGTTATGTTGAATAAGGTTATTGCTTGAACGGTTAACCAAAACACCAATACAGAAACGATGAATGTCTAAACCTTTTAAAGTGACATTGTTGACGTCACGTAGTACCAATCCCGGTAAAGTCATAGTACGTACATTGGTGCCGTACTGCTCAGGGTTTGCACCGGGACAAGCTTTTGCACCTTCGCCTTTAATATAGTTTGAACCATCAATTGCGATGTATTCGCCAGTTTTATCCCACTGTGTACCAATAATTTTGATGGGTGCTTTAATTTCAGGAAGTGCACTATTTAATTTAATCGCATAAGGCGCTTTGCCTACCGCCTGAATCAAGATCTCGCTAGCTTCGCTTGGGTTTGCATTGGCTTGTTCAATTGCCCAGCGTAAAGAGCCTTTATTGCTATCGTCTTGATAACGATCAACAACATAAGTTTGTGCTGCAGTTATTCCTGAAACCATCAAACCTAATGCAAGAGTAGTTAAACGTAATGTATTCATTTCATCATATCCTTATGATTTATGGGTTTGTTGGTTGAACGGTTTTTAAAATCTGTTTGAGCTTAGTCACATCAATTTGTCCTGGTGCAGAAGCCTGCCCAATCATGCCAAAGCTATAACTTCCACCCATATTGGCAGTCGCAACACGAGAAATCGTACCAAGTTGTCCCATCGACATCGTTAACAATGGTTTAGTGGTTTGCTGACTTACTTTTAAAGTTGCGTTCATTAAAGTGAAAACGTCTTGTTTAGATTTTGGCATTACGGCAATTTTTAGAATATCTGCGCCCATTTGATCTTGTTTTAACAGGCGTTTTTCAATTTCATCTTGGCTTGGCGTTTTTTGGAAGTCATGATTAGACATCACAATCAGCACTTTCTTTTGATGTGCTTTTTGAACAATATCTGAAACTACTTTTTGATCACGGAACATTTCAACATCTAACCAGTCCATGAACGGATTTTTTAAATAAGCCTGATAAGTCTTACCATAATCAACATCGCTAATTTCAAGCTGACCACCTTCATTTTTAGTGCGAATTGTGGCGATTAGCGGCTTATTACCTAAAATCTTTTTTAATTCATGCCCCAATGCAATCACTTGTTTCGTATCACTCGCAAAACTGAGTAAGTCGATACGGAACTCTGCCAAATCAGCATCTGCTGTATTTGCAATCACTTGAGCTTGCGCTAAAGCTTGTTCTTTGGTCTTTGCTGTAATTGGAACAATTGTTTTAACTGCTGTAGTCGCAGGTTGTGTTTGAGTAGCTAAAGCAACAGGTTCAGCATTCACCTGTGCTGTAAAAAATGGGAGTGCAAGCAAACTTAAGCTTAATAATGTTTTCATTTTCATCTCTGTCATACCATCCTTTAAAAAGGCTACACGCATCCATGGACAATCATGTGTAGCCTTAGGTGTTTCTTAAATATCAAAAAATACTGTTTCGTTATCGCCTTGAATACGAATATCAAAGCGGTAAACAATTTCACCATTTTCTTCAAAACGTTTTGCAATAAGCGTTTGGCGACGCGGTGCCCACTCAATGCTATTTAAAATTGGGTCATTGCCATTTGCCTCGGCTTCATCTTCAAAATAAACACGTGTATGAAGACCTAAGTTAATACCGCGAGCGAAAATGACTAATGCAATATGCGGTGCTTGAGTTGAACCTTTACGACCGGCTGTAGCACCTGGCTTAATTGTATTAAAGCTCCAAACGCCTGTTTCAAAGTCAGCGCCAGTACGTCCCCAACCCTGAAATGCAGGATCAGCTTTTTGCTCACGCGTATCTGCCTGACTTGGGTAAATACCATTCGCATCAGCTTGCCAAATTTCGATCAGCACATCGCGCAGCGGTAAACCTAATCCGTCAAATACCTGACCTTCAAGACGAATACGCTCGCCTTTGGTTTGGTCTTGTACTAACTGGTTATTAAAGTTGTTTTCAAACACTTCAATATTTGCTTGTTGTGGCAATAAACCAATGTGGACGTAAGGACCACCTGTTTGAGATGGAGTTTCTTTTAATTCCTGAAAATTCCAGTTATTCATGCTCGTGCTCCTGATTAAGTCAAATCATTTTCGAAGTAAGTCGCTCGACGACCACGTAAAGTGATGTCAAAACGGTAACAACGGCTATCTGCTTCGATAAAGTTGTTTTTATCTTCTAGTGCAATCAATGCACGACGTTGATCTTCAGAAGGAATCGTTTTTAAAATCGGGCAAGTGTCAATGAGCGTATCGCCTTCAAAATAAAACTGCGAAATTAGGCGCTGAGCCCAACCATCAGCAATTAAAGAGAAGTGAATATGAGCTGGACGCCATTCATTGATACGGTTACGCCACGGATATGGACCTGGTTTAATGGTACGGAAAATATAAAAACCATTTTCGTCAGTTAATGTACGACCACAACCACCGAAGTTAGGGTCCATTGCACCAATAAATTTGTCGTTTGGATGGCGATAACGACCAGAAGCATTGGCTTGCCATACTTCTAAAAGTGCATTTTTTACAGGACGGCCAAACTGGTCACGGACATAACCATGAACGATGACACGCTCACCAATTGGTAAACCATCTTTGGCATAGTTCAAAATCAAATCGTTATCTTTTGGGCCAAACAAGTTTGAAGAAAAATGCGGCGCAGTAACTTCAGTTAAAGTCTCATTAATAGAAATCAATGCATTTTTTGGCGAACGTAAAACACTTGTCTTATAACCTTCTGCATATGCAGGTGGATGGTCTTCTGTATTACGTTGGGCGTAAGCACCCCAGCTATGTTGTGACATCTTTATCTCCTTAATCCTGTTCTTTTGCTGCAACTGAGTTGACTTCTATTCCCAACTCTTTAAAGACTTCTTCGGCCATATGCATTGCAGCATTTGCAGCAGGTAAACCTGCATAGAGCGAGCTATGTAAGATCAACTCTTTTAAATCTTCTTTAGTGACACCATTGTTGAAACAAGCACGTAAATGCATGCGTAGTTCATCTTCGCGGCCAAGCGCCAATAAAATTGCGATCGTCACTAAACTACGTGTATGACGCGGTAGGCCCGGACGAGACCACACCTCACCCCATGCGTAACGGCTAATAAAGTTTTGAAAATCTTGGTTAAAGTCATTTAAGTTTTGCAAAGACCGACCAACATGCTTTTCACCCAAAACTTCAGTCCGCACCTCAATGCCTTGTTTATAGCGTTGTTCATCATTCATTGTGATAGACCTCTATTAAGTTGCATCGGTATGCGCAACAAGTGATTTAACAAATACAGCAACAGCCGCAGCAGTCGCTGGAATTAGTAATAAACTGAGAATGGCAGTAAACGACCAATCATTACCAAGTAGTACGGCACCAATCCAAGCACCAAATACCGCACCGAAACGTCCAATACCTGTCATCCACGACACACCCGTTGCACGGCACTGCGTTGGATAAAAACGAGCACTTAAAGCTGGCATTGAAGATTGCGCACCATTAATCGCGATACCTGCGCAAAGAACCAATACAGCAAGTAATGTTGAGTTTCCTAAACTTTGACCAACAGCAATCGCAAATAGACCCGCAGCAAAGTAGAAAATGGCAATAACTCGGTTCGGGTTAAATTTATCCATCGCCCAACCAATGAATAATGCACTTACCACACCGCCAAACTGGAACAATCCACCAATAAATGCAGCACGCTCCATTGAAGCACCTGTTTCACGCATCAGTGTTGGTAACCAGCTTGTAAGCAAGTAAACAACCACTAAGCCCATGAAATAGGTCAACCAAAGTAAAAGTGTTCCTTTTGCATATGGTTTAGAAAACATAATTCCAAAGACATTTTTCTTTTGAGCTGTTTCAGTTTTCTCTTCAGGTACGTGGAATGCAGTCGCATTTTGAACTTGAGTTGGCGCGATATAATTTAAGATCTTACGTACTTTTTCTGGGTTCTTACCTTTAACAATTAAAAAGCGGTAAGACTCAGGTAAGACAAAAATCACTAAAACCATTAAGATCAAAGGTGACCAGCCGCCAAGTAAAAACAGACTGTGCCAACCGTAGGTCGGGATGAGCCAGCTACTAATAAAGCCTCCTGTTGCCATACCTAGGTTGTAGCCACAGAACATACATGTCACCAGCAGTGAACGAATGCGTGTTGGACAGTATTCAGAGAATAATGTGGTGGCATTTGGCATCGCCGCACCCAAACCAATACCTGTCAAAAAGCGTAAAACGACAAGGCTATCTAAGTTGGTTGCATACGCAGATGCTAAAGTAAAACCACCAAACACAAGCATCGAAAAAGCTAAAACGATTTTTCGACCAAAACGGTCAGCTGTTGGGCCAGAAACCAAAGCTCCAATAATCATTCCACCAAGTGCAGCACTCATCACTGGGCCTAACTGAGAGCGATCAACACCCCAGTCTTGAGCCAAAGCTGGAGCTATAAAACCCATTGCAGCAGTATCGATACCATCAGTAAAAATAATTAAGAAACAGATGATTGCAATCATCCATTGATACTTACTGAGTGGAGCATCATTAATTAATGCTTGAGCATCGATACTTTTATTTGGTGCAGCGTAATCCTGAGACGCCATGTTTGCCTCCTTAAGGCCAATTCCTTTTAAACTACTAAGCTATTAGATTTGCTGAATAAACCTAGTTAATTCCTGAGTAAATCTTTGTGGTTGCTCAATATTAGAAAGATGAGATGCTTCCAATTTAGCAATTTGACTGTTCTTAATAGCATTCTGCATAAACTCAGCATCTGCTACTGTTGTCACTGGATCTGCCGTTCCTGCAATGAGCAATACTGGAACTTGGATTTGCGTAATTTCATCTCTTAAATCAGCATGTGCTAAAGCACGACACGCATTGGCATAACCTTGTGCTGGTGTGTTTGCCAGACTTTGAATCGTCGTTTGTGCAACCACATTATGTTGATAGTCGAATTTTTCGCTAAACCAACGTGTGTGCGTGGTTTTAACCAATTCAGCCAGTCCATTTTGTTCTACTGATTCTGCGCGACTCAACCACGCTTCAGCCTGTCCAATTTTTGCCGCCGAATTTGCGACAGTAATGCTTAGAAAGCGCTCTGGGTAATGAATAGCTAACCAAAGCCCTGTAATTCCGCCCATTGAAATGCCACAAAAATGAGCTTTTTCAATATTTAAGGCATCTAAAATATCAGCAACATCTTCACCTAAATTTTGTAAAGATGTTTCAGCGATCACATCACTTTCGCCATGACCACGTGTGTCGTATGTAATGACATTAAAATGACTTTTAAGCTCATCTACTTGCGGCTGCCACATTCCATGATCTGTTCCTAACGAGTTAGATAACACAAGTGCTGGAGCATCTTTTAATCCATCCGTATATACAGCGAGCTGTTTACCTTGTCGATTGGTTATAAGCTGTTTCACTTTATGTCTCCTCCTTGTGCTTCTTGCAGAACAGCATCAATTTGAGCTTGAATGTTGCCCAAATAGTTTTCTGCTTTAAATATTTCCAAAATTTCTGTTTGACTAAAATGTTCTTTTACTTCATCTAACTGACTAACAACCTCAGATAAATGCTGCTTTTGAGCCACGGCTGTTTTACAAGCTGCTTCAACAACATGATGAGCATTTAAACGTCCAATTTTTGGAGCAAGTGCCATCATCACAGCTTCTGCCATAATCAACCCGTTGGTACAGTCAAGGTTCTGCTGCATATGCTCAGCATTAACTTCGAAACCTTGTAAAACTTCACCAGTACGAGTTAATGCTCCAGCACAAAGCTGAAAAATTTCAGGGATTGCTAACCATTCAGCATGCCATGCGCCTAAGCTACGCTCATGTTCCTGCACCATGCTTTGATAGATGCTAGACATAAGTGCTGGTACACGATTTGCTGCTGCAAGTACTGAAGCTGCTGCAACTGGATTCCGCTTATGAGGCATGGTTGATGAACCACCACGGCCCTTTGCAGTTGGTTCAAACAATTCGGCAATTTCAGTTTGCATCATGAGTGACCAATCACGTGCCATCTTGCCCGTATTCCCAACAATCATGCCAAGCACACTTGCGATTTCTACAATACGGTCGCGCTCACCATGCCATGTGCTTGTCGGTACAGTCAGATTCAGCTGCTGAGCAAATGCACTGACCACAAGTGAACCTTGATCTTGCAAAGAAGCTAATGAACCTACAGCACCGCCTAACTGAGCAGTGAGTACACGTGATTTCATAGCTTGTATACGATCTAAATCACGCTTAAATGCAGAAGCCCAACGAGCGAGTTTATGCCCTAAAGTGATTGGCAAAGCTTGCTGTAACCATGTACGTCCAATCATGACTTGATGACGATATTGCTTAGCTTGTTGTAATGCAGTGCTGTAGCAGTGTTGAAGTTGTGCTTCCACAATATTTAACGCATCGCGACATTGCAAAATACAAGCTGTGTCTAAAATATCCTGACTTGTTGCGCCCCAATGCACATAACGTGAAGCATCTTCATCCACATCTTTCACAATTGCCGTAAGTTGTTTTACAAATGGAATTGCGATATTTCCAGCCAAACCAGTTGCTACAGCCAAAGCGGAAAAGTCAAACTTTTCTATTGCCTGCTCAGCTACTTGGGCAATGGTATTAGCCGCGTTTTGAGGAATCACGCCAACTTTTGCCTGTGCTTGAGCTAATGCAACTTCAACCTGAATCATATATGTGATTAAAGATGAGTCACTAAAGATGTCCGTGACGTCTTTTTGATAAAACAAGCTGGCATATAACTGGCTCATGATTAGACTCTCTCAATAATCAATGCGATGCCTTGACCTACACCAATACACATTGAACACATAGCGTAACGACCACCTGTTTGCTCAAGCTGGTTTAGGGCTGTGGTCACTAAGCGTGCACCTGACGCACCAAGTGGATGGCCCAAAGCAATCGCACCACCGTTTGGATTTACCTTGTCAGAATTGTCTGGCAAACCTAAATCACGGGTGACTGCCAAAGCTTGTGCAGCAAAGGCTTCGTTCAGCTCAATCACATCCATCTGATCTAAAGTTAGGTTGGCTTGTTTAAGAAGCTTTTTGATTGCAGGTGCCGGAGCGAAACCCATAATACGCGGTTCTACACCCACTGCTGTTGAAGCAATGATCTTGGCACGTGGTTTTAAATTGTAAGCTTGAACCGCCTCATCAGAAGCAATCAGTAGAGCTGCTGCACCATCGTTAATCCCTGAAGCATTGCCTGCAGTGACTGTACCCTCTGCTTTAACCACAGGTTTAAGTTTGCTTAAACCTTCAAGCGTGGTCGATGCACGTGGATGTTCATCGGTATCAATCACAACAGCATCACCCTTACGCTGAGGGATTTCAACTGCCACGATTTCTTTAGAAAAAAAGCCTTTGGCTTGCGCGCTTGCGGTGCGTTGTTGGCTCACCAAGGCAAACTGGTCCTGATCTGCACGATTAACGTTGAACTGTTCAGCGACGTTTTCGGCAGTCTGGGGCATGGTGTCTACACCATACAATTCTTTAAGTTTTGGGTTAATGAAGCGCCAACCCATAGTGGTGTCTTCAATCTTCTGGCTACGGCCAAAAGCACTGTCAGACTTACCCATCACATAGGGCGCACGGCTCATGCTTTCTACACCACCAGCAATTACTAAATTTGCTTCACCTGCTTTAATAGCACGGGCAGCAATGGCAATGGCATCGAGTGAAGAACCACACAAACGGTTAATAGTCGTCGCTGGTACTTGATACGGTAAACCTGCAAGCAGTGCTGACATACGGCCGACGTTACGGTTGTCTTCACCGGCTTGGTTGGCACAACCATAGATCACATCATCGACCTGTTCCCAATCTACATTCGGGTTACGCTGAATTAAGGCTTTGATCGGCACAGCACCAAGGTCATCAGCACGGACAGGTGCAAGACCACCGGCATAACGGCCAAATGGTGTACGGATGGCATCGATGATATAAGCGTTTTTTAATGTCATTTCCCTACTTCCTTACCCTTGAGTCGCATCAATCAAAGTTGCACCTGTTAAAGCCTGCAACTCATCAAAGCTAAGACCTTCCACTTTCTCAATCACCTTTAAACCATCTTTAGTCACATCAATCACACAAAGGTCTGTGTAAATACGGTCAACACAGTGTTTACCCGTAACCGGATAGCTCAGCTCAGCCACAATTTTCGGCTCGCCTTGCTTGGTTACATGGTCTGTGGTGATAAATACTTTCTTGGCACCTACAGCCAAATCCATCGCACCACCTACCGCAGGAATCGCATCAGGTGCACCCGTGTGCCAGTTGGCCAAATCACCATTCGCTGCAACCTGAAAGGCTCCAAGCACTGCAATATCAAGGTGACCACCACGCATCATCGCAAATGAGTCGCCATGATGGAAAAAGCTGCCGCCTTCAAGCATGGTCACAAATTCTTTACCTGCATTAATCAGTTCAGGGTCTTCTTCACCTGCCGCTGGCGGTGGGCCAAAGGCCAACAGGCCATTTTCAGAATGAAGGAAAATATCTTTATCGTTAGGTAGGTAGCTTGCGATCTTGGTTGGTAAGCCAATGCCCAAATTCACATAGGCACCATCTGGAATATCTTGTGCCACACGTTTTGCAATCTGGTCACGGCTGAGTTTCTGGTAGCTCATGTTATTTCTCCTTATTGCTTACTGTGCGGGCTGTACTTGTACAACGTGCTGTACAAAGATACCTGGGGTGATGATGTGCTCTGGATCTAATCCACCTAGCTCAACCACTTCAGACACCTGAACAATGGTGACATCAGCAGCCATGGCCATAATCGGACCAAAGTTGCGTGCAGATTTACGGTAAACCAGATTGCCCCAGCGATCGCACTTGTAAGCTTTAATCAAGGCAAAGTCAGCCTTGATTGGATATTCGAGTACGTAGTCTTTACCATCAATTTGGCGAGTTTCTTTGCCTTCAGCTAAAAGTGTTCCAAAGCCTGTTGGGGTAAATACAGCGCCTAATCCCATACCAGCAGCTTGAATACGGCAAGCCAGATTACCTTGCGGTACCACTTCAAGCTCAACCTTTCCTGCACGGTATAACTCATCAAACACATAAGAGTCTGACTGACGTGGAAAAGAACAGATTACTTTTTTAACCGAACCAGCCTTAAGCAGTTTAGCCAAGCCATAATCGCCATTACCGGCGTTATTACTCACAATAGTCAGGTCTTTAATACCGAGTTCAATTAGTCCATCAATGAGTTCAGCGGGTTGTCCTGCGGTACCAAAACCACCAATCAGGATGGTCGCGCCATCTTTAATCTGCGATAGTACCTCGCTAAGAGAGGACTTACTTTTGTCAATCATTAGACAACTCCATTGTGCTCATTCAGGAAGGAATAGATAAGAGATTTAGGCACACAGAGGCAGAATGAACAGATAGATATTTCACTCAATCCCGAGTGTTTCCCTTAGATTTCCTTTTAAACATTCTTGATAATTTTTGTAATTTGATCTAGTTATCAAATCATGGTTTTGTTCGGTATAAATATTTTTTGTTCGATGATCGAACATTATCTGGTATAGTTGTACGATCTTGATAAATCCTAAAACTTATCAATGTAAAAGAATATGAGTGATTATAAATAGATATGTAGAAAACTTACTTAGATGGGCAAATTATCCAAGCAAGTTAAAAATAATAGAATTAAGACTGAGATTGCAGAATCAAACGTGCAAGTTCTAAATCATCGGGATAGGTAATTTTTATATTATCCGAACGACCCATTACGACCTGTACAGTTTCACCCATATACTCGAGTGCACTTGCCTCATCGGTAATAGTGACATCATTTTCTAAAGCATGTTCAATTGCTTTTTTTAGTTTACCGATTTTAGTAATTTGAGGCGTTTGAGCTTGCCATAATAAATCTCGGCTGACTGTTTTATCAATGTGATTGCCTGACTTAACCTGCTTTAAAGTATCACGAACAGGAATTGCTAAAATAGCACTCTCATTTGATTCAATTGCATTTGCCACAAGTGCATTTAAACAATCAATGGTTACACAAGGGCGAGCCGCATCATGCACAAGTACCCAATCATTTTCATCGGCAAAATTTAAAAGATGATTTAACGCATTTAAAACTGAATGAACTCGCTCAGCTCCACCTATGCAAAAATGCGCCTTATCTATATTTTGAAATGCTAGAGTCTGGGCAAAGGTATCTTGTGTACCAATTGCCAAAACATAACCATTTAATGGAAGTTGGCTTATACGGCCAATCGTATGTTCTAAAACAGTCCTATTCTGAATATATTGATACTGCTTCAATTCAGTTTTAGAAAAACGACTTCCTGATCCTGCAGCTGGAATCACTGCCCACAATTTAGTCTGGGATATCTGGGGATGCAGGTGTCTCATTCGTTTCCAAATCAACTTTAGCGTTCGGGTCAATATAAATAGGTTTGTAATGGGTACTAATCGTACTCATTTGAACAAATGTCTCGTGAGGTTTAACCAAACCAAGATCAAGGCGGGCATGTTCTTCTATTGCTTCTGTACCATTTTTCAGGTCAAAAACCTCTGCTGCCAAAATACGGTTTCGTTCTTTAAGCTCTTCATTTACCTCAGCTTGTTGCTGAATTTGTTGCATGAGAGCTTGATGAGGGATATAGCCACCCTCACCTAACCAAAATTGATATTGCAGGATAGCTACTAATACAATAACAAGTAGCAATATCAGTTTGCTTGAAGTGGATCGAAATACTTCTAACATATCATTAAGATTTTTAATTAAAAACTTTCGTTAAGAGTTTGTATTGTATAGTAATTAACAAGTAGCATGCGCAATTCCTGCAAAAATTTAAGCAAAATTATTAATGGGCATATTACTTTAATTGACCATTGTGACATGTTTCATTTTGTCAAAAATGAATAGAATTTGAAAGGGAAATAATATTTATAAGTACAACTGTTTATAAATCACTCTACACACAAAAAATCATTCTAAGTATGAGAAATTTATGTCGAGAAAAGCTTATGGTTAATTTCCATTATTTACCCGTGTAAATTGTTGCTCTAACATGGTGTTGCCCCATTGGTCTCCCTCCCATTCATTCGCGAGTTTAAAACCAAAATTTTCATAAAGTTTTCTTGCGGCACTAAGGCCACTAAATGTCCATAATTGAACAGCAGAGAATTGCTTTTGATCACAAAAGTTTATTGCTTCTTTTAATAGCTTTTTTGCCGATGCCCTGTCCTCGACAATCGTCACTTAAAATAAACCACCGAAGATGAGCCTCGTTATTTCCTAAATCTTCACCATCAATCGCAACAGAACCCACAATTTTATTATTTTTTATTGCCAACCAAATATTATTAGAGTCTTTATAAAGACGGTTAGAGAACTCAGCTAAATTGGTAGCCACTTTTCCTTCAAAAAAAGGTCCAAAATTATAATTTTCATAATAATAAGTACCATGCATTTCTGCGATTCTGCCAATCATACCTGCGCGGTAGCCACTCACAATTTCAATAGTATTGTTATCTATAAGATCTTTATTATCTCGACAGTTTACTAAAGATTCAGCGTAGGTTGTCAGACCTTGAGCAATAATAAGTTGGTCAGAAGAGTTTAATTTTTCAATGGCTTGAATAACTCGTATTTCTCCATAATTATTAATTTTTCTTACAGTATCCACTCCTTTCGGTGTGAGTTTAATCACTTTTATTCTGGCATCATTCTTATCTTGCTCCTCTTTAATCTCACCCGCCTTAATGAGTTTAAGCAACATTCTACTCACACTCGATTTCTCTAGACCTAAAAGCTGTCCTAATTGTACAGCGGTTAGAGAACCTCTATTTTCAAGCTCAAGTAAAGAGTGAACAGCTGACGGAGAATAATCAGTAGCAGCAAGAGTTGAACTCATAAAACCTAATTCACGAACCATGATTCGAGATGAACTACGGATTTCATCAATAATTTTTTGGTCAATCATCACTGCACACTCAAAATATAGTTGCATAATACAACCATATCTATAAAAAAGAAGTCAAGATTTTCTTCTCTTTTAAAACAAGCTTAAAAAGAATAAAAGCCCTCTTTCGAGGACTTTTATAAATCGTTTTCTTATGTGAGTTTAAATCAGAAATTATAACGAACACTCAACGTTGCATTTCGTGGTGTGCCCCAATTCATCGAGTTAGCACCAATACCTTCATAATATTTTTCATCAAAAATATTATCGATATTAAATTGAAGTTTGATATTTTTATCTACTTGATAGCCAAGCATCGCACTTGCTAAAACATAGGCATCTTGCTCAATGCGAGAGCTTCCACTACCCGTATAGTATTTACTCTTATAATTTAAACCAAGCCCTGCACTCCATTGATCAAGTTTGTACTTAACAAATAGATTCGAGGTTGTTCGAGAGTTTGTCGTATTAACTTTTGTGCCTTGTGCATCTTTTGCTTCAAAATTAGCAACACCAAAGTTAATACCCCAATTGTCATTAATCTCGCCATCAGCTTCAAACTCAAAACCTTTACTTTCAACCCCATCTACAGCACGATAGGCCTGCTCTGTGGTTTTTATACCATTGCGAATAATAAACGTGTCAGGTATCAATTCAGCAAAATTAGATTGTTCTATTCGGAATATTGACAATGCTGTATTTAAACGCCCTCCAAACCATTCACTCTTTAAGCCAGCCTCATAACTCTTACCTGTAATCGGATCTATATATTGATCATTTATATCTTTACGTTCTTGAGGTTTAAAAATTTCTGTATAACTCGCATATATAGAATGATCTTGGGCAAAATCATAAATAGCGCCAACATATGGTGCTAATTCATTGTTAAATTCACGGTTACCTTTATCATTTTCAGATTTATATTCCCAGTTAAATAAACGAGCCCCAGCAATAATTTTCAAAGGATCCAGAATCTGAAATTTTCCGGCAACATAAGCAGCAGTTTGTGTAGTTTCATTTAGTGCATTTTTACCATTTAATACTACTGGTTGAAGCAACTCTTGAGCCATATCATTATAGTTAAGTGGTCCACCTAAATATTTTTCAATGTCTTGGTTTGTGTTAGATCCACCAAAAATATCTTTTGTCTTTTCATTCTTATTCCACGATCCACCAATAATAATTTCTTGTGGACGATTAAAAATCGTAAATGGAGCATTGATAAAAACATCAATATTGTTTTCTTCATTTGCAGCTTTTGCACCATATACTGAGACATTATCCTTGCCCTCTTCATTTTTTAATGGACTTGTATTGGTTGCCTTGTCTACTTTTCCAGCTGTATATAGCAACATAGAAGCTGTATCTTCTTTACGGAAGGTATAAGCAATATTTAAATTAACGTCATTAAATAAATTCTGTTTTAAATTTGCAAATACTGCCGTTGTATTCACATCCCAATAGGTCCAAGGTGCACTTACTGTTAAGCTTCTGGAAAAATTGGTACGAGTCCCATCAGTATAAAAAGCAGGTGTACCGCCCCAACGAATACCATCACGATGTAACTCTTGATAAGTTGCACCAAGCGACATGCTTGTTTTATCACTCAAATCATAATCAACCGCACCATAAAATACATTCCTTTCTTTCTCATAGAAATCCATAAATGATTTTTCATCAGAATGTTTTACAAACATGCGGCCACGCAATGATCCATCTGCATTAAGTGGCGTGGAAACATCTGCTGAGCTATTCCAAGAGTTCCACGAGCCTAAAGATGTGCTGACATTACCAGTGAGTTCTTTTGAGTTTGCATGTTTCCGAATCATGTTCAGCGCCATTGCTGGGTTTCCCGCACCTGTGGTTAGTCCATTGGCACCCTTTACGACTTCGACACGATCATAAATATCTAAATCTAAATCTCCAGTGCCTAAGTTTGTAGTACTAGGTATTCCATCAATTAAGTAATAATCCACCTCAAAACCACGTGCATACACTCTTTGGCGCTCATCGGTACGTGAGGTTGAAACACCCGTAATATTATTCATTAAATCTTGAAAGGAATCGATTTTTCGATCATCTAAATATTCACGGGTTAAAACTTTGACTGATTGAGGAGTTTCACGAAGAGATAAATTTAATTTTGTAGAAGTATTTGTGCTTTTTGCTGTATAGCTCTCTGAACCTTCAGTAACGGCCGGATTTTCTTGTTCTGCTTGTACTTTTATCGTTGCTAAAGTGGTTGTTTCGGTTTGTTCTGCATAAACAAATGAAGGTACCGCTAAAGCCATAGAAAGTGCTAAAGGGTGAACTCTAAATGCTTTTCTAAAGGGCGGATTGTACATAAGAAAATTCCATAATAACCAATGTGCTGAACCATATTTTTAGCCTTCCACTACCTTGTTCCTTGTTACACAGTAGTAAAAGTTCGGCACAAAAATTAACACGAATGATAATTGTTATCAACTTGTAGTTAATAATTATTCTTATTTGTTTAATTTAAATTGTTAATGCATCATTGCCTTAAAAAATCACTATCCACGCATCAAAATTTGGATTTCTAATAGATTGAATGTTGATCTTGTTCAATCATGGTACTGAAACAATGGGCTTTATATTATTGATTCAAAAATATATAAACCAATTTTCAAATTCAAATTGACTGTTGAACTGCTCAAGAACATGAGAAATAAAAAACTACACAGTATTTTCTTTTATATTTTATTATTCTTCATAAATCTCATGAAAGAGAATAAAGGTATAAACTGTAGTGCACAAAATTTTAGCGTTTTCTTTAGTAAGCTTAGGTTTAAGCGCTTGTGATCACCCTACTGATGATAGCCCTTCAAAAATAATTAATATGGAGAGCAATCATAAACAATATACACCTGCTAACCCTTATATATTTGAATATAATGATATTGTTTACAGTCTAAAAGCTGAGCAGCCACAAGATACTTCCCATAGAAAATTTAAAAACTTATTAAAAAAAATTCCCTCTAATAATAATAATTTAGATATTTTAAAAACCAAACGCAAGGTACTTATTCACTTAGGTTGCCTTAAAGAAGCATATATAGTTACCGAAAAAATTTTAAATAAAACAGATAGTTCACAACTACAAGAGATGCAATGTATTTTCTTAAGAAAAATGAAAAAAGATGCTCATGAAATAAAAGCATGTTATGAAAAAACGGCTCATAGCTATTTAAACGAAATAAATTTAATTCCAAAGGCAGCCATACGATATCAATATGCACTGTGGGGCCATTATGCAGCGATGTTTCATGCGGGACATATAGAATATAAAGATAAACTCCAAGAAATCGTTGATTATCATAACATTGAAGATCATAAACAAACATATCAACAAATGTATGAAAATATACTGAATCCAAATGTTTTTCAAAAACGTTTAGACGCTATTCCCTACAGTCCTGATTGCCACTGAATCATATTCGCAATTATTTATAATTAATCATCGTAGCTCAGTTCATCCTCCTCAACATTGATATAATCTGGTTGAGGGTCTTTATCAAATTGTACAGCATGTATTTTAAACTTACCTAAAATTTTCGCCTTTCCTACTCTATGCATACCATCCATTATCCTGCCCTGTGAGCATATTATTATTGGATAAGACAAATCTGCTTCTTGAATTAATATCATATGATCAATGATATCTTGAGTAGTGGGATGAGAATCTGGATACCAATATGGTTCATTTAATTCTTTTATTTCTGATAGCAAAATTTCTTTTACTTTAAAATTTCTAGTTAATGCTACTAAATTATCTACATCCCAAATATAAGTATCATTTTCAACTTTTTTAAAATGATATTGCTTTCTCATCATATGAAATTCGCTTAAAACACAATAAATTAAAATATATCATATACATATTAATACCAAACATTATAAAAATTGAGAGACTAAATTTAGGTAATACAGATCAAAATTTTATTTTATTTGATAACCTTAACAATCATTTTTTCTTACTTTTATTTCTACGATTGAAGTTTCAACTATATGTTTATTTTATTAAATATTTTAAATAGTGGAATTTATACAAAATCACATAAAGTTCGAATTTTTAACCAACAACTACTTAAAAAGTATATTTTTTCTATTTTTAATTTGTTAAGAATTTTATAAATACTTCATGCACCTATTAAAAAGGGAGAAAAAAATGGATTTTTTTAATATTTTCATAGGTGACACGACTTGGCCCTTTATTTTGGAAATTTTGGTTCGATGTTTCGTCATGTTTATCATTATTATTAGTTTTTTAAGACTATCAGGTAAACGGGGTATTCGCCAACTTTCCCTTTTTGAACTCGCAATTATTTTATGCTTAGGTTCCGCGACTGGTGAAAACTCTTTAAAAATCATTCACTTCAAAAAAATTCTAAATACATTAAATAAACATATATTTCAATTAGAAATATTAAATCCTTATATAATTTGAGTGGTCTTAACTTATGCTTAAAATTTAAATAATTAAGTTTACAAATAATTCATAAAAAAATCATTTTTTACAGTTACAATAACTAAATCAAAAAATTTTTTAAACTTATGAACTTAAGAAAATATTGTTCTATTATTTTTCCAGTATTATTCTACAGTAATACTACTTTTGCACAGTTCCAAGAAGGAGCAGATATTACTGATGAATTAAATCAATTGATAGCTACTCAAAGAAATAATATTTATATACCATCAGGAAATTACAGAATTGATGCAACTAAGTCAGTTAATTTAAGAAGTAATACGACTCTCATTCTTGATCCAAAAACTACTTTAAAGGTGATACCCAACAATCAGGGAAGCTATCAACTCTTTAAAATCAATAATGTGAAAAATGTTAGCATATCTGGAGGTACACTTATCGGTGATAAATACACCCACATTGGAGATAAAGGCGAATGGGGTATGGGGATAGAAATTAAAGATTCTCAAAATATTTCCATCTCTGACATCCGAATAGATAAAATGTGGGGTGATGCAATTTATCTTGGAACAAATGGTCAAGATTCAAATAGCAATATTACCTTAAACAACATCATAATGAATGACAATCGTAGACAAGGCATATCCATTATATCAGTAAAAAAACTAAGAGGTTATAATCTATACGCCAACAATACATCAGGCACAGCTCCCGCTAGTGGGATAGATATTGAACCAAATAATAACAAAGCTATATTACAGGACATATATTTAAAAAATATATACACAATAAGTAACCAAGGTTCTGGACTTCATTCATATTTTGGATTTTATAAAGGTTCTCCAAAAGCTATCGATATTAAAGTTGAAAATCATATGGATAATGGATCTAAATATGGATTTTATATGCTAGGTCTAGACAACAGTGCTATAGGTAAATTTGAAATCAAAAATGCCGACTATAAAAAGAGTAAGACATCAAACTTATGTCTTTCCGAATGGAACAATCCAAATTTTGCTTTAAATTTAGCATCTTATAAATCTGATCAAATAGTTTCCATAAATAATGACTGCAAATTTTTTAAAAAAAATAAAAAAATAAAAATTTATTGATAAAGTATTACTATAAAAATGAATAACTTTCCCTTTTATGGGGTTAATTTTTTAAATTATTTAAATACTAGGTTGATTTCAACTATATTTAATTGCAATCAATATTTATAAAAACTCACCTTTTTTAACCAACAACTACTTAAAAAGTATATTTTTTCTATTTTTAATTTGTTAAGAATTTTATAAATACTTCATGCACCTATTAAAAAGGGAGAAAAATGGATTTTTTTAATATTTTCATAGGTGACACGACTTGGCCATTTATTTTGGAAATCTTGGTTCGATGCTTTCTTATGTTTATCATTATTATTAGTTTTTTAAGACTATCAGGTAAACGTGGTGTTCGCCAACTCTCCCTTTTTGAACTCGCAATTATTTTATGTTTAGGCTCGGCTGCTGGTGATCCAATGTTTACCAAGGACTTACCTATTTCTCATGCTTTTGTCGTATTTATCGTTATTCTTTTTCTCTATCGTCTTGTAACTTGGGCGATGGTGAAACATAAAAAAATTGAAGACTTATTGGAAGGAAGAGCTCTCTGTGTAGTCAAAGATGGACTTTTGGTTTACAAAGATTTCCAGAAACAATCATATTCACATGATGAGTTTTTTTCAGAAATGCGCCAACAAAATGTTGAACATTTAGGTCAAGTAAGAACAGCTTTATTGGAGTCTGACGGTATCCTGAGTTTACTTTACTATGAAGATGAAGAAGTAAAATGGGGACTCCCCCTATTCCCAGATGCTTATTGCAAAGCTGACGTACTTAAAATCAATACTTTTTATTCATGCATGAAATGTGGTGAAACTAAAATTCTAAGTACACTCGATCAAGAATGTTCTCGTTGTAAACACCATAGTTGGGCTAAGTCGTTAAAAACCCGTCATCTAGGATAATAAAAAAGGTGCTATTTTTATTAAAAATAGCACCTTAAAATGTTAAAAAACTAATTTTAACTTTTTATTTAAAGATTAGTTTAAACCTTTAAACTCAGCTTTACCGCGGTAAGCAGCTTTAGTCAATTCTTCAATACGAAGTAATTGGTTGTACTTAGAAACACGGTCAGAACGGCAAAGTGAACCAGTCTTAATTTGACCAGCCGCTGTACCTACTGCTAAATCAGCAATAGTTGAATCTTCAGTTTCACCAGAACGGTGAGAAATTACAGTTGTATAACCATTTTCTTTAGCAAGGTAAATTGCATCAAGAGTTTCAGTCAAAGTACCAATTTGGTTGTATTTGATTAAGATAGAGTTACCTACTTTCTCATTAATACCACGTTGTAAAATCTTAGGGTTAGTAACGAACAAGTCATCACCAACCAATTGGATTTTGTCACCAAGGATAGATGTCAAGTAAGACCAACCTTCCCAATCTGATTCATCTAAACCATCTTCAATTGAGATAATTGGATATTGGTTTACAAGACCTGCTAAATAGTCAGAGAACTGGTTGCTTGTGAATGCTTTATTGCCTTCACCTGCAAGAACATATTGACCATTTTTGTAGAATTCTGAAGATGCACAGTCAAGCGCCAACATAATATCAGAACCAGCTTTGTAACCAGTTTGACTGATAGCTTCAAGAATAACAGTGATTGCTTCTTCGTTTGAACGCAAGTTTGGTGCAAAACCACCTTCATCACCTACAGCAGTGTTTAAACCTTTTTTGTTTAAAACTGATTTTAGTGAATGGAAGATTTCAGCACCAGCACGTAATGCTTCAGCAAATGAAGTGAAGCCTACTGGCTCAATCATAAACTCTTGAATATCAACGTTGTTGTCTGCATGTGAACCACCATTGATGATATTCATCATTGGTACAGGCATAGTCAAAATCTTTTGACCACGTAAGTCAGCGATGTATTGGAAAAGAGGAATTTTCTTTTCATCAGCAGCAGCGCGCGCAACAGCTAATGACACAGCCAAAGTTGCATTTGCACCCAATTTTTCTTTGTTTTCAGTACCATCAAGTTCGATCATCGTATTGTCGATGTCTTTTTGTTCAAATACTGATTTGCCCACTAAAGCGTCACGGATAATCGTGTTTACGTTGTTAACCGCAGTTTTAACGCCTTTACCTAAGTAACGTGATTTATCACCGTCACGTAGTTCTAAAGCTTCACGAGAACCAGTTGAAGCACCAGATGGTGCACATGCACGACCAACAACCCCAGATTCTAAAATTACGTCTGCTTCGATGGTTGGGTTACCACGAGAGTCCAAAATTTCACGTGCACGGATGTCAACGATTTGGCTCATGAACAATTCCTCTGTTGAATGAATATGAGCTGCGATTAAAGCAGCGTAAATGAGTAAAAACTCAATGGGTGTCTAACTTTTTGAATCCTTTAACCAAAGTATCCAATTCTTTTATTTGTGCCAAGAATGGCTCAAGCTGCGACATGCGTAATGCACAAGGTCCATCGCATTTTGCATGTTCTGGGTCTGGATGACCTTCCAAGAACAATCCAGCCAAGCCTGTTGCCATTCCAGCGCGTGCTAAAGTTGTAATTTGAGCACGACGACCACCTGCCGAGTCAGCACGACCACCAGGAGTTTGCAACGCATGTGTTACATCGAAGAAAACAGGAACATTCATTTCTTTCATGATGTCAAAGCCAAGCATATCTACAACAAGGTTGTTATAGCCAAATGCTGAACCGCGCTCACAAAGAATTAGTTTATCGTTTCCTGCTTCTAAACATTTATTCAGGATATGACGCATTTCATGAGGTGCCAAAAACTGAGCTTTCTTAATGTTAATAATAGCCTGTGTTTTTGCCATCGCTTCAACAAGATCAGTTTGGCGACTTAAGAAAGCTGGCAACTGAATAATATCAGCTACTTCTGCAACTGCTTCAGCTTGGTGTGGCTCATGAACATCGGTAATGATAGGAACATTAAAATGTTTTTTAATATCGCCTAACCATTCAATACCTTTTTCAAGTCCAGGACCACGGAACGAATGCAGACTAGAACGATTTGCTTTATCGAAACTCGCTTTAAATACATACGGAATATCTAAGCGTTTGCAGATATCAACATAAGTTTCTGCAATTTCGAAAGCTAAATCTTTTGATTCAAGTACGTTCATTCCGCCAAATAATACAAATGGCAAATGATTTGCCATTTGTATATCGCCTAAACGTACAACTTCTTGTGGTTTTAATTGTGACATTTAAACTTTCCCAGTTTATTTAAAATCGCATTACTTACTTTTTTGATGCTGTGTTTTCGCAGCGTCAATAAAACTAGCAAATAATGGATGTCCATCACGTGGTGAACTTGTAAATTCCGGGTGGAATTGTACAGCAATAAACCAAGGATGTTCAGGAATTTCTACAGTTTCAACCAAATGTTGTGCCGAAGAGTAACCAGAAATCTTCATACCAGCTTGTTCAATCGCTTCAATGAAACGGTTATTCATTTCATAACGGTGACGATGACGCTCAGTAATTTCTGCTTTACCATATACTTCACGTGTTTTAGTGCCTTCAACCAATTCAGATTTTTGTGCACCCAAACGCATAGTTCCGCCTAAATCAGACTCTACGCTACGTTGTTGTAACTCACCACGCTCATCTAACCATTCAGTAATTAAACCAATCAATGGATACTTGGTAGAACGGTTAAACTCTGTAGAAGATGCTTCTGGCATTGCAGCAACATGACGTGCATATTCGATTACAGCCAATTGCATGCCTAAACAAATACCCAAGAATGGAACTTTGTTTTCACGTGCATATTGAATAGCTTTCATTTTGCCTTCAGTACCACGCTCACCAAAGCCACCTGGGACTAAGATTGCGTCAGCTGTTTGCAAAATAGAAACGTCTTGGCTTTCAAGCTCTTCAGCATTGACATAGTCAATCTGTACTTTCACACGGTTTTTGATGCCTGCATGCAATAATGCTTCATTAACAGATTTATAAGCATCTGGTAATTCAACATATTTACCAACCATAGCTACACGCAAAGTGTATTCAGGATTGAGTAATGCTTCAACTACATTGTCCCAATCTTCTAGGTTTGCTTCTGGAAGATCATTAAATCCAAAACGTTCACAGATCAAGTCATCAACGTTTTGTTCATAGAAAGTACGTGGAATTTGATAAATCGTTTTCGCATCTTTACATACCACAACGGCACGCGCTTCCACGTTAGTGAACAATGCAATTTTGCGTTTAGTATCAACATCTACATCATATTCAGTACGGCAGATTAAGATATCTGGTTGAATACCAATTGAAAGTAATTCTTTTACAGAATGCTGAGTTGGTTTCGTCTTAAGCTCTGCTGCCGATTTAATATATGGCAACAAAGTTAAATGCATAAGCATGGTACGTTTATGACCAAGCTCAACCATTAACTGACGAACTGACTCCATAAATGGAAGTGATTCGATATCACCAACCGTACCACCAATCTCAACGATTGCAACGTCGTAACCTTCACCAGCACGAAGTACGCGTTCTTTAATATTGTCAGTAATATGTGGAATAACTTGAACCGTACCACCTAAGTAGTCACCACGACGTTCTTTATTTAAAACATCTTGATAAACACGGCCACTAGTAAAGTTATTCAGTTTGGTCATTTTCGCACGACGTAAGAAACGTTCGTAATAACCCAAGTCTAGATCAGTTTCGGCACCATCCTCTGTGACAAAAACTTCACCATGTTGGAAAGGACTCATTGTCCCCGGATCGACATTAATGTAAGGATCCATTTTAACCATTGTGACTTTTAAGCCACGGGCTTCCAAAAGTGCAGCAACTGAAGCAGCAGAAATACCTTTACCTAGCGATGAAACCACACCACCAGTAACAAAAATAAAATGGGTCATTAAGTTTCTCGTACAATCAAGCCGAAATCGGCCTACAATGTTGGGCAATTTTACTGTACTCTGCCCCTATAAAGCAAAGTCAAACCGCACCAATTCAAAGATCATTAAACAACTGGCTATTCTATCAGCATTTTTAATAAAAAATTAGGTCAATCTCACATGATTTTTTCATTCTCTTTTGCTGTTATAATGCGAGCTCCTCAATTAAATGTTGTTTAGGACAATGGCAAATAAAAAACTTTTAATCTGTGCTGCTATTGCGGCTGGACTATTGTTAACCGCATGCGTTAAAAAAGAAACACCAGAAGAAGAGCAAGAAAAGGTTGGAACTGCTGTTTCAGAACCTAAACCTGCTGAACCTGCGAAATTTGAATCTTTAGAAAGTGTTAAAACTGAAGAAGCTCAAACTCAGGAACCAACGCAAGTTGAAGTTCATCACGAAGAAACAGCGAATACTACAACTGAAATTCGCCGTGAAACTCGTCCTGCCCATTCTGAGCAAAATTCACAAACAACTGTTTCTGAACAACCTAAAGCAGAGCCGAAGCCTAAGCCAGAACCTAAACCTGAGCCAAAAGCAGAGCCAAAGCCTGAGAAAGCTCAGTCTAAACCTGCTAAGCCAGCAGAACCATCTCAAACTGAAGATGATGCTGTTGCCGCTGCAATTGCTGCTGCTACACCAGCGCTTAAAAACTAAGTTCTCGTATGAATATGCCCAAATTAAACACTTGATTTGGGCTTTTTAAATATTATTAAAATTATCAATTCACTCATTAGTTTCACTTTTTTATTCCAATTTGTCTTTAAAGTTTCTCTAGATATCAATTCAGGACAACCTACTTCTTTTACTTCAAAAAGCATTGACGCTCCCTATTCCGAGATGTAATTTTTAATCAAATTCCTTTTTGGAACTTTAATTAAAAGAAGATTGGAGCTTAAAATGAATACCGTATCAAATCGCGTGCCTGCCTCATTTCCAGTCCGTCGTATGGACTATAATTTTGAAAATGTACCTCGCTATTGGTGTAATAACGAACCCACTTTTACACATTATTTTACGGGTTTATCTACATTGTTCCCCGAGGGTGAATCATATTTTGTTCGTTCAGTTCGGGCATTACGCGCAAAAGCAAAGTCGAATGAACTTCTAGATCGTGAAATTAGTGCTTTTATTGGTCAAGAAGCAATGCATTCTAAAGAACATCATGCTTTTCATGTGAGTGCACAACAACATGGTTTAGATCCAGAATCTTTAGAAAAAGTAACGGGTATTGTTTTAAAGAGCATTGAAAAAGTTTTTAGTAAAAAATGGAACCTACTTGTAACGGTAGGCCTTGAACACTACACCGCTGTACTTGTAGTAAGCATGATGCAGTCTGTTAATGAACTGATGACAGACTCAACTATTCGTAACTTATGGTTATGGCATAGTATTGAAGAAACTGAGCATAAAGCTGTGGCCTTTGATCTTTATGAACACTTGTATGGAAGTGGGCTAAGCGCATATCTCCCACGTATCACCGTCTTTACTTTAAGTTTATTTTTAATTACTAGCTTCTCAACAATCTATCAATTCGTTCTTATGAAACGGGATCGTCAACTTCTTAATTTTAAATCTTGGCGTAAGTTTCTTGGTTTTATGGCAACACAATATAAAGTTTTAACTCCGAAATTTTTTGACTATTATCGTTTTGACTTTCATCCTAACCAAACTGATGAAAAAGATCTGGTTGCCAGCACTAAAATCAAAATTGGACTAAAAAATTCAAAATTACTTTTATCCTGACCTAATGAAGTCATAAAGCCCATCTATTGAATGGGCTTTATTGAAACAATTACGGCAACACAATCATTGTTTATGATCAACCATAAAATAATTCGATATTAATTTGGCTGCCCATGAAGTACTTTTCCAACCTTCATAAAAACCACAATGACTTCCCTTTTTAGTGGTTACCACTGCAATATTACTCATTTGCTGAATAGTTTCTTTATACGGCTCTAAATTTTTAATAGAACATACTGGATCATCTTCAGCATTAAGAATCATTAATGGAATTTTGACATTTTCAAATACATAAATTGGATTAATCGCCTGACAATAACTTTGATAGTCCTGAAAACCGGCCATTTCAAAGTATTCTTTTTCAAACTCTTCGAGACTCGTCGTTGCAAGAACTTTTTCTAAAGAAGCAATCTGATTCCAAGTACTTTGATAAGGATGAATAAAATATTTAAATAACTTTTTGGTCATCATTTTGCTATAAAACGGGTGAACATTTTTAAAGCCAATCTCAGTGTTGTAGCCTGGGCACATTGCAAAAGCAGCTTTAAATGGTGTGTCAGAGCCTTGCTCACCCAAATAACGAACTAACAATCCTGTGCCAGCAGAAGACCCGACTGCGTACAAATCCGATTCAGGAAACAAACTTTGAATATGCGTAAGCTGCTCTTTAAGATCACTGGTTGATCCGAAAAGAGAAATCTGTGGTACAGGCATAGGTAAACCCGCATGCCCACGGCGTAAACATAGTGCTATTCTCCATCCCGTATATTGATGAATATCTCTCACCAATTCACGCATACTTTCAGGTGTTCCTGTAATGGTGTGCATGATAACAACTGTAGGAGTATCTTTCGGAAGATTATAGCCATACCATGCAATTGCAGTTACACCACCATCTTTCATGCTGAGTTGCTCAATACGGTCATATTCAAGCTTGATGGTTTTTTTTCTAATAATATCGAAATATAAAAGATGGACATGATTGTTAGTTAACCATGGCGTAGGACGATATTTCTGCTTAAGTTGGGGCAACTTATCCAAAACATCTTTAATTTTCCCTTGTGGGTCATAATAGATTTTTGGCTGTTCAGCACCGAGTACTGAGTCAAACAATTCTGAACCGAAAGCTTTAATTTTATTTAAAGTAGATATGCCCATATCCAATCACGACCTCTGATTATGAGTTAAATGATTGCCGCACTAATGCTGCAACCTGCTGTCCCCAAATTGCATAAATTTCTTTGCTCGGATGAAAGCCATCACTTGCCATAGGCAGATTCAAAGCTTGAAAACTTTCAATATCATATTGAATGAATCTAAATTGGTTTTGTGCTTCTACCCATTTATATAATACTTGATTCATTTGCTCCGCGTATTTTCCAAACAACCAAGCCAATGGATTGGGTAAAGCTGGAAAATGTTGCATGGGCGGAACGCCTGAAACAATAATGAGTTTAGGCTGAAAACGTACTTGTATATATTCAAATAATTGCTTTTGTTGTTTTATCCATGAGTTCGCCGACGTCAATTTTGTCACATCATTAACGCCAATAGATGTAACAACAACATCATAATTTTGCTGTTCTAAATGCTGTAAAGCTTGAAAAACCTGTTTAGTAGTATCACCTGTTTTTGCGTGAAGCTTCCAACTTATCAAATATTCATCTTGTAACTCAGAAATAATTGCACCTGATAAAGCGTCTTGTTGTGTCTCAACACCAACTCCCGCTGCGGCAGAGTCTCCTAAAATAAGCAGAGACAATGGTCTGCCCTTGCCAACCATGCCTTCTCTTTCACCACTGGCTTCTAGCAAGCGTGGTGTATTCTTACGAACTTTTGTTCCCTGCACAAAAAGTACAGGTAACAATGCTAAAGTTGAAAGTTTTAACCACATTCTATTAGTCTCTATCTTACTTAGGCTATTTACTAAAATTATTGCGGTTGAAACTTGGCAATTCTTATACCCATTTGTTCAGCCAATGCTGCTAAACCACTCATTGGACGAATCATTACTTCAAAATCAACAATTTTGCCTTGTTCATTAAAACGAATCATATCAATACCTTTTAATGACTTGCCACTGACATTAGCGCTGAACTCAAGCACTACATTCTCGCCATCTTCAGTATAAAACTCACGATGATAAGTAAAGTTTTCGAACACTTGGATGACATTGGTAAGAATGAAGAAAACGACCTGCTTTCCTTCATAAGGTTTATAGGCAACTGGTGAACGAAAAACTACGTCATCTGCCAGTAAATCATTTAGATCGGACAAGTTACCAACCTGAATCATGTGATGCCATTTTTCTAAAGACTGTTTTGTAGTTTCAAGTGTCATTGTTATTTTATCCTGTAATTTAACCAATAAAGTTAGGGGCATTTCCGTATAAAAAAAATGCCCCACAAAATTTATAACACCGCTGCTAGTTCAGCACCTTGACGTATTGCACGTTTTGCATCTAATTCTCCTGCCTCTTTAGCACCGCCAATTAAATGAACATTTTTTCCATCTGTTTTTAATTGGTCATACATTGCAGTGAAAGATTCTTGACCAGCACAAATCACAACATGATCGACTTCAAGCACACTTGGTTGCCCATCTATAGTGATATGTAAGCCCTGATCATCTACTTTGTCGTATTGAACCCCTGCAAGCATTTTAACTTGACGATTTTTAAGGCCTGCACGGTGAATCCATCCTGTAGTTTTACCTAAACCTGCACCGACAACAGCAGTCTTACGTTGCAGTAAATAGATTTCTCGTTCAGAAGTCTCAACTTTTGGCTGCTTTAAACCACCTACATGCTCATATTGAGTATCAATTCCCCATTCTTCATAAAACTTTTCTGGGTTTAAACTGCCACTTTCACCTTCGTGAGTGAGATATTCAGCCGTATCAAAACCAATACCACCTGCCCCAATAATGGCTACACGTTGTCCCACTGGCACACGTTCTTTTAAAACTTGTAAATAGCTGAGAACTTTAGGATGATCAATACCTTCAAATTGTAATTGACGAGGCGTTACACCAGTTGCAACCACAATTTCATCAAAATTTGCTTGGCTCAACTCTTCATAAGTTGCTTTATGGTTCAAAATCAACTCAATGTTTGGTCGTAACTCAATTTGGCGAGCAAAGTAGCGTAAGGTTTCATAGAACTCTTCTTTTCCAGGAACAGTCTTTGCAATATTAAATTGGCCACCAATTTGATGACTAGCCTCAAAAATTTTAACTTGATGTCCACGGTCAGCTGCATATACAGCAAAACTTAAACCCGCAGGTCCTGCACCAATAACAGCAATATTCTTTTGAACTTGTGCATCTTTAAAAATAAGTTCAGTTTCATAACATGCACGCGGGTTCACTAAACAAGTTGCAATTTTCATTGAGAAAATGTGATCTAAACAAGCTTGGTTACAGCCAATACATGTATTAATTTCATCACTACGGCCTTCGCTTGCCTTTAAGACAAATTCAGCATCAGCAAGCATTGGGCGTGCCATAGACACCATATCAGCATGACCGGATGCCAATACATGCTCAGCCATTTCTGGAGTATTAATTCGGTTAGAAGTAACTAAAGGGATAGAGACTTCACCTTTAAGTTTTTCAGTAACCCATGTAAACGCAGCACGAGGAACTTTGGTCGCAATTGTTGGGATCCGAGCTTCATGCCAGCCAATCCCCGTATTAATAATAGTTGCACCTGCTTTTTCAATTTCTTTTGCAAGCTGAATCACTTCTTCAATACTTGAGCCACCTTCAACTAAATCAAGCATCGATAGACGATAAATAATGATAAAGTTTTCACCCACTAAAGCACGTGTACGTTTTACGATTTCAATAGGAAAACGAATGCGGTTTTCGTAACTACCGCCCCATTCATCATCACGATGATTCGTACGTGCGGCAATGAACTCATTAATTAAATAACCTTCAGAACCCATGATTTCCACACCATCATAACCCGCATACTGAGCAAGTTTGGCGCAGTTTGCAAAATCATCAATGGTCTGCTGCACTTCGGCAGAACTTAAAGCTTTTGGCTTAATTGGGTTAATTGGTGCTTGAATTGCTGAAGGAGCAACGTTATTTGCCTGATAAGAATAACGCCCAGTATGTAAAATCTGCATAGCAATCTTACCGCCAGCTTCATGAACGGCTTGGGTAATCACTTTATGTTTTTCAGCTTCTTCAACTGTATCCAATTTCGTACCATGGCTAAATACAACACCATCATCATTCGGAGAAACACCGCCAGTTACAATCAACCCCACATCACCTTTTGCACGCTCAGCATAAAACGCAGCCATGCGTTCATATCCCTGCGGTGCTTCTTCTAAACCAATATGCATAGACCCCATAAGCACACGGTTTTTTAAAGTAGTAAAGCCTAAATCAAGTGGCTTCAATAAGTGCGGATAAGCTGACATATTTTCTCCTTTGGCTAGCAATAAGCTTGCTAATGCAACTTGTTGCATTAATTTATAATCAAATTTTGACTTTTATGCAACATGTTGCATAATCTCATCAGTCACACTTTACTTTTGCTTACAAACCGGATTGCTATGTCACTTCCTCATGTTTTATTAACCAGTTTGCTTGAACGACCAAGTACAGGGTTCGAACTTGCCCGCCGGTTTGATCGTTCAATCGGTTTTTTCTGGAATGCTACCCATCAGCAAATTTATCGTGAACTCAACCACATGCTGAAAAAAGGTTGGGTTTCAACGTTAGAAAATGAAATGGAAAATAGTCGAAAAAAAACCTATCAAGTTGAACAATTGGGGCGTATTGAACTAGCTTCATGGATGACACAACAAAGTGAACCCGCACAACTTCGTGATGATTTAATGGTTAGATTGCGTGCTGAAGCACAATTGAGCAATAATCAGATATTACCTGAGCTGTTAAGACATCTTGGTTTACATCAAGAGAAACTAAAACTTTATCAAAGTATTTATGATAAGGATTTTAAAGATAACGATGATCTAGATAACCGTGTGTTATACATTCACAAAATGATCTTAGAACTTGGGATTACGATGGAAAGTGAATGGATTAAATGGTTGGAACAAGTCATCCCTCAATTAAAACGCTTTGCTCAAGATAGCGTAGCTGGAGAATAGTCATGCCATATTACACCATGCCCGATCGGGAAAATTTATTTGTTCGTCGTGTTGGTCGTGGTGAACCAGTTTTGGTTTTATCTGGTCTTGGCATGCAAAGCTGGCAATGGCTTCCTTTTATTTATGCAAACCGTAAAGATTATGAGTTTATCATTCCAGATTGGCGTGGTTTTGGTGGTTCAAAGAACTGTGCAATCCCTGAACAAGATGCAATTTCTAGCCACTGGCAAGATGTCGCCCATTTAATAGAACAATTAAAACTGGATAACTTTATCTTGATGGGTTATTCAATGGGTGCTACAACGGCCATGCATGGTATGAAACATGCTCATCTCGCACAGCAACTAAAAGCTTATTTACATATCGACCAAACACCTAAAATATCTGTAGATTCAACATGGGAATATGGTTTATTCGGCCCTCTACATCCCCAATTCAAACAATTATTAAATGATATCTATCAATTATTATCAAAGCACAAAAATGCTAAATATCTTTATGAATTATCCCTTCCAGATCGACAAGAACTGGTTCGTCTTTGGGTAGATTTTATTGAGTTACAAAGCAGCAATCCTTTTAGCCCTTTAGTTTTTAAAACAGCGCTCAAACAGCCTTTTCTACAAAAATACTTATTACCAATTCAGCGTCTAGATTATTTATTTTGGTATGTCGAAAATTATCTTTATCACAATGAAGATTATCGTGAAGCCATTCAACAATTACAATGCCCAACAACCTTCTTTATTGGTCGCAACTCGACGCTTTATCCAGAAACTGGACAGACACTTATTGCACATAGTGTTGAACACGCAAAAGCAATATATTTTGAGCGCTCAGGCCATACACCGTTATTAACCGAGCCGAAAAAATTTGGACATGAAATCACTACATTCTTATCAGAACTAAAACATGCTTCTTAAAAAATAAAGGGATCTATTCGTAGATCCCTTTTTAAGTCGACAAATGATTAAGCAGAATGAGCTAACTCTTTCACTTTTAATTGCTCAGAAACACTTAACAAAAGTTGCTCGGTTTTTTCCCAACCTAAACAACCATCAGTTACTGACTGCCCATAAGTCATATCACAAGAAATCTTTTGGCTACCATCAACCAAATGACTTTCAATCATGACACCCTTTACTTGGGTTTTTAAACGTTCCGCAACGATTTGCTGTAAAACTTCTGGCTGACGCAACGGATCTTTACTGCTGTTGCCATGACTACAGTCAATAACTAATGCCGGAAGATTTTGTTTGTGTTTTTCTCGTATTGCCTGAATTGAAGCCAAATCGTAATTTGGCCCATGATTTGCTCCGCGCAAAATCAAGTGTGGTAATGGATTGCCAGCGCTCTGAATCACTGAAGGTAAGCCTTGTTGATTCATTCCTAAAAATTGATGCTCATTTTGTGCTGACTGAATTGCATCTAATGCAATCTGAATTGAACCATCTGTACCATTCTTGAAACCAATGCTGTATGGCATGTGGCTTGAGATTTCACGGTGAATCTGAGACTCGCTGGTACGAGCACCAATTGCGCCCCAAGCCAATAAATCATCAAAATAACCAGTTGCCATTGGACTTAAAATTTCACTCGCAATTGGCAAACCCTTTTCAATAATTTGCAGGTAAAGTTCGCGAGACTTTTCTAAACCAAGTTGTAAATTTGATGAGCCATCTAAATTTGGATCGTACATAAAACCTTTCCAACCCACAGTTGTACGAGGTTTTTCAATGTATGCACGCATCACGATAAAAATCTGATCTTTTACTTTTTCTTGTAATTTTTGCAATCTTTCAGCGTATTCAAGTACTGCAACCGGATCATGAATTGAACAAGGCCCTGTAATTACCATTAACCGAGGATCGTTGCCGTTAAGAATATTTTGAATAGTTTGGCGATGTTCGGCAATTTGACGCACGAAAGAGTGTGCAAGCGGATATTTTGCTTTTAACTGGACAGGTAAACTAACTGGTGTTTCTTTTGTATTGCTTTGTGTCAATAAAGTATTTAGGGCATTCATTGGTTTTTCCTTGGGACTGCAATCTATTCAGTCCGATCATTTATTTGAGCGTTTTGGATCTATTCGTTGGTAAAGGTAAGCAAAAGTAAAACCAATAAAAGTTGCTAAAGTACGAATAAGTCATATTGTTCATTTTAAATTCCTCAAATCAAAAAAGATAAAGCATAAAAAAACCTGATCGGGGTTGCCGATCAGGTATTAACTGTGATGGGCAACTTTCTCATGCCCGAATACGCTCAGGCAACTATCTAAATTGCCAAAAGTAATAGTAAGCGTTAGTGTTCACAGATAGATTTAACATCTTTATCTCAAATATTAAAAAATGTTCCTTAAATCTAAAATACGCATTGTTGAGAGCTTTGACAAGTCTTTTTTTAGAAAAAACTTCTTATTTTCACGCTTAAGATTTGATTCATTCATTGTGTTAACGAATCAGCCCTTGTGGTTGTAAAATAATTAAGCCAGCTCCACAAAGCACAATTAGACCACCCAATATATCCCATCTTGTTAATCCGACCTGATCCACAAAACGCAACCACATGAGAGCAGTAAAAATATAAATACCGCCATATGCAGCATAAATGCGCCCAGAAGCTGCTGGATGTAAAGTCAGCAGCCATACAAAGACAGCCAGACTTAAAGCTGTAGGTAGCCACAGCCAAGCAGACTTGCCTTCTCTTAAAATCAGATAAGGGAAATAACAACCAAGAATTTCAGCAATTGCTGTGATAATAAATAACCCGAATACACTTAGTATTCGGGTTATAGCAAGACTATCAATTAACATAACTTACGCTGGTTCTGCCGTATGATGATCTTCAAAAACTTCAAGTTTTAAGCCGACAGCTTTGCCATCTTCATTTTTCACTGATACAGCCACATTACCACCATGATCTGCAAGTTCGCCAAACAGAATCATTTCAGCTAGTGGTTTCTTCAAGTGTTCTTGAATGAGGCGTTGCATTGGACGTGCACCCATCAAGCGGTCATACCCATTTGTTGCCAACCAATCACGAGCACTTTGATCCACATCAAGTACAACTTGTTTGTCATCTAGTTGTGCTTGTAATTCTGTTAAGAATTTATCAACCACAGACTCAATCACAGTTGTTGGTAATGACTTGAATTGAATAACACTATCTAGACGGTTACGGAACTCTGGTGAGAAAGCACGTTTCATTGCTTCTTGGTTATCAGAACTATGATCTTGTTCAGTAAAACCAATACTCGCACGAGAAATACTTTCTGCTCCAATATTCGTAGTCAGGACAATAATCACATTTCTAAAGTCTGACTTACGTCCGTTATTATCCGTTAAAGCACCATGGTCCATGATTTGTAGCAACAGATTAAACACATCTGGATGCGCTTTCTCAATTTCATCTAGCAATAAAACACAGTGTGGATTCTTATGAATCGCATCAGTTAATAGCCCACCTTGGTCATAACCTACATAACCCGGAGGCGCACCAATCAAACGTGAAACTGCATGGCGTTCCATATATTCAGACATATCGAAACGCACAAGCTCAACACCTAACAGCTTCGCAAGTTGCTTAGTCACTTCGGTTTTACCGACACCTGTTGGGCCAGCAAAAACAAAACTACCTACTGGCTTATCTGGTGATTTCAACCCAGCACGAGATAACTTAATCGCTGAGCCTAAAGCAGTAATTGCCTCATCTTGACCAAACACAACGCGTTTTAAATCACGCTCAAGATTTTCAAGCACAGACTTATCGTCTTTAGAAACAGTTTTAGGCGGAATACGAGCAATCTTAGAAACGATATCTTCGATATTCTCTACCGTAATCAAACTATCATCGCTTTCAGCTTTCAAACGACGCTGAGCACCAGCTTCGTCAATCACATCAATTGCCTTATCTGGCAAGAAACGATCATTAATGAATTTAGCAGAAAGCTCTACAGCTGATACCAATGCCTTATCGTCATATTGTACGTGGTGGAAATCTTCAAATTTAGATTTTAAACCACGCAAAATATCAATTGTTTCAGCAATACTTGGCTCATTGACGTCAATTTTCTGGAAACGACGTGATAACGCATGATCTTTTTCAAAAACCTGACGATATTCTTGGAACGTCGTTGAACCGATACAACGTAAAGTACCATTAGCCAAAGCCGGTTTGATCAAATTCGAAGCATCCATTGTGCTGCCCATACTTGAGCCTGCGCCAATGATCATATGAATTTCATCAATGAATAAAATCGCATTTGGATTTTTCTTCAAAGCATTAAGCAATTGTTTTAAACGTTTTTCAAAGTCACCGCGATATTTGGTCCCAGCAACTAATGCACCAATATCTAAGCTATAGACTTCAGCCTGACTTAAAGGTTTAGGTGCCTTACCATTCACAATTAACCATGCTAAACCTTCAGCAATCGAGGTTTTACCAACGCCCGGATCACCAACAAGTAATGGGTTATTTTTGCGACGGCGGCACAGAATTTGTGCTGTACGCTCAATTTCTTTTTCACGACCAATAAGTGGATCAGTTTTGCCTTTTTGCGCTTCAACATTTAAGTTCAGCGTATAAAGCTCTAATGGTCCTGCATTGCCCGCGCTAGTTTCACCCTCAATATCTTCAACTTCTTCTTCAACTTGCACTTCATCTTTACGTGTCCCATGAGACAAGTATTGAGTCAATGTCAATCGATTGATTTGATGACGTTTAAGCAAATACACAGCAAAAGAATCACGCTCTGAATACATTGCGACCAAAACATCTGCGCCTTCAACAGTACGATCGCCGCCACTTGATTGCACGTGGAAAATAGCACGTTGCAAAATGCGGTCGAAACTTTCTGTTGGATGAGGCGCTTGCTCGCTATTTTCGCCAAGCTTAGGAGTATGCTGTTCTACATATTCTTCTAATTCTTTACGTAAAGAAACTATATCGGCCCCACATGCTTTTAAAGCATTCACGGCCGAATCGTTGTCGAGTAGTGCTAATAATAAATGTTCAACTGTAAGAAACTCATGTCTCTTTTGACGAGCCATGCTAACAGCCAAACGTAATGATACTTCTAATTGACGACTGAGCATGTAACCCCCTTATGCTTTAGGCTCAATCTGGCAAAGTAATGGATGACCTTGCGATCGAGCGTAATTATTAACAAGGTTTGCTTTGGTCTCCGCGATGTCTCTTGGATATACCCCAGCAATACCTTTACCTTCATAGTGTACTGTTAGCATTACTTGAGTTGCTTGGTCAAGATTCATTGCAAAGTATTGTTGTAAAATTTCAATTACAAAGTCCATCGGCGTGTAATCGTCATTCATTAATACGACTACATACAATGGCGGACGCTTGAGTTCAGGAGGTGCTGTTTGTACAACAACCTCTCCGTCATGATCTTCGTTTTGCGAATCACTTAAGCGTGGATGGAAGTGCCAATCGACATAACCAGACTGCTGAAAAGAAGCCTTAATATCTTTTAAGTTTGTTTGACGCTTATTTGTTCGCATAGGATGTTACTATTGTGAATTTGCTTCAGCTTGAGGAATTTCTGCCACGAAAGCAGAAGATGTTTCGACAGGTTTACCGCGCTGCCAACTAAAACGTTTAATAACTGGTGTATCAGAGCCGCCTGTTAAACGTACCTCAATAAATTGAGGTGTAAAACCTTTAGGCATCGTCCAACGACCTGTTAAGCGCTCGAAGTCAGTAAAGTTAAAGCTTTTAGCTTCAAGTGGTACAACTAAAACTTCTGTATCTTTAATGAGTCTTATCTCAATTGATCCTGAAGCACGGCGCTTACTTGGGCTTACCTGTACTAGATCCAACTGATATTCATAAGCATTTTCAGGCAAAGGTTTGATTGCCAAATTTTGAATGGTCAAACTTAAACCACCACGCTGCCTCAAGATATCTCGGTAGATATTACTCATACCTTCTTGCTGCGTTTTATCAGCGTTGGCCTGATTAAGAGCTTCAAACAGATCATTTGCATTTGTTACAGCAACATCACGCTCTTGTACCGCAGCGTTCAAGCTTTTATTAACCGCATCTAAAGCTGTTTTCTGCTTTTGCACCACTTCAACCAATTGCTCTGCATCTGCATCGTAACCTACAACAGTTAAACCTTGACGGTGCCCAATTGTATAGCCGAGCGCAAGACAACCACTCATTAAAATAGCCGCACCAATAAACAAAGGTTTATTAGTATTTAAAAAATTTTTCTTTTGCAACGAACTTTCTGCTGAAGTCGTCTGTCCAGAGTTTTGCATCGTCATCTCAGTGTTTAAGATCAGAGTCAAGACACACATTTAAATCGAAATTTAAATGTGTGTGAAGCAAAAAAGAGTTTTTTATGGTAATAAACCAATCCCTTGTAAGCCTTCATCTTCATCAAAGCCGAACATAAGGTTCATATTTTGTACAGCTTGACCAGATGCACCCTTCACAAGGTTATCTTGTACCGCAAGAATAATAAGTTTATTCGGCTGCGGCTTATATAAAGCAATACGAAGCTCATTCGCACCGCGCACACTACGTGTTTCAGGCGAACTGTTAGCAGGCATCACATCAACAAATTTTTCATTTGCGTAAAATTGCTCATACAATGCCTGAATATCAGTTTGTTTTCCAGTTTCTGTCAAATCGACATAAATTGTGCTGAGCATACCGCGAATCATTGGAACTAAATGAGGAACAAATAAGAGCCCTTCGAAGCCACCTTTTTGTCCAGAAATATTTTCTAATGCTTCAACAATTTCCGGATGGTGACGGTGACCCGCAACGCCATAAGCCTTGAAGTTATCAGCATTTTCACTATAGATCATGCCTAAGCTTGCTTTACGGCCAGCTCCTGAAACACCTGATTTCGCATCAATAATAATATTTTTTGTTTCAATCAATGCTTGCGCTGATTTCAAAAGTGGCGCCAAACCTAATTGGACTGTAGTCGGGTAGCAACCAGGGTTACCAATAACTTGCGCCTGTTTAATTTTTTCGCGGTTTAATTCAGCCAAACCATATACTGAGTTTTCTAGAACGTCTGGGCACGCATGCTCCATGCCATACCATTTCTCAAACTGCTCAAGATTTTGCAAACGAAAATCAGCTGCCAAATCAATCACTTTAGTGCCTGCCGCAATCAATTCTTTTGCATGCTGCATCGCAACACCATGCGGTGTAGCAAAAAATACAACATCACACTTTTTTAAATCATCAATATTTAAATCAGAAAATTGAAGATCAGTATGTCCACGTAAATTAGGGAACATATCTGCAACTGGTTTGCCCGCTTCTGTACGTGAAGTAAGAACTCGAACCTGCGCTTTAGGATGTCGTAATAAAATACGTAATAGTTCAACGCCTGTATAACCCGTTCCACCAACAATTCCGACAGAAATCACGTGCATTACCTCAATTTTTGAATCTATACTTGTGCTGTAGTATGACAGGATGTCCAAGCTTACAAAACCATTTCATGCTTGGTAATTTTAATTTTTTTAATTTTAGCGACAATTAGATAGCACTTATTCAACTGTCAGAACTAAACAAATATCAGCAAATAAATATCAGATTTAATTTTGGAGAGCTAGGATGCTTCATCAATCAAAAGAAACAAAATTACACACTTACCTTGGTTTAAGCACATTAATTTTAAGTGCTGCTCTTGTTGGTTGCGGAGGTGGAGGTAGTAGCAGTGGTAGTTCACCAAGCACTCCAACACCTGTTGATCCTACCCCAGAGGCAACAACTGATGTTACTGTTAAATCTCCCGTAGAAATTCGTAATATCCAATTCAAAGTATATGACAACAGCACGAACGCTGTTTTAGTAGATACCTCAATTGCAAGCTTAAACAGCTTTAATGTCAAAATTCCTACCGCTAAATTAAGTCGTTTATATCGCGTAGAAATTACGACTCAAAATTCATCTCAAGTATTTGATCCCATTACCTCAACCTATCAAAATTTCTCTGGTACTTATCATGCATTTATTACACCGAACAGTATAAGTGGGAGAACCCTATTCATCAGTCCAAGTAGTGAAGCGGTTTACCAACGAGCTGTGATACGCTCAGGACAACTTCCTCAAGAGACGATCGACCCAACTCGCATTGAACAATTACATGTAGATTTAGCTTCACAAGATGTTTATAGGTCTCTTCTTAATGCATTTAAAGATGCTGACATTCCAAGTTTAAGTCCAGCCAACTCCCTCATGCAGTACTCCTCTATAAAACCTAGTACATACGTGGATACCTATCTTAGCTTGGGCTACTTACAATATTGGTCAACTGTTCATGGTGGAACAACCACATTCCAAGAGCTCATTAAAAGTTTTGCAACTGATTTAAAAGATGGTTTTTTAGATGGAAAAAAACTTCAAGGTGATCAAACAAAATTTACCCCTATTTTCGCATCTGCTCCAGATAATATTGATCCAGTTAAAAATACACTGTTAGATATCGCAGCTAATCAAAAAGCTACACGCGATAATTTTGCATCCAATTTAAGGGCATCTACTTTAGAATTAGCCAAGGCTAATTCACAACAGCTTTTAGATCAGAATGGTTATGACCTTCTGCAAAAGAAACAATATTCAGGGATCGTACCTGTCGGAAATACGACTGACTTTTTCCGTATAGATGGTGCTGGTGATTATCGTCGCGCTGTAGGTTTTAGCGGTATTACAGCGACCTGTAATGGTTCTGCATATCCTTGCAAACAAGGTTTGACCAGCATTAATCTTTCCGACCCAAAACTACCTGCTACAGATTATTTAGTGGGTCATTACGAAGACACTGCAACAGGTTGCCAGCTTAATTTCCGTGCGAATGGTCAAATCGACCTTATTAAAGGATCACAGACTTATCGCTCTGCGTTAAGTGCGGACAGTACAGATAATTTATTGCAAATAGATGCTGCAAGCTCAAGTTATTTACTCAACTCAAGTTCCGCCGAACCCAACAACTCAACGCAGCAATACAACTTTATACAACTATCAATTAAAGCAAATAAAATCGTGAGTGCTAAAGCAGGTTTAGACAGCCGGAAAGCACCAGATAACTTACAAACACCACAACTAGAATGTAGTTTTAGTTAGTTCGAGACATACCACCATGCAGGCAACGGATTTGATTTAAGTTGTCTGCGGTGTTTTTGAAAATATGGATCGTATTTTTCAACTTCTGCCCAAAAAGCTGGGCTATGGTCAAAATGTTTAGTATGAGCTAATTCATGAATAGCCACATAACGAGCAATCTCGTGTGGCATCAATACTAATCCTGCATGTAGCATAATATTATGCTGACTACTACAACTTCCCCAACGAGTTTTCGGACGGCGAATTGTACATTCTCTATAAGCCAAATGAGTGTGTTCGCTTAACTCTTTTAAAAGCTCGGGTAACTCTTGTTTTGCAAAGGTAATCACTGCACTTTGTAATGCCAAATATGGCTGCGTGTCTTTAAGAAATAAACAACTGCTTTCCCAATCGAATTGAAAAACTCGATGCTGCTTTTGAACAATGACCTGAAACGGTTGGTCTTTATTAAAAAAATAAATCTCGGAAGGAATTTCAATCGATGCCGATTGAACATTTTGTTGCTTATTCCACGTCTCGGTCAACCATTGTTCAGATTGAGCCAAAAATTGCTGAATTTGTTTTTTACTACAAAACAAAGGAACCGTGAGACGGATTGAAGCAGGCTCAACACGTAAGCGCAATTTTCTTGCTCTTACGTGTCGAACGATTTTAATTTCTGGCATTTCCGCAGACATTACTGTGCAGTACGCTCTTCAATACCATTATTTGTTGCAACGATTGCAATTGTTGCAGGGTTTAACGCAAAAATACCGTTAGTCACAACACCTGGGATATTGTTGATGGTCTTTTCCAAATCAATTGCATTTAAAATATTAAGATTAAATACATCTAAAATCACATTACCGTTATCTGTTACTACACCTTCACGATAAACTGGGTCACCACCTAAACTTACCAACTTACGAGCTACAGCAGAACGAGCCATTGGAATAACTTCTACTGGAAGTGGAAAATCACGTCCGAGTTGATCAACCCATTTTGAATCATCAACAATACAAACAAATTTCTTAGCAATTGAAGCTACAATTTTTTCACGTGTTAATGCAGCACCACCACCTTTAATCATATGCATATGACGGTCAATTTCATCTGCACCATCAACATAGGCATCTAAACCACCTACATGGTTCATATCTACAACTTCAATGCCTAATTTTTTAAGACGATCAGCAGTTGCTTGAGAACTTGCCACAGCTGCTTCTAATTGTAATTCAGGCAATAAATCAATTAGAAAATTTACGGTACTTCCAGTCCCAACCCCCAAAATGCCACCTTTGGGCAAGTGTTTTAAAGCAGCTTTCGCAGCAGCTTGTTTCTTTTCATCTTGGGTTGCATATAGACTCATGACATCACTCAACTATTTTTTGACATTTATGCACCAATAATCGGCGCAAATGCACAAGGGTTTGCTACAATAATTTCCTATTTTAAACTGTTATAGGGAAGATGAACATGCTGTCTCGTGTGGTACGACAAATTTTACAAGCAACGGTTTATGATGTTGCAATTGAAACGCCTCTCGAAGCAGCTCCACGAATTAGTCAAAAATTAAATAATACAATTCGTTTTAAGCGCGAAGATTTACAACCTGTTTTTTCTTTTAAATTACGTGGTGCCTATAACCGTATTAGCCAGTTACCTAAAGAACAACTCGAACGTGGGGTAATTTGTGCCTCTGCTGGCAACCATGCTCAAGGTGTAGCATTATCAGGTCAACGCTTAGGAATTCCAGCAATTATTGTTATGCCAAGTACAACTCCTGACATTAAAGTTCAAGCAGTTAAACGCTTGGGTGGTCAAGTTGTATTACATGGTGATAGTTTTGATGTAGCAAATAAATATGCACAGCAACGTGCCGAAGTTGAAGGCCTTGTATTCATTCCACCCTACGACGATGAACTTGTTATTGCTGGTCAAGGCACAATTGCAAATGAAATCTTACGTCAATGGCGTGATGTAGAATATGTGTTTGTTGCTGTTGGTGGCGGTGGCCTAATTTCAGGCGTAGCAGCTTACCTTGGTGAAGTTGCACCCCATGTTAAAATTATTGGCGTTGAATATGAAGAGTCTGCATGTTTAAAAGCAGCCTTAGAGGCCAATGAGCGCGTAATCTTGCCACATGTAGGATTGTTTGCAGATGGTACGGCTGTTGCACAAATTGGTGCTTTACCATTTGATATTATTCGTCTGCGCAAGTCTGATAACTCAGGCCCAATTGTTGATCCAGATATTGTGACGGTAAATACAGATGAAATCTGTGCTGCCATTAAAGATACATTTGACGAAAACCGCAGCATTGTTGAACCATCTGGTGCAATGGCCCTTGCTGGTATCAAGAAATACATTACTGAACATAAAATCAGCAATAAAAATATGGTATCGATTGTATGCGGTGCCAATATGAACTTTGACCGCCTACGTTATATTGCTGAACGTACTGAGTTAGGTGAGCAACGTGAAGCGATCTATGCAGTTACCTTATCTGAAGAAAAAGGCGCATTCCTAGGCTTCTGCCGTGCTTTACAAGGTCGCAATATTACCGAGTTTAACTACCGAGCAAACAATACAGATGAAGCGCAAGTATTCGTCGGTATTAGCTTAAAAGGTGGTGATGCAGAGCGTCATGAAATTTTAGAACAATTAAAGCAACAAAATTATGTAGTAGATGACTTATCTGATGATGAGGTTGCCAAACTACATATTCGTTATTTAATTGGTGGTCATGCAAATATAGATGATGAAAGATTATTCCGTGTTGAGTTCCCAGAACGTCCAGGTGCCCTCTTAACCTTCTTAACTCGTTTAGGCCCAACCCACAATATTACGTTGTTCCATTACCGTAATCATGGCGCAGCTGAAGGACGTGTTTTAGTAGGTTTACAAGCAACTGATGCGAAACAGAACCCTGATGGTCTAATCGAAACTCTTGAGCAGATTAGTTATCCGTATGCAGAAATTACGAATAATGTTGGCTACAAACGTTTCTTGAAATAATTTTCAATTTTGATGAATAAGCCGACAAATTTGTCGGCTTATTCATATAATTCTTTTAATATTCCCCTCATATTTACATTGCCTCTCTTTATCTCCAAGAAAATATCCTTAAAAATAAACGTCTAATCAGGAAACAAGGATCAATATGGCACAGTTTGCGGTCATTGGCTTAGGAAGTTTCGGAGCAACAGTTGCTCAAGAGCTCACAAAATTAAATCATGATGTTATTGGCATTGATACGGTAAAAAAGAATGTTGAAAATCTTGCCGATGTTTTAACTCATGCCGTCATTGCCGATGCGACTGACGAACACGTACTTGATGAACTTAATATTCAAAACTGTGATGCAGTTGTGGTCGCAATTGGTGAGGATATTGAAGCAAGTATCTTATGTGTACTCAATTTAAAAAATTTAGGTATAGATAAGATTTGGGTAAAGGCAAAAACCAAAGCACATCACACCATTTTGTCGCACCTCAATATCAATAAAATTATTCATCCTGAAGAAGATATGGGGGTACGAGTTGCCCAAGCACTGAACTATCCAATGGTTAGTCGCTATATGTCTTTAGAAGACGATCACTACATTATAAAAATTGAAATTCCTGACAAGCTTAATGGCATTAACTTATATGGCATTATGCAGCAAGCGCCACAGGTTAAAACATTGCTCGTAAAAAGACAGCAGCAAATTTTGTTTGAGACCGAAGAAAATTTCACCTTGCAGACGCATGATATTCTTATTTTAGAAGGTCATTTACCGCAGTTAAAGAAACTTTCTCATTGCTTCACATAAGAGGCGAAATCTAGAATATGTCTATATATCCCAAGCCCAATAAAACATTAAATTTAAGCCCGCCTTCACTCTTGGCACTGGGTTTTTTGGGCTTTATTATTTTTGGCACTTTATTATTAAAACTGCCATTTGCCAATACAGGTCATGTGAGCTGGATGGATGCACTCTTTACAGCCACCTCAGCAGTCACAATTACTGGTTTATCTGTTTTAAATATTCATGAGTCTTTTACCCTGTTCGGACAAACCATTATTCTATTGCTGATTCAATCGGGTGGTTTGGGTTTCATGACTTTTGCCATATTGGCTGCGTTAAGTCTGTCACCCAAAGTTGGCCTTAAACAGCAAATGATGGCACAAGATAGTTTAGGTCAAACGAGCCTATCAAAAGTTACTTTTGTTGCTAAAGGAGTTGTTACTTACACTCTTATTTTTGAGCTTATTGGTACAATTATTCTCACTACTGCTTTTACACCGACTTATGGCTTTGCACGTGGATTGTACTATGCAGTTTTTTACAGCATTTCGTCATTTAATAATGCTGGTTTTTCATTATTTTCTAACAGCTTAATCAGTTTTCAAAGCAATTATATGATTTGTATAACTGTTAGCATACTTTACACCTTAGGTGGCCTTGGCTTTTTAGTTCTCATGGACATTAAGCAAAATAAAAAATGGAAAAAACTTACCCCAAATAGCAAGCTGATTCTTACAACCATTACAGTGATTAACCTAATTGCCTTTATTTTAATTTGGGCTTTAGAAGCTCAAAATCCTCATACCCTAGGAATGCTCAGTGTAGGTGATCAAGCGTTAAATGCTTGGTTTCAAGCCACTGTTCCACGCTCGTCAGGTTTTAATACCATTGATACAGGCGCAATGACCAACAGCAGCTCGTTACTTATGATGTTGCTTATGTTTATTGGTGGTGGCTCACTCAGTACGGCAGGTGGAATTAAAGTTGGGACCTTTGTCATTTTAGTACTCAGTGTAATTTCATTTTTACGTCGCACAGATGAAATCCGAATATTTAATCATTCAGTCGCACACGAAACGACGTATAAAGCATTAGCAGTGACTGCAATTACAAGCATACTCATTTTCATGGGATTCTTTATTATTTTGCTTTTAGAGCCTAAAGCAGACTTTATGAACTTGCTTTTTGAGGTTGTTTCCGCAGCTTGTACAGTGGGGCTTTCGCGTGGAATCACGCCAGAGCTGCATAATGGTAGTTTATTCATTTTAAGCCTGCTCATGTTTGCTGGGCGACTCGGTCCATTAACACTGGCTTATTTAATTGCCACACCGAAAAAAAGTCGGCTCAAACACCCCCAAGCCAATATTCAAATTGGATAATAAAAAAGCCGCTTTTAAAGCGGCTTTTTTACAAGTCAAAACTTAGTACCAGTTCATGAGTGAAACACCCAAGCCCGCGTAGGTTGCTCGGTGGTTATAGTCAATTAAGCTTTCACCGTAACCATTAAACAACTGGAAGTGTCCACGCAGTTTGCCACTAATTGGAAAAGCCCAATCAAATTGAACAGCGCCATGAGAATCATCACCGCCTTTCAACGAATGACGCAGCATTAAAGAGAAATCATTCTGCTTCCACTTATAAAATGCTGTTAAATCACCACGACCAACGTAATCTTCAATATCTGGGTTATTATCATCTTTGCTGTCTTCTTCCAGACGAATCCATGGACGAAGCATTACAGCAAAGTTACCGCGCTCTAACCCAACGTTAAAAATCACGCGGTTCCAGCTACGAGATAATGGATCTGACCGACCATTTGATTGGTGGTTTAAAGTAACCCCAAGCAAACGCCCATCTAAACCAAGCAATTCATAGTTTGTTCTAAACATTAAACTTGCTTCAGGCTCATAATTCGTTTCACGGAAAGGACGAGACTCTTCTGCATTAAATGTCTGCCAACGGGAAGATTGAGTATAACCTACCCACAAATCACCATTATTACCAAAAATATTTTCCCAAGCTTTGGTCTTTAAAGAAATCTGAAATTTACTTTCTGTTGATTTCAGGTTTTGATCTTCTGTTACCGTATTATTTGGGTTCGGACTATGTGGCAACTCATTTTTGTCACTGGTCCAGAATACAGGTAGTAAATAGACGGGCTGATAAGCACGAATATTCCAAACCCCTAGTTTACTTTTTTCGGACAACTCCCAACGTTGATCAAGCAAAGAAGTAGTAGGTTCAATTTTCGGTGCTTTACCAATTATTTTGATATTACTCACTGTATCTACCACCTTCTCTTTAAAGGTTTCAGGTGGAACAGCAGGTGCATCAATTTTTTTAACAGGCTCTGGTACAGCCGCAGCTTGAATAACTGGTAAAGCTGATGGCTTAAATACAGAGTCATAACAAGCCAGACGATCGGCATTCGAAGCAAGAGCAACACATGCATCTACTGTCGCGGGGGTTACAGGTGCCAAGGTGTCAGCATATGTCACAGACGCACACAAACAGCTAAGCACGATTCCCATGCTTAGCTGTAAAGATGTGCGTTCAAATTGTCTGAACGCCATGTTCATCTCCAATTTTTATTTTAATTAACTTGTTGAATGGTAAAACCTAATTGCTGCAATTCATCACGTTTGGCAAATGGTGCAACTACAGCTTTTACAGGAGTTTGCTCAACCAAATATTGACGAGCAACACGTTGTAAATCATCTAAAGTTACATGCAACAATCTCTCACGCAAGAGGCGGCGGAAAGCTGGTGTTCTTGCATGCAATAATGCATAACATGCAGTAATCGCTTCACCCGCTGGTGAACCTGGCTTATCCATACTTGCAACTAATCCAAGAATCGCTTCTTCAAGCTGATGAGGCTGTTGTTCTGTATTTAATAACCATTGCACACTTGCTTCAAAGTCTTTAAAAGTTTCTGCTAAACGCGGGTCACGGTAACTATAGAAACGGAATGAACACGCATTCCCATCATAACTTGCTCCACCACCGTACGCACCGCCTTTCTCACGAATGGCGCTGTGTAAGAAGCCATTACGTAAATAAGCTGCCAATACCATTAACGGCGCTGCATCTGGATGCGACACATCCACCGCCTGATAGGCTGAAGCACAGAACTGAACATTTGCCTGAATTAACCATGCTTCATGATTATTGTCATTTACCTGTTCTACGTGGGTTAACTCTGTTGCGGATGCATCAACATTTAGTTTATCCCAAACATTTTGGATTTCTTCAACCAAACGTTCAGAATGATGTTCTTCACATACAAGCAAGAACTGTTTAGGTGCTTGCAATAATTTACGATGAATACGTTTTAATTCTGCAATCAAATCGTCATATGCAGCAGAGTCTTGAGTAATCTTAGTAACAAGCTCACCTAACCAGTTTAATGCACCTAAACCAGTGTTTTGATAGTCGCGTTGAGCCAATGCACTCATATTACGTGATGCGATTTGCATGGCATAGCTATGGCCTGCTCCAGATAAGCGAGATTGCCAACGTGTTTTACGTTGTTGCAATAACTCAATAATTCGCTCTTTCTCATCAAATCGAAGCTGTTCAAATGCTAATTTTAATAAATGAATTGCATCAAACTTCTGAGTTAACGATTTAGTCGTTAAGGTTAACCAAGCACTAATTTTATCTTTGTCATCAACTTTACTACGTAATGAAGCGCCCATTCCTAAACCGCCACTTACAGCTGTTTGTAAGTTTTGTAGTTCAAGATAGTCATATTCACCTGCACCTACTTCACCCATTAAGATAGAAAGCAAATTGAAGTAAGGTGACTTCACAATATCATCAGGAATCTGAATGAGTACTTGTTGATAGTAAATACCATTCGTACCAGCATGGTACAAATTCAACGGCGTATCCATACGATTACAAAGAATTTCGCGTAACTGCCCCTGCACAATATGCAAGTCAGCAGGTACATCTTCCAAACCTACTTTTGGTAATAGTTCAAGGTTGTCTGGAGTATCCTGACGTTCCTCTAGCGCTTTAGTATTGGCTACAATTTCCGCTTTATCAGCATCTGTTAACTTTTCACCAATAGCAGCTAAACGTGCTTTTTCTGCTTCTTGCTCTTTTACAGACTTAGTTGGGTCTGGAACTAAAGTCATTTGCACACGATGTGGGTTGTCAAGCAAATGTGTTTGAATCAGATTTGATAACCACATTGGGTCTTTCAACTCTTCTTTAACTTGTGCAATTGCACTATCAACATCCCAAATTTGAATTGGGTCATTATGGTGAATCGCACCACTTAAGCCATTTAAAATTAAACTTAAGCCATAAGGTGTACCGTCACCATTAATTTCACGCTGATGCAACTCAATCTGATGCAAGATTGCATCGACTAAATTACTGTCAATTGGTTTTGCAGCAACATCACGCAGAATATTTAAAACACCCTCTCTAAAGCTTTGTGCATGTTCTGGGTTTGAACCTTGAACACCACAGTAGAAAGTCATTTCAAAATTGCTATCGTCTACGCCCATTAATGGACCTGTTGATTGAGCATAACCACAAGTTTCTAGGTAATGACGCAATGGTGAAGCTGAATTTTCTAACAAAATTCCTTCAACCAAACGCATTCCCAAACGCAATTTCACATCATTTGCTTCTGGTAATAACCAAGATAGAACATGATAAGTTTTATCTTTTAAATCATCACTATCAACGCCATAATTTTCTGTTACTTCAATTGGTGCTGCTAAACGTTTTTCGGGCTTAGAATAAAGAGTTGTTCCAGCAGAAAACTTATGTAGGGCTAGTTTTTCAAATTGCTCTTGTAGTTCATATGCTGTTTGATTACCAAAGGTCATGAATACAGCATTACTTGGATGGTAATGTACCTTGTAAAAATCGACTAACTGCTCATAAGTTAAATCAGGAATATCTTTCGGGTCGCCGCCTGAGTTGTAATGATAGGTCGTTTCAGGAAATAAATGATGAGCCAACTGATGATAAAGTTGGTCAGACGGTGCACTCATCGCACCTTTCATTTCATTAAAAACAACACCCTTATAAACAGGTTGCCCATTTTCTAGTTCAATACGAATACCTTCTTGAGCAAAATCAAGCGGATTCAAATTAGCAGCAAATGCCGCATCAAGATAAACAGAGAGTAAGTTTTGGAAATCTTTTTTGTTTTGAGTAGCAAATGGATACGCAGTCCAATCTGCTGCTGTAAACGCGTTCATGAACGTATTTAAAGAACGGCGAATCATCAAAAAGAACGGATCACGTACCGGAAACTTTTCAGATCCACATAAAGCGGTATGTTCTAAAATATGTGCCGTGCCTTTAGAATCCATAGGCTGTGTTCTAAAAGCAACAAGAAATACATTTTCATCATAGTCAGTTGCCAAGTGATAATGCACCGCACCTGTGACTTTATGCTTATATTCAGACACTAAAATATCTAATGCTTCTACATGGTGCTGACGTAGCAACTGAAACGCAGGGTGAACAGTTTGAGAAATGGTTTCAGTGACATCTACAGTCATGTGATCTCCTAACATATCGGATAAGTGAATAAGTCTCATTATAGCCTGAGTCAGCTTGAGATTGGCGAACAAAAGCCAAGTAAAATACTATGTTTTTGTTGGGTATTAGTTTTCATTGGCAAGGCTTTGATATCAAGCACATAGCCATGAACGTTTTATCCTACCAGAACAAAAGCTTTTAATTCTATTTATATATTAACCAATAAATAAAAAAGCCCATCAAGTCGATGAGCTTTTAGAAAAACTTTTACTTAAAAGCGATAACGAAGTGCAATTTGAGCATTCAGTGGATCGCCCATCATGTTTGAATCATTGGCCCCACTATGTCCTGAAACAAAGTAATCACGATCAAACAGGTTATTTAGATTGAGGTTCACATCGTAACGTTCACTTTGATAACCTAGCGCTGCATTTACAACAGCATAACCTGGTAAAACATTCTTGTTATCTGGCGCACTAAAACGTGATGATTCACCACGACCACCTACAGCCGCATACCAATGATCATTAATTTGATATTTTAACCATAGGTTAGCAGTATTGTTTGGCGTAAGCGCAGAACGATTGCCTGTCAGTCCAATAGCAGATTTTTCAATCTTACCATCCATATATGAATAGCCAGCTAATACTGTTAATTGATCAGTTAATTGACCTGTTAATGAAAGCTCAACACCCTTGGTTTTTTGCTCACCTGCTAATACTGCTAGTGTTGAATCTGTAGGGTCTTGATTTTGAATATTTGTTTGGCTCATTTCAAACAAAGCGAATGTCACATTCAACTGATCATTCACATCCCACTTCGCACCGACCTCAATATTTTCGGTTTTTGTTGGGCTCAAATCATCACTGTTTTTATATAAAACAAATGAATCAGCCAAAGGCTGGAAAGACCGATTATAAGAAGTATAGAGTGAAATATTGCTTACTGGCTGATAAACCACCCCGATTCTTGGAGAATAGGTGTTATCAGTTCTATTTAATATTTGAGACTTCACTTTATCATTGCGATCTTGTGACAAGTTATCATAGCGCAGACCAACTAAAACTTTCAGCTGATCTGTAACTGTCATTAAGTCTTGTAAATAGATACCGTAGTTTTCAAAGGTATTACTATTATTATTACTTGCAACTGTTGTCCCTGTATTAATAGGCGCCCAATATTCTAATTTAGGGTTATACAAATCAGTGATTGTTTTAGCACCTTGCCAAAGTATTTCATCTTTGTGCTGCTTACTATACTCCGCACCAATTAAGGTATTGTGCTTTAAGAAACCAGTATTAAATAAGCTACTTAATTCTTGCTGAACATATACGCCATCTTCATTACGCAAACGTTTATTTTGAGTTAATTGGATTTTATCAGCTGGTAATTTTTGATGTGAATCAACACTATATTGGCGGTCTAATGAATAGTTATAGTGACGAACTGCGCCATGATATTTTAGATTATCGTTAAACTCATGATCTAAGCTTATGGTTTGGCTTGAAATTTCAGTATCAACATCACCAACCTCTTTACCGTTTAATGCACCATAAAAAGTTTTAGGGTTGGTTTTAACTGGTTTACCTGTAATTGGATCTGTCGGAAAACCTTGATCTGCTAAACGGTCATCATGCAAATAGTCAGCCTGAATTAAAAGCTTCGTCTTGTCTGAAATATCCCATTGTAAAGATGGAGCAATGGCTTGGCGTTTTAAAAATGCCTGATCACGATAACCATCTGAATCTTCAACTGCTCCAGTTAAACGAACCTTAACATTCTCTGCTACTTTTTCATTCACATCGACTTCTGCACGGCGTTGCCCTGTTGTGCCGCCAATAAGACTGACTTCGCGCAAAGATTCATCCATTGGTTTTTTATTAATTTTATTGACTAATCCACCCGCAGAACCACGTCCATATAATACAGAAGCAGGCCCTTTTAATACTTCAATACGGTCAACATTCGACATGTCGCGAAAATACAATGCATCGTCACGAATACCATCTACATAGTTATCTGTGATTGCAGAGAAACCACGAATCATAACCTGATCACGTTGCCCATCACCCACACTAAAGCTCAGACCAGCAACGTTTTGTAAGGCGCCTTGCATCGAGGTTACAGTTTGTTCTCTTAAAACTTGTTTAGGCACCACATTTACGATTTGAGGAACATCTTTTAATTGCATAAGTCCTTTCGTTGCAGTTGATGCTTGTCCCACTTCTTGTTTTAAGCTTTGTTCCTTTTCAGCTTTTACTGAAATTGTTGGAAGATTGGTTACAGCCTGTTGCTCTGCCTCGACGGCATATACATGGCTCGTCATAACCCCAACTGATGAAATAAATAAAATTGAACGCTTCATGTAAGTTCGCTATGAAAAATTTCATGCGAAGTTTCAATGAAGTACACTGTATTTGTAAATATTAGCAAGAATCATTATTAATTGATAAAATTTATTAAAAGTAGCATTTCAATAGCTTAGTTAAACAATAATTTTCCATTAATCTCTGAATTAACTGAATTTTATTCAACAAACTACAGCAAATCCAAGCAATGGTGTAAACTTAGCAACCTGATTTTTTATTTGTGACAACACATATGGCAACTGTAGATCTTTTTGCAATTGGTAATGCATTAATCGACCAAGAATTTAAAGTGTCTGATGATTTTCTGAATCAACAAAGCTTGCAAAAAGGCACAATGCAGTTGTCCGATGGTGACACTCAATCTGCTCTTTATGCAGAGTTAAGACAGCACCAAGACTACAAAGGTCAAGCGAGTGGCGGTTCGGCAGCAAACACGACCGTGGCCTTTAGTGCATTAGGCGGAACTGCTTTTTATGGTTGCCGTGTTGGTAACGATGATTTAGGTTCAATCTATCTGCAAGGTCTAAATGAAGCTGGCATTAAGACTACTCCAAAATCGATCAGTGAAGGTGTGACAGGTACTTGTATGGTACTCATTAGCCCTGACTCTGAACGTACAATGCACACCTATTTAGGTATCACTGCTGAACTCTCTCAAGATCAAATCGATTTTGAACCATTAAAAACAGCAAAATGGCTTTATATTGAAGGCTATCTTTCTACAAGTGAAACAGCGCGTAAAGCTGTAAAACAAGCAAGAGAAATTGCAAAAGCAAATGGTGTTAAAATTGCCCTATCGCTTTCAGATCCTGCAATGGTGCAATACGCTCGCGAAGGCTTGGAAGAACTTATGGATGATGGCGTAGATTTACTATTTTGTAATGAACAAGAAGCCTTAATGTATACAAATACAACATCTGTAGAAGATGCTCTTGCTCAATTACGTTTTAAAAATCATACAGTAGTTATTACACAAAGTGCTAAAGGTGCTTTAGTTTCTAACCCTACCCAACATTTCCATGTGGCAGGCCGTCATGTAGAAGCCGTTGATACAAATGGCGCAGGCGATGCATTTGCAGGCGCATTCCTTTATGCCCTCAACCATCATCAAGATTTAAATGCTGCTGCACAGTTAGCTGTCTTAATTTCGAGTGAAGTTGTTTCTCAATTTGGCCCACGTTTAGCAATTAATGATTATGCTAAACTTCTTGAAAATTTTCAGAAGGAATGTGCTTGAAATGGAAAGGATCTGTATGACGGAAGAAGTTCCTGAGCGTGAAGCTAGAGCTTTTGACACTTTACAAGGAACGACTATTTTCGTTACGCAACGTGACGGCGCATTCTATGCCTATCAGAATTTATGCCCTCATTTGCAAACTGAGCTTGAGTATTTAGAAAATCAATTTCTTGACCAAGATCAAGAATACATCCAATGTTCTACTCATGGTGCTTTATTTACCGTGGAAACAGGTGAATGTATTTCTGGACCATGTTTAGGCGATTTTTTAAATAAAGTTGAGCTTAAAGTACATTCAGATGGCGGTATCTATATCGTAGACTGAAGCTATAAACATTAGAGTTTCTGCCATGGCTGATTTCTTTTTCAATTATTATCTTATGCCATTTCACTTAAGTGTAGTGGCTTTGATATTGCTCAGCGTGGTAGAAACCATTGGTATGTATATTGGACTCCGTCCAAGCCAATTACTCAAAAAAATTGCACCCGATTGGCTTTCTAATTCACCGCTACTTAATGTTAAATTTTCTAAAGCTCTAATTTTCGTTTTTTTACTTATCAATTTCAGTTATGCAGGTTACTTTTTACAACTCTCTTTCTTCGCAATACAACATTATTTTATTTCCCCATTTTATTTAATCGTCCCTGCACTTGTGATCGCAATCTTTTTTACTGTGTTCATGATTCACTGCCTTGACCAAGTGATTAAGCCCAAGCTCACTCATACCAACTATAACCTTTTAGGCCGATTAGCAACCATTTCTAGTGGTAATGCCAGACCTGGATTTTCTGCCCAAGCCCGCGTGCGTGATGAATTTGGTCAGCTACATTACGTTCAAGTAGAACCAGAGTACGGTGAACTCGAATTATACTCTCAAGTTATTCTTGTCAGAGTTCATAAAAGTCATTATGTAGCTAAGAAAATTTCTGTATCTAACGATCTTTTTGCACCCGATTAACTCTTAATTATTCTTGTAGTGTCTTATCACTTTTTGCAGGCTTCATTACGCCTGCATTTTGTTATTTTCTTTCTTAATTAATATTTATTATCCCGAGCACTTTAGTTGGAAATAAAGTTGACAAATATTATATACAACTATTTTAGTTGGTATTAAATAAAAACAAACCATTTTAATAAACTTTATATTTTTATTTACAAGTGTTTTAGTAGGAATTAATAATTAATTCAAACCATTTTAGTATGATATTTATTTTAAAATAACAAGGTGTTGTTTTATAAAGATTAATTATTTAAATATTCATTTTAAATATATTTAATGTTTATTTTTATTATATTTTGATTAATAATAAAATTATTATCAAATGAGGTTTAATATATGAGCCTTTATTTTAAAAATCTTAATAGTCGTTTAATTAAAGAAATCACTATTATTCTAATAATAAAAATAGTGCTTCTTTTAACGATTAAACATATTTGGTTTGATGCTCCCACCATCCCCAAAAATTTCGACAATCAGGTCGCTGAGCATATTGCTGGCGATAACATTTCCAACATTAAGGAGACACGTTGATGATTTCTGAAAGCGTGGTTGATCTTTCGCGGTTTCAATTTGCAATGACCGCAATGTATCACTTTCTTTTCGTCCCTTTAACTTTAGGTTTGGCATTTATCCTTGCCATCATGGAAACCACTTATGTCATTTCTGGTAAAGAAATTTACAAAGATATGACTAAATTTTGGGGAAAATTATTTGGTATTAACTTTGCTTTAGGGGTTACGACTGGCTTAACAATGGAGTTCCAGTTTGGAACAAACTGGGCTTATTACTCACACTATGTAGGTGATATTTTCGGTGCGCCATTAGCAATTGAAGGCCTTATGGCATTCTTCCTTGAATCGACATTTATTGGTCTATTTTTCTTTGGATGGGACCGCTTAACTAAGGTTCAGCATCTAGGTGTAACATGGTTAGTCGCTCTAGGTTCCAACATGTCAGCGCTCTGGATTTTAGTGGCGAATGGTTGGATGCAAAACCCAGTAGGTGCTGCATTTAACTTTGAAACGATGCGTATGGAATTAGTTGATTTTGGCGCGCTTATCTTTAACCCGGTAGCTCAGGTTAAATTCGTCCACACTGTATCTGCGGGTTATGTAACTGGTGCAATTTTTGTACTTGCTATCTCAAGCTACTACTTGCTTAAAAAACGTGATCTACCTTTCGCACGTCGTTCATTTGCAATTGCTGCAATTTTCGGTCTTGCATCTACACTTTCAGTGATTTTGTTAGGCGATGAATCTGGCTATGAGCTAGGTGATGTTCAAAAAACTAAACTCGCTGCGATTGAAGCCGAATGGGATACTCACCCTGCTCCTGCTCCGTTTACCTTGTTTGGCGTACCAAATCATGAAGAAATGCGGACAGATTATGCAGTTAAAATTCCATATGCATTAGGTTTAATTGCAACTCGCTCAACAACCAAAGAAGTTACTGGTCTTAAAGACCTCATGCAACAGCATGAAGTCCGTATTCGTAACGGTATGCTTGCCTATGCTGAACTTGAAAAATTACGTGCAGGCGATCGCTCACCAGAGTTATTGGCTTCTTTTGAAAAAAATCAAAAAGATCTAGGTTATGGTCTGCTTCTTAAGAAATATGCACCCAATGTAGTTGATGCAAGCGAGCAAAATATTAAAGCTGCTGTAAAAGATACTGTTCCAAATGTTACAGCGCTATTTTTCTCTTTCCGCGCAATGGTTGCCTCTGGCTTCTTAATGCTATTACTTTTCATTTTAGCGACTTGGGCTGTAGCAAAAAGAAATGCTGAAAACAAACCTTGGTTACTTAAATATGCATTGTTTGCACTGCCACTTCCTTGGATTGCTGCACAAACTGGTTGGTATGTAGCTGAAGGTGGACGTCAACCATGGTCAATTGGTGAAATCTTACCAACCCACCTCTCCACTTCTAGTTTAAGTACTGGTGATGTATGGGGTTCGATTCTTGCCTTAGCAGCGTTCTATACAGCTCTTTTAATTATTGAAATGTATTTAATGATCAAGTTTGCTCGTTTAGGGCCAAGCTCTCTGCACACTGGCAAATATCATTTTGAAAAGCAAGAACCGAAAACAGCTGTTAATGGGGAGGCCTTATCATGATTGAATATGAATTATTAAAAATCATTTGGTGGGTATTAGTTGGCGTACTTCTGATCGGCTTCGCTCTAACTGATGGCTTTGATATGGGTTCTATGGCTCTCATGCCTTTCGTTGGAAAAACCGATAGCGAACGCCGTGCTGCAATCAACACGATTGCACCACACTGGGATGGGAATCAGGTCTGGTTTATTACGGCGGGCGGTGCACTATTTGCTGCTTGGCCAATGGTCTATTCAGTTGCCTTCTCTGGCATGTACTGGGCACTGTTGTTAGTTTTATTCGCCCTCTTCTTAAGACCGGTTGGCTTCGATTATCGCTCTAAACTAGATAATACCAAGTGGCGTAATTCTTGGGATTGGGGCCTGTGCATTGGTGGCGCCGTTCCAGCCCTTGTATTTGGTGTAGCATTCGGCAACTTATTTCTAGGACTACCATTCGGGTTAGACGACACTTTACGCTCTGAATATACTGGTAGTTTTTTTGCTCTTCTTAACCCATTTGCCCTAGTTTGTGGTGTTGTGAGTTTATCTATGCTTTGTGCACATGGTGGTGCATGGCTCATGTTGCGCACAGATGAAACTTTAAAACAACGCTCTGCCAAAGCTACTCAAATTATGGCAATTATATTTTTAATTTGTTTCCTTGTGATTGGAGCATGGCTCTATTTCGGGCAAGTGCCAGGTTATAGCTATGCTGTTGCCATAGATCCAAATGCTGCACTCAACCCTTTAGCTAAAGAAGTGGTGACTAATAGCAATCCGGGTTGGATGAATAATTACAGCACCTATCCAGTGACTAAAGTTGCTCCAGTTCTTGCAATATTAGGCGCTATCATTGCAATTTTTGCATCTTCAAAAGCAAAAGCGGGCTTAAGTTTTACTGGCACAAGTTTAATGATTGTTGGAGCAATTTTAACTGCTGGCTTTGCCTTATTTCCGTTCCTGCTTCCATCGAGTATCAACCCTAATTCTAGCTTGACAATGTGGGATGCTGTCTCAAGTCACCTTACTTTAGGCGTTATGACGGTTGCTGCCTGCATTTTTGTTCCTCTTATTTTGATCTATACCAGTTGGTCTTATTACAAAATGTGGGGAGTCATTACCAACAAACACATCGAGTCAAACTCGCATAGCTTGTATTAAGGAGAACACAATGTGGTATTTCGCATGGATCCTAGGCATTTTGATGGCATGTTTTGCGGGTGTACTCAGTGCACTTTATATCGAACATCATCAAAATTTAGATGAGGAATAAATGATGGCAAAAGCAATGACAGCATCAAATCATCGAAAAGCTCAAGCATTTGCAATGGCCCTTTCTTTTCTGTTGGCATTGCCTCTTGCTGGAATTTTGTTGGTTTATCCTTCACTCATGCTAGATGCTAATGGACACTACAATCATAGCCAGCTTATGCTGGTGATGATTGGTATTTCTGGTGGCTTTATTTATGGAGTGGGTTTCGTACCCAACTTCTGGCTATGGAAATGGCTATTTAGCCCATGGGTGGCTTGGCCTCTCATGCTTTTAGGCTATTACATCTGGTTTCTAACCTAAATCAAAAAGACCTCAAATGAGGTCTTTTTTCATTTCAACTAACTTAATAGGCACCCTTGGCACGCCTACCTTTGCCTCAACTGGATATGGCTGTTCATTACCCGTTTTCACATATCCACGTCTTTCATAATAAGCTATCAATTCAGAACGGACATCTAGTACATACATTACAGCATTTGTCAGATGGGGATCTTTTTTCAATGCATATTGCTCTGCATATTCTAAAACAGACCGACCCACTCGCATATTTTGAACTTGAGGATCCGTACAAAATGTTCCAATCTCAACCTGACTATTTTCAAATGTGAGCCCAACACATGCAACAATTTTAGAAAATTTAGTTTCCGCTACCAATAATGTTGAATTCCTAAGTTGTAGTTGTTCTTCTAATTGATGCTCTGTAATACGTAGTCCTTTTACCCACTCGAGCTCTGTTGTCCAACTTCGACCCTGCTGTTCCCGATAAGACTTATTAATTAAATCTACAAGTTGTGGAATATCGGCCAATGAAGATAAACGGAAATTTAAATTATTCATAAAGTATACTTAGGCTATTTATAAAAATTCTAAAAATAAAGCCGATATTAAATCGGCTTTATTTTAAATAGCAATTAATTAATTTGATTGTTCAGCTAACCATGCCATGAATTTTTGACGCTCAGCTTTAGATGCTTTCTGCCAAGTTTCAACTAAACGTTGATCATTCGTTTGTGCTCCACCTGTTACTGCCATAGACGTTGCAGTTGGAACAACAACTTGAGCAGAAGCAGGTTTAGCCGATGCATACACTGCTTCAGGCTGTGGCTTAGATGATTTAGTTGTAAAGTCAGTTACTTTACCCAACAAGCCAGTTGCAAACCATGGCTTTGCTTCATTGTTTGCGCCCGTTTGTTTCACAATTAATTCATTATTTGCACTGTATAAAGCAACTGTTGGTTGTTCAGCATATTTTTTCGCATTTTCATAATCTTTAGGTACATCTACCATCGAAAGCTTATAAGTTTTCCCATCTTGCAATGCAGGCGTTTGAATTGTGACTACACCAGATTTAATAATGTCATGCTCACCATTTAAATGTTCAAAATATTCTTGATAGCGCACGCTTAAGCTAGTTTCACCCGCATCAACTTTATAATTATTTTTAGATGAACGAAATAACCCAGAATTGACTTCTTGACCATTCACAGCAAGGATTACAATTTCCTCTGGCGCTGTAATTGTAACTGCTGAAAATACCGAACTACTGAGTAATAAACTAATTGCAGCAACACCTAATCTTAAAGTCATCTGTCTCTTTCTCTATATTTGATAAGCTATTAAATCATGAGCAATATGCAATATGATTGTGACTATTTTATGACAGTGCAGTGACCCGCTAATTTTTAGAGTTACTATTATTAGATATACATTTGAATTTTATCAATTTGTGTTGATTTAACCTTTTTATTAATTCAAAAAGCACATAAAAAAAGAGTACCTATTTAGGTACTCTTTTTAACTTTCAATTAGTTGAAAGTTTTGAAACGATCAGCATCATTAATAAATGCTTTTTCGCCTGCTGGTGCTTCAACTGATCCAAATACTAATTGAGCACGTAGTTTCCAAGTTGCAGGAACATCAAAAGCTTCAGCAGCTTCTGCATCAACAATCGGGTTATAGTGCTGTAAAGATGCACCTAAACCAAGCTCTGAAAGCGCAGTCCAAGTTGCAAATTGAGCAATCGCACTTGAATGTTCAGACCATACTGGGAAGTTATCTGCATATAATTCGAATTGCTCTTGTAAGCTTTTAACAACGGCTTGGTCTTCATAAAATAAAACCGTACCAACGCCAGCTACAAAGCTATCAATTTTTGTGTTTGTACCAGCAAAAGCTTCAGCAGGAACAATTTTACGTAATGCTTCACCAACCAAATTCCAGAATTTAGCATGTGATTCACCGTATAGTGTCACCACACGTGAAGACTGCGAGTTAAAAGCTGAAGGACTATGTTTAACCGCTTCACGGATAGTTTCTTCGATTTTAGTGCGATCTAATGCAACATTTTTACCAATTGCATAAATAGTACGACGATTTTTAATTTTATCTAAGAAAGTAGACATTTTGTTATTTCCTACCTATTGATTGGCCAAGGGCCGTTGTTTGGGAATGAATACAGTGTATTAAAGTCATTTTTCATAATCAGCATTAAAAATATGACAGTTCGTTTTATTTTCGCAACAATAAAAAAAGATATACATATAAAAAAAGCTTCACGTTTTAGTGAAGCTTTTGAATGCTAACAACCGTTTTACTTATCAGTTTCAAACAGTGCAGCAACAAATGATTTCGCCGAGAATGGTCTTAAATCATCAATTTTTTCACCAACACCAATAAAACGAATTGGCACATGGGTGCGACTTGCAATATTAAAGAGCACACCGCCTTTCGCAGTCCCATCCAGTTTGGTAATGGTGATACCAGTTAAACCTACAGCTTGGTCAAACTCTTGCACTTGGTTAATCGCATTTTGCCCTGTACCCGCATCTACTACCAACATAATTTCATGAGGTGCAGTCGCATCAATTTTTTGCATCACACGTTTAACTTTTTTGAGTTCTTCCATCAAGTTACTCTTATTATGTAAACGACCTGCCGTATCTGCGATTAATACGTCAATTCCTTTAGCACGAGCACTTTCAAAAGCATCAAAAATCACAGAAGCACTATCAGCTCCGTGACCTTGAGCTACCACAGAGATATCATTACGTTCACCCCAGATCTGTAATTGTTCTGTCGCTGCAGCACGGAACGTATCCCCAGCAGCCAACATCACTTTTTTACCTTCGCCTTGCAAACGTTTCGCTAATTTACCAATCGTTGTAGTTTTACCAACACCATTTACCCCAACCATTAAAATCACATAAGGTGATTTGTTAGGATCAATATGCAAAGGTTTAACACGTGGGGCCAACAAAGCAACCAACTCTTCTTGCAACGCTTTATATAGAGAGTGGGAATAGATCAAATCACCACGAGCTGTACGCTCTGTTAAATTGGTAATAATCGTTTTAGTAGCTTCAACACCGATATCTGCAACTAATAATTGCTCTTCGACTTCTTCGAGTAACTCATCGTCAATTTCTTTTCCGCCAATCAAGATATTGACCATACCATCAGCGAAATTACGACGAGTTTTGGTTAAACCCTCTTTCATCCGGCCAAAAAAACCAGTTTTTGGTTGTTCAACCGCAGTTTCTGTAGAAGTTAATTCAACTTTGGCTGCTTCAATATTTTCTTGCGATTTAACAGGAGATTCAACGATGGGAACATCGATAGCAGGTAAATTAGGTAATGTGACATCGTCATCACCGATCTCAGCATCTATCAAGAATTTATTTTGCATATTCGATTGTTGCTCCATGCGGATTCCTTGAAAAGCAGCGCGTTTAAAAAGATAAAGTTTAGCATAAATTCAAAATTTTGCCTGCCACAATAGTGCTCAAAAAGCTTTGGAAACCAAGATTTAGCCTGATTAACCCATTTACTGAGTATCTTCCTGAGCGAGTGCTGGATATTGCTTAATATGAGCACCCTCAAATTGGTAAGCATGCATTAACTTTAAATAATCTGCCCGATGAATTTCTGACTGAGCTATAAGCAACTCAGCCATGTCTTGAGTTCTTGGATAAGTAGCCTGATGAGAAAGTTGTATAATTCGTTGATATTGATCCGGACTAATAGGCCGAAGTAATGCTAAATATGACAGCACAAAAATACAGCCAATGACAATAACCACAAACAGGTTAAAACATTGATCAACTTTTAACTCAGACTTTAATTTAAGAAAATTTTGTTTGAATATGAGCATGACCTACCTCGAATTAGTGTAGTGTAGGGTTCAATACTCATAAGTACAAGATCAAACATCCAGTAAGGTTAATAATCATACCTTACTGGATAGTATGAATATGCTTAACTTATTAGTGAACGAATGACGGAAAAGTATAAAATTGCCGCAATAATCACCAAAACTAAAAACATAGCAAAAATACTTAACCCTTCTTCTGCATCTGCTGGATGCAATTCGTCTTCATCAGCAATTTTTCGAAGTTCCCCATCATAAACTTGATAAAACCAGTTTTTTTGGGCGGGTTCCAAATGACCAGCAAAATCAAACACCCTTTTACGCTGTGCTAGACAGTAATCCCCTAAATGGATTTCCTCATGAAAAATAGCTTCATCTAATAATTTACGGTGATAATGGGCCAGTTCTATGATTTGTTCCTCTTTAGGAGGCGTGTCAAAAACAAAGCCGTCGATTGTATTTGTCATATTTTATTCTCCTTGTCTTTTATTCTCATATTGATTTTAATCAAAATTATTTGTGAATAATGTTTAATCATGTATCCTAATAGTGAACTAAACGAAATGACAAATAGTTGACAAATCCATCAATTTGTAATATTAGTTTAATAATTCTAAGTTAAATTAATTTAAAGGCACTAGCCTTTAGAAAAAAGTAATCATAATTACAATAAGGAGTTTTCTATGATTCAACGTATCTCTCATCATGATTTAGAACATGTATATGCAACTGCAGTAAACACAATTCACTCTCAAATGAATTTCCAAGATGCGGTTGCACAGTTAGAAGAAGTTGCTCGCGCTGGGCATGGTAAAGCCGCTCTATTCTTAGCAGAATTATATTATCAAGGTTTCCGTGTTGAACGTGACTCACTTAAAGCACAATACTGGCAAAAGTTAGCCACAATGCAAGCATAAAGAGACGTCACCTAGGTGGCGTTTTTTTATGTCTGTAAAATTTGATATAAACCAATTCATCCCTTATCTCTTCTTGCGCTTCACCAAAGCTTTAATCGCTTTGTTTTGCTCAGGTGGCGTTTTTTGTACCCGTAAAAACCCAAAGTTATCAATTTATATAAAGCCTTACTTCGCCACTTCAGTCTTAGCGCAAGTGGCGTTTTTTTATGTCTGTAAAAATATTCTATAAATATAATTTGCTATGCACTTCATTTGTCTTACGCTAATGTCAACGCTTTAATCATATTGACGTTCTCAAGTGACATTTTTTATAGCTGGGAATATTTGTTTACGATTTGATACCTGTTTAAACTGAAATGTCATCTGATTTTTCTATAATAAGCAAGATAAGTTAAGAACCATTAAATTGACAATGAATAGTTTAAGCAATCTGCAACCGGTTTCAAAAGACTTGATGATTAAAATTTATATTTTAAGAACCATGATGTATTGCGGAGTTCTCTGGGGATTATTTCATCAGGGCTGGGCAATTAAATCAGATCAAGAAGACTTTATTTTTCCTTTTTGGCTCAATGGATTGCAAGCTCACCGCTACGCTAAAGAACATTGGCCACATTACAAACCTAGAAGAATTACTCCTAAAGATTTTCACGAGTCTTTATTACCAACTTTAACTCGACTCAACGTTACACCAGCTTTGTTTAATTCTTCTCATCGCAAGTTGAAATTATCTACACAACAAATGCAACATTTCTTTTTTAAACAGCCGCACTGGCAAGGAGCCTAAAGTTTTCTTTAGGTTCTTAATCTCTATTAGAATGCTTTTTGAACGCTTGAGTGTAAAACTTGTATTTGAATGACTATCAAGTCTTTGCATTTTTATAAAATCAAGCTAATTTAAAACAAAATGATAAAACATAGGACAGAAGAAATGACAATCGTTGCACAAGTAATCAAAAACAAATCAGAGCAAGATATTTTTACAATTTCTCCTGAAGCCACTGTCCTTGAAGCGATTAAGATCATGGCTGATAAAGGAATTGGTGCGTTAGTGGTAGCCGAAGGTGAAAAAGTTGTCGGAATTTTATCTGAACGTGACTACACGCGAAAAGTAACACTGATGGAACGTTCTTCATATAGCACTACAGTTGCTGAAATTATGACATCTAAGGTGCTTACTGTAAGTCTAAACAACACAGTTGAAGAGTGTTTACAGCTTATGACAGATCGCCACTTACGTCACTTACCTGTATTAGACAATGAAAAATTAGTTGGTTTTATCTCTATTGGTGACTTGGTAAAAGCAGCAATGGAAGACCAGAAAAATTTAATTGAACAGTTAAAGCAGTATATCTCTGGTTAATTATTCGAAATAAAAAATGGGCATATAGATGCCCATTTTTAATACTGAAACTTAAAGATAATTGTTAATCAAAGCAACTAAACGTTCTAATAAGTCATCAGCTTGTGCTTGAGTCATATTAATTGGCGGTAAAAGACGAACCACAGAACCTGCTGTAACGTTGATAATAAGCTTGTGCTGATCACGAGCAATCGCAACGAGTTCAGCACAGTCTTTAGGTAATTGAATACCAATCATCATACCAAAACCACGCACCTGAACATTCTTGTCAGCTAACTGTGTGCGAAGTTGATCCACAATATAGCGTCCTACTACTGCCGCATTTTCTACAGCATTTTCTTTTTGAATTGTATCGATTACCGTATAAACCACACGAGAACCTAATACAGTACCGCCATAGGTAGAACCATGACTACCAGGTCCTAATAAACCAACAGCTTTACCTTGTGTCATTACAGCACCTACTGGAAAACCATTTCCAAGTCCTTTCGCAGTCGTCAAGACATCAGGCACAATGTTGGTATGCTGATATGCAAAATATTTACCAGTACGCCCATTACCTGTTTGAATTTCATCTAGCATCATAAGCCAGTTATGCTGATTACAAATATTGCGAACTTCTTCAAGATAGCTAAAGCCTTGAGGAGCAGTATTAATACCACCCTCACCTTGAATTGGTTCAATCAAAATTGCAACGATATCTGGATGCTGCAATGCAGCTTCTTGAATTGCTTCTACATCACCAAATGGCACACGAATAAAATCATTGGTTAAAGGAGCAAAACCATCTTGTACTTTCTTATTACCAGTTGCTGAAAGTGTTGCTAAAGTACGACCATGAAAAGATTGTTCTGCCACAATAATCTTTGGTAAACGTACACCTTGTTGAGTACCAAATTTACGAGCAATCTTAATCGCACCTTCATTTGACTCAGCACCACTATTTGAAAAGAAGATTTCTTCCATACCAGAAACCTCTGCAAGCTTCTGGGCAGCAGCAGTTTGCCAAGGAATTTCAAATAGATTACTTGTATGCACAAGGGTTGCAGCTTGTTCAGCAATTGCTTCTGCAATAACTGGGTGAGCATGACCTAAACCACATACAGCAATACCCGTTAAAGCATCTAGATATTCTGTACCATCTTCAGTATATAGATATGCCCCTCGGCCTCGTACAAAACTGATCGCTTGGCGACCATAAGTAGCCATTAAGTGTGATGGTTGATCAGGTTGTATTGGAGCTAGGGTAATATCAGTCATAACGAACTCTGTCTGTATGAGGTTTTTAGAAGGGTTTATATAAACAAAAACTGGCTCTGATGAAAAGTCTCATCAATCATTTATCTAAAATTTCGTCTGCTTTTCGCTATCACTTCGGTTTATACAATAAAATATTGAATATTCAATGCAACTTTAAGCATTAAGGTGGTTTGCAAAGCAACATAAACACCCCCTATAATGCTGCTAGATTAGTTGAGGATCTATTTATGACTGAACAAGCACGTGATACTGAAGCGTTAATCCGCGATCAAATTGCGAAGCATCCCGTTTTACTTTACATGAAAGGCACTCCACAGTTTCCACAATGTGGTTTCTCTGCACGTGCTGTAGAGGCGCTCAGTCAAATTGGTCGTCCATTTGCATATGTAAATATTCTGGAAAATCCTGATATTCGTGCAACCTTACCAGCAATTGCGAATTGGCCTACATTCCCGCAACTTTGGGTAAATGGCGAACTTATTGGCGGTAGCGATATTATGCTAGAAATGTTCCAAAATGGTGAATTAAAACCATTAGTTGAACAATATAGCGCTGCACCAGAAGCGTAAATAATAAAAAAGCCAATCAATAGATTGGCTTTTTTATGCTCTTAATTTTAAAGATCGCTTACCCCAACATAGCGAAACAAACCTTCAACACCTAAATCAGATTTTAAAACAATCAAATTTTCATAAGCTGTTGTCGTTAGAGCTTCAAAAATATTCATGTTTGGATCTTCGTGTAACTCATCCACGCTCTGGTTCATGCACTCTTCAAATCGATCTGCAACAAATTCAAAGCCCAAGTCCATCGCAATAAATAAAGTATGTTCGCATGGCTGAACATACTGTTCTTGTGCCCAGTCAATTATCGCTTGTTTGCAAAATGGACACTCAATATTTGCAGAGACATGGTTAAGTTCTATCAGTTGATAAGACATTAGATTTGAAAAGTAGAGAAAAATATAGTGTAGAAGAGATTGAGAAATAGTTCTATAGATAGACTATAAAATCCTTTTTATATACATACATTAAAAATACAACGTAATTACAATATAATTTCAAAAGCCATTTCTAGCAATGAGTAACGTATTTATCCCCCACTTACAAAAAATTTAGTATAAGAATTATCGTTGCAAAAATAATAATGTAAAATCATAGTTGTTGCAGAAATAGGATATTTTAATGCTCACCGATCTTGATGATTTTTATTGTTTTGCTCTTGTTGTTGAGCATGGTGGCTTTAGTGCTGCTGAGCGTGTAACGGATATACCAAAATCAAAATTAAGTCGCCGCGTTTACAGCTTAGAAGAAAACTTGGGGGTTCGCTTAATCCAACGTAGTTCTCGTCATTTTGCTGTTACAGATATTGGGATGGATATTTACAGACATGCTCAAGTCATGATGAATGCTGCTCAAGCTGCCCATGATTTGGTTGATCATTTAAGCATTCAACCTAGAGGTGTAGTGAAGGTTAGCGTTCCTGTTGATATTGCTCAAAATCAACTTCCAAAAATCCTACCTGCTTTCTTAAAAAAATATCCAGAAATTCGTTTGCAACTGATGGTCAGTAACCGTCGAGTAGATGTGATTAATGAAGGGATTGATATCGCATTACGAGTTCGCTCAAAACTGGATGACGATCCAAGTTTAGTTCTTAGACAGTTTGCGCTTATAGAACAAAGCCTATTCGCAAGTCAGGCCTATTTAAATGAGTTTGGGGATATAAAAAATCCTGAACAACTCAGTGAACACCGTATTTTAAGTTTGTCTGAAGAGCATCTCGATCAACAATTCATACTGCATGGACCTGACAATCAACAGAAAAAAGTGAAAGTTAGCCCAACAGTAATGGGAACAAATATCTATATGCTCGCCCAACTTGCGAGTCAAAATTGTGGTATTGCTTTGTTACCTGACACAGCGGCTGAAGATTTTGTGAAATCGGGGCAGCTTGTACAAATCTTGCCAGATTGGAAAGCAGCTCACGGTATATTCCATGCCGTATATCCATCACGCCGAGGATTACTACCTGCTGTTCGAGTATTTATTGATTATTTAGTAGAAAATCTTTCTGAGCGTTAAAATAAAAAAGTTCGATAATTTATCGAACTTTTTTTATATTTTTCAAATTGCAGGATAACTTCCCACACCTTCAGGCCATGGGGTTAATAGTTCAAAACCAGTATCTGTTACTGCAACCATATGTTCCCATTGAGCAGATAATGAATGATCTTGAGTAATGACTGTCCATCCATCATTTAACTCTTTCACTTGCGGCCGACCTGCATTTACCATTGGCTCAATGGTAAAAACCATTCCTTTCTTTAAGACTAAGCCTTGCCCGCGCTGCCCATAATGCAAAACATTAGGTTGTTCATGATAAACCTTACCAATCCCATGTCCACAATATTCTCGAACAATACTATAGCCTTCTCGATGAGCAACCGACTGAATAGCATAACCAATATCACCTAATGTAGCTCCTGGCTTAACAGTGTGAATACCTGCAACCATGGCCTCATAAGTTGTATCAACTAATTTTTTTGCTTGTGGATTTACATTACCCACAAAATACATGCGGCTCGTATCACCAAAATAACCATCTTTAATAATTGCGACATCAATATTAATAATATCGCCATCTTTTAAAATTTTATTCGGCGATGGTATGCCATGACAAACAACTTCATTGACTGAAGTGCATATCGTTTTTGTAAAACCGTGATATCCCACATTAGCAGGAATAACTTTTAAATTATTTACAATATAGTCATTACAGAGGTTATCTAAATACTCAGTAGATACGCCCGGTTTTATATAGGCCTCTATCATTTCTAAAACTTGTGCAGCCAAGCGTCCAGAAACTCTTAACTTTTCCAGATCTTGTTCAGTTTTAATGGTAACAGTAGAAGCTCTCATTCAATTCTATCCTCGCAGACAAGAAACATGCCCTTCCCTACAAAAACCTAAGGTAATTCAAAATATTTTAGGATGAATATAAGTCAGACCAAAAGCCTAAAATGCTTAAATATTCGGCATTCACAATAAAAATTTATGTTTTTATTCTTACATATTTTTTATAAAAAGTCAGAACTTAAAAAGAAGTTCTTTTCTCCTTTTTATGGCTTTTCAAGTACATACTTTAACCAAACAAACGCTTATAACACTATATATGGTTTTAACCACCTGAAAAAAAGCTTTTTCACTTAAATTAGCCCTTGATCATGATTACTTTTGCTCTAAAATTCCTTCTTTTTTTATTAACTTTAATTTATGCAACATCTTCGTACCGGAGATATTATTGCCTTAGGTTTTATGACCTTTGCCCTTTTTATTGGGGCTGGCAATATTATCTTTCCTCCCATCGTTGCTCAACAAGCTGGTGAGCATGTATGGTTAGCTGCACTAGGCTTTTTAATTACGGCTGTCGGCTTACCTGTAATTACCATCATGGCACTCTCTCGTATGCAGGGTTCCATTGAAATTATTAGCTCTCCCTTAGGTCGAGTAGCAAGTCTGATTTTAACTGTTGTTTGTTATTTATCAGTCGGCCCTCTATTTGCTACCCCACGTACAGCTACTGTTTCTTATGAAATTGGTTTTTCCTCTTATTTTGGAACCTCAAGTAGTAGTCTTTTAATCTATAGCGCAATTTATTTTTCATTTGTAACTGTAGTTTCACTTTATCCAAACAAGTTATTGGATACTGTAGGACATGTACTTGCCCCGCTAAAAATTATTGCTTTAGCAATTTTAGGTATTGCAGCAGTGATGATTCCAGCAGGTTACGTACCAGCTCCGATCAATCATTACGTCACATCTCCGGTTTCAGAGGGTTTCGTAAACGGTTATCTCACTATGGATACGTTAGGTGCACTAGTATTTGGTATCGTTATTATTCAAGCGATTTACTCTCGCGGCGTTACTGATAAAAAGTTAGTCACCAAATATGCAATTATTGCCAGTCTCATTTCAGGTGTTGGCCTTACTTTAGTTTATTTAAGCTTATTCAAATTAGGTTTAGGTAGCCATGAAGTAGCACCAAATGCAGCAAATGGCGCAGTAATTTTACATGCATATGTACAACATGCTTTTGGAAATATGGGTTCATTATTCTTAACTGGACTAATCTTTTTAGCATGTATGGTTACAGCAATTGGCTTAACTTGTGCGTGTGGTGAGTACTTTGCTCAGTTAACGAAATTACCATATAAGCTTTTAGTGTTTATTTTAGTTGGTTTCTCTTTCATTATTTCGAATCTTGGCCTAACTAAACTGATTGCTATTTCAGTACCTGTCTTAAGTGCAATCTATCCACCAGCAATTGTGGTGATTATGCTGAGCTTCTTCTGGAAATTTTGGCATAAGCCTTCTTTTATTGTCGGTTCAGTAACAAGTATTGCTTTAATTTTCGGTATTATCGATGGACTTAAAGTTGCAGGCTTCAGCAATTATTTACCTCAATTCCTTCAACATTTACCATTAAATGAACAAAACTTAGCTTGGTTGATCCCATCTTTAGTTGTTCTTGCAGTTACCGTAATTATCGACAAAGTTAAATTCAAAAGCATTTAATCTAGTGACTTTTTTGAAATCGAGTTTTATCCAAACATGATTTTATATATTGAATAGAATGCTGTGTTTACCCAACCAGCATTTTATTTCCATACTAGTTTTTAATGACAAATCAACTATAGATATAATTAATTTTTACTGTAAAATTACACTAAAATAATTTTTAGCTACTCAGGAAAGAAGAGCAACAATGAAAACTAAATATTACCTAACATTAGCAGATGCAGAGTTTTTAATGGAAGAAGCTCAAAAATATGCAATTGAACACAACTTTAAAGTCAGCATCGCGATTGTTGATGAAACAAGCTCTCTATTATTCATGAAACGATTAGATGGTGCTTCTCCTCTAACTACACATCTATGCCTAGAAAAAGCAAAATGCGCTGCAATATCAGGTAGACCGTCAAAATTTTACGAAGAGCTTCTAAAAAGTGGGCGTCTTGGTTTCTTAAGTATGCCTAGTGCTCAAGGGATGTTAGAAGGTGGAATACCGATTATTTATGAAGGTGAAATTTTAGGTGCTATTGGTGTATCGGGTGTTCAATCTTTTGAAGATGCAGAAATTGCTCAACATGCGATCGATAGTTTTTTTAAAAAAATATAATAGCTAAAGCAAAACCATAGGAAAGAGAAATTAATACACTTTTCATTTAAATAATTTCTCTTTTCTAAAAGAATAAGTATTTCATACAAAAATATTAAACATTTACTTTTTTAATACCTTAAACCTTTATAAATATAGAGGTTTTTATAAAACTGTTCAAAAAATTTTCTATTTGCTATTGAACTGAATCAAAAATAGCAGTACAACATTAAACTTAAAACTTATTCTTGACTAAAACATTAGGTTTTAGCGCAACCACAAGGAGGGATGGAGATGTTATCATTACATTTCAACAAACAAGTCTTCATTAACACTCTGAACAGCAAAGATTCAGTTGTTTATGGAGTAACACCGCTTGCTCTTATGCTGACTTTACTGTTTCAAGGTATGATTAAAGGAAATCTGAAACCCGAATACTTTATGTATGCGATGGTCGTTTCTTTCATATTTTGTGTGTGGGCCTTTGTCGATCATAAGATGCGAAAACTAGCTAAAAGACGTCTTAGTCAACAAAATTTGAATTCTTAAAAAATGGATGAGTAATCATCCATTTTTATATACCTACAAATAAAAAAATTGTTCCAATAACTAAAATAGCTGTAGCCAATAATTCAGTCACAATTAATCCCACCATCATTAAAGACATCATCCACGAAGGTAAATTAAATCTGCCCAACCGATGGGGAGTTTTGAATTGATTTGTCGTGTCCTGTAAACATCCATGTATGATATAAACCAATATTGAAAAGCTAAAAAAGAAAATATTAGCTAACACACACCACAAAGCAACATTTTCATTTAAAACAGTAAAATAGCTTAATACAGCAAGAATGAGACTAGCAGCCGCATATAGCAAGCTACTGCGATGAGCAATGTCAACATAATAGTGGGCACGATGTAACTCTGAACGGCGTATTTGCCAATACTTCCACACCCCTGTGAACATTCCTACCCATAAAAATATGCCACTAAACACAATTGCTAACTGTACAGCTTTCGGTAAATCCATCTTTTTTCCAATTATTCGTTTTATTAAAATTTAATGAGCTGTATAGCACAAATCTTGACTTTATAGTCACATTTTAATCAAGTATCGTTTTGGAACTCATGTAAATTAAAGTCATTAAAAGCTAATCATTACGTAATATTATGGATAACACTTTTGAATCATTTTGGATGACCTGCGAAGATGGTTATCAACTTGCTGCACAATTTTATCCAACTCAATCAAAGAAATCGGTACATCCTGTTTTGATTTGTCCAGCAACAGGTATTACCAAAAACTTTTATCATTCTTTTGCTACATGGTTAAGCCAGCAAGGCTATGATGTATTAAGCTTTGATTTCCGTGGAATTGGAGATTCATTGCATGGGCCTCTAAAGCAAAGTACAGCGAGTATTAATGATTGGGGAACGCTTGATATCCCTTGTGCAATTGAAACTTTATTAGAAAAAACCCAAGCAGAAAAAGTTACTCTTCTTGGCCATAGTGCGGGTGGGCAACTGCTAGGGATTGTGCCAAATTTTCATAAAGTAGCAAAAGTTGTTGCAGTAGCAGGTTCTACAGGCCATGTAAAAGGACTTAAAGGTAAAACAAAATTTCTAGCCCCCGTCATGTTTAACGTTATCTTTCCAATTTCGAGTACCTTAAAAGGTTATGGTGCTACTCAATTTATTGGAATGGGTGAAAACCTGCCTAAAAAAGTCGCACAACAGTGGAGAGAGTTTTGTAGTCACCCGGGCTATGTGAAAAATGCTATTGGTAAAACTATTTTTCATGACTTTCATAGTGAAATTATTTGCCCTATTACTTCAATTTGGGCAAGTGATGATGAAATTGCCACTCAACACAACGTCGCAGATTTATTACACCTATATCCGAATGCATCTACTAAAATGCTAGAACTGAACCCGACAAGGCTCGGCTATAAATCAATCGGCCACATGTTAATGTTTAAAAAATCACATCAAAAGCTGTGGTCAGTCTTAGAGCAAGAAATTCAATAGTAATTTAAACTCTATCATTTAGTTTTTGCCTCTATGCCCGTAATCCGGTGTAGAGGTTTTTTTTATTATTAGCAGTCCCCTTTTTATAAAATAACTTTATTAAATTTATAGTTACCATAAGAAACTAAAATATATTAAGTCGTGATTCCTTTGTATTTTTAATAAGCATTATTTACGTAAATACGTCGATATAAACTTAAAGTTCTGCTATGGTAATTTGTCTGAAGCTGTTGTTTAAAAACAGGTAAACCAACCTATTTTAATACAAACAGCTTCTTTTTTTCTGTTTTAGTTAAAACCTAAGAAATTGTTCAAGGATAAGTATGCTAGCACTCGAGCCTCGACATATTCATATGAATCAACATGCTGTTGATAAAAAGCATGCATTACAGTGTCTAGTAGATATATTAGTAAAAGATGGGTTAGTTACGCCTGAATATATAACAGGACTCATCAATCGTGAACAACAAAGCGCTACCTATTTAGGTCAAGGTATTGCTATTCCGCATGGTACGCCACAATCTCGTGAATTTATTTTAGAAACAGGTATTCGGTTAGCTCACTTCCCTGAAGGAATAATCTGGGATGGGGAAAACACGATTTATTTAGCTGTTGTTATTGCAGCAAAATCTGATGAGCATTTACAAGTACTACAAATATTAACTAGAGCGTTAATGCAGGATGTAAGTGAACAAGTAAAAAATGCGACGCAACCTGAGCAAATTATTGAACTATTACAAGCTCAACCCCTATCCTTAACACTGCATGAAAATTTAATTCAAACTGAAATTGAATCTCAAGATATCGAAGACTTATTGTGGTCAGCCTCTCAAATTCTCAAAAAACATAATTTCGTAAAATGTGGTTTTTTAAGCTCACTTGAGCCAGATCAAGTTATCCAGTTACAAGACCAGATCTGGTCTATTTCTAGTAGTAAGTTTGTTCAACAGCCAGCAATCAGTATTGTAAAGCCAAGCCATGCTTTAGATGTAAATGGACAAAAACTAAATACTCTCGTCTGTATTGCTGCCAATGAGCAGTTAGATAGCCAAAGATTTAATCGTCTTATTGATATTTTATTTAACCCAGAACAAGTCGCGCAGCTAGATCAAACACAAGCACCAAATGAAATTGCTAAAATTATTGGTGCAGATGTCATTCCAGATTGGCCTCATCGTTCGGTTGTATTAGCCAATGCCCATGGATTACATGCTCGACCAGCGACTCATTTGGTGAACTTAACTAAAAGTTTTCAAGGTGATATTCAGGTTGCGGTTGACGATGGTAATTTTGTTTCGGCCAAAAGTTTGACGCGCCTCTTGGCTTTAGGATGTAAACGTGGTCAAACTTTACGTTTTATTGCCGAGCCAGAAACAGATGCTGTTGAGGCTTTAGATAAAGTTATTCAGGCCGTGCAACAAGGCTTAGGAGAAGAAGTTGAACCTATTCAATCTTCAGATACCCAAGAAGCTCAATCGCTTCAAACAGTAAAGTCATTGCCGAAAACATTGAGTACAAATACAGGTATTCCAGCTTCTAGTGGTCTAGCTTTTGGCCCCGTACATGTCATCAAACCTAAGGTTTACCAATATGAACGTATGGGTTTAAGCGTTAAAGCAGAAAAAGAAAAACTTGATATTGCTCTTCACGCAGTTAAAAACAATATTCACCAAGTTATTGCAAAATCTGAAGTAGCTGAAATTAAGCAAATTTTCCAAGCGCATTTGGAAATGCTAGACGACCCAGATCTTATTAATGGTGTTTATCAAAAGATTAACTTAAACCTTTCTGCTCCTGCTGCTTGGCATGAACATATTGAAGCAGCAGCTAAAGAGCAAGCAGCTTTACCAGACCGATTACTGGCTGAGCGTGCTACAGACTTACGTGATATTGGCGATCGGGTTTTAGCACAGCTCTGTGGTGAAGTTATTATCGAAGAGCCTAAAGAGCCTTATATTTTGATCATGTATGATGTGGGCCCTAGTGATGTGGCTCGCCTTAATAAAGATCGAGTAGCGGGCATTTTGACAGCTGTAGGCGGTGCAAGTGCACATAGCGCTATTGTTGCTCGTGCTTTAGGTATTCCTGCAATTGTTGGTGCTGGTGAGCAGGTACTAGAGATTGAACAAAAGAGTTCTCTTTTAATTAATGGAGATACAGGAACTTTTGTATTAAACCCGAACACTCAGCAAATCGAACAAGCAAAACAAGAACGAGAGCTTCAACAAAAAATTCGTGAAGAGGCTGAACGTCACAGCCAAGAACCTGCGATTACCGTAGATCAACACCAAATCGAAGTTGCTGCAAATTTAGGAAAAGTTCAAGCTACAGCTCATGCCGTTGAATGTGGCGCAGAAGCAATTGGCTTACTTAGAACAGAGCTTGTTTTTATGGCTCATAGCAGTGCTCCAAATGAAGCTACCCAAGAAGCAGATTATCGTGTTGTGCTAGATGCCCTCGCTGGTCGCCCACTTGTAGTACGTACTCTTGATGTAGGTGGTGACAAACCACTTCCTTACCTTCCAATTGCTGAAGAAGAAAATCCATTTTTAGGCCTAAGAGGTATCCGTTTGACACTAAGACAGCCAGAGCTGTTACGTCAACAACTTATCGCTTTGCTTAAAGCGGCAGATGATCGTCCTTTACGAATCATGTTTCCAATGATTGGTCGTGTAGAAGAATGGCGTGCTGCCAAAGCTATTCTTGATGAAGTTAAAACTGTACATCCATGCACCAACTTACAAGTTGGTATTATGATAGAAGTTCCTTCTGCTGCTTTACTTGCGCCTATTCTTGCTCAAGAAGTGGACTTTTTCAGTATAGGAACAAATGACTTAACCCAATATACTTTAGCCATTGACCGTGGTCACCCTATCCTCTCGGCTGAAGCAGATGGCCTCCACCCAAGTATTTTGCAATTGATTGATCACACTGTAAAAGCTGCACACAAACATGGCAAATGGGTGGGTATATGCGGAGAACTCGCAGCTGATCCAAAAGCTGTACCGATTCTTATGGGATTAGGCGTAGATGAGCTCAGCATGTCTCCGAATAGTATTCCTTTAGTAAAAGCCCAAATTCGTACACTTAACTACAGCCAAGCTCAAGCGCTTGCAAAACGCGCACTAGAATGTGAAAGCGCCATTGCTGTACGTCAGTTATCCGAACAAGAAATCTAAAGATTAGGAACAGTAATGGCTAAAGTTTTAACAATTACTTTAAATCCTGCAATTGATGTAACGATACAACTCAATGAGTTACAGGTTGGTGAGGTAAATCGCCAAGAATCTGTAGAAATACATGCAGCAGGTAAAGGGTTAAATATTGCACAAGTTTTAAAAGATTTGGGGCATGAAGTTATTGTTTCTGGCTTTCTAGGAACAACGAACAGACAAATTTTTGATGATCATTTTAAAGAAGCTCAATTCCAACCTGAGTTTATTTATATTGAAGGCGAGACTCGTCAAAATATAAAAATTGCTGAACATTCTGGGCGTATGACCGATTTAAATGGAAAAGGTTTCTTAGTTTCTGAACTAGATAAAAAGAACCTCTTTCAAAAAATCGAAATGATTTTGCCACAAGTAGATGTAGTTGCCATTGCCGGGAGCCTTCCACAAGGTTTTAGTGTTGATGAATTACAGCAACTTATTAAGCTCATTCAACAGCAAGGGAAAAAAGTTGCACTTGATACAAGTGGTAAAGCATTGGTCGCTGCAATTGAATGTCAACCATGGATGATCAAACCAAACACAGATGAGTTAGTAGAAAGTTATCAACTTCCTGCCGCTACTTATACTGAACAAAAAAAGCTTTTTGAAAACTTAGCTAAAATTGAACATGTCGTTATTTCAATGGGCGAAGACGGTGTAAACTGGCTACACAACACTCACCCACTTCATGCCAAAGCCCCTAAAGTAGTAGTTAAAAGTACTGTTGGTGCAGGTGACTCTCTTTTAGCTGGTATGATTCATGGCTTAATAAATGGCTTCTCTGATGAAGAAACATTAAAAACTGCTACCGCAATCGCAAGCCATGCTGTCACACAAATTGGCTTTCGTATTCCCAATGCCGAAACGCTAAACCAATTAAAAGCCCAAACCACAATCAATTCATTGAGTGAATCTGATGCTAACTGCTAAACATTTATTATTTGTCATTAATAGTCCGCAACAGCAAGTCAATGCTTTGATTTTAGCTCGAAAACTTGCACAAGTCGCATCCCAACAGGGTTATCCAAATAACATTATTTCGCTTGATGAATTCGAAATAAGTGAAAACTTTGATCAAGTCATTGTTGTTGGACAACGCCCGAAAGATCTTAATAGTTTTGGTACACATCCATTATCTTTCATTAGCATTGAAGAGATAAAAAATGATGCTCATACAGCTTTCCAAACTGCCTTAGATCACTTTAAGCCAGCTCAAGATTGGCTAAGTGATAATAGCTTGGCAGTAACTACTACTAAAAAGTTTGTAGCAATCACTGCGTGTCCTACGGGTGTTGCCCATACTTTTATGGCTGCCGAAGCTTTACAACAAGGTGCAGAAAAGCTTGGGTATGAGATTGAAGTAGAAACACAAGGTTCTGTCGGTGCAAAAAATATTTTATCAGCTCAAGCTATTGCTGAAGCGGACATAGTGATTCTTGCGACTGACATTGAAGTTAACACAGACCGTTTTGTAGGAAAGCGTGTTTATCGGTGTGGTACTGGCTTTGCTCTAAAGCAAACAGATAAAGCCTTTGCTGAAGCCATCAGCAATGCACAAGTTTTAGAACAAGGTAAGCAACAAGCATCGACAGAAAATAAAGATAAAACCGAAAAGGTTGGCGTATATAAACACCTCTTAACTGGTGTTTCTTTTATGTTGCCTATGGTGGTGGCTGGAGGTCTGTTAATTGCTCTCTCGTTATGCTTTGGCTTAAATGCTGCTGAACAAGCAGGTAGCTTACCCGCCATATTAAAACAAATTGGTGCCGCTGCATTTATGCTCATGGTCCCAATGTTATCGGGTTATATTGCCTACTCAATTGCTGATCGCCCTGGTCTTGCACCTGGTCTAATTGGAGGGTTACTCGCCTCTCAACTACAAGCCGGTTTTTTAGGCGGTATTGTTTCAGGTTTTCTTGCAGGTTATATCGCACTATTTATTGCTAAAAAACTTAAACTTCCTACAAGTTTAGAGGCACTTAAACCAATTTTAATTATTCCATTATTAGGTACATTATTTGTCGGTCTGATTATGTTCTATGTGGTTGGACAACCTGTAGCACATATTTTCGAGTTAATGAAAGATTTCTTAAATAACATGGGTACAACAAATGCTGTGTTAATGGGAATTATATTAGCAAGCATGATGTGTATAGATTTAGGCGGTCCAATCAATAAGGCGGCCTACGCTTTTACTGTCGGATTGTTGACAACAAATACATATATGCCAATGGCAGCAACAATGGCGGGCGGTATGGTCCCTGCTATTGGTATGGCTATTGCAACTTTCATTGCTAAAAATAAATTTAGTACAGGAGAGAAAGATGCCGGAAAAGCTGCTTTCGTATTAGGTTTATGTTTTATTTCCGAGGGTGCTATTCCCTTTGCAGCTAAAGACCCAATGCGTGTTATTCCAACTTGCATTTTAGGTGGTGCTGTAACTGGAGCACTTGTTGCATTATTCCATTGCGAATTAGTTACTCCTCACGGCGGCGTATTTGTCCTTTTAATTCCCAATGCAATTAACCATGCTTGGCTATATCTCGCTGCCATTGCAGCAGGTAGTATCGTTACAGGCATAAGCTATGCGATTGTTAAGAAAAAAATAGAAGAAAAAATTGTGACCACAGCATAATTAGAAAAGGGAGAATATAAATTCTCCCTTTTCTATAAGTTTTATATGCTTAATTACAAAAGCTTAAATTGAAGAATATTCAATAATCAATTTTATATTATTCATATCACTTAATTTGAATAGCTCTTGCCATAATCTGTGTTGGCACGTCCTCTGCCAACATTACAGTTAAAGTAGGCTCTTTTTGCGATTTAGAAGATAAATTCTGAGACTCTAAAACTGTATTTACATCTTTTGGAGCCAATTTAAACATTGCACCCGTTACAGGATCTACAATTAAAATTCCAATTAAACCGCCAAAAAGAATATTACCAAAATACCAACCACTTAATGTCCCAGTAACCTCTACAGTTTTACTTTGATAACCTGCTTTACTAAAACTCACCTGATAGCTTTCAGGTTTAAAATAACCAGCTCCTTTTTTCAAGCTTACAGTGGCTGGAGTTTGACCAGTATGGATTTTTACTCCTTTACGATTTTTAATCTCAATTGTTGCAGACTCTGGAACACTAGTGAAAGTGACTGTTTGTGAAGAACCAGAAACAATAGTTGCACAACCATTAATTCCCAAAGTTAAAGCAATCAACGAAGTAAGTAATAATTTTTTCATGTTTAAGCCAAAAGTTTTATCAGTATTTATTGGAGTGCGCACTATAATAAATGAAACAAAAAATAACAATTAAAATACAATTTATTAGAGTAACAATTAAGCAATCATATAAAGTAAGAGCTATTAAAAATATAATTTATAGACAAAAAAGCTAAATATATAAGGTTCCCCATTCCACCAGCTATTTAATTTTATATATAAAAATCAATAATTTAACAAATAAATCAAATTTATTTCACTAAATAATAGATGATTCATGTTAAATGTATGGTAAATTTCACAAATCACACAACAAAACAAGTAATTGATACTTATAAATATTTATTATTTAAATGTCTTAATTTTTCATAATTATGACTTTAGAGACAAAAACTATCTCGTTCAATGCCACGTTCAAATCATAATTTTTTTTCTACGATGCGCTTGTAAGCCAATATCGTTCAATTAACGATCAAGCAAGCCTAGATGCAATCTTGTATATCTGTTCAAAGATTTTAAGGAATTAATGGCTATGACTTATCAAGTCACATTAACTTTCAACAAACTTTGACCATAGTAGAAGAGTATTTTTAGTTTGTGCAAAGTATAGGAAAACTTATCAAGACAAGGTCCTTTAAACCATGTCATTGTTAAATTTAGCTATATAAATTTTGCTCACCAAGTAAAGTCCTGATATAACTTGCTTGATGAAACTATATTTTTCAACTATTAAAGATAGTTCACCAGAAATGCGATCCACCAAGGTATGGGGAAAAGTCAATGACAAAGAAGTATGCGCGTTTTTTACCTACAACAGAATCTTTTACTCTTGAAGATTTTCCATATTATTGGATTACTCAAGTACATGCTCAATATGTACAAAACATTGATAATGCTTTAAAAAAATATGGTTTAGATAACTCACGTCGACGCATTATGTTGGCTTTAAGTAGTAAGCCCCATGCAAGTGTTTCTGAACTTTCAGATATGATTATTTCAAAAATGTCGACAACCACCAAGATTGTTTATCGTTTAAAAGATGAAGGTTTGGTGGAAACTTATTCTTGTCAGACCGATGGTCGAATCACCCGCGTAGTACTTACAGACAAAGGTACTGAAATGATCAATAAGATTAACGATCTAACCAGCGTAGTACTTGAACAATCATTCGAAGGTATCACCCCTCTGCAATTAGAAAAAATGATGGAAAGTTTAAAATTACTTTTAAAGAATCTTTCTCGTTAAAAATAGCATAGATATCTTATTAAGCTCTCTTAGGAGAGCTTTTCTATTTTAAGCTCTCGTCTGGGTATTGATAGAAACAACACTTCACATAAAATAAGCAATTAACTTGTCATCTGTTGACTTGAGTCCTTAACTCCAGTAGAAATTCTCTTTCAACAACTGCATAGCAAATTTTTGAAAATGGCTAAAAGAAAATACAAAAGTGACAAGTTTCAAGTGCGTCGTATTAACCGTCAATGGTGGGTACTTGAAAAAGACCTTGAATCAAACTGCTATTTAAAACATGAACAAGTGGCAACAAAGACCTTAGCAAACAACTATGCTGATGATTATATTGAACAATATTATATGAATCTTTATATTCAACAAGAGTTGAAAAAACCTGAAACTGCATAAAAAAGCCATTTGGCTTTTTTTTATTTTTAATATTTAAAGATTATAAAGTCAAAAATTAAGGATAAAAAAAACCTACATCTTGGGGAAAATGTAGGCTATAAAATGCACAAAAAGGAAATATATATCCTTCTTGATGGAAAGAATTTTACGATAATATAAGCCTTTATTTTATATTACTTTTGTAAACTTAATAGTGGTTATTGTATTTATTCAGACTTTTAAAAACCTCCCCGTCTTTATATATAGTGGTTAAATTTTGGCTTATTAAGATTTTAATCCTCACAATTTAATCCTTCTCATTTTTATAATTTATTTTCATGGCTTTTATTAAAATAGTTCTGCATAGACAAATATAAGCTTCTGTTTTAATAAGTTTTTTACAAAAATAAGCATAAATCTTTTTTTAACTTAAGACAGATAAAAATCAATAAATAACAAAAACATAAATTAAATATTAAGTATATAATTTATTTAAGATCTCAAATTTAGTTCAAAAAAAAGACAGTTAGAATTTATTTATTACTGTTTTGATTACTACAGAAAGATTACAATAATGAGTAATAATTAGATTACCCGCCCATACAATCTTTCTAGGCATGTTATGACTTCAATGTCGAACAACACCCAAAAGCATTTTATTGTTGAGCAGATTCCACTACCGACTTGGGTCAGTGATGAAAATGGCTTGATATTATATTGCAATGTAGAGTGTACAGAATATTGGCAGGATACTTTTTCTCCATTACCTCAGCAATGGTTAGATTTTATATCTCCTGTCGATTTAGACGAAGTCAAAAATAGATGGCTCGAGGCAATTCGCCTGCAAAAAAGAATAGAATTAAAATGTCGACTTTTACAAAGAGACAATCAATATAGATGGTGCAAACTTTCCATTCAAGCATCCAAATATCGCGGCTCTTCTTTAGCCAGCGAATGGTATGTCAGCTTTTTAGATATTGATCACGATATTCAAGAGCAACAAAACCTGCAAAAGAATATTGAAATACAAAATCAAATGTTAGACATTAGTGTAGATTGCATTAAAGTATTAAATGTAGACGGCACCGTTTCTCATATGAATAAATCAGGATGCCTCGCTCTAGGTGTTCCTGTCGATGAAACAAAATTTGGGATGAAATGGCTTGAGCTATTGCCACCTCATATTCGTAAACGTGGACGTGTCGCTTTAAAAAAAGCCCTTCAAGGCAAAGTTGCCAGATTCGCTGGAATGAGTTGTTTACCAGATCAGGACCCCGAATATTGGGATAATATGTTGACCCCGATTCATCGGGAAAATGGTGAAATCATACAAATACTGTGTGTATCACGTAACGTCACTCAACAGCATCTGGCAGAAAACCAACTTAGAAATATGAGTGAAAGAGATGAACTGACTGGATTATGTAATCGGCGTTCATTTAAATTTCAGCTTAAACGGACTCTTGCATATTCAAAAGATAGCCAAACAAGTGTAGGTTTACTATTAATTGACCTTGATCATTTTAAGCATATTAATGACACATTAGGGCATAGCGCAGGCGACCATCTTTTAAAAGTTTTATCCAAACGTTTTAGTCATTGTGTTGATGATGAAAGATGCTTTGTCGCAAGACTGGGTGGAGATGAATTTGCGGTTATTATTAATAACCTTAAATCTGAAAGTGATGTGCGTGACTTAGCCGCAATCTTACTTCAGCAGCTGAATCAACCTATTACCTATTTAGGCAATGTTCTAAATGGTGGTATGAGTATTGGTTGTGCGATTTATCCTCAAGATGCCATCGACCAATCAGGTTTACTCAGTTGTGCAGATATGGCATTGCATGATTTAAAAGCACGTGGTCGTGGTGGTATTCGCATGTATGACCCATGCATGATGCAAATGACCGAAACAGTCGCTTCTCAGCTTAATTTAGCACGTCAGCTTATTCGTCATCATACTATTCAGCCCTACTATCAACCTAAAGTAGATTTAAAAACTCATCGTGTTGTAGGTTTTGAAGCGTTATTACGATGGCATACAACTTCCGCTCAAAGAGGCTATCCTTCTCAAATTGCAGAAGCTTTTAAAGATTATAATTTAGCGAGTAAAATCGGTGAAACGATGCAACATCAAGTTTTACGCGACATCGCAAAATGGATAGATCTTGGTATTAAACCCCTTCCTGTTTCACTCAATGCTGCTCCAGTTGAGTTTTTAAGAGACAACTATGCTGAACGGCTTTTGAAAAAGATCAATCAATTTCAAATTCCAACACATTATATTGAAGTAGAAGTCACTGAACATATGCTGGGCGATCGAGGTTCAGAGTATGTGATCCGTGCACTTAATAAATTGAAGCAACATGGCGTACATATTGCTCTAGATGACTTTGGTACAGGTTTTTCATCACTTACCCATATCCGTGACTATCCAATTGACAGTTTAAAAGTAGACTGTAGTTTTATACAAAAGATGCAACATGACCCATCAATTTATGCGATTGTTCAAGCAATTGGACTACTCGCTCCAAATTTATCACTGGGGCTCATTGCAGAAGGAATTGAAACCCCTGAACAAGAAGAACTACTTCGACAATTTGGATATAGTATAGGCCAAGGATTTTTGTTTGAATCTGCTATAGATGCTAATCAAGTCATTTCAATACTTAAACAGAATCAACCTTACTTAGAAAGTCATTATCACGCTTTAAGATAAAATTTTTAATAAAATCTCTTACTTTTCTCCATACTAAAAATAAACAATAATCTTTCAAAAATTGTTCATAATATAAGCATAAAGATAATAAATCGGTGTTTTGGCACCATACATTGTCACAGGACAATAAGGAGCAATATATGAGTTATCACCATATCTTGGTTCCAGTCGATGGTTCTCCTACTTCACTTATTGCTGTCAATCATGCAGCAGCACTTGCTAAGGCCTTTGGTAGTAAAGTGACTCTAGTATATGCGCTTACTATAGATCCTTTTATTTCTGTAGAATTCATTGATAGTACAGAATTAGCACAGGATTACTTTAATAAAGCTAGAGCATCTATTCAGGGTATTTTAGACCAAGCGAAAGAACAATTTAGCCAACATGGAATTTCTGTTGAAACAAAAATTGTTGAGGGTCAAACAATTCATACAGAAATTATTAAAGCCGCTACTGAACTCAAAGCAGACCTATTAGTGATTGGTTCTCATGGTCGAAAAGGGTTTAAAAAGTTCTTCTTAGGAAGTGTGACTCAAGCTCTTTTAGGAGAAATTCATTTACCGGTATTAGTCGTAACTGAATAATTTTTCTTAAGTTAAAAAAACCGATCTTATGTAGATCGGTTTTTTAATGGCCTGTGTTACTGAGCTTTATATGTAAATTTAATCAGAGACCCGGGGTTTTCTAATGTGTTCGTTACAGAGCCATCATCTTTTTGGACATTTCCGGCTGTATCAGTCAACACGTACAAAACATTTCCATCTGGACTTGCAATCACGTCACGATAACGGTTGTTGCTTTTAAACATTGGTACCGCATCATCATAAGTCGCACTATACGTTGGATCTAACTTAATACGGAAAATAACACCGCGTTTTAAAGATGGAACCAACAACGTATTTTCCCAACCAGCAATTGCTTTTTTGCCACCCTTATAGACATAAGCAGATGACGGCGCGACTGTTGGCCAGCAAATGTAGGTCATGTCCCCACACGTTGGGTCATTATAGTTATAAGTATCCTGCACGGTATATAAAGTTTTTAACGGCGGTACAAAGTTTTTACCAGTCCATTCAGATTCTTTCGTTACAGGTACACCTGCCGCTACTTTTACTCCGTTTTGCCCTAAATCTTTAATTTGTGACTTATTGGTTGCTGCCGAATAATTTGCATAGGCATAGCCACTATCATCTTTGTAACCCGCTACATTTGGCCAACCATAGTTACCCCCTTTAACTATGAGGTTAATTTCATCGTCAGAGTTTGGACCTTGTTCAGATTGCAACAATTTACCATTTGGAGTAAATGCTAAACCCTGTGGGTTACGGTGTCCGAGCGTATAAATATGGCTAACCACCCCGTTAAAACTTGGATTATCTTTTGGAATACTTCCATCAAGATTTAAGCGTAGTACTTTACCCATATAGGTATGATAGTCTTTGCCATTCAACTCTTGTCGAGTCGGCGTATGCTGTGCCTGATTTGGCAAGAATAAATAAGCAAGCTGGTTACGCCCTTGGTCACCAATCGTATAGTAAATCTTTTGGTCTGGACCAATAACAAGACGACCTGATTGATGGTCTTTCGATGAAGGTAATCCTGCTAATAAATCGACTGGCTTTTCAAGCGTATCAGTTGACTTGTTATAGGTATATCGACGAATAATCGTTTGGTTCGGTAGTTCTTTATCTGTAGATTTCGGATTTTTAAATGTACCTGAAATATAGATATAAGGATTATTTTTAAAATCAGGATGGAAAGCAAAGCCTAACAAACCATTTTGTCCATCAGCATCATTCACAATCTCAAGCACCTGAAAAACTGTTTTTACACTGCCCGACTCTGGATTCACTCTTAAAATCTTACCTGTTGCGCGCTCTGTTAACCAAATTTGATTATCAGGTCCCCACAACAAAGCATGTGGCTTATTTAAATTAGATAGAATAACTTTCTTGTCAAAGTTTTCTGATTTCGCTTTAGCAAATTGAGATGGAGTTAGAGGAACATCAGCAAATGCCGAGAGTGTAACTAGCTGAGCAGCGCCTAATAAAGCAATTTTAGCCAATAAATGTTTATTCATGTGTCCACCTTATAAATTGTCAAAATTTTCCGAGAATTTTTAAACCTCTAATAAAGGGTTTGTACGAGTTCTCTATATGATTTGTATTATGATGAATAACGAATCTATTAAAATCTAAATTTCTGAAAGGCTCTGTTGCATAAAAGTAGCTATTAAAATTGAATAAACTCTCTTTAAGATGAGCAACTTAACTATACGATTTATCTATTCTATTCATTTTATATCTAAAACTTTTTTGAAATGGCCATGAGTTAAATAAATATTTATTAATGAAGTAATTGATAGTTAAAAATTAATACTCAAAGAGACAATTCTAATTATAAAAATATACATCATTAAAGACTAAAAGTTAGAAGCTGTAATTAAGACCTATTTTTACAACGAAGGTGTCTTATGTGTGCAAACTTTAAACCTATTAAGAAAACACATGCCAATCAATTAGACTTATTTGAACCCACTTTTGAATATAAGATGGATATTTACCCAAGTGATGATTGCCCACTCATTTTATCGAATGAAAATGAGCTTGAGTGGAGAAAAGCTAAATTTGGAATGCTTCCCCCTTATGCCAAAGAAATTGCTTTCAAATATGCAACTTATAATGCCAGAACAGAGACAGTACAACAAAAGCGCTCTTTTAAACATGCTTGGTTAAATGACCAATTTGCGCTTATTCCTGTTGAAGCCATTTATGAACCTAAATATATCAATGGAAAAGCACATTGGTATGGTATTTTCCGGCAAGATGGGCAACCTTTTACACTAGCTGCGATCTTTGAGGAAACACTTATTGATGAACAGAAAGTGAGGTCAATGTCGCTATTAACAATCAATGCTGATCATCACCCTTTTATGAAACAATTTCATAAACCGGATGATGAAAAACGCTCAGTTATTGTAATACCAGACGATCTTAGAAATGATTGGTTCAACTGCACTCATTCTGAAGCAAAAGATTTTTTCTTAGATATGCCTGCGAATGAATTTACCTCAATGCCGAAAGCTGAAATGAAGAATTATGATTAAATTGGTTTAGTCGACTTAGGTTAGTCAGCCTTAAAAACTTATGCTATTCTTCGGGCACTTTTAGATGCCTCAAACTATCTATACCTATGACACTTACGCCACCTTAAGTTTATTTACCCTTTCCATTGTAAATAACTCATCACTGTTTAGTGATGTGGTGTAGTCGCTTGTGTTGGTATATCACATCACTAGCCTTTCAAAATTTAGAACTTAGGCTATTTCTCATGTTATCGAATTTCCGAGAACAATGGTTCTCTAATATCCGCGCAGATATTCTTTCCGGTCTTGTTGTGGGTCTTGCTTTAATTCCAGAAGCAATTGCATTTTCAATTATTGCAGGCGTAGATCCTAAAGTCGGTTTATATGCATCCTTTTGTATTGCCGTTATTATTTCTTTCGTAGGTGGTCGTCCCGCTATGATTTCGGCGGCTACAGGTGCAATGGCTTTGGTTATGACAACGCTCGTAAAGGACCATGGGCTTCAATACTTATTTGCAGCAACTATTTTAACCGGTGTCATACAAATTTTAGCTGGATATTTCAAACTCGCCAAACTCATGCGTTTTGTTTCTAAATCGGTGGTTATTGGATTCGTTAATGCCCTCGCCATACTCATCTTTATGGCTCAATTACCAGAATTGGTAAATGTGACATGGTATGTCTACTTATTAGTAGCAATCGGCTTAGGAATTATTTATCTATTCCCCTATATTCCAAAAATTGGAAAGTTCTTTCCCTCACCTCTTATTTGTATTGTAGTGGTCACATTACTCGCTATTTTTTTAGGTTTTGACGTTCGAACAGTGGGTGATATGGGATCATTACCAGATACTTTACCTATATTTCTAATTCCGAATATTCCTTTAAATTTAGAAACCCTCCTTATTATTCTTCCATATTCTTTAGCCCTTGCCGCGGTTGGCTTACTTGAATCAATGATGACTGCAACAATCGTTGATGAAATGACAGATACATCTAGTGATAAATTTCAAGAATGTAAAGGTCAAGGTATCGCAAATATTGCTTCAGGTTTTATGGGTGGCATGGCTGGTTGTGCCATGATTGGTCAATCAATGATTAATGTAAAATCGGGTGGTCGCACACGTTTATCCACATTCTGCGCAGGCATATTCTTACTTATTTTAGTGGTATTTTTAAGTGATTGGTTAAAAGTGATTCCTATGGCTGCTCTGGTTGCAGTCATGATTATGGTATCGATCAGTACTTTTGAGTGGAACTCTCTCACTCAATTTAAAAATAATCCTAAAAGTAGTAATGTCGTTATGATCGCTACCGTTATTGTAGTGGTTGCTACCCATAACTTAGCGCTAGGTGTGTTAACGGGTGTATTACTTTCAGCACTTTTCTTAGTAAATAAACTTGAAAATGATATTCGTATAGAACCTTCATTCGAGAATCAAGCTCGTCTATATGAATTAAGAGGTCAAATATTTTTCAGTTCATCTGAAAAATTTATGCAACGTTTCAACTTTAAAGAAGAAATTAAAGAAGTCATTATTGATCTTACCCACTCTCATATTTGGGATGTGACTTCAGTTGCTATGCTAGATTCAGTAGTAAATAAATTTCAAAAGAACGGTATTCAGGTAACGGTTCGCGGTTTAAATGAAGCCAGTTCAATCATGATTGATAAATATGGTACTCATGCAAAAATCTAAAAAAGGTCCTTCAGGACCTTTTCCAATTTCAAGACATACTTCTTATTAAGGTGATTTATATAACAATCGATTTGGGCTACCAGAAGGATTTTTTACCACATTACTACTTGCTTGATTTAACAGATTAGTTGAGATTGTCTGAGGTGTTGCTGTAGGGGTACTTTGCAACATTTCAGCTACAACACCAACAACATGTGGAGTAGCCATTGACGTTCCATTTAAAACTTTAGTTGCGATATTACTCCCAATCCATGAAGAATTGATCTGGCTTCCCGGCGCAAAAATATCAACGCAGCTTCCATAATTAGAATAACTCGCTCGTGTATCAGTATCATCTGTAGCAGCGACAGTAATTGCTTTACTCACTCTTGCTGGAGAAGAACTACATGCATCTGTATTAGAATTTCCTGCAGCGACAACCATCACATAACCGTTATTAAATAAATTTTCTACTGCGCTATCTAAGGATGTGTTCGCATCTCCGCCTAAAGACATATTCACCACGGCTGGCTTTTTACCATTTTTTAATATCCAATCTAACCCAGCAATCACGTTACTCGAAGCACCAGACCCATCACATCCTAAAATTCGTATTGGTACTAAACTTACGTTCTTAGCAACACCATACGTACTGCCACCAACTGTTCCTGCTACATGAGTACCATGTCCATTACAATCCGTTGTACCATTTCCATCAGAGATCGCGGTATAGCCACTTAATACTCGTCCAGAGAACTGTTGATGTGTAGATAATATTCCCGTATCAACAATATAAGCTGTTGTGCCTGAGCCTGTTTGTAAATATGAATAAGCTGAATTTAAAGGTAAGGTTTTCTGATCAATACGATCTAAGCCCCAATCTGGATTGCTTTGTGTAGTTGCATCAATTTTCATGACTGTATCATTTTCTACTGAAAGAACTTTGGGATTTTTTTTCATAGCTTCAACAAAAGCACTACCCGCAACATCGGGTAAATAAATTGCAAATCCTTTAAGTACAGTATCATAAGTCTGTAATATCTTTCCCCCATGTTGTTTAGCAATACTTTGTGCAAAATCATTAGAAGGACCAACATCCTTATTGAGAATAACAATATATTGGTTTTTAATAATTCCTTTAGCTTCCAAAAAAGTTGGTACAGAATTTGTTGTAGCAGGTGCTGCATGGACTAGATTGACGGCGGCCATTGATAAGAAAGCAGCCGATATTTGGCAAAATTTCATAAAAAATCTCCATATTTTTTACTTCAGACATCGTTGTTATGATCAGTACAGTCTTTATATTTAGAGGTTAAATTTTTTTAGAAAGGAATTTTTATTATATTCTCCATGTATTATAACCAAGTTATATTTTCATAAAACTTGGGTCTATACAATACTCTTATCTTTTTCTATTAAAAGTGAGAACCAATTCAAATAAATTAAAAAGTCGAAGATTATTTTATTCTATTGATAATTTAGATTAGCTGGGATGTATAATGTAAAAAAATATAATCATTAAAAACAATATAAATGTAGAAATAGTGAGGTATGTTCCAATGGTATTAAAACTTCTTAAAAATTTCCAGATATCCATAAATAAAATATAAAACGTTGAGTTATATAAATTTTTGCAAATTTCAATCCTAGCTTCAACCAAAATAAATTTACAATTTCTTTAACTATACATATTCAGTATTAAATATGTAAAGATATATTACTAAAGTCTCTATTACTTACCGATTCTATAAATTTTTAAATGATCTTAAATATATAGACAAATACTAAAATTAATAAAACCGATAATTTTTTAATTTTAGTTCTGGCAACTCAACCGTACATCCTGCTAAATGATGTCTACAGTTAACACTATATTAAATAAACCCACCTTTAATAAAGTAATTACAATGCCCACACATAATTATGAGCGGATCAAAAGTTGGTTTTTCCAAATTATTATTAAAAGTCCATTGGTTACCATTAGAAAAAGGATAATGTACAGGAATATAGTGAAGATACCCGCAACCTGGACACATATGTTTATACATACCACCTTCAAAATATTGTACTTTCATAAAGGCTCCTTTATAAATAAAAAAACCAACTCATGAGAACCGACTAAATCAATTACTTTCAAATGCTATATATATTATTTAATTATTCTTATAACTTTTATTTTCTTATAATTTATCAAGCCTATATGACAAATTCATGAATGATAAGTCAGCTTATATTTTAATTAATCTACTTATTAAATGATAATTCGAGTTAAATCATGAAAAAATCCTAATTTATTTCTTATTTATCACAGGTCTATCTTATTCATTCATATTAATCTTTGGATAGATATTATAGCTATATCACCCTTTATCTTATTGTTTTTAAAAGTCAAATAAAAAAGTCCGCATCTTGGGAAGCTACGGACTTAAAAACTCAACTAAACAACAGCTAAACAATTTATTGTCTAGTGAGAAAGCACTATCTTTTTAATCTAATTAAGTTCCACTGTTAGGTCAACAACAATAAATAATTTCTATAAAAAAACAGGTTAAGATGTGATTCACCTCACACTTTATCTTTCTATAAAATTAATTACTCATACAATCACATTGCATATATTGTAATTCGACTGCTTAAACTAATATCGACTTAAAATAGTGTTCTAAAATAGAGTAATGATTAATTTTAGGAATAAGCTTAAAAGAAACAAAATCCTGATCTTGCTCTTTTTTAATATCAAAATAATTTTGGCTTTGCCATTTCAACTCTTCGAGCTCAAGTTCACCACAGAAAATTGAACACGGAATAGTGACTCGATCACTGTGATGAATAGGACTATATTTTAAGATATCTTCGCTTGAAAGATTGAGAGCATAGTTTAAATGAGTACTTTGTATAGGCCTTAAGTCATAAATTCCACTTAACAACACCATCTCAGATATGAGTGGATGGCCTAATGACAAAGCAGCCAGATGCGCCCCTGCTGAATGCCCCACCAGAACCATCTCATCGGTTCTCCAGTCTTGCTCTCGAATAAAATCGAGAGCTTGATTAACTTGAGAAACAATATCTGAAATTTTGCTTTGTGGTGCCAAATCATATTCTAAAAGAACACACTGGGCTCCTTTTGCTAGAACATACGGTACGATGAATCCAAAATCTGATTTATCACACCATTGCCAATAACCACCGTGAATAAAAATAACAGTTTTTTTGGCTTGCTCTAATGGGAATAAATCTAAGGTTGACCTTGGGTGCGTCCCATATTGAATATCTGCAATATGAATAAACTCTTGGTAGCTCTGTAAACTTGTTCGTTGAAATTCTGCCAATATCTCATGTTCATTGGCCACAGTTCTAGCATTGTCATAGAGTCTCATAGGTCTCTCACTTCAACGATTCTTCATGAGCATTTAAAGCAAGCTTGGCTGACGAGCGTTTTAAATAGTAAAAAACCGTAAGCACAACAACCAATGGCACCCCAAATTGTACAGTTGACTTAAATTCATTGGTAAACCATGTGGTGACTGTGATACTTAAAATTGCGATTAACCCCAATAGTGAAATTAACTGGCTCGCTGGAACCTTAAACTTTAATTGCTGGCCTTTTCGTGCCATGTGCCTTCTGAAACACATATGAGTAACAAAAATACTGCCCCATGTGAACAGTGCACCAAACATAGATAAAGCAATCATGATCGGGAATGCCGAGCTCGGATTAATGGTATAAACAATACTCGCGATCCCAATACCCACTGCTGACAATAGCAATGCGTTAATTGGTACGCCATTATGGCTAATGCGACCAAATAATTTCGGTGCATCACCTGCGCGTGACAAGCTAAATAGCATACGTGTTGAGATATACAACATACTATTCATGGCGGATAGGGCTGCGACAATTACAATAAAATTTAAAATACTGTCCGCATATGGAATACCTACAATTTTCATTACCATCACAAAAGGACTGGTCGCATCGGCTCCAATTAAAGTTGTCCAAGGAACAAGTGCCACAATGAGAAATAAAGACAGTAAATAAAATAGGATTAAGCGAATTGCAGTACTTTTAAAAGCTTTCTTAACGGCTCTTTCCGGATCTTTAGCCTCACCAGCCGCAACAGCGATCATTTCTATACTTAAATAACTAAATATTGAAATGATTACTCCGATCCAGACCCCACTAAAACCATGAGGAAAAAAGCCACCATGCTCGGTTAAATTAGAGAGAACCTGTTCTGTTCCTCCATGACTTTGAGTCAAAATACCAATTGCTAAAAGAATAAATACAATAATTGCAAAGACTTTTATTGTCGAAAACCAATATTCAACCAATCCAAAAGCTTTAACACTATATGCATTAACCACAAGCAAAGTTAGCGAGAAAAACGCAATCCAGACCCAAGAACCTACATGGGGAAACCATAATTTCATATAGTCAGCTACTGCTGTAATTTCTGTACCGACCGCTAATACAATACATGCCCAATAACAATAACGGACTAAAAACCCAGCAAGAGGACTTACATAATGCTCAGCATATGCTCCAAATGAGCCTGACGTAGGATGCTGAACTGTCATCTCAGCCAAACAAGCCATAATAGCAAATGCGATTAAGCCACCAATGGCATAGCTCACGATGACAGCGGGACCAGCAAAGCTAATTGCAAACTTGCTTCCCATGAACAGCCCTGTACCAATCGCTCCACCAATTGCAATCATTCCCATCTGTTTTGCGGATAATTTCTTATGCAAACCCGCTTCTCGATTTTGTATTTCATCAAAACTGCTCATAGGCCCTCCTAGCCATTATTCTGATATTAACCTTTAACGATCAGGTCACTTCGCTACGAATCAGATAACGCTCATTTTTCCATTCACTATTCAACATAATCTGCTTAAGTTGCTGTACGGCATTCCAAATATCTTCAAATCCCAGATATAAAGGTGTAATTCCAAAACGTAAAACTTCCGGCTCTCGATAATCCCCAATCACACCACGAGCAATAAGCGCCTGAATAATTTCATAACCAAACTCATGTCTATAACTGACATGACTGCCACGATATTTATGGTTTAAAGGTGTAATCAGCTCAAAACCAAACTGAGGACATTCTTGTTGAACAAGTTGAATAAACAAATCAGTTAATTTGAGGGATTTCTCGCGTATTTGTTGCATATCAGCTTGTAAGAAAATATCGATACCACATTCGATTAGACTCATCGAAATGATAGGTTGTGTTCCACACAAATAACGACGAATACTGTTAGCTGGTTCATAGTGCTGAGCCATATCAAATGGTTTTTTGTGCCCCCACCAGCCTGATAAAGGTTGCCAGAACTGATCACGATGCTTTCGATTTACCCATAACAATGCTGGAGAACCTGGGCCGCCATTTAAATATTTATAAGTACAACCAATCGCAAAATCACTGTTGCTCTGATTAAGATCCATAGGCACTGCACCAACCGAGTGACATAAATCCCAAATAATCAAAGCATCCTTAGCGTGAATTTGTTGATTAATAGATTCCATATCATAGAAATATCCAGTCCGATAATTCACATGAGAAAGAACAACGACAGCCACATCTTTTGCCAAAACACGAGGCAAATCATCGGCCCCATCAATCAACTCAACTTGATAACCTTGATTAATCAAGTCTATAAAGCCTTCAATAATATAAATATCGGTTGGGAAGGCATCTTTTTCTGCAACAATAATTTTACGTTCCGGAAATTTTTCGGCTTGAATTTTTACCGCTGCTGATAAAACTTTAAATAAATTTAAGGTCGTTGAATCTGAAATAACCACTTCCCCTTTTTCGGCACCAATAAGCTGCGCGACTTTATCTCCGAGCCTAGTCGGTAGCCCCCACCAATCTGCTTTATTCCAACTATTAATGAGGTCCTCGCCCCACTCTTTTGAAATAATATGCTGAGCAACCTCTAATGATTTCTTTGGTCTTGCACCTAAAGAATTACCATCTAAATAAATGACATTTTTTGGCAGTGCAAATTCATCTTTAAACTTTTTGAGTTCATCTTCCTGATCCCAATAGAGGCATTGTTCGCGAGTAATCATTTGTTATTTCACCTATTTTTAACATTTCCTTTGTATTTGAATTTTATCACGCCAATTCTTTCGATTTATTCGATAATATTTGATTAAAATTTGCTATTTTCGTATAAAATTCGAATTAAAATTAAAAAATATGGATGAAATTCGAAAATGAATGTGGATGCAATCGACCTAAAAATTCTGAAGTATTTACAAGATAATGCTCGGTTAAGTAACCAAGAACTGGCCGATCTCGTTAACCTTTCGGCTTCAGCTTGTCATCGGCGTGTTAAAATTTTAGAAAGCAATGGTGTAATTGAAAAATATCAAGCAAAAGTTAATTATGAAAAACTAGGCATAAAAATTGAGGCAATCGTCGAAATAAAACTTGCCCAGCTAACAGAAAATGATCACAACTTCTTTTTAAGTCAGATCAAAAATTTTGATGAAGTCATTAATGCATATATTATTACTGGTGAATCTAATTATGTTTTACACGTTGCGACCAAAGATTTGAGTTCTTTTTCTCATTTCGTCATTAACACCTTAAATAAAATAAAAGGTGTAGTGAGCATCAATTCCAAGATCATTTTACAGAAGATTGTGCAAAAACCACTTTGACCCCTCATTTTTAATTAAAGAGTCACCTCATGATCGAAACAAAGCGTTTAATTTTAAGACAGTGGAAAGAAAGTGATTTTGAGCCATTTATAACAATGGGCTTAGATCAAGATGTTATGCAATTTTTCCCAAATCTATTAACACCCCAAGAAAGCCATAATTTAATCCAAAAAATTTCATCTCTCATCCAAGAAAAAGGTTGGGGCTTTTGGGCAGTAGAATTAAAAGAAAACCATCAATTTATCGGGTTTATTGGTCTACACAGCCAACCTGAACAATTTGACTTTTCTCCATGTGTGGAAATTGGGTGGCGACTTGCAAAAGAATTTTGGAAACAAGGTTATGCAACAGAAGGTGCAAAAGCAGTTTTAGATTATGGTTTTAATATACTGAATTTAGATAAAATCGTTTCATTTACCGCTACGATTAATACACCCTCTCAAGCTGTCATGAAAAAACTTGGAATGCAAAAAGTTAAAAACTTCGAACATCCTAAAGTTCCTCTTCATCACGAATTAAGAGAACATGTGCTATATGAAATCACAAATGTTTACTCATCAAAATCATAGCCGACAGAGGTTGAACATTCCCAATATTCATTAAGTTTATCTGCTATTTCTTCTTTTCCCATAGTGGTAAGCACATAAAAAAGTTTAGCCTCTTTATTCTTTCTTAGAATTAATAAATTGTAATAATCATACTCAGGCCCATTCAGCCCCAAGGTAAGTTGTGACTCACAATGTTTTTCTGCTTTGTAGTGCCACTCAAGTTTATAAGTATCAAGGCCATCGGCAGCATTGATTACGATACCGTCATTGGTTCCACCAATAAATCCAATTTTCATTGCTTTCTCTAAGTTCTTATAGGAATAATTTTAAATATAACTTTAAATAAGTATCCTTCAATTTATAAAATGTTTGTCAATACGTATCCTATGTAAGCAAACTTAATCTTAAGAGCTAAAAACCCAAAATAAATTTTAAATATTTTTTAATTTAAGGGAGGAATCTTCCAGTAAAACTGTTTCATTATTATTTTTAGTTTTACAAAATTTCACGTTATAATTTCAAACCATTTATCTCCCCTATCCACCCAATGAAGCCATGTAAATTTTAGAAAATTATTGGATGGAGCTTTAAATTAGTTTGAGTATTTATAAGTTTATTTAATTTATGATTTTTAAAAGGTTATATGGTAGATGTGTTTTAAAAATTTTGATTTAAATGATTTTGGAGATCTTTAAAAAAATGTCTAAAATCATAATGTTTGACATGGACGGAACACTCTTAGATCTCGCTTTTGATGATTTTATATGGAATGAATGTCTTCCTGAACGGCATGCAAAAACACATCAACTTCCCCTCTCCGAGAGCAAAGAAAAGCTATATCAATTTTATCAATCACATCGCCATACGCTTGTTTGGTATTCATCAACCTATTGGACTAAAACTGTAGGCGTTGATGTACTCAAATTACAACAAGAATTTCAATCTAAGATTCAAGCTCGTTCTGGCTGCATTGAGCTTTTGCAACAACTTAAAGAGCAAGGATACATATGTTGGTTAGTTACAAATGCTGATCGCGCGAGCTTACGCTTAAAACTCGATAATATTGCGATTGAACATTTCTTCGATGTCATCATATCAAGTGAACAAGTAGGTTATGCTAAAGAAGATATTAATTTTTGGCAAGAACTCCAAAGATTACATCCATTCAATCCAGATAAAACGATTTTTATTGATGATACAGCCCCCGTATTAAAGACAGCAGAAAAATTTGGTATTCAACACTTGTTTACGATCTCGCAGCCCTCAAGTCTAAAGGATATAAAACAGCATCAAGATTTAGAATTTAAAGCACTAGATCGGCTTACAGAGTTGCTGTCTATATTGAATGAAATTGATAGAAAGGATAATGATGTCAAAATTGCCTGAAAACGATGCTGTAGAGACCATGCGTGTCGACAAATGGTTATGGGTTGCTCGTTTTTTTAAAACTCGTTCAATTGCTAAAGGAGCGATTGAAGGAGGTAAAGTACATCACAATAATGAGCGTGTAAAAGTTTCCAAAGAAATCCGAGTTGGAATGGAACTTGTTATTCAGCAAGGGTTTGATAAGAAAACTGTTGTGATAAAAGCTCTTTCGAACACACGTGGTCCAGCTCCAATCGCACAGCAACTTTATGAAGAAACCGAAGTAAGTATTGCTAGACGGGAGTTGATTGCATCCCAACGAAAATTGCATAATCTAGCTCGACCTGACCATAGACCGGGTAAAAAGGATCGTCGTCAAATTATTCGGTTTAAACAGGAGAATGATCAAAATTGGTCATACGGTGATGAATAAAAACGTCGAGTTGTGTCGCACACACACATACAACACATAGAAGCTATAGAAAAAATCTGTCACTATTACCCTAGTGAAACAAGTTGAGATTCAATGCATCCACTTGGGTTAAACGTGATGAACATAGAGTATTGAGGTTTTTGAGATGGATGAGAATAAAAGCAAAGCATTACAAGCCGCGCTAAGTCAAATTGAGAAACAATTTGGCAAAAATACGGTGATGCGTCTCGGTGACAACACTGTTCAAGCTGTTGAAGCTGTATCTACAGGCTCTTTGACTTTAGATATTGCATTGGGGATTGGCGGTTTACCAAAAGGTCGTATTGTAGAGATTTATGGTCCAGAATCTTCTGGTAAAACCACAATGACTCTACAAGCAATTGCACAATGTCAAAAAACTGGTGGTACGTGTGCCTTTATCGATGCAGAGCACGCATTAGATCCACAATATGCGCGTAAGCTTGGTGTAGACATTGATAACCTGCTTGTATCGCAACCTGATAACGGTGAACAAGCACTCGAAATTGCAGATATGCTCGTTCGTTCTGGTGCAATTGACTTAATCGTTGTCGACTCAGTCGCTGCACTTACTCCTAAAGCAGAAATTGAAGGTGAGATGGGTGACTCTCATATGGGCTTGCAAGCTCGTCTAATGAGTCAGGCACTTCGTAAAATTACGGGTAATGCTAAACGTTCAAACTGTATGGTTATCTTCATTAACCAGATCCGTATGAAGATTGGAGTAATGTTTGGTAGTCCAGAAACCACAACTGGTGGTAACGCATTGAAGTTCTACGCTTCTGTACGTTTAGATATCCGCCGTATTGGCCAAGTAAAAGAAGGCGATGAAATCGTCGGCTCTGAAACTCGAGTTAAAGTGGTTAAAAACAAAATGGCTCCTCCTTTCAGAGAGGCTATTTTCCAAATCCTATATGGTAAAGGCACAAACCAGCTAGGCGAACTTGTAGATTTAGCTGTACAACAAGATATCGTACAAAAAGCAGGCGCTTGGTATTCATATCAAGGTAATAAAATTGGTCAAGGTAAGAACAATGTTATTCGCCACTTTGAAGAAAACCCTCAAATGGCTGGGGAAATTGAACGTAACATCCGTGAACAGTTATTAACAACTGGTACTAATACTGCTCAAGTTGAAGATGAAGAAGAAGTTGATCTTCTACTAGAATCTTAATTAGTCATGAGCCTTAAAACGCCCTTCGGGGCGTTTTTTTACAAGGGAACCCTAATACTATGTTCAAAAGAACTGAAGAACAGTCTCAACAAAGAGCTTTGCTTACAGGTCAACGTTTACGCTCTTATGCTTTTGCTTTATTGACTCGTCGAGATTACTCCAAAGCAGAGCTTACTGAAAAATTAACTCGTTATGCACAAAATCCTGAAGAAGTTAAGCGACTTGTTGAAGAATTATCTGAACAAAACTATCAAAGTGATCAACGCGTTGCCGAATTAACATTAGCTAGCCAAATTCGTAAAGGCAAAGGTCCAAAACGTATTAAACAAGCTTTAAAAACAAAACAAATTGAAAATGATTTAATTGCTGATGAAATTCATAATATTGATTGGGTAGAACAGGCTTATCAACTGAAAGTGAAGAAATTTGGTGAAGAAGTAGAAAAAGATCCTAAACTTAAAGCAAAACAGATGAGGTTCTTACAATATAGAGGATTTGATTTAGATGTAATTATGAAGGCAATCCAACGGAGAGTGGATTAAAAGAATGGTGGCAGCCCCACTAGCAAAACTTCGGCACATCATAGATCTGCTACCGTTGCTACCTTCCGGTCCTGGCGGGGTTCACAGAGTACAATTGCGAAGCCACCAGCGGGGCTACCATTGCAAAACAGAGTATAGAGATTTTTAAAATAGTTGCAAGTCTTCTTCACAGTTTTAAGCAAGTTTATGTTTCGATTGATTAATTCATCAGCAAAAAGCATTAACTTTCTGCTCTTCACTCTCCCATATTCTTTCTTGTATCTAATTTTGGATAAAATATGCTTGAAGATTGTAAACTATTCTTGCATTTATATTGTTAGCTGTTTTAATTGCATTGACCAATTAAAATCTTAGTTAGATAGTTAAGTGAATAGTTTATATATTCCTTTTTTAAGTTGGCTTTTACATAAAATTATGGACCTATACTCATGCGATTGATGAAGCATTCTTTCTTATTTATTGCCTTAATGAGCACTACCTCTCTCTATGCCAACATTCCAATTGAGTCTCGCGGTTTAAGCCAAAGTGGTGGTAGCGCAACTAATACTTCTTCTAATAATGTCTCGGTACCTAGTAATTTAAACTGGGAATTAATGCAAAAAAATCAACAATTAGAAAATGATATACGTACCCTACGTGGGCAATTAGAAGAACAATCAAATGATATTGAACAATTGAAAAAAGATCTATCTAATCGCTACACAGACCTAGATCAACGCCTAGAACTCCTTAATCAGAAAGTTGATCCTGAAAGTGCACAATCAGATAATCCAACGAACAGTGATACTCCTGCTACGGCAAGCACAGAAACTCCTGCAGTTGAAAACAAAGTAGTCAATACTGCCCCAACAAGCAGCCCATCCACTACTCCTCCACCTCAACCGGAAGCCTCGCAACCATCTTCACAAAACCAATCAAACCCTATAGAGCTTGAAAAGGCAGCTTACACTGTTGCTTTAGATGCCTATAAACAAGGTGGCGCAAAAAAAGCTATTGCTCCAATGCAGAACTTTATCAAAAATCATCCTAATAGCGTCTATACAGGGAATGCATATTTTTGGTTAGCTGAGTTTAATTTAGCAACTGATCCGGTGAATTATAATGAAGCTAAAAAGAACTATAATGTAGTAGCAACTCGATATCCAAATTCGAGCAAAGCTCCTCGCGCCCTTTATCAGCTCTATAGCATTGCTAAAGATGTCGATAAAAATACAGCTTCAGCAAACCAATATAAAACTAAAATTTTAAGTCAGTATCCAAAATCTGAAGAAGCCAAATTTTTTAATAAATAATAATTTTAAGAAAAAAAAAGACACTGCCAATGCAGTGTCTTTTTTAATATATTTTCTTAACGCACAATACCACGTTCTGACTGTTCAACAGAGTCAATTAGTAATTGAGCTTCAGGAACATTCGGAAGAATGTCATTTTTAATCTGCTCAACAGCTTGAACAGAAGTAAGACCTGATTTAAAAATTAATTTATAAGCCTCTCTGAGACCTTGAATTGTATTCTTGGACCAACCTTTTCTACGCATTCCTTCGATATTAATACCGAATGCATGAGCCGGGTTACCAGAAGCCATAACGTAAGCTGGCACATCTTTTAAAATTAGTGATGCTCCACCCACCATACTGTAAGAATCAATTTTACAGAATTGATGAATACCAGAATTACCACCAATAATGATGTGATCACCTATGTGTACGTGCCCAGCAACACCAACGTTATTCGCGAAGATATTGTGATCACCAACAATACAATCATGTGCAATATGTGTATTAACCATCAATAGGTTATGACTTCCTATTTTAGTTAAAGCATTATCTTGCACAGTTCCTCTATGTAAACTGCAATGTTCACGAATTAAATTATGATCACCAATCTCTAACCAAGTTTCTTCACCTTGATATTTCAAATCTTGGCAAACCTCACCAACACTTGCGAACTGGAAAATCTCATTATTTTGACCAATTTTGGTAAAACCACCCACTACTACATGAGAATGAAGTTTAGTACCCGCACCAATCGTCACATTTGGACCGATAACGCAATAAGGTCCTATCTGGACATCTGGAGCAATCACTGCAGATGGATCAATAATGGCCGTAGAATGAATTAAATCGTGATTGCTCATGCCTGCTCTGTTTTTTGGTGTGAAATCATAATTTCAGCGGTTGTTGCTACAATACCATCCACGGTAGCCGTACAATTATATTTGTAGATACCGCGTTTTTGCATTACTAATTCAGATTTTAATACAAGTTGGTCACCAGCAACTACTTGTTTTTTAAATCTAACTCTTTCCGCACCAGCAAAAAGGAATAAAGAACCAGGTTTTGGAGTTTCATTGTTCATAATAAACCCTAGAACACCTGAAACTTGAGCTAATGCTTCTACAATTAGAACACCAGGCATAATTGGATATTCTGGAAAATGTCCCTGTAAGAACTCTTCATTGATAGAAACGTTTTTATAACCAACAATACTATTGTCAGTAACTTCAGTCACACGATCAACCAATAAGAAAGGATAACGATGCGGCAAATATTGACGAATCGTTTGAATCTGCATTGGTAATTCAGGGATGGCAAATTTAGGTGTAGTTGACTCGGTCATAATATTCTATTTACGCAAATTAAAGGTTGATTCAAGAGACTCTATTTGAGCTTGTATATGATCAAGTCGTTTAGTGATTTGGGTCAATGGCACATCTGCTAATTGTCGCAAGCGTACAATTGTCTTTTTCCAATGGCTATTTTCAAATAATCCAATTCCTGAAGAGTAAGTACCAGGTTCAGAAATATTTTTTGTGACCATTGACATTCCGGTCAAAGTCACGTTATCGGTAATAGAAAGATGGCCTGATACACCGCAAGCCCCAGCTAGAATACAGTTTTTGCCAATTTTAACACTACCAGCAATTCCGCATTTAGCAGCGATAGCTGTATTTGAACCAATATGAACGTTATGCGCGATTTGCACAAGGTTATCAATAATTACCCCATCTTCCAAAATGGTGTTGTCGAGTGCACCTCGATCAATACTACAATTTGAACCAATGCGAACATCATTACCAATAACAACTGAACCCAATTGAGCAATACGATGCCACTTTCCTTGATATGGCGCAAAGCCGAAACCTTCACTACCAATTACAGTGCTTGCATGAACTCGCACACGATCAAATAATTTAGATCCACCAGTAATAGTGACATGAGCATCAATAAAACAATCTTTTCCAACTTCCACATTATCATCCAGTCGAGTATGAGACTGAATAATTGTGTTATCGCCAACTACACAATTTTCGCCAATAATGACGTAATGACCAATATATGCTGTTTCAGAAATGATCGCAGAAGGATGAATTTGAGCAGTACTTTCTATACCTACCGATGTGACTTTTTTATCGAAAACATGCGTAAGTATGGCAAATGCTAAATATGGATTATCAACAATAATAAAATTTTGTTTGTCAGGAAGCTGTTCTTTAATAAGATTCGTAACAATGTACGCACCCGCACGGCTAGCCTTTGCTTGATCAATATACTTTTCGCCGTTCACGAAAGCAATTTGATGAGTTTCAGCATTTTCTAAACTTGCTAAGTTTATAAATTGAAGACTACCCGTACCTACTAGCTCACCATTTACTAGGTGAGCTAGTTCATCTAAACGATAATGTTGCACTTTCATTAATTTATTTCATTGAATTAACCTTTTGTATCATTTTATCAGTTAAATCATATTTAGCGTCATAGGCAACAGTTGAATTTTTATTCAAAATAAAGTCAAGATTATTTTCTTTTCGTAATTGTTCAGCTGCTTGCTTCACACGAGTCTCAAAAGTTGAGTTCATTCCTTGCAAACTAGTTTGAACTTTTGACTGCAAACCTTGTTGAGTAGAATTAAATTCATTGAGTTTTGTCTGATATTGCGCTTGGAGCTTTTTAATGTCATCTTCTTTCATTTTTTGCCCTTGAGTTTGGGCTTGACGTTGAAGACCTTCTAATTCTTTACCTAACTGCTCAAGACGAGTTGTGGTTGGCTTAACTGATTGATTTAAACTTGCGTTTTGTTGTTTCAAATAAGCACTGCTTTCAACAACTTTAGCAAGATCAATGACACCATAACCGGCAGCATTAGTCATGGCAGAAACTGTCAAACCTAGTCCTAACATTAATATATTTAATTTTTTCATTTAAATTTGTGTCCTTATTGCATGTTTATTCAAATCGTACTTAGAAAGTACGACCGATTTCAAACTGGATCTCTTTAGTTTCATCACCAGGCTTATCATTTAGAGGGAATGCATAGCTAAGAGATAATGGTCCGATCATGGTGATCCATGTGAAGCCAACACCTACGCTATAACGCATATTACCTAAGTCGAAGCCATAGTTATCTTCACAGTATTTTTTAGCATCTGCGATTTGCTGACCATTCATAATCATAGAATAAGAACCAACGTCACACTTGGTATCGAATACCTGACCACCTTCAGCAAAAAGAACTGGTCGTACTTGACGAGTCCAATCTCCCTTGAATGGTAATGGCAAAGCCAACTCTGTGCCAAACTGCACTAGAGCATTACCACCGACTTCTTCTGGAGAACCGTCATTTTGCTTGGTTTCTTGTAAATTTACACTTGAATATTTTGGACCCAAGGTACTGTTATCATAGCCACGAACAGAACCATAACCACCCGCATAGAAGTTTTTATAGAATGGTAAATCATTACCATAACCAAGTTTACCGTAACCACGCAGCACGAAACCTGTGTCTTTAATTGGCCAGAATGCCTGTGCATCATAAGTTGCTTTTTGATAGTCAACATCACTACCAGGCAAACCAATTTCAAGACCTATACGATGAGACATACCTGAAGTAGGGAAAATAGGACGGTTTAATGTATTGTATGACCAGCCTAAATTTAAGTTATATGTAAAGAACTCACCTTCAAATGCATTATTATATGGAGTTGGTGTAACAAGGCATTTACCTGTATATGTCACCGCTCCTGTAACTGGATCTGTAGTTGTTTCCAACTGATCTGGTGGACAGTAAGTATCTTGACCTGTTGCCTTACCTCCATTCGCCAATAAGTAATCACGAACATAGGTAGACACATAAGGACCCGTCGTTACTTTAGTATTATCAATACCTAATGAAGCACTTAAACTTTGATTTTCATCAATTGGATAACCAAAACTTAAACTACCACCAAAACTATCGGTTACATAGTTATTAACGTTATAATCATCATTTAGCTTTGTTTTACGATAGTAAACGTTATAACCTCGGCTCACCCCATCAATTGTAAAGTAAGGGTCGGTAACACTTAAGTTATAGTAATCTTGAGTTTCAGAACGAGATAAATCGATCGCAACACGGTTACCCGTTCCCATAAAGTTAGTTTGGCTCAAACCTGCCTGGAATGTGATACCACCACTTTGTGAGTAACCTACCGCTAATGTTGTAGTTCCCGAGTGCTGTTCTTCAACATTTACGTTTAAATCCACCTGATCTGGTGAGTTTGGAATACGTGCTGGTTTAATATCAACAGTCTTGAAGAATCCTGTACGCTCTAAACGAACCTTCGATAAATCGATTTTTTCATTACTCGCTAAAGCGCCTTCCATTTGACGCATTTCACGACGTAATACTTCATCGGCAGTTTTACTGTTACCTGTAAAATTAATACGACGCACAGTAACTTGCTGACCTGGATTTACATAGTAATTTAAGTCAACAACACCTGTATCATTATTAATTTGTGGAACAATATTCACGTCTGCAAAGTAATAACCAGCATTACCGTATTTACGCAATAATAATTGCTTAACGGCATTTACTTTTTCTTGCGAATAAGTATCCCCATCTTTATAGATTTTTAAAGCTTGTAACTCTTCAGGTTTATAAAGTGCATCACCTAAAAACTTGGTTTGTCCAAATTTAAATTGACTACCTTCCTCTACAGCAACTTCAATAAAGATGTTCTTCTTATCTTCACTAATATTAAGCTGTGAGTTATTGATATGAAAATTGATATAACCCTTATTCAGATACATCGCACGCAAAGCTTCAAGGCTCGCTGCCATTTTCTCTCTAGCATAACGGTCATTACGAGTTACGATTGAAGCCCAACCGCTTTCTTTAACTGCAAAGGCTTGTTTAATTTCACTGTCTTTAAAAACAGTATTACCAATAATATTGATATTAAAAACTTTAGCCGCCGTACCTTCATTAAAATTTAATTTAAGTTCAACACGGTTATTTGGACGAGCTATCGTATCAACAGTTACATCAGCATCATAACGGCCTTGCTGGGTATATTGCTGCTCTAATTCAGTTTCAATTGTTTGTAAAGCTGACTTCTTAAAAACTTCGCCTTCAGCAATGCCCATTTTTTTGAGGCCTTGCTCTAAAGCCTCTTTAGGAATAAGTTTGTTACCCTTAAATTCAAGTTTTGAAATAATTGGGCGCTCTACGACATTAAAAACTAAAGTATCGTTGTCTCTTGATGCTTTAATATCGTCAAAAAGTCCAGTGGCATACAATGTTCGAATTGCTTCTGCGATCATCGGTTCATTAACGCGATCGCCACTGTTGATTGGCAACATGGTAGAAACATTTGCAGGAGTAAGACGGACCAAACCATCTACACGAATATCTCGAACGACGAAATCATCAGCTGCATATGCTTGTTGTACCGCTGCCATAGCGCTAACAAGTGCCAAAGGCATTAAAAAATGTGTGTGCCGCATGCCAGTTTTTCCAGTAAGTTATAAATCCATATACGTTTACAAACGCATAAAATCGTTAAATAAAGCTAAAAGCATCATACTACCGAGCAGTACCATACCAATTTTTAGACCAAACATTTGTATTTGTTCAGAAACAGGCTTACCACGAATAGCCTCAATAATGTAATAAACGAGATGTCCACCATCTAGCATTGGAATTGGCAATAAATTTAAAATTCCAAGACTTACACTCATTAAAGCCATAAATGAGATAAAAGTCTGCCATCCCATTTCCGCACTTTGTCCCGCTACTTTCGCGATTGTAATTGGTCCAGAAAGATTCTCTAAACCAATTAAACCCTTAACCATTTTTACTATCGAACTCAATATCATGCTAGAGATTTGACCAGTTTTCTCTAGTGACATCTCGAAAGCTTGTATTGGAGTATATTGAATTGTTTGCTTATATTCGTCAGGAATTGTAATTTTTCCTGCATCACTTTTCACACCCAAAACACCACTCACTTGCCCCATGTTATCTCGTTTCCCTTGAGGCATAACTTGCAAATGGACTAATTGACTATTACGCAAAACATCAATATTGAGTAATTTTTCTGGAGAATGTTGTACGACCTCGACAACATCAAACCAGTCTTTCATTGCTTGACCATTAATTGAAACAATACGATCACCTACTTTCATTCCTTGACGAATTGCAGCTCCATCTTGAGTCAATTCAGTAACAACAGCAGGAATAACAGGACGATATGGTAAAAAACCTAACACATCTAAAGCTGATTCATTCTGGTTTTTTAAGAAGTCTTTAATTGGTAAAACAATATTCTTTTCAGTACCTGCGCGGTCCACATCAACATTTACACTGCCAGTTTCACCTACACGATCAATTAAAGCAAAGTTAAGCTTTTCCCAAGTTTGCGTTTCTTTTCCATCAACAGCAATAATCTTGTCACCGACTTGCATTTGTGCAATTGCTGCTGGTGAGTTTGGTATAACTTTACCGACTCTAGTGTTCAGTTGTTCTTGTGCAGGTAAAAATAAGATCCAGAAAAGTAAGACAGCAAAAATCAGATTAATTAATGGACCAGCTGCAACAATTGCTATACGTTTCCATGGCTTTTGGCGGTTAAATGCATAAGGTAAATCTTGCTCTGCAACATTACCTTCACGCTCATCAAGCATTTTTACATAGCCGCCTAATGGTAAAGCTGAAAGTTGATATTTGATTCCAGATTTTTTTGATGTCCACTTGAGTAATGTAGGCCCAAAACCAATGGAATACACTAAAACTTTAACACCCAGTTTTCGTGCTACCCAATAATGACCAAACTCATGAATTGCAATTAAAGGACCAAGTAAAAGAGCCGCTGCTGCAATCATAAATAATGCACTCATTTCAGCCTCCTATACTTGATATATATTGCTGTGCTACATGTCGTGCTATTTCATCTTTAGCTAAAATACACTCAATATTTTCAGCAACTGAATTTTCCAATTTTTGCAAAGTATGCTCTACCACTTGTGGGATATTTGTAAATCCAATCTGTTCCTTTAAAAATGCAGCAACAGCAACTTCATTTGCAGCATTTAAAATAGTAGGTGCCAAACCTCCCGCACGCATTGCCTGACGAGCCAAATCAAGTGCTGGGAATTTCTGAATATCTGGCGCTTGGAAATTAAGTTGAGAATATTCAAACAAATCTAAAGCAGGAACACTCGTCTGTAAACGCTCAGGCCATGCTAAAGCATGTGCAATTGGCGTACACATATCTGGGTTACCCATTTGGGCCAACGTTGAACCATCCACATATTGCACCATAGAATGAATAATACTTTGTGGATGAACAACAACTGTAACAAAATGTTCAGATATTGAAAACAAATGACATGCCTCGATCAACTCCAACCCTTTATTCATAAGAGTAGCTGAGTCAACTGAGATTTTCTGTCCCATAGACCAGTTGGGATGCTTACAAGCCTGTGCAGGAGTAACTTTTTCTAATTGTTCTAACGAATGGTTTAAAAATGGTCCACCTGAAGCGGTCAATAAGATTCTTGATACACCCTGTTGCGGTTGTCCATTTCTTTCAGCTTCTAAATAGTTATGAGGCAATGACTGAAAAATAGCATTGTGTTCTGAATCTACCGGTAATAATAATGCCTGATGATCACGTGCTGCTTGCATCATGATTTCACCAGACATGACCAAAGCTTCTTTATTAGCAAGCAATACGCGTTTACCAGCTTTCACAGCAGCTAGAGTTGGCAACAAACCTGCAGCACCAACAATTGCAGCCATAACAATATCAACATCTGGATGTGAAGCAATGCTTATCAGGCCTTCCTCACCAACCAAAATTTCAATATTTTGTAATTTATTATATGCAAATAGAGCTGTTAATTCGGCAACTTTCTGCTCAGGAACGACCACAACTTTTGGTTGGAAATGTTTGCAAATTTCAACCAACACAGAAATTCGACTATGAGCTGAAACCGCAAACACTGAATACTTATCAGGATGTTGATTTAAAATTTTTAAGGTACTTTGACCAATGGAACCGGTTACACCTAATATGCAAACAGATTGTGTCATCTATAAATCTACACCAATAAGTTTTAATATATACATTCCCGTTGCAAAAATCGGGGCTGCAGCAAGTAAAGAATCAATACGATCTAACACACCACCATGACCTGGTAAAACACGACCAGAATCTTTAATACCGGCACGACGTTTAATCATTGATTCAAATAAGTCACCTAAAACTGAACCAAATACCGTAATTAACGACAATATAAGAAACAGAATTTGCTGAATTAAAGTTAAATTTAGATAATGATATTGCACAACCACCATTATTACTACGGTCGTAATAATACCACCATACAAACCTTCCACTGATTTATTAGGGCTTACAGTTGGAGCTAATTTTCTTTTTCCAAATTTACGACCAACAAAGTAAGCACCACTATCCGCGCCCCATACGAGCAAGAACAGATACATTAACCACCATGGTGAACTTTGCCATACTACAAAAATTGATGTTACTGCAGCACAGACTAAAATTATGCCAATCACATACAAGGTTGCATTATACCAGCCATCAAATTCAGGAAATGACTTAACCCAATATACACTGACAATCCAAGTCAAAATTGAAGCAGACCACAAAAGCAATGCAATATCATGGAAAAATAGGGCGACACCTGAAACAAATGCAACAAGCAGACCGTAACACCAAGCTTTAGGTTTTACAGCATTTGCAGTTTCGCGAGGCATTAATTTATACCACTCATACCCCGCCACCCCTGCTGCAACAATCATAAGAACCAACATTGGATAATGTGATTGCGTAGCAAACATACAGCCTAAAACAACTGCAACAAGTACCAATGCGGTAACAATCCGCTCTAACATTATAAATTCTCTATTTTCTCTTGCTGAATTTGTTCAGATGTTTTGCCAAAACGACGTTCACGCCCTGAAAAAACATTCAATGCATGATCGAACTCTTTTACTGTAAATTCTGGCCATAACGCTTCGGTAAAATACAGTTCCGCATAAGCTGCTTGCCACAACAAGAAATTAGATATGCGATAATCTCCGCCTGTGCGGATTAGCAAGTCCACAGCTGGCAGATCGTTTAGACTGACATATTTTTCGAACAAATCAACATTTATTTGATCAGCACTAAATTCACCACGGGAAACGGCCTCTGCAACCTGTTTTGCTGCATTAGCAATGTCCCACATCCCACCATAGCTTATTGCAATGGTTAAGGTCATAGTGTCATGGTGTGCTGTCTGTTGCTCTGCATCTTCCATTAAGGCAACTAAGTGTGAGGATAATCGAGAACGATCACCGATAAAACGCAAAGCAATATTAAATTTCTTCATGCGAGGTATTTGCTCATGAATACTTTCTTCCAGAAGCTTCATAAGCAGATCGACTTCATACTGCGGTCGATTCCAATTTTCACTTGAAAATGCAAAAACAGTTAAAGCACGAATACCAGTTTTTTTACAATGTTCAACGATAGGATCAAGAACATTTTTACCTTCCCGATGCCCATCACCTTTTTGCATTTGATTTTTTTTTGCAAAGCGGTTGTTGCCATCCATAATGATGGCAACATGCTTGGGAAGATGATACTCTTCAGAATCGGTCATAAAAATTAGACCTTCATCAATTCTGCTTCTTTCGCTGCAAGACGCTTGTCTACTTCTGCAACATATTTGTCAGTAATTTTCTGAATATCGTCACCTGCACGGCGCTCATCATCTTCAGAAATCTCTTTTTCTTTCAACAATGCTTTGATATCACCTAAAACATCACGACGAATATTACGAATCGCAACTTTTGCATTTTCAGCTTCATTACGCGCAACTTTTTGCATATCACGACGTGTTTCTTCAGTTAATGCTGGTAAAGGTACACGAATTGCATCTGCTGTAATCGGGTTTAAACCAAGATCACTTTCGCGGATTGCCTTATCAATAGCTGAAACCATTGTACGCTCAAATGGCTGAACAATAAGTGTACGAGAGTCTTCAATACCCACGTTTGCTACTTGATTTAATGGCACATCAGAACCGTAGTAAGGAACCATCACACCATTTAAGATTGATGGGTGTGCACGGCCGGTACGAACTTTAGCAAACCCGAGTTCTAAAGACTCTAGAGTTTTTAACATACGCTGTTCGCTGTCTTTTTTCAGATCGTTAATCATATGATCTACCTTACTTATTTATTCAAAGATATATTTAACAAATTTAATTTAGCGCTAGTATAAAGAGCTTTCAGTAACACGTACATTACTTAGTAACGCGCGTCCCTTCTTTTTCACCCATTACTACTGACAATAACGCACCTGATTTATTCATATCAAAAACTTGCAATGGCACATTATGGTCGCGACACAAACAAATAGCAGTCAAATCCATAACACCAAGCTTTTCATCTAACACTTGGTCAAAAGTTAAATGATCGTATTTAACAGCATCATCATATTTACTTGGATCTTTATTATAAACGCCATCAACTTTAGTCGCTTTTAAAATCAAATTAGCTTCAATTTCAATACCGCGTAAACATGCTGCTGTATCTGTTGTGAAAAATGGATTTCCTGTACCCGCAACGAAAACACAAACTTCACCTTGACTCAAATGACGAATCGCATCACGACTTGAATAAGACTCTACCACTGTACCAATTGGTAATGCAGACATAAGACGAGTTCTGATATTACGACGAACTAGAGCATCACGCATAGCTAAGCCATTCATCACAGTTGCAAGCATACCCATTTGATCGCCTGTTACACGACCAACTAGGCCATCTTTTTGCAACTGACTACCACGGTACAAATTACCGCCACCCACAACGATACCCACTTGCACCCCCAAACCAACCAAGTGTGCAATTGAAAGTGACATATGATCTAAAACTTGGGCATCAATACCCATATCTTTATTACCTGACAATGCCTCACCAGATAATTTTAATAGAATACGTGAATAACGTGGGCTAATTGTTTCCGCCATGACTTTGCTCCAAAACCTCTTAAACTGAATGCTCTTTAAATATATTTCGATTAAACCGATTTAATTTTAATTAACTTTGCAAATAAATCGTATTCATCTGCATCGGTAATTTCGACTTCCAATATATCGCCCGGTTGAATAGTGCTCTTATCGATATCTTCTACAAACACATTACCGTCAATTTCCGGAGCATCGGCATAAGAACGTGCAACGGCAACAGGATATTCGTCTTCTAAACCATCGACTAATACAGTCATCGTTTGACCAATACGTTTTTGTAATTTGGCAGCAGATATTTGCTGCTGCACTTGCATAAAGCGCTCGTAACGCTCTTGCTTAATTTCTTCTGGCACATGATCGGGTAAATCATTTGCCGTAGCGCCTTCTACTGGTGAATAGGTAAAGCAGCCTACACGATCAAGTTGAGCTTCAACTAACCAATCTAACAAAATCTGGAAGTCTTCTTCAGTTTCGCCTGGAAAACCAACCACAAAAGTAGAACGGATCACAAGATCAGGGCATTTTTCACGCCATAACTTAATTTTTTCTAGTGTATTTTCACTATGTGCCGGACGCTTCATTAACTTAAGAACGCGTGGGCTTGCATGTTGGAAAGGAATATCAAGATATGGCAGGATTTTACCTTGAGCCATTAAATCGATAACTGCATCAACATGTGGATATGGGTATACATAGTGTAGACGCACCCAGATGCCCAATTGGCCTAGTGCTTCACACATGTCGAAGAATTTTGTCTTAACCGGTTGACCATTCCAGAAGTCAAGTTTGTACTTGGTGTCTACGCCATAAGCCGATGTATCTTGAGAAATAACCAAGATTTCTTTAACACCCGCTCTTTTAAGTGCCGCAGCTTCTTCCAATACACTACCAACTGGACGAGAAACCAAGTCGCCACGCATACTTGGGATAATACAGAAGGTACAACGATGGTTACATCCTTCAGATATTTTTAAGTAGGCATAATGCTTTGGTGTTAAGCGAATTCCCTGTTCAGGAACCAAATCAATAAACGGATTATGTTTAGGTGGTGCTGGTACATATTCATGTACAGCTTCCATCACATCTTGATAAGCTGCCGCACCAGTAACCTTTAAAACGTTCGGATGCATTTGACGAATTTTATCTTCGTCTTTACCTAAGCATCCTGTAACGATTACTCGACCATTTTCACTCATGGCCTCGCCAATTGCATCTAGCGACTCTTGTACCGCAGATTCAATAAAACCACAGGTATTAACAACTACTAAATCAGCACCATCATAATCTGATGCAACTTGATAACCTTCAGTCTTTAACTGAGTTAAAATTCGTTCAGAATCTACCAATGCCTTAGGACAACCTAAAGAAACAAAACCGACTTTGGGGGTCTTCATGAATCTGCGCTCCACTTGAATGCGCGTATTGTATGTCTTTTCTTGTCTCAAGCATAGGTGGAAAGCCTACTCTTTGTGTAATGCACCAAAATACAACCAACATTTGCACCAAAACTCATCTTTGCACCAATTTAGATCATGTTATTATCCAGACTAAAGCTATTTGTTTTGATCAAAAGATATAAAGAACGATTTCAGCGCGTTTTTAAGTAACTTAAAACTTTAAAATAACCCATAAACAAAGTTGGCGTATATTTTGCATCGTTCATGTTCTATAACGGTGAAAATCCGATAACCAATGAAGATGCCATTGCGCTATTTTAAGACAGGAACGATTCGCTAATGGATCAACACAACCCTATCGACTATCGCCTATTGGTAGACAATTTAACTACTGCGATTTTATTAATCGATAGTAACTTGAATATTTTTTACTTAAATTCAGCCTGTGAAGCACTATTTGACATTAGTTTGCTCCGTGCTTCAGGACAGCCTGTTTTAAATTTACTTCATGCACCAGATGATACTTTTAATACACATGAAGCTTTATTGAACACCATAAAAACCGGACAACCTTACACGCGTCGAGAAGCTGTCATTAATGTTAACTTCAAAGATCTACATGTGGATTACACAGTTTCTCAATTAAATGCCGGTAAAAGTTATCATCCATTATTGTTGATTGAGCTCAACCCAATTGACCGTATGTTAAAGATTTCAAAAGAAGAAAATCTGGTACAACAACATCAGGTCGCTAGGCAGCTTGTGCGTGGCGTTGCGCATGAAATTAAAAACCCACTTGCAGGTATTCGGGGAGCAACTCAGTTACTCGCTCGCAGTTTAAATGATAAGACTTATGCTGAATTCACCGATGTCATCATTAATGAAGTAGATCGTTTAACTAACTTGGCTGACACCATGTTGGGTTCTAGACAATTACCAAGCTATGAAAATGTTAACGTACACGAACCTTTAGAACGAGTACGCTCTCTTATTGCGAATCAGACAAAGAAAAAAATTAAAATTATACGTGACTATGATTTGTCTTTACCTGATGTGAATGCCGATCGTGATCAGTTAATCCAAGTCATGCTCAACATTAGTGTAAATGCAATTCAGGCCATAACAGAGAATAAAGCATTCTTTATAGATCACGAACCAGAGCTAATTCTACGTACTCGCATACAACGACTTGTCACAATTAATGGTGTGCTGAATCGATCTACCGTGCGGGTTGATATTGAAGACAATGGGCCAGGTATACCTGAGAGTATTTTAGAGTCCGTATTTTACCCATTGGTTACTGGACGAGCAAAAGGTACTGGGCTTGGCCTGAGTATTGCACAGAATATTATGCATCAACATAACGGAATGATTGAATGCCAATCTGTTCCTGGAAAAACTATTTTTAGCTTATATTTACCTTGGGAGTCAGACCGTGTCGCGAAATAAAATATGGGTTATTGATGATGATCGCGCCATGCGATGGGTATTGGAAAAGACTTTTAAAGAAGAAGGCTTTGACGTTACCAATTTTGAAGAAGCTCAAACTGCGCTTGAACGTTTGCATCATGATGCTCCCGATGTCATCTTAACTGACATTCGAATGCCTGGAATTGATGGTTTAACTTTTTTATCTAAAGTTAAAAACACTCATCCGGATTTACCTGTCATTATTATGACAGCACATTCTGACTTAGAGTCTGCGGTATCAAGTTATCAAACAGGTGCATTTGAGTATTTACCAAAACCTTTTGATATTGATGAAGCTTTAGCTTTAGTCAATCGTGCAATTCTGCATATCAACAAACTACAACAACAAGAAGCTACAAAAACAGCTTCACCACTTCAATCAACAGAAATTATTGGTGAATCTCCAGCAATGCAGGAGGTTTTCCGCGCTATTGGTCGTTTATCTCAATCTCATATTACTGTTTTAATTAATGGTGAATCTGGCACAGGTAAAGAATTAGTTGCGCATGCTTTACACAAGCACTCACCACGCCGTGCGAAACCTTTTATTGCCTTAAATATGGCTGCAATTCCAAAAGACTTGATTGAAACCGAGTTATTTGGTCATGAAAAAGGTGCATTTACAGGTGCAAACACTCAACATCAAGGCCGCTTTGAGCAAGCAAATGGTGGAACACTATTCCTTGATGAAATTGGCGACATGCCATTTGAAACACAGACTAGACTACTTCGTGTGCTCGCCGACGGTGAATTTTATCGTGTAGGTGGACATATTCCAGTTAAAGTTGATGTTCGAATTGTGGCAGCAACACATCAGGACTTAGAAAAACTGGTGAATGAAGGCCGATTCCGTGAAGACTTATATCACCGTTTAAATGTAATTCGCATTCATATTCCTAAACTTGCTCATCGTAGCGAAGATATACCAATGCTGGCTCAGCATTTTCTTGCACGTGCCGGTAAAGAACTTGGCGTGAGTCCAAAAATCTTACGTACTGAAACAACGGACTATATGCAACAGTTACCGTGGCCTGGTAATGTTCGACAACTTGAAAACACGTGCCGCTGGTTAACTGTGATGATCACTGGACGTGAAGTTTATCCAGAAGATTTACCTTCTGAACTTAAACAAGTTCCATTACAAAAGAATAGTGACTCTGGGCAACCTGCTCCTTCATTTGAACGCATTTCTTTACACCATTGGGATGAGTTACTAAATCAATGGGCAATTCAAAAGCTTAAGAATGGTGAAATGAAGATTTTGGATATTGCTACGCCAATGTTTGAACGCACCTTAATTAACGCTGCTTTACAACAAACACGTGGACGCAAACGCCATGCAGCAGAATTACTGGGTTGGGGCCGTAACACCTTAACTCGCAAGTTAAAAGAACTTGGAATGGATTCTGCTGACGATGATGAAGAAGATGAACATAAGGTTAGTCAAACCGAAGCCTAAAAAGCTTAGCATCTAAAATAAAAGCGGCTAAGACATTCTTAGCCGCTTTATTTTGATTAGATTTTTTATTCAATTTAAAATTGAACATCAGGTTACATCATTAAATCATTTCAAAATTCACTCTAAGCTTATATTTTCTATTCTTTTATTTTTTAAAATATCTATTTACTGTTCAGCAGATGATCTAAAAAAATAGCGATGACCATCCTTAAAGATAGTTTTGCTATACTAAATAAGTAAAGTTAACTGTTGTTATAAAATTTTATGCATGATTCCGTCCTTGACCCACATCATTCAGTATGTGAAAAACCACAAACACGCAGAGGTATAGAACGTCGCCTGGCTCTATTGCTAAGTGCAACCGAGCTGTTTTTGGATAAAGGATATGATGCTGTTTCTCTTGATGACATTGTTAACCATGCAGGAGGTTCAAAAACTTCTATCTATAAATATTTTGGTAATAAAGAAGGACTTTTTACTGCTATTTGCGACTATAAACGTGAAATGTTTTTTAAAGACGTTTGCATTCCATTTCAACCAGAGAAAACTACTTTAAGAGAATACTTAATTCAAACGCTCAATCGTGTTTATGTTCACATCATTCAACCCGAGCATGTTGCATTTTTACGACTAATTATTGAACAGACCGAGTGTAATACGGTCCTCATACAATATCTATATGACAAATGGGTACATAATTTACAGAATACACTTACCCAAGCATTAGAATTTTCAGACAAATCAGGCGAAATTACATGCCCTTCTCCTTATTATTCTTCACTCATGTATTTTGGGATTTTACGCGATATTGAATGGCGCATGATTATGGGTATGCCAGCCCTACCAGATGAGCAGGAAGCCACTGATTATATTGAATATTGCGTAGATATTTTCTTAAAGGGCCATCATAAAGTCTAATTCTTTTGCATTTTAAAATGCTTATAGTATAGTAGACTTCTTTTTTCCCTCCTCCACCCAGCCAACAACAGATAATTGTTGTATTTCATAACGATTATTATGGAGTAGCTACATGGCTCTAAGACATTTCCTGACTTTACGTGATCTATCCACTCTAGAACTTAATCGCATTTTAGAACGCGCAAGCGAACTTAAAAAAATGCAGCATGACAATAAGGTATATCAACCTTTTGTTGGTAAAGTATTGGGAATGATTTTTGAGAAATCAAGCACGCGTACACGTATCTCTTTTGAAGCAGGCATTAACCAATTTGGTGGTAGCGCGATTTTCCTATCACCTCGCGACACACAATTAGGCCGCGGCGAACCAATTGAAGACTCAGCACGTGTAATTTCTAGTATGCTTGATATTGTGATGATTCGTACTTTTGGTCATGACATTGTTGAACGTTTTGCATCGTATTCAAAAGTTCCTGTGATTAACGGTTTGACAGATGACCATCATCCTTGTCAGTTACTTGCAGATTTACAGACTTATAATGAACACCGCGGTAGCATTAAAGGTAAAACCGTTGCTTGGATTGGTGATGGCAATAATATGTGTAACTCATATATTGAAGCTGCACACATGATGGGCTTTAAACTTAAAATTGCATCACCGAAAGGATATGAGCCTAAACCTGAATTTTTAGCAGAGTTTGGTCATTGTGTGGAAGTTTTTGACAACGCAGAAGATGCTGCCGTAAATGCTGACCTCATTGTGACAGATGTATGGGCAAGCATGGGACAAGAAGAAGAACAGAAGCTTCGTGAAAGAGCTTTTGCAGCTTTTCAAGTCAATGAAAAATTAATGGGACTTGCTCATCCTGAATGTTTATTCATGCACTGCTTACCTGCTCATCGTGGCGAAGAAATTTCTGAAACTATGCTTGATCATAAAAATGCAGTGGTATGGGATGAAGCAGAAAATCGTCTTCATGCTCAAAAAGCTTTAGTAGAATTTTTATTGAATGAAAATCTAAAATCATAATTATTTAGACAAAAAAACAGCATCTTTATGATGCTGTTTTTTTATTTTATAAAACTTGTACTTTTCCAGTTAATTATTTTTAAAGTTTTGATAACGTTGTCGAATATATAAGCAGGCTGTATTTCAACTATTCCCTAGAATCGTGTATAACATTCTACACAATAAGCTAAGCCTACTCTCGTAGAGTGCGATCATGACTACCCTTGAACAATCATTATCTCAAATTCCCGCATTTTCAATTATTCATGAACATTTATTTAGTTCAGCACAGCCTTCTGCTGAACAACTGAAACTAATTAAAGAATATGGTTGTAGTACCGTCATTAATCTCGCTTTAAGTAACGCACCAAATCATATTGAAAATGAAGATCGTATTTGTTTAGACCTCGGTTTAAATTACATCCATATTCCAATTGACTGGGAAACTCCATCGGCTGAGCAATGTTTATTGGTACTCGATCTTATTGATCATTTAGTCCAGAATGAAATTGTCTGGATTCACTGTTCTAAAAACGATCGCTCTAGCTGCCTGATGTATGTCTATAGACAGTTTTATATGAATATGGATATGCCTACTTCTCAAGATTTACTTCATGAAATTTGGGAACCCAATGAAACTTGGACAGGGCTTATTCATAGTATTACCTTACAGCTACAAGGCCGTAAGGCAACTCTTGAGCTTCAGCAGTCTTTACAACAAGCTGATCACTTGGTGTGATGAGAGACTAAAACAGTTGCTGTAGCTAAAATCCCTTCTTGACGACCGGTAAACCCAAGTTTTTCGGTTGTCGTTGCTTTAATACTGATTTGATTAACATCTACATTTAAAACATCAGCAATACTTTGACGCATTTCCAAATTATGTTTAGCTAATTTTGGACGCTCACAAGCCACTGTAATATCCGCATTATTTAACTGATAACCGCGATCTAAGATTAACTGATAAACATGCTTTAATAGTACTCGGCTGTCCGCACCCTTAAATTCTGGGTCAGTGTCAGGAAAATGTTGCCCTATATCTCCCAGTGCCAAAGTACCTAACAAAGCATCACACAAGGCATGGAGTACAACATCGCCATCAGAATGCGCTTTCAAGCCATGCGTATGCGGAATTTGAATGCCAGCCAATGTAACGAAGTTCCCCTCTTCAAAGGCATGTACATCCATTCCTTGTCCAATGCGAATTTGAGCAACCATATAACTATTACCTTCCATAAAAACTTAAGAAATCTTGTATTCAGCCTTTCTGTTTCGCTATAGTACACCTAGCAAAGTAGACTGAAAGTATAAGCGATCATGCTGTCTAATACTGATATGAATCAATTGAAAAGATTAAGTTTTGCCGTGACACTGAGTTGTTTATGTTCATCTCATGTTTTTGCAGAACCAATAGACTGTTCCAATCATGGAGCTGAGCTTAAAATCTGTTCAAAAACATTTAGTGAATCGAGAACGCAACTCAATAATAAATATCTTTCTGCATATTTAGTTACTGATGCTCCCTTACAGCTTTTACAGGATACACAAAAGTTATGGTCTAAACATACTCAGCAATGCAAGAGTAATTCATGCTTTCAACAACAGTTTGATTTACGTACTGACGACCTAAATTTTTATGCATCACTTAAGCAAACGCTTACCCAACATTATCTTAAGTTTGAGAATGGACATCTAGCAGCACAGCCTGTTCACATTCAGGTCCATCAGCTCGCAAAAGATAAAATCAAGATTGAAGGAATAGCATACCGAAATCCAAATAACCGTAAAGAAACTCAAACGATTTCTTTGATGGCCTATAGTTCACCTGAACAAAAAAATGAAATCTTAGACAATGAGCATAACTGTAAATATCAGTTTAATTTTCAAAAAGCTTTACTTAATGTGAAAACCCAGCAAAAAGGCTGTGAGCGTTTCAGCGGAATCTACCGATTATATGATTAGTGCTTTAAGTAAAAAGCCAGTGTTTGCACACTGGCTTTTTACTTTTTAGATCGGATATTTTTGAGCAATATCCTGACCCACTAAAACCGCGGTTGCCGCAGACAAAGTCCACCCTAAATGCCCATGCCCTGTATTGTAAAAAATACGAGGTTGTTTAGATTGCTTCACCACAGGCAGCATATTAGGCATCATTGGTCTTAACCCTGCCCAAGGTACGACATGCTCAGTTGAAATATCAAAGTTACGGTTTACCCAATTTACCAAAGGTTGAATACGATCAGCCCGTATATCGCGGTTGTAACCATTAAATTCAGCAGTTCCCGCCACGCGCAACCGATCTTTACCTAAACGAGAAGTCACAATTTTAGCACTCTCATCTAGTAAACTAACCCACGGTGCATTCTTTACACTTTGCTCATCTTTTAATTGCACAGTAATTGAATAACCTTTTACTGGGTAGACATTTACTCGCTCTCCAATCATATCGGCGAGTTGATAACTTCCTACACCACCGCAAACTACAAGCACATCACCTTCGATTTGGATGCTATCTGATTCAACAAGATAAGGATGCTCTGCACTTGGCTGACAACTTACGATCACTTTGTCTGGATGACACTTAATATCTGTAACTTCCAAACCAAATTTATACTCAACACCGTATTGTTTAGTCTTTTCAGCCAAAGAGGTTGAATATTTATGAATATCCCCCGTTGCATCACTTGGTGTGTAATAACCACCAAAATATTCACCTGTTAATGATGGTTCTATGGTTTTCATCTCATCAGGTGAAACTGAATAGCGCTCTAATGTACCTTTGTTCAATACATTGTTCACTTGTTTAGCAATCTCGTAGTCAGCCTTACTATGATACATATGGAGAATTCCACGTTTCTCCAAATCAAACTCGAGCTGCTCTTTTTCAGCAACCTCAAATAAACGCTTACGAGCAAGTAATGCCAAACGGACCGTCTCAATCGTGTTTGCTTCATAGTTTTTAATATGGGATAAAAACTCAACTAGCCAGCTATATTTATGCAAACTAAATGAAGGATTCAGCAGTAGCGGTGCATCTTTTTGTCTCATCCACTTAAAGCCTTTAACTACAGTGGCTTTTTGGTTCCATACCTCGGCATTACAAGCCGATAATTGCCCTCCATTGGCAAATGATGTTTCCATTGCAGGATATAGATGTCGATCAATCACTGTGACTTTATAACCCAGTTGCGACAATTCATAAGCAGAGGTAACCCCTGTGATTCCCGCACCTATCACAATAACATGTGGCATAACAGACTCCTCAGAAATGCAAAACATTTCATCAGTACAGCCCATCTGTCATTGGTACCTGAGAGTTTCGACCCCAACGTTACCTTTTAACGTTTAGATCTTCCCCTTCGGTGAGTTTATAATTTATAAGTTATTATTTTCAATTCTTATAAATCTAAGCTTCTCTCCAGATTTTTTAATTATTACAGTCCTTCTGCCTGAGAGTTTCCGGGCTTGTTGCTCCTTCGGCGGGTTCTTTCGAACCTCTCTCCCGCAATAATTTTGTATTTATATAAGCAATGTATCTGCCACTTTAGAAAAAACGCATTCTTTTCTTGTAAACTTTTGTACCAGTAATTATCAAGTTATAAGTCATTAATTTAATTATAAAAATAAAAAAGGTGAATTTCCATAAATTCACCTTTTGTGCTTAATTAGAATTTTCCATTGAGCACTGGGTCTGAAACTGTACCCTTCCATTGCTCACGCAAGGTTGGTAAATAAAATTTCTCACCAATAGTGACCAATTCCGCATCAATTAATGCGTGAACTTCGTGCATAAAAATATAATCAAGTGCAACCAAAGAGAGCTGATGATTTTTTTGTGCTGTTTTCTTACGTTTCGCTTGAGCTTGTTTCACTAACTCATTCGCAAAGTTTTTATCTTTATAAGCCGTAATTGCATTTAAACGGAGTTCAATAACACCCCATCCAGCTAATAGCTTTTTAAAGACATCAAAATCTTCTGAAGTTGATTCCCATGTTACATTTTCTAAATCATTATCATCAGGTAAAACTGGCAATAACAGGTCACCTGTACTTGGGAAAATCTTTTTAAGATTTAACAGAAACTTAACAGGCTGATCACCGGGATAATCATTAAATTGCACATGTTGTTGGGTATCTGTTAAATAAATAGAGAGCATTCAAAAATCCTTAGCTAAGCTTCTGTTTTCAATTACTTTATCTTCAATCTTGCAAAATAAATGCAAAACAAAAACAATATAAAAACAGGACAAGGTGGGCATTTTAACAATTATGACAGCTTATTCAACGCTAATTCGCCATTAATTAGTGAAACTTATACCCTCTTGATAAAAAGCCCTCCGAAAAGAGCTCTTTGTTGATACAAGTTCAATTCTTGCTACCGCTAAAAACCGAGCAACCACTAGTCATCAAAAGATTTTCTTATGTTTTAGTGATACAGCTAATAAGACTTTTTGAATAAAGTTATCGCCTTATTTCTAAATTAAATTTGAGAAATGAACTCTTCTGTCGTTTTTAACTTAGCAAAAGCATTACTTAAAATTTGGTTATGATGATCAATTGCTTGCTGAGCATTTAAAGTTACTGAATCAGTTGTTGTATGTGCATCTGAAATTAATATCAATTTATATCCGCACTCAGAAGCAGCCCTAACAGTAGTATCAATACAATACTCGGTTTTCATTCCAGTAATGATGATTTCATCAACACCAAGCTTATCTAACACTTCTTTTAAAAAAGTATTTTTAAAGCCACTCGGGTACATTTTTTCAAAGACTATATCTTTATGTGGATTAAGAGCTAACTCTGCGATTAGCTGAGTATTCGGTCCACTCGGATCTAATGGTGTGCCTTTCTCACCAACATGTCGAATAAAGATAATTGGCCTCTCATTCAAGCGGCAATATTCAATAAGACTCAGAATATTTGAAAGTACGAGTTGAGCATTATGTGGCTTAGACTGGCCGTTAAACAGGCCATTTTGCATATCAATGACAAGTAAAGCCGATTTTGAATTGCTATTGAGTTTTTCCATCATTTCTCTCTGTAAAAACCAATAATGAACAGAGAAAAATTAACCCAGCCATTATTGGCTGGGTTTAGTTATCTTATTAAGTCACTTTAATAAAAATCACACACAGCCTTCTTTAGAGGTCGTGGTGGTGGTGATTTTATTCAATAAACAGTTCATTTGTTTTAACTGCCCAAAATTAAAGCTTGAATAACCATACCATGGCTTTTTCAATAAAAACAAAACTTTTTAACTTTTATTGTATGAAATATCTTTGAAACAGACCTAGTTCTTAAAGAAATACTTCAGCATAAAAACTAATTTATTTAACTGAAAGTAAGTATTCGTATGCTGTTTTTTCATTACTCTCTAATTTAATGACTGCATCAGTTTCATCATTCAAAGTAAGGTTAAATACCTTCTCACCGTCATAAGAAATTTGATGACCCATACGAAATTCTGAATCCATTGATTCAAGAATAATAAAATTTCCTTCGATATTCGAAGCGATATAGTAAGTGTTGTTCCGATGAACATATCTAATTGTGTACATCAATATTTAAATTCCATCTAAAAAATTATGTTTTTTCTTAATTAATAAAAAAGGCTGCTTCCTCTTTTCACCCAAAAATAACCCTAACGAAAAAGTTGCTTAAAACTAGAATTGGAAAGATGCATACAGTCATTTTCCAATTTGATAACACCTAAACTCCATCAATATAAATCGAATTAAAAATAAAATAATTCAAATATTTAAAACCAAAAAACATATAAATTTATGCTAGCTTGAAAAGATCCACCCCTTCTTTTGATTTCTAACACCAATCATTTAGCGCTAAATTTATATACTGATATTACAGAAATACTTAATAATAAAAAACCCCGCCATTAGTCGATAGTTAGTCGGGTTTCTTGTATTGACATATGTCTAACAAAATTAACTCTCGAATGGAGTTAACTACTATTTAAATTAATCTTTACACTTAACTTTCAAAACAGCTGCTTTGGTATTCACTGGAATAAGCATTCCTAAATTATAAACAGTATGATGATTTACGATTTTGTTATTGCTATCCAACTCATCAAAACCCTTATCTTTACATATTTCTTCTGCTTTACTGATTAACTTTGCCCTCAAGGCTTCTCTTGAACCAAATGCATTACTTTGAGCATGAAGTTGATAAACCCCAGGATTCACCTCAGCTACAGTAGGTGGAAACATTTGTAGACAACCCGACAAGGTACAAGTTATTACTGCTAAAACAACTATTGATTTAGTCTTTTTCATTTATTTGAACTTAAAATAAAATAACGTAGCAAAAATAAAGTCTAGATATGACATTTATATTTCAAGGTATAAAAAAAGCCTACTTTTTCAAGTAGGCCTTCCCCTTATGATTTTTTGCGCTGATCATTCAGGACTTTTGTTGTACTTAGCAACTCGCGGATATTACAGAAGTATTTAAGAATAAAAAAGCCCATTAGGAGAGATTATTTACTATTTGGTGAAACCATTTTTTCAGGTTTAACCACTTCATCAAATTGCTCTGCTGTAACTAAACCAAGCTCAACAGCAACCTGCTTCAAAGTTTTATTTTCCTTATAGGCAGTCTTGGCAACTTTTGCAGAATTTTCATAACCAATCACCGGGTTTAAAGCAGTGACCAACATGAGAGAGTTATGTAAGAAGTGATCAATTTTATCCTGATTAGGTTCAATTCCTACCGCACAGTGATCATTAAAACTATTACATGCATCACCAAGCAATTGAATAGACTGCAATAAGTTATAAGCAATCACAGGCATAAATACGTTTAATTCAAAGTTACCTGAAGCACCAGCCACATTAATGGTCGTATCATTTCCAAGCACTTGCGCAACAACCATGGTCATTGCTTCACTTTGTGTTGGGTTTACTTTACCCGGCATGATGCTTGAACCAGGTTCATTTTCTGGAATACGGATTTCACCGAAACCACAACGTGGACCACTGGCCAACCAACGAATATCATTCGCAATTTTATTTAAACTAACTGCAAGCGTTTTTAATGCACCAGAAGCAAAAACAGCAGCATCACGTCCTGCAAGTGCTTCAAATTTGTTTGGAGCAGTCACAAATGGTAAACCTGTAAGCAAAGCAAGTTGAGCAGCAGCTTTCACTGCATAGTCAGGATGTGCATTTAACCCTGTACCTACCGCAGTACCACCTAATGGTAATTCATATAAACCTGTCAATGCCTGTTGTAAACGAACTAATCCATGCTCAAGCTGAGACACATAACCACTAAATTCTTGACCTAGTGTTAATGGAGTTGCATCTTGTAAATGGGTACGACCAATTTTAACAATAGACTGAAACTCATCTGATTTTTTTTGCAAAGTCGTTTTCAGCTGTTCTACGGCAGGAATAAGCAATTCATTAATTTGCAAACTTGCTGCCACGTGAATAGCAGTTGGAAATGAGTCGTTCGTTGATTGAGCACGGTTGACATGATCATTTGGATGTACAGGTTTTTGCGCACCCAACGCTTGACCTAATTTTTGATTAGCAATATTGGCAATCACTTCATTACAGTTCATGTTGCTTTGCGTACCAGAACCCGTCTGCCAGACCACTAAAGGAAACTGTGAATCCCATTTACCATCAATGACTTCTTCAGCCGCGCCCACAATATATTGGCTCAAATCTTGCGGTAACTGTTCAAGTTCAGCATTAGTTATTGCAGCAGCCTTTTTCACCAGCCCCATTGCTCGAATCATGGCACGGGGTAATCGTTCTTGCCCGATTTTAAAGTTCTGTAAGCTGCGTTGAGTCTGTGCCCCCCACAATGCTTCATTTGGAACTTCAATCTCACCCATAGTGTCATGTTCAATTCGTGTTTGCATAGAAACCTCAGTTGTCTGGTTAAAGAACTTACGGGCTGAAGCAAGTATTTGCTCTGGCTAGTTAATTTTTAGTATCGTACTTAAGCATTCCATTATTGTAAATAAGAATCATTATCCTACCTTCCATTTAATGTATTTTGATAAAAGCGCCATTCATCTTCAATCATTTGTTTTAACGGACGTTTAGGTGTCCAATTCAATAATGTTTTTGCTTTGGATATGTCTGCCGCAACCTGACTTAATTCAACATGTTTGTAAAGCGTAGGTTGAGTCGGAATTTCAGATTGAGTTACCTGTGAAATTTCATCTAGTAATTGACGCACAGAGTGAACTTGGTCATGGGCAATATTAAATGCTTCACAACAATGTGTTTGATCACGTAGCCAATGTAAGCTAGCAGTTACAGCTTCACACACATCTAAAACGTGTAGAAAACTGCGTTCAGTCGTATGATCTGATGTTTCAGCTTGATCTTGTAATTCAATCAAATCACGTTGCATTGCAGCAACTTGCATGGCAAGCGGTACAATATTTTTAGGAAGCTGTGCGACATACTCTCCGAGCACCCCATGTTCAAATGCACCTACGATATTAGATAAGCGCAAGATCGCAATTTTCCACTCATGATCAATTTTATAAGTATCACGGATAATTTCTTCAATCATCTGTTGAGACTTAATATAGGGATTAGGATAAGCATAATTGAATTCGTCTGTTTCGCTTAATTGCAGACCAGATTTTCCATATGCTGCAAGGCTAGACAAATGAATAAAGTGACGAACACCTGTGCGTTGCATGGCACGTAGTAAACTCATGATGCAACTTACATTATCATTATAATATTCAAGAGGTTTAAGATTAGATTCTTCAATTGATTTAAACCCAGCAGTATGAATAACCGCATCAATTGAATATTGCTCGAAGACCTTATTCAATGCTGGTGTATTACGTACATCAAGTTTAACAAATGGAACGTACATGCCAGAAATAAACTCTAGGCGTTCCAGAGTTTGCAAGGTTGAATTAGCCAAATTATCGACAATTACCACTTCTTGACCCTGAGCCATGAGACTCAACGCAATGTGTGAACCGATAAAGCCTAAACCACCTGTCACTAAAATCATTGTATACTTACCTTTCTCTTAATGCATCTACGCCCATTTAGACGTATGACCATAGTGAATTCTCAATGAGTACATTACTACTAATTACCTCTGCTCCCACTTCCATTCATGCTTGGCATGCTTTAGGACTTGCTCAGGCACTCAAAAGTAAAAATGAAGACTTTCGTGTATTCTTTTACCAAGATGGCGTGCAGGTTGCTAATGATTTTCAATGGGTTCCTGACGACCAGCGTAATTTAACGCATGAATGGCAAAAGCTTGCGATTCGACTTCCTGTATGTGTGAGTGCTGCCCTCGCTCGTGGTATTACCGATGCAGAAAATGCCAGTCGCCATCACCTTACTCATCACAACCTTGCCAAAGACTTTCAACTGGTCGGGTTAGGTGAACTTGCTGATGCGGTACAGTCAGCATCTCGTCTTATTCAATTTTAAGTTACTTTGTTTGCTTAGATTGTTGCTTTTAAAAGGTATATTGTGTGAAATCTGTACTCGTCATTTTAAGCCAAGCCAACTTAACCAGTCTTCAAATCAATGAAAGCCTTTCTGCTACTATGGTTTTAGCAACCTTTGGCTCACCAGTCAAAGTATTATTGAAAGATGCTGCGCTTAGCCTTTTACAAAATGACTTAAGCTTTAGCCAACTTCATCATGCATTCAAAGTCGCATCAAATATGGTCGAAAGCTTTGAATTTTATGACTTAAGCCCAATTCTGATCGAAAGCAAAAATCAGCAAAATCCTTTTGTTCAACAAACAGAACAAGAGCTCGAATTCATTGAGTTAAATAATGAGTTCATTCAGTCTTTTGACCATGTCTTATATTGGTAGATGAAGGTGTAATTTTAATGAATCCATCAACACTTTATCTCGTGCAATCTACTTATCACAATACACCGAATATTATTGATGAATTAGGTAACCTTTATCAGAAAGGTGATCAGATTATTTTTATGGGTGATTCTGTTGCACGACTTTCAGCTGAAATGATTCAACAGTTTGAAAGTGTTTCATGCTTAAGCATCGAAAAAGATTTAATCGATGCGGATACTTTAGCTCAGATAAATGTATTGGAATATGATCAATTTACAGATCTTGTTTTAACATTTAATCGCTGTATTTCTTTTAAATAATATATTTAGGCTGGTTTCATGAATTTAGAATTAGACCAAGATGGTCATTTGGTTGATTATACAATCTGGAATCCTGAAGTTGCACAAGAGCTTGCCAAGTCACTTGATATTGAATTGACCGAGTGGCATTTCGAAGTTTTAGCTGCTGTGCGTCAGTTTTATCAACAGTTTGGGCACTCTCCTGCGACTCGCCCTCTCATTAAGTTTCTAATGAAAACGGTAAGTCCAGAGATTAATAATGCTGTTTTACAGCAACAATTTAATACTGGTTTAGTTGCCCGTCATTTAAGTCGTTTGGCAGGTGTTCCTAAACCAGCAAATTGTTTATAAAGTTAAGTAAACTTTTTAGCAGCAGCGACACATAAAATAGTTGCTGCTGTGACCACTAACATTGACCAGCTCACATGTTCGTGCAATAAAGCCGCTGCAATAGCTAGCCCCATTAAAGGCTGTAAAAGTTGTAGTTGGCTTATGGCAGCAATACCGCCTTGTGCCAGTCCTTTGTACCAAAAGAAAAAGCCAATGAGCATACTAAACAAAGACACATAAATAAGACCAACTAAAGCTGATGTAGACACACTTTGGAATGAAGCTGGCATATAGAAAATAGTAAGCAACAACATAAAAGGTAAAGACAAAATAAGTGCCCAACAAATGACTTGCCACCCGCCTATTTTTCTTGAAAGTACACCGCCTTCTGCATAGCCAAAGCCACAAAAAATAATCGCCATCAACATATAAAAGTCCCCTATTCCAAGTGATGTATCACCAGAAATAAAAAACATATAAGCGAAAACAACGGCACTCCCCAATACTGCAAATATCCAGAAAAATTGATTCGGTTTTTCTCCGCCTCTGAGTACAGCAAATATTGCAGTTGCAAGTGGCAAAAGACTAACGAATACAATTGAATGGGCTGCATTCATGTGCTGTAGAGCAAGTGCTGTAAACAACGGAAAACCAATCACCACTCCTAAAGCAACAATGGCAAGAGGCCACCAATCTTGCTTGGCTGGTTTCTTTTGTTTTAAAACCAATATAAGAATAAGCCCTAAAACACCAGCAATTGCCGCGCGTGCTGCAGTTAGAAAGCCCGGTTCGAACCCCATTACTGCTACACGTGTAGCTGGCAGTGACCCCGCAAAGATAGCCACGCCAATAAACCCATTTACCCAGCCATTCATAAACCTATTCATAATTTTCTCCGTCACTATACGAAGAATTTAAGCTGTGCTAAGGTGATAAAACCAGATACAAAGCAGTACAATTTAAAAGAACTGTTATGTATTAACAACTAATACAGTTGGGATTTTAAGCGCGTGAATCAGAGCAAAACAAAAATTGAAATTGTCATTTCAGAAATTGAGCAACAAATAAAAAATCGATCTTTATTGCCGGGAGCACGCTTGCCTTCTGTTCGTAAATTAGCAAATGATCTGGGATTTTCAGTATCCACTGTTGTAGAGGCGTATGAAAGATTAATTGCTTTAGGCAAAATCGAATCAAGAACTGGATCTGGTTTTTATATTGTTGGTCCGCTCGCACCTTTAGCTTTAAGTGAATTAGGCCCTAAATTAGATCGTTCAGTTGATCCATTATGGATTTCACGTCAATCTCTGGAAGCGAAAGCAGATGTTTTTAAGCCTGGTTGCGGTTGGCTACCTGATGACTGGATGCCATTAGACAGTATTCGTAAAGCTTTAAGGACAGCCGCAAAAAGCCCTGATGATTGTTTAATGGGTTATTCAACACCATTGGGATTACCAGCGCTACGTGACTTACTGGCAAGGCGTTCTCAAGCAAAAGGGATAGAGGCGAATCTGAACCAAGTACTTTTAACTGATTCGGGAACTCAAGCGATTGATTTGGTTTGCCGATTTTTACTAAAGCCCGATGATGTCGTTTTGATTGATGATCCTTGTTATTTCAACTTTCATGCATTACTTAAAGTTCATCAAGTCAAAGTTATTGGTATTCCCTACACACCAACAGGCCCTGACTTAGAGGCATTTAAAGAAGCAATTGAGACTTACAATCCACGTCTCTATATCACCAACTCAGGAATTCACAATCCAACTGGTGCGACACTGTCTCTTTCTACAGCACATCAACTATTAAAACTGATTGAGCAATCCAATTTGATTGTCGTTGAAGATGATATTTTTTCAGATTTTGAATATAGCGCTGCTCCTCGGCTTGCGGCTTTGGATAATCTGTCACGTGTAATTTTTATTGGAAGTTTTTCTAAAACCTTATCAGCATCTATTCGCTGTGGTTATATCATTGCAAAACCAGAATGGATTGATCAACTCACTGACCTAAAAATTGCCACAAGCTTTTCTCACAATGGCGTGTCTGCAGAAGTTTTATTAAGTGCTTTAACAGATGGATCTTACCGTAAACATATAGAATTATTAAAAGTTCGTTTAGCAAAAGCGATGCACGATACCATTACCAAACTAGAACCTTTGGGCATAAAGCCATGGATTAAGCCTCAAGCGGGAATTTTTGTTTGGTGTCATTTACCAGAGGGTGTTGAAGCTTCAAAAATTGCAAAATACTGTATTAACCATCAAGTTATTCTTGCACCAGGAAATGCGTTTAGCCAAGCTCCTAATGCTGGTCAATTCATACGTTTTAATGTAACACAGTCAAATCATGACCACATTTATAAGACTCTAGCTGATGCGATTCAACAAGAGTCTTCATAATTTATAGAGAGGAAAATTAGGCTTGTTTCTGTTTTTGTTCTATATATGCAAAATAGCCTGGCCCAGCTGAAACTTGCACTTGTTTGGCATGTAAAGGTTCATGGCAAACCGAACATACCATGACTGGTTCGAACTTATGGCCACAAGTTTTATGACGATACTCTAATGGTTTACCTAAACCTTGATCCATCCATTTATCTGCCCAATTCGCCATAGATAAAATAATTGGATAAAGTTCAAACCCCTTATCAGTAAGGCGATATTCAAAGCGTTCTTGACGATCAAAATAAGGAGCTTTGGCTAAAATTTCATATTCAACCAAACGCTTTAAACGATCTGAAAGGACATGACGAGTTACACCTAATGATTTTTGAAAATCGTCAAAACGGCGTATTCCCATAAAAGCATTACGTAATATTAGCATCGTCCATCGATCGCCAATCACTGATAGCATACGAGCAACCGAACAAGGTTGATCACCGATGTCATCCCATTTCATCTTTATGCGTTCCTCGATATTTCCTAGCCTAATGGCCCTATTGTTTATACCCTAAACCACTTACCACGAGTTATGCAAGATTCATTATAAAAATAACTTCTTATCAACTTTATAAAAGAATTTTTTATTATAAAAAAAATAGAAAGCTATTATATAAATTTGCTTAACAAATATAACTCACCCAATTGTATAGTGAATTATATCTATTATTACTCATCATTAATTTGAGATGAATACACCCTTCAAAATATGACCTGCTTCTAGTTTCACACTTGCTGGAATTCGCACCAGACAATTGGCCTGCATTAAATTACTGAGCATGTGTGATTGTTGTTTTGCCAGACTTTTAACTTTAAGTTGTCCATTGTCAAAATAAGCATGCATCCGTAGAAAACGTTCACGCGCATCTTCTTTTAAATCATGATCTAAAATTGCACTAAACCAATCCGGCCCTGCTTGATTTCCCTGCAAAGTGTCAAGCAATGCTTTACCGTAAACTTGCATTGATACATAGACCGCAGCCGGATTACCTGGCAACCCCAGCAAATAACAACGGTGATCTTTTTCCGTGTGAGAATATTCAGCAAAAAAGAGTGGCTTACCCGGCTTTTGTTTTACTTTCCAAAAGATCTGTTCAAAGCCAGCCTCAAAAGCGCATGGGCGAACAAAGTCATAATCACCCACGGACACTCCACCTGTGGTTATGATGACATCATGACTATCTTTTAACTGATTAAAGTAATGCGTGACTTGCGCCGCCTCATCTGCCACATGAATGAGTTCAACCTCTAAGCCGTAATCTTCAAACCAAGCTTTTAGTAATGGACCATTTGCATCAAAGACTTTACCTTCTGCAAGATCTTCAGCTTTTTCGGCAACTTCATCACCAGTGACTAAAACAGCAACTTTCGGCGCACGGTAAACGTCAACCGTTTGTACACCCGCCATACTTAAGGCAGCCAAGCTTCCAATATTTAAGAACTGTCCTACTTGAGCAAGTAACTGCCCTTGTTGGATTTCTTCTCCGGTAAAACGGATATCGGCTTTAGGGCGAATATGTTCAGTTAACAAAATTTCTTGTGCTGACACGACCTCTACTATTTCTTGCCTCGCAACATGCGTTGTGCCTTCAGGAATTTTGCCACCAGTAAATATACGAATTGCCTGTCCTTCACTCAGAATGTCATGACTTTCGCTTCCAGCACGAATCTCGCCAGTAACCTGAAACTTTTGGTTATTTAAATCATCTACATGACTACAAAGCGCGTAACCATCTACAGCACTTTGAGAGAAACTTGGCAAATTAATTTCTGAATAACTTTCTTTAGCAAGATATCTACTTAGGCTATTTTGAAGAGTTTGCTGAATTGAGCCTAATTTTTTAGGTCGGTTACTAATCAGCTCAATTGCTTCATCTACGCTAATCAACCCACGTTCTGCACCACAACCTGACATTATTCATAGCCTCCCGGATGTGGTAAATCACGGCAAACATCAAAAATATGGACTAAGGCAGGTAAAATAGCAGCCATTGATTCACTTGCTCCACCACGGCTTCCCGGTAAAGTCACCACTAGAGAACGGTCGATAAAACCAGCCACTCCACGCGACATTGCAGCATATGGCGTGCGTTTTTGCCCAAATGAACGCGCAGCTTCCATTAAGCCATCTAACTTACGTTCAAGAAGTGGCTCTAGCGTATCAACCGTAATATCCCGCTTACCAATTCCAGTACCACCGACGGTCATAATGCAAGCATATGATTTGCTCAACTCAAGCACTAAGTTTTTTAAAGTATCCGCTTCATCTGGCAAAATCTGGTAGTGAATCGGGTCGAATCCTGCCTCGGTTAAAGTTTCAACCACAGATTTTCCGGCAGTATCGGGCTTTCTGCCAGCTGCGACGGTATCGGATAACACAATAACAGCAGCGGAAACGGGTTGACGAAGAACTCGCTTAAAGTGTGATTTTCCACCTTTTTTCTTAAGCAATTTACATTGATCCATCCAGAGCTCTTCTGGTTCACAATGCGGTTTTAACATGTCGTAAATGGTTAAGCCTGCAAGACTTGCAGCCGTTAAGGCTTCCATTTCTACGCCAGTAGGACCGATGGTTTCGACCACGGTAATAATCTTTACAAAATCATGTTCTAATTCATATTCAACATCTGCGCGATAAATCGGCAGTGGATGACACAAAGGAATCAGCTCATCAGTTCGTTTTGCTGCCAAAATTCCTGCAACACGTGCAGTTTTTAATGCATCCCCTTTTTCAGTATTTCCTTGTCTTAATAATTCAATACAGTGCGGTGGTGCATATAAAATTGCTTGTGCTTCAGCAACACGATAACTTTCCGGCTTCATTCCTACGTTTTTCATTATTTATCCTAGTCTTGCTTATTTCAGTGTGAGTGTTCATGGCCGGCATGATGGTGATGCTTGTGTTCTTGCGGTGCATCCTTACGAATACAGCAGCCTTCTACATAGTGACTTGTACCATCTGTAAAGAACTCTTCTTTAAACACAGGCACTTCATGCTTTACCCGCTCAACCGCTTCTTCGCATGCTTGAAAAGCTTCACGGCGATGGGCTGCATAAGCAATTGCAATGATTGCTGTTTCACCCACATCTAGATATCCAATCCGATGAACCACTCGCACATAAGATACCTGATACTTTTTCTCAATTTCCAGTTCAATTTCACGTATCATTTTTTCAGAAAGCGGTTTATACGAGGTATATTTCAGTGCTTTAACAGCTTTACCTTCATGATGATTACGAACCGTACCCATAAAAATATCAATTCCACCGCATTCAGGAAATGATTCAATAGGATCAAAGGTATCAAGGCTTAAAGCCTGCTCTTGTATACGTGCAAAATCTCGCATGGCTCATCCTCCTGCAACTGGTGATAATAAAACCAAAGTACATGGCTGACTTAAAGCTGATTGCCTTGTTATGACATTATCGCCAATAGCGCATGCACATTTTTCCATGGCCTGTGTACATTCTGGATGCAATAAAACAATTTCATCTAAGACATCTTTAACTAAAATATCGGTGGGGAAAACTAACGAAAGATTTTGTGGAAGCAATTTTTCAATTGCGCCAAATGATTCGATTTTAATTTGGATAGATTGCTGCATTTATCCCCCAAGCATATGCATACTGATTTTACGGGTTTGTTGATGTTGTAAGGCATGAAAGCCTTTGGCTTTATTCCAGATATACGGCATAACCTGATCTTTCAAGTGCTGACTATGCAGCACATGATCAGTTGAGTTCTGTGCACGTAATAGTGCCTGAAGCTGCGGCTTAATATTTAAACCCTGCTGAGCAAAGAGACAGTTATATAGCTCACCTTGCGCCGTTAGTCGTATGCGGTCACATTGGTGGCAAAATGAATGAGTAATGGTGGAAATAATTCCTAAATGGTAACTACCGTTAATCAGATATTGACGCGCTGGCTCATGTTGTTGCTCAATGACTTTTACCGAATAATACGGTTGCAACGCCTGTAAAATTTCAGCTTCACTCACCACATCTTTATTTGACCAGAGTGCATCACCATCAAGCGGCATAAACTCAATAAAACGTAGCGGAATATGATTGGCGATTGACCACCTCACCATGGGTAAGATTTGATCGTCATTTTTGTCTTTCATTAACACGCAGTTTATTTTAAAAGGTAGTCCTGCATCTTTTGCAGCTTGAATACCTTCAAGAACTGGTTCTAACTTTTTCTTGGTAAGTTCTTTAAATTGAATTGGATCTAGGCTATCTAGACTAATATTTAAATCATCTAAACCAGCATCTTTTAACTGCTGAGCGTATTTAGCAAGATAATGTCCATTGGTAGTCATTGAAATGCGTTTTAAACCTAATGCTTTTAAAGCTTGTAAATCACGAACGAAATGAACAATGCCTTGACGCATTAATGGTTCACCGCCTGTAATACGGATGCTTTCAATGCCTTGTTGCACCATAAAACGACAAAACTGAAAGAGTGCCTCAAAACTAAGCAAGTCTTGTTTATTTAACCATTCAGGATGTTCAGGCATGCAATATACACACTTAAAATTACAGCGATCAGTTACCGAAATTCGTAACTTTCGCTTGATACGCCCATATTGGTCTTGCAAAAGCATTGGCGCAGTTTCAGAGTGATATTGTTTCATTATTTGCACTCATATCGAGAACAGTTCAAATATTGCAAGCACTCATTAAGAGCAATTAAACTTGTAAAATTGCGCCTTAGTAGTGCTCTGATTTTTATGCAAAATTTGTTCCAATTCTATTTATCATCCATAACTTCTTCGGTTTTTTGATAGACCTTTGACTGCACCACTTCACTGTAATTTTAAAACTGTATAAAGTTGGTGCAGCATTAATCTCTTATTTGCCTTACATTATTTCTAGCACTTTTCTAAGCGGATGGGTACATATTTATGGTACGGCGTTTTAGATAATGGATCACAATGTTCAGCGGAAATCAGTCGATTTAATTGTGGTCCAATGGGTTCACCATCTTGAAAGCGCATGCCATAGCCATGTGGAAGTGACACCACACCTTTTCGCATTCCCTCATCAAAATCTACAGTAACCTGAATTTCTCCATGTTGTGAAATACATTTGATTTGATCACCCATAGCTACACTTAAGGCCTCTGCATCTTCAGGATGAATTCGTAAAGCTCCTTCAGCATCTACTTTTCGCCATGCTGGGTCACGGTAAATTTGGTTGGCGTTATAACTACGTCGCTCACCTGATAAGAGGATAAAAGGAAACTCTTCTATATTAACGTTATGGCTTTTCAAGCTTGCGAGCTCACTTAACATCTCTGGAATAGCAAGTCGTATTTTCTTATCTTTATAAGCTACCAGTTTCCAGATTTCGTCATATTCATGTTGCGATAACACGACACCTGAGCGTTGCTTTAAAATTTGTTCAAATAACCGAACGCCTAAAGTTAAAGGGTTACCTTTGTAACCTGCACGGCGTACAGCTTTGGTGTGTAAAACAGCATATTGAATCGACAGTGGTAATAAAAAAGCAACTGAACCAGCTGATTTTTCTAAGTGTTTACCTAAAGTGCGATAGAGAATTGAGGCTGCAAAAGGAATGTATTTTTTATTTCGTGCAAAAGTAAGTCCTAATGCCGACAAGTACGGTAAATAGGCTGTTTTTTTCGAGTCGACTGAAGCTATTTTTTCTAAAATTGGAAAGCGTTTTGGAATCACCTGCATAGCTTCAAGTAATCGTGTATAAATTTCTGCCTCTGGCAAAGTATTCGCTTGAGCGGTCAATACAGGATGACGTAGGTGAAAACCATTTTTAGGAAACTCAAGATTAAAACCAGTAAATTCCCATTTTTCAAACTGGGTATGCGCTGGCAAAATGTAGTCAGCAAGCCTAGCGGTTTCCGTCATGGCAACATCGACCACAACCAACAAATCTAATGATTTAAATGCTTCCTCATAAGCTGGTGTATCAGGATAAGTTAATAACGGATTACAGCTATCTACAAAAACTGCGCGAATTCGCTTTTCCCCTGCTTTTAAGATTTCATCGGGTAAAATATTAGGTGGGAAGAACCCAGAAATCGGGAACATTTTATGGTAAACACTCCGTCTATATTTCGGCTTTCTTTCATCTGTATCACTTAAGATTGGAATAAACATGGTATGCAAATTATTGGTACCCTGCTTTCCAAAATTTCCAGTCACTAAGTACAGTAGTTTTTCTAAATATCCGTTTAATGTCGTGTTTAAAGTATGCTGAATACCTAAATCAATACGTACACAACCTCTTTTAGCTTTGGCAAAATCTCGAACCACTTGGTAAATCAAGTCGACTGGAACATCTGCTTTGGCAATATAGTCTTCAATCGGCACACGACTAAATGCTGCTTTTACGTCTTCAAAACCTTGTGTGTGCTGCTCAATAAACGCTGCATCATAAAGATTTTCTTTAATAATGATTGCAATCATCGCTGACATTAAAAAAGCATCTGTTCCGGGTTTTAGCTGCACGTGAATGTCTGCTTGTTTGGCTGTTTCAGTAACACGCGGGTCGAACACCACCATGGTTCGATTCGGATCTTTCTTAATATGTTTTAGCGTGTCTCTTGCGTTAGGAATGCCATGGGCCTGAAAAGGATTTGTTCCAATAAAAAGAACGTAATCGGCATATTCAACATCTTCTGTGGTATGGCATGCCTGACTGCCGAACAAACGCCCATTGAGCCAGAAATCACCCGTTTTTTCTTGAGCAAGTGAGTTATAAGCATAATAACTTTTCATGGCCAACAAGAGCTGTCGGCCATATGCTGCACCGAGATGATTACCTTGACCACCGCCCCCAACAGAAGCAAAAGCAGTCCCGCCAAAATTATCTCTAATATGTACTAATCGATCGGCAATTTCTTGTATGGCAACATCCCAACTCACTTCTTGAAATGAGCCATCTGGTTGGCGTTTTAAAGGTGCAGTCAACCGGTCTGCGTGTTGCTGATAGTGCTGTAATCTAGCAGCTTTTTGGCAAATGTAGCCTTGAGAAAATGGATGTTCGGGATCACCTTTAATTTTGAGAAACTGATTATCTTTAATTTCGACACTTAAACCACAGTTCCTAGAACACAAAATACATGCGGTTACATCTGTTTTATTTTGCTTCAGCGCTTCAACCATGCCCTTTGACTCCCTTTATTTTTATACATTTCAATGCAACGAAATATCAAGTTCCAAAATAGAACTTAAACAATAAATAGTCAACCGCACAAAGATTAAAAATGTGGTTCACTCGACCAATGTAAATTTTAAACCGCTAATATCCGAAGTTAATTTGCTGTAAAAATTTCTTTAAATGCTTTGATTTGTTTGTATTGCTGAAGCTCATCCAATGAATTAATACTATGAAAAAAAAGATTCTGTTTTTGAAATATAGCGACTTGTGCATGCAAAAGCTTAAAGCACTCTTTCAAACTTAATCGTTGCTTTTCAATTTGCTCCGTTATGTTAATGAGGCTTTCACGTTTTAATAAGCAAAATGGATATAAGGCATCTCCATTAATTGAAACATAGGCTGCCTGAGCCTGTTTATTTTTCCGAAGTGCGCCATGTAATTTGGCAACGACTTGCGTAGGGATATAGGTCACATCACAAGGAATAAACAAAACATAGTCTGCGCTTACATTTGACCATGCACTTTTCATTCCCATCAGTGGACCGAAAAAACCGGAAGCATCGTCTTGATAACATTGAATGTCAGGCACAATACTTTGATAAATTGAATAATCACGATGACTATTCACCCAAATTTCAGACACGGATGATCTTAATTTCTGATGAATTTTAATGAGTTGAGTTTCACCATCAAATTGCTGTAACAACTTATTTAAACCATTCATACGGCGGGCTTGTCCGCCTGCCAGAATGACCAGATCAGTTACGGGATACCCCTTATTCACACTTCCACCTCCTGTTGGCAAGCTTTAATCAAGCCACGGATTTCAGGTAAACATGAACCACAATTACCACCTGCTTTTAAACAAGCCGTCACTTGTTTTTCATGAGTAATATTTTGAGTTTTGATTACATCTATAATTTTGTTCTTACCTACTTTAAAACAACTACAGACTAAAGGTCCGTCATTATTTGTAGCAGACATTGGCATGCCAGCCAGTAATGCTTTTCGGTGTAACGCACTTAAACGCTCGCGTTTAAACAGACTTGCCACCCAATCACGATCTGGCAATAATTCTGGCGGTGCAATATATAGACTTGCAATTACAATGCCATCTTTCAAAACAACGCTATGACTTAATTGTGATGAAATATCTTCAATACTCAGCCATTCAAAAGTTTCATCTGCAAACGGCAAGAAGCTTTTTAAGTTCTTTTGAGTGTCATGAAAAGTTTGACGGTCTGCAAGTTCGTAACGGTTAGTTTTCAACATTTTGACCTTGTTCCACCATGCACAGTGTTGTAGCGATTCTTGGATATACGAATCGTATCCTTCACGTACATAAAGCACACCCTGCCAAGTGGTATAGAACTGTTGAATGGTGACAGGTGTATGTTTGAACTCGGGTTCACCTGAAATTGCATCAACTTCTGGATTAACAACTTTACCAATACGCGCATCGGACGCAACTTGTTCAGTCCAGTGAATTGGTGCAAAAATTTGCCCACGACGCACACCCGATGAGAAGGTCACACGTAGTACACAACTACCCCATTTCGAACGAACTTCTACCAAGCCTTGATCACGAACACCAAACTTTAAGGCATCACTCGGATGAATCTCACAGAATGGTTCAGCGCGATGACTAGTCAAATTTGGTGACAAACCAGTACGCGTCATGGTGTGCCATTGGTCACGAATACGCCCTGTGTTTAAAATGAGTGGATAGTCTTCTGAAACTGCATGTACTGGATCAATTGCAACAGTTGGGATCAGTTTTGCCTTGGCATTTTTATGACTAAACTGTCCTTTCCCAAACAGTTGTTGAACGGCTTTAGCGTCTTGGTTTTTATTCCACACTGGCCATTGCACTGGTTGTAGAGCATCGTACTCAGCATTACTCAGATCCATTAAACCTTTTAGATTGAAATAACGAAAATTATTACTTTCTGAACGAGCATTTATGTCTGTATTGTCTTGTGCAGATAACGCTGCATGCTCATTAAAAATATCAACAGCACTATTAAAGTCAAAACCTTTAAAGCCTAATTTTTTCGCGACTTGACTCACCGACCACCAGTCTGCTTTTGCTTCACCCGGTGCAGGTAAAAATGCGCGTTGACGTGAAATACGGCGCTCAGAGTTAGTAACAGTTCCATCTTTTTCGCCCCAACCTAAAGCGGGAAGCAAAACATCAGCATAAGCAGTAGTATCCGTATCTGCGCAGATATCTGATACAACGACCAATTCGCACTTTTCTAATGCACGTTTAACTTGATCGGCATCTGGCAAACTCACGACTGGATTGGTCGCCATAATCCAGATGGCTTTAATTTTTCCAGTTTCAACGGCACGGAAAAGATCAACTGCTTTTAAGCCAGCTTGAGTCGCAATAAATGGACTATCCCAAAAGGTTTGCACTACTTTTTGATGTAGTGGATTATCTAAGTCCATATGCGCTGCCAGCATATTGGCTAAGCCACCAACTTCTCGACCACCCATCGCATTGGGTTGACCTGTCATCGAAAATGGTGCAGCACCAAGCTTTCCAATTTTGCCGGTCAGTAAGTGGCAGTTAATAATACTGTTGGCTTTATTTACGCCCTGACTTGATTGATTCACCCCCATTGAAAATAGGGTGATTACTTTTTCAGTCTGTGCAAATTTTTCAAAAAACTGCTGTAATTTATCGAGTGCAATTCCCGTACGCTTTACCACATATTCGATATCAGTTTCTGGCTGACTGCTTGCCAAAACTTCTTGCATACCTTCAGTATAGGCATTCACAAAGGTCTGATCGGCATGACCATTTCCATATAAATATTGAAATAAGCCATTAAATAAAGCGACATCTTGGCCCGGTAAAATCGGCAAATGCAAGTCCGCTTGTTCACAGGTACTGGTAAAACGTGGATCAATCACCACCACAAACATATCTGGATTTTGGCTTTTAGCCTGCATAATCCGTTGATACAGCACAGGATGGCACCATGCAGTATTAGAACCAACCAATACCACCATGTCTGCATGTTCAAAATCTTCATAACTTGCAGGGACAATATCCTCACCGAAACTACGTTTATGGCCCGCAACCGCAGATGACATACAAAGCCGTGAGTTAGTATCGATATTTGCAGTGCCCAAATAGCCTTTTACAAACTTGTTCACCACATAATAGTCTTCAGTCAAAAGCTGACCTGAAACATAAAATGCAATGCTGTCACGACCATATTTGTCGATACAAGATTGGAATTTATCAGCAATTTTATTGATTGCCGCATCCCATGTCGTTACCACCCGATCAGCTTTGCGCCCCATCATTGGTTGTAAAACACGTGTTTCCAATCCTAAAGTATCCGCCAAACGGCTACCTTTAATACATAAGCGTCCAAAGTTGGAAGGATGCTCAGCATCCCCTTCAACTTGTACCAGAGGTCCTTGCGGTTTTTGTTGGACATTTACGCTAACACCGCAACCCACCCCACAATATGGACATGTTGTTTTGATTGTTTTTGCAACATGGTCGGAGCTATCGATTTCAACGCTTGGAATACTGTTCATAACTGCTCCTTTCCCTATTTAGCCTGCATTTTTTAATGCAAAATCTCGACCAAATAGCAGCTTATTTCTAAATGATGAGACTGGGGTTTGGTCTGCAATTAACTCTGCATACCACATGCCATCTTCAGTATCACCGAACAGTACTGCACCGATTACCCGATCACTTTGGATAATAATACGTTTATAAATCTGGCGTTTTTCATCGTTTAAAATAATGTCTTCATAATCATTTTTCGGTTCAAAATTGCCTGCCGAGAATACATCAACACCGCTGACTTTTAACTGAGTCGGTACAGTCGGTGCTTTAAAAGTTAAGCTGCCATGTTCTGCCAAATGTGTCGCGCAAATAAAAGCTTGGCCCCATAGTGGCTCAACTAAACCAAAGGTCTGTCCACGGTGTTCAATACACTCACCCACCGCGTAAATACTTGGGTCAAACGTTTGCATGGTGTCATTCACCAACACACCTCGATTGCAGCGTAGACCAGCACTTTGTGCCAAAGTAATATTCGGACGGATACCTACAGCAAATACCACAAGGTCAGCATCTAACACTGTGCCATCTTTCAAACGGATTTGTTTAACATGACCATTTTCATCACCAATTAATGCTTCAGTATTGGCTTCGGTAATGATTTGAATGCCTTTTTGTTCAATACTATGGCGTAGTAACTGGCTCGCACGACCATCAAGTTGACGCTCCATAATACGGTCCATCAGATGCAATACTGTCACATTCATACCGCGTTGTTTTAAACCGTAGGCCGCTTCTAAACCAAGTAAACCACCACCAATCACCACTGCATTGGTTTTTGAACCGCAGTATTCAATCATGGTGTTAACGTCATAAATATCGCGGAAAGTTAAGACACCTTTTAAGTCGACACCTTGAACTGGTGGAATAAACGGAGCCGAACCTGTCGCCAAGATTAAACGGTCATAATCTACTGTCTGGCCTTTTTCGGTGTAAACCACTTTACGAGGGCGATCAATTTTTACCGCTTTATCACCTGCAATAAATTTAATGCCTTTATCGTCGTACCACTTTGGTGGATGCAACATAATATCTTCAATAGTTTTTTCACCCGATAAAACCGGAGACAACATAATACGGTTATAGTTACCCCATGGTTCTTCACCAATCACCGTAACTTCATAACGGTCTGGTGCCATATCAAGTAAATCTTCTAGGCAACGCATTCCTGCTAAACCATTACCAATCAATACCAGTTTAAGTTTGTCTTGAGACACACCTGTATTGGTAATATAAGTTTTTTGCGGCACCGCATTGACCCAAACACGACCATCAACAATTTTGCTCGGGTAAACCGCCAATTTTTGGTCTTTATCTTCTAAACAACGGCCCGTTGCCAAACTAAAATGTTGTTTATAGATTGGTGATGCAATAACACGCTCACCTTGCAAATCACCAATAATGCCGCGGCTCATCACATTCGCTTGGCTAAATGGATCTTTATTACTCAGCACGTAAACACGTTTTTCATGTCCTACACGAAAGATTGCTACAGCTTGGTCACCCACTAGTGCACCTGCGCCAGTGTTTGGGGTTAAATCATCGAGTGCACACACATCAATCCATTGATCATCAGGAAGCATATTTTTGTCTTGTACAATATTCATATAAGTTCTCCTTTATGCTTCAACCATTGGAATACGGTCTTCTGAACGTTCAGCTTCGGTTAATGGACGGATTTGACCGCGTTCAGTTGTAAATTGAATGTGCGGATCAGCCTGCTCATTTGCACCTGCGTTGATATACGTTTGGAAGCGTTTACGAACTTCAGGATTTTCTACCGCAGTACGCCATTCGTCTTGATATGTGCCAATAATGTGTTCCATACGGCGCTCAAGCTCGGCAGCCAAACCAAGAGAGTCCTCAACGATCACAGATTTAAGGTAGTCTAGACCGCCTTCCATGTTGTCACGCCATACACTGGTACGTTGTAAACGGTCTGCTGTTTGGATGTAGAACATATAGAAACGGTCGATGTAACGGATGAGCGTTGCTTTATCAAGGTCAGATGCAAGTAACTCGGCATGACGCGGTTTCATACCACCGTTACCACATACATAAAGGTTCCAACCCTTTTCAGTGGCAATCACGCCTACATCTTTACCTTGCGCTTCCGCACACTCACGTGTACAACCAGACACAGCCATTTTTAATTTATGTGGTGAACGCAAACCTTTGTAGCGGTTTTCAAGCTCGATCGCCAAACCAACCGAATTGTCTACACCGTAACGGCACCATGTGCTACCCACACAAGATTTCACTGTACGTAACGACTTACCATAGGCATGACCAGACTCGAAACCAGCAGCATTTAACTCTTCCCAAATGAATGGAAGCTCGTGAACCTGCGCACCGAACATGTCAACGCGTTGACCGCCAGTAATTTTGGTGTACAGGTTATATTTCTTCGCAATTTGACCAATGGCAATCAAACCATCTGGAGTCACTTCACCACCAGCCATACGTGGTACAACTGAGTAAGAGCCATCTTTTTGAATGTTACCCAAGTAGTAGTCATTACTATCTTGTAGACCTGCATGACTTGGCTCAAGTACGAAATCGTTCCAACAAGAAGCTAAGATATTTGCAGCAGTCGGTTTACAGATGTCACAACCCAAACCATGGCCGTGTTGGTAAATTAAATCATCAAAAGTTTTGATTTCATTGACACGAACCAAGTGATGTAACTCTTGACGCGAGTACGGGAAGTGTTCACAGATATGGTTATTTACAGTCACACCTTGACGTTGTAACTCTGACTTTAAAACTTGAGTCACTAATGGTGCACAACCACCGCATGCAGTTGCTGCTTTGGTGCATTTCTTTAATGCACCTAAAGAGGTCGAACCATCACTAATCGCTTGGCAGATGTCCGCTTTTGATACGTTATTACACGAACAGATTGTTGCACTGTCAGGTAGTAAATCGACTCCGCTACCACCAGATTTTCCTGCCGACTGCTCAAAGCCTGGCATGATTAAACTTTCAGGCACTTCCGGTAAAGCCAGACCATTTAACATCATTTGTAAAAGGTCGTTGTACTCTTTTGCATCGCCCACCAAAACTGCGCCCAGCAATTTGGTTTTATCCGCATTTACAACAATCTTTTTATAAACCAGCGCATGCTCATCTGCATAGAAATAGCTTAATGCACCCGGAGTCATGGCATGTGCATCACCAACAGAGGCTACATCCACACCCATGAGTTTCAACTTGGTGCTCATGTCTGCGCCAGCAAAGCAGTTACATTCCTCATCGGAAATATGTTTTGCTGCAATACGTGCCATGTCATAGCCCGGTGCAACCAAGCCATAAATTTTATTTTGCCAAAGCGCACATTCACCAATGGCATAAATGTTTTGATCTGAAGTTTGGCAGTAATCATTAATCACAATACCGCCACGCTCACCAATCGCGAGTCCACTATTACGTGCAAGCTCATCACGTGGACGAATTCCCGCAGAGAATAAAATCACATCTGCTTCAAGCTCGCTACCATCTGCAAATTTCATTACATGAGTTGTGCTGTCACCGCATTCAATAGATTGCGTCGCTTTTTGTATATGAACTTTTACACCAAGATCTTCAATTTTACGGCGTAAAACTTTACCACCTAAATCATCAATTTGAACTGCCATTAAACGTGGTGCAAACTCAACAACATGTGTTTCTAAATCTAAATCACGTAAGGCTTTTGCAGCTTCAAGTCCAAGTAAACCACCACCAATCACTACGCCTGTTTTTGCATTAAGACTCGCAGCACGAATCGCGTCTAAGTCTTCAATCGTACGGTAAACAAAACAGTTTTCACGGTCATTACCCGGAATTGGTGGAACAAAGGCATAAGAACCTGTTGCCAACACTAATTTGTCATAGCTAATCACATCACCATGGTTGGTTGTGACTGTTTGCTCAGCTGTATCAATTGCAGTTGCTTTTGTATTAAGACGTAAGTCAATACCATGAGCATCGGCAAAGTCAAAACGTGCTAAAGATAAATCTTTTGCCGATTTCCCAGAGAAATATTCTGTCAAATGCACGCGGTCATAGGCGATACGAGGTTCTTCCGCGAGAATCGTGATTTCTAGTTCATCATCTGCTTTTTCTAAAATGGCTTCGATGAATTTGTGGCCCACCATACCATGACCAATCATTACCAATTTCATAGTTTTTCTCCTCAAATCACGTTGCTTTTAAGCTGCGTTATTCCGTTCTCAAATAGACATTGTTCTTTTGCTTTGTGCTCTATCGAGAAATGAATCAAGCCCACAAGGCGTATAGCTGCTTGAAACCAATTTTTTTCACTCGTTGACGACACCCAATGCACAGCAAAATCAAAAAAAGAAATAAAAAAAGCGAGCCCCCTCTTAAAGAAGGCTCGCATCGCTGGAACTGAAAAATTAAATAATTCAGATGTAACTTTTTTATGCAATAAAAATAAAGACATGACCTTCACTCCGACTGAACGTAACTTCTTTGTATGTGCGGTTGCACTCACAAACTCGATCAGAACGGACATCGTTGGCCGTCTTTAAAACTTATGGTCGTCTTCGACCTGTAATTAAGTAAGCACTTTACATGCCAATATTTAAAAAAATTTAATCCAATAATACTTTTATATTTAATTTCATATAGATATAAGTTTTTAATAGGTAATTAAAGAATCAAATCTTATTTTTCTTGCTCTATCACTGCACATTTATGTGGTTTAAATAAAAATAAGCTTTGCCACAAAATGAACCGTATTTTTGCACCAAGATCAAACACACCAACTCTTTAGCATCCAAAATTGCCACTAAATCTCGATTTTTGAGTAGTTTTGTATGGCACTAATTTTGCTTAAAACCCAGTAACAAAAAACGCGTCGAATTGGCGCATTTTCTTAGCCTGATTTTCTGAACTTATGCCAAAACTCAAAATAGCCCTTATTGATGATGATCATGCGCGAGCGGACTATATAAAAAACAGTCTGCTTGAAAATGACTTTGAAGTGGTCGCTTGCCTTACTTTGGATCACTTGAATATCTTTCGTCTTGAAGATTTACAAGCCGATGTAATCTTGCTCGATATGGATCATCCTCACCGCGACATTATTGAAAGCTGTGTCAGTAGCTATGATCTACCGACTGTCCTGTTCACTAAAAATTCAGATAAAGACACCATCAAACAAGCCATCGATGCAGGAGTAACTGCTTATATTGTAGATGGCATAGACCCTGCCCGCTTACATACCATTTTAGAAATCTCAATTGAGCAGTATAAAAAGCATAAAAAACTCGAAGGTGATTTAAAAGAAGCTCAAACCAAACTTGCTGACCGTAAGGATGTTGAAAAAGCTAAAGTTCTACTCATGCAATTGCATGGACTACCTGAAGAAACTGCATTTCAGCTTCTTAGAAAAAATGCGATGAGTCATCGAATTACGATTGGAGAAATGGCACGGCGTTTACTTGACGCTCAAAAATTACTTGGCAACCAACTAAAGGATGAATAAATGAGCATATTAGAAAAGACTCAATTACAACTCGGCTATATTCCTTTGCTTGATTGTCTTGCATTACTTTGGGCAAAACAAAGGGGCTTCTTTGAAGAAGTTGGTTTAGACGTTACTTTAGTTAAAGAAGCATCATGGGCAAGTCTTCGAGACCGTTTGGCTTTTGGATTATTAGATGCAGCACACTGCTTATCTGCAATGTTACCTGCGGCGGCTGTAGGCACAGATCAAATTGGCACGCCACTGCAAACATCACTGGTTTTAAGTGAAAACCGTGCTTTCATTAGCTTAAGTCAAAAACTTACTCATCAACTTGCAATTAAAGAAAATGATACAGCTCAAATAACGGCACAGAAAGTAGCGAGCTATATTGAACAAGGTCACTCTATTTCGTTAGCGCATGTGTTTAAGCATTCCATTCATCATTATTGTTTAAGAGAATGGTTGGCTTTAGCAAATCCAAAAATCGCGCAGTCTATTCAGCTCAAAACATTACCGCCACCATATATGGTCGAAGCACTCGATAAACATGTGATTGATGGTTTTTGTGTGGGTGAACCTTGGAATACCCAAGGTGAGCTTCTTGGTTTAAGTAAAATGATCTGCTCAAGCCAAAACATTATTCCTCCTGTGGCTGACAAGGTTTTAGCCGTAACACAGGAATGGGCAGAGCAACATCCAAAAACACTAGTCGCGCTCACCGCAGCAATTATGAAAGCCCAACAAGAATTGAGTGAGTTCCAAGACTTTGCTCCAATTTTAAAGTTATTGGTTGAGTTTGAAATTGTTCGTTTTCATTGCTCAGAAGAAGTGCATGTCGATAAATATTTTAAGATTCAGGAAATTGTTCGACATTTAGTAAAAGAAAGTGCGCTGCCAAAAGTAGAAGACTTTTATTGGCTGCTTGAGCAAATGCAAAAGTGGGATGAACTTCAAATCGACCAAGCACAAATCACAAGCTTGGGAGCTCAATGCATTAATCTTGAGGCTTATGAACAAGCCAAACAGCGATATTCTTCATAAGCTATCTAAGAGTCAAATCAGCATAAAAAAAAGCTGTCTTTTATAAAAAAGACAGCTTGAAAGACCCATAAGACAAAATGCGAAACACGCATTACTATATTTTCTAGGCTCAACTGATCCATTGAAAATATAGCGCTTATGGAAATGATCATATCTATCTAACCATATCATTTTCAGACATTTTCATATCAATAACTGCCACTTGATCAATTTAGTTAATCATTCTCAGCCTGTTAAGAAAGTACTCAAATATTCCTCTCTTTTTATGCATAAAACCTCTCTATGATCTCTACAAAATAGTGATACACAAAGTATGTGGTTCAGATCATAAATTTTATTGCTTCAAAGTAATTTCAATCATCCGTCTTAATTAGATTATTTTTTTAGCTAAAAAGTAATTTATTGCCTATCTAGTTATATTTAAAACATTTATTAATTTCTCACTTTATAAAATATAAATATTACGATTCAAATAATTACACAAAAAAAATTAGTGAAAAATCCTATAAGTCCCCCCTATTTTAAGTTACAAACCGCAACAATCATGGCGCAAATGGTAATAATAATTAAATTAATAATCATTATCATTAACATCACATAAAAATCTGAGAAGATCTACCATGATCCATGAAAATATTCTCGACTGCATAGGTAAAACGCCACTATTACAACTATCAAGGCTATTCACGCATCAATCGATCTCAGTGATTGCGAAAATGGAATTGTTAAACCCAGGAGGAAGCATTAAAGACCGTCCAGCATTATTCATGCTACAGGAAGGCCTGAAATCGGGAGTGATTAATAAAGATAGTCATATTGTTGAAAGTTCTTCAGGGAACTTAGCGATTGCGCTTGCAATGGCTTGCAAAATATATGGATTAAAATTTACTGCTGTTATTGACCCGAAAATTGCCTCAGCAAACCTACAAATGCTGAAGCTCTACAAAGCCAACATCGAAATGGTCTCTGAAAAAGACCAAAACGGTGGTTATTTAAAAACCCGAATTGATACCGTAAAACGTCTCTGCCAACAACTGCCCAACGCTGTCTGGATTAACCAGTATGCAAATCCAAACAACTGGAAAAGTCACTACTTTGGTGAAGCAGAAGAAATCCTAAATCAAATTGATCGCAAGATTGATTACCTCGTGATCGGAGCAAGCACCTCCGGCACGATTATGGGCGTGTCCCGTCGCCTTAAAGAAAAGTTCCCAGAATTAAAAGTGATTGCAGTCGATATTGTCGGCTCTGTGCTGTTCGGTGGAACATCTGGTCCACGTGAAATTCCTGGCATCGGTGCAAGCACTGTCCCACCGCTACTCTCTCCCGATGAAATTGATGATGTCATTTATGTGGATGACTATGAATCGGCAGTCGGTTGCAGAGAACTTCTTGAACATGAAGGAATCTTTGCAGGCGGCTCGAGCGGCTCATCTATTTCAGCCATAAAAAAACTCATTCCAACCATTCCCGAAGGTTCATGTGTCTTAACGCTGCTGCCTGATCGAGGCGACCGTTATCTAGATCTCGTTTATGCAGATGAATGGTTCGAAATGATCAAGAAACGTCACTTCAATCGAAACTTACGACGTCAAGAAAACCTTACTTTACAAAATGTTGTTTAACTTTCTCCTTAGGAAATATTCATGAGCAATTTGGCCACCCTTCGTTATCTTAGTCAATCAGATTTATTAAATCTTGGCGCAAATCATAGCAATTCATTTATTGAAGCGATTACTGAAGGTTTAACCCTGCATGCAAATAAACAGTTTGTACAACCCTTAAAACCTTACCTCCGCTGGCAAGGTGCAGACCATATTGCTGACCGTATTATTGCAATGCCTTGCTATTTAGGTGGCAATGACCCGATTGCTGGAATCAAATGGATTGGTTCAAGACAACATAACCCTAAAAAATTCAATATTCCACGTGCTAGCGCGCTGATTGTTTTAAATGACTCAGAAACCAACTATCCAGTTGCAGTAATGGAAGGCAGCTTAATCAGTGCTATGCGAACTGCTGCAATTACGGGTGTTTCGATTAAGTACTTAGCAAAAAAAGACTTTTCTGACATTACCGTGATTGGCTGCGGACCAATCGCTCAAATGCAGATTAAGACTGTGCTTGAACAGTACGCTCAAGTGAAAAAAATACATTTATTTGATGTGAATCCTGAAGCGGCTGAAAAACTCAAAGCGTTGTTCTTATCGGAATATCCACATCTAGAAATTGAAATTCATGACAGTGCCAAATCTGCGATTCAGCAAGCAGATGTCCTCATTACCTGCACAGTTTCAGATAAGCCTTACATCCCATTTGAGTGGCTTAAAAAGGGCTGCTTTGTTTCAAATATTTCAATTATGGATATTGAGCCTGAAGTGTTCTTAAAAGTGGACAAAGTTATTGTGGACGACTGGGACCAATCAAATCGAGAAAAGAAAGTCATCAACGTACTGGTTGAAGATGGCTTATTCAGTCGTGAAAAACTACATGCTGAACTTGGCGACATCATTATTGGTCATAAAAACGGCCGCGAACATGAAGATGAAATCATTTTGCTCAATCCAATGGGCATGGCGATTGATGACATTGTCTGCGCTAAGTGGTTCTTCAATGCCGCACAAGAACAAAACGTTGGCACGGTTCTACCGCTTTTATAAGAATAGGAATAACTAAAATGTTAGATCGGATTTACACCACCCAACTACAAAAAACGATAGATGCTCTCTACATGGAGAATTACGGAGATTTTAGAGATCATATTTCCTATAAAAAGCCTTATCTGGCAATTACTCTCAATGATGAGTTGGAACTCTATTTCAACTGTTTAAAAGTAGATGGTGTAAATCCTTTCTATGTTACCCAACCCGAAGTTTTGCTTCATAACCTGTTGAGCAATACAACTTCTAAAATTTCTATTTCTGAAGTTTTTACCTATTTAACCAAAGCATCTTGGTGGCCTTCACCACACCATAAAAAAGCGATTGATTACTGGCTAGATAACTTAGTAACAGCTGAAAAAATTCCTCAAATTTTACAGTCAGCCCTTTCATTTTCTTCGCCTTTAATGACCAGTGAATTGCTATCGCTGGTCGCTGACCGTCCATTTCATCCGTTCGCTCACTCAAAAGGTGAACTTGCATCACTCACAACTCAAAAAGAAATTGAGGTGTATTGGTGGGCATTTAAGAAAGATGACGTGATCAATAATATGGAGTCAATTCCTCACAAAGAGCTTCTGTTATCAGAAGTTGAGGAAAGTCTGATTACTAACAAAATGGCTCAGCTTTCAGATGACTACATAGCCCTGCCTTTATTAGAGACGCAACATCGCTATTTAAAATTTCATGAAAATAAGTATGAAGGTATTGACCTAAACCATGTCACCACCATTGGTTTACCGACATCTTCTTTAAGAACGCTTATTCACAATGCCAACCCTACTCTGCATTTAAAACTCTCGACCAATGCCAAAACATTAGGTGCAATCCGCTCCATGCCAGGCCGTTATTTAATGAATGGTCATACGGCGTATGATTTTTTAAATGAAGTCATTAATGAAACTGCTCTAATAAAAAATCGTCTCTTTTTGAGTAATGAAACGCATTGGTGGGTGCTGGGTAAACAAGAGCCAATTGTAAAAAATTTAGGGGTGATTGGCTGCCAAGTCCGACATTTACCCGACTTTTGCCAAGACAAAAACGTCACGCCAATCACCATGTCAGCTTTAAGCTGTACATATGTCGACCCATGGGAAACTTTAGGCGTTGAAGGTGACAAATGGTCATTATTAAAAGACTTAAGTGTTCATTTTATTCAAACATTCTTAACGCTTTGGTCGAAAGGCATCATGCCTGAATGCCACGGGCAAAATACCATGGTGTGTTATGAAAATAATAAGTTGAAATGCTTTATTTTGCGTGACCACGATACCTTAAGAATATGTACGACAGCCATTGAACAAAATGGTTTTACACCTCCGGTTTATACCATTGATACCAGCACGCCAAACAATCTTATCTTTACTCAAAATGAAGACTTATTTAATTACTTCATCACTCTAGGAATTCAAATTAACCTCTACCCGATTGCTTTAGCTACATTGAAATATACCGATCGTACAGAAAGCGATTTTTGGGAAATGGTTCAAGACATTATTCAAGATTTTGTAGAAACCCAACCCATTTCAGAACAAACAAAATCACAAATTCAAACCTATCTTTTTGACAATAAGACTTGGCCATTCAAACAGCTACTTACGCCTTTACTTGCACAAGAAAGCGACTCAACAGGCATGCCAAGTAGAATCGGAACCACGCCAAACCCTTATCAGAGCTTATCTATTTCTAGCTATGAGACCATGGATATCTAAATCATGCGCTCATCTCGCCTAGATCATTTCATTATTTTGCTCTGTCAGTTTTTTTCCACTTTTGGGCTCATGGTGCTTATTCCAATCATGCCGCTCTATATGGAAAAACTGACGGCGCATATGAGTGCTCCCACTATCTGGGCAGGTTTGGCACTCGCAGCTCCAGCCATTGGCAGTTTATTTACAGCACCGATTGTGGGCCATCTATCCGACACATTCGGCCATAAAAAAGCCTTGTTACTTTCTCTGACTGGCTTCTGTATTTCAATACTGCTCATGGCAAGCGCCCAGCATTTATACCTATTTATTTTCGCGCGAATTCTACTCGGTTTTTGCGGTCTTTCCGTGATTTTAAATGCTTATGTTTCATATCTTTCCAATGAGCAACAACGAGGCGCCGCTTTTGGACAACTGCAAAGTAGTGTCGCGCTAGCTTGCCTATGTGGTCCCGTACTCGGCGGGATATTTATGGATCAATGGCGGGTTGAAGTATTACTCAACGCGACAGCTTTTGTTGTGATGACACTCATTTTGATCGCGTCATTTGTACTAACCAAGCCCGTGAAAACCGAGGCGCCAAAAACCAAAGAGAAATCTAAGCTTCCAGCTTTCTTTGATAGAACAATTTTTTCATGGTTAAGCGCGGGCATTTTGGTTCAAGCCGGTGGCTTTGGTTTGGTGTCTTGCTTCGTTTTATACATTAGCGAAATAAGCCAAAGCACTCATTCATCGTTATCTGCTGCAAGTTTAACTGGAACAATTCATGCGCTTTCATGGGGAGCAGCCTTTATTGCTGCAACCTATTGGGGAAAAAGAAATGATGATAAAGGAGATTCTTTTAATAACTTCATTTACGCATCTTTAATTTGCGGTATCACGATTTTCGCATTGATCTGGGTTTCGAATATTTGGCTAGTTCTTGTATTACGACTCATACAAGGCTTTTGCTTTGCAGCCCTGATTCCTTCGATCTTACACACAATTTCTCTAAAAGCTGGCGCTCAAAGCCAAGGAAAAGTGATTGGCATTTCTAACAGTGCCTTTGTCTTAGGACAGCTTATTGGCCCAATCACCATCACGCTCACCTACTCATTTTTCAATATCACCGCGGCATTAATCTGCACCTCACTATTTTTCATCGGTGCGGGGTTAGTGGTGATTTTGAACAGATTCTTAATGGATACAATTTTAGAAGAGGCACAAGAATGAACTCAATTATTACAACAGATGCATGGTCTTATAAACTTTTCGAACAGTACCTGAATACTTTCTTTCGTGAACTTAAAGTGAATCTTGAAGAATGCATTATTCCCTCTCAAAACTCTCCTTTATTCACTCTATATGCAGAGCAACCAGACACCCTGTATTTTGCTTATACATTTAATGCATCTAACACGGTTGTTTATGGCGCAGTTCAGCACTTATCGACCACTAGCTATCACAGATATCAACGTGGTTTTGTACTGCAAAACTTAAACGACAATTCGTTTGACTCGCTCACCGACCCTAAAAAATTAGTGAAGCTGATTACAGATGAGTTGAATAGTCTATTTAAAGACAAGAACCAAAATAAAAACCTGTACTCCGATATTGCCAATAGTATCGAGAACACAAAATTCTTTTTAGAAAATAGACCGCCCCAAACAGCACTTAAAGCGTTAAGCGGTTTTCAAGCAACCGAACAAGGCATGTTATATGGGCACCCTTTTCATGTGACCTCTAAAGCCAATTTAGGTTTTTCTAAAGAAGACATGAAAAAGTATAGCCCTGAGTTAGGTGCAAGTTTCCAAATCCACTACTTTGCAATTCATTCTTCTTTAATCCAAAAACTCGTAAGTGAAGAACAGCCCTCTCACCGTATTGAAGATGAAGTTTTAGAAGTTGCAAAAGAGCGTTTGCAAGACAACCTAGCAAATTATGAGTTAATGCCAACTCACCCTTGGCAAGCCAATTTCTTACTTCAACATCCATCTTTAAAGAAACATTTAGACAGCCAAGACGTGATCTATCTGGGAGCTTTAGGTCAAACGGTGTGGCCGACCTCATCCGTTCGCACGGTGTGGTTACCTCAATCGAACCTATTCTTAAAACTCTCTATTGATGTACGAATTACCAGTTTCATTCGTAATAACCCAATGGATGAAATGGAGCGTGCCATTGATGCGAGCAAAATTATTATTAATCACAAGATTAATGGACAATATCCAGACCTTGTGATTCTGCCGGAGTTAGAAGCGAAAACAGTCAAAATTCCAGAGCTTGAAAGTTCATTTGGCATTATTTATAGAGCGGGACTTCCGCCAGAGGTATTAGAAAATACCCGAATGCTCGGCGGCTTGGTTGAAGAAAACGAAAACCATGAAATCCCGCTTTTAAGCTTTATTCAGCAAGCAGCACCGAATCAAAACTTACAATCGAACGATGCCAAAGATTTCATTACTTTTTGGTGGAAACAGTACGTTAAAGTTTCACTCCTTCCATTAATTGAGTTGTTTGCAAATAAAGGCATTAGCGTAGAAGCGCACATGCAAAACAGCTTAATGGAATTTAAAAATGGCTATCCACACCGTCTTATTCTTCGAGACATGGAAGGCATTAGCATTGTTCCAGAAATGATAGAAGACGACTCATCTATTTCTGAAGATAGTACCGTTTGGTTCTCTCAAAAAGATGCTTGGACCTTTTTAAAATATTACCTCGTGATCAATCACATTTCTCATCTCATCAGTGCAATTGCACGCGTTACGGCCATTGAAGAATCTGAACTTTGGCAAGCCACCCGCCTTACGCTCACACAAGAAAACTTTAGCGCCAAAGGTCAGCAGTACCGCGATTTATTAATTCATTCACTCACATTACCAATTAAGGCAAATATGTTAAATACGCTCTACCACAGTGGTGGTAATCCAATCTGGATTGAAGTTGAAAACCCTATTTATAAATATCGCGGCGCAGAAGCACTTTGCCCTCTTCAACCAACACAACAAACCAATTATAAAACCCTTGCGGAAAATCGCGTGATGGGCCAATTATTAGAAGCACTTATTTTTGAAAATACTTTTAAATACGATTTTTCTAAAAGTCAGATCAAGTTCTATATTTCCGATACCGTTTTTTATACTTGCACGGCCAAACGACATTTCAGTTTTAAACGAATTAAGTTAGATCCTTCAAGCTTAGTTCGTTCTGATATTACTTTAGGCACTGAAACTCGCCCTAACTTAAAAATACTACTTGCCGACCTAAAAAATATTATTGAAGCAGACCCAGTTAAATGGCAAAACTTTAATGATGAACTCTATTTAACTTATGTTAAACATGCGCAAACTTTAAGCCAAGCACCTGCTCAACCTTTAAGAACTTTGCCTTACCTAGAACAAGAAGCACGAATTACCAATGCGCATTTATATCACCCGAGTTTTAAGTCTCGTATCGGCTTCGATTTAAAAGAAAACCAAAAATATGCACCAGAGCTTTCTGAAGGTTTTACGGTTCAATGGGTGGCGACTCATAACAGTTTATGCAAACTGGTTTTAAGTGAAACCATTAACTTAGAACAGCTTTATAAACAGCATTTTTCAGAGAAAGATCTGCAAACTATCAATGATCAATTGAAAGAGCAAAATTTAGAGTTTAAAAATTATATCCTTACCCCAATTCACCCATGGCAGTGGGATAAAATTATTGAATTATATTATCAAAATGCGATTAGCAACCAACTGATCATCCCGTTAGATATTGAGGGTCCGACTTACTTACCACAGCAATCGATTCGAACCTTATCGAATATTAGTGATATCTCGGCGCTTTCTCTTAAATTGGCAATGAACTTAGTCAATACTTCTACCTCTCGTGTATTGGCACCACATACCGTTCAAAATGCGGCAAAAATGAGTGACTGGCTTTATAACATTGTTGAACAAGATCATATTTTAGAAAAACAGCGCAAGCCTGTTATTTTAAGAGAGATTGGCGGTCTTTCAGTTAACCAGCCGATTGCTTTACCTGTTCAATACGGCGCACTCGCCTGCATTTGGCGCGAAAGTATTTACAGCTACTTAAAAGAAGGTGAATCGGCCACGCCAGTAACAGGTTTAATGCAAGTTGATACAGACCACAAACCTCTCATTGATGAGTGGATTCAAGAGTACGGTATCGAGTTCTGGTTAGAAAAATTACTCACCAATGCTTATTTACCAATCATGCATATTTTATGGTGCCACGGCCTCGCTTTAGAATCACATGCGCAAAACATGGTACTGATTCATAAAAATGGCTTACCTGTTAAAGCTGCCTTGAAAGATTTCCACGATGGAATTCGTTTTAGTCGTCATCTTTTACGTGAGCCGGGGCTTTTACCTAACTTGCAAGATGCACCAAAGGAACATGCCAAAATTAACCCGAACTCTTTCTTAGAGACCCACTCTCCAAATGAGTTAAGAGACTTTACTCAAGATGCACTTTGGTTTGTAAATCTGGCTGAGTTAGCAATTTTCTTAAATGAACATTATGACTTCGATGAAATCAAATTCTGGACCATGTTAAGAACCCTCATCAATCAGCATAAAGAAGCTCATCCAGAGTTTAGCGAACGATATGAATTGTTTAACTTTACAGATGACACTATCGATATTGAACAGCTCGCAAGCCGCCGTTTCCTTCCGGAAATTCGCTTAAGAGTACAAACCACACCCAACCCGCTCAGCCTTATTAAGGAAATTGAATATGAATAAGCATTCGATTTCTTTTAAGAAACGAATAGCAAATGGCGAGACGCTCTACGGAATATTTTGTTCCGTAGCTTCTCCAATTAATGTCGAGCAACTGGCACTTGCGGGCTACGATTTTATTATTATCGACTTGGAACATACTTTATTTAGTACGTCTCAAGTCGAGACCATGATTTTAGCCGCTAGAGCCATGAGCCTCGATGTATTTATCAGAGTGCCTTTAAACGCGAACCACCTTCTTTTACCTCTGCTCGATGCAGGGGTAACGGGCATTGTATTTCCACGTATTGAAAATGCTCAGCAAGCACAAGAGGCGGTGAACTATTGCCACTATATGCCGCTTGGGCAAAGAGGACTGAATTCAACTAGATTAAATCGATACGGCATGGACGATTTAGCGAGTTTTGTACAACAGGCCGTAAATGAGACAGTTGTCGTTGCCATGATTGAAAGCTTAGAAGGACTAGAGCAGCTAGATGAAATTTTAAAAGTCGAAGGCATCGATATTATTCTTGAAGGTGCTGCTGACCTTTCCCAATCGATGGGAATGCCGTGGCAAACCAGCCATCCAAAGGTCAAAGAGAAAGTTCAAGAAATATATATGAAGACTAAAAATAGTCAAAAGCATTTCTGTGCTATTCCCCGCCAACCTGAAGATATTGAAGCGTGGAAACAACAATCTGTTCAGCTTTTTGTACTCGGTGATGATCGAAGTATTATTCGCCGTGCCCATCAAAATCACCTAAATACTTTTAAAGAAATCTAATTACTATTCAATTTTTGGGGGAATAGACATCTACTCCCCTAATTCATTGAATAAATTTCAAATATATTATTTTTAAGCAATTAATAATATTGTTAATTACAATGATTCTCATTTATAATTCGCTCAATTTAAAATCACTCTCAGGGCGAGATAATGGGAAATAAGATAAAAAGTAATAAACTTTTTACAAGAAAGTCTGAAGTTAAAAATATCATTCCACTTCTTTCACTTGGTGGAGCCATTTTCCTTTCAAACTCAGCATTTGCAGCTTCACCTGCTGAAACCACAGAAACAGAAAAGAAACCTGAAGCACTCCCTACAATTACAATTACTGCTTCACGTGCAGATGAACTCTTTACCTCTGCCAAACAAGTCACCAAGTTAGATGAAAAACAAATTGAACTTTTAAGAAATGGTTCATCTGGAAGTATTGCAACTGTTTTAGCGAAAGCCGTACCGGGCCTGTCAGACTCAAGTCGAACTATTACCGATTATGGTCAAACTTTACGCGGTCGTAATGCCCTGATCTTGGTCGATGGTGTGCCGATGAACCTCACTCGTGATACAGCGAGAGGACTTTCAGCAATTGACCCTGAAAGTATTGCGAACATTGAAGTAATTCGCGGCAGTAACGCAATTTATGGCGGTGGTGCTGCAGGTGGTATTATTTCAATTACCACGAAAGCTGCGGGTGGTGAACCTACTGCAAAAACCGTTATTGGGCTACAAACGCCTTTAACTAATTTCCGTTCTGATGCTTTGGGTGGAGATATTCACCAATATTTCACAGGCAGCTTTAATGCCTTTGATTATGCATTTGATTTTGGTTATCAACGTATTGGTAGCCCATACGATGCAAGTGGTGACCGTGTTGCACCTGAACCAAGTCAGGGCGACCTTTATGATTCCGATGGCTACAGCGTAGGCGGTAAGCTGGGTTACCATATTGATGACAATCAATATCTACAATTTGCTGCAAACTACTATAATGCAGAGCAAGACTCAGATTATGCATCTGACCCAAGTGTTAAAAAAGCTCCAGCTGGTACAGTGCCAGCCAAAGCAATTAAAGGATTAAAGCTTAAAGACCAAAATAAAAATGAAAACCAGATCTACAATTTGACCTATACCAATAAAGACTTATTAGGCAATAAGGTTGATGCTCAAATTTATTACCGCGACTTCTTTACCCGTTTTTCACCGTTTGATGCTCGTGGAAATGCAAACCGCGGCAAACAAGTCGACCAGATTTATCAAGAAAATAATGTACTCGGTAGCCGCTTAACTGTGACCACACCGCTTGAGTTTTTAGGCGATACATCATTGGTTTGGGGTGGTGACTTCAGCCGTGAAAAAAGCGAAATGCCTTTAGATATTTTCGACCAAAACATTTATGACCAATCTGGTGGTCTAGAATTTATAAAAACTGGCAAGCTCATTTATTTACCCGAACTCACCACGCAAAGTGTTGGTGGTTTTGTACAGTTAAAACACCGCTTTAGTGACCAATGGTCAGCAGAAGCTGGTACACGCTATGAAGACAGCTACGCCCAAATTGATAGCTTTGTTCCATTATCACAATTAGGCAAGACTAACCCTTACACTGTTCCGGGCGGAAAAGTGAAAGCTGATGCATGGTTATACAATGCTAATGTGACTTTCTCTCCAAATGATCAAAACTCAATCTATGCATCGTTTAACCAAGGTTTCCAGTTACCTGATGTTGGTTTGATTATCCGTAATGCTGGTGAAGGTTTTAATCTTGGGTCATCATTCTTAGAGCCTGTAAAAGTAGATAACTATGAACTCGGCTGGAAAGGAAACTTCAATAACTTCTCATCAAGTTTAGCTGTATTCCACTCAACTTCTGACCTTGGTGCTGTGCAGTCTTTTAACAATGGTTTAGTGCTGGCTAGAACCAAAGAAAAAGTAACTGGTGTAGAGGCAACTTTTGACTATCTTGACGATGCAAATGTTTGGGGAACTGGTGGTAGCATTACTTGGATGAAAGGCCGTGAAAAACCTCAAAACGGTTCTGAACAAGATATGACAGGTTTCCGTATTCCACCATTAAAACTCACAGCTTACGTTTCTTATAGTCCAACAGAAACTTGGACGAACCGCCTACAAGCAACTTACTTCGGTTCAGAAGATTACCGCTTAAATGGTGTAAATGGTTTTGGTCGCTACGATGTAAAAACATATACAACAGCAGATTTAATCAGTAGCTTTGCGCTTAACAAAAAAGACACTGTGACGATTGGTTTAGAGAATATGTTTAACCGTAAATACTATCCTCTTTATAGCCAATTATTAAGAACAAGTGATAACACTAGCCATTTGGTGGCAAATGGCGCAACACTTAAAGTGACTTATAGTCATAAGTGGTAATCAAAGCTGACATAGAGTGATTCACAAAAAAGGAGATCAGCGCGATCTCCTTTTTTAATAAAAAAATAAAGTTTTATTTTCTTTGCTTTATTAGCTAAAAGCCGGCTGTCAGAACTCCCCTAGCTTTCTTACAGAAATTTTGTTAACTTGATTTCGTTACATATTCAAAATACAGCTTTCTAGCCAACACTTCTCACTAGAGTGTTAATGAAAGCCAATACTAATATGTAGTTTTAGCAATATTTTAATGGGGCAAATCATAATGGAAATCTCACACCGCGAAATTTACGCGCTTGTAGACATTAATAACTGTTATGTCAGTTGTGAGCGACTATTTAACCCCAAACTTATTGGCGTGCCAGTTGTCGTACTTTCTAATAATGATGGATGTGTTGTATCACGCAGTGAAGAAGCAAAAAATATGGGTATAAAGATGGCAATCCCATGGTACCAAATTGAAGAAGAAGCTCTCCAAGCAGGCGTACACGTCTATTCAAGTAACTACACTTTATATGCTGAGATGTCTCGTCGCTTTTTTTCGGTTTTAGGTGAATTCTTCTCACCCGATGATTTAGAAGCTTATTCTATTGATGAATGCTTTATCCGTTTAACCCCTTATCTTCAATCTCTAGATATCCATTCTCATTGTGCCAAAGCAGTAGAAACCCTAGAAAAATGGTTAAGCTTACCTTGCTGTATTGGCATCGGATATTCAAAAACTCAGGCCAAGTTAGCCAATCACTACGCTAAAAAAATTAAAAGCTTTAATAGAATTTGTAATTTCACTACTTTAGATCCCCTACTGCTTGAAGACCTCATGCAACAAACTTCCGTCAAAGAAGTGTGGGGAATTGGCTACCAATTGGTCAAACAATTACGAAGCTATGAAATTTATTCATGCCTAGACTTAACTTTTGCCAATGAACACCATCTCGCAAAAGCTTTCTCTGTGGTTATGGCACGTACTATTCGTGAGCTAAAAGGCCAATCCTGTATCCAACTTGATGATCCTGCCATCTTAACAAAACGAATTTTAGCATCACGAAGTTTCGCTCAAGCTTTATCCAGCATTGAGATTATTAAACAAGCGCTTATCTTTCATCTCAATCGTGCTCACCGGCGTTTAATGAAACAGGAACAGCTGTGTGCCTGTATTCAAGTCATGCTTTATGAAAAAACAGATAAACCACCTTATAAAAAAGCATCATCTCAAGCGATAGGTTTAACGTATGCCACAGATGACCTATGCATATTAACTAAAGCAGCAATGCAACAAATTGATGTTTTATATAAAGAAAATAAAAAATATATTAAGATTGGAGTCTTATTTTGTGGTTTGCATGCCCGTCAACATCATATTGATGACTTATGGCAACCTCTTGAGTTGATTCAGCAAAGACAACAACTCATGAAAACCCTAAGTACAGTTCGTAATCGATTCGGCAGTCACTATCTACAAGTCGGTTATCATTCCCGTAGTCCATCTTGGCATATGAAACAATGTCACCGTTCAAAAAACTATCTAACTCGATGGAATGAGCTACTTGTAATTGGAGAGAATTCTACAGCCGTTACACAAAATACATGAACTGTTTTTGTCAATTCAGTTTAAAATGAGCTTTATTAAATTACTTGAAATTTTGTCATTTTTTAACATTGCTAAATCATCGCAAAATTTACAATATATAAGCCGAATTTGGTATACCCTTTCTGCGACAATTAAAACAAATTATAAAAAAATTGTAGAAACATATGCCATAATAAGCAAACTTTGCAGACATCTTGCAAAGAATATTTGCAACTTTAGAGCTGGAGCAATCTGAATGAGTTCGACCATTTTGGTGATTCATGGACCGAATTTGAATTTGCTGGGAAAACGCGAACCAGAAGTATATGGTCATCTTACCTTAGGTGATATTAACCAACAACTCGTTATCCAAGCTCAAAACGCATCAATTACATTACATACTTTTCAAAGCAATTGGGAAGGTGCCATTGTTGACCGTATTCATCAGGCACAAACCGAAGGTGTAAAACTTATTATTATTAATCCTGCGGCCCTCACCCATACTTCCGTTGCTCTACGTGATGCCCTACTCGGCGTTGCCATTCCATTTATTGAAGTACATTTGTCGAATGTCCATGCAAGAGAAGCATTTAGACATCATTCATATTTATCCGATAAAGCAATTGGCGTGATCTGTGGTCTTGGTGCAAAAGGTTATAGTTTTGCACTCGATTACGCTATTGAAAAAATTCAACCATCTAACCCAAACTAGTTTAGGAATAGTCGCCCATGGATATCCGCAAAATTAAGAAACTCATCGATTTAATGATTGAGTCTGACTTGCAAGCGATTGAAGTTAAAGAAGGTGATCAATCAATCGCTTTAACTCGCCGTAGTCCAGTCGTTGCTGCGGCTGGTGTAGCACTTCCGGCAGCTCCTGTTGCAGCAGCACCAGTAGCAAAAACACCACGCGGAGCAGTTGAAACTTCTCCAATGGTTGGTGTGTTCTATGCTGCTCCAAGCCCAGGCGAAGCACCATTTGTTAAAGTAGGTCAAACTGTATCTGCTGGTGAAACTTTGGGTATTATTGAAGCAATGAAAATCATGAACCCAATTGAAGCAACTCAAAGTGGCGTGGTTGAAGAAATTTTAGTGAAAAATGGCGATGTAATCCAATTCGGTCAACCTTTATTCCGTTATCGCGCGTAATTACCTCGGGGACGTCTATGTTGCAAAAAGTTTTAATTGCAAACCGTGGTGAAATCGCTTTACGAATTACCCGGGCTTGCAAAACATTAGGAATCAAGACTGTTGGTATCTATTCAGATGCTGATAAAGATTTGATGCATTTACGTTTTGTTGATGAAGCAGTATGTATTGGTCCCGGTGCAAGTAGTGATAGCTATTTAAATATCCCGGCAATTATTACTGCTGCAGAAATTACCGGTGCCGATGCAATTCATCCCGGCTATGGTTTTCTTTCAGAAAATGCTGAATTTGCTGAAATTGTAGAAAGTTCAGGTTTTACTTTTATTGGTCCACGTCCAGAACACATTCGCCTTATGGGGAACAAAGTTTCTGCGATTGTTGCCATGAAAAAAGCTGGTGTACCTACTGTACCTGGTTGTGACCATGCTGTAACCATCCACAATGCCCTTGCAGAAGCTAAAGAAATCGGTTTCCCGCTTATTGTTAAAGCGGCATCTGGTGGCGGTGGACGCGGTATGCGTATTGTTGAGCGTGTAGATACACTACTTGAATCAGTTCAAGCAGCTCAACGCGATGCAGAAATGTGGTTTGGTGACGATACCGTTTACATGGAACGCTTCTTACAGAAACCTCGCCATGTTGAAGTACAAGTTCTTGGTGATGGTAATGGCCATGCGATCCATTTATATGACCGCGACTGTTCATTACAACGTCGTCACCAAAAAGTGTTAGAAGAAGCACCTGCTCCAAATCTACCAGAGCAAGCTCGAGCTGATATCTTAGAAGCATGTGTTCATGCATGTCAGTTAATGCAATATCGTGGCGCTGGTACCTTTGAATTTTTATTTGAAGATGGTGAATTCTTCTTTATCGAAATGAACACTCGTGTTCAAGTAGAGCACCCTGTTACTGAAATGGTTACTGGTGTTGATATTATTGAACAACAGTTACGTATTGCAGGCGGCCTAGGACTAGAGCTTCAACAAGAAGACATCAAAGTTAATGGTCATGCAATCGAATGTCGTATCAATGCTGAAGATCCAACAACTTTCTTACCTTCACCAGGTAAAATTGAAAGTTTCTATGCGCCAGGCGGTGCTGGTATTCGTTTAGACTCTCATATCTACCCAGAATATAGCATTCCACCTTACTATGACTCTATGATTGCTAAATTGATTTCTCATGGTAAAGACCGTGAAACATCACTTGCTCGTATGCGTCAAGCGTTAGATGAAATGATCCTTACAGGAATTAAAACTAACATTCCTCTGCATAAAGATCTCATTTTGCAAGATAAGAGCTTCTGTTCTCAAGCAATGGACATCCATTACCTTGAAAAGCACTTGTTAAAGCAATTGGAAGAAAAGAAGAAAGCTGAAACTGCATAATAAAAAAGCCTCTTATACGTAAGAGGCTTTTTTTATATCCATTACTTTATGGTAGGACTCTACGTAAAGTCGCAAAACACTGCTCACCCTTAGCGGTTGAACAGAAATTGATAGTATGGTCATTTTTCCACTGTACAAAATACTGAGAAACATCACCTGATTGATCTTGTTTCTGACCTGAACAATCTACTTTATTATTATCAAATTTAATTTGCATCACTAAAGCAGCTAACTGCTCTTTAGGATCATCAGATGGTTGATATTCATATAAGCCATATGACCACTCTTGACCACTTTTGATCACTACATCATTACTACTACGGAAGTTATAATATTCCACACATTTCTTATTATTTGGAATTTCCATTCCCCATAATCCCATAATTTCAGGACGCGTAACAATACGTATAGCATTAGGATTACTTGCAGTCCGAACGGGTTGTTCGGCTGGCTGTTGAGTAGCCGTTTCTGCCACAGCTAAACCAGAACAAGCCCACAATAATCCAATAATATAAATATTTTTCATAGATTTATTAATCATTAAACGCATGAAGTTAAGTTAGCATATTTTTTGACAAAATCACTGCTCCATAACCATATAAAAACAATATTTTTCAACTGTAACGTGCTACAACAAGTCATCAAACAATTTTATATTTACTTGCTTTTTTCAATATAAATTCTTTGTTTTAGATTCTCTCAAGCTTAGGCAGCTGAAGAATCAACTTGTTTCGGAAGCCACATTACAAAGCACAAACCTAACAGTACAACCACGCTGGCACACATAAAAATGAGTTCACCAGAAAGAATTTTCCAGAAATGCCCTGCCAGCACACTACCAAAAGCTACACCCAGCCCCCACATGGTACTGTAAAGAGCTTGTCCACGCCCTTGCTGTCCAGCAGAAAAGTTTTGAAAAATAACTCTCATTGCAATTAAGTGAAATAAACCAAAACTAAAAGCGTGCAAACACTGTGCAAAAAGCTGACCAACAAAGTAATGTGAAAATAGTGCAACAAGCATCCAACGTATGCTCGTCACAAGCAAACACACAATGACTAAACTACGCCACGAAAAACGTTGAAAAATCTTTGAGGCAATTGAAAACATAAAAATTTCTGCAAAAACCCCCATCGCCCATAAAAATCCAATTTCAGTCGTACTGAAATTCAAAGATTTCAGAAAGTTACTATAAAAACTATAAAAAGGTGCATGTGAAAAAAGTAAAATAAATTCAATTGTGAAAAATGCAGCTACTGTCGGGCGCTTTAATACAGGAAGTAAAGGCTCTAACTTTTTCTGTGAGGTAGGTGCACCATCGGGTTCTCGAATGGTAAAAGACCAAATAAATGCTAATGAAGCAATAATTAATAATAAAATTGGAAGCATCGAAATGGGTACTATTTCCAGAAGTGCACCAATGACAAAAACACCGACAATAAATCCAACAGATCCCCACTTACGAATTTTTCCATAAAGTTTAGCTTTTTGATCACCCAACCAAAATAAAGTAACCCCTTCAAATTGAGCTAAAATAGCATTTTGGAAGAAGCTAAAAATAAGCATGAGTAAAGCTATGGATTGAAACGTATTTGGTACTATAAAAATAGCTAACCATATACATGATTCCATCCAAGTGGCCAGCCGCACTAACAGCATTCGCTTACCAGATTTGTCGGCAACCCATCCCCACACTAAAGGCGCAAAAAAACGAGTTACAATCGCAATTGATGATAAAACACCAATTTCTTGATAATTAAACCCTTGATCTTGAAGATATAAATTCCAATAAGGCATGAATGTACCAACAATGGAATAGTAAAAAAAGTAGAATCCTGACAGTCTAGCTGTAATTGTTAACGGTTGCATTCGATTGCTTTATCTTGCATTTTCAAATAGTTAAACATAATTAAAGTTGCATCTATTTGTACTGATATGATGTGTTTTGCACTTCACTAGTCTACAAATTTAATTTCCAATCAATTAAAAAAATATTTGTAGACTACCTGTTTTTTAAGCAGAAACTACTCATTTTACTGATCTTCGCAATTCTAACATTTTGGCTAGAACAAAATTTATTTATTGTTGATTCATTGCATTTAATTATCAGAAGTGATCATAAAGCGAAAGATATAAAACAATCATAGATGAGTTATTTTATTTGTGATTTTACATCCCTGCTTGATAAGATTAATCCATTAGAATTCGGGAAAATATTAAAAGCTCTCCTGTAAAACAATTAATAGATAAATCTGTGAACTTTCTACTTAGTTTGCTTTAGTAAATAAAAATTATGTCAAAAGAGGCTCCAAAGTGCTTTCAGTTTTTAACAAAGTTTGAGTCAAAAATCAGTCTGTCTAGCGAATAGAAATAGCTGTAATGTCATTATTTAATTAAAATCTGGATTCGACTCATCATCTACGTGTTAATTTAGTTGTAAGTTTCAATTAATTGTGGGCTTATAACACCTCCTATTTTGAAAAATACAATAGTTCTAAACCCAACTTCGAGTTAGTTAAAATATTACTTGAGAATAAAATATAAACAAACAATACAAAAAAAACTTAAATTTCAAAAAAAAATTGGTTAGTAAGAATATTTTTTATTAGAATGCTTAACATTCAAGCAACTGTTACTCAACCAATAGTTACTAGATAAAAACAAATAACCAACATAATTTGGCAACCTACATGAACTTTAAATTTTCTTTACTTTTTTTATGTACTTTTACAATAACTGCTTGTGGAGGTGGTGGTTCTACAAGCCAATTGCCAACGCCAACGCCAACGCCAACGCCAACGCCAACGCCAACGCCAACGCCAACGCCAACGCCAACGCCAACGCCAACGCCAACGGAAGATTGGACACACTTCATACCTCAAGCACAAAAATTACTTCATATATATAGAGAAAATAAGAAACCAACAGAATTAGGACCAATTCCGCTACAAGCATTTGAACAAAATTTTTCAATATCAGATATATGGATAAATGAAGCGAAAATTTTAAAATGGGGAAATTACATTCCTGTTAATACACCTTACGGAGTTAATCGAGGTGTTGTCCACCCTCAGATTCTTGAGTTTCCAAACAAATTTTTAGGATATCGCTATATTGTAGTTATCACAGGGTACACTAATGGAAATCTATCAGAAGAAAATCCATTTTTATTAGGTTCAAACGATCTTGAGAATTTCAATTTGGTATCAGGGATTATAGATGAACCTGAAATATCTCAAAATAATAAAAAAGATGATGCATATAATTCAGATCCTTTCATCTTTTATGACGTAAAAACAAATGAACTAGTATTAGTTGTCAGGGAATTTTGGACTAATTATCAATCCACAAAAAAAACTCACGAAATTTTATATATACGCAGAACGAAAGATGGTAAAAATTGGTCAAATAGAGAAATTTTATTCGAACCTCGGTTAGGGATGGCTTTATCACCAAGCATTATTTTTGATGCGAAAACAGAAACTTATCATATGTATTCAGTTGGAAATGTGGATGGAAAACCTGCTGGATTACAGCACTTTACTAGTCAAACTTTAAAAAATGATTGGCAGTATATTAATACTATCCCGACTCCAAATGATACATCAATTTGGCATATTGACTGTAAAAATGTAGGTGATAAACAGTTATGTATTTTTCAAAATCGCGTCAAGAATAATAGTATTGGATTCAGATTAGGCATATCTTCAGATTATTATAATTTCATTTGGTCAAATAATTGGTTAAACTCATTGGATAAAGAAGTTTATAAAGCTACATTTTTGCCACAATTTAATGAAAAAAATGAAATGAGGCTAATGGTTCTTTGGACAACTAATTCTAAATATAACAGTGATAGCTATAAGCTTTATTCACAACCAACGCAATATATGAATGTAAATTATTTAAAGAAGTAATTTAGAGTAATCCTCAGAATATACCCATAATTTGATTTCATATAAGCTGTGCATTCTGCTATCAGGATGCACAGCAAAACTAGGTACTTCATATTCATACCCGGTTAGCAATCCATTCATAAAAGAATTGTTCTTGCTTAGGATTATGCTCACAGATTTCGATGTAGCGCTGGCTTTGTATGATATTTAGTATATGCAGTAGGACTTTCTCGCCCTTTTTACCTCTTTTTGATAGATAAGTTTTGAGAGCATTTAAAGTAGCTGGGCCATACATAGATCTAGCCAACCTGCTTTACCTTGGTTATTAAGCAAGTTCAAAGCACGTTGCAATAGAAGTTTTGCAAAGCAGGTACCACAATTCACACCGATATCTAGAAGTTTTTCCGCTACTGCTGAACTAATAGAATTCACCTGATCAAATCGCGGAGCTCTTCAAAATATTGTTCGATATTCATTTTCGTGTCCTTTAGTTGTAAAAACCGCCCGAAGACGGCATTAACTGTTTTTCAATATCTTTTCTGGCTTTCTTTACTTCTTTGATTACTTCAATAATCGTCTTACCTTCCTGTTTGTTAATGAAATTAAAGGTCCATCGGACCAAAGCCCAATCAGGAATACCGCAAACGAAAAAAAATCCACCTAGCTCCATCATCTCCCAAATATCAGTAATCCATTCATGAAGCCCTAACTTCACAATAATGAATGAACCACCTGCCAAACTTGATACAACTGTCCAGATCAAGCCCACTGCCCATTCTTGAGGTGAGGAGTGTGGCATACGTATCATTAATACAACTGCTGCAACTAAAGCGACTGCTAAAGTCAACATAATTGCAGCCCCATAAAATTTTAATAGTGCTGTTAAACCGCTAGTGGAAACTGGTTCCATTTATTTCTCCAGAAAATTTAGACAATAAAAAAGCACCCATTTGGGTGCTTGTGGACTTAAGTTTTCTTATCTATAAAAAAACTTAACTTTCAAAATACTCTTAACTAAAAATGATGAAATAATTAATAATATGCCAATAATAATAAATAATTTATCTGAATTGATTAGACCATAGATTAGTATTGATATAGATATAAAGACAATAAAGTATATAAATAAACGCGATAACATTTCAAAAACTCGCAAAATATGAGAAATCTTAAGTCATAAGATTAGTAAATATTTAAGTAAAAATGTATTATGCATACAAAAATTTACTTTTAAAAAATCATATGTCTAAGATAAATTCGGCAGAAAGTATCCGAGGTCTTGCTTGTCTCGCTGTTGTATTTTCTCATTTAGTATTTACTTTTTATCCCTATGCTCATGAATTTGAGTCAAAAGTACCAACCATAAAAGCATTCGAATGGCTTTATAATTCACCTTTTGGATTTCTGTATTCTGGTAATGCTGCTGTTTTTGTATTCTTTGTATTGAGCGGATATGTTCTAAGCTATGCCATTCTTAATAAGAAAAAGGATATAAATAAAAAAATACTCTCTATGAGTGTGAAGCGTTATCCACGCCTTGCCATTCCTGCTGTCATCTCAGTTTTAATTTGCTACATCGTTTTCCTTGTAGACATTGATTCTTCACATGTATCTAATTGGGCTGCAAGTGTTGGCGCATATGAAGGTTCCATTTTTTATGCCTTGTATGATGGTGCTATTAGTGCATTTCTATTTGGTAAGTCTCAGTACAACTGGGTTTTATGGACAATGCAAATTGAATTATTTGGTTCATTTCTAATTTTTCTGCTTTGCTACTTATCTCAAAAATCTAAGTTAGTAACAATTATTGCAGCAGCATTGATCACAATTTTAGGTTTTACCGTATCTTTAAAAATGGGATTTGGCTTTTTTAGCTTTGTCTTGGGAATGTTCTTTTATTTGTATGGCAAAAGGATCAATTTCTTAGTAGCTCTACCAATGTTATTAGTTGGGCTCTATTTTGCAGGAGCTCACAATAACAGCGCTTCATATCATTTAATAGGTTCAGTATTAAATACCAAGACAGCAACTTTATTAAATGTTTTATGTGCTCCTTTAATTGTTTATAGCATTTTGATGAATGATCAACTTTCAAAATTATTAGACAATAAGCTATTTGTGTATTTAGGAAAATTATCTTTCTCTATGTATCTATTACATATGATGTTAATTTACATTGTTGGTATCCCCATTTTTAATTATTTCTTAAATTTCGGTTTTCTATTCAGCTCTGTTTTAGCTTCTATAATTGTTGTTGTTCTAACCATAATTGCATCCATCCCATTTAGCAACTATGTTGATGATTTATCAATTAAAGTTGGTAAATGGATAGAAAATAAAATAATGAAAAAAGCGCCATAATAGGCGCTTTTTTAAACAATTCTTAGTCTTAACGTCCCATTAGGTAGATTCACTGAGGCGTTTGTTGCATTAGTGACTCGTACACGAACAGTTCCATTTGTTAAACATTGTGCTCTTGCTCACGAAGGCCTACATAAATGGATGCCTTTAATAAAGTAGTTAAACCGCTAGTAAAAATTGGTTCCATTTATTTCTCCAGAAAATTTAGGTAATAAAAAGCACCTCTTTGGGTGCATTTGGACTCAAGTTTTCTTATCAATAAAAAACTTAACTTTCAAAATACTCTTAAATAGAAATGCTACTATAGCGAGTAAAATACTAATTAAAGTAAAAATCTTGTCAGAATTACTATAGCCACAGATTAAAAAGCTTATTGAAATCAATATAATTATAAAAAATACTATTTTAGCTAACATTACTTGCTTCTTTAAAAATTCTCTCAAAAACAGATTTAAGTTGATTCGCACCCGTTAAGTTTAAGTGATCATCATCGAAATAGTATGGGTGATTTTCAACATCACTAATTACACAATTCGGATGACATAGCACTTGGTGCAAATCATAAGAACTAAAGTTTTTATACTTTTGTTGAATGCTTTCCAAATCCGCAATAATTTCGTGATTATTGTCTAGATATCTATTCACATCATACTGAGCCTGTAAGTTATTTTCATATAGAATCTTTGGAACTGATTCGTTATAAATAGGTACAGGCATAATAAATTTAACATCAATATTTGATTTCTCTGCCAATGCAACAACTTGCTCAATAACATCTTTTGAAATTGCTTTTGGAGAAAAATGTAAAACTAGCATATCAATATTGAGCTTTTTAGCTTCATTTAACAACATTTTTGGAGTGACTGAACTATCCATTAATGGAGTATTTGACACTAAAAAATAAGTATTAAATTTATTTGACCCTGCAACATCAGCAAAAGCCATTTTGATTGAATCAGCATGACTATTCCCGACTAAAAGAACTGACTTTTTAAAGTCCTCTTTATTAATCTTACAACTTATAGCATCAGGATCTAAAATCCGCGACAACTTACCACAACGATAAGTTGCTCTATCTTCAAGCCCTTTGAAGATGTTCTGTTCTTTTTGATCATACATAGTAGTTGGTGCAACTTTCGCAGCACCAGTAAGCAATACAAGAGAGACCAAAGAGAACCAATAAACTTTAGTAACTTTAGTAACTCGTCTCGTTTCTACAAATTTATGCATCAATATTGAAGCAATGATGATAAGCACTAATAAAATAGCTTTATCAGAATATACCTTCGGATATAAGATTGTTCCCGAGAAAGGCTCATATAAATATAAAACTATAATTGGAAAATGAACTAAATAAATTGAATACGAATAGTCCCCGATTTTTGCTAAAAATTTACTTATTGGATTATCTTCAAAAACTTTTGGGATACCAAAACCGAGCACCAATCCTGTTGCAATACACACAAATAAAGCAATAAAACTTGGATGTCCTTGTGCCCTGTTTAGAGTTTGTCCATCCACGTAAATAAATGGTATTGCACAAAGAGTGACTAAACCAAGTAAGCCTGCCCAACGATACTGTTCAAATTTAATATTGCCATTATTTGTAAGATAATAAGCAACAATAAAACCAATTAAAAACTCCCACATACGCAGTGGCATCATAAAAAATGATGTTTTAGTTGAGATCCCAACAATAAATACACACGCAGCAAATGAACCTAAGAGAGCTAAAAACAAGAATGCCCTAGACTTACTAAAGAACCAAACCAATAGAGGAACAATTAAGTAAAACTGAATTTCTACACCCAAAGACCACAAGTGCAGTAAAGGGTTAAAATCAGATTTGCTAAAATATGAGTTTTGCATCCAAAAACCAATATTATTAGCAAACAGTAAGCTGTAAATTGACTGCATTACCACCTGCCCTAATTCAGATGGTAATACAATAAATATAGATGCAAGTAACGTTAACATAACTGTAGCAAAGTAGGCAGGAATTAAACGCTTTGCCCTACGTTCAAAAAACTTCTTAGTTTCGCCAGTTTTGTACAAAATAGCCATTAAAAAGCCACTCACTACAAAAAACACATCCACACCTAAGAAGCCACTTTCAATTCCTGCTATCTCTAAATGAAACAGAACTACATAAATTACAGCAATTGCTCGTAATAACTGAATATCTACTCTTTTATCCATGTGATAGTTTATTTTTTCCAAAAGTTTCGAAATTATACACAGGCAACTATTTTAACTTGTTAATTTTTATTAAAAGCAAATATATAAAATAGTATCAATTAAATATATCATCTTTTATATATTAATTTTTTTCAATATATTATTGGGAATAAATTCATTTTAAATATTACCAATACAAAGTATATTTAATAATATTATAATAATACTTAATCAAATATAAATTTTTGAAATATCTTGTATTTTAGTATGAGTTAATAAAAAAATTAAAATAGTAAATTTAGAAATATAGTTGCTACTTTGTTAAGCAGCTAGTATAGAGAAAGAAGATGCAAATCTTTGTCGATTAATTTTATTAAGGCCAGTTGTCGAATTGGTCTTAAATAATTTTTATCTTTTGCTGATTCGACACCACCAAAATCATGCATATGTATTGTTTGTGTAATCAAAACTGTATACTGGTAAGTCATCACTACCAGAGAACTAACTAGCAGTATCAGATTTAAAATTAGAAACTAATCAATTCCTAACGCGCTTGACTGACGTTGTATTTAAACCGAATCACACTACTATTATTTCAGTCTCCAAAACTAATCGAAATTCATTGTACATTGTTCGTGCATCCCCAATCATAAATATCGGAGTAGATTAAAATACAACCATATGATTTTAATAAATTATTTTAACAATTAATATTTAGCTGGCTTCATGTGCCGTAAAATCTTTAGCAAAGCACTCCTCAAACAGGTAACTTTTATATAAATTAATCTTTCCAGTGAATTTACTAAAATTCAGGTTTAATTCAGTTGTATTTATTATGATAAAAAATTAAGTGCATTATTAATATTATTGTCCATATCACTACATGGAATAGCAGGGATATAAATAAGTCCAAGAATAGGAAGCACCTCTTATAATGTTCCCCCTAGACACAATTATATTAATAATTGTTGTGGGACTGGAGCTTTATACTTTTACTATAATCACTATTAAAATGGATTAAACGGAGATCAACTGGTGAAAAAAACCAATATAGTCTTGATGACTGAGATAGGGCACTTCTAGGATGTGTGATGGTACCAATATTTGTATGCGCATCAATCTTTGAAATACTTCAAAGTATAGGCGGATATCAACTCATAAGAGACTCTTGGTATATTGTATTTATATTGTGATTTGGATTTTTTTTAAGAACAACCTAAATAATTATCTAATTTATAAAGCAAAAATCCCACCAACAATTGATATATATAGTGTGGCTTCCTATGGGGTAATATATTTGGCAAATTAAAAGATCCGCATATAAAAAGAGACTAAACTTAAAAACAAGAAATTTTAGTATAGTATTTAAAAGGAATCATACATAGATATTTATTAACAATTACAATTTAAAGATATTAATACTGGTACTTATAATTAATATCTAATACATAGATGAAATACATCGCCCTAACACAAAGAGCGTAAACAAGAAAATATAGATATGATTTTCATTTCAAATGACATATTCGCATTCTTACCTGTCTCGTGCTCCTTTCTTTTTATAGAAAGATAACCCTTCTTATTACAAAAAGTAAAAAATATAATCATAACAATTATTCACACCTCTTCTCCTAGAACTAAGGGGGGAGGGAAGTAATCAGAAAGAAAAGCAAAAATGCGATGATTCTATCAATAATCCATTCACATCAGAATATTATCTTTTCCTTTGCATCATAAGCCTTGCTGTAGTTGTTATTTAAATTTCGTGTAATTATAAATACTGATTAACTACAGACTCAACTAACATTAGCCCAATAAATTTAACTTTTTTGGATCAACTCACAACATCATTTAGAACTCTATCCTAAAAGTATGGGCTGAACTAAAATGTGAAAGCCTATTTCATTTTTCATAAAAAATCTAAGAAGAAAACACCTTTCTCAATAGTCTACAAGTGCTTTTCAGTCTCAATAAAATACGTGCTTTTTCTAAATTAAGTTATTAATTTTTAAAATATTAATAAAAAAACAAAACCCACAAGCACACTATAAAAAAAGTAGAATCCGCCGAGTCTGGTTTGGATTGTAAGTGGTTGGAACAAGTTGTAAACCTTAGTAGTTTCAATAGGTTAAAATTCGAGATCATTGTATATTCAAAGCATCCCAACCCCATAATTTTAACACTTTGTTTTCCAATACAAATAACTAAATTATTAATAACCAACTTCGCCTCTAAAAGCTTTTTTTATTGATAAGAAAGACTAAATGAATATAAGACAACTGTAATTTAATTTGTACAATCTGTTAACTTGTGTAAAAATACATTTAATATTCATAAGGTATTTATTCATCAGATGTTTTTTCTTATTTTTTTAATTTGTCTTTTTCTATTTTTACTTATTCTAAAACAACATTACCGTTGATCCCCTTTTTACATCTATCTTTTCTTTAAAAGCTTTTACACCATCTTCAAATTAGAACAATTAAAAAATCAAATCAAAATCTCATGACTATTCGCATGAGCAACCCAATATAAAAACAGACTCAATATCAAATTCCAACAGATTATTAATAGGTTACTGTAACAACTATCGTATCTGAGTAATTACCAGGGGTTGTTGAAATAGCTGTACCCTGCGGAATTTTGCCATAGACATTTGTACTTTGGGCACTGCCTGAGCCTGTTTTAGAAACACCTCCAGAGCCTCCAACTACGGTTACACCACCAGTGGTGTCCCACACCGTACCATAAGTTGATTCCTGATATAGCTGGTAAGGGATATATTGACTACTACCATTTGTCATACGCCTAAAACCGCCAGCAATACGGTTAATTCCATCACCCAAGTAAATACTATATGAGGTGCCATTGTTACACGTCGTATTCACCGCACCTTGCGCAGTATAATCACGACTCGTCGTACCAATATCATTGATATTACCAAAATCTACATTTGATGTGGAATCTAATTGGCACAAACTCGGTACAACATAATTAGCAGTGATAGTGGTATTGCCTGAGTCCCATCCTCCACCACTATTTCCTTCACAGACAGTACTAGAGCTTGCTTGCATATCCCAAAAAAGCTGAACTGTACCCGTATATGTCCCTTTAGGATAGGCAATAAGAGACCCTGTGCGGGCTGGGACTTTTACATTTACCGAGTAACTAATAATATTATTTGAAGCGACCGTTCTCACTGGCCCATACCAAACATTTGAAGTTTGGTTAGTGGTAGAAGAACCAGCACCGCCTACAGTTGCAGTTACCGTATAAGGTAATGAAACGCTGTTATTAGTATTTGTGGTTCCCGTAAATACAGTTTTCATGCACATATAACCTGAAATTTCAGGAGTAGTACGCCCTCCAAGACAGCTAATCGTGCCAGAGAAGTTGATGTTTGCGTCACTATTAATGGTAGCAGCCGTATAGGTATACGTACTATTAGTTGTCCCCGTTACCGTACAAGCCGCATGTGCAGAGCTAAAAAATGCATATAATATAAAAAACAGAACAGGTGCTAAAATATACTTTATGGCCAATGAAAACTTTTCACTCTTCATCCAAAAACTATGACTCGCAGTAGTTATCGACATAGATAAGGCCCCAATTTTTTAGCACTGTATTGCTTATTTTCATACGCAAAATTAACTTGGCATGCGCCATGATCCAGAAGATCGACTTCAAGCTTGTTTTGCTTTAATAGGTTTTGAATAAATACTTCACCGTCATAGCCAACTACCCCATTTTGTTGCCCATTAATGCGAACTGTATAACCTGGTAATAAAGGTGAATTATTCGCATCAACAAGTTTCACTAATCCGGAAATGACCTGATGAGCGCCGAAGTCAATCAAAGCTCCTTGGCGATAACCAACGAATGCTGTTTGGTTAGTGGATTTAACATCCCACTCTAAAGGTAAATATGATGGATCTAGATAGATATGATGAAGCTGATAGGGTCTTAAATTTGCAATTAAGAATCGACCAGTTTCATCAGTTGCTCCTAAATTTACCCCGCCATTTAAAATTTGGCTTTGTGGCCCAGCATTGGTTACAACAGCGTAACCATCTCCAATTTCATTGGCCGCAAAAAGCCGCCCTGCTGCCGCAACCAATGATCCTGTCGCTGAAACTGCAACTTGATCGTTATCCCCAATTCGGTTGTATCGACCAGTTAGGTAAGCTGCACGAGCACGGTAAGAGGCATAGACCGATGCATTGTTCTGATTCGCATCCTGATCACGCTCAACATAGCCTCCCCAGCCAAATGCACCAATTTGTGGATCGCTAAATCCATTTATTTCTTGTCTATAGGTTGTTTTACCACTTTCATTAGAAATACTTGTAATCGCATTGACTCGGCTAGAGGGTGTGTAGCGCAGCGCAAAGTAAATGCCATAGTCTTTTTGGTTTTCATAATCTTTATATGCTGATGCATAAAAGCCCCAGTTTTTGTTCAGACTCCCACTTAGGTTTGTAGAGAGTAATTTATAAGAATTGTCGCTATATTTGATCTGGTTATAACCCAAATAAACGCCATAGCCTGCGTAAAAATTATAGTTAATTCCTGCTCTAAAAATCTCATCTGCCAGCGCACTGTAGCCTAAATAATTTTTGGGTTCATCATCGGATTGATTATCTTTTAAATATCGAATTTGAGACACGCGGGCAAGGTCAAAGTAATTATCAAATACCTTACGGTAACTGGTATTAAACGAAATGTTCTTACTGATACGTCCTTCTAAGCCAAGCAAAGCAGAATAACCGTTTTCATCTTTATACTGGCTCGCTGCGATGTCAGCATTAATCACCCCAAAGCCAAACAGGTTCTTGGCAAAACCAGTGCCCAGATTTGATAAACCATCTGTTGAAGCCTCTGCACCACCACTTAAGGTCAGTGAGTTGCTGTAACCATATCGAATCGCACCCGAAGCAAAAGTGGCATCATCATAATCGTTTGAATACAGCCCGTAGTTATAGCGTGGAATACCGACATCTACTGAAAATTCATTAATGCCTTTTGCCAGAATTTTGGATGAAAAATAGTAAGCCTGTTTTGTAATGCTCTGCTGACCTGTTGCATCGGTAGTCACAAGGGTAACTTCATTGCCTGAAATAAACGGGAGCTGCTTAATATCAAACGGGCCTGATGGTACAAGCCCTGAATAAATCTTTTGTTGGTTAACGTATAAATCTAAAGTCGAAGGCAATGCAGCCGAGCCGGAAAATTGTGGTAGTGCCGAGGTGACAATATCGCCACGTTGGGTGTAAGCACTCGACCACTGGAAACCTGCCAGACGTACACTGCTACCCCAATCAGAACTATTGGAAATAAAATCCCCTAAGGTATATATCCTGATCTTTTCAGGGTCTACGTACTGCCATTTACTCTCTAAGCGCACCCATTTTTCATGGCTATAACTCGTTTCATTACTACCGTTATATAAAACGCCTGAAGAAAAGTTACCAACTGCGCTGTTGAAGATCCCTTCTGCCGAACCTGAGAAAACATTCTCGTCATTGGTTATGGTGTTATACAGACTATAGTTCAGAATAGCCGCGTTTAAGGGCTTCATTTTCAGCAAATGAGGGCTGGTGACCTGCTGGCCATTTAAGTCAACTGAATAATCCGTCAACATGTTCGACGGAACTTGTAAATTTAGAGCCTGCTCATTCTCTAGATATTTAAACTGGATTCCTCTTAGCTCATCAATACAGACCCATTGGTTATCAGGAGTCTGTTCATCCATTTTCACCCTTAAAACTTTCAAGTCACGAGAACGGATATACAGCTTTCTGTCTTGATCTTGGCGCACCGAGATCAAATCTGTTGAAATACTCGAATTAATAGAAATCTTTAAGAAAAGCTGTGTGTACGCCTTATCAGAGATGAATACCTGATGAGAAGAGTTTGTAACTTCCGGAATACTTGGTAAAGCAGCATTGGTGCTATCTTGCAATGATTCAGCAAAAGCATGAATCGGCAAGGACATAACACATAAGGCACTTACGAGATATTTCATGTGTGCCTCTTTAAAGAGATGTTTGCTTACCGTTAATATTCAATGAAATATTATATTTATGATCCGTTTGAAATTTAAAATCAGGGCTAATATTAAAATTTCTTGCTTTGCCAGCAAGAATATAACCATTCACCGTATTTACTTTAATGGCATAGCTTTTATTCGCTGTTGTATCAACAAGCACTAAATTGCTTAAAAGTGCATGTCGATTTCCAACATTACTAATTATAAGAGAGGAATTATTTTGCTCTTGTTGTATTGACCAAGTAAGTTTAGTAATTGCATCTTTATTGACTACAAATAAAGGCAATGACGAACGTAGTAGTACGTTAACTCCCTGATCCACTTTACGGTTATCAATCGGTTTTGGTAGTTCATCAATAATTATACGATAGGTTTGTTCACCAGAAACTGATACTGGATTAATTCTAACTACACGTAAGTTATAAGAATCATTAGGTTGTAATTTCAAAAATGGTGGACTAACCGCGATCTCATCTGTAGGTATTAATTGATCTTGCCCAGCATTTTGGCGCCATTCAAATACACGTACCTGCAAATCACTACTTTCATTTGACTGGTTATACAAACTAATTGAAGAAGCAGATTGATCGTTTAATATTTCAACGCTTACAGGCGAAAGACGAATTGATGCAGCGTTCAGCATACTAGGCAAAAATAACAATAAACTTGTAGTAACAAAGATATTTTTTCTCATGATTTGCCCAGAACTACTTTTCTCAAATTAGGCTAGCTCTCTAAATCAAGAGCTAGCAATGACACAATAAAACTTATTAAAAAATTAATAAGTTACGGTTACTGTTACTGTGTCAACATAGCTACCAGCACTTGGTAAAGTTGAACCAGCTGGAATACGACCATAGACGTTAACTGTCTGTGGCGTACCAGTACCAGTACCGCTATAAGCAGTAGTTGCAATACCAATCGCTGTTGCACGGTTAGTGTCAGAGAAAAGGTTGTAAGGAATATATTCGTTGCTAGTTGCACCACCAATCATACGACGTTGAGTCGTTTGAGCATTTTTGCCAGCATCAAAAGCTAAAGTCCATGGCACAGTGTTGTTACATAAAACTTTAATTGCAGTGCCACCTGTCGTTGTGGTGTCTGCATCTACGTTGCTCGCAAGAGAACTTAAAGTACCAAAATCTAAAACTGCGTTAGCTGTTGTACCTGTAGCTGAAGTATTCAATACACAGCTATTTGTAATTGTTGCTTTAACAGTCAAAGTACCTGTTGCAGTTGCAGCATTTGCCGCATTGATAGACATTAAACCCAAAGTAATTACTGATAAAATGAGAGACTTTTTCATGGTTAAAAACCTTTTTACATTACGCCAATAAAATTAATAGATGTAAAAACTAGCCTTCCCCATCACAATCACTAGCTTTTCTGATTGTTTTTTCAAAGCGTTATTTTTTTACTCTACTTACGGCGCATAATACAAAAAAACAACAAAAACACTAACATAACTTTCATTCTAAATATCAATTAATAATTCAACTTCTGATGAATTTCTCAATTATAAAAATTTTTATGGTTTATCACGCTTTTTATATCGATTTTCGATACTTTTATCTAACTTTTGTTAGTTTTACTAAAAAAATTATAGATTTTCATTAGTTAAAGTTTACCATCACTTTTAGTATTTTATATTTTTTTAATTTTTGGTAAAAAAATAATGAACAAAAAGTAAGCTACTGATTGTTCTATATATTTTAAATGAATAAGAAAAGAATATTTTATGAATAAGAAATCTAAGTAACTTATCGATACTTCTAAGATTTTTTAAGAATTTTCAGCACTTACACAATTTCCCTTTAAAAGAAGAAAGTCCTGCTATCTTAACTATTTCTAAAAATTAAATGAAAAATCAAGCCAATAAAACCACCTCCTATAGCAAAACCCAATTGTATATAGGCTTTACCATACCAAGCTAACTCTCTGAATTGATAATCTGCACTTTGCGACCCAATTACTAAAATATTTTTAATGTCCCAGCTATGGAATCCTTTAGGTCTTTCTGCAAAAAAATCTAGAATAGGTGTAAACCCAAAAACAAAAAAAATACCCAGTAAGGGATAAACGATAAATCCAGGAAAAATAGGATTATTCTTCCTTTCCCTAGAGTCGAATATTAAAGTTGCAGCAACTAATATACTTTGTACTAGAGCGACTTTTTTAAAAGTATCTAGATCAAAACCGAGATAGAACATTAAAGTTAAGAAAAAAACCCCTGTGAGAAAAATGGAGCAGATTAATAGTTTCCAATTCATTTCAGTCCTTAAATGATTTTTTAGAATCTTATATAGTTGTAGTAATGTGTATTAAAAAAATATTTCAATTTATTTATATTAGCAAAAAATAATTAAATAGCACAACATTAATTAAACCAAAAAACATACAAATAAAAAAGTTATTATTAATTAAATCTAAAGTTAAATTTAATTAATTCACATCCCTTTCGATGAAAATACTTAATAGAAATATTCTTTATTACAGCTAAAAATTTATAAAATATATCAATTTAATAATTAAGTATTTGATAATTTATTTAATCTCCTAAACCTCCAAATTAGATATTAATAATCGCTTAAATACTTTCTTTAAAAATCTATTTCTAAATTGAGTGAGCCACAGCTGTACTGTTTATTTTCTATTGAAACTAACAATTCCACACTTGTAGTTTCACTTGCTTCTTGGCAAGGTATGTACCAGTAAAACATTAGGAATTTGTTCCAATATGGCGAGTCCAGCACAAATCATTCGACATAAATTTCTCAATACATTCTTTTCGCGCCATTCTCTCTGGTTCTTATGTATTTTTACTGCACTGAGCATTACATGGTTTCGAACCGTATACACCCCTCATAGTATCTATTATTTTATTTCTGATACTCTCCTTAACGGGTTATGGGTGCTTACTGGTGCACTAAGTTTATTAGGCCTTTACGATGTTTTGCAGAATAAACATTCAATTCTAAGAAACTACCCAATTATGGGGCATTTCCGTTTTTTGTTTGAAGATATACGTCCAGAAATTCGCCAATACTTTATTGAAGCGGATCAAGATGCTCTACCTTTTTCTCGTATGCAAAGAAGTCTAGTTTATCAGCGTGCTAAAAATGAAAATGCAGATAAACCATTTGGTTCAATCATTGACGTTTATCAAGAAAATTATCGATTCATTGTCCATTCAATAAGCCCTTGTCCACCAGCAGATCCAAAGAGCTTTCGTATTCAGGTGGGTAATGCACAATGCCTTCAACCGTATAGTGCATCAATTATGAACATCTCTGCCATGAGCTTTGGTAGTTTAAGTGCCAATGCTATTCGCGCGTTAAATAAAGGTGCGCAGTTAGGCGGGTTCTATCATGATACTGGCGAAGGTAGTTTAAGCCCTTATCATCTGGAAAATGGCGGTGATATTGTTTGGCAAATTGCCAGTGGTTATTTTGGCTGTCGTACTTTAGATGGGAAATTTGACGAGCAAAAGTTTGCCAAGCAATCTCAATTACCACAGATTAAGATGATTGAGCTGAAGCTTTCCCAAGGTGCAAAACCAGGTCATGGTGGAATTTTACCTAAACATAAAATTACCGCAGAAATTGCTCAAATCCGTGGTGTTTCTCGCGATCATGACTGTATTTCTCCTGCAAAGCATTCTAGTTTTTCTACTCCTATTGAAATGATGCATTTCTTACAGAAATTGCGCACATTATCTGGAGGTAAACCAGTTGGTTTTAAACTGTGTATTGGTCAGCCTTGGCAATTCATGAGTATTGTTAAAGCAATGTTAGAAACAAAAATTGTTCCTGACTTTATAGTTGTTGATGGATCTGAAGGTGGTACAGGCGCAGCGCCAATTGAGTTTAGCGACAATATTGGTACTCCATTACGTGAAGGCTTACGTTTTGTTCATAACACCCTTGTGGGTGCAGGACTAAGAGATCAAGTTAAGATTGGTGCGAGTGGTAAAATCATTAGTGCCTTCGATATTGCCAGTACTTTTGCTCTAGGTGCAGATTGGGTTAATTCAGCACGTGGTTTCATGTTTGCTGTTGGATGTATTCAGGCACAAAGCTGTCACACTAACCAGTGTCCTGTAGGTGTTGCAACCCAAGATAAAGACCGTCAAAAAGCAATTGATGTACCAACTAAATCAGAACGAGTATTTAATTTTCATAAAAATACATTGCATGCATTATCAGAAATGATTGCTGCGGCTGGTTTACGTCACCCTTCTGATATTAAAGCTCACCATTTGGCTCAGCGAGTAAACGACCGTGAAATTAAGAACTATGCTCAATTGCATTTTTTCTTAAAAGAAGGCGAACTTTTACAGTCTGAACTTAATAATGACGATGATAATTTTTATTATCGGATGTGGAATATGGCAGATGCTAATCACTTTTAATTTATATTAACTTGATATGTTGAGCATTACATTTAGAGTGTGATGCTCTTCCATATTTGAATTGAATATGTGATTTCCCCTCAAATTTCATTCCCCTTTTAATTTGTCTTTAATAGATTTTTCACTTAATATAAAAGTATAAATAACGTACACAATTTAATTTTATTTAATAAAAATTTTTTAATGCTTATAACAAGAAGGTATCTCATCATGTTGAAAAAAACATTCATCTCTTCTTTTGTCGCACTAGCAGTAGGTTTAAGTAGCTATGCTGTTGCTTGTACACGTGCCGTATATTTAGGCAATAACCAACATATTATTACTGCTCGCTCAATGGACTGGAAAGTTGATACGGGTACAAATTTGTGGATTATGCCAAGCGGGGTTAGTCGTGACGGTAGTGCAGGCTCCAATTCAATAAAATGGACGTCTAAATATGGAAGTGTAATTGCCACAGGCTATGAAGTTTCCACAACAGATGGAATGAATGAAGCTGGCTTGGTTGCTAACATTTTATGGTTAGTGGAGTCTCAATATCCAGATGTGAAAAAAACGAATAAGCCTTTACTTAGTATTGCAGCTTGGGCTCAATATGTACTCGATAATTTCGCAACTGTCGATGAAGCCGTTAAAGCATTAGAAAAAGAACCTTACACGATTGTGACCGATAATGTCCCAGGCGAAACACGCCTCACTACCCTACATTTATCTATTTCTGACAAAACAGGTGATAGCGCAATTATTGAATATATTGGTGGAAAACAAGTGATTCATCATAGTCGCAGCTATCAAGTCATGACTAACTCGCCTACTTTCGATAAACAACTTGCACTTGCCGAATATTGGAAACAAATTGGTGGAACAATCATGCTCCCCGGTACAAACCGAGCATCTGATCGCTTTGCACGTGCTTCTTTTTACATTAATGCAATTCCTAAAAATGATGATAGTAAACAGGCTCAAGCCTCTGTATTTAGTGTCATTCGAAATGCATCTGTTCCCTATGGACTAAATACTCAAGAAGAACCGAATATCTCTTCAACTCGCTGGCGAACTGTGGCCGATCATAAACAGATGCTTTACTTTTTCGAGTCAGCACTATCACCCAATGTGTTTTGGGTTGATTTGAAAAAGATTAATTTTAAAGATGGTAAAACTCGTAGACTAGATTTAGGCCCCGATCAAAGCCATATATATGCAGGTGATGCCACTTCTTCTTTTAAAATTGCAAAACCATTTGTATTTTTAAGCCCATCTATGCGTTAATTTATGTCAAAATTTACTACACTTAACATAAATAATATTAAGCATACTCTCTTGGAATTTATATGATGAAGAAATCTCTACTCTTATTGGGTTCATGTCTACTTACAGCGGCTTGTAGCACCACACAGGTTAGTACAACAGCTCCTAAAGAGGTAAAGACAGCGGGTCAGCTAAACTGCTCACCAACTGAACTATGCCCAAGCTTGCTCGTGAAATGGAACGAGAATCAAAAAGATCAGCTTCGTGTAGATGTTCATTTAAGTAGTAGTTATAACTTTTATGATATTAACGAGTTAACATTTGATATTGATGGGAAACGATTTAACTATCAACCCGCTCAATCAACTGAAAAAACGAATGTGAGCCGATTAGTTCCTAAACATTCTACAACTTTCTTTATTATTCCAAGTAAATTCTTGCAAGAGTTTAAAAGTGCTCAAAATGTAAACGTTTTGATAAAAACGGATAAGGGAACAATCGAACGCAATATGTATAGTCCACAAAAGCAGTCTTCGGTTTATAAAAACTTTATGCAGCTTTATCAAAATTCAAAATAAAGTACAAAGATTAACTCATGCATCTATCCAATTTTTTGGATAGATGCATTATTTTTTAATAATAAAAATGTTTTGGCTTCGCATGTAAAAATGCTGGAATCAATCCCGTTAAAGCTGCACGTATATCTGCACGCTCATTAATTAATTGATGAGACCCTTCTTCTAGCATTAATAACGTTTGTAGTCTAAATTTACGACGAATAAATTCAATGTTGTAACGCCAATCAACTGTCTGATCGAGAGCACCTTGTGCAAGCCAGACAGGAATACGACAAGCTGGCCGCTCTTCCATTTCTTGCATCCATTTAGACATTGCCAAAATCCAGTCCATGCCCATCATTCGAGGTTGTAAAGGATCTTTTAAACGAATGAAACGTAAAAATTCAGGATTATGATTATTACGTCTAAAGTGTCTTGGTACTTGGCGCTTAATACGGCGAATAATGCCCAATCCAACTGGGTTATGCCACCATGCTGTTTTTGCAGGACGAATCAAAGGAGAAAGTAACAAAACTCTATCTACAATCGGATCTTGGCGTTTTTCAGCATATTCCAATAAGTGATGCATCCAGATTGCACCACCCGTACTTTGACCAATTCCTACCCAAGGTTTCGGTAACTGATCTGCATGTTTTACATATTGATAAACAGCCATCAGAACTTGTTGATAGTGATCAAAATTTTGAATACTTGCTGGTGAGCCATTGCTTAAACCATGCCCTGGTAAGTCATAGGTAATGACACTAAAGCCTTGTTCAAGAATTTCACGAATAATAGGCTGATAAATACCACTATGCTCAAGATAGCCATGTAATAAGCAGACAGTACCTTGTATTTTTTCTATTTTAGGCTTGAAAACTTGCACATGTAATCGGAATAAAGGCATTTGAACATAGCCCTGCCAATGATCACATTCAAGTAAATGCAAACCATACAACTTACGGTAAGCCAGTAAATCTCGAGACGGTTCTTCTAATGTATTTAAATTAAGTGGACTTAAAACCTGTGGCGTAAGATCACGGTTAGGAACCGGCAAATCTAATTGTTTTAATACGGCAGGATTGAGAAATGGGATATCTGACATTAAGGTACCTCTCGACAATCACTTGAGCCAAACAACATGTCGCGAATTGTCGCAAGTAATTCATAATTTGCACGACGGCTATGATCGTAATTTTGCACACTTGGTTGCCAGCGTGTCAGTGGTGTTGGCATTGGAGCCACAACAGGAATGGTTTCAATACCATTTAAAGCAAATAGTCGACGAGTACGCGGCATATGGTATTCATCTGTAACCAACATGACCGTCGGTGCTCCACCCTTTTTCTGAAGCAAGAGAGAACTGAATCTTGTATTCTCACAAGTATTCATACTACGTTTTTCTAGTAACTTTGCATCAACTCCGCGCTCTTTTAACCAAGCTTGCATATAAGGTGCTTCAACACCGCTAAGTACAATAGGAAGCTGATTTTGTTTTTCAACTTCTAAGGTTTTTTCCAGTCTCAAGCGTGTATAACCATTAACTACAATATCTTTTCCATTTTTATCAAGAGTCAAACCACCACCTAAAACAACAATTGCATAAGGTTGTGATAACTTTTTAGCTGGAGCTGGTAAAGGATTTTTACGAACATACTCGATTTTCTGTTCAGGTTCGCTAACAGCTTTTTGATGTTCTGGCACTACAGGTTTTCGTGCTAAAAACTCGGTATATTGCTCTGTAAGGGCCTTATTTTCTGAACTATTAATAAAGAGTGCTTCATCAATTGGGCTACTTGCTTCATCAGCAGCATCAATTTCTGAGTTTTTCACGACTAAAGGAACCGTTACAGAAGCGGCTGCCTCTGAATCTTGTTCCTTTTCTTCTAAAAGAATAATTTGCTGCAAAGCCTTATAGTTTTCTTGAAGATAGGTCAGATCTGTTGTCTTTTTTTCACGTAAAGCTTTTTCAGTCAGCTTTAAATACGCTTGACGAGCAATCCATAGATTTGAACCTGGCTCTAAATTATCATGTTCACTTAATGCAGCTTGTCTCTGACTTTCAGCGGCGACTTGATTCACATCAACCGGTACAAAATAATTAAGTCCAGCTACAATTAATTTTGAATAAAACGGCGAATATAAAAAAACCACGAAACAGCCTAATAGTACAAATAGCACGGTGACTACTTGTACTAAACGTACCATTAAGTGTACTTTTGGCATAAAACTATTCCGTATGATTTTCAATTAAACCTAAACTGTTATAAAGCACAGGCTCTGGTTCTAACATAATATGGAAACGCTGTTCAACATCATGTTGTACAGCCTGATAAGTTTTCTTTACATCAGTAAGAGATGCATTGGCATAATTCACCAAAACTAATGCCTGTTTATGAAACATCCCCACCATATCGAGTTGCTTCCCTTTCCAACCCGCCTGATCAATTAACCATCCTGCTGCAATTTTAACGTTTCCACTGGCTTGAGGATAATGTGGAATTGTTGAGAATTGTGTGATTAGACGTTTAAATTCTTGAGGATTAACAATCGGATTTTTAAAGAAACTACCTACATTTGGATACTCTTTTGGATCAGGGAGTTTACTTTGGCGAATATGGATCACTTGATTTTGTAAGTTCTCAGCAGTCTGATTGTCTCCCACTGCTTGCTTCAAATCACCATAGTTAAGTTTTAAATGTGGCTGTTTAAGTAATTTAAAAGTGACATGCGTGATGATGTAACGGTTCGGATCATCTTTAAAAATACTATGGCGGTAAGCGAAATGGCATTCGGCTGCTAAAATTGTCTGAGTTTCTTTTAATTTACGGTCATACACTTGTACCGACTCAATAAACTCACCGACCTCTACCCCATAAGCACCAATGTTTTGTACAGGTGACGCACCTACTAAGCCTGGAATAAGTGCTAAATTCTGTAAGCCAAACCAATTCTGCTTTGTACTATATAAAACAAAATCGTGCCAAACCTGCCCTGCACCCACTTTAACCCGAACGAAATCATGATCTTCAGATAAAACTTCAATTCCTTGAATATCAAGATGAATCACTAAGGCATTGATCTGCTGCGGCAACAACATGTTACTACCGCCCGATAACACAAGTACATTTAAATGATGCTGCTTAGCAAAATCCAAAGCTTCTTCAATATCCTGAATATTACCGACTTTTGTGTAATGTGAAGCTGTTGCATCTAAACTTAATGTATTGAATGGTTTAAGCTGTATCTGATTCTGAATTTGCATTGTGTTGAAAAACCTATTCTTAAACATTCAATTGTTTTTTTAAAATATTAATCCACGCCAAACTACTAGACTCACATTGGTCAAGTACGCGCTCGAAGCCATCAGCACCACCATAATAAGGATCAGGTAAGGCTTGTTGTAGATATTGAGGATCATGCTCACTCATTAAAGCTACTTTTGCACGAATTTGATGAGTACCAAACTGAGAAACCGCGCTTTGTAGCATGTCATGAATATCATCAAAGTTTTGGTGATCCATTGCCAAAATCAAATCAAACTCTAAAAAGTCTTGTGTTGAAAGCTGCCTTGCACGTAAAGACGACAAGTCATAACCTCTTTTTTTAGCGTGCAACTGACTACGCTGATCAGGTGCTTTATTTGGATGATAATTACTCGTTCCAGCTGAATCGACAATGACATTAAGTTGATGTGCATCACAATAATGTCTGAAAACCACTTCAGCCGTGGGAGAACGGCAAATGTTTCCTAAACAGACGCATAACACCTTATATTGTGTTTCCATTAGAAACTACTTCCAAACATTTGAATTAAATAGAAATTAATATGGAGCATGTAAAACCCTGACAAAACTATCAATGATTGTCAGAATCGAATTGACCATTATGACGTGTTGCATTTTGTCAAAACTCACATGGCTTGAAAAGGAAAATAATGTTTATCAATAGATTAAAAGTTGATAAATCAGCCGACAAAGTAGCTGACTTTCTAATTTTGAATAAAACAATAAAGCCCTCCGAAGAGAGCTTTTACAGCAAAGCAGACACTTACATTATTAATAATTATATCAGCTTTACATCTTAAAACAGGTTAGCAAATACTTAACTTGCAACTTATGATTTTCTAATACAGCTTTAGTAAAAGGCCCAAAATAATCATTTAACGTTGCTAATTAACTCAATCATTTCCTTCGTTGGCCTTAAGCTACCTAATTGCCACTGTTCAGGTGGATGTTCATCAATTCGAATCCATACATGCTCTTGAAAAGCTGGATTTCCCTTTCCTTCTATCTCTACAAATAAATCTGTTATTCGTTTGAAAAGCTCGACTTTACTATCTTTATCTAGTAAACCCTCTATAGTTTGTATATTTATAAATGGCATAATGCTACCTGAATTAAGTCTAGGTCTAAATTATAGACCCATGTTAATTGGAGCTCCCTAGAATGTCAAATATTATTCCAGATCAAAGATTTTCAGTAGATGTATGTGGAATCTTCAAAATTGCGGAGATATTGAACGATAATTGGACGATCCTATTGTTGAGAGAAGCTTTTTACGGCGTAACGAAATTTAATGATTTTCTAGAAAATACAGGTATATCGAAGCAAATTTTATCTAATCGTCTAAAACACCTCATCCAATTAGAAATATTTGAACTATCAATTTATAAAGAAGTGGGTGTACGAGAGCGCAAAGAATACTTACTCACCCCAAAAGGTAAAAGCTTAAATATCGTTTTGCTTGCCATGCTTGAATCTGGTAGTAATTTTATTGAAGCAGATAAAGATGTCGTAAAAATTTTTAAGAAGAATTCAGATGATCAACTCAAATTAAAGCTTGTTGATTCATCTAATCAAGTCATAGATCTTAATAATCTGGAACTGAAACTCATTCCTCGCAGAAATAAGGAATAATTTGTTCTGTTCATCTCACTTTCGTTTAACTGTAAAAGCCACTCGAAAGTGGCTGATGAGAATTTTTTTAAATTTAACAGAATTTTTACAAAGCTACTCCACAAATATCCTTAGTACCTGTTGGATAAGTTTGTGTAATTTTTGATTGATCAAGTAGAAACTCGATCGAAACATCTTTATTCGCATCAGTTGCTGCTAAATCAAAATAATTTGAAGTTAATGAAAAATATAGGTTATCGAGTTTAGAAGGAAACGTTGCAAAATAACCTTTGTTAACCCCATTAAAAACTAAACCAACTTGATTAGAGTTCTGATTAATATAGATACCAATTTTTTGGTAGCCATCGGAAGTAATTTCCGGAGCTAAGTTAAAAAGATCAGAAACTACCGCGCTATCATTTGATGTAGTTTTAATATAAAAGTTATTAACCGTAGGACCATGTTGATAAGCCACTATAAAATGTACAGCCTTACCGTTCTGCATGATTCCACCAGATAAAGCCGGGAAAATATTTACATAACCAGTATTGCCTAGGGTAGGAACTTTAATTTTATATTCAAAAGCTATTATTCCGGTTGTCGGTAATATTTTATCACCACGCGTATAGAGTGAAGCTTGAGAATCATTTGCGGCTAATGCTCTAGTAAGATAGTCCTGACTGTAAGCCATATAAATTGGACTTTGTTGAGAGGTTTTATAGGAAAACTTATTTCCCGTAATAGTTGGGAACTTCTGAACAGAAGTATTACCTAAAGATTGTAATTGAGTTAGCGTTGCATCAAAGTTATAAGTACATTCTGCAAAAGTACTCCCTATTCCACCAAAGCTCATTATTGTCGCTAGAATTATCTTTTTCACATCATTATCCTGTTTTTATTTTGAACACTTAGTATAAACAAGTAGGTAAATATTTTTATAAAATCCGATAAGTGACAAACATAAGCGTAGTTAACTATTTTGAATAACATCTCTGATTTTCTAATTAATTCATTAATTATTTTGCCTTACTATTCATCCATGATAATTAAGGATTTAATGTGTTAAGAGTCCGCATTAATTAAAACAAATGCTACCGCAATCATAATTGCAAGCCCATAATTTTTTAAATGCCAATAATACAACTTATCAAACTAGTTCTTATTGATATATTCAAAAAACCTAAGTAAAAAACTGATTTTTCAGAGCTTGGATAATTTTTAATTAGTAATCTATTTATCTTATATTATCTAAAGAAAAGCCCAAATATTATGGGCTTTTAAGCAACATGAAGACAAAAATCATTTATTTTTAAAAAGTTTATCAGTCATAGTTCTATCAATCTTGCTACGGTGCCCATTCTCAAAATATCGATCGACATGGCATAGTTTCGTTTTGGTATCACAGAACACACCATTTGAGAGTGTAAATGCTGATGTATCAAAATCGCCTTGAGAGAATGCTCTGTTGGCTTTCTGAGTTCCTAAGTATTTGGCGGTAAGTTTTTTAGATACACCCTTCTTGTCAGCGCAAATATATTTGTCACAAATTACACCCTTTTTAGGTGAATAGACGCTAGAGCTAGTTTTAGCCATTACTGCGGAGCTTAGCATGAAGCAAGTGCATCCAATAACACTAAGTAAAGTTTTAGAAATTTTCATTTTTTGAACCGAATAAAATTATAAATTGTTAAGACATTATATGAATTAGCAGCCTTCAGGAAAATCTACTGAACAGTATAAATAACAAAAAGCCCACCTTTGGATGATCTTTTAAATTACTTGCATGATCTCCGTCTATCATCTGACTCTAACCACATGAAAATAGTGGCTATCTCATATAACACTCAACATAATCGCCTCAGAACTACTTTATTTTAAGGTGTCTTATGCTAAGTTATTTGAAGATTGAATCTTATAGAACCGTTCAACAATAATTTTCAAAAATAAGGAAATAATGTATATGAGCCATTTTCAATTTCAAACCGTCCCAAATATCATCTCTGGCTTAGGCTCTATACAAGAATTACAGAATGTTTTGTCTTCAAAAGCTTACCGTAAGCTATTGCTAGTCACTGATTCTGGCATGGTCAAAAATCAATTACACCAACCCATTCTTCAAATTTTAGATACGCTCAATATTGAATATGTCATTTATGCAGATGTTCAGGCTGACCCACCAGAACAAGTCGTTTTAGATGCAGCCAATTATGCGAAACAGCAAAATGTAGATGCCATTATTGGTTTTGGTGGTGGCAGTTCTTTAGATGTTGCAAAAGTAATTGCTTTACTCGCCCACCCCAACCAAACTCAAAGTTTGCAAGACATGTATGGCGTAAACCAAATAACAACAGCTCGCCTACCACTTATTTTGATTCCAACGACAGCTGGTACAGGTTCAGAAGTAACGCCTATTTCAATTGTGACTACTGGCGAGACAACAAAAATGGGGATTGTCTCTCCAGTACTATATGCCGATACAGCAATTCTTGATGCTACTTTTACTCAAAACCTTCCAACACATATTACCGCTGCAACAGGTATCGATGCGATGGTGCATGCTATTGAGGCATATACCTCTAAACACAAGAAGAATATATACACCGATATTTTAGCTAAGAATGCTTTGAAGCTACTAAACCATAACTTACCGAAAGTTCTTAAAGATGGTAATGATTTAGAAGCAAGGCAAAACATGCTGTTCGCCTCGATGCTTGCAGGTCAAGCATTTGCAAACTCACCCGTTGCCGCTGTGCATGCTTTAGCTTACCCACTTGGCGGGCATTTTCATTTATCGCATGGGCATACTAATGCCTTAGTGTTGGTTGAAGTATTAAAATTTAATGCACCAAATGCAAAAAAATACTATGCGGAACTGATGCAATGGCTAGATCCATATAGCAATGGCAGCACAGATGGTTTGTGTGATCTGTTTATTGACCATATGCAGAATCATTTAGATCGTAGTGGTTTGGTCTTAAAGCTTAGAGATTTGAATATTGAAGAGTCTAGTCTACCTAAGCTTGCTCAAGATGCCATGCTACAAACTCGCTTGCTACAAAATAACCCTCGTGACATGACAGAAGCTGCTGCTTTGGCAATTTATCAGGCGATTCATTAATGACTAAACCAGTTTTAAAAACTCGCGATCAATTTAAGTTCTTTTTAGATATTCAAACGCGCTGGGCAGATAACGATATCTATGGTCATGTTAACAATGTAACTTACTATAGTTATTTTGATACGGCAGCAAATGCTTTACTCATTCAAAAAACAGGTTTTGATATTCATCAATCACAATCAATTGGCTTAGTGGTCGATTCAGCTTGTAGTTTTTTTCAGGAATTATCTTTTCCCGAAATTATTCAGGTAGGTGTTGCGATTGGTAAAATCGGTACCACGTCACTGCGCTATGAATTGGCAATCTTTAAACAAGGTCAAGCTCAATCCTCGGCTCAAGGACATTTTGTGCATGTGTTTGTTGATCGTGAAACGCGTAAAACTGTTCCAATTTCTGAGTCTACTCGTGACGTTTTAGAGAAATTTTTATTATAAAAAATGAGGCAAAAAGAAAATGAGCTATTCTTTTTGCCTCTTTATCATTTAGACCATTGCTGGGTCGCTAAACGAATCTTCACCTGTTTCAACCCGACCAGAAAAGCGTCGATAATAAGACACATCACTTTGGCATGTGATCTCAAAATCATACCAATGGCCTACATCAGCCAAAGCCCAATGTTGTTTAACAACTTGACCCGCTTTGACCGTAAACTGCAACGGAGCATCCTGTCGGTATGCGCATGGTTTTACCGTTAATATTGCATCCTTAGCCCCGTCATTCATAAGCTCTACATAAACATCACCATTAGCAATGTCATAACACACTCGAATTTCAGGTTTAATTCCACTATCGATAATACGTTGAGTATCACCTTTAAAATGACGATGATAACCATTTGGGCCTAACACCCATAAATCATAACGACCTAAGTTATCTTTTAAAGCATCCCATTCATCATCTAAGGTTTTATTCGGCTCGACAATATAACGCTTTGGAATACGGTCGAGATTGAGCTTGTCATATACATGAAAAACCGCCGCTTGCTGACCTGTATTAGAGAAAATCAATTGCACCTTTCCATCCGCTTTACAACGCGCACTGGTATGCAACTCATAAGGCAATGCTCGTGACAGACGTATACCACTTTGCTGAATCGGTAACTTGCTATCTGTTGGTACTGGAACAGCAGGTAAAGCCTCTTGATTCTCTCTTAATTCATCTGCCTGTAAACGTGTTTGCTTTCCATTGAGCTGCGGTAGAACATCTGCATTTGGTGTTTTAAAATTAAATGCGCTGGTTAAATCACCACACACCGCACGGCGATATGGACTGATATTTGGCTCTTTCACACCAAAACGTTTTTCTAAAAACATTAGCACGGACGTATGGTCAAAAACTTGAGAGTTGACCCAACCACCGCGGCTCCATGGAGAAATCACATATAACGGAACACGAGGCCCTGGCCCATAAACGCGCCCATCAGGTGTAGGCTGAGAATGGCTTCCCTGTGGTGCAGCATGATCAAAATATTCATCCTGCATGTCGGCACTGCTTAATGTTGATTTCCCTGCGTATTGACCATTTGTAAGTCGAGATGGCGCAGATGGTGATGGTACGTGGTCAAAATAGCCATCATTTTCATCAAAATTGATAATCAGTGCTGTTTTACTCCAAACCTCTGGCACAGCAGTTAATGCATCAATAATTTCTTGAATAAACCACGCCCCTTGAACTGGGCTTGAAGGGTCTGGATGTTCACAATAAATTGACGGCGCATTAATCCAAGAGACTTGCGGCAATTTGCCTTCCCGAATATCTCGTTTAAATGCATCAAGATATTCTTCAGGTTTATTGCCTGGTAAAGTATTTGCGATGCCCTTATAAAGTGGATTTTTGGCGTTATCGGTCGCAGCGTCATAGGCTTTATACGGTAATTTTTGTCCCGTGTCGGCATATGGTTTGTTCGGTTCACCACCACTTGCAACCGGATAGCCAGATGCAATATTTGCCTTTCTAAATGAGCGGAATGCACCAAGCATATTATCGCCCCATTCATCTGGCATATTTTGATAACAAATCCAGTTTACACCGGCTTCTTCCAAACGTTCTGCATAAGTCTTCCACGTATAACCACGATCTGCTGTAGCTGGATTACCATCAATCCAGTCCCATTCATTATTTACAAATGATCGCTTGGTTGGTGTTGCCCCATTCGTGCCTGTTAAGTGAAAAGACCGATTCGCATCTGTTCCAGTGTGCATAGAGCAATGGTAGGCATCACAAATCGTAAAAGCATTTGCAAGCGCAAACTGATATGGAATTTCTTTTTCTTTAAAATATCCCATTGATATATCGGTTTTATGGGCTGGCCAATTCGCCATACGCCCATTGTCCCAAGCCAACTGACTGTCGTTCCACGTATGAGGTGTGCCATCTGCTCGCTGTGCATTATTGGCTGTACCATCTAAATGAAATGGCGTTAAAACTTGCCCATTACTTCTGAGTTGCTCCCATACACGGCGGCCACTTGGTAAAGGAATCGTAAAACGATCAGCAAAACCTCGAACACCTTTTAACGTACCAAAATAATGGTCAAAAGATCGGTTTTCCTGCATTAAAATAATAACGTGTTCGACATCTTGAATTGTGCCTGTTTTATTGTTTGCAGGAATTGCCAAAGCTTTTTGAATACTAGATGGGAAAGCCGCCAATGCCGCAGCACCAAAGCCCATATTTAAAGAGTAATTTAAAAATTTACGGCGTGTAATCATGATCAGGTTCTTTTTATTATTTAAGTTTATGGAGCGCAGCGCATTACAGGCTTTTTACCTGTGTCTGGTGCATTTGAATTATCATTTGATGAGTCGTTACAGCCACTCAGCAAAAGTGCGCTGATCAATAAAAAACATGAATATTTAAAAGAAGTTATTCCTGCGTATTGCCTTTTCATGTCTATGTACAATCCATTTAAAATCTAAAATGGCTAACATAGAAAAGTACAATGACAATGACGTGACCTGAATGTTTCAATCCCGTGAAAAAGCATGGAATTGTATATTTTCCAAGCTCATCACAGGACTAAAAAGTTAAGGCTTTAATTGAATATTTTGTAATTCGCCATCAAAGGTCTCTATGAGGCTTTTAATGACTGGCTGCTGTTGTAATAACTCAGCTGCTCTTTGAAAGGCTTTTTCTTTACGCGCGCTTTGAATGATATATGGTGTAACCGTATTTACAGCACCATATTCAACTGTAAATTGGGTATCAGGCCATTGCTCATTTAATGCATCAATAAGACCTTGTTGTAATTGAGTCAACATATTTTCATATTCTTGAGGAATATGGAAAACTGTATTGCCACCAATTTGACCTGTCATCACGCCATGCTGAGCAAGCTCTTGAACGGCTGGAGAGAGTTGACTAGTTCTAAACCAATATTCCCATTTTGCTAGTGTCCACTCGCCGTCTAAGGTTTGCGTAGTTAGCTTCAAAATGTCTTGAGGCATAAGCTGCCCGTTATCAGTTGCACTAAGTTCTTTTACAACTTCGACCTTCTCAATCGCCTCTGGGGTTTCCACCAGTAATGGTTGCTCGACAACAGATTCTAAGGCTAAATCATTAGTAACGGGCGTATCTTGGGCAAGTGAAAAATCAGTGCTAGGTGCTTCAAATAAACCTATAGACTCAGCAGTGAAAGTTGGTTCAGGTTCAATACTTCGGGCTTGGGTTTCAGCCTGAACTTGTACTGACTTTTGTTCTGGTACAGGAATAAAATCTTCCTCCAGAACATTACTTGTCTCTTGAACAGACGCTGACTCAAATCCGATTAACTCATGATGATTTGGATCAAATACCATTAAGTCCTGATTAGACTGCGGTTCAGGTTCAGGTTCAGGTTCAGGTTCAGGTTCAGGTTCAGGTTCAGGTTCAGGTTCAGGTTCAGGTTCAGGTTCAGGTTCAGGTTCAGGTTC